>CAVZNJ010000010.1:0-319299 GCA_963776615.1 uncultured Verrucomicrobiae bacterium
GTGAAGGCGAACCCGAACGCCAAGGCGCCTTGGGACGACCCGAAGTTCAAGCTGCCCTCGGGCAAGGTTTTTTCGCCTCAAGGCATGATGATCTGGCCCCCGGCCAACGCCATTTATCGCCGCGAAACTTACGACAATTATCCGGCGGCCAAGGCGGTTCTGACGAGCGTGTTCGAAGGCCTGCAATTGCCGATGGACCTGGCGCTTGCGGTTGAAAGCAAGCATTTCGCCAACATCCTGTTGTCGAAGGAAGCTGCGGCGATGATCCGTTCGCTCTTTCTGTCCATGGGCGAACTCAACAAGGGCGCGCGACGGCCAGCCGGCGTGCCGGCGACGAACTTGCGCAAGGTTGGCGTGCTCGGCGCGGGTCTGATGGGCGCCGGAATCGCCTACGTTTCGGCGAACGCCGGGCTCGATGTCGTGCTGATCGACCGCGACCAGGAATTGGCCGACAAGGGCAAGGCCTATTCGGACAAGCTCATCAGCTCCCAAATCGCCAAGGGTCGCGCCAAGACTGCGGACAAAGAGGCGCTCCTCGCGCGCATCACCCCCACTGGGGACTATGCTCAGCTCAAGGGCTGCGATCTCATCATTGAGGCAGTGTTCGAGAATCGCGCGGTCAAAGAGGAAGCGACGAAAAAGGCGCAGGCCGTCGTCGGACCCGACGTCGTGTTCGCCAGCAACACCTCGACGCTGCCGATCACGTCGCTCGCCGAAACGTCGCTCACGCCAGAGCAATTCATCGGCGTGCATTTCTTCTCGCCCGTCGAGAAGATGATGCTGACCGAAATCATCATGGGCGAGAAGACCGACGCGAAAGCGCTGGCGACGGCGATGGATTTCGTCCGCGCGATCAAGAAGACGCCGATCGTGGTCAATGACTGCCGCGGTTTTTATGTCAACCGTTGCGTCGGAAACTACATGGTCGAAGCGCACGCAATGGTGATGGAAGGCGTGCCGCCGGCGATGATCGAGAATGCCGCCAAGATGGCCGGCATGCCGGTCGGGCCGCTCGCGCTCAACGACGAAGTCGGCATCGATTTAAGCTTGGAGAATCCTTCAGGCGGCCAAGGCCGACCTCGGCGCGAACGCCGTCAATCCTGCCCAGGAGAAGCTCATCGAAGCGATGGCGGCCAAGGAAGGTCGCTTCGGCCGCAAGAACGGCAAGGGGTTCTATGACTACCCGGCGAATGGGATGAAGAGCCTGTGGCCTGGACTGGCAAAAATCGTCGGCAAGCGGCTCGATCCCGACGCCATCAGTGTCAAGGACCTCAAAGATCGCTTCCTCTTCACCGTGGCGCTTGAGGCCGCCCGTTGCATGGAAGAGGGCATCGTCACCGATCCGCGCGAGGCCGACGTCGGTTCGATCCTCGGCTTTGGCTATGCGCCTTATTCGGGCGGCGCCGTGTCCTTCATCGACGGCATGGGGCTTAAGGCCTTCGTCTCGCGCGCCAAAGAGCTCGCGGCTAAATACGGTCCGCAATTTGAGCCGGGCGATACGCTCATCAGGATGGCCGAGCGCGGTGAGACCTTCTACGGCTCCTATAGTGAGAAGCGAAAGGCGGCGTGAGGCTTCCGCGTACGCTTCAACGCAAGGGGCTCGCGGGCTTCGGCGTTCTAAACCGTTAGCACTCAGCAACCTTGCTGCTAACAGGCTGATTTGGCACGGTTTTTGCGGAACCAGCGATTGCCAAAATGCGTTGGAAATGACACCATCGCACTCTGGGAATCAGGAGAGCCCGCATGGCCACTGCCGACTTCCGCCGCCAGCTCGAGGGGTTTGGGCTGACCACCGCCAACATCCTTTACCGCATGCCCGATCACCCCGATATCCTGCAGAACTTCATCTGGCAGCAGCACGACCTGCATCCGCACTTCCCCGAGCTTAAGAAGTTTCTCGACTTCTGGACGCGCGAGCTCGACGGTCTGCTCCACTCGGTGACCGTAGCGCATTCGAGACTCATCAAGCCTGCGGAATTCAAGGCGGTCGGCGCGGAATTCCGGCTGAACTGAGCCCAGGAATCGAGTGGCCGACACATGCTCGATTGCCCGGGCGGCGCGTTGCGCTTCAGACGGAATTGTCCCTGCTGAGATGCGCGGCACGGTAATGCCGTTATGGCCAGACCTGCGGGAACCTGCGGTGTGCCAGAGCCAGGTCACTCGCGTGCGGCGGAGTTGCCAGTCCGGCCGCCCGGACATAAGCAGCGCGATTTAGCGCAAGAAGCCGTTCAGGCGCGGACTGACGCGGCTAGCGGTCCTGCTCCAGTCGAATGCGCAATCCCAGTCGTTCCTCCGCGCGCTTGAATCGCCTCATAACTCTCGCTGTCGGCGAGCTTATAGCCCGCCACCAAAACCGAAGTCGGCAACACGCGTTCAAGCGCATGCGGCAGGTCGCCATCGATCAGCCCGCTCTCGTAAGGCATGTCGGCGGCAAGATGCAGGTCCCTCAAGGGCTTCAACGCCTCCGGGCGAACCCAGAACATCGTTCCGCCGAAGAAATCGAGTTGGAACTTGTCCGCGGGGACGCCCATACGTTCGGCAATCTTTAAGCGTCATGAGGCGATTGGCCGACCAGGAGAGATCCTCGGGATAATTGTCGTTTGGCAATCGGAACACTTTCGGGCCGATCATCCCAATCGACGGGTCGCGCTCAAACATGTCGATGGCGGCGTTTGCAGCGCGCGGCCCTCCCAACAGATCGAACAACAGCCGTCGCCGCCACAGCACGCCCATATAAGTCTCGCGACCGCCGTCGATCGATTTCTTGCCGTGAATCTTGCAAATGTAACGGTAGCGATCGAGCCGGCCCCGTTCGAGCAGGACCAGGAACGGGCCAATGTCGCGGCCACGATTCTCCATGATTTCAATTTGGGCCCGAGGATAGCTGCGCCGAACCGACTCGATCAGGCGCTCGCGCCCGGCAACTGTCGTAACGATCAAATCGAAGGGCAGCGTCAGGCCTTTGAGCGCTCCCGCAATATCGGGCCAAGTATCCTCATAGTAGATATGGGCAACGACCGCCACCGGCGCGTCCGCGGGACCATTCGTCACTTGAGACGGCGAAGTGGCCTCCGCCGGCCACCCATAAACAAGCTCCGGGTGCTTGCCGACAAGTTCGCTATCGAACTCGATGCCAATGTTCCTCATATCGCGGTTGTATCTGGTGAAACGTCTGCGTTCGGTTTTTGGGCCGGCGGAGAAAAGGTAAAACTCATCAAATTTGAGAAACTTCCTTTTCTTGACGAAGAACGCCAGACGCAGCCGCGCCCATAGAGTCGGCAACGCCCCTAGCGTTTCAACGCGAAAGTCGCGGCTTTCGATTGGAAGCGCCCCGACCCCGCGAGACGCAACGACATATTCCAGATTCGGCGAATAAGGCACCAGTACGCTTTTGTTGCTGGCGCCGATCCCGACAAGTGAAAGAGCGTCCTCCTCCCTCTGACCGACGGGCTTTAACCGGTAGGCGCGCGGGAACCGCAAACGAAACTGGCTCATCGATCTCTTGCCGGGAGTTTCCTGTGCGGTCGGAGCAGCGTTGGCGCCTCCTCTAGCGAGGAAGCCCCCGTGGCGCAATCGCGGAGCCCTAGCCGAAGTCTCCCAGCGCTCTGCCGAAGTGCGCGCGATTCTGCGCGCGACCCCTTGTCTTCAATGGCTTAGGTTGATTTTTCTGCAACTCTAAAGTGGCGATATTAGTACATTAACATACTGGTTTATAGCCTACTTCGATCGCGGCGAATCCTGCGAGACGGCTAGCGTCGTCCTCTAATGATCTGCGCATGCCAGCCGTTGCCCGCTCAACGGAAGCGATCGATTGTCACTCCCCTGCAAGGTCCCTTTGGCAAGAAAAGCTGCTTGCTTCAGGTCGTTGGCGAAGGCGCGGGTCTCAGCCTCTTTTGCGGCTGGGTCCGGCAGTCGAAGCAGATAGGCGGGATGGATCGTCGGCAGCAACGTCCGTGCGCCGAACGCGATTGGCCGTCCGCGCATGTCGGCAAGCCGCGCCGACGGTCCCGCCACGGCGCGAAGCGCGCTCGCGCCCAGCGTGACGACGAGCGGCGCTTCCACCAAGGCGAGCTCACGGTCCAGCCACCAGCGGCAGTGATCGATCTCGCGCGCGCCAGGCGTCTTGTGGATGCGTCGTTTTCCGCGCGGTACGAACTTGAAATGCTTGACCGCATTCGTGAGATAGCATTCGCCCTCTGAGAAGCCCGCCTCGCGTAAAGCCGAGCGCAGCAGCATGCCCGCGGGCCCGACGAAGGGACGACCTTGAAGATCCTCCTGATCCCCGGGCTGCTCGCCGACGAAGATCGCGCGCGCCTGCATCGGACCTTCGCCGAACACCGTTTGCGTCGCGCAATCGGCAAGGGAACAGAGACGACAAGCTTTCGCCTCGCGCAGAAGCGCTTCATAGGCGTCAGCAGGCTCGCGCGGCGTGCGGGCCTCAGCGAAGCGCGCGGCGACTCTTGCGACGCCATGCTCGGCTTTTGCCGCCGGCGCGGCGACCATCTGATCCTCGCGCAGGTGAGCAGCCGACGACATCGCCGCGATTTGCCGCGTTTCCGGCAGATTGGCCCAATATTTCTTCGGCATCTCCTTGAGCATGGCCCGCTTCATCAGCCGAGCCGGATTGAAGATGGAACGGTAGTAAACGTCCCACGCGCCGGCGAAATCATCGAGCGGCGGCGCGTCCTCACGCCGCGCGCCGGGACCGAAGCGCAAAGTTCCATCCCAGAGGATCGAGGTCCGTGGGGTCAGGATCGCAAACTGCATTGAAGCGAAACGGTCGACGAAAAACGGCGCCGTGAGTTCTTCGATGTAATGCGAAGGCTCAAACCAAGCGACGAACCGCGCCCCGTCCGGCGCATCGATTTCGCGAAAGCGGACGAAGGCGGTCATCTTGTGCCGATCGCGCCGCACCGCGCGCTCCATGTCCTCAAGCCGTCGCACCAGCGGGTCGCTGGCGATCTCCAGGAAGCGCGGCGTCTCCCGAAGTCGCAGGAGGGCTGCGTAAAGCAGATCGTAGCGGGTCGGCTCCTTATGTCGGCAAACCAGATCGGCCAGGTCGAGAAAACGGGGAGGCACGCGCAGCGCCGCGCCTGTCGTCGGGAGCTCAGGCGCCTCCTGCTCCGAGAAAAGGTCGTTCTCTTTCTCCGCGTTCCCCGTCACAAAACGGATTGCGTCGGCCCCCACTCCGCTCGACGCCGCCGCGCGCGCGACTCGACGAAAACCTTCGAAATCAATCTCGCCTTCCAGGCGAACGATCTTCACGGCGCCCTGCCCAAACTCATGCAAAAAGATCGAGCTGACGCGAGCCGCGACTCGCAAGCTTGCCGCAAGCGAAGCGGAGTCGATGAGGCCGGTCGGCCGCCAGTCCGGCGTGACGACAAAAGGGCGCACTGCGTCTAGCGAGTGGACGAGACGGGCGAGATCATCGATCCGCAGCGTGACATGCCGGCGCGCAGTCAGGATGCGCTTGACAACGCGGGCTCCCAAGCCTGGCACGCGCAGGAGCGTCTCGCGCGGAGCGCGGTTGACGTCGATCGGAAAGAGAGCCCGGTTGCGCAAAGCCCAAGCGAGCTTCGGGTCGCGCTCGAGGTCGAGCATGCCATCGCTCGCGCCATCAACGATCTCCTCCGCCGCGAAGCCGTAGTAGCGCATCAGCCAGTCGGCTTGATAAAGACGATGCTCGCGCATCAGCGGCGGACGACGAAGCGGTAAGCTTTGCGAGGCGGAAGGAATAGGGCTGAAGGCGGAATAGTAGACGCGCCGCAGACCGTATGACGCATAAAGCGAGGCCGAGCGGGCGATGATGTCTCGATCGCTCGCCTCGTCGGCGCCGATGATCATTTGCGTGCTTTGGCCGGCCGGAGCGAACCGCGGAGCGCGCGGCGTTTTCCGTTTCTCTTCTTTCGTTTCGTCAAGCCGCAGCCGAAGGCCGCCCATCGCTTTGCGGATGACGAGCGCGTCCTTCTGCGGGCGCAAGACGGACAAGCGCCTCGTCGACCGGCAGTTCGACATTCACCGAAAGCCGATCCGCCGCCCGGCCGGCGCGCTCCATCAGGTCCTGCGACGCTCCGGCGATCGCCTTGAGATGAATGTAGCCGCGGAAGTCGTGGTCGCGCCGCAGCGTCTCGGCGACGCGGACCATCTCCTCCATCGTGTGGTCTTCCGATTTCGCTATCCCCGACGAAAGAAACAATCCCTCGATCATGTTGCGGCGATAAAAGCCGAGCGTGAGCGCCACGATCTCCTCGACCTTGAAGCGCGCGCGCGGCGTGTTGCTCGACAGGCGATTGACGCAAAAAGCGCAGTCGTAGACGCAGAAATTCGTGAGAAGCACCTTGAGGAGCGAAACGCATCGGCCGTCCGGCGTGTAGGCGTGACAGATGCCCGAGCCCGTCGTGGATCCAAGCCCTTTGCCGTCGCGCGAGTTTCGACCGCTCGCTCCGGAGGACGCGCAGGAAGCGTCGTATTTCGCGGCGTCCGCAAGGATAGCCAGCTTCCGCTGAAGGCTTGCCTCGATCTGAATGTTCATGGTTTGTTTCTACCACAGCCTCTTTGACTCGCCAAGAGGACTGGCTCCGGCGGGAACCGAAAAAAGGTAGGGCGCCTGCGCCCGCGTCGCGATAGAGACGGTCGAACGAGGATCCCGAATGACCGCCAAAGCGCCCAACATTCTCATCGTCATGGCGGACCAGATGGCGCCGGCGTTTCTGCCCATCTACGGCCATCCCCTCGTCCGCACGCCGAATATGCAGGCGCTCGCGCGAGACGGGGTCGTGTTCGACAGCGCGTATTGCGCGAGCCCCTTGTGCGCGCCGTCGCGCGCCTCGTTCATGTCTGGCCTTTTGCCGTCGCGCACGCGGGTCTATGACAATGCGGCTGAGTTCGCAGCCGACATTCCGACCTTCGCTCACGCTCTCAGGCTTCGCGGCTATCGCACCATTCTCTCGGGCAAGATGCACTTCTGCGGACCCGATCAGCTGCACGGGTTCGAGCAGCGGCTGACGACCGACATCTATCCCGCCGACTTTAATTGGACGCCGGACTGGGATCGCCCCGACCATCGTCCGAGCTGGTACCACAACATGAGCTCGGTTCGAGACGCGGGGTTATGCGTGCGCTCGAACCAACTCGACTTCGACGATGAGACGGCGTTCATGGCCGAGCGGGCGATCTTCGATCTCGCGCGATCGAAGGATCAGCGACCTTTTCTGCTGGTCGCTTCGTTCTCGCATCCGCATGACCCGTTCGCAGTGCCGCAGCGCTACTGGGATCTCTACCGCGACGAGGACATCGACATGCCGGCGCCCGGGGACGCGCTCGATGCGCATTCGCGCCGCCTGCGCCACGTTTGCGCGATGGACGCCGAACCGGTGACGGAGGCTCAGGTGCGCGCCGCGCGGCGCGCCTATTACGGCGCGATCGCCTATATCGACGACCTGCTCGGCCGGCTCATGCAGGCCTTGCGCTCGGCCGCACTAGCCGAGGACACGATCGTCATCCTGACCAGCGATCACGGCGAGATGCTGGGCGAACGCGGCCTTTGGTACAAGATGAGCTTCTTCGAGGGCGCGTCCCGCGTGCCACTGGTCGTCGCCAGTCCCGGCCGCTTCGAGCCGCGCCGCGTCGCCGCCAGCGTCTCGCTTGTCGATCTCATGCCGACGCTCATCGACCTCGCGGGCGGGAATGCACAATCGCTCGGAATCGGCATCGACGGACGCAGCCTGGCGCCTCATCTCCGCGGCGCCGGAGGACATGACGAAGCGATCGGCGAATATCTTGCCGAAGGCGCGATCGCGCCGATCGTGATGATCCGCCGCGGCGCATACAAATTCATCCACTCGCCCGTCGACCCCGACCAGCTGTTCGACGTTAACCGCGACCCGCGCGAGCGCGACAACCTCGCGGACGATCCGTCATGCGCTGCGGTCATTGCCGATTTTCGCGCGGAAGTTGGGAAACGCTGGGACCTGGCCGAACTGGATGGGCGGATCCGCGATAGCCAGCGCCGGCGCCGACTCGTCGACGCGGCGCTCAGCAGGGGCAAAATCCAGGCCTGGGATTTCCAGCCGTTCCAGAAAGCGTCGCGTCAATACGTGCGCAATTCCATGGACCTCGATGACCTCGAGGCGATGGCCCGCTTTCCGCCGGTCGCGCGCCGCTGAAATTGGACAGCAGGAATCGGGCGGACGAGCCACGAGTCCGCTGCTAGGCCGCAGCCGAGACAGGCATTTGAGAGGCGGCGATGGCGGTCGCGCAGCGCGCGATGACGGCGCGCGAATGGGGCCTGTTGGCTCTTTTGTCCCTGTTGTGGGGCGGGTCGTTCTTCTTCATCGGCGTCGCCGTGAAGGAGCTGCCGCCCTTGACCCTGGCGGCGCTGAGGGTTGGGCTCGCAGCTCTCATCCTGTGGGCGAGCGCCCCGCTGACCGGCGCTGCGCTACCGAGGAGCGGCAAGGCTCTCGCTGCGCTGGCGCTGCTCGGACTCGGCAACAACGCCCTGCCCTTTGCCTTGATCGCCTGGGGGCAGACCCATCTGGCGGCCGGCCTCGCCTCGATCCTCAACGCGGCGACGCCGCTCTTCGCTGTGCTCGTCGCGCATGTCTTTACGGCCGAGGAGAAGCTGAGCCGTTTCAAAATCATCGGGACTGCCGCCGGAATGGCAGGCGTCGCCTGGGTCATCGGACCGGACCTGCTCTGGGGGCAAGCGAAGGTCAACGCGTGGGCGGAAGGCGCGGTGCTCTTGGCGGCGCTGAGCTATGCCGCGTCGGCCGTGTTCGCAAGGCGCGTCCGCGCTCTCGGGCTTGAACCCCTCGATGTCGCCACCGGACAGGCGACGGCGGGCGCGATCTATCTCGTGCCCCTCGCGCTCCTCCTGGACCAGCCATGGTCGCTTCCGGTCCCGAGCGTGGCAGTCGTCGCGTCGGTATTCGCGATCGCCGCATTTTGCACGGCGCTGGCCTATGTCGTCTATTTCCGCATTCTATCCGGCGCGGGCGCGACCAATGTGCTGCTGGTGACCCTTGTGGCGCCCGCGACCTCAGTGGTCCTCGGCGCGCTGTTTCTACATGAACGGCTGCTCGCGCGGCAGTTTCTCGGCTTCGCGCTGATTGCGATCGGCCTCGCCTTCATTGACGGCCGCCTGCCCCGCGCCCTGTCTGGCGCTAACTCTAATTTAGCGCGGCGCAATCCCCAACTCCCCACTGGGCAGAAATCGCGCTAGCCTCCTGGCCCTGAAGAGGGCCCTTGATGGCGAGCGGGACCAAGAAGCCAATCGATCTCGCTGAGCGCGTCGCCAATCGGCGCAGCAGGCGTTCTCACGCGGCCGCCGCAGAGGACGCCTGGCGGCGCGAGACCTTTTGCCTGCCGCGCGACGAAGCGCGCGCCAAGGCGCGCGAATGGTTCGAGCGCTTCCCCAAAGCGGCCTACATGACCGAGATCGAATCTTGGCGCGAGGTCGCGGACGATCGGATCGAATTTGTCATGCGTCGGCTGCCGTCCGCGGATTGAGCGGAGTCGCCGTGTTGTTACTTGCCTAGCACGGCTGAAGGCAGGCTTTTTAGCTTGAGCCGCCGTTGTAGCTGAACCACCGCCCCCATATAAGGGCGAGGCTGCCACAACCCGGGAATGGGCTTGTTGGGCGGCGACAGTATCCGGGGGTCGAGTTGTCCTCGTCCAGAATTGAGCATGAGCGCCTTGTTATCATCGGCTCGGGGCCGGCCGCCTATACAGCAGCGATTTACGCCGCGCGCGCCCTGTTGAAGCCTCTAGTGCTGGCCGGGTTCGAGCAAGGCGGCCAGTTGATGACCACCACCGATGTGGAGAATTATCCCGGATTCGCCGATCCGATCCAGGGACCCTGGCTGATGGAGCAAATGCGGGCGCAAGCCGATCACGTGGGCGCACGGATCGAGAGCGAATACGTGGTCGCGCTCGAGCTCGGACAGAGGCCGTTCATCATTCGCTGCGACAGCGGTCGCACCTTCGCCGCCGAGGCGATTATTCTTGCGACAGGAGCGAAGGCCAAATGGCTGGGTCTCGCGAGCGAAGAGGCGTTCAAAGGCTTCGGCGTCTCGGCCTGCGCGACCTGCGACGGGTTCTTTTTCCGCGGCAAGACGGTGGCCGTGATCGGGGGCGGCAATACCGCGGTCGAGGAGGCGCTGCATCTCTCCAACCTCGCCGCCCATGTCACCGTCGTGCATCGCCGCGACTCGTTCCGGGCGGAGAAAATCCTAAGCGAACGTTTGGCCTCCCGTCACAACGTCTCGATCCGCTGGAACACCGCCGTCGAGTCCATTCTGGGGGAAACGCCGCCGCGCGGCGTGACCGCCATCCGGCTGCGGAACGTCGTGACCGGCGCGCTCGACGATCTTACGGTCGACGGCGTCTTCGTCGCGATCGGCCACGAGCCGGCGACCGAACTGGTGCGCGGCCAGCTCGCCCTCAAGACCAACGGCTACGTCCAGACCGCGCCCGGGTCGACCGCGACCAGCGTCGAGGGCGTGTTCGCTGCCGGCGACGTCGCGGACGACGTGTTCCGTCAGGCGGTCACGGCCGCCGGTCTCGGCTGCATGGCGGCGCTCGAGTCCGAGCGCTGGCTCGCCGCCCAAGAACCGAGGCGGGCGGCGGCCGAATAAAGATATGCCGGCGACGGCGCCAGGCAAATAAGTAAGCGAAATCTCAATGGCCTCGTGGGGCCGAGGAAACGTTCATGGACTGGGATAAGCTGCGCGTCTTCCAGGCGGCCGCCGACGCTGGGTCGTTCACCCATGCCGGCGAGACGCTGGGTCTCAGCCAGTCGGCGATAAGTCGTCAGGTCGGGGCGTTGGAGGCTGACCTTGGCGCGCCGCTGTTTCATCGCCACGCGCGCGGACTCATTCTGACCGAACAGGGCGAAATGCTGCTCGGCGCCGTGCGCGACGTCGTTCTCAAACTCGACGCCGTGCGCAGCCGACTCATCGACAGCCGGGAGAAGCCGCACGGCGAATTGCGGGTCACGACGACATTGGGTCTCGGCGCCAACTGGCTAGCGCCGCGGCTCGGCGAGTTCGTGGACCTCTACCCGGAGATCAAGCTGCACTTGCTGTTGTCGGACGACGATCTCGATCTTGGGATGCGAGAAGCGGACGTCGCGCTCAGGCTGCGCGAACCGATCCAGCCGGACTTAATTCGGCGACGCCTGTTCACCGTGCATTTTCACGCCTACGCATCAGCCGACTATCTGCGACGGCACCCGCAACCGCGCAAGGTCGAGGATCTCGATCAACACCATCTGGTCGCTTTCGGCGCGCCGACGGCGACGCATCTCTTGTACGATCTTAATTCGCTTCTGAGCGTGGGCCGCGACCCCAAGTCTCACCGCACGCCACAAATTACGGTCAACAATCTGGCGGCGATGACGCACGCGGTCGAGCACGGCGTCGGCATCGCCGTCTTACCCGACTATTGCGTGCAGCCGGAATCAGGACTCGTCCGTCTGCTGCCGCAGGCGGACATGCCCGAGATGGACTGCTTCCTTGTCTACACCGAAGAGCTCAAGAACGTCGCGCGCGTTCATGCCTTTCGCGACTTTCTGATCAGCAGCGCGCAGCGCTGGCGCTACTGAGGCGCGCGGAGACGGCAGCGGCGCCCGCGATCCGTCTTCAGAACAACCGGTTCTTCCAGGTCTTCGGCGTCTTCTCGTTTATGATCTCAAGATCGATGTGATACTTGAAGTCGCGAGTGCCGCGCCTCCTGATCGCCTCGACCATGCTCGCCAAACCCGTGTCGAGATCGACCGACGTCTTGTACTGCAGCAGCTTTCTCGCCTTGTCGGAAGAGCACGACGCGTGCTCGACTTCCTGCGGTCGCCCGGTCATGAAGATGGGGTCGAGATTGAACTGTAGCTGATTGGCGATCCGCTCGGCGAGCTCGATGATCGTGATCGTCTCCTCGTCCGGACCGATATTGATGATCTCGCCAACGACGTTGTCGCGGAACGCCATCTCCTTCAAGCAGTAGAGACAGTCGTCGATGAACGAAAAGCACCGCTTCTGCTTGCCGTTCCCATAGATGATGGGCTGGCGTCCCTGCAGCATCAGATTGATCATGATCGACGCCACGTTGCGGAACGGATCGTCCCATTTCTGCCGGGGACCGATAATGTTGTGGGGCACCGCGATCACATATTCGACGCCATGTACGGTGCATAGATTGCGCAGAATGTCCTCGGCGGCGAGCTTGCCGATTCCGTAGGGGTCCTGCGGCTTCGGCTTCTGGTCCTCGGTGAACGGCGGCTTGAGCGCGCCGTAGCGCGCCATCGAAGAGCAGAAGACAATTCGCTTCGCGCGATTGGCGACCGCGGCGGAGAAAATCGCCACCGAAGCGCCGACTATGTTCTGCGTTACGAAGTGGGGTGAGAAAACCGATAGGCCCTCGTACGCCGTCGCGGCGCAATGATAATAGATGTCGCAGCCCTCCGACACCTTTTGGATGTGATTGAAGTCGTTGCAGTCGAACTGGTGAAAATCGACTTTCGACGGGACATTGTCGAGTTCCCCGCCGATGAGGTTATCGACCCCCACAACCTGATGCCCTTCGGCAAGCATCGCGTCAGCCAAATGGCTGCCGAGAAAGCCCGCGACCCCCGTAACGAACACCTTCATCGTTGACCCTTTTCCCGTTTCAGCGCTGTTTCACACGCAATTTACGCTCAATCCGAAAGCGTGGCTTTTGCCAGAAAAATCCTTCGTTTTCGTGCTGACGCCCGAAAAGAATCCACCTTCCGGTGCTCCGACGCTCCTCGGCTGCGCGAGAAAGCGTTGCTTACGAATCGGCGCGTTGCAAAAAGACTTTCGTAGCCGGTCCCTGAGTGGCTCGCATGAACCCGGGCATTCCCGTTTCCCCGCTCACGCCGGCCCACCATCCGCTGAGGCCGATGGTGAACGAGCGCCATGAGTGAAAGCGAAGCAGAAGTTCCAAGGTCTCCAATAGCGCGACGCCCGCGAACAGAGGCCAAGCCGCGGGGTATCGCTTTTTGGCGATGATCACCCGATTCCTCTCGGAAAGGTAAATGCTGAACCGCGACCGCTTTGGACGCGGTCCCCCAGAACCTGAGGTCGAGCCGGCCACATGGTGGACGACCGAGTCGTGCGCATAGCCCAGCCGGAACTTTCCGCGGCGCAGCGACCATTCGCTGTCCTCGTGATAGACGAAAAAGTCCTCATCCATCACGCCGATAGTCTTGATGTAATCCTTCGACACGAACATCGCCGTGCCAGCGACAATGTCCAGGTCCGCCTCAACTTCCCTCAAGTCGGGAGTCATTTCGGCAGGCTGTCCATGCCCCAGCGACCGAGCCCGCCCAAGTAAAGGCCAGTATTTGAGGCCGCCCCACAGCTGAACCCGCCCATTGGCCACGAAGACAATTTTACTCCCGACGATTCCGTAGCCGCCTTCCGCCTGTCGGCGCACCAAAGCGCCGAGCGCGTCCGGCTCCGGAAACGTATCAGGATTGAGGACCCAGATGAAATCCCAGTCGGTGTCGGCGGCGGCGATGCAGAAATTGACGCCGCCGCTATATCCGCGGTTCTCGCGCGATCTGAGAACCCTCACCACGCGCCGGTCCGCGCCAAGATGGAAACGCTGGCCTTCCGCAGCGCCCAGCCGATCATTCGCCTCGGCGTCAGCCGCGACCATCCCCGGGACTTTGGACAGTTCCCGGACGTCGCGCTCGAAGGCCTCATGGCCGCCGTTCTCACAGATGACGACGCTGAACTCTCGGTAGATCGAGCCTTGAGCGACCCGAGGCAGCCCACAAGGTTCTTGGCTTCGTCTGTCGCGACAATCGCAATGACGACGCGGGGGGCGGTGCTGATTGCGTTCGCGACTTCCGACACTCGACACCCCTACCGATTGGTCAATCTCGCATGGCTGGCGAAACGCTATTCGCAAAATGCTGACGGGCTCTCGCGTCGGCGCTACGACGCGCGGCTAAAATGCTGCTCCTTGCAAAGCCCGCCCTGATGTTTTTGGTTGAAGTGGCCGCAACGACTCTAAGCGACCTTTGCGGCCGCTCTGAGGGCCGAACGTATGCGCCTCTCTTCCAAGCCTTGACCGGAATTGAAGACGCCACGGGAAGATCGAGAGGTATCGGACCCACAAAGCAGTGTCAATCGGAAGGCCGTAGCGCTCTGGATCCACTTGGAAGACAAGCCCGGCGCAATTCACTTTTCATCCCGCCGCGTGAGCTCTCGATAGGCCACCGAAAAGCGGTACGCGCGAATCTGGGCGAGCCCGACGATCGCCATGAGGCGGTTTCGAGTTCCGTTCAAACGTTTCGAGACAAGCGGCCGGAAGGCATGCGGCGCGACCGCAAGTAGGGCCGCCGTGTGGCGCAACAAGACGAGGATCGGTCCCTTGCCCTTGCGCCGAGCGCCTTCGGCGGACTCGAGCGTCAGCCGCCGCCATTTGCGCTTCAATTCCTCCATTGTCCGGCGAGCGGGGTGGCCGACGACCGACTTTGGCGCAAACCGGATACGATAGCCCCGCCGCCACGCCCTTTCACACCAATCCATGTCCTCCGGGACGCTGTTTATGAAGTCGCCGACTGCGTCGAACACCGAACGCCACACGAACATTGATGCGGTGACCGTAAACTTGACCTCTTTGACGTAGCGCTCATTGCGGAAGGCGAACACGGTCTCAAAGGCCTCGGCCGCCGTCATCCTCTGCGGATCCTCAACCAGGACGTCGACGTGGCCGCCCGCGATATCCGCGTGGCGCAGTTCGGCGAGGCCTTCCTCAAGCCAGCGCTTATCCGGCCGACAGTCGCTGTCGATGAAAGCGAGCGCTGTGCCCCGTGAAGCCCTTACCCCCGCGTTGCGGGCGGGCCCGGGGCCCCGCTCTGCGGCTTCAATGACCTGGGCGCGCGATCCGACGATGCGGCAGACCGCGTCGAAGCCGCGGTAGCTGCCGTTGTCGACGACAATGATCTCCGTCCGGTCGCCTGGGAAGCTCTGCGCTTCCAGCATTTTCAAGCAGGTGTCCAAATTGTCGTAATCGTCGAGGTGCGGCACGATCACCGAGACGAGACCGATGGCGGGCCGGCCGCCTGTCGCCTCGAGCGGCACGGCTTGTTCGGTCTCACTGACCGTCATAGCCTGCCTTTGAGCCTCATTTTGCGTATTTGGTCATGATTGATACGGCTTTTTCAAAATTGCTCATTTCTAAAATGTCGTCTGTCTCCAGCATCGTATCGAATTCCGATTCAAGCGCGGCGACCAGGATCATATGGCCGATTGATGTCCAGGCTGGGTAGTCCTGATAGACCAGCTTTGACGTATCGGTGTCATCGTCAAGGTCAAAGCTCTCTTTAAACGCGCTAAATACCCGCTCCCTTACCGTCATTGACGTCCCCTCCACAATCGTAAGGTTCAAGCCCGGACCGCAGGGCATCTGTTTCCGGGCCGATTCCGGCCCAGCGCCATTCACTCGAACTCGTGTGCAAAGGAATATCCGTTCCCCGCGCTTTAGCCCGTGTTTGAGGACGTAAGGCTCTTTCGACACCCACTCGCGGAGCGAGAACCCCGCCTCGCGCAGCCGATCGCGAAGGTCGCGACCATAATAGCGAGCGTGATCCTCCTGCCCGAAATGGATCAATCGGTCGGCAGCGGACACGACCGACGGGTTTTCGTAGGTCTCGTCGAGTCCTTCTTCCAACGGAACCATGATGATCGCCATGCCGGACGGGCGCAAAATGCGCCTCAGCTCCGACATCGCCTTGCGATCGTCCGGGACGTGCTCCAAAACGTGAAGGCATAAGACGAGATCGAATGACTGATCCGGAAGAGCGATGTTGCAGATGTCGATGCGAAGGTCGACATCCGTCTTGAACAGGTCGCAGGTCTTATAGCTCTTGACCCCTTTACTGCGGATGAACGCGGTCAGGCTCGGCTCGGGGGCGAAATGAAGAAGCTCCTTGCCCTCGAACAGCGGCTCTTGACCAGCGCAGATGGCGAGCGCCCGATGACGTTCAAGAGAAAGACACCCGGGGCAGATCGTATCAGCGGCCAGCGGGTATCCGTAAGAAAAGAAACGGCCGGTGTGACCACAAATCGTGCAATGTCTCGGATATTGAGCACCGAACAACCTCAGGGCGGACTTGCGAGCATATTTAAGCGCCCGTGCAGTAGCCCGTATTGGCTTCGGTACGTTTGTATACTGCATGAAATCTTAGTCCTAAAACGAAGGAAGCGGCGCTCACGAGAAAACCAAATGGTCTTTTCTTGGCGCCGCTCTTATGTAGCGACATTCTATATCGTTCGAGCGCGGCGATGGCAATCCCCGAATCGGTTAGATCCAGACGCTGACGCGCTTGCGCCGCCGGGCGCAGATCGATCGCTATTCGCCTCTCGGCAGCACGGTATCAGCCGTAACTGATGTCAGCCTCGCGCCAATTCGGCGCCGCCTGTGTTGCTATTGCTTTTCGACTTGCCCGAATTCTAGGTCGACCGGGGTGGCGCGGCCGAAGATCGACACAGCGACTTTGACACGCGATCGGGATTCGTCGACTTCCTCGACGACGCCGTTGAAAGAGGCAAAGGGCCCATCCGCCACCCGCACGTTTTCACCAATCTCAAACCGGATCGCTGCTTTCGGCCGCTCGACGCCGTCGGCCACCTGGCCCTTGATCCGCTCGGCTTCAATATCGGGAATCGGCATCGGTTTCTTGTCCGCGCCCAGGAAGCCGGTCACCTTGGGCGTGTTCTTGATCAAGTGGTAGGCCTCGTCGGTGAGGTCGCATTTGACTAGGACATAGCCCGGAAAGAATTTTCGCTCGGAATTGATCTTGCGCCCGCGGCGCATCTCGACGACCTGCTCGGTCGGTACGAGGATTTCCTCAAATTTGTCGGAGAGGCCGCGCTGACTCGCCTGCTCGCGAATGGATTCAGCGACCTTCTTCTCAAAGTTGGAATAAGCGTGAACGATGTACCAGCGCATAGTCATATTTGGGCGATCCGGATCATAGCCGAGGTTAGCCGCCGCGCCCGAAGCCAAGGGCGAGAGAAACGATCGTTCGCAGCACCTCGTCGACGACGAGGAAGAACAGGCTCGTGAACACGACCAGCATCAGCACCAGTCCTGTGGTGATGAGGGTCTCGCGCCGCGTCGGCCAGACGACCTTGGCGGCCTCGGCGCGCACCTGCTGAACGAACTCGAACGGATTAGCCATTGCCTCGACGTGGGTTTGAAATTCGACGTGGCGGGCGGACGGCGCCCAGCCAAAAAACTCGCGGCGCGGAGCCTCCCGGCGCCGCGCCACCCCGACCTCATATAGGAAAAGGCGCCGTCTCGCCAAGCGAAATGTGACGCTCTGAGATAAAACGGTCATACTGGCCTATGTGCGCGCGCCTCCCGGGCCACTAGCCACGGAAATGCTTCGACAGCTTGAGGCCCTGGTGCTGATAATTTGAGGTCTCGTCGGCGCCGTAGAGCGCATCCGCGTGGCCGGCAAGTTTTTCGTACACGAGCCTGCCGACCGGTTGGCCGTCTTCCAGCAGGAACGGCACGTCGCGGCTGCGCACTTCCAGCACTGCACGGGCGGAAGGGCGCCCATCACCCCCCTGTCCGAAGCCGGGGTCGAAGAAGCCAGCGTAGTGGACGCGAAATTCGCCAATAGCCGGATCGATCGGGGCCATTTCCGCCGCAAGGTCCGAGGGGATTTGCACGCGCTCCCGCGAAGCCAGAATATAGAACTGGTCGGGATCGAGGATCAGCCGCCGATCCTCACGCGCCCGTATGGGCTCCCAAAAATCCTCGATCGCATAGCCGCGCAAGCGGTTGACGTCGATGACGTCGCTGTTCTTGATGGCTTGGTAGCCGACGACGGACTCGCCCAAACCTCCAAGATCGACCCGCAACACCACGCCCTCGCGCAAGTCGAGTGACCCATCGACCAGCGGGCTGGCGAGATGCCGCTTGCGGATCTCGGCATCGTCGAGAGTGAACGTGTGCCTGTCCCGTTGCTGGGGATGACGGCTGCGAAACCGAACTTGGCTCAACTTCACTCCCGCTTTGACGCGGACGCTGAAGCTGCGGGGTGAAATCTCCAACCAAAGCTCGCCCTGGTAGTCGAGCGGCACCTCGTCGAACGCCTCTCCCCCATCGACGATGAGGCGGGTGAAAATGTCGATGCGGCCGGTCGAGCTCTTTGGGTTTGCGGCGCCGGACAGGTTGGGTCGCAGCTCCAGCCGCTCCATCAGCCGGGCGATATAGACAATCCCTTTCTCCAGCACGGCGCCTTTGCCAGCCAATGAGACGGGCTCCGCGTTCAGGCTCTTGAGCCGGTCGCGAACGGTGTGATCGCGCCCGGGCAGGAAGCTCGACCGAACACGATAGGCTTCCTTGCTGAGCCTCAGGTCGAGACTGGCAGGCTGAAGCTGCGATGACTCCAGCGGAGTCTCGGCCTTGATCAATTTCCGGCCGATCATGGCCCGGATCTTTTGCCGCCCGAACAGGCCGAACGGAGCGGAGAACAGGGCGTCCGCCACGCCGGGTTCATCACTGTCGAGGATGTGGGGAAGCAGCGTCCGGCGCGGGGTCAAGCTCAGGCCTCAAAGGGCGGTTTTGCGTTGTTAGCGCCCCCTAACCTTTAAGCCAAGACTTGTCAGGGAAGACTTGTAAGAGAAGGCTTGGCCTTGACGCCGGGGCTTGGCTGGCGCTATCCAAGCTCTCTCGTGGTCATTTGAGCCGATCGGCTTGCCGCCACGTTAAACAACGGGCTAAAAGATCGGGGCGCATTCAAACCGTCGCCTCGTCTCGAGCCCATCAGGCGCCGTCGGCGCAGAGGACTTGAACGATGACGAGCCCACGAAAATCCCGCGATCCCAAGACGCTGAGGCCCGCGACGCAATTGATCCATGGCGGATCGCTGCGTTCGGCCTTCGAGGAGACGTCGGAGGCGCTGTTTCTCACTCAGGGTTATCTCTACGACACGATGGAGCTCTCGGAGGCGCGCTTCAAGGGCGACGATCCGGGCTTCATCTATTCGCGCTTCGCCAATCCGACGGTTTCGATGTTCGAACAGCGGATGGCGCTGCTCGAGGGCGCCGAGGCGGCGCGCGCGACCGCGAGCGGGATGGCCGCCGTCACCGCCTCGCTCATGGGCCAGCTCAAGGCTGGCGACCACATCGTCGCCGCGCGGGCTTTGTTCGGCTCGTGTCTCTATGTGGTCGAGGAACTGTTGCCGCGCTTCGGCGTCGCCTCGACCCTGGTCGACGGCGCCGACCTCGACGCCTGGCGCGCGGCCCTGCGTCCGAACACCAAGACGGCGTTCCTCGAATCGCCGACCAATCCGACGCTCGAACTTGTCGACATCGCCGCCGTCGCCGAGATCATGCATGGGGCGGGCGCGACCTTGGTGGTCGACAACGTGTTCGCCACGCCGTTGCTGCAGCATCCGATGAAGCTCGGGGCCGATTGCGTCGTCTATTCGGCCACCAAACACATCGACGGCCAGGGCCGCGTGCTCGGCGGCGTCATCCTGGCGAGCGAGAAGTTCATCGCTGATCACATCCACAATTTTCTCCGCCAGACTGGCCCTTGTCTCTCGCCGTTCAACGCCTGGACACTGCTCAAATCGCTGGAGACTCTGACAGTGCGCGTCACGGCGCAAACGCGCAGCGCGGGCAGAATTGCGGACTTCCTCAGCCAGCATCCTGCGGTTCGGCGTACCCTCTATCCGGGCCGCGCTGATCATCCGCAGGCCGCTCTCGCCCAACGGCAGATGGAAGGGGGCGGCACGATGGTGGCGTTCGAGGTCGCCGGCGGCAAGGCCGCGGCTTTCCGGGTCGCCAACGCGTTCTCGATCATCGGCATCTCCAACAATCTCGGCGACGCCAAGAGTCTCGTCACCCATCCGGAGACGACGACCCATCAGCGGCTCAAGCCCGAACAGCGGGCGGCGCTCGGCATTGCGCCTGGTCTGCTCAGATTGTCGGTCGGGCTCGAGGACGTGGACGATCTGATCGAAGATCTCGCTCAAGCGCTCGATAAGGCGTCCCTGCCGCGCCAGGCCGCCGAATAGGCGTACGGGGCTGCGCCTTGATTAGGCGCGGCATACATCGCAAAAGCGCCAGAATTTTCCCCCAAGCTCGGCCCCAGACCAATTGAAATTTAACTCAATTGAAGAGGAAGCCGGGTGACGAAGCCAGTCCTCAGGAAACGACCGCTGAATAGCGTCATCGTTACTTCGATCGCCTTGGCGTTGTTGCTCTGGGGCGTGGCGCAATCTTTTGCCGAGTGCGGCGGATATTGTGAGGCCAGACAAACGCGCGCGATCTGCCATCACGCCCTTCGGACGCAAGGCCTTCAGGCTCCCGCGCGAGACGCCGAATTTGAAAAGTGCAAAGCCAATCCACTGAGCTATCTGGGCAAGCCAAGCCGGAAGGGCACCTGACCGGACTTGAACTAAGAGGAGTTTCGCTCCCAGCTTCGAACGCGATTGGCGCGCGCACAAGTTTACGCGCGCGAACGATTACAATGACTTAACTGCGCTTTTGCGCAACTTTTTTGCGGAGCCAAAAGCCTCCTTCGCAAAGACGGCGAGCGCCGCATAATCTCAGGCCTTCCATGCCCGTAGCGTCTCCGGTCATTTCACCTCCTGCGCGAACGCGGTCCGAAACAGGCGAAAACGAAACGAAAGTTTCGCCCCGCGAAACGAAAGGTTTCGCATTTCGGGTCATAAGTCATTGAAATCATTGCGAGCCATGAATCAATCATTTCGCCGTTTTGTTTGTTTTCAAAGGTTTTAGCCGCCTTTTCGTTTCGCGCTTTTTCACAGGAGCCTCCCGGCCCCGGATTACGGTGCGAACGGGTTGCGAAGCGCCTACTGGTCTAGCCGGGCCAGAAGCCTGCAGCCTTTTCAAAATCTGCAGTAGCGTAGCCGATCGTTCTGTAAATGTCAATATTTTGTACTTGTTTTCTGTTATCCAGATCCCCATCCACCGCGGAACTCAAGCCGCGACGTCGGCGACCACGGTGTCGAGCAGCGGCGCGCCCATCGCGGTCACGCGAATGCGCCCGCGCTCGTCGAGCTCCAGGAAACCGTCTTCGACCAGGCTCCGAATCCGCTCGGGATCGATCAGGCGGCCGCTGACCTTCTCAAACGCCCGCGGGTCGACGCCCTCGCTTAAGCGCAGCCCCATCAGCAGGAACTCGTCGCCCTGCTCCTCGCGGCTGAGCGGCGCGTTTTCGACCAGGCCGTGGCCCTCGGTCTCGACCTGGGTGAGCCACATTTCCGGGTGCCGCTCGGTTTCCTGCGCCAATCGCCCCTTCGCCGTGACGAGGCGCCCATGCGCGCCCGGACCGACGCCCGCATATTCGCCGTAGCGCCAATAGATGAGGTTGTGGCGGCTCTCGCCGCCCGGGCGCGCGTGGTTCGAAACCTCATAGGCCGGGAGACCGCGCGCATAGGTCAATTCTCGCGTCGCCTGGAACAAGGCGAGGCCCAGCTCTTCGTCCGGCAGCTCAAGCTTGCCCGCGTCACGCAGGCGCTCGAACATCGTGTCCGGTTCGATGGTCAGTTGATAGAGCGAGATGTGGTCGCCGACATAGTTGAGCCCCTCGGCGAGCTCGCGCCGCCAAGCGGCCTCGCTCTGTCCGGGCCGGCCATAAATGAGGTCGAAGGTGAAGCGCGGGAACAGCGACGCCGCGAGCCTCACGGCGGCCAGCGCCTCGACGACCGTGTGCTTGCGCCCGAGAGCCTTGAGGTCAAAGTCGTTCAGCGCCTGCACGCCGATCGACAGCCGGTTGACGCCGGCTGACCGATAGCCGCGAAATCGCTCGGCTTCGACGCTGGTCGGGTTGGCTTCGAGCGTGATCTCGGCGTCTTTGTCGAGGCGCCAGGCGGATGCGATGGCGTCGATGACGCCTTGCACCGTCTCAGGGCGCATGAGCGAGGGCGTTCCGCCGCCAAAGAACACCGAGCGCACCGTCCGGCGCGGCGCGAGTTGCGCCCGATGGGCGATCTCCGCCTTAAAGGCGGCGAGATAGCGAGCCTCGTCGATCGCCGCGCCGCGCACATGGCTGTTGAAGTCGCAATAAGGACATTTCGACAGGCAGAAGGGCCAATGGACATAGACCCCAAATCCCGGGTCGGCGGGAGGGGTCCGGTCGGCGCTCGCGGCGGCCGCGATCACGCTACGAATCATTGTTCCGTTATGCCAGCGAACCGGGGCTCGCGCCAGCGCGGCGCGGACGCCCCTTTGTCGTCACAACGCCTCGTCGCCGGTCTCGGCGGTGCGGATGCGCATCGCCCGCTCGATCGGAAGGACGAAAATCTTGCCGTCGCCGATCTGGCCGGTGCGCGCCGTTGCCCGGATCGCCTCGATCGTCGAATTCGACCTCATTGTCGCTGACCGCAATCTCGAGGCGCACTTTCGGCATGAAGGCGACGTTGTATTCGGAGCCGCGATAGATTTCGGTGTGCCCCTTCTGCCGGCCGTAGCCGTTGGCCTCGCTGACGGTCATTCCCTTGACGCCCAGCCGATCGAGCGTCGTTCGCACCTCGTCCAGTTTGAACGGCTTGATGACCGCCACGATGAGCTTCATGATCGCACGCCCTCGAAAGGCAAAAAGTCCTGGATCCCTCGCTATGCTGGCGAAGTCGCCCACGCAAGCGCGCATTTACACCCGGGCTAATGTTTTGCAGTTGCGCGAAGACCACGTATCGCCAAACGCCAGCGGCCGCTTCACTCGCCTTCCGTCTTCAAGCGCGCCCTGGGGAAATAGAGTCCCGCCAATCGCCGGTTCCACCATTGGCCGGCCGCCTGGTCGTTTCCGGCATAGGTGTACTCGTAAAACTCGGCGCGCACATAGGTCGGCGGCTTGTCGGGAAAAGGATTCCTTTCCAAGAGTCCGGTCACCGACGGCTCGTTTTCCAAGAGGCGCTCGAGAAAGCGCGAAAACCACGGCACTCGTTGCGGGTCGTCGAGCGCGGCGAACCACATCTGCCAGTCGAGCCGCGGCTGATGAGGGATGTTCCATGGAGGACGGCGCATGAGCTCGCCGGGCTTGTAGCGAAATTCGTACTCGCGCCATTGCTCGCCGTCATTGGACCCTTCGACGATGATCTCGTTGCGGGTCGTGGTCATGACCGAGAACAAGCCGTACGGGCTCACGATATGGAACGGTTCGAGGAGGTCATCGATCGCCAGGGCCGACCCCGGGGGGCTGCCGCCGAATCGCTCGTCCATCTGGACGAGGCTTAAGAACACCATCATCAGCGCGACTGTGTTGACGAAAATCGTCACCGTGCGTCGCGGCTTCTGCGCGCGCGCTTGCGTGCGTTGAGCAAGGCGAGACGGCAAGATCCGTCGCAGCGCCGCGTCGTCGAACAGCGGCAGGCAGAGCAACATGGTTTGAAGATTGAACCAATTGTAGTTTCCGGTCAGGAGAATGCAGCCTTGCAGCAGAAGAATGCCGAACCCGGCGGCAAATCGTAATCGCCGCGGGAAGAAGATCAGGAACGGCAGAACGAGCTCGACGACAAACATGGCTCCGGTTGCGGCCTTCAACAAGCTCGCCGGCAGCCTGTGCCGCGTACCACGCGAGCGGCGTCGGCAGCGGCTGCGTCAGAAAATGGTAGCTGAGCGCCGAGAGATTCCGCCAATTGGGATCGCCGCTGATCAGCTTGACGACGCCCGACATGAACATGAAGCGGAACAAGAGCCAGCGCGCGAGCCAAACGCCGGTGGTCGGCCTGAAGCTCATCAGGAGCGCGACGACAGCCGTCTCCAGCAGGAACGTATCCCACTGGAAGTTCATGAATGTCTGCCCGGCATAGAGGAGTGAGAGATAAAGCGCGTAGATCAGAACAAGACTGAGCCGCGGGAGCAGATTGAAAACCAGCATGAGCGACAAGCCAGCTCCAGCCCAGCACACCGCCCGAATGGCGAGATCGCCGTCGTTCAGCCAGAACACCATCGGCATGAGAACGAAGCGCTCCGGTCCGAGACGGGGGGCCAGCGCGTCGACCAGTTCGGAGAGCGGCAGGATGCCGTGGCTGCCGATGAGTCCTTGCGCCTGCACAGCGAAGGAGACGAAGGCGAAAAGGGTTATGAGCCCGAACAGGCGAAGGAACAGGAACGAGACCAGCTCGTAGCGCGGCGGCTCGTGGCCCCTTCCCCACAGCATGAGGCTGGCCCGGTAGAAGGCCGGGCGGCGCTTGGCGATAAAGGCATAAGCGCGTTCTGAGACCGGCGCGAAACCGGGCAGGTTGCGGTAGAGAGCGAGCCAGAAGTCCCTTGCCGCGCGCATGGGCGAGCGTAAGGAAACTGGCCTCTGCGCCGCTGGCGCGCTCGCCGTCGGGCGCAATGAATTGCACGGCGCGCTGGAATTCTGCTTCAGGAATTGCCGGGTATTGCGCCAGGACCTGCTGATAAGGTCGGTATTCGACGCTGTCGCCGGTCAGCTTCTGCCAATAGCGCGCCCAATAGCCGCAGAACCCGCAATCGCCGTCATAGATGAGCTGGGGCCGCACGCTGGCTGGCCTATCAGCGGGGTCGACGGACTGATCTCCGAATATCTCTTGCACGACATCACGACGGCTAGCGCAAGCTCACTTCATCGCCCGCTGGTCTGACATCTCCGATAGGCGGTCGATGGCGCGCATCGACCGCCTGCTTGCGCGCTCTGCCGGCGGAAATTGGGCTGAGCCTTTTGTCGGGCGCTGCTTACCTCTCGAGATCGGCCAAGCGTCGGCATGCGGCCGTTTGGCGTCATATGATTGATGATCTGCGGCAACACAGTCGAGAGCTGGCTCAGCAATTCTTGCTGGCTCATGCCGGTGCGCTGCGCCAGTTCGGCAAGGACATTCTGGCCGAGCGCCGAACCGAGCTGTCCAGGCGGAACCGGCTCATTCGGCCCGTGGCCGACCCAGGAATTGACCTGCGGCGACACGCCCCCTGCGCTGAGCTTGCCAATGAGATCCGAAAGACCGCCGAGAATGCTGCCGGCTGGCGCGTTTGTCGGCACAGGTTGCCCAGGCGGCGGGATCGGCACAGCCGGCGCGGATGCGGGCGCTGAGCTGCCGCCAAACATCTTGCCGAGAATCAGCGCGCCCACGGCGACCGCGATCGGCGTCGCCAGATTGCCGCCCGGAACCGCATTTTTCATCGCGTCGTCAAAGGAAGCCATCGTTGTCTCCTCCACCTGAATCCAAATCGCAAGAAGCCTCTGCTTCGACTACAGCCTAGCGCCGCAATTCGAAGATATGACGACCAAGACTATCGGCTTGCGTTTTCCCCGTCCATACCGCACATTCCCCCGGCGACGGACGGCGCACGGGAGGCTTCGACATGGGCATATTGAGCTGGATCATTCTGGGCCTGATCGCCGGTTTCATCGCCAGCAAGATTGTCAACAAGACCGGCTCTGGCATGACGATGGACATTGCGCTCGGCGTCGTCGGCGCCATCGTCGGCGGATTTCTGGCGAGCTTCCTGGGTATCGGCGGCGTCACGGGAGTGAACATCGGGAGCATCATCATCGCAGTCATCGGCGCGGTGGTTGTGCTGCTGGTCTACCGTGCGGTCGCCTCCCGCGCCTGAGTGAACCGTCAGTCGGCGGCGGCGCTCCAACGCGCCGCCGAACGGTCGTCTTCCTGTTTGGATTCGATCCAACCCTCGACAGCGCCGTCGCTGCGTATCGCGCGCTTCCAGAATGGCGCGCGGGTCTTGAGGTAATCCATCAGCATTTCGGCCGCCGCGAACGCCGCCCCGCGATGCGCGGCGGCGACCGCGACGAAAACGATCCGCTCGCCCGGCGCGATGCGGCCATAGCGATGGATGACGGTCGCGCCCAGAAGCGGCCAGCGCGCCTCGGCCTCACCCGCCGCGCGTGCGACCTCTTCCTCGGCCATGCCGGGATAATGCTCGAGCTCGAGCGCGGCGAGCGATCCGCCCTCGTCGCGGCAGTAGCCGATAAAGCTCACGACCGCGCCGACGTCGGTTCGCCCGTGCGCGAGCGCTTCGGCCTCCGCGCCGGGGTCGAAATCCTCTCGCTGGACGCGGACGCTCGCCATCGCTTTCAGCCGCCGGTCATCGGCGGAAAGAACGCCACTTCCTTCACCCCCGCGATGGAAGCGTCGCTGCGGGCGTGAACCCGATCGAGCGCGGCGCGAACAGCCGCAGGTTTGTCGAAAGCGATGCGCGTAGCCCTCACCGCGCTCACGGAGCCAGGCGATAAGGTCGCCGACTGTCTCCACCGTCGGGGGCGGATCGAGCTCTTCCTCCGCCGTGCCGACGCGTTCACGCACCCAGGCGAAATAAAGCGCCTTCATTCTCGTCTCAGTCGCTCCCGGCGTGATCGTAGCTCGCCTTCATATAGTCCCAGCCAGTGTAGAGCGTTACTATGGCTGCGATCCACAACAGCACAATCCCGGTTGTTATCGATCCCGGAAGGACGGATTCTCCGGCTGGCCCAGCGATGAGAAAAGCCAGCGCGATGAATTGCACGGTGGTCTTCCACTTGGCGAGCGCGGTGACCGGCAGCGGAACCCTGAGCTCCGCCAGATACTCACGCAAGCCCGAAACCAGGATTTCCCGGCAAAGGATGACGATCGCCGCCCATAGCGTGAGGCCCGAAATGGTCCGGTTGGCGGCGAGCACCAGGATCACCGCGGAGACGAGAAGCTTGTCGGCGATCGGGTCCAGCATTCTTCCAAGCGAAGACTGTTGCGACCACGCGCGCGCCAGATAGCCGTCGAAAAAGTCGCTGATCCCGGCGGCGATGAAGATCGCGAGCGCTGTCCATCGCGCCCACGGCTCATCCGGCCAGAACAAAAGCCCGGCGACCAGCGGGACCGCCGCGACCCGCGCGTAAGTCAGAATATTGGGCAGAGACCAGTTGCGGCTGATCGGACGGGCGGTCGAAGAAACCATTTGCGACGCAGCAGACATCGTGCCTGTTCGCCCGTCAATAGCGCCCGCGAAGCGCACGCGCCAAGCGGCCGTCGGCCACGCGGCGCGGACAAAGCTGGGGACGATGGCGCGCACGCCGGCCTCCGCCGGCCCAACTTCGTTTAATGTCAAGGTCTTCAAAGTCTTCCTCGTGGCCAGGACCTCGCCCATGCCGAATGTTCACGTCGTCGCCCATCCGCTGGTGCAGCACAAGTTGACGCTGATGCGGGACAAGACCGTCTCGACCAAGGGCTTCCGGCAACTCATGAACGAGATCGGCATGCTGCTCGCCTACGAGGTGACGCGCGATCTGCCGCTCGAAGTGGTCGAGGTGGAAACGCCCCTCACGAAGACCATGGCGCCAACCATCTCCGGCAAGAAGCTGGTGTTTGCGCCGATTTTGCGCGCCGGCGTTGGATTTCTCGACGGGATGCTCAATCTGGTGCCGAGCGCGCGGGTCGCCCATATCGGGCTCTATCGCGACCCACATACGCTTGAGGCGGTGGAGTATTACTTCAAGGCCCCGGCGGACGTGGCCGACCGGTTGGTTATCGTGATGGACCCGATGCTCGCGACCGCAAATTCAGCGGTCGCCGCGATCGACCGCCTCAAGCGGCGTGGGGTGAAGGACATCCGCTTCGTCTGCCTTCTCGCCGCGCCCGAGGGGATCGAACGGCTGACCAAGGCGCATCCCGAGGTGCAGATCTGGACCGCGGCGATTGATGAACGGCTCGACGACCACGGCTACATCGTTCCTGGCCTCGGCGACGCGGGCGATCGCATGTTCGGCACGAAATAGAAGCGCGGCGTTCGACCGCCGCGTCCGGTACCTGAGCCCCTCGGTCTTGGCGGGCCAGGAATGCAGGGCCGGGACTAACCACCCGTCTTACTTGCGACGCCGGCGCTGCTGGCCAAGGCCCATCTGCTTCGCCAGAGCCGAGCGCGCCTTGGCGTAGGCGGGAGCGACCATGGGATAATCAGACGGAAGACCCCACTTCTCCCGATATTCTTCCGGCGACAGGTTGTATTGGGTCCGCAAATGCCGTTTCAACGACTTGAATTTACGACCGTCCTCCAAGCAGATGATGTAATCGCTGGTAATCGACTTCTTCGGCGGGACAGCGGGCTTGGCTGCTTCGACTACGACCGGTTGTGCGCCAGTCGCGACACGCACGAGTGCTGCGTGAACGTCGCTGAGAAGCGACGGCAACTCGCTCGATGGCACGGAATTGTTCGACACATAAGCCGATACAATCTCCGCGGCGAGTTCAATGTGGTTCGTGGAATCGCTCATTGTTGACGTTACTCCAATAAGTGGCCTGCGGAGAGAGCGCCCTGTTGACGATCATCTTCAGGCCATTCTTTGCTCGTCGGACTACGACGAGCATTCTCATTCTTTGTCGCCTGTTGCGACTTGGGGCGAGAGCCACATAGCGCAAAAGAAAGCATAGCACAAGACAAGATATGAAGACTTCAACTAGGGCATCGATGGAGATCGGCTGAATACTCACATTGAGCTGGTCTGACAGAAGCTGAATTTATATAAAAAAACAACTGCTCTTCACTTGACAGACGGCGAATTAACGTGCCGCAAACGCTTTGACCGAATCATCACGGCCCGTTTTCAGGATCGTGGCTACGTCCACGCGAAAGCTTACGCTGCTGCATAACTGCCGGCCAGAAACAATCGCGGACTTGATTCGTCGCGGCAGGTGGTCGCGTTCATCTGCGCGCGCTGCTTCGCGAACAATGATCGAGCCAAAGAATATGACGGCCCCGAGGATGTCATCGGCGCTCAAAGCGACTATATGCGGCTTGCCGATCCAATTGATCGGCGCCGCGTGAGTTCCAATGCAGCATCAAAAGACGTCAACGTTCGTCGCCGCGCGCAGGAACGCGACGCGGCAGGCCACGCTGACGGGAACCGTTCAGCTCCTATGGCCTTACATCTGGCCGGCCGACCGCGCTGATCTGAAGCTGCGCGTATTTCTCGCCGTGGCGCTGATGCTGCTCTCGAAGTTGTTCACGATCGCAATTCCCTATTCCTACAAATGGGCGACCGATGCGGTCGCGAACAAGCTGGCGCTGGATGCGGTCCCGCTGCCGCGCGTTCTGATCGGAGCGGCGGCGCTGACCGCTCTTTACGGGGTCTTGCGCATCCTGATGGCGTTCACCCAGCAGGGCCGTGACGGCCTGTTCGCGGCAGTCGCCATGAACGCGGTGCGCCGATTGGCGATCGAGGTGTTCGAGCATTTGCACCGCCTGTCGTTGCGCTTTCATCTGGAGCGCAAGACTGGCGGACTCACTCGCGTTCTTGAGCGCGGGCGCAACGCGATCGAGACCCTCATCCGCACCTCGATGCTGACTGCGATCCCGACGGTGGTCGAGTTCGCAATGATCGTCGCCGCCATGCTGATCACGTTCGACTGGCGCTATGTCGCCGCGATCAGCGTCACGGTGGTCGCGTATTTGGTCTTTACGACTTTGGCCACCAATTGGCGCATTGGCATCCGGCGCTCGATGAATGAAAGCGACACGGAGGCCAACACCAAGGCGATCGACAGCCTGCTCAATTTCGAGACGGTGAAATATTTCGGCGCCGAGGGACGGGAAGCCGCGCGATACGATAAAGCGATGGCTCGGTACGAGCGGATGAGCGTTCGCACCTACGTGTCGCTCGCGGTTCTAAACGCGGGTCAGGCCTTCATCTTCACGCTCGGCCTGATTGTCGTCCTTCTGATGTGCGTCGCCGAAGTCAGAAACGGAACCAAGACCGTTGGCGCCTTCGTGCTCGTCAACCTCATCATGCTGCAGCTCTATCAGCCGCTCAATTTCATGGGGATGGTTTACCGGGATATCAGGCAGGCGATCATCGACGTCGAGGCGATGTTCGTCATCCTGGCGCAGAATCCCGAAGTCGAGGACATTCCCGGCGCTCAGCCTTTGAAGGTGAGCGCGGGCGCGGTCCGGTTCGAGAATGTCGACTTCGCCTACGATCCGGAAAGGCCCATTTTGCGTGGCGTCTCGTTCGAGGCGCCGGCGGGGCACACGATCGCCATCGTCGGGCCGTCCGGCGCCGGCAAGTCCACGATATCGCGCCTCCTGTTCCGGTTCTATGAGCCGAACGCCGGGCGCATATTGATCGATGGACAGAATATCGCCGCTGTCACGCAGAGTTCGCTGCGCGCGGCGATCGGCATGGTGCCGCAGGACACGGTGCTGTTCAACGATACGATCCTTTACAACATCCACTATGGGCGCGACGGCGCCAGCGAGGGCGAGGTGATCGCCGCCGCCGAGAATGCGCAGATCGACCGGTTCATTCGCTCGCTGCCGCAGGGCTACGATGCGCCGGTCGGCGAGCGTGGCCTCAAGCTCTCGGGCGGTGAGAAGCAGCGGGTGGCCATTGCGCGCACGATGCTCAAGGCGCCGCCGATTCTGGTGCTCGACGAAGCGACATCGGCGCTCGACAGTTTCACCGAGCGCGAGATTCAGTCGGCGCTGGAGCGCGTCTCCCGCGGGCGCACGACAATTGTGATCGCCCATCGCCTGTCGACCGTGGTCAACGCCGACGAGATTCTGGTGCTCGACAAGGGCGTCATCGCCGAGCGCGGGTCCCATCAGGAGCTGCTCGAGCGGGGCGGAATCTATGCCGCGCTGTGGAGCCGCCAGAGGCAGGTCGACGCGGCGCAGGAATTGCTCCGGCAGGCCGGCCGCGAAGACGATCTCGCGCCAGACGGGCTTATGCCTCAGCCCGCGCCGTGACATTGGGGACGTTTGGCGCCATGAGTGCGCGCGGTTTGTCTTCGAGCGCTGGTCAATGAGCATCGTCAAATCGCTGCGCGGCCAGCTCGCGCCGATCCATCCTGAAGGCTATAAGTTCGTCTTGGGCTTCGCCGTTGCGACGCTCATCCTGTGGTGGCTATGGGCGCCGCTCGGCTGGCTCGGCCTCATCGCCACGCTTTGGTGCGCTTATTTCTTTCGCGATCCCGCGCGCGTCACGCCGGTTCGCAGCGACCTGGTCATTGCGCCCGCCGACGGCGTAGTCAGCTTCGCCGGCTTCGCCGCGCCTCCACCCGAGCTTGGCCTCGGCATGGCGCCGTTGCAACGGGTCTCGATCTTCATGTCGGTTTTCGATTGCCACGTGAATCGCGCGCCCGTCCAGGGCCGCGTCGCTCAGATCGTCTATCACCCCGGCCTCTTTCTCAGCGCCGACCTCGACAAGGCGAGCGAGGACAACGAGCGCAACAGCCTCGTCATCGATGCCCCATCCGGCCGATTTGGCGTGGTGCAGATCGCAGGCCTGGTCGCCCGCCGGATCGTGTGCTTCACGCACGAGGGCGCGCTGGTCGGCGCCGGCGAACGCATTGGACTGATCCGTTTCGGCTCGCGCGTGGATGTCTACCTGCCGTCGGGCGCGCATATCGTGGTCGGCGTCGATTCGCGCGCCATTGCTGGCGAGACAGTGATCGCGCAGGTTGCGGCCGAGGTCGAGCCGCCGCCCTTTCAGCGGAGCTGAAGCATGAACGAAATCGGCCCCCCGCCTCGGGCGCCGATCGCTGATTCCGCATCGCCGCGTCGCGGCCTCCGGGCCGTGCCTCTCAGGCTCTTGATCCCCAATCTCATCACGCTGTTCGCGCTCGGCCTAGGCTTGACGGCGATCCGCCTGGCGATGGAGGGATCGATCGACTGGGCGGTGAGCGCGGTCGCCGGCGCGGCGGTGCTTGATGGCCTCGACGGGCGAATCGCGCGCGCTTTGAAGGGAACCTCGAGGTTCGGGGCCGAACTCGATTCGCTTGCCGACTTCGTCGACTTCGGCGTCGCGCCGGCGCTGGTGCTGTACGTCGCCAACCTGCACGCGGCCAAAAACTTCGGCTGGGTCGCGGCGCTCTTGTTCGCTATGGCTTGCGCTTTGCGTCTCGCGCGTTTCAACGTCATGATCGACGAAGATCAGCCTTCATGGCGAAAAAACTTCTTCGTAGGGATGCCGGCGCCCGCGGGCGCGATTGTCGGCCTCCTGCCGATCTACCTTCACTACGCGTTCGATCTCGGCCAATCGACCTCGCGATCCGCCGTGATCGAAAGCCTCTATGTCCTGGCGGTGGCGCTGTTGATGGCGAGCCGCGTGCCGCACTTCTCCGGCAAAACGATCGGCCGCGTGCCGCGCGAATATGTCTCGGTGGTGCTGGTCGGCGTCGCCGCTGCGCTCCTCATCCTGTTCAACTTTCCGATGCAGGCGCTGGTCGCCGTCACGCTCGTCTATCTCGCCTCGATCCCGGTCGCGGTCAGGCGTTATCGCGCGCTTGAGCGCGCGGCGCAGTAGCGGCAAGGTCGCGCTCGTCATTCGAGCCTCTTGCGCTCAAACGCCGGTCAGGCATCATAGGGGCGCCATGGCCATCGGGCTCGCCAACGGATATTGTTCGCTCGCTTCCAGGATCCGCGTCTTCATGTCGACCCGACCGCCTCGTTTCTCACTCGGCCGCGCCGCTCGGGCGGCGGTCTTTGCAATTGCGGCGATCACGCTCGCGGCCTGCAACAGCAAGAACGCCTACGTTCCGCCGCCGCCGCCCAAGGTGCAAGTCGCGCAGCCGCTGCAGCGGCCGGTGACCGAATACCTCGAACTCACCGGGAACACCCAGGCGTTCGCCTCGGTCGATCTCGTGGCGCGCGTGCAGGGCTTTCTCACCTCGATCGACTACGTCGACGGAGCGACGGTCAAGAAAGGCGCGCAGCTCTTCGGCATCGAGCGGGACATCTACCAGGCGCAGGTTAACCAGCAGGAGGCGACGCTCGCCTCCGACCAGGCGACGGAGGAGTACAACAAGGCCGAATATGGGCGGCAGGCGACGCTCGCCCGGCAGGATTTCGCCAGCCAGGCGACGGCGCAGGAGTGGAAGTCCAAGTGGGACCAGTCAGCGGCCGACATCCTCAACGCCCAGGCGGCCATCTGGCTCGCCAAGATCAACCTCGGCTACACTCAGGTGCTTGCTCCGTTTGACGGCGTCGTCACGAACCACCTCGTGGATGTCGGCGCGCTGGTCGGCGTCTCCGGGCCAACCAAGCTTTCCACGATCATCCAGACCGATCCGCTCTATGTCTATTTCACCTTGAGCGAGCCGCAAATCCTGTCGATCCAGAGAAACCTCGCCAAGCACGGCATCGCATTGCGCACCTCGAAACTGTCGGACGTCCCGGTGGAGATCGGGCTGCAGGGCGAGGAGGGCTATCCTCACAGGGGGCATCTCGATTATGCTTCGCCGCAGGTCGATTTTGCCACCGGCACGCTGACCGCGCGCGCCTTGTTCGACAACAAAGACGGCGCCATCCTGCCGGGCCTGTTCGTGCGGGTGCGCACGCCGATTGGCCAGCAGGACAAGGCGCTGCTCACGCGAAACGACGCGATCGGTACGAGCCAGGAAGGAAGCTACGTGCTGGTCGTCGGCGACGACAACGTCGTTCAAAGGAAGGTCGTCACGACGGGGGTGCGCGACGGACAGCTGCGCGTGATCGAATCGGGGTTAAGCCCAGGCGACTGGGTCGTGACCGAGGGCGTTCAGCGCGCCTTTCCCGGCGCGAAGGTCGATCCGCAGCGGGGCCAGCTGGCTTCAGCCGAGCCGGCGCCGGTATCGAGCCCTGAGAAAGCCGCCACGGATCAGCAATGAGCTCGGAAGGCCGGGCGGGAGCCATCTCGCGCTTTTTCATCGACAGGCCGGTGCTCGCCAATGTGCTGGCGCTCGTCATCGTAGTCATCGGTCTGGTCGCCCTCGTTAACCTGCCAAGCTCGCAATATCCCAACGTCGTTCCACCCACCGTCCAGGTGACGACGAGCTATCCCGGCGCGAGCGCGATGACTCTCGTCAACACCGTGGCGCTGCCGATCGAGCAGAACGTCAACGGCGTCGAGAACATGATCTACATGCAGTCGACGAACGCGAGCGACGGCACGTACACCCTGACGGTCACCTTCGCGATCGGCACGGATCCGGACGAGGACGAGATCCTGGTGCAGAACCGGGTGTCGGCGGCGCTTTCGTCGCTGCCGCAGGAAGTGCAGCTCCAGGGCGTGACGACGAAGAAGAAGTCGACGTCAATTCTCGAGTTCGTCGTCCTGACCTCCCCCGACAGTCGCTTCGATTTCCTGTTCCTGTCGAACTACGCCGTCATCAATGTGCAAGACGAGCTGCGCCGGCTCCCCGGCGTCGGCGACGTGACGGTGCTCGGCACCGGGCAATACGCCATGCGCATCTGGCTGGACCCGAACCTTCTGCAGGCGCGGGGACTGACGCCGCAGGACGTCATCAACGTCATCCAGCAGCAGAGCCAGGAAGTCGCGGCCGGACAGATCGGCGCGCCGCCCGCGCCGAAGGGGCAGGACTTTCAATATACGCTCGACCTCAAGGGCCGGCTCGACGATCCGAGGGAGTTCGAGAATATCATCGTCAAGGTCGATTCGGCGAACGGCGGCCGCATCACCAGGATACGGGACGTCGGGCGTGCCGAGCTCGGCGCGCAGACTTATAGCCAATCGTTCAATCTGGACGGCCGGCCCGGCGCCGGCATCGCCGTCTCGCTTCTGCCCGAGGCGAACGCGATTGCGGTCTCGAACGAGGTCCAGGCGAAAATGGACGAGCTCGCCAAGGCCTTCCCGCAAGGCCTCGCCTATGTCGTGCCCTACAACACGACGAAATTCGTCAAGGCGGCGATCGCCGAAGTCTACAAGACCCTGATCCAGGCGGCGATCCTGGTGCTTATCGTCATCCTCGTCTTCCTGCAGGACTGGCGGGCGATGCTCGTGCCCGCGACGACCGTGCCGGTGACGCTCATCGGCGCGTTCGCAGCGATGGCGGCGCTTGGCTTCTCGATCAATCTTCCCACTCTGTTCGCCATCGTGCTCGCAATCGGCATCGTGGTCGACGACGCAATCGTCATCGTCGAGGGCGTCGCGCGCTATGTTGAGCAGGGAATCCCCGGCCGCGAGGCGGCGGCCCGGGCAATGGACGAACTGACTGGGCCTGTCCTCGGCATCACGCTGGTGCTGATGTCGGTGTTCATTCCGGCCGCCTTCTTGCCAGGGCTGACCGGGCAGCTGTACCGGCAGTTCGCGCTCGTCATCGCGTCCACGGCCTTCATCAGCGCCGTCAATGCGCTCACGCTCAAGCCCACACAATCGGCGCTGTGGCTCAGGCCGCCGAAGCCGCCTGAGCAGCGCAACTTTTTTTCCCGCGGGTTCAACGCCGTCTATGGCGCCCTCGAACGCGCCTACACTGGACTGATCGGCGTCATGGTCCACCGGAGCGGTTTGATGGTCGCCCTGGCGCTTATTCTGGTTGGCGTCGCGCTCTGGGGACTGACGCGCGTGCCGACCGCGTTCCTGCCGACTGAGGATCAGGGCTACGTGATCGTCGCTGCGCAATTGCCAGACGGCGCGTCTAAGGAGCGGACAGATCGGGTGCTGGAGCAGATCCAGGGGATGGCTAGCAAGGTTCCCGGGGTCGAGCACGTGGTCACCGTCAGCGGCGTATCCATTCTCGACAATCTGGCGAGCCTCGCCAACGCTGGCGTCGCCTTCGTCGTCCTGAAGGATTGGGACGCGCGTCTCAAAGAGCCAGGGCAGGACGTCCGTACGATCCTCGAGCGCCTCAACGGCGGCCTGCAGGGCGTGCCGCAAGCTTTCGCCTTCGCGCTCCCCCCGCCGCCAATCCAGGGCATCGGCAACGTCGGCGGCTTCACGATGCAGGTCGAACTCAGAAACGGGAATTTCGACTATGCCCTGCTTCAGAACTCTGACCAACGCCGTGGTCGCCAACGCCAACGCGCAATCTTCGCTTCAGCGGGTCGCCACGACATTCCGCGCGGGCGCGCCGCAAATCTTTGTCAATGTAAACCGCATCAAGGCGGAGACGCTTGGCATCACCGTTGGACAGCTGTTCGCCGCCCTCTCCGACTATGTCGGTTCGAACTATGTCGGCCAAATCACCAAGTTCGGCCACGTCTTCCAAATCTATGCGCAAGCGGAGGCCAAGTATCGCGCCAACGTGGACGACATTCGCAATCTCAAGGTCAAGGCGGGCGACGGAACCATGACGCCGATCGGAACGGTGGTCGACATCAACGAGGTTCAAGGCCCATCGCTCATCAGCCTCTACAACCTCTATGCGTCGTCGACCATCGTGGGCAGCCCGGCGCCCGGTTTCAGCTCGGGGCAGTCCCTCGATATCATGGAGCAGATCGCCAACAACACTCTGCCGACGGGAACGGGCTTCGAATGGACCGCCATGTCTTTCCAGGAGAAGCAGCTCGGCAACCAGACCTATTACGTGTTCGGCTTCGCGCTCCTGCTCGTCTATTTCGTTCTCGCGGGCCAGTATGAAAGTTGGATTCTGCCCCTGGCGGTGATCCTGTGCGTGCCGATGGCTCTGCTCGGGACGGTCGCCGCGCTGACCACGCTCGGCGCCATCAGCGTCGCCGCCAGCCAAAGCGGCGTCGCCGCCAACAACCTCTACACGCAGATTGGCCTCATCCTCCTGATCGCGCTCGGCGCTAAGAACGCGATCCTGATCGTCGAATACGCCCGCCAGCAGCGCGCCGAAGGAAAAGCGATTGTCGACGCGGCGGTGGAAGGGGCGCGGCTCAGATTCCGGCCCATTCTCATGACCTCGTTCGCCTTCATCCTCGGCGTTCTTCCGCTTGTGCTGGCGACGGGCGCGGGCGCTTCGGCGCGCAAATCGATCGGTATGGCGGTTTTTTTCGGCATGATCGCTTCGACCTGTCTCGTGGTGGTTTTCGTTCCGTCGTTTTATGTGGTCATGCAGTGGCTCGAGGAACGCAGAATGGGAAAGCGCGCGCCTGACGCGGCGCCCCCGCTCGCCGAGTCGAAGGACGCGGCGCGCTCGTCAGTCGCCTGACGAATCGCCGGGTCTGGCCTTCGCGCGCCGCGCGCCTTATACAAGGCGCGGCGTTTCGAGCCGCGCTGCTAGAGAATTCGCCGTTGGAGGGACCGTCATGAGGCTTCGAGTCGTCTCTTTGGCGATGGGTTTAGTGCTGTCCGCCCCCGCTTTCGCACAAGCGCCGCTCACGACCGTTGAAGCCATGATCCCGTCGTCCGATCCGGGCGTCAAACTCTATGTTCGCAACAAGCACGCGGAGGGCATGACGTCCTTCTCGCCGGACAAGACGCTGCTCTTCATTCACGGGGCCACGTACCCTGCTGAAACTAGCTTCGACCTGCCGATCGACGGCGTGTCGATGATGGACCTGTTCGCTCAGAGCGGTTTCGACGTCTATCTGGTCGACGTGCGGTCTTACGGACGATCGACCCGTCCACCGGAAATGGATCAGGCGCCTGAGGCGAACAAGCCGATTGCCACTTCGGAAGAGGCGGGCGCGGATCTGGGCGCCGCGGTCGACTACATTCTGGCTCAGCGCGGCATCCCGAAACTGGATCTCATGGGCTGGTCGTGGGGCACGTCGATCGCGGGCGCCTACACGGCGCAGCATAATGACAAGATCAATCGGCTTGTGCTCTACGCGCCGGCGTGGGTGGCCCAACCCCCGGTCGAGCCGTCGACGAATACGATCCCGGCCTACCGCTTGGTGGCGAAGGACTCCGCGAAAGCGCGGTGGCTGCGAGGGGTTCCTGAAGACAAAAAGGCGGCGCTGATTCCACCCGGCGTCTTCGACCACTGGTGGGACGCGACGCTCGCCACCGATCCGGTCGGCAGCAAAATGGATCCGCCGCGGCTTAGGGCCGCCAGCGGCGTCACATACGAATTCACCAATTATTGGGGCGCCGGAAAGCCGTTCTATGATCCGGGCCAAATCACCGTCCCGACCCTCCTCATTCACGCGGAATGGGACGCCGATCTTCCGACCTATATGGCCGACGCCTATTTCGCCAAGCTGACCGGCGCGCCCTACAAGCGCTTTGTTCAGCTCGGCGAGGGCACGCATACGGTCATGCTGGAGAAGAACCGTATGCAGTTCTTCCACGAGATCCTCGGATTTCTGGATGAATCAGACGCCACGGCGCTGAAGTAGCTTGGTTTGACGCGCGCGCCCCGATAAACTGAGTTTCCAAAAAAGCGCGAGCCGTGGACGTCGCTGGGGGTATTCGATCTTACAGCCTCGCGGTGGTATGACAGTCTGCCGCTGACGTGCTAGGGGCCGTCAGGGGCCGCCGTCTCCGCTCGCCTTTGGCGGCGCGCCGCAACAAGGAGCCTTATGTCGAAAGAAGAATTGCTTGAGTTCCCCGGATTCGTCGTCGAATTGCTGCCCAACGCAACCTTTCGCGTCAAACTTGAGAACGACCACGAAATCATCGCTCACACCGCGGGCAAGATGCGCAAGAACCGCATTCGCGTGCTGGCCGGCGATAAGGTGCTTGTGGAGATGACGCCCTACGATCTCACCAAAGGGCGCATTACCTACCGTTTCAAATGACCTTGACCCTCGGGCGGCGCGACGATCGCTCCGCTCCGCACTCGGGCCTCCGCTTCGTGCTGGGGTCCGCTTCGCCGCGCCGGCTTGCGCTCCTGGCGCAGATCGGCGTGCGGCCCGACGCAATCCTGCCCGCTGAGATCGACGAAACGCCACGCCCGCGCGAGGAGCCGCGGGCGCTCGCCGAACGGCTGGCCAGTGAAAAGGCGCTCGCCTCGGCGGCGATCGCAGCTGGCCGGGCGGATCTCGCCCCCTGCCTGACGCTCGGGGCTGACACGGTGGTCGGCGTCGGCCGACGGATCCTGCCGAAGTGCGAGACGCGCGAGGACGCCAAGCTGTGCCTCGATCTCCTGTCCGGCCGCGGCCATCGCGTATTTACCGGCCTTGCGCTGGTCACCGGCGGCGGCGCGGTTCGGCGGCGGCTGGTCGAGACCCGTCTCCGGTTCAAGCACCTGTCGCCCAACGAGGTCGAGGCCTATCTGGCGAGCGCCGAATGGCGCGGCAAGGCCGGCGGCTATGCGATTCAGGGTCTCGCCGGCGCCTTCGTCGAGCGGCTGGTCGGCTCTTACTCCAACGTCGTCGGCCTGCCGCTGGCCGAAACGGTCGCGCTGCTCGGCGGACAAGGCTATGATGTCCACCGGCGCTGGAGCGCGAGCCTCGTTCAATGACGGCCGACGACAAGAAGTCCGACCGCCAAGCAGACCGGATCGGAACAAGAGCAACCGGCCCTGCCCGATCTGCGGCAAGCCGCGCAGCGAACGTTATGACCCGTTCTGCTCGAAGCGCTGCGCCGACGTCGACCTGCATCGCTGGCTGAAGGGGAGTTACGTCATCCCCGGCGCCAACGCCGAGCCTGAGCCCGGCGACGAGGAGGAGTAGCGCTTAACGAGGCTCGCTGGCATGCAGGTCGGGTTCGCGCCAAAAGACAATGGTACGCATTTTACTATTTATATCAGTTCAATTCGTTTGGATTTTCTTGGCCCTGGCCGTTTCGCCGCGAAAACCCTCATTTATGGCTATTGGATTTCCTTGGATTTCCTTGGATTCTCTCGTCCGAATCGAGACTTATCAATGGGTTACGCGGGATAAATCGCGCAAAAGAATTTTTCGACCGCGGTTCTTCGCCTGGCGGTAGAGAGCGCGAAAACGGAAGCCGACGGTCGAGACCGTGCGGAAGCGCAGGATTGCTCATGAGGCAAGCTTACCTCAGTCTTCTGATTTTTCCGCAATGAATTGTGATCCCGACACGGCCTCTGGCCTTCGAAGCGGTCGGTCGCCAATGGATTGGCGATCGCCTCGCAAGACGCGGGCGAGGTCTCCTCCGCGGCTCGTCTCAGGCTAATTGACGGGGCGGCCCGCGTCAATGTTGTGATACGGCGGACTTTATGGCGGCTACCGTTTGAGAGACGATGGCATCGACGCCCAACATTCCGAGTTTTGCGCTTGCCTTGGACGGATCCCCATAAACGCCGTCGGCGCTCCCAAATTTGGATCCGTTCGAAAGCCGATCCTCACGGACAAGGCTCGGGTCAAGCGCGAGCATCAGCGACGTGTCGTTGAGACCCGCATGGGTTCCAATCTCCGAGAGCGTGAACCCTTGACCCTTCAGAATCTGGACGAAATCGATTTGCGCCGCGTCGTAGTATTGCGTAATCGCGTGCGCGCGCACATTCGATGAGGCCCATTCACGGTTGAGTTTGTTCGCCACGTTCTTCTCGTTGGCCTGGTAACCGCCGTGATCGCCCAGGAAGACGATATCTTTGAATCCGTGCTGTTTGAAGCTTCGGGCCGCGGATTCGAGAATCGCTTCAAACGCGGCTTCCGGCACGCTGATCGTTCCAGGGAAACGCATGTGGCCAGACGGCGGACTGATAGCTGCCTTCAGGGACGTAGGCGATCACGGGAGCGACAAGCGCGTTGCCTAACGCGACGGCGATCCGCTCGGAAAGCAACTTGACGCGCCGGTTGTGTTTTCCGAGCGCCATAGCCGGGCCGTTCTGCTCGGTTCCGCCGATCGGGATGATGATGGTGGTTTTGCCCGCGCCGATTTCGTCCCGCAACTCGGTCCACGTGAGATCCTCGAGGAAGATCGAGGGGCGCTCCTCGGAATACGCGAACGGCGCGAAGTTAAGAATCAGCAACGGCAGAAGCAAGAGACGCGCCGCCCACCTCATGGAGTTCATTCGCTCGCTCCTGCCCATCTCGAATACAAAGTTGCCCTTATTTGCGCCAAGCGGACCTTGAGTGAGAACGCGCTGTTTGTCCGCTATGGGTCGAACCGCTCCAGCGGATTGGACCTTCGACCCTAAAGTCCGCCCTCGACGCAGGCGATGGCGAAGGCGTATTGGCGGGCGACGTCGTCAAGCCGGTCGTAGCGTCCCGATGCGCCCGCATGTCCCGCGTCCATTGCGGTGCGCAACAGAATTGGCCCCCCGCCGGTCATTGTCGCGCGCAGGCGCGCAACCCATTTGGCAGGCTCCCAATAGGTCACGCGCGGATCGGTCAAGCCGGCGAGCGCCAGGATCGCGGGATAATGCTGAGGGCGCACGTTGTCGATCGGGCTATAGGAGCGGATGGTCTCGAACGCCGCCTTGTCGTGGATCGGATCGCCCCATTCCAGCCATTCGGGCGGAGTGAGCGGCAGGCTGGCGTCAAGCATCGTCGCCAGCACGTCGACGAACGGCACGTCGGCGATAATTCCGGCGAACAGGTCCGGCGCGAGATTGGCGATCGCGCCCATCAGCAACCCGCCGGCGCTGCCGCCCTGCGCCACGACCCGCCCTCGCGCTGGTAAAGCCCTCGGCGATAAGGAAGCGGACGGCGGCGAGGAAATCGCCGAACGTGTTCGGCTTCTTGCCAAGCTTGCCGTCCTCGTACCAACGCCAGCCTTTGTCGGTGCCGCCGCGCACATGGGCGATCGCGAACACGAAGCCGCGGTCGACCAGCGAGAAGCGGTTGGTCGCGAAACTCGCCTCAGCCGCATAGCCGTAGGCGCCGTAACCGGTGATGAACAGCGGCGCCGACCCGTCGAGCTTCACGCCCCGCTTGTAAAGCAGCGACACCGGCACGCTCTCGCCATCCTCGGCAGGGGCGAAGACCAGCCGCGCAACATAGGCCTGCGGATCAAAGCCGCGCGGCATCGTCTGCCGCTTGACGAGAGTTCGGCGCCGGCTCACGACATCGTAGTCGTAGGTCTCCTGCGGCGTCGTCGGCGACGCGTAGCTGAAGCGGATGAGCGAGGTGTCGAATTCATAGACTGGCTCAAGCCTGAGAAAGTAGGTCTCCTCGTCAAACGCGATCTCGTGCGATTCTCCGCTTTCCAAGTCGAAGACAACGAGATGCGGCCGGCTCATCTCGCGCATGAGCAGCACGAGTTGGTCCCTGAACAGCGTTGCGTCGGCGATGAAGCGTCCATCGCGGGCGGCGACGAAATCGCGCCAGTTTGCCTCCTGCGGCGCATCGCGCGGCGCGACGACGATCTTGAAGTCGGGCGCGTCCGCGTTGGTGCGGATAAAGAAACGATCGCCGTGATCCATCACGTCGTAGTGCAATCCCGAGCGGCGCGGCGCGATGAGCCGGGGCGGAGCGGTCGGATGATCGAGATCCACGACCAAGGCTTCCGAAGCGTCGTGGCCATGCACCGAGATAATGGCCGCGCGGCCGAGACGCGTCGGCTCAATGCCGATGAACCAGGCCGGGTCGGCTTCCACGAAGATCTCGACGTCGTCGGTCTGCGCGGTCCCCAGACGATGCAGCATGACACGGCAAGGACGGTGGTTCTCGTCCTGCTCGACATAGAGAAACGCCTGCGAATCGCGCATCCACACGACGTCTCCTGTCGCCCCCACGACACGGTCGACAAGGTCCGTCTCGCGCTCAAGGTCGCGGACTACAATTGTCAGCATCTCGGAGCCGAGGTCGTCAGAGCTCCAGGCGAATTTTGAATGATCGGGTGAATGACGCGCGCCGGCGAGATGAAAAAACGCCTTTCCCTCGGCGCGTGCATCGCCGTCGATCAGCACCGTCTCTGCGCCGCCTTCGCGAGGCTTGCGGCAATAGATGCGGCGTTGGCCGCCGGGACGAAAGCGCGAGTAATAGGCCCACGGCCCATCGACCTGCGGCGGCTCGCTGTCATCCTCTTTGAGGCGCGCGCGCATTTCGCGCTTGAGCTCTTTCTGCAAGCCGAGCGTCGGCGCCAACACCGCGTCGGCATAGGCGTTCTCAGCCTCCAGGAGAGCGCGGATGTCGGCCGGCAGCCGGCTCGGATCGCGCAGCACCTCGCGCCAATTGTCGGCCCGCATCCAGGCATAGTCGTCCGCCCACGAAAGGCCGTGTGCGGAGAGCGTTACGGGTCGGACCTCGGCTCGGGGCGGCGCTGGGATCGGGGCTTGCGAGCCCGATCCGCGCGCCGATCGCTTGCCGGTCATGACGCGCGGGCGCTCTCAGGCGCGTGGAAGCGCCCGAAAGGCCGCAGGAACCTGCGACGGCGATTCGCAGAGGGCCGCCGCGCCCGCGGCGCGAAGCTCATCGGCGCCGCCGTAGCCCCAAAGCGCGCCGATGGTCGGGATTCCGTGCCGGCTCGCGGCCAGGACGTCATGCTTGCGATCGCCCCACATGCAGCAATCGTCGGCCTCGAGCCTCTCACGCTCGAGAATGTGAGCAATCAAGGTCCGCCTTGTCCTGAAAGCGGCCGCCAAGCTCGTCGCCGTAGGCCGCCTCGAAGTGATGCTCAAGGTCGAAGTGGCTGAGGATCCGCTCGGCGTAGACCAGGGGTTTCGCCGTGCAAAGGAAGAGGCGCGTTCCCGTGGCGCGCAATTCAGCAAGCGTCTCCTTCACGCCGTCATAGACGATAGCTTCGAAAAGACCTTCGACCGAATACCGGCCGCGATAGATCTTGAGCGCCTCCTCGGGATCACCTTCGCCGTTAAGCGCCTCGGCGAAACATCCGCGCAGCGGCGGTCCGATGATCCAGTGCAGTTCGGCGGCAGGCGGCGCGATTCGTCCCAACGTTTCGAGCGCAAGGCGGAAGCAGCCGACGATGCCCTCAGCCGGGTCGGTCAGCGTTCCGTCCAAATCGACCAGGAGCGCGCTTCGCCGATTGGGCTCCGCCGTCAGCGTTCCAGCATTGCGCGCCGCTTCGGGCGTTTTCTGCTGCGCAGATGCAGCCCCACGGTCGTCGGCGGCGATCTGGGAAGGTAATCTTGGCGGCAAGCGCGCGACCGGCTAGCCGCGGATCGGCTCGTGCGCGACCGCCGCGCGCAGAAAATAGAAGAGCCCGGTCAGAGCGGTGAGAATGAGCACGCCTTCCAGCGAGCGGGTAAGGGGCTCGCCAAGCTGGAACAGGCCGCCGATCGCCCAGCCTGCAGCGGCGCCCGCGCCCACGAGCTCGGTGCCCACCAGGATGGCGACGCTGAGCAGCGTCATCGTATTTGTCCAGTTGATCGGCGCGGCCTCCGCCAAGCGCTTTCTCCTTCAAGTGTTCGCGAAGCGGTCGCGGATATACCAACGCGGCCCGCGGCGCAAGCGTCACGGGTTGCCGGCGATCTCGCTGCGCTTGCGCCCCGCCTCATAGGCTTTCACGTGAAGTGTGGCGATACGCAGCAGCGAAGGGTCGTCCGGCTTCGCAGCGCGGCGCAGCAGATCGCCGAGAATCTGGTCGCCTTCGACCGGCTTGCCGCCTTCAATATCGCGCAGCATCGAGGCCTTCAGCGGCGAACCCGCGGCGGTCAGCGCCGCCCGCGCCCGCTCAAGCGCCGGCTCGCGGAGCGGAAAGCCCTGAGCAGCCGCGATCGAGGCGCATTCGTTGAGAAGCCCAAGCGCGAGATCCGCGGCGCCGGCGGCGACGTAATCGCCAACCGACGCCCGCATGAGGCAGGTTATGCCTGCGGCCGTGGCGATGAACACCCACTTTTCCCACATTTCCTGCCGGATCTCGTCGCTGAGCCGCGCATCGAAGCCGGCGTTGAGCAGCGCCGAGGCGATGGTCTCGATCCGCGGCGAACGGGAGCCGTCCAGTTCGCCGAAGCTCAGCGCATGCCAATCATTGAGGTGGACGACGGCGCCGTCGGCGTCGAGGGTCGCCGAGATGGCGCACTGCCCGCCGAGCACGCGTTCGGCCCCGAAGCGTTCGGCGAGCCGGTCGATGTGCCGCATGCCGTTCAGGAGCGGCAGAATTGCCGTCGCTGGGCCGACTGCCTTGGCGAATGATGTTATCGCGCCCTCGAGGTCGAAGGCTTTGCAGCTCAGCACCACGAGGTCGAACGGCTGCGCCAGATCTTCCTGCAACACAGTCGGCGGCGAGGGACGGTGAAAATCGCCGACGGGGCTGCGAATGGTCAATCCGTGCTTCGCAAGCTCGGCCGCGCGGCGCGGACGAACGAGAAACGTCACGTCGCGACCTGCCTGCAGCAGACGTCCGCCGAAATAGCCGCCGACTGCGCCCGCTCCGACAACAAGAATTCTCATGTCACCCAAACCCTATCGAATGAGAGAGCCGCCGCCCGCACCGGCGCGAACTACGGCACGGCCGAGACCAGCATGAACGCGGCGAATATAACGAGATGCACGGCGCCCTGCAGCACGGTCGTGCGCCCGGTGCCAAGGGTCAGAGCAGAGATATAGAGGGTCAGAATGAGCAGCGTCATGTCGGTTGGCGAAACGCCCAGCGCGATTTGACGGTTGAGCACGATCGAGACGAGCGCCACCGTCGGAATTGTCAGGCCGATGCTGGCGATGGCCGAGCCGAGCGCGAGATTGATGCTGTTCTGCAGCCGATTGCGAAGGGCGGACTTTATCGCGGCGAGCCCTTCGGGCATGAGCACGATAAGCGCGATGACGACGCCGACGAAGGCCTTCGGCAGCCCGGCTGCGCCGATCGCCACGTCGACCGGATAGGACAGAGTCTTGGCCAGTAGGACGACTGCGGCAAGCGAAACCACCAGCAGGCCGAGGCTCAAGAGCGTGATCAGCACGCTCGGAGCGCTATGTAACGCGTCGCTGGAATCGTCGTCGCCTGGGGCGTCGAGGAAATAATCGCGATGCTTGACGGTTTGCACGAACACGAAGACGCACCAGAGGACCAGCGACATAAGGCCGACGCCCTCCAATTGCAGAATGGAATAGGACGGGCCGGAAGCAGCCTCGGCGAAATTGGGCAGGATCAGCGCCAGCGTGGCCAAAGTCCCGAGCACGGCGAGCGCGGAGGCCGCGCCCTGAAGTTGGAAGGTCTGCTCGAAGTGCTTGCCCGCCCCAAGGACGAGGCAGAGACCGACAACGCCATTGAGAACGATCATCACCGCCGCGAACACCGTGTCCCGGGCGACGCGCTCGCTGCCCTCGGCCCCGGCAAGCATGATCGAGACAATGAGCCCGGCTTCGATCACCGTCACCGCGACCGCGAGAAGGATCGAGCCAAAAGGCTCGCCAAGCTTGAGCGCAAGCACCTCGGCGTGATGGACGGCGGCGAACACCGTCGCGCCAAGGAAGAGACCTGCGAGAACAAGGACGTAGGTATCGTCGGACGGGACGATATGGAACAGCTTCAGCGCCACAAGAGCGCTCGCGAGCAAGGGCACAGCCCAGGCCCAGGCCGGAATGGAGGCGTGGTGCGGCGACGACATCGATCCATTCCGTTGTGGGGAGGTTCGAGTTTGCAAGAGAACGGCCTCACACGCAATTCGGCCTCTAGCCTCCGGGACCGCAGCTTGACGCTCTCATTTCCGAGAGTATTTTCCAAATATGGAACACGAGGCCCAAACGCGCGACGATGCCGATATGCGCCTCGCCGAACGCCTGCGCGCGTTGCGGCGAGCGCGGAGCTGGTCGCTCGATGAGCTTTCCGCCCTGAGCGGAGTGAGCCGCGCCTCCCTGTCGCGGATCGAGAACGGCGAAGTGAGCCCGACAGCGTCCGTGCTCGGGCGGCTCGCCGGAGCGCATCGCACAACCGTCTCGCGCCTGCTCGCCGACATCGAGGGCGACGCGCCTGCGCTTGTCAGGCGGAGCGAACAGCGGGAATGGGTCGATCCGGCCACCGGCTTCCGCCGCCGGTTGGTCTCGCCGCCGGCGGTCGGCTTCGACTGCGAGCTTCTGTCCTGCGAATTGCCGGTCGGCGCGCGCATCGACTATCCGCTTCCGCCACGTCTGGGTCTCGAACATCATCTTTATCTCATGGACGGCGCTCTGGAGCTGACCGTCGAGGGGACCGTCCATCGCCTGCACGCCGGCGACTGCCTTCGCTTCAAGCTGATGGGCCCGAGCCGTTTCGTTGCGACTGGGCAGCGCGCGGCGCGCTACATTCTCGTTCTCCGGTGAGATCGTGGAAGCCCAGACCATAAATGTCGCCGCGATCGACCCCGCCGCGCTCGCCAAATCCGTCGAACGGCTCGCCCAAATCCTGCAGGCCTGCGTGCACGAGGGCGCGAGCGTCGGCTTCGTTGTGCCGTTCGAGCGGAACGAAGCGCGCGCGTACTGGCTGGACAGGGTCGCCGCGCCGCACGCGGCGGGCGGCAAGCTTGTCCTCATCGCGACCCTTGGCGGCGATATCGCCGGAACGGCGCAGCTCGATCTCGATTCGATGCCGAGCAAGCGTCATCACGCCGAGGTTTCCAAGGTCCTGGTCGATCCGGCCTTTCGCCGCGCCGGCGTCGCCCGGGCGCTGATGCAGGAGATCGAACGACACGCGGCCAGAGAGGGCCGATGGCTCCTGACGCTCGACACTGCGGGCGACGCGGCCGAAGCGCTCTATCGCTCGCTGGGTTATAGCCTCGCCGGCGCGATTCCGAATTACGCGCGCAATGCCTTCGAGGAAAGCTACGACGCGACGCGGCTTATGTACAAAGACCTGCGTCGCGGATAGCCTCGTTTCCTCGGCGCCACTGAAGGAGGTCCCTCGTCTTGCCCCGCGGAGCATCGGCTGATGAGTGACCGGAAGGGCGCGAGCCTTTTCGGCCGCGTCGCCCTCTTGCTTTTGACCGTCTATGCGCTGGCGATGATCGTCCCTGACTTGCTTCGGGTCGTTCGTCCTCTGGGCTCGTTCGGTCTCGCGATGGACGGTGACGGACGGATTTACGACGTCCAGGGTCCGTTCGAAGCTGAGCACGATTCGCCAGCCTGGCGAGCAGGCCTGCGCGCCGGAGATCGGCTCGATCTTGCCGCGATGCGTGCGCGCCCGTCGACACCATCGTCTGCGCGAGTCTGTTGTCGCAATGGGGCGGCGTCACCTACGTCACGGCGGGACGCGAGGCGACGCTTGTCGTCGCGTCGGCGACAGAACGCTCGGGGCGCGAAGTCAAGCTCACCGCCGAGCCGCGCCCCACTCAATCGCCTGCTCGACGTCGTCGTTGTGCTCGACACGATTGCCGGCGTTCTGGTGGTGCTCGGCGCGGCCTGGCTGGTGTGGACGCGCCCAGGCCTCATGACCTGGGGTTTCTTCATCTATGTGATCCAGTTCAACCCCGGCCAGGCGTTTCAGTTCTGGGCCTGGCTCCAGCTTTGGCCTCGGGCGCTTCTGGCGCAGAACGTCATTTTCCTCGTGATGCAGGCCGCCGCCTATACGGGGCTCCTCATGTTTGCGCTGAGGGCGCCGGTCGACCGAGCCGAAGGACGATGGCGGACGATCGAGCGCGCCCTGCCGGCTCTGGCGATTGTGTTCCTGGGCGTGGCGCTCGCCAGCATGGCGACCGTCTTCGGCTATCCGGCCGAAATCTGGGCGCGGAGCATGCTGTTGATCGGCTTTGCCGTCAGCGTCGGCGCGCTCGCGATCCTGATCGGACGCCGGCGGGACCTCTCGCCCCGCGACTATCAGCGCATCCGCTGGGTGATCTGGGGCTGCCTGATCGGCCTTCCGGCCTATCTGCTCGCCCAGCTCTCTCAGGAAACCTCGCTGTTCGGCCAATTCCTCGGAGAAGGTCAGGCGCCGGAGGAAGCAGCCGGCGCCCTCTCCCTCGTCAACGGGATCCTGTGCCTGTTCGTCGTCGAGGCGGTGCGGCGGCAAATCCGTGGTCAACGTCTGGATCCCGCTTCGCCGGGCGACCGCCTTCGGCCTTCTGCTCAGCGTGCCGGTCCTGTTCCTCCACAAGCAGATCGAGGCGATCGACGAGTACATCCACATGCCCGATTGGGCCTGGGTCGTGGTCGCTTCCGGTCTCGTCTATCTGATCGCGCGCGGACACGAGTTTGCGACCGAGCTCATGAACCGCCTGTTCGACCGCAAGTTCATCCGCGCCGAACAGCACCTCGCTGCCGTCGGCGAGACAATCCAGAATTCCGACAGCCTCGACGAGATCGAGCGGCTCCTGGTGAACGAGCCGGTCAGTTCGCTCCGCCTCGCGTCGGCGGCGCTGTTTCGCGAGCAGGACGGCCTCTTCACCCGAAGCCTCAGCACCGGATGGGACACGGACCACGCCGATGCGCTCACCAGCAACCATCCCCTGCTCTCGGCGCGGTTCGATAGAAAGCCCTACACCCCCAATTCGGTCGACGCCGCTCCCGCCTCCCCTGCCGAGCTTCCGGACGATCTCGAGCGGCCGGTGCTCGTCGTGCCGGTCGGCAATGCGCGTCGCTGCTATGCGCTCGTCCTCTATGGCGGCCACGAGATCGGAACCGATCTTGACACGAGCGAGCGCCACCTGCTCGGCAGCCTCGCGCGCGACGCCGAGATCGCCTATGCGCAGGTCGAAAGCGAGACGCTGCGGCGGCGGATCGCGATGCTGGAGAACCAGCTCGCGAAGACGCTGGAGCCTCGTTGACCCGCGCCCTGGACGGCGTTCAGGCCTGCGTCTTCGACGCCTACGGAACCCTGTTCGACTTCGCCTCCGCCGCGGCGCGCTGCCCCGACGTTCCGGAGGATCGCCGCGCCGCGCTGACCACGCTCTGGCGCGACAAGCAGCTCCAGTACGCGTGGCTGCGCACGCTCGAGAACCGCTACGCCGACTTCTGGCAGGTCACCGGCGACGCGCTCGATTTCGCGCTGGAAAGCCTCGATCTTGAGACGCCCTCGTTACGCGAGCGCCTGATGGACCTCTATCTCGGCCTCGAGCCGTTCCCCGAGGTTCCCGCCGTGCTCGCGAGCCTGCGCGAGGCCGGGTTCAGAACCGCCATTCTCTCCAACGGCTCGCCCATGATGCTCGAGGCGCTGGTCAAGCGCTCGGGGCTCGAGGCGATGTTCGACGCCGTCCTGTCCGTCGACGCGGTCCGCGCCTTCAAGACCCACCCCGACGTCTATCAATACGCGCTCGACTCGCTCGATCTCCCGGCGAGCGCGATCGCCTTCCAATCCTCCAACGCCTGGGACGCGCATGGGGCGTCCGATTTCGGCATGCGGGTCGTCTGGTGCAACCGCTACGGCCAGCGCCGCGAGCGCCTGCCCGGCAGCCCCGACTTCGAGATCCGGACGCTGGCCGAACTGCCGGCGCTCTTGGGCTGCGGACCCGCCTGATCGAGCCCGCCGGCGCCCTTTGCCAACCTTCGCTATGCAACCGGCCGCGCGAACGCCGCGCAGGCTAAACGACAATAAACGCCAATAAACGCGCTTAAACGTTAGTAAAAGTGCTTTCATTTACTAACGTTTATTTTTCCGAATCGGGACTTTTCAATGGGTTACAGCCGATTCAAACAAAAAAATTCCTCCTCGTCGTCTCAGGTCACGTCCAAGTTGTATTCGCACGTCTCGACCGCCTGCACGGCGCGACGGCCGCTGGATCTGCCAACGGAAATAGACATAGCATCAGATTTTCGATTTTTGCAACATCTTGGTTTCAACAATTCCGGCTCGGGAGGCTGTCGTTTGGCGATACGGCTGCGGGCCCTGCCCGAGCGACGCGACCATCCATCGGCGCCGGCGCTTGACCGACGCTTCACAATTCGCCGTCGCGGATATTCGAGCTTGTCGCCGGCTCCGAATTCGGCGGCTGGGCTGTCGCCTGTCCCTGCTCGATCCGCCAAGGATTCTGACCAGCCATTCACGCAATCGTGTCCTTGCGGGCGCGGGAAAGATTAAAACCATCACAGAGCCGCGATAAGGTCAACGGTTGGCTCGGGGCGCTACGGCTGATCGGGCAATCGCTTTGGCGCAGGTCGGCTCGTAATGCGCGCGAATTTCAGCGCCTTTGCGATCTTGGGGAGGGCTCATGTCGTATTGGAAATCATTCGGACTCGGCATTTTCGTCGCGCATTAGTCTGCTGGGCGAGACGACGCAGGTTCGGCGCAGAGCCCAAAGTACCGCTGCGCGACCGAGTGGAGCGACGGCAGCGCTCATCAAGCTGGGAAGCCTCCCGGACTCTGCCGAGAGCAGACGCCTCCAGCATCAACGACGCCGGCCAGGCGGTAGGATACGAGTTTCGCTGGTACTGCCATCACGCCACCGAGTGGAGCGGCGGCAAGGTCATCGACCTTGGGAAACTTGCCAGGCTCCACGGTGAGCATCGCCAACGGCATCAATGACACCGGGACAGGTAGTGGGATATAGCGATGGCAACTCGGAGGGCGGCGGCGTTATAGCGCACGCAACCGAGTGGAGCGGCGGCAGCGTCATCGATCTGGGAGGCCTGCCAGGCTCCACGGCGAGCATCGCCAGCGGCATCAACGACGCCGGGCAGGCGGTGGGATACAGCTCGGTCGGTGACGTCGGTTACGCCACCGAGTGGAGCAGCGGCAGCGTCATCAATCTGGAAGGCTTGCCGGGCTCAACGGTTAGCAGCGCCTAGGCATCAACAACGCCGGGCAGGTGGTGGGAGTCAGCGTTGTCGACGGCGTCGATCACGCCACCGAGTGGAGCGGCGGCAGCATCATCGACCTTGGAAGGCTTGCCAGGCTTCACCTCCAGCGTAGCCCAAGGCATCAACGACGCCGGGCAGGTGGTAGGATACAGCGTCGTCGATGGCGTCAGCCACGCCATCGAGTGGAGCGACGGCAGCGTCATCAACTTGGACCCAGACAGCTCATCAAGCATTGCGTTGGCATCAACGACTCCGGGCAGGTGGTCGGACAAAGGCATCGACGGAATCGGGACCGCCACGAGTGGGACCGGGGGCGGTATCATCGCCCTGGGAGCTGCTTCCCGGCTTCCTCGGAGCTCAGGCCGCGGCATCAACGATTTGGGACAGGTGGTGGGGACAACCGCTCTTCGGGCCGCCTCTGCCGACCCCCGAACCCTCGACCTGGGCAATGATGCTGGCGGGCTTCGCCGGCTTGGGCCTGAGCCGGCTATCGCCGAGCCAAAGCCGGCGGCGCGCTTCGAGCACACGACCTTCGTAGCTGTGAGCTCGACGCGCTTTCAGATGGAGATCGGAGTTGGCGGCGTTGTCATTCCCGCGCAAGCGGGAATCTAGGGTCGTGCAGTCCCTGACTGGATGCCCGCGTTCGCGGGCATGACAGGTGAAGGGCGTTGACTGACTGCAAGTCGCCTAACGCTCCCCGCAATGACGACAACGCCCGCCCCAAAGACCAGTCTTCGGGGCGGGCTTCGGCCGTGTCGCTAGTCCTTCGGAACGAGGACGTTCAGGTCCACGGCCTTGGCCATCGCCTGATAGCCAGCGTCGTTCGGATGCAGGTGATCGCCGCAATCGTAAGCCGGGTTGATGTGCTTCGGATTGTTGGGGTCTTCCAGCAATTTGTCGAAGTCGATGAGCCCGTCGGCGGTCTTGTTGGCGCGAATCCAGTCGTTGACCGCTTCGCGGATCTTCTCCTTCTCGGGCGTATAATAGCCGGATGTCGGCAGGCCCTGGAACGTGTCGACGAAGGGCGTGAGCGTGACGCCGACGAAGCGGAGCCCATGATCGTGCGCGCGCTGGATGATCTGCTTGTATCCGGCGATCACATCCTCCGCCGTCGGCTCAGGATCGCTCGGCGTGATCGCGTCCTTGCCCGGCCAGCCGATGTCGTTGATGCCCATCATCATCACCACCGTCGAGACGCGCGGATGGCTCGAGCACCGATATGTCGAAGCGGCTCAGCGCATTGGTGCCCATTCCATTCGTCAGCACGCGATCGCCGGAATAGGCCTCGTTGACGACCGCGACATCCGGATGGCCTTCGGCTTGCAGCCGCTCGGCGATGTGATCGGGCCAGCGGTTGTTCGTGTCGACGGTCGAGCAGGCGCCGTCGGTGATGGAATCGCCGAAGAACACGATCGCGTTCGAGTTCGGGCTTCGCCGTCGTCAGAATGCGGCTCAGGAACAGACGCGACTTGTCCGTGCTGTCAGGCTTGAAGTCCGCGTCTTTCGTCTTGTCGCCGGCCGCGGAGATATAGGTCGTCTGCGCGCCGTCCCAATGGACGGAGGTGACGCCCGTCTTCTTCGGCAGGTAGAAGCTGACCGCGACGCTCGACAAGGGCTTGACGGAGATATCGACCGGATCGCTCACCAGCGGCGCGCCGGGCGGAATGACGGCGGTGGCGCTCCCGCCAAAGGTCACCGGCTTGATGGTCGCCGGATCGATGGCGTCGCCGCCCGCCGACAAGGCGACGGTGGTGTTCGCCGATCGTGACCGGCCGGGTCCCGAACTCGTTCGAGAGCACGATGCGCAGCTGATCGCCGCCGACGCTGATGCGGGCGATCTGCCGGACCGTCTGACCCTCGAGGGTCTCAGGCACATTGAACGGCGCCGGCAGTTCCTCGGCCCAGCGCGGCGCGGGCGTCGCGGCCCATGTGGTGATCCACGGCTGCGCGCCCGCCGCGTTGGCGACGCCGAGTCGGCGCCGCAGCGGCGAGAGCCAACATACCGACCGCAAGGCATGTCGACGACAAGAGCCGGCGACGGGGCAGTTTGGACGTGCAAAAGCGCTTGAAGGAAGTCATGGCGTTTCACCCCCTAGGGTCGATATTTATCGGATACTGCGAACTTGCCGCACTTTACGCAGAAAATATCCGGGCTTTCTTCGGATGATCTCTGCGGCGCAAGTAAGCTGCCCGAGTTTCTCGTTTCACGCAAGTCGAACAAAGGTCGCATCGCTGCTCTTTCAGCGGGGGGAGCCCATCTCTCAGCCGTCGGCGCCAAAGGGACCTGGCGGCCCGCCGGCGCTTCACCCGATCAGTCGGCGATATTCGGCCTCGGGAGTGCCATAGGCTTCGCCTGCCGCGCGCTCCAGTCCCTTACGGTCCTTCACGGTGATCTGCCCACGGGCATACGAAATCAGTTCTTGTTTTCGGAGGGCATGCAGAGCTTCGGTCACGCCGGGCCGGCGGACGCCAAGCATCAGCGACAAAAACTCGTGCGTGAGCGTTAGCGTATCCTCTCCTATCCGATCGTGCGCCATCAAGAGCCAACGCGCCAAGCGCACGTCCAACCTGGACTGCGCGTTGCTGACTGCGGTGTGTGTTGTTTGAACGCCAAATGCCTGCACGAACTTCAACAACGAGTCGCGAAGCGACAGGCTGGCCTGGGTCGCCTTGCGCAATTCCGTCGCCGGTATGCACTTGCCCGTTCCGGGCGCCTGAATATAGGTCGCATGAGGCGAGCGGTGATTGCCGAACACGATCGGCAGCCCCGTCATGCCCTCGCGGCCAATCAACCCGACTTCGACCTCCTTGCCGTTGGATTGAACGGCGACAACGGATGCGAATCCCGCTTCAGGGAAATACGCGGCCTCGATCCGCCTGTTGGGTCGTTCGAGATACTTTCGTAAGCCGAGGGTCACGGATTCGAGATGCGGCTCAAGCAAATCGAAGTCGTCGGTCGAAAGGGATTCGAGCAATTTGTTGCTGCTGCGGGCATCGCGCGCTTCCTCACCGTTCAGGCGGGAGCGCTATTCTCTCTCAGCCATCGACGCCTGCAGGCTCGAGCCTCGGTCGATGATGCCCCTATGGTACGCCCCCAACAGCGCAATTGCCAGCTTTGTACGGATTCGGACCGACTTCCGGCTCGCCAGACGATCCAAATGGCGCAACGATGGACCAAAGCGCGCCCATCGCCCACCACATGGGCACGCTTTGCCCCGCGCAGAGTTCCCATGCGCGGGGCTCTTTGCTTCCGATCATCGTCTTGAGTTGTTCTCATACCTCGGCTTCGTCCACCAGCTCAATTGCGAGCGCGTGTGTACGGATTCGGACCGAGTTCAGGCTGGCCAAGCGATTCAAAAGGCGCGACGATCGACGATGGCTGGCGAACGGAGTGAGGCCGCGGGCGTTTCGGGGACTCCAATCGCTAGCCCCGGGGGTGCGCTCGCGGCGGTTCCGGCACGAAAGAGGTCGTTGGCTGGTCCTGTCCGCACCGGAGGGAGGACAATGACCATCGTTCCATTTCTAAGAGACAACGTGTTTGGGCCGCAGGACATCCAGGCGATGTCAACGGCGCTCGAAGACGTCTGCACGATTCTCAACCTGGCCGACGACGACAAAAGCGAAAAAGAGCGCCTCGCGAAGAAGCTCGTCACCCTTGCCAAAGGGGGCGAACGCGACGCCGCGCTCCTGCGCGACCGTATGCTGAGGGAGATCGCTCACGGTCGAGGCGGCTGGGCGGCGGCGCTCGTCCGCGCCGCTCGATGCGGGGCGCTTTGAGGTCCGAACACGCACGCCGCGCATCGCTCGCGAGCAACCCCGCGGATCTTCGCCTAGCCGAAGAGCCGCTTAAGGCGCCGGCTCGCTGCTTTTTCCTTCGGGAAAACTGGCCCGGCCCGCTTCATAGCCTGACGGCGCTCTTTGGCTGAACCTGGAACAGCCCGAACAGCGCTATAATTTATCTGGCATGAACGGGAGGGACCCCGATGACCATTCAATTCACGAGCGTCGTTCCGATCCTGCGCATCTTCGACGTCGCCAAGGCCGACGAGTTCTATCAGGGCTTTCTCGGCTTCAAGGTCGATTGGGATCACCGCTTCGACGACAACGCGCCGCTCTACCGCCAGGTGTCGCGCGGCGACCTCATCCTGCACCTGAGCGAGCATCATGGAGACGGCAGTCCAGGCGCGCGGCTGCGCGTGATGATGCGCGGCGTCGAGGAATTCCATCGCGAAATCAGCGCGAAGACCTATCGCTACATGCGGCCTGGTCTCGAAAAGACGCCATGGGGCACGCTCGAGACCGGCGCGATCGACCCGTTCGGGAATCTGATCCGCTTTTGCGAGCGGATCGACGAGCGGTGAGTTCACCATGGCTGGCCGGATCGATGTCGATTTCCGCCCCGCTTCACCCGTGGGCGAGATCACTCGGCGAACACGATTTTCCAATACCTAAGATCAATTGCCCACGCGGCGGCGCCCACGCTAGCTTTTTCTGAATGACCGGCTTCAACCTCAACTCGAAGTGCAGCGGTCCCGTTTGACGAGGTCAGCAAGCGTCGCGTGCGGGCCAAGGGAACAATCGCGGGGCTTGCGAGTTTGGGTTCCGGCTTAGCATCGGGAGGGCGCAGTCATGCAGATGAAAACCGTGTCGTGCGCGCTGCGTGTCGCAATTGTGGCGCATTGCGGGCCGGATTTAGGCCAGCGACGCTGAACGCGCTCATTCGCGACGGGAATAATAATTATTCATGTCCCGCCCCTCGTTAATGCTCGATGCAGCTTCCCATATGCGGCGCTCCGGCGTGCAGACGGCGCCCCTTAAAAAAGGACGAGAATCGCATGCGTGTCTCGAAGCCCCATGGCGCGCCGGAGCGAAACCCCGACCTCAGTACGCTCTATCAATCGGTGCGCGAAGCAAGCGCCCGCCTCGGCGCGCCTCTGTCCGACGCCGACGCGACCGTGCAGTCGATGCCCGACGCGAGCCCGGCGAAATGGCATCTCGCGCACACGACATGGTTTTTCGAGCGAATGATTCTCGAGCCGAATCTTCCCGGCTACCGCGCGTTCGATCCTCAGTTCAATTTCCTCTTCAACTCCTATTACGAGAGCATCGGCGCCCGTCAGCCGCGTCCGCGACGCGGCATGATCACACGCCCCGCACTCGAGACGATCATCGCCTATCGTGACCATGTCGACCGCGCGATGGCGTCGCTCATGCAGGATGATCTTGGCTCCGCCGTCGCCGAGCCTGATCGAACTCGGCTGCAATCACGAACAGCAGCATCAGGAATTGCTGCTGACCGATATTCTGCACCTGTTCGCGCAGAACCCTCTGCGTCCGGCCTACAAGGATCCGGGCCCGATTGCGGTCGGCAAGACCGACAGCGCGCCGCCTGCGTACCGCAAATTCGATGGCGGAATGGTGGAGGTCGGACACGACGGCCAGGGCTTCGGCTTCGACTGCGAGGGGCCGCGGCATCGCGTGCTGCTCGAACCTTATGAACTCGCGAACCGGCTCGTCACCAATGCGGAATGGATGGCGTTCATCGCCGACGGCGGCTATCGGACGCCCCTGCTCTGGCTCTCTGCCGGATGGGCGACCGTGCAGTCGGAAGGCTGGGCGGCGCCGTTGTATTGGGAAGAGCGCGACGACGGCTATTGGTCGATGACGTTGCGCGGCGCGCAGCCGGTCGATCCTGACGCGCCGGTCACGCATGTGAGCTATTACGAAGCCGACGCGTTCGCGACCTGGGCTCGGGCGAAGGTTGCCGACCGAGTTCGAGTGGGAGCATGCGGCGCTTGGCGAGCCGCTGCGCGGAAACTTCGTCGACTCAGGACGCCTGCGCCCGGCGCCCGCACAAGCCGGACAAGCGGGCTTGCGTCAGATCTACGGCGATGTGTGGGAGTGGACGCGGAGCGCCTTTGCGCCCTACCCGCGCTTCAAGCCGGCGGAAGGCGCGGTCGGCGAATACAACGGCAAGTTCATGTGCGGGCAGTTCGTGTTGCGCGGCGGCTCGTGCGCGACGCCGTCGAGCCACATGCGGCCCGCTTATCGCAATTTCTTTCCCCCCGATGCGCGATGGCAGTTCTCGGGGCTCAGGCTGGCGGGAGACGTCTGAATGCTCGACCTCGTCGAATCGAAACTCAGCCAGCACGAAGCGTTTCGAGCCGATGTGCTCGCTGGTCTGTCGCAGCGACAAAAGACGCTGCCCAGCCGATGGCTCTACGATCAGCGCGGCTCGGAATTGTTCGAGGAGATCACGCGCCTCGACGAATATTATTTGACCCGGACCGAGACAGCGATTCTTCGGCGCCATGCCGAGGAGATGGCGGCTCTGTGCGGCGACGTGTCGTGTTGCTCGAATACGGCGCCGGAGCGGCGATCAAGTCCGAGATCCTGATCGACGCGCTTCATGCGCCGCGACTATACGCGCCGATCGATATCGCGGCGGATTTTCTCGCCGAGACGGTGGAGCGGTTTCGGGATCGGTTTCCCGATCTCCCGACGCGGCCGATCATCGCGGATTTCACGGTCGACTTTGACATTCCAGCGGACATTCCCGCGCGTCCGCGGGCCGCGTTTTTTCCTGGGAGCACGCTCGGCAATCTCTTGCCCTCGGACGCCGGCGCTCTCCTGCGCCGGATGCGCGAGCATGTGGGACAGAGCGGCAAGGCGATCATCGGCGTCGACCTGCGCAAGGACATCCAGACCTTGATCGCGGCTTACGATGACAAGCAAGGCGTGACTGCGGAGTTCAATCTCAACCTTCTGGTCCGCATCAATCGCGAACTCGACGGCGATTTTGCCCTCGATGCGTTCGCCCACGAAGCCCGATGGAACGAGCGCGAGTCCGCAATCGAGATGCACATCGTGAGCCTGAAGCCGCAGGCGGTTTCCGTGGCTGGCCGCAGCTTCGCCTTCGCGGCAAGGCGAAACCATCCATACGGAGACTTGCCGCAAGTTCGACGTCGCGGGCTTCGCCCATTCGGCGCAGCGGTCTGGCTGGCGGGTGAGACAAGCTCTGGAGCGACCCGGCTGAGCTTTTCGCGGTGTTCGGTCTCAGCGCGGAGGGGTGAGCGCTAGTTTCGAGTTAAAATGCATGGGCTCGAACCGAGATCGTCATTGCGACCACCGGGCTTTGAAGACGACTCCGGGGGCGAAGCAATCCAGGGGAACGAAGGGCGCCCCGCGACTCCTGGATCGCCGCGTCGCCATAGCCGGTCGCAAGACGGCGTCTTTCGACGCCCTGGGCTCCTCGCGATGACGACCCCGATGGCGCTCACCACTTTTCTTTGAACGCCCGGGCTTCGGCGTCGAAAAATTTAGATCGCGCGAGGCTTGCGCCCATGGAGCAGGTGCGGGCGCAGTCGGACCGGAGGCTTGCTCTGCTTTACCGGACGGGCTGGCGCCGACCTGGGCGCATCTTCAATGATCGGGGCATCGACCGGGAGGGCGTCGCCGGACGGCTCAGACCTGACGAGTTTCTTGAGCTTCTCAAGCTCGACGAGATCAAGCTCTTCCTCGTCCAAGTCCGGTCTCAATTTGGCCGCCGCGGCCAAGACGAGGAAGGCGATCAATGACAAAAAACAGACCGCGCCATATACCTCAAAAACCAGCGCTACCATTCCACACCCGGCTCGCCGTCTCCTCTTGCACCCCCAACAAGTAAAATAGCAGACTAGAAGTTGATTCGGTACCAACAAAGATGTGGAGGCAACGTCAGAAATTGACAGTGTTCTCTGAGATTTACACTGTTATCTCATGTTAATTATCCGTATAACACGCCGCCTCCTTCGGGCTTCACTTACCCGTTAGTGGTGTTAACTAGAACGATTTAGGTGGATACTTGCATGCTAGCTCAGAAGCTTCCCGCGGTGCAACATACCCAGGCCCTCGTCACCAATTCTCCTTGAACGGCGCGCTTCGGCTCGAACCTCAAGGCTAGATCGCGCGAGGCTTGCGCCCATGGAGCAGGTGCAGGCGCACTCGGACCGGAGGCTTGCTCTGCTTTACCGGACGGGCTGGCGCCGACCTGGGCGCATCTTCAATGATCGGGGCATCGACCGGGAGGGCGTCGCCGGACGGCTCAGACCTGACGAGTTTCTTGAGCTTCTCAAGCTCGACGAGATCAAGCTCTTCCTCGTCCAAGTCCGGTCTCAATTTGGCCACCGCGGCCAAGACGAGGAAGGCGATCAATGAGAAAAAACAGACCGCGCCATAGACCTCAAAAACGAGCGCTACCATCCCACCACCTAGTTTCGCATTCCGCTCTCGCATGCCCAATCGGTAAAATAGCAGACTTCAAGTTGTTATTCAACAAAGATGTGGAGGTACTTGTTTCAGTATATTTACACTGTTCGCTAATAGATTTACACTGTTTGCATGTGTATTATCGATATAGCTTTCCTTCCTTCTGGAACCTTCCCTCGTCCGTGCGGAATGTTAACAGCAGCTAAGTACAGCTCCTTGGATCGGATAGTAGCTTAGCGACGGCAGCTTCGTCACAGCGCCGACACTTTCTTGACCCTAATGCCGGCTGCGCCTGATGACCCACATTGGAGGCCGTCAGCGGAGGCTGCGCTCGTCGCGAAACAAAATGACCTAGAATAGCATGTTGAATTCCCAATTCTTCGCGTCCGCGACTTCCATGGGATCGATTTGAGCCGCGCTCACCACTTTTCCTTGAACGGCCGGGCTTCGACTTCGAAACTCCAGGCGGAGCGATCTTGCTTGACGAGGTCGGCGGCGATCGCGGCGACGCCGGCCGGATCGATGTAAAAATCGTCCGGACGGTCGCCGAAACCGCGCGCGCGTCACCGGCCCGCCGACCACGCCGTCGACGACGATCAGCGCGACATGGATGCCCGCCGGCCAGAGATGGCGGGCCATCGATTTGGCGAGCGCGCGCTGCGCCATCTTGCTTTGCGCGAACGCCGCGGCGCCGGCCGCGCCCCGCCGCGAGGCGGTCGCGCCGACGACGATGATCGCCCCCTGCCCTTTCTGGCGCATGGCGGGAATGGCCTCGCGGCCGCTAAGAAAGAGGCCGAGCGTGTTGACGCGCCACGAGCGCTCGAGATCCTCCGCCTTGACCTCCTCGACATGGCCCCAGACGCCGGAGCCGGCGTTATAGATGAGCGCGTCCACGTCCCCGAGATCGGAGCGCGTAGCCGCGAACGCCGCTTCGACTGAGGCCGCCTCGGTGACATCGCACGCGTAAGACTTGGCGCCTGGCAGTTCGCCGGCGAGCTTGGACGTAAGCTCGGTGCGTCGCGCCATCAGCGCAATGGAATATCCGTCCGCCGCGAAACGCCGCGCGAGCGCCTCGCCATTGCCGGGGCCGACGCCGACCACCGCGCATACAGGACGTTTGCTTCCGTCCGCCATCGCTGAAAACCTCCTCACGCCGAGCCCGTCTTTGGACCAACGGGCCCTCATCCGGCCGAGCTTGCGCTCGCCACCTTCTCCCCGAGGGAGAAGGGACTGTCGGCGCCGACGCGCCCCCTCTCCCCATAGCCCGTCGAGAGACGGGCGTTCTTCCGAACGCCCTGTGGGGAGAGGGTTGGGGTGAGGGCCTCAGCCTATCCTGCGCCGCTCGGCCTCGGCGCGCAACGATCGTTCCCCGCCGCGCTTGACGGTTCGCCGGAGAACGCGCCAACTGAGGTTTAATCCGCCGCCGGCGACCGCCGCCGGAACAAGCGGACCTAGAGGAAGCGCGAGGACAGGCGATGTCGGTTCATCCGTGGGTGAAGTCCTATCCCTCACACGTGCGCCAGAACGCGCCGCTCGAGCTCTCGTCCGTACAGAGCGTGCTGGAGCAAGCCGCGGAGCGATTCGGTCCGCAGCCCGCGCTCGACTTCATGAACAAGCGCATGACCTACGCGGAGCTCGACGCGCTCGCGAACCGCGCGGCGGCCGGCTTCCAGAAGCTCGGCGTCGGGCCGGGCGTGCATGTCGGTCTCTTCCTTCCCAACACGCCGCACTATGTCATCGCCTTTTTCGGCGTGCTGAAGGCAGGCGGCGCAGTCGTCAACTACTCGCCGCTGGACGCGCTGCCGACGCTCCAATTGAAGGTCGAAGACAGCGAGACCGACATCCTTGTCAGTCTCGACGTCGCCTCGTGTTATCCGCAGGCCGAAAAACTGCTCGCTTCGACCCGCCTCAAAACGCTTGATCGTCGGCGAATTCGCCGAGATGACGCCCGCGCCCGAGCCGGTCAAAGCGCAGATGACGGCTGCAGGCATGCTGGCCGACGTCAAGCACGACGAGCGCCATATCGCGTTCCGCGATCTCATCGACAACGACGGCCACTATCAGATCCACCCGCTCGGCGCGCTCACCGACGAGCTGGCCGTCATCCAATATACCGGCGGCACCACGGGCTCGCCCAAGGGCGCGATGCTGACGCACGCCAATCTCACCGCAGCCTGCTCGCTCTATACGGAAGTGATGACGCGCGGCGAACAGGGCCTGCGCGTCGGCGAGGAGCGGGTCTTATGCATCCTGCCGCTCTTCCACATCTATTCGCTCACCGTCGTCATGCTGCTCGGCTTCAAGTTGGGCACGGAGCTCGTCCTTCATCCGCGCTTCGATCCCGCGGCCGCGGTCAAGGACATCGTCGAAAAGAAGATCACCGTCTACATGGGCGTGCCGACGATGCATGTCGCCATTCTGAGCGTGCCCGGTCTCGAAAAGATGGATTTTTCGTCGCTGCGCCTGTGCGGGTCGGGCGGCGCCCCGCTGCCGGTCGCCGTGCAGGAACGGTTCGAAAGCGTTATCGGCTGCCAGTTGAACGAAGGCTGGGGCATGACGGAGACGGCGCCGGCTGGAACCTTCAACCCGCGCGAGGGGGCAAGACGGCGCGGCTCCTGCGGCCTTCCTTATCCCGGCACGGAGATGAAGTTCGTCGACGTCGCCAACCCGGAGCGCGAGGTTAAGCTCGGCGAGCGCGGCGAAATCTGCGTCAAGGGCCCGAACGTCATGAAGGCTTACTGGAAAAAGCCGGAAGAGACCGCGAACGCAATGACGGCGGACGGTTTCTTTCGCACCGGCGACGTCGGCTATATGGACGAGGACGGCTTCGTTTTCATCGTCGACCGGACCAAGGACATGCTGCTGTGCGGCGGCTTCAACGTCTATCCGCGCAACATCGAGGAGGCCATCTATCAGCACCCGTCGGTCGAGGAAGTGAGCGTCATCGGAATTCCGGACGACTATCGCGGCGAGACGCCGAAGGCCTTCGTCAAGCTGAAGGCCGGCGCGCCGCCGCTCACGCTCGATGAGATGAAGGCGTTCCTGAAGGAGCGGCTCGGCAAGCACGAAATGATCGGCGCCATGGAAATCCGCGACGCGTTGCCGAAGACGCCGGTCGGCAAAATATCGAAGAAGGACCTTCGCGAATACGAAGCCCGCGCGCATGCGGAGGCGTGAGGCTGGGATCGTCATTGCGAGGAGGGATACCGACGAAGCAATCCAGGAGAACGCAGGGCGCCCATGTTCCCTGGATCGCTTCGCCGTCAAAAGCCCGTCTCGCGATGACGACCCCGATTCGATCCGTTGCGCGCTTGGCAATTCTGATAGAGATGCCCGTCGGAGGAGAGCCTGATGAAGGTTGCAAAATGGGGCGACAGTCTCGCGGTCCGCCTTCCTGCGCCAGTGGTGCAGGCCTTGCGGCTCAAGGAAGGCGACGAAATTGAAATTCACGTCGCCGGCGCGCGTGAGTTCGGCGTTGCGCGGAAGCCAAGCCGACAGGCTTTTTTGAACCAGTTGCGCGCCTATCGAGGTCGGCTGCCGCGAGACTTCAAATTCGACCGGCAAGAAGCGAATGCCCGGTAATCGTCTTCGACACGAGTCCGTGCCTCTCGCGCTGACATGCGCGAAGAACGCGGTTCGACTCAATCGCATCAACCGTCCTTGACCGCCGCGCCGGATAATGCTGATCGAAACGCCTGTCTGTAGGAGAGCCTCATGAAGGTCGCCAAATGGGGCAACGCCCTCGCCATCCGCCTTCCCATCGCCGTGGTGAGGGAATTAGGGCTGAAGGACGGCGATCAGGTCGACATTCGCGTCTCCGGCGAGCGCGCGTTCGTTGTTGCGCGGGCGCCAAGGCCGACAGAATCGCCGGCCGCCGCCAGAGTTCCACCGCGATGAGGATAATGAACGATAGACGTACGCGGCAGCCGATCGGATCGCCCCGATGAAGCCCGCCGAAAGCCCCTCCGCGCTCAAGGTTCAGGCGGCGCTCGGCGACCGGTTCGAGGTTCTCGAGTTCGACGCCAGCACGCGCACCGCCGCCGACGCCGCGGCGGCGATCGGCTGCGAGGTCGCGCAGATCGCGAAGTCGCTGATCTTCCGCGGCGCGACAAGCGGGCGAGCGGTCTTGATCATCGCCTCGGGCGTCGATCGCGTCGATGAGAAAAAAGCCGCCGCGGCGATTGGCGAGCCGATCGCCCGCGCCGACGCCGATTTCGTGCGCGAGGCGACAGGCTTCGCGATCGGGGGCGTGCCGCCGGTCGGCCACAAGAACCAGCCGATCGTTCTCATCGAGGAATCGGTGCTCGGTTTCGACGAAATCTGGGCGGCCGCCGGCACGCCGAACGCGGTCTTTCGCCTGACGCCTGTCGGATCTCGTCGAACTGACCGGCGGACGTACAGTCGCGGTCGCGCGCAAATAGAGGGCTCGACGTGGCTGCAAAGGAGACACCTGCGGGAAAGATCAGGATCGGCGTCGGCGGCTGGACCTATGAGCCGTGGCGCGGCGGCGCGTTCTTTCCCAAGGGCCTGCACGCAGGCGCGCGAGCTCCAATATGCGGGCTCGAAACTGACCTCGATCGAGATCAACGGCACGTACTACGGCTCGCAGAAGCCGGCGAGCTTCATGAAGTGGCATGACGAGACGCCGGACGATTTCATCTTCTCGGTCAAAGGACCGCGCTTCGCCACCAACCGCCGCGTTCTCGCCGAGGCCGGCGAATTGATCGAACGCTTCTTCAAGACCGGCGTGACGGAGCTCAAGGCCAAGCTCGGACCGGTCAACTGGCAGTTCGCGACCACCAAGCGTTTCGACGCCGACGATTTCGCCGCGCTTCCTGAAGCTATTGCCCAAATCGGTCGATGGGCTCGCGATCCGCCACGTGGTCGAGGTCCGCCACGAGAGTTTCAAGCATCCCGACTTCATCGCGCTTGCGCGCGAGCATGGGGTCGCGGTCGTGATGGCCGGCGATTCCGACTATCCGCAGATCGCCGACGTGACCGCGCCATTCGTCTACGCGCGCATCATGGGAACGACCGAGACCGAAGAGCACGGATATTCCGCCGCTGCGCTCGATCAATGGGCGGCCCGCGCGAAAACCTGGGCCGCTGGCGGCTCGCCGCAAGATCTCGCGACCGTGGCGCCGGCGCCGAAATCCGACGCCGCCGGCCGCGAGGTCTTTCTCTATGTCATCAGCGGCCACAAGGAGCGGAACCCCGCGGCTGCGATGGCGCTGATCGAACGGGTCGGCTGACCCCGAGTCTCGAGCAAGTTGCATGCGGGTCGAACCGGCGATCGTCATTGCGAGCCTCCGGGCTTTTGGACCCGAGGGGAAGCAATCCAGGGAACATCGAGCGCTTCAGCGAACTCCTGGATCGCCGGCGTCGGCCTTCGGCCTCCTCGCGATGACGGATCTGCCTCAGCTCTTGATGAAGGCGAGAAGATCCGCGTTGATCGTCTCGGCATGGGTGGTCGGCATGCCGTGCGGAAGGCCCTTGTAGCTCTTGAAGGTGCTGTGCTTCAGGAGCTTCGCCGACAGCGGACCAGCGGCGACATAAGGCACGATCTGGTCGTCCTCGCTGTGCATGACCAGCACCGGCACATTGATCTTTTTCAAATCCTCGGTGAAGTCGGTCTGGGAGAAGGCGACGATGCCGTCGTAATGCGCCTTGGCGCCGCCCATCATGCCCTGGCGCCACCAGTTCCAAACCACCGGCTCGATTGTTTTCACGCCGGGCCGATTGAAGCCATAGAAGGGCCCGGCCGGGACGTCGTAGTAGAACTTGGACCGGTTGGCGGCGAGCTGCGCCTGCAGGTCGTCGAAAACGCTCTTGGGCAGGCCCTTGGGGTTCGCCTCAGTTTTCACCATCAGCGGCGGCACCGCGCTGATGATCGCCGCCTTCGCCACCCCGTTTTCGCCACGGCGCGCCAGGTAGTGCACCACCTCGCCGCCGCCGGTCGAGTGGCCCACATGGATCGCGTCTTTCAGGTCAAGATGTTTCGTCACCGCAGCCAGGTCGTCGGCGTAATGATCCATGTCGTGGCCGCGGCCGATCTGGGTCGACCGGCCATGGCCGCGCCGGTCATGCGCGATGACGCGATAGCCGTGACCGAGGAAGAACAGCATCTGCGCGTCCCAATCGTCCGCGGAGAGAGGCCAGCCGTGGCTGAACACGATCGGTTGGCCGCTGCCCCAATCCTTGTAGAAAATCTCGACGCCGTCGCTCGTGGTGACTGTCGGCATGAATTGCCTCCCTCGCGCAAATCTGGAAGCCGAGGGCTTCCAGTCGCGAGACGCTATCGGATGCGGCGCGCGAAGGCGACCGACAAAATGGCGGCCGACGGCCTCAAACTGAGATGGACGAAGTGAGGCGCGCGGTCAGACGGCCTCGGCATTGCCCCCGGTAACAGCGCCGCAGGAGAACGCGCCGCGCAGCGCACTGCCAACAAAGCGCACAAGCGCGCGAATGCCGCCTGTAATGGCGAAGCTCATGCCGCCAACGCCATAGCGCTCGAGCGGCGCAAGCTGGGCGTGAAGGTCGTGGATCTTGAGCCGCATCGCCAGCGGCACGTTCCCTCGATGGAGGTTCGGCGAGCCGAGCATGGACATGTCTCCGAAAGGATTACGTTTGTTTCACAAGATAGAAGCCGGGTCTGACCGCAGTGTGACGGTTTCGAGACCTCAACAGGATACGAACAAGGCGCGCCTTGGTTTCGCCAACGCCCGCAGTGCGGCGGCAGGGCGATCTCGCCTAGGCGCCGCGATCAGCGTCCTCTCGTGACGCCTGATTTGCCGAAGGGCGGCCTCCGCCGTCAGCCGCGTCAGTGCAGTCCGCGACAGGTAGTGGGCGAGCGCTTTCATCTCCGCGTCGCCAAGCGGATAGACCACCTCCGCCATGCCCGCGGCGCCGGTCGACGTTCGAGCACCCGATTTGAAGTCGCGCAGGGCTTCGTAAAGGTAATCCTCGCGCTGTCCCGCAATCCGAGGGATGTTGTCCACCCCCTCGAGGTGGTCGCCGTGGCAGTTCGTGCAGTGAATCCCCGCCACCACCTTGCTGCCGAGCTCGGTGTCCTGGGGCGCAGCGTCCGCCGGCGCCGGCGCGTTGGGCGCCGGTAACGAGGCAAAATATGCCGACACGTCGCGCAGGTCATCGTTGCTGAGTTGTTCCGCCATCGCGTTCATCACCTCGTTCTTGCGCACGCCCTTGCGGAAGAACACGAGCTGGAACTGCAGATAGAGGTCTGGCTCCCCGGCCAGGTTCGGGACGTTCTTGTCGGCCGCGAGCCCGTCCGCGGTGGCGACGCCATCGACGCCATGGCACGCGAAGCACCCTGCGGCCTCCGCCCTCGCCTTGCCGGCCGCTTCCGGATTCCCCTCCGCCGCCATTGTGGCGACGGGGAAGGCCACGCTGAACGCCACGATGAGCCAGGTCGGGATACGCATCGTCGTACGGTTCTCACAATATCGGTTGAGCAAAAAACACCTCGCCCTGGCGTGTTGGTTCGCCAGGGCGAGGATTGATCCGACAGGTAGATTACTTGTTACTTGCCGTCATACCAGATCCGATAGATCGCGCCGGCCTGATCATCCGAGACCAGGAGCGAGCCATCCATCGGGTTGACCGCCACATCGGCCGGGCGGCCCCAGTACTTGTTGTCCTTGATCCAACCCCAGGCGAACGGCTCCTGCGAGATGTTCTTGCCATCCGGGTCGGTCTGGATGCGGACGATCCGGGCGCCGGTGTGCGAGAACTGGTTCCAGCCGCCGTGCTCGGCGAGGAAGATGTTGTTCTTGAACTCAGCCGGGAAGTTGTTCCCGGTGTAGAACTTCATCCCGAGCGGCGCCATGTGCGGCCCGACGTTCAGCGCCGGCGGGGTGAACTCGTCGCACTTGTGGCCCATGGCGTATTTCGGGTCGGGAATGTCACCCTGGTGGCAGTACGGGTAGCCGAAGTGCTCACCCCACTTGGTCAGGTGATTGAGCTTGTCGGACGGGATGTTGTCGCCCATCCAGTCGCGCGCATTCTCGGAGAACCAGAGCTGACCGGAGCGCGGATCGACGTCGCCGCCGACGCTGTTGCGCTGACCAAGCGCAGCCACTTCCGACAGGCCCTCGTCCGGGTTGACATGGCGATACTGCGCCGTGCCAGAGGGAATCAGGCAGACGTTGCAGGGCGGGCCAACCGGAATGTAGAACCAGCCCGGCGCCTGCGGATCCGCAACCATGTACTTCCAGCCATGCGAGGTGTACGGCGGGAAGTCGCTGTAGACGACCTCGCCCTTCGGGGCGTCGAGATTGTTGGCGATATCCTTGTAGCGATAGATCTTGTCGAGGTCGGTAACGTAGAGGTTGCCGTTGTAGAAACCGATGCCGTCGGTTGCCGCAGCCCCTTGATGATCGTCTTCGCCACCCACTGGTCGCCCTGCTTCTTCAGCGCGAACACGTGGTCGGTCCAGCAGCCGACATAGAGCGTGTTGTCGGCGCCGAACACCATCTGGCGAGCGCAGTCGAGCTGATCGGCCAGGACTTCGATATGGAAGCCCGGCTGCAGCTTGATGTTGTCTTTGACGAGGCCCACCAGTTCGTCATGCGGCGTCGGCAGCGGCTGCCCCGGATAGGGATGCGTGCCGTGCTGCTGCGCCGTCTCGTCGCCCATGAACCAGTCTGCGGGCGGGTGTTCCCAGTAATCGCGGGCGTTGCCGTTGTACTTGATCAGCGGTTCGTCGGCGCGCGCCGGAACGGCTGACGCCATTCCCACCGCCGCAAGCCCTGCCACGCCCACCAGCGTCGGCAGCCATCTCAGCCTTCCAAGTCGCATAGTTTCCTCCTTAGAAATTGTTCTGTATTTATACTGACGGGTGACCGCCATGCCCCCCTTCAACCTCGCGCATCGGCGAGGCGGCATGGCAGAGCAGCTGGATCATAGGATGACCCAACATCCTTGACAACGCCATTGCGGATGGGACGCGAAAAAAAGAAGCGGCCGCCTAACCCGGCGGCTGCAGCGGCACGAATGGATTGATCACGTCGTCGCGCTCGACAAGCCGCTGCGTCTCAAGCATCGCCTGGAACGGACCGCCCGACCGGCTGACCGTCGCCGCCACCAGTGCGTAGCTGTTCAGCGGCGATCCCGACCACACGTGGTAGACGCGAATGTGCACCGCGCCATCGGGGATGTTGACGGTCCTGTCATCGGCTAGCTTCACTTCGATGCCGGGACCGGCGGCCTGCGCCACCAGCTTTGCATAGGCTGCGTCGACCTCGCCGGGGTCCGCTTTCTGCGCCCACGCGACACAGGATTCCGGATCGAGCCGCGTCGCCAGCACGAACCGCCCAGCGGGATCGGGCACCGCCCAGGCCTTGCCGGAACCAGGCACGCCGCCGCCGGCAAACGAGATCATCTTGCCGTCGAGGTTCGGCCTGCCCGCGAACACCGCGAGCGCTTGAGGATTGGTGATCGGCGACAGATTCTGGCTGTCCGCCCAGTCCCACACCGACGTGAGATGGCCGAACTTGCCAATGCAGACATCGTTGAACAGCTTCACGAAGTTCGCAGCCGCCTCATCGGCCCGCGCCGGCTGCCCGATCAGCGCGAGCGCGGCGGCCGCGGCGAATGCAAGTCGTTTCATGGGACGTTTCCTCGTGGCAAGCCGTAGTCGTAGCGGGGATTCGCGAACTTGAACAGCGGACCTAAGGAACGACGCGCGAGCGATCCGGATTCAATCAGCGCGGAATTGCCATGCATCTGGAGACCGCGGGCGCACGCCGACTGACGCTCACGCCCACTCGCCTTTGCGGAACACCGGCGTGCGGGCGCCGTTCGCATCGAGGCCGTCGATGTCGATCTTGTCCGATCCGATCATCCAGTCGATATGGATCATGCTCTTGTTGCCGCCCTGCGCCGCGATCTGCTCGGGAGTGAGCTTCGCGCCGTCGACGAAGCATTTCGCGTAGCATTGCCCGAGCGCGATGTGGCAGGCGGCGTTCTCGTCGAACAGCGTGTTGAAGAACAAGAGGCCGCTCTTCGAGATCGGCGATGAATGCGGCACCAGCGCGACCTCGCCGAGGCGGCGCGCGCCCTCGTCGCTGTCGAGCACTTTGTTCAAGACATCCTCGCCGCGCGAAGCCTTCGCTTCGACAATGCGTCCGGCTTCAAACCGGACCGCGATGTTGTCGATGAGCGTGCCCTGATAGGAGAGCGGCTTGGTGCTGGCGACATGGCCGTCGACCCGGCGCGCATGCGGCGTGGTGAAGACCTCTTCGGTCGGAATGTTCGGGTTGCAGGTGATGCCGTTCTTCGCCGTCGCCGCGCCGCCCTGCCAGTCGTGACCGTCGGCGAGGCCGATGGTGAGATCCGTCCCCGGACCGGAATAATGGAGAGCGTGAAATTTCCTCGCGTTCAGCCATTCCGTGCGTTGGCTCGAGCGCCGCATTGTGCGTGGCCCACGCTTGAACCGGATCGGCATTGTCGACGCGCGAAGCGGAGAAGATCGCCTCCGCCAGCTTGCCGACAGCGACCTCGTCCTCGTCTCCCGGAAAGACCCGCTTCGCCCATGAGGCGGTCGGATAGGCGACGATGTTCCAGTTGATGTCGAAGCCGGCGATCTTCTCGAGCGCCGGCTGGTAGGCGATCGAATTGGCCTTGTTGGCGCGCGCGACCTTGGCCGGGTCTTCCTGCGACAGCAGCATCGGATCGTCGCCGACGATGGCGAGCCGCGCGGTGTTGGCGGCGAAAGCTTTTCCGACGCCTTCATAGAGCCAGCCCGGCGCGCGGTCGAAGCTCGCGTCCGGGGCGAAGCGGAATCGCGTGAGCGTGATCTCCTCGTCGGAGAGGATCGGCGTCACCAGCCCGCGCCGGCCTTGTAGGCCTCGGCCACGATCGCGCCGCGCCAGCGGCAGCGCCGAGACCGGCGCGGTCAAGAAGAGATCCTGTCCCGGCTGAAGCCGCAATCCGACCTTGACCGCCGTCTCGGCCAGCCGCTCGAGCTTCGCCGGATCGATCGAGGGGAAATTGCGCTGGTGGGTGGTCATTGCGGGCTCCGAAACTGTCGTCTTAGGATGATGTGCGAAGGACTATAGGCCGGCACGAAGGCAGCGAGAAGTCGCTGGCCAATCGACGCTCGCGATCTGGCCGTCACGCTTCGAGAGCGAGCCGACGCAAAGCGTCCTATATGCCTAGGCAAGCACACGTCGGGAGAACAGCATGGCGCGCGTCTTCATCACCGGTTCGTCCGACGGCCTCGGCCTCATGGTCGGCCAGCTTCTCGCCGATCAGGGCCATCAGGTCGTCCTGCATGCGCGCAACGATGCGCGCGCGGCGGACGCCAAGAAGGCCGCTGCCCAAGGCCGAAGCGGTCGTCGTCGGCGACCTCGCGAGTATCGCCGCCACGAAGGACCTCGCGACCCAAGTCAACGCGCTCGGCGCGTTCGACGCCATCATTCACAACGCCGCCGTCGGCTATCGCGAGGGGCATCGCACGACGAGCGACGGCTTGCCGCATGTCTTCGCCATCAACACGCTCGCGCCCTATGTCCTGACCGATGCTGATCGAACGACCGAAGCGCCTCGTCTATCTGAGCTCGGGCATGCACGAGCGCGCGAACGCCAATCTCGACGATATTCTGTGGCGTAAGCGGCGCTGGGACGGATCGTCAGCGTACGCCGAGAGCAAGCTGCACGACGTCATGCTCGCCTTCACCGTCGCGCGCCTCTGGCCGAACGTGCTGTCGAACGCGCTGACGCCCGGTTGGGTGCCGACCAAGATGGGCGGCGCCGGAGCGCCCGACGACATCGCCCAGGCGCATCTGACGCAAGCGTGGCTCGCGACCAGCGACGATCCCGAGGCGCAAGACCACCGGCGGTTATTTCTATCACCTGAAGCGGCGCGAGCCGAACCCCGAGGCGCGGGAGCATCTCGTTGCAAGACAGGCTCATCGACATCTGCCAGGAGATTTCCGGGATCGCATGCCGTGGAGTTGAGGCGACGCGCTCAGGCGGAACCGTCATTGCGAGGAGCGTAGCGACGAAGCAATCCAGACGAGGCGCTCACGCTCCTGGATTGCTTCGCCGCTCGCATGACGGCGACGTTGCCGTTTGAGCGCGCACGTTCAGCGCATCCGCGCGGTTCCCTGATGGTGCGTAGCGCCGAAGCTGTTTGACATCAGTTCATCGTATAATTTGTCGGTCTCCTCCGCCTGGCTCGGCGAGAACTCCCCTCCAACCGCGCCCCGGGTCGGCTGGTGTTTGACCCCGTTCTGAATCGGCCAGCCGCCCCCATGAACCGGCCGAGAATCCTGGGCAATCGCTTGCTGCGCCAGGCATGAAAGCGCCCCAACCAGGGCGACGACAATGATCGTTTTGTGTAACATCGCGTGATTCCTGATCTGCGTCGCGCAGCAACTCCATGATGATTTAGGAGCGACAGACGAAACTTTGAATAACGGAAAACGCCGCGGCAAGTTCAACCCTGCGCGAGCTTCCTGACCCGCCGCCCTCGAGGGGCGCCAAGCTGCATGGCGCGGGCGAGCTCCGCGGAAAGGACCATGATGACCGCCACGGACGACGCTGACCCGATCTGGCCCGATCTCTCCTATTCGGCCTGGAGCGAGACGCTCGCGACCCTGCATCTCTGGACCCAGATCGTCGGCAAGATCCGGCTGACGCTGACCCCCTGGCTCAATCATAGCTGGCAAACGCCGCTCTATGTGACCGCCCGGGGACTCGGGACATCGCCGATCCCGATCGGGACCGAGATCTTCGAGATCGAGTTCGATTTTGTCGCCCATCGGCTCAACGTGCGAACCAGCCGCGGCGCCGAACGATTGCTGCCGTTCAAGGCCGCAGTCGGTCGCCGATTTCTATCGCGCGACCATCGATCTCCTCGACGGCATGGGCGTTGCGGTCGCGATCAAAGAAACGCCGAACGAAGTTCCGGATCCGATCCGCTTTTCGGAGGACCGGACCCACGCGGCCTATGACGCGGCCGCGGCCCATCGCTTCTGGCGCGCGCTCGTGCAGGCGGACCGCATCTTCAAGCTCTTCCGCAGCGGCTTTATCGGCAAGGCGAGCCCGGTCCATTTCTTCTGGGGCAGCTTCGATCTCGCGGTGACGCGGTTCTCCGGACGACCCGCCCCGCCCCATCCGGGCGGCGTGCCCGGACTGCCCGATGACGTGGCGCGCGAAGCCTATTCGCACGAAGTGAGCAGCGCCGGGTTCTGGCCGGGGAACGAGGCCTTTCCGCGCGCGGCCTTCTATTCCTACGCCTATCCCGAGCCGGCCGGCTTTCGCGACCGGAAGGTCACGCAAGGCGGCTGCTTTCGATGCGACGCTCGGAGAATTCATCCTGCCCTACGACACGGTCGCGCAATCGCGCCGGACCCGGACGCCTTGCTGCTCGACTTTCTGTCGACGACCTATGCGGCCGCAGCCGACGCCGCAGGCTGGGATCGCGCCGCTCTGGAATGCCCGCTTGGCGTTCCGGGACGGGTTCGCCCGATCTAAAACCCGCGCTCGACGACATAGTCCGCAATGCAAAAGGGGTCCGCCTTGAAAAACGTAACGTGGCGCGCCCCGGCGCCGCTTTGGCGACGAAATCCGCCAGCCGTTTCATTCGCCCGTGCGAGCCTACGCTCACCGACCGTCCGCCAGCCGGCGCCGATTGGAGCCACGAAGTGAAGCATGACGGCTTCCGGATGCTGGGATCGTTTGAGGACATCGCGATGCAGTAGCGGCGCAGGAGAGGCAGTGATGCGAGATGAGCGCCGCCGAATACAACTCAATTTGATATTGGACATTTCTAGGTTTCTGCTCTTCACATCTTTCGTGAACGCGAAATTCCGGTATGACGGGAGCGAAGCGCGTTTTAGCGCTTCCCGACTGGCGGGCATGACAAGCCGAACTGGGGCGCTGTCGTCGAAGGCGGAAGGAGGGGGCAGCCGTTGGCAGCCGTGTCCTATCCAGCAATTGTTTGTGGGAGCGCGTGAGCGAGTGCGCGCATATCACCGTCGTCGAACGTCTGCCGCCGCCGCGGCGTCTGACGCCAGGCCTGTTCAAGATCAACGAAGCAATTGATGGAGGAGACGCAAGATGGCTCCTGTCCCTGGGCGCACGCCAATCGAGCGTTCCCCGCTTGTGGTGGGGCTGGACCCGATGGTGATCCATTTCAATTTCCGGGTGAAGGCGCCGAAGGAAGGCGTTCCATACCGGCCAATGGCGCCGCAGGCAGGCGTTGTATACGGCCTATTTAACAAACTGCCCCAAGAAGATTGGGGGTCCGTCGCAGACAAGTTCAGCGTTGACGTGGATGATTTGATTTCTTTCAACTTCGTGACGACCCATTCTGACGTAGTGAACTGGTGTCTCCGCCTTTACGTCGGATGTGAACGGGTGAGCCCCAGCGGCAATAACTGGATGTTCAGCGAGAGAGCAAGGCCGGGAATTATCTTCATTCCGCCGCTAAAGGACAGGACGGTCAGTTTCGCCCCTGAAAACATTTGCGTCTGGACGCCGCAATTCCAGAAGTCGTTTATGCGGAAGCTCGACGCTATCGCGCAGGGGTTGCCGGGAGAAAAAGGCAAGCGGATCAAACGGTTGATGCAAGTGGTCCTAAGTACTGGCTACCCGGCTTGGCGGGACCTTTGGTATTACAATGATATGGTTATCGAGATGTACGTTGACTGGAAGGTCGACAATTCAGAGCGCATTAAGTCGACGGAGGCAACGAAAGGCGTATTCCCCTTTGATGGACAAGCGGTATGGCATGTTCAGGGTAACAGCGAAGCTGGCGGGGCGGAGCGGTCGATGGGGATGTGGCGCATACATCCGTTCAGGAAGATGTTTGATGACTTTTGCGGCGACCAAGAGGATTTCGACGCCATAAAAAAAAGGCTATGGGCTATAGACGAAGAAATGCACAAGGGCTGGTATGAGATGGACCTAGCAGCCTCCGGGAGAAGTGGGCTTGGGGGCGGCGGCGCCTATAAAGGTGAAATCGAGGATTTCATTGGGCACGTGTCCTTCTTGTCTAAAGATAAATCGCATCTCTATTGGGCGTTCGGAGATTGAAGGCACGGCCGCTTCAACCCCTGCATCCGTGGGCGCTGAGCTGCGTCCATCGCCGCGCATATCCGGAGCAATTGCCTGATATCCGGCCGACGCGATGGCTTTCATCAGCCGGCGCCACGTGTAGGACGTATCCGGAAACCCGTGGCAGAAAAGAACGACTGGCCCTTCCCCTTGCTGAGTTACGGACAAGGAGACGCCATTCGTCGCGACGTCGTACGTGTTGAGGCCGGCGTCGCCGGCCTCTTCCCCTTCGGCCATTTGACCCCCCAATAAGCCCGCACAACGGCAACGTCCACCGCCCGCGCCGCGGCTGCGCGAGCCTTATGCTTTTCTTACACTTGAGGCCCTGATTCCCTCTCGAACGCTTACGCCTCCCGGCACATCTTTTCGTCGTGTGAGGACATGGAGACGCGTTCGAATGCGCAATTTGCTTTGGGATCGGGTGAGCGCGGAGAGACAAGACCATCCGCGAGTGCATCGTCTTCCTCGACACGATCCGTATGAGTTCGATCCGCCGTCGCCGTTGCAGATCTTCACCCGTCTCGGCGTGCTCCTGATGATTGCGCTCGCATTCGGCCTGGTGGCCGAGCTCCTGGCCCGACTGCCGCCCCAGTGATCGGCGGCCATAGAACGACTTCAGGCGACGGACCCGCCAGAAGACATGGCCGGCCCCTCGCGAGAACGAGGCAAAGTCAATGATCCAGCAAGACATCAAAGCGGCAAGCGCCGCAAACACTTCCTGTCTGTTCATCGGGCAAGACCGAGGCGGCCATTGGGTCGTCAAGGACGCCCACAGCCTGTGCGGCGGCCTGTTCGCGAACCGGAACGAGGCGATTCGATTTGCGATGTATGAGTGCCAACGCCGACCGCAATCGGTCATCATGCTGCCCGACGGGCTCGAGCTCGACGGGCCGCTCGACAAAGGATTGGGGAAATTGCGCGCGGCGTAGCGTGCGTCGCTGAAGCAGAAGCACTCGGAATTGCGCTGGCTTCTCGAACGACCCCGCAGGACACACATCCTGCTCCGATCGGAATTCATGAACCCGTCACGGCCACGGGCTACCGCCAGGACCGCGTAAGTTTACGCGATTCACAACCCTGACGGAGTGACGCCCTAATGATCCGAACACTCGCCGCTGCTTGTCTGACGAGTCTCGCCGCCGGCGCCGTCGCGGCCTCGGCCGACGCAAAGACCATCTTCGAGACGGCCACCTTCACGGGCGTCGACATAGGCGAATATATCGTGAGCGACACACGCTATTTCGGCGTCGCCTTCACCCTGGACAAGACGACGGAGATCACCGGAATAGGCGGTCAGTTCGGCGGCTTCCCGAGCGGCACGATTTTCGGCGCGATTGTGTCCCTGCCCTCCGCGACCTCGTTTCCGGATTTCACGCCAAGCACGATCGAGGCAAACAGCCTTGCTCATGTCGTCTTCGCCGCTCCGTCGGACACGACCGATCTCACCGAGAAGGTCGACGTTTCTCTGAGCGCGGGCACATATGGCGTCGTCTTCGGCTCGGGCGCCTTTGGCGCCGATGGGAACGGCGGGCTCGGCGGTAATAACAATACCGTCGGCTCGCCAAACTTCTTCACCTATTTTCAGTTCGACGGCGATTCCTGGGAAGCCGCTTCGCTGGACGGCGCCAGGATCACGGTCTCAGGCGTGCCTGAGGCTTCGACCTGGGCGCTGATGCTGATTGGCTTCGGCGGTTTGGGCTTCGCGGGCGCTCGCGCCTCACGATCGAGCGCGGAGAATGCGCGAAAGCTGTCGCTTCGGATCCGATAAGCCTCGCTCACTGACGAACGAGGCGCACAGCAAGCTGCGGGCTGATGTCCGCAGCTTGAGTTAGGCTCGCGGAGCCTACACGTCCTTAGGGTCGAGAAGATACTGAACACACTGACGCACCATCACGGAGATCGTCACGCCGTTCAGATCAGCCGCGAGCTTGAGCTTCTGATAGGTCTGCGACGTGAAGGTCACCGCGACTTCTCTAGTCCCCGACAACAGCGGTGTCCGAGAGGCGGCCAGGTCCGCCCGTTGATACGAGCGCTTCATGATCTTCTGGCCGGTTTTTGGCGACGCCATGGCCTTAATGGATTCCCGCGTTGGTCTCTTCATCTTCCAATCCTTACGAGTGACCGCGAGTATCATCCTCAGGCGGGCGACCTGTTCTGGGACCGTCGTCGTCCGAAAGCGCCTCGACATAAGCGCCCTCCACGTCCCACCCGCCGTAGAGGGCATAAGCGTGGTCCTGCACCATATTACAGATTAGATCTGCTATAAAGACGATTTCGGTCGGGGGCCGCTGCCGCACCCGTGATTCCCTCCCGTTACCAGATTGCCGCGCGAGCAGGACATGCTCGGGATCTAGTCGAAAAAGCTATCCCGCGCTGTGATGCAGGTCACAGTTTATGCAACTATTGGTTGCTTTCGGACTCAACCGATTCGCGTTCGAACGCGATCGCGCCGCCATCGGTGCAGGACAACCGCCAAAAACCCAATAAAATCAATATTTAGATATGATTTGGTGCGGCCAAGAGGATACGAACCTCCACTCCGGTTAAAGAACTAGCACCTCAAGCTAGCGCGTCTACCAGTTCCGCCATGGCCGCACTTTTTCGTTCTGCGTCAGGCGGCGCAAAGCGAAGGCGGTCGTCTAACAAATCGCTTTCGCGATGACAAGCGCGCGGGGCGCGTCATGTGGGCGGAAAAACCGGAGCGCGCCACGCTGTCGCGCCGCGCGGATCAATATCCTGACGCCCAGGGCGGCGGGTCATAATACGGGCCGGCATAAGGACCCGGCGGGCCGCCATAGGGGCCCAGCGGCCAGCATAGGGTCCAATCGGCTCGGGTCCGGGCTCATCGTATCCATTCATCTCCGGCCTGGCCTCCGCGCGCATGGACTCGCCCTCTTGCAGCACGACAACGTGCGTTCCGACTGGGGCGCGGTTGTAGAGATCGATGATGTCGTGATTGAACAGGCGAATACAGCCGCTGGACACCTTCTGGCCGATCGTCTCCGGTTCGATCGTGGCGAACCGCCAAGCACCGCGGCGCCCGCGCCGACAATCGCCGGCAGATCGAGCGAGCGCGCGATGATCGCGGTGTGCGAAGTCGCGCCCCCTGATGCGGTGCAAAGCCCGAGGATGCGCTTCGGGTCGAGCCGCGCGGAATCCGACGGCGTGAGATCTTCCGCCACCAGGATCACCGGTTCGTCAGGCAATTGCACTTCGCCCTGCTGCGTCCCGGTGAGGACACGCAGGACGCGCTGCCCCACGTCGTGCAGGTCCGCGGCGCGCCCGGCGAGTCGTTCGTTCGCGACTTTCTCCACTTCCGCGACGCGTTGATTGATGACCTTCTGCCAGGCCCAGGCGGCGCTGTGTTTGGCCTCGATCAACTCATAGACTTCGCTGAAAAGATCGACATCGGTCAGGAAGGCCTGGTGGGCGCGGAAGATGGCCGCTTCGTTTCGGCCGCTGCGCGATTTCACCGCGTCGTGAATCTGGGCCAGTTGTTCGCGGCCGACTTCGACGGCGTGCTTGAGCTTCTGCTTTTCGGTTTCGACGTCGCCCGGTTTGTCCTCGACGACGAGGCGGCTCGACTTGAAGAGGTGGAGCGGGCCGATCGCGAGACCGGGCGAGGCGCTCACGCCACCGATCCAATGCAGCTTCGAAACCGGCGTCCAGACGGCCTCTTCGACCGCGCTTTGCTCTTCCTCCTCGTCCCCCAGCCCGCTCGCGACCGCCTCCTTCAGCGCCGCCAGGGCCGCGTCCGCGTCCGGACCATGGGCGAGAATTTGCAATTGCGTTCCACCCTCGGCCCCGAGCTTGAGGAGTGAGGCCATGGCTTTGCCGTTGGCCAGTTTGCCGTTTGCCCTGACGAATATCTCCGACTCAAACTGATTGGCGACATCAACGAAGAAAGTCGCAGGGCGTGCGTGCAACCCGGCCGAGGCGGCCAGCAACACTTCGACGTGCTTCGCGTCCGCCAGCCGCTCGGCCGCGGTCGGTTCGGCTTCGATCCGCCGGCTCAAACTGCCGATGATTTCCTGTGGGTCGTTTGTCTCGGCCAACCGACGCGAGGTTTTCGCGTCGTCGAGCACATCGGTAAGGGCGGCCAGAATACCGAGATGCTCATCGGATTTGGCCGCGATCCCGACCACGATGCGCACGGTCTGGCCCTTGTTCCATTCCACGCCGTTCAGGCAATTGCACGACCGAGACGCCCGTCTGATGGATAAGCTCGCGGTCTTTCTGCATCCCGTGCGGAATCGCAATGCCGTTGCCGAGGTAGGTGTTCGCCTGCTCTTCCCGGCCGAGCATGCTCCCGATGTAGCCGGGAGCGATATGCCCGGAGTCAACCAGGATCTGGCCGGCGGAACGGATCGCTTCTTCCTTGTTCGCGACGTGCACGCCGAGACGAATGTTTTGCGGTGAGAGTTTGATCATGATGAAGGTCTCCGATTGAAATCAGGCGGTGACGGCCGCAGGTTCGACGATTGGTCGTTTCAGGAAAAAGAGCGCAACAGTGGTGACGATCGTACCCAGGAGGATGGCGACCAGGTAGGAGCCGAGGTTGGTGACCGCGCCCGGAATGAGCGCAGCGAAAACCCCTCCGTGCGGCACGAGAAACTGCGCACCGGCCGCCATCGAGATCGCGCCCGCCACGGCGGAGCCGAGCATGGTCGCGGGGATGACATGGAGCGGATCTTTAGCTGCGAAGGGAATCGCGCCCTCGGTAATAAACGACAATCCGAGGATGAACGCCGGCCCGCCCGCTTCGCGTTCCTCGAGGTCGAACCGGTTCTTGAACAGAATCGTGCCAAGCGCGAGGCCGAGTGGCGGCGTCATTCCCGCCGCGATCACAGCCGCCATTGGCGTATAAATCTTACTCGCGAGCAAACCGACCGCGAAGGTGTAGGCGGCCTTGTTGACCGGCCCACCCATGTCGAACGCCATCATCGCGCCGAGGATGAGGCCGAGATAAACCGCGTTCGCGCCCCGCATCCCATTGAGCCAGGCGTTCATCGCGTTGTTCAGCGCCTGGACGGGCGGCGCGATAACGAAAATCATGAGCAATCCCACTGTGATGGTGGACAAAAACGGCAGGATCAGGACCGGCATCAAACCCGCCAGGGTGGACGGCAATTTGATGTTGTCGGCGAGAAACTTTGTCAGGTAACCAGCGAGAAAACCGGAAGCGATGCCGCCGAGAAATCCCGCGCCTAACGTTTGCGCAAGCATGCCGCCAACGAGGCCGGGCGCGATGCCAGGACGGTCGGCAATCGAAAAGGCGATGAAGCCGGAAAGGACCGCGACAAACAAATTGAACGCCGTGCCGCCTCCGATCAGACTTAAGGCTGCGGCGAGCGTGCCTTTCTGATTGCCCGCGTAAATGCCGCCGATGGCGAAGGCGAGCGCGATCGCGAGACCACCTGCGATCACGACCGGCAGCATGTAGGAAACGCCGGTCATGAGATGTTTGTAGGGACCGGTGCGCGATTTGGAACGGGCGGCTTTCGTCTGCTCGACCGCGTCGGTGAGCGACGCCGCCACGCCGCTGGCCGGTTGTGCGAGAGCGGCGGCGATTACTTCCTTGCCGCTCTGCATCGCCTGCTTTGTGCTCGTGGAATAGAGCGGCTTGCCCGCGAAACGCGAGGTATCGACTTTCGTGTCGGCCGCGATCACGACGGCGTCGGCCGCTGCGATGTCTTCGGGGGTGAGCTGATTCTTCGCGCCAACCGAACCCTGGGTCTCCACCTTGATCGTGTGCCCGAGCGCCCTGGCCGCTTTTTGCAAGGCTTCCGCCGCCATGAACGTGTGGGCGATTCCGGTCGGGCAGGAGGTGATCCCGACGAGTCGCTTTCCGCCTGACGAAATTGCCGGAGCCGCCGGCGTGGGCGCCAGCGTGATCTCGGCAACCGACGGGCCAGTGCTGAGCGGTTCGGGCGGGAGGAGCGCGAGCGCGGCTTCAATCACGGCCCGGCTGTTTCGAATCGCTTCCGCGGTGCTGACGGTGTGGATCGGTTTGCCGGCAAACGGCGTTTCATTGACGTGAATGTCGGCGGCCAGCACGACAACATCGGCGGCGGCGATTTCCGCCTCGGTCAGGCGTTCCTTGGTTCCGACGGAGCCCTGGGTTTCAACCTTGATTTGATGCCCCATGGTGGTCGCGGCGCGCTTGAGCGCTTCGGCTGCCATGAGGGTGTGAGCGATGCCGGTAGGGCAGGCGGTGACAGCAATAATTCGTTTCATAAGCGAGTAAATTCTTGAAGCTTTCTGAAAGCTAACGAAAGCTTTGTCGAGCGTCAAGCAGATTTTTTGTGAAAATTATTTTGCCGCCGTTGACGTCTGGACCCGATGCGGGTATTAAAAGGAAAGTGACAGCAAACGCAAGTAAACGAAAGAGCACTCGCGATAAAGCTCCTGTGCCCGCCAAAGCTCCGATGACGCAGCATCGTCGGCGTCAGATTCTCGAGTTGGTGAAAAGCGAAGGCGCGGCGCACGTCAACAGCCTGGCGCAGAAGTTCGGCGTGTCCGCAGTCACGATTCGAAACGACCTGAGTAAATTGGAAGAAGCGGGCGAGCTGTTGCGCGATCGCGGCGGCGCGATCACCTCCTCGCCCGCGCGGCAGATCAAACATCTTCTTGGCTTGAAGGAGCGCGCGACGCTCAACCTGGAAGCGAAGCAGCGCATCGGGAAAGCCGCTGGGCGGTTCGTCCAACCCGGCGACACCATCATCATGGATGCCGGCACGACGGTCGTCGAAATGACGCCACACCTCATCGGGATCGCTCCGCTCACCGTTGTGACCAACGCATTGAACGTCGCCCTAACGATCGGCTCGGCCAGTGAGGCGCAGGTGATCTTGCTCGGCGGGATGTTGAGCCGCGAAGCCTCAAGTACCGTTGGTCCGCTGGCCGAGCAGACGCTGGCCGACCTGAGCGTGAACAAGGTTTTCCTCGGCACGCAGGCGCTCGATCTTCAGGACGGCCTGACCGATACCACGCTCGAAATCGCACAGGTGAAACGGGCCATGATCAAGGCCGCCAAACAAGTCATCCTCCTCGCCGATTCTGCGAAATGGAATCACACCGGGTTCATCAAAGTCGCGCAATTGGCGGACGTCGATGTCGTAATTTCGGACGACAAACTACCGGAAAATGCCCGCGCTGCCATTGAGCAGCTCGGGATTCAGTTGCTCGTGGTCTAGCGCATCGAAGGAACAAAAACTGCCCGCACGCGAGGCGGCAAATTTTTCGCACGGCAGTTTGGACTTCGCGCCTTTCTTCTGACAATCTCGGACGCGTGCTCTCCAGAATTTACTCCGCCGCCGTCTACGGCGTCGACGCCTACGAAGTCGAGATCGAGGTTAACGCCGCCGGCGGCAACCCAAGGATCGTGATCGTCGGCTTGCCCGACACCGCGGTCAAAGAAAGCCAGGATCGAGTCACGACCGCGATCAGCAACAGCGGTTATTACTGGCCGCGCGGGCGGACCACGATCAATCTCGCCCCAGCCGACATTAAGAAGGAAGGCCCGAGCTTCGATCTCCCGATCGCGCTCGGCATGATCGCGGCGGCACAGGAAATCGAGCAGGATCTCTTCACCGATTTTTGTTTTGTCGGCGAGCTCGCCCTCAACGGCGCGGTGCGCGCGGTCAAAGGCGTATTGCCGGTGGCGCTGGAGGCACGACGGCGTGGCAAGCGCGCGCTCGTCGTACCGGAGCCGAACGCGCACGAGGCCGCGATGGTCGCGGGCATCGAGGTTTATGGCGCGCGCAACCTGCGCGAGACCTTCCAGTTCGTAACCGGCGAAAAACAGCTCACGTCGGTGCACGGCGATCTGAGCGAATTCTTCGCCGCCCACCAGGATTACGAGGTCGATTTCGCCGACGTCAAAGGCCAGGCGCACGTGAAGCGCGCGGTCGAAGTGGCGGTCGCGGGCGGGCACAATATCCTCATGATCGGGCCGCCCGGTTCCGGCAAGTCGATGCTCTCGAAGCGCATCGCCACGATCATCCCGCCAATGACCCTGGAGGAAGCGATTGAGACGACGAAAATACACAGCATCGCGGGATTGTTAGGCGGGAAACGCTCCTTTGTCGCCAACCGGCCGTTCCGTTCGCCGCATCACACCATCTCGGATGTGGGATTGTTAGGCGGCTCGGCCATTCCCGCACCCGGCGAGGTGAGCATCGCGCACAACGGCGTCCTGTTTCTCGATGAATTGCCGGAGTTCAAACGCTCGACGCTCGAAGTCCTGCGCCAGCCCCTCGAGGATGGGCGCGTCACCGTGTCGCGCGCGGCCGGCTCGATTACGTTTCCTTCCGAGTTCATGCTCGTGGCGGCGATGAACCCCTGCCCGTGTGGCTACTTCGGCGATCTGAAACGCGAATGCCGTTGCAGTCCGGTGCAGGTGCAGCGTTATCGGCAGAGGATTTCCGGTCCACTGCTCGATCGCATCGACCTGCACATCGAAGTGCCATCGGTCGAATACCGCGACATCGCAAGCGAGCGAGCGGAAGAACGTTCCTCCGCGATCCGTGAACGCATCGACCGCGCGCGCGAACGGCAACAGGCGCGTTTTCATTCCGACAAAAGGACGACCTGCAACGCCCGAATGTCGTCGCGCGCGATCAAGCAACACTGCAAGCTCGGCAGTGACTCCCAGGAGTTAATCCGTGTTGCGATGACCGAGTTGAACTTGAGCGCGCGCGCCTACGACCGGATTCTGAAAGTCTCGCGCACCATCGCCGATCTCGGCGGCGCAGATGGGATCTCGCCCGACGATGTGAGCGAAGCGATCCAGTATCGCACCTTCGACCGGACGCTCTGGGTTTAGAGCGATAGCTCCCACGCCGTTGCGGGCGCGGGCCAAGGCAGCGAGCTTTCCTGCGTGCACGCGAAACGAAACAAGCCCCGTCGCGTCGTGCGGCGTCGGACGAAGAATTGGAAGATGCCGACGAACACGGTTTACGTCGGGCGACCGACCGTTTGGGGCAATCCGTTCATCGTTGGCTCCAAGCTGATTGGCGGCGAAAAGTTGACCGCGAAGAAAGCGGTCGCGCTTTACCGACAGTACGCGAGCGACGCTTTCAACGAACGCGATCTCAAGGCGTGTTTGCGAGGGAAAAATCTGGCCTGCTGGTGTCCGCTCGGTCAGCCCTGCCATGCCGACGTGCTGCTCGAAATGGCAAACTCAGCCTAACGGTTTCAGAAATCTCGAAATCCGAAGCCCGAATGTCGAAACAAATCCGAATGAAAAGCAATCTAGGAAATGCGGAAACGGTCCGGTTTCGAATGCTTTGACCGCTTTTCGAAAATTCGGTTCGGATTTCGGAATTTCGGCGGCTATTTCGCCTTGCTTGCCGCCGCCCGGGCCTCGGCCAGCATGCGATCAAGCGCGGCGCGGTTGAGAAACTTTCCGCGCAGGATCACGCCGCTTATTTTCGCGGTATTACGAATGTCGGCGAGCGGATCGGCTTCGAGCAAGACCAGGTCGGCGATTTTTCCCGGTTGAATCGTCCCCCAGCCGCCTTCGCCGGTCGCTTTCAGGAATTGCGCCGGCTTGAGCGTCGCTGCTTGCAACGCCTCGAGCGGACTGAAGCCGGCTTCGATCAGAAGCTGCAATTCCTCGTGCAAACTTGGTCCGGGAAAATTAAAGGGATCGAGCGAATCGGAGCCAGCCATGATCTGGACTCCGGCTGCGTGCATGGAACGCGCGAGCTTCAGGTCGTTTTGGAATTGCGCGAGATACCACTGTGCGAGCTCGGGCGAGACCTGTTTGTCAATTTCGTCAGGCGACCAGCTCGCGCGCAGAGTCGGCGCGAGATAGGCGAGTTCCGGTGGATTGCGCTGCGCTAACTCGCGTTGCTGCGCGATGGCACGAATGGCGACCAGGGTCGGCACAACCCAGGTCTTGTTGCGCACGAAGGTTTGCCAAAGCGCGTCGGCTTTTTCCCGGCTGAAACTGGCGTTCGCTTCGTCGCGCGCCGCGGCCGCTCCGGCATTGTCGTGTTTCGCGCGCGCGGCAGCTGATTTCTTGCGCAGCTCCTTTTCGCGCGCGGAACAGTCGAAGGTCAGGTTGCTGTAGAAGATGTGTTCGACGCTTTTCTGGCCGGCTTCCGAGGCCTCGACTGCGCGGATCGAGTTCGGAACGTGCCCGACGAACGTCATCCCCTGTTTCTTCGCTTCCTCGGCGATGGCGAAATAACTCTCGCGATCGAGCCGTGACAGCACCTTGATGAAATCCGCGCCTTTGGATTTCAGATCCCGCACCGCGGCGCGGCCTTCGTCAGGCGAGGAGATGCCGAGCAAGGCCGGTGGATCCGATTTCCCGCCGTCGAGCATCGGACCCGGACAGTAGATGCGCGGGCCAATCAGCTTTCCCGCGTCGATTTCCTTCCGCCAGCTTTGCAGCGCGGTAAGGTCGCCACCCATGTCGCGCACGGTGGTGACACCGTTTGCGATCAGGAGCGGGAGCAGCGTTGCCTTGCTCCATTTCGGATCGGCCGTCACGCCCGCGAGGTGCACATGCATGTCGCATAAACCCGGGATGAGGAATTTGCCGTGGCCGTCGATGATGCGGGCGTCGTCAGGCGGAGCAGCCTGGTCGATGCTTTCGATCCGATCACCGGAGAGCAGCACGGTACGATCTGGCAGCGGTTGCCTCCCGGTCGCGTCGATCACGGTGATGTGAGTCAGGGCGAGCGTGGCGGGCTTTGCGCAGGCAGTGCTGGCGATCAGGACCAAGAGGACCAGGAGGATGAATGAACTAAAAAGTTCATCCCGGCGCATCATTTCGAAGAAGGCTCTTTCAAGGCCATGGCTCGCCTATCGCAAAAGCGATCTCCATTCGCAGAGGCGATAATGATCGTTCGAACTGATTTCATGCTGATTGCAAAGAGCTTTCTCGATCTGAAATCCCATGTAAATAGTCAGGTCAATTTGCCCTTGCCATCCACTTTAGTTGCCTAACGATATATGCATAAGATGTCACTTCTCGCGCTTTGTTATTGCCCCCGGCTTATCGCCATTTTTTGTTTGCCGCTTCTTGTTGTTTCCGCGCGGGCCGCGGAAGAGTCTCCTCCGCTGGAGACCGCGCCGATGACTGAAAATCCATTGCTCAAAGAGAGCACGCTCGACTTTCACTACCCGCCCTTTGACAAGATCAGGGACGAACATTTCACGCCCGCTTTCGAGCAGGGCATGGCCGAGCAGTTGAAGGAGATCGAGCCCATTGCCTCGAATCCCCAGCCGCCGACCTTTGAGAACACGATCGTCGCGCTCGAGAAAACCGGTGATCTGCTCGAGCGGGTGGATCGCATCTTTTCCAATCTGGCAAGCGCCAACACCAATCCACAGCTGCAAAAGATCGAGAGCGAAATGGCGCCGAAACTCTCGACCCATCGGGACGCGATCTACCTCAACGGCCCCCTCTTTAAGCGCGTGGAGACACTTTACAACAACCGCGAGAAACTCGGGCTGGACGCGGAATCGGAATGGTTGGTCGAGCGCTACTACAAGGATTTCGTGCGGGCAGGAGCGAAACTCTCCGAGGCCGATAAGACCAAGCTCAAGAAGATGAACGCCGAGATTGCGGAACTGCAGACGAAGTTTTCGCAAAACGTGCTCAAGGAGAAAAACGCCGAATCGATCGTGGTCGAGAAGAAGAGCGAACTGGACGGCCTTTCGCCTAACGAGATGGCCGCGACCACGGCAGCGGCGAAAGAAGAAAAGAAGGACGGCAAATTCGTCTTCCCGCTCCAGAACACGACGCAACAGCCTGCCCTGACGAGTTTGAAAAACCGTGCCTTGCGCGAGCGGATCATGAAAGTGTCGCTCGCTCGCAACAGTCACGGCGGCAAGTTCGACAACCGCGATGTTGTTCTGCGGATGGTGAAGCTGCGCGCCGAACGGGCCGCGCTCCTTGGCTACCCGAGTCACGCCGCCTACCAATTGGAGGACCAGACCGCGAAGAATGTCGAGACGGTCAACAAACTGCTCGCCCAGCTCGCGCCGCCCGCGGTTAACAACGCGCGCAAGGAAGCGGCCGACATGCAAGAACTCATCGATCAGGAACACGGCGGCTTCCAGCTCGCTTCGTGGGACTGGGCTTTTTATTCCGAGAAAGTTCGGCAGGCCCGCTACGCCTTTGACGAAGGGGAGATCAAACCCTATTTCGAGCTCAACCACGTCCTCCTCGACGGCGTTTTCTACGCCGCTACGCAGCTCTACGGCATCACCTTCAAGGAACGTCACGACCTGCCGGTTTATCAGCCGGACGTGCGTGTCTTCGATGTCTTCGACAAGGACGGCAAGCCGCTCGCGATTTTTCTGGCCGACTACTACGCGCGCCCCTCGAAGCGCGGCGGCGCCTGGATGAACGAGTACGTCAACCAGAGCCAGTTGTTAGGCACGAAACCGGTGGTCGCGAACCACCTCAACATTCCGAAACCGGAAGCGGGCCAGCCCACCCTGCTCACCTACGACGAAGTGCGCACGATGTTTCACGAGTTTGGCCACGCCTTGCACGGGATGTTTTCAAATGTGAAATACCCGCGTTTCAGCGGCACGAGCGTGCCGCGCGACTTCGTCGAGTATCCGTCGCAGGTCAACGAGATGTGGGCGGTTTGGCCGCAGGTGCTGCAGCATTACGCGAAGCATTATAAGACGGGCCAGCCGATGCCGAAGGAGTTGCTCGACAAGGTCCTGGCCGCGGAGGAAAAATTCGATCAAGGCTTCAAGACCACCGAATATCTTGCGGCCGCGTTGCTCGATCAGGCGTGGTACCAACTTAAGCCCTCCGAAGTGCCTGACGACGTCCTCGCTTTCGAAGCTAGCGCGCTCAAGAAAGCCGGGGTCGATTTCGCGCCTGTCCCGCCGCGGTATCGGACGACGTATTTCTCGCACGCTTTCGCCGGCGGTTACTCAGCCGGTTACTACAGCTACATCTGGAGTGAAGAACTTGATGCCGATAGCGTCGAATGGTTCAAGGAACACGGAGGATTGAAGCGCGAGAACGGCAATCACTTCCGCGACACGATTCTCTCGCGCGGAGGCAGTCAGGATGCGATGAAGCTTTTCCACGACTTCACCGGGCGCGACCCCTGGATCGAGCCGCTTTTGAAGCGGCGCGGGCTCGAGGCGGTGCCACCGACAAACTAGAGCGCCGGGCAGAATCCGCGCCAAGCCAAATGTCCCCCTAACGTTTGGCGCGTCGCGGCGGAGTTACTCCGGCGCTCCGAGGAAAGCCGAGGGCGAAACCGATAACGCCAAAGAGCATGAGGAGCGCGCCGATCGGCACCAGCCAAACGCCCGTCCCAGGATCGCCATCGTAGGTCCAGAAACCGCCGAGAAGAAACCCACCCGGAAGGAGGATCGCCGCCCAGATGAGGGCGAAGGAAACGGAAGGCCGCAGCTTGAATCCGTCCACATTCCGGATCGTCAGGCCGGCGGCGATGTTGACCAGCGCCAGCATCGTGCCGTGGAAATGCCCAAGCGTGAACATGAGCCGGCGCGTTTCATTTCCGACATCGAGATACCAGCCAATCTTAAAGCCGTGCATCATCTCGAGTGCGATTCCGAGGGAGACGTAAACGGCGAGCGCCCACCAGCCGAAACGCAGATGACGTGTGGAGTAGTTCATTCGGATTACAGACCGCGGTCGGCGAGGAATATCCACAGATTGCACAGATTGCACAGATTGACGGAAAATTTCGTCTGTCCCGGCAGACACTCCCACGGCGGCGAGCGCACAGCCTTCCCGGAATAAGGACCAGGAAATTACCGGCCCCATAAGAGAGTGGACGTGCGGAAGCACGTCCCTCCGGGGTCTAAAGGTAGCGTGTTAGGCCACTCACTCTGCCAGCATGATCGGTGTGTCATCGCGCTCGCGGTGGAGCCGACCGAAGACGTCCTGCTTAAAGTGTCCCTCGGGATCGAGAACGGTTTTCGGATCGAAGTTGGGATTCGCCGGGCGCACATCGTCCCACCATTTTTGATAGCCCTGCCTGATGGCCTCGTCCCGCGTGTCGGCGTCGGCGGTGTAGGTAAAATCAAAATCCGCAAATCCCGGCAGGGTCCGCAGCGACTTCCAGGCGTTGAAGCGCACGGCGGCGTAGGGATCTGTCAGGCTGTAAAGCAAAAACGGATAGAGCCAGGCGCGACCGGAAATCTTCTGCGCCGGTTCCCAGCCCATCCCCCAGGCCAGCAAGGCGCGCTGACCGGCATCGCCTTTCACGAGCCATTGGACGGCGGCGGAAATCGTCTTGTCGTCCTCCGATAAGTCTGGCACCGGCTGCTGATACCAGGCATACAGCTTCTCCGCCGTCCAACTGAGGGTTTGATCGAGATGACAGAGATTGCAGGCATTGGGCCGGCCGTAATCGAGACTCTCCTTCACATTGGGCGAAGAAACCTGGTGGCTCGGAATGGCATGGAGCAGACCATAGGTGGTGTGCGGCATGTGGCAGTTGTAACAGCGACTGCCGGCGGAGTCCGTCTCGTGATGCGTGTGGCTCGTCAGGCGGGCAGCCATTTCCTTGTGACACTGGAGGCAGGCCTGATCGGAGTCCATCTTCGGCGCCAATTGATCGCTCCGCGCCCAGGTCTTGAGCGCGACCTGCGTCGTCCTGGCCGGATGCATTTCGTGGCAGGAGATGCAGGAAAAGTTTCCGCCCTTGAAACAGGGCGACTCCTGCACGCCGTTCATCTCCCGGCCCGTCACCCGAATCATCCCGTCGCCCCAGAAACGGTTGCGGAAAAAATCCGGCTCCGTTTCATGAATAAATTCCTTCTGCTTGGGGTGATCCTTTTCGTTAGGCTGAACCACGAAACGCTGCACCAGATCCTCTTTGCCCGGGCGAAACTTCCCGCCATGCCGGTTCCAATCGAGTTTCTCCTCCATCCCGTTAAAAGCCCAGACGCTGTGACACTGTCCGCACGTCAAAGCCGCCTGAGGTCCCTTCATCCGCGACGCGTTTGCGATCGTCGTATCGGCGCTTTTCGTCAGGTGAAGTTTCCAGCGCCGGAACGGATTACGATTGGCTGCAATATGCGCGCGGCCTTCGCTGTGGCAGGCTTCGCAGGCGATCCCGAACTCGGCGACTCTTGTGTCCCATCTGTTGCCCTCAACAAACTTCGACAATCCCTGGGTGACATGGCAATCCATGCAGGCGCCATTCCACGCTCCGATCGAGTAGGCCTCCTTCGTCTCCGGCGGCATGAGGAAAGTCTGCGCAACGGGTGCCCACATCTTCTCCGCGATTATGTAGGCGAATGGAAACTGTTCGAGAGTGCGGCCCTGTCCCGTCTCGGTCCACAAGATCTGGAGATTGTGCGAGCCGGTCAGGAGCACGACCTGATTCGGCGGACCATAATCCGTTTCACCTAACGAACGGCTCGAGACAAGGATCCTGTCGCCCTTTTGTTCGAGCCGATATTGCCGACCGGCGAAGCTCAGCTCGACGTTGCGCGCTTCCGGAATCAGGGTCGCGGGCGCGGCCACCTGTGTCATGGTGCGATGAAACGAGGCATGCCAACTGGCGTAATTTCCGGGGTGGCAGGCGCGACAGGAATTGGAGGTCACGTAATTGCCTTCCTGGGCAACGATCGGGCGGTTGGCGGACGACAAGGGTTGTTTGCTACGCGCCGTTTGCCAGACGAGCGCTCCGACCGCGAGCACACCGACGAACGATGCAGTGAGCATCCACCAGCGCCATTTTCCTCCTCGCGGGTCGACCGGCATTTGCGCGATCCTGCCGACGAACGCGCTTCATTTCAAGGGCCAACGGAGATTGCGCGGCGGCGCAGCGACGTTAAGTTGCAGGCGATGGCAGATGATCGCTGGCGGGTCGCAAGGGTCGCCAGAGGAAAGTCCGAACACCAGACGGCGGCATGCCGCGCAGAACGCGCGGGCGCGGTTGGCGAAAGCGAGCCGCGACGGAAAGTGTCACAGAAAACATACGGCCGGACGGGTGCGCAAGCACTCGTCAGGCAAAGGTGAAAAGGCGAGGTAAGAGCTCACCGCTCGACGCGCAAGCGCCGAGGCAGGAAAAACCCCATGCGGTGCAAGACAAAACAGAGAGAGGACAGCCGGTCCGTTGGATCCTCGGGTATCGTCGCATCACGTCGGGCTGTAGCGGCGGTCTTTGACCGTCGATGGCGGCTCGGCGGGCGTTCGGCGCGAGCTGGGCGAGATAAATGATCATCGCCCCGGAGAAATCCGGGGAACAGAATTCGGCTTATCGCCATCGAAATGAAGGGCGCTTTCGGAAACGAAGGCGCCCTTCCACTTTTTGCAGAGAAATTGGAAACGATTTACAGGATGATTTGGATTGGAAGAAGGAAGGGACCGCCGCCATCTGGCAAATCCCGTTAATCCTGTCTTCTTTTCCTTCGCTTGCTTTACGAGGTGGATTCGCGCCACGAGAGTCGGCCGCACCATCCATGAACACAGAGACGAAACGCATCAGCGATTGGCGCATCCCGGCGGCGTGGCTGACGCTTTGCCTGGTCTGGAGCTCGACCTGGCTGGTGATCAAGATCGGCCTGCGCGATCTACCGCCAGTTTCATTTGTCGCCTGGCGTTTCGTCGTCGCGGTGCTGGCACTGATCATTATTTCCGTCGGCCGCACCCGGCTGTTGCCGCCTCGCCGATCCGATTATCTCGTGCTCGGGTTCACCGGCGTGCTGATGTTTTCGGTGAACTATGCGCTGCTTTTCTGGGCGGAGTTGCACGTCTCGTCCGGTCTGGCCGCTGTGATCCAGGCTTCGATTCCGATTTTCGGGATGGTCTTTGCCCATTGGATGCTGCCGGAGGAACCGTTGCGCTGGCAACGCCTGGCCGGCGCGCTCGTCGCCATCTTGGGGGTGGCGCTGATTTGCGCTCGGTTGCTCAGCTTCAACGGCTGGCTGGCTTTCCTAGGCGGGCTCGGGATCACGATCGGGGCGGCGAGCGCAGCATTTTCCAATGTCCTATTAAAGGCGCGAAAAATTCAGCTCGCGCCCTCGATGCTGGCGGGGTGGCAGATGATTTTTGGGGTCGTGCCGCTGCTGCTCGTCGGCCTAACGATGGACGGAAATCCACTGCACCTCCATTGGACCAGCCGCGCCATCCTCTCTTTGCTTTATCTCGCGGTGATCGGCTCGTCCTTCACTTTTCTGCTCCTCTATTGGCTGATGCCACGCATGTCAGTGACCAATTTGCAGACCATCTCGCTCATTACGCCACCGGGCGCGGTTGCACTCGGTTGGGCTTTTGGCGACGAAAGGCTTTCCGTTTGGTCGCTCGTTGGCGCGGGATTCGTTCTCCTCGGTGTCTGGATGATCTTCCGGCGGATTGCAGAGCCAAAGGCAGTTGCTGCGATCGTTCGCGGCTGACTGCAATGTGGGAGGGGCCTTCGTGCCCCGATCCTCGCAGCGCAAAGACTACTCTCACCTCCCAAGGCTATCCCAGGCAATCGTCGAGGCAGCGCAGGAGATGCGAGACCGTCTCCTCGGTTTCGTCGCCCATGTTGGAGAGACGGAACGTCTGGCCCTTGAGCTTTCCGTACCCGCCATTGATCACGAGATGGTGCTTCTCCCGCAGGTCGCGCACCATCTTTGCGACATCGATGCTTCGGTTGTTTTTCACGCAGGTGAGCGTGACCGCGCGGCGTCCTTCGGGGGCGAAAAACTCGAAACCCCGATCGCCCACCCAGGCGTGAACAAGCGCGTTGGTGCGCGCGTGCCGTTCGTAACGCTTCGTCAGTCCTTCCGCGAAAATCTCCTCGATCTTCGATTGCAGGGCGAAAACGTGGCCGATACTCGGAGTCGTCGGTGTCATGTCTCCCCCCTGCTGTTTCTTGAACTCGAGAAAATCGAAGTAGTAGCCGCGACCGCTTACCTGCGCCGCTCGCTCGAATCCTTTCTCGGAAACGCTGAAGAGCGCAAAGCCGGGCGGAAGAGCGAGAGCCTTTTGCGAACCGGTCAGGAGAACGTCGATCTGATACGCGTCCATCGGGATCGGGACGGCTGAGAAGGACGAAACCGAATCAACGATCAGCGCGACCTCCGGATACTTCGCCATCGTGCAACAAATCTCGGGCAACGGATTCATTACACCGGTGGACGTTTCATTGTGGATGAGGGTGACGGTGTCGAACCTGCCGGTAGCGAGTTGGTCGTCGAGTGCCCTGGGATCGATCGCCTGTCCCCACTCTACCTGAAGCGGCTCGGCTTCTTTGCCGCAGCGGCGCGCGACATCGAGCCATTTATCGGAGAAGGCGCCGCACATGCAGCAGAGGACGCGTTGCCTGACGAGGTTGCGGATCGACGCTTCCATCACGCCCCAGGCCGAGGAGGTGGAAAGGAAAACCGGTTGTTTGGTGCCGAACAATTCGTGCAACCGCGGGTGGATCGCGCGGTAGAGTCTTTTGAAGGCTTCGCCGCGGTGACCGATCATCGGTCGGGCGAAAGCGGCGAGGGTTTTTTCCGAAACCTCGACCGGACCGGGCGTAAAAAGTTTGTCGTGCGAGATCATGATCTTGCCTCACGATTTGCGCGACGCCGGATAAAACTGATCGCGCCGCTGCGCTCGAGCCGGGCAAGCTCAATCTCCTCCGTCGCGCGGTGACCGCGCAGATACATATCCTCGGCCAGATCGCGCGGCGAGTTGTTGCGGGCTCGTATCTGTTCCGTGATGACGTCGCCATTCCGCAGCAGAACCGCGGGTTGGCCCTTGATCAGGACCTCGAAGTTCTCTGAGTGCTCGGCAAAGGTCGAGCGCAGGCTGTGCAGAAAAACGAGCACGGTCGCGCCGATGATGGTGGGAAAGAATGGCCCGGAGTCGTTGATCGCGCGAGCCGTGATCGCGCCGAAGATGACGACGAACGTGGTATCGAAAGCGGTCTTGCGCGCGAGCGAACATTTGTGTCCGCAGCGCATGAGAGCAAGCGCGACAAGGAAGATGATGAGAGCGCGGAGCGCGACCTGCGCGAAGCTGAGTTGTTCGGGGCGCAGCCCAATCCCGAGCAGTTGGAGGAAAAGATGCCAAGCGGTGACCATGCCGGCAATCTGTTCGCAGCGCCGAGTGGGCGCGAGAGATAAATCCGGTCACCGGGCCGGCCACGAAATCACGGGCAATTCCGATGCCCGCGAAAAATGCCAGCCATCATGGAAGCGTGCCCGACAAGTGTGAGACGGCGCCGCTCCCCATCGACGTGATTAACGATTCCGCCGTTGTCGCCGGAATCATCGACCCCCGGCGACAACGGAACCGCCACGCGATCGCGATGCCAAGCTCATTCGCCAGCGCATCCATTCGACCCGCGGGTTGCGAATCAGTAGCATGGACAAGCTCGGAGATTACATCTCTCGGCAGAAATGGCTCGGTCCGGTGGATACCGTGCTGAGCGCAGTGGCGGACACGCTTTTCGACCGGGCGGCCCCGGCCGGGCAAAAACTCCGCAATTTCTTTCACGGGACATGGTTCGGGCACCCGCTGCATCCGGCCCTGACGGATGTGCCGCTCGGCACCTGGACAGCCGCGACCGTGCTCGACATTTTTGAATTGACGAGCGGCGACGAAACTCTGGCGGAGGGCACCGACACGGCGGTGGCGGTCGGGCTCATAGCCGCGGCCCTGAGCGGGTTGAATGATTGGAATTACGCCTCGAAGGTGGCGAACCCTTATTAGGAACCCGCGGCGAACCCTGGCGCATGTCGTGCACTTGAATGATGTTTGCGGATTCTGGGAGAGGCGACTTCCAAGTCACCTTGGAAGATCTGGCAAGCAGGGCGACTTGGAAGTCGGCTCTCTCAATTTCGCCTGGCAACCTCCAGACTAACGAATATGAAAACGATTGAACTCAAGTTGCCCGAGATCGGATTGCTTGCGATGACTCGGGCCGCGCTCGGGGCGGGCCTGGCGCTGCTCATCAGCTCAAAGCTGGATGAGCAACAGCGGCGCGCGGCGGGCGTGGCGCTCCTCGCGGTTGGCATCCTGACCACGATCCCTTTTGCCGTGCACTTTTTCGCCGACGAAAAATAGGCAGGGCGGCGGTCGCGACCGGCGCTTGCGCGGAAATGCTTCGCGTGGCATAGACACAACTCCCGATTTCCATGGCCACCGTATCCCAAATCGCCTCCGATCCCACTCTCGAAGCCAATCTCTTTTGGGCACAATACAAGACGACGATCATCGCGGTCGCCGCTGTCCTTATCCTGGGCGGTCTTGGCTACGCCGGCTACCAACTCTATACCGTCCGGCAGGCGGCCGACGCCGTGGCTTCGCTCGCCGCGGCCAGCTCGCCGCAGGAATATCAGCATGTGATCGATCGTTATCCCGGCAGCGAACCGGCAGCGAGCGCCTATCTCCTCCTCGCAGCCCAGGAACGCGCGCAAAAGAAGTACGCCGACGCCAACATCACGTTACATAAATTTATCGATCAATATCCAAAGCACGAACTGATCACGACCGCCTGGATGGGAGTGGCGGGAAATCTCGAGTCGTTAGGCAAGGCCGACGAAGCGCTCAGTACTTATCAGCGCCTCGCGACCGAATACCCGCAGAGCTTCAATGCGCCGCTCGCCCTGCTCGCCGAAATACCGCTTTTGAAGGCAAAGAACCGGACCGACGAAGTGCGCCGGATTTGCGAAACGATCATCTCGCAATACCGGGAAAGCATCGTCACGACCGAAGCCTTCCGCGAAATGATGGCGCTGCCGAAACCGACGACGCCGGTCGCAATTCCGGCCCCGACAGAAGCGCCGATCCCGATGGAACGGCCGCCCGAGGGCGCGGCCCCCTCCGCGACGCCGTAATTTGTAGCGGCGTTCTCTGCGCCGACCAGCGACGTTGCATGAAATCTGCGACGTTCGCAGACCGCCACTACGCAGGAAGGCGGACGCGGAATTAGCGCTTCGAGAACTGGAAGCGTTTGCGCGCCCCCGGCTGGCCGGACTTCTTCCTTTCCTTCATCCGCGGATCGCGCCGGAGCAGGCCCTCAGCCTTCAAGGTGCCGCGAAGATTTGCATCAACCTGCAGGAGGGCACGCGAGATGGCGAGTCGCGCCGCGCCGGCCTGACCGGTGGGACCGCCGCCGGAGGTGTTGACCGAGATGTTATAGGCACTGGTCAGCTTCACCGCCTGCAACGGTTGCAGGACTGTGTTTTGCAACGGCACGGTCGGGAAGTAGTCCTCGAAGCTCTTGCCGTTGATATCGATCTTGCCGCTGCCCGGCGTCATGCGAATGCGCGCGACGGCTGTCTTGCGGCGACCGGTAGCGATGAATTCCTGTGTCTCAGCCATGAAAGTAATTCGTTACTCCAGGGTGACCGCCTGCGGCTGCTGGGCGCCGTGCGGATGCTCCCCGCCACTGTAAACCTTCAGCTTGCGATAAACCGCGCGACCCAATCGGTTGTGCGGAATCATCCCGCGCACCGCGTGTTCCACCAGCAACTCGGGATGGCGCGCACGCCGCGCACGTGCGTTCTCGCTTTTGTGGCCGCCAACAAATCCTGAAAAGCTCATGAAGGTCTTCTGCTCTTCCTTCTTTCCGGTCAGTCGCACCTTGTCGGCATTGATCACAACGACAAAATCGCCCGTATCGACATGTGGAGTGACGATCGCTTTTTCTTTGCCACGGAGCAGGTTGGCGGCTTTAACCGCGACACGACCCAGCACCTGATCGCGCGCGTCGATGATCCACCATTTGCGGTCGACCTGATCTGCTTTTGCGGAAAATGTTTTCATCGGAAGGCTCGGGGGGAAGGGCCGGGAAATTAGCGGCAGCTCTGGGAGGTGTCAACTCCGCGGCATTGCGGCGGATTCCGCGATCGAGATGAACCGTCTCGGGCTTGCGCCATCCTGACGATGACCAAAACCGCGGCTGGTCAACTTCGGAACTCCGGTTTAAGTATCGCGCTTCGTTATGGTCAAGCCCGACGCACCAAAATCTGCCATCAGTCCGAGGCGCGCGGAAGATTTCCCCGAATGGTACCAACAGGTCATCCGGGCGGGCGAGCTGGCCGAGCCGAGCGAGGTGCGCGGCTGCATGGTGATCAAGCCATGGGGCTACGGCATCTGGGAAAACATGCAGCGCGCGCTCGACGCCATGTTCAAGGCCACCGGGCATCGTAACGCCTATTTCCCACTCTTCATTCCGCTCAGCTACATGCAGAAAGAGGCCGAGCACGTTGAGGGCTTTGCCAAGGAATGCGCGGTCGTGACCCATCATCGGCTCGAGGTAAACGCCGAGGGAAAAATGGTGCCGGCCAGTCCGTTGACTGAGCCGCTCGTCATCCGGCCAACCTCGGAAACGATCATCGGTGCGAGCTACGCCAAATGGGTCCAGTCCTACCGCGACCTGCCAATCCTGATCAACCAATGGGCCAACGTGGTCCGCTGGGAAATGCGGCCGCGGCTATTCCTGCGCACGACCGAGTTCCTCTGGCAGGAAGGCCACACCGTGCATGAAACGGAAGCCGAGGCCCGGGCGGAAACGAAGCAGATGCTCGATGTTTACCAACGCTTCGTGGAGGATTTTCTCGCCGTGCCCGTCTTCACCGGTGAGAAATCGGAGAGCGAGCGGTTCCCCGGCGCGGTGCAGACCCTTTGCATCGAAGCGTTGGTGCAGGATCGCAAGGCGATCCAGGCCGGCACGTCGCATTTTCTTGGGCAGAATTTCTCCCGCGCCAGCGGAATCCAGTTTCAGACCCGCGATGGGAAACAAGAGTTTGGCTGGACGACGAGCTGGGGCGTCAGCACGCGCATGGTCGGTACGGTCGTGATGATGCACGCCGACGACGATGGGCTCGTGCTCCCACCGCGTATCGCGCCCACGCACATCGTCATCCTACCCGTGACACCCAAGCCGGAAACGCGCGATGCGGTGTTGAACGCGGCCAGCGAACTCGCCGACAAGTTACGCGCGATCGTCTGGCATGGGGCGCCCCTCGAAGTGTACATCGACCAACGCGACCTCGGTGGCGGGGTGAAAAATTGGGAATGGATCAAAAAGGGAGCCCCACTGCGCGTCGAGCTCGGTCCGCGGGATCTGGATAGCGGTAATGTCGCCGTCACCCGCCGCGATCAGGACGCGAAAGCAAAAGTGTTTTTGTCCACAGGCGAGTTCGTTATGCAGGCGCCCGCTTTGCTCGATTCGATCCAGCAAACTCTTTTCGAACGCGCCATCGCCTTCCGCAACGAGCACACTCGTGTCATCGACACCAAGGAGGAATTCTACGCCTTCTTCACCCCGCAGAATCCCGCGAAACCGGAAATCCACGGCGGCTTCGCCCTCGCTCATTGGAACGGGAGTCGCGCGGTCGAGGAGCAGATAAAGAACGATCTCAAAGTCACGATTCGGTGCATCCCGTTCGACGACCCAGCTCAACCGCCCAAGCCCGGCAAGTGCTTTTTCACGGGCGAACCGAGTCCGCAGCGCGTGATCTGGGCGAAGTCGTACTAAAGGCTTTCGCCTGGACATGCACCGGAATGTCCCCGGAGGGACGAGCTTCCGCTCGTCCGGGAGCGTTCGTTAGGCTTTCCCCCGGCGCACCTTCGGTTTCACGAAGTCGCCCGGCGGACGCTGTTCGTCGTCCGGCGTGGACCCTGTGGAGTTGACGAAGCCTTGTTCCTCCGGAGGGAGGAATTTTTTGAATAAGTTCTTGTCGATCGCCTTCATGAAAGCTTCGTGCGGCGAAACGATTCCCTGCTGGAGCACCGCCCAGATGGCGTCGTCCATGAACTGCATCCCCCGCCCTTTTCCGCTCACGATCACGTCCTGCAATTTCTGCGTCGCGCCCTCCCGGATGATGGAGGAAACGGCGGCGCTTGAAATGAGGATTTCGTTGACGGCGAGGCGGCCGCGGCCGTCGGCGCGCTTGAGGAGAAGTTGAGCGAGGACGCCGCGGAGTGAGTTAGCCAGCATGGTGCGGGCTTGCGGTTGCTTGTCGGCCGGGAACACGTCGATCATGCGATCGACGGTCTTGCGCGCGTTGTTCGTGTGCAGGGTGCCAAAGACAAGCAGCCCAGTCTCGGCCGCAGTCAGAGCAAGCGAGATCGTCTCGAGGTCGCGCATTTCACCTACCAGGACGATATCGGCATCTTCGCGCAAGGCGGCCTTGAGGCCGGCCGGAAAGGTGGCGGAATGATCGGGCACTTCGCGTTGCGTGATGATGCTGCGCTTGTTGTTGTGCACGAACTCGATCGGCTCCTCGATCGTGACGATATGCCGCGCATGCGTGTTGTTAATGTAATCGACCAGCGCGGCCAGCGTCGTCGACTTCCCGGAACCGGTCGGCCCGGTGACAAGGACCAGGCCAGCGCGCAGGTCGCCGAATTGTTTTACGACCGGTGGAATGCCCAACTCTTCGAGCGAAGCAATGCGCGTTGGAATGAGGCGAAAGACGGCGCCGTAGCCGTTGGTTTGCTTGAGATAGTTGCAACGAAAGCGCGACTTCTCATCCATCTCGTAGGCGAAATCGAAGTCGCCGCGCTCCTCGAAAATCGCCCAGCTCTCGGAGCCGGAAATCTCGCTCAGCATCTGCACTGCCTCACCGCGCGTGACTGCTTTTTCGCGAATCGACATAATGTCGCCATGCTTGCGAATCTTCGGCGGCTGCCCCTCGCCGATGTGAAGATCAGACGCGCCTTCGCGGATGAGGAGTTCGAAGAATCGATCTATATATGGCATTTTTTTGACCGCTGATTACGCGGATTTCACGAATGTGAAGAGTCAGGAATGCAGGTCGGGTGGCTCGGTGTTTTCGCGGGCCGTTTGATTCACAACGCGTTTCCAACTCAGACTGGAGTTCTTGAAGTTTAAGAGCAATGCGAGATGCAGGCCGGTGATGTTTAGGTAGCCGAGCATTTGCGCGACGTGCGTATCGGTCAAGATCGACGTTACCTTCGAATCGACGATCACCAGGTCATCGACAATCAGATCTGGAACCAAATTCCCAATCAGTTGATCGCGGTAGCAAACAGGAAAGGACGGCTGCACCATCACTCGATGGCCAGCACGCTTCAGCTCGATGATCATCGCGCGTTCGTAAAGCTTCTCGTCCAGTCCGGGCCTCAATTGATTGAGCACTTCCATCGCGATGCCGATAATGGAGCGGCTCAGCTTTTCATGAATCATTTTCCCCATCTGTGAAATCCGCGTAATCCGTGGTTCAAAGCCCGACATGCCGGCGCATCTCTTGTTTTAGTTCGGCTCGGGCACAGGCCTCTTCGGCGCTGATCACTCCCTGGTCGTAAAGCTGGCTGAGCGAGTCATCCATTAAACGCATCCCTTGTTTGCGGCCGGTCTGGATGATGCCGGGCAGCATGTAGGTCCGGGCTTCGCGGATGACGTTGGCGACGGCAGGCGTGTTCGTCAGGATTTCGAGGGCAAGAGCGCGGCCGATGCCATCGAAGCGTGGCACGAGCTGCTGGCTGATGACACCGCGCAACGATTCGCTCACCATGACGCTGATCTGGTCCTGTTGATCGACGGGAAAGACGTCGAGCAAACGATCGAGCGTGCGCGAGGCGTTGCTCGTGTGCAACGTGCCGAGCACGAGATGGCCGGTTTCCGAAGCGGTAATGGCGAGCGAGACGGTCTCGAGGTCGCGCATTTCGCCCACCATGATGACGTCGGGATCTTCGCGCAGCGAACCGCGCAGAGCCGCGGCGAACGACCGCGTGTGCGTGTGCACTTCGCGCTGGGTGATGTGGCAACCCTTCGGCTCGAAGACGGACTCGATCGGGTCCTCGAGGGTGATGATGTGCTCGCGTCGCTCGAGGTTCACCTGTTCGACGAGCGCGGCCAGAGTGGTCGATTTGCCGCTCCCGACCGAGCCGGTCACGAGAATAAGGCCGTTTTGAAAACGGGTAAGCAACTTGAGACTCTCGGGCAGGCCGAGTTCGTCCATCGTCCGCACCCGCGTCTTGATGATGCGGAAGACAATGTCGATCCCAAGCCGTTGCCTAACGAGGCTGGTGCGAAAACGCCCAAAGCTGTTGGCGTAGGCAAAGTCGACGTCACCCCGTTCGTCCAGTTGAGCGCGCTGCGCGTCCGTGAGGAAACCGGCGACGAGCGCAGCCGTGTCTTCCGCCGTTAGTTTCGGTGCCTCCGGCCAGATCGGTTGCAGATTTCCGTAAAGTCGCCAGAGCGGCGGCGCATTCACGCCGAGATGAATGTCCGAAGCACCACCTTCCTGGCCGGCGGCCAGATAGTGATCGACGTGAGGCGCGGTGGCAGCGGCCGGGGGGGCGGTGGAAATTTCGGCTGACATGGGGAAGCAGCCTCAGAGAATAGGCGGATGCTTCCGAAGCGTAAATTAGAATTCGCTACCAGCCGGAGGACCGGCGTACGTTGTCGCGGGTTTTTGCGCCTTGCTTCTTGAAGTAACTGACCACCAGTGGCTGCAAGATGGTTATCCCGAGCTTCACCGCGCTGAGGAGAAGACCCGACTCGAGCAAGGTCTTATTCGACCCGCGGATCTTCCTGCCGCCACCGCCACTGATGTAGACCTTTTTCGGTCGCGCCCGCAGAAGAGCGAGGAACAAACCCGCCGCGAGAGCGGCGCCAACCCAGACTGCTGTATTACGCTGAAACGCATTCCTGATCTTGAGCGGGAAATCGAGTTCGTAACGCAGGCCGGCAAAGTTACGCACGACCAGCTCACGCGAGCGGGCGATCTCCTTCCGCAAGCCTACAGGGTCTTCTTTTGATCCAGATTCTTCAGCCATTCAGTATCCTCTTTCAAAACACTTGCGGTCTCGCGAAACATGGGATGCTTCACCTGGGCGCGCGCGACGACGAGACATGAAAGCGCCGCGATGAAATGGAGCAGGGCAAAAACGAGCGCGATCCAGATCCAGGAAACAGCGAAGAGATGCGCGATGCCGACGACTACGAAAACAATTAGAAAAACGTAGCCAAAAAACAGGAATGCCGCCGCCGCGACCGCGCAGGCGACCAGCACGATGAGGTGGCGCGCAGCTGCCTTCGATTCCTGCGCCGCCAGTTGCAGCCGGCTCTGGAAGAACTGCGTGAGCGACGCGACCAGTGCTATGAGGTTCTGGCGCAGCCCGCCGTACCCGGCGGGATTGCGGAACGGCATCGGGCGGCCCGCCATGGGCCCCCTAACGACGGAAGATCAACCCGAGAATGAAACCGATCCCAACCGCGGCCAGGACCGCCTTGGTCGGATTCTCGCGCACATATTGCTCGGTATCGTCTTGAAAACTGCGGACGCGATCGCTCGCATCATTCCAGACTTCTTCGGCCCGACCGCGATATTCCTCCGCGACCGCCCCGGCCGCCGAGCGCAAATCTTCCGCGGCTTTACGCGCATGCGTTGCGCTGCTCTGCACCTTGCTTTCTGCCTGCGGCGGGGTCGCCGCTTCCTCTGTCGTCTTGTTTTCGTCAGTCATGATTTTCTCCTGTTTGGAACGTTGCCGTTTCGCCGGACCACTTACGGTCGCGGCCGCTGAAACTTTCTTCAGAGGGGATACGGAACTCGTCGACGCTTTGCGCTTACGATTTTGCCGCACGGGCTTCTCCTCAGCCATGGCCGTTATTTCGCCCGAAAGATGATGCGCGCCTTGGTCAGGTCGTAGGGTGAAAGCTCGACCTCGACCTTATCGCCCGGGACAATGCGGATGAAATGTTTGCGCATTTTACCCGAGATATGGGCAAGGACGTTGCGCTGCCCGGCGAGATCGACACGAAACATGGTGCCCGGCAACACCTGGGTCACCGTACCTTCCGTCACGATCTGCTCTTCCTTCGGCATGGAGGAATTATACGGCCTAACGGGGATTCCTCAAGTAAGGCACGGGGGCAGCGCCGCTATTCGCCGCGCAGCGAAATGGTCGGCAGATATTCGCGCAGGTCTTCGCGCTGCCACCATTGGCCGGTCCGCTGATGTTCGGCCAGAGTGCTAAAACGGTAGCGGTAAAGCTCCGCCCGCAGGTAGCGCGGCGGCTTTTCCGGAAATGGATTGTTGCCTAACAATCGAACGACATCGGGCGAATTCTCGAGCAGACGAAAGGCGAGACCCAGGAACCACGGATTTTGTCGCACGTCCCCGAGGGCCGCGAACCACATCTGCCAATCGAGCCGCGGTTGATGCGGTTCGACGAATCCCGGCATCCGATCGAGCGCGCCCGGTTTCCATTTGAATTCATAGGGCTTCCACTCGATGCCGTCGGCGCTTCCTTCGATGATGATCTCCGAACGCTCTTTCGTCATGACGCGGAAGAGTCCGTAGCCGTTCACGATTCGAAATGGAGCGACCAGGTTGTAGAGCGACTCGATCGTCCGCGGCCATTGCGCCTCTGGCTTGAAGCCGTTGAAGATGAGAAAGGCGTTCAGCGGCATTGTCACAACAATGACCATCGCCGCCGGCCAGACGGACCAACTGCGGCCCAGCGACAACGCAGCCGGTTTCGTTAGGCTACGCGCCCCGGGCCAGACGGAGTCATCGATCAGCAGGAGGCAGAGCGCGACGGTGAGAAGATTGAAAAAGGCGTAGTTACCGGTGAGGCCGATCACGATTTGCAGAAAGACGAGCAATCCGCAACCGAGCAATCGCAGCCGCCGCGGGAACCAGATCAGAAGCGGCACGATGATCTCGATAACCAGCACCGCAGCGGTTGAGAAATGCTTTACCCACTCGGGCGATTTGTCGGCCCACCAGCCAAGGACGGTCGGGAGGGGCTGTGTCCAGTAATGATAATCGAGCGCGGTCAGGTTCCACCATGACGGGTCGCCGCTGGTCAGCTTCACCACGCCTGACATCAAGATCAGTTTGAAAAGGAGAAACTGGAGAAGGAACAGCGCCGGACGCGAAACGGGTGCGGATCGATCGCGGCCCGGCCACCAGCGCCAGGGCGCGAAAAAGATCGCGAGGAATCCGGTTTCGAGCAGAAGAATGTCCCACTGGAAACTCAGGAACGTCTGTCCCGCGATTGTGAGCGAGAGATAGACTGCGCCAAGCAGAATAAGGCAAAGGACCGGCGCGATTCCCGCGATCAGCAGCATAGAGAGCACCGCGCCAGTCCCGCAGAGAAAATGGAGAAAGGCATTGCTCGAGTTGAGCCAGCAGAGAGTCGGCAGGACGAGCAACGCCCGACCACCAAGTTGCGTGTGCGCGGCCTTAAGGTACTCCGGCAGCGGCAATACGCCGTGCGCGCCGATCAGACCATCCGCCTGTAGCCAGAAGGAGAGAAACGCGATCAGGTAGATCGCCCCGAGCGCCCGTAGAAACCAGCGGCGGGCGTTGAAGTAGATCGGCCGGCGAACGTCGTTGCCCCAAAGGAGCCAGGTCGCGCGATGCGCCAATTCGCGATGTCCGGCGATAAAGCGGTAGGCGAGTTCCGACAGGGCCGCAAACCCGGGAACATGATCGTAACTCCAGCGAGTGAACGAACGTCCACCCGTGCCTAACGAACGGTAAACGGCCGCTGCGCCGCTAAAGACTTCGCCGTCCGATTCGATTAGCTTGACCGCGCGCTCGAACTCTTCCCGTGGTACCTCGGGAAAACGCGCCGCCACTTCCTGCAGCGGTTCATAATCGACCGCGGACTCGGTTTCCTCGTGCCAGCGCGCGATCCAGAGTTTGCAGAAACCACAGTCGCCGTCGTAAACCATGAGCGGCTTGGCGGGCGGATTGGCGACGTGATGCACAGTTAGCAAAGGTTGAACCGCGGCCCGGTAACGTCGAGCGCTAAGATGACCTTCGGACGGACGTGCTTCCGTAAGTCCGCATACCGGAAGATAGGCCTCTGGCCTGTCTCGGCCGACAGCCTTCCAGCCTGTCGGCTGACGGTTGCGCGCGAAAACAGCCCTCCAAACTGCCGCTTGAATATCGCGTGCAGAATCGGCGGGCAAGATGCCCGCCGGCCGAGTCAGGCTGAAAGCCTAACTTCCGAACTCGGCCCAGACCGGCGCGTGATCGGAGGGATCCTTCCCCTTGCGCATCTCGCGCGCCACACCGGCATCGGTGCATTTCGCTCCCAGTTCGCGCCCCGCAAGAATCGCATCGATCCGCAGTCCGCGATTCTTCGGGAAGGCGAGCATTCGGTAATCCCACCAGCTAAAAATCCCCGGCTCCGCATGAATCAATCGCAAGGTATCGGCCAGCCCCAGTTCGCCAAGACCGCGAAACGCCGCCCGCTCGTCCTCCGAGCACATGATCGCGCCGTGCCAGAGCGCGGGGTCGTGCACATCCTCATCGTTAGGCGCGACATTGAAATCGCCGCAGACCAGCACTCGCTCCAGCGCATCGTCCATTTCCCGCAGGCAATTTGTCAGCCGACGATACCACTCCATTTTATAGTGGTAAGCTTCCGACCCGACTGCCTGACCGTTCGGCGCATAAATTGAGAGCACTTGCACCTCGCCGACCCTGGCCGCGATGATGCGCGCCTGTTCGTCTTGGACTTCATCGCAAAATCCCATCCGCACTTCACGAGGTTCTTCTTTCGCGAGAATGGCGACACCGTTATACGACTTTTGTCCGTGGAAAACGGCGGCGTAGCCGGCATCGCGCAGCGTCCCGGCTGGGAATTGTTCGTCGGTGCATTTCGTCTCCTGGAGGCAAACGACATCCGGGTTCGTCTCGCGCAACCAAAGGAGCAAGCGTTCCTCCCGTTTGCGCAGCGAGTTGATATTCCAGGACGCGACCTTCAAGGTGGCACAATGCTACCCTGAGTCTGCTCACGATTCACAACTCAATCTCCACGCCCGGGAGCGGAACGACTGCTTCCGTTTGCGGCAATGCCGCCACTGTCGCCGCCCGTATCCATTCCACCGCGGCCACATCACCATGCACCAGCACCACCTTCTTCGGCGCAACTTTCCTGATGTACTCGAGAATCGACTCGCGCGAAGCGTGCGCGCTGAACTGGAACGCTTCGACCTGGCAGCGCAACGGCTGGGCCGATTCATCGTCGTCGAGCGACACCAATTCGTTAGGCTGGGTCCGGCGCAGAACGCCCGCGGGCGATTCCGGATCGGCGTAACCAACAAAGAAGATCGAGTGCTCGGGTCGATCGATGATCCGGCGCGCGAAAATATTCGAGAGCGTTTTGGGGGTCATCATCCCGCTCGAGATTGCGTAGATGCGACCGGGGCGTGCCGGGGCGTCGGCGATCGTTTTTCCATTCAGGACAAAGGGCCCGACCTCGGGAAACAATTGCAGTCGCGGCAGGACGCGGCGCGATTGATTGGCCCGGCGATCGTAAATCTCCGTCATCTTCGAGCTCAACCCGCCGATGTAGATCGGCGCGTCGGCGATCATTTTGTTGCGCTTGAATTTGTAAAGCATCGCCAGCACTTCCTGCGTCTTGCCGAGCGCGAAGACCGGCACCAGGACACACCCGCCGCGCGCAAAGGCCTTTTCGATCGCCTCTGCAAAACGCTGTTCCTCGGCCTCGCGGGTGAAGCCCTCAGGTAAGGGCGAATCACCGCGCGTCGCCTCGATGATCAGGACATCGATTCCCGACTCAGGAAAGACCGCGCCCTTGAGCAGCGTCTGGTCGTCGAAGTTCACATCGCCGGTGTAGAAGACGGTGCGGCCCTCCGCACGTAGAAGAATTCCCGCGGCACCGAGAACATGGCCGGCCTCCCAAAATTCGAAACTCAGCTCATCGTCAGCCCGGATCGGGCTGCGTTCGCCATCGACGGTGAACGGCTGGCCTAGCGGACAATGCTGCCAGCGATCCGTCGCCCGATCCGTCTCGCGATGGGTAAAGAGTGGATAAATCACGCCCACCTCCTCGCGTTCGCGGATCATCACGTTGACCGAATTGTGGAGCAACGCAGCGCCGATCGCCGCCGTTGGTTCCGTCATGAAAATGCGCGCCTGCGGCCGTTGCCGCATCAGCACCGGGAGCGACCCGACGTGATCAAGATGAGCATGGGAAAGGAGGAGCGCATCGACGGGCCGCCCGGCCAGCCGGGAAAGGAGCGGCAACGCCATCTCGCCATCCTCTTTGGGATGCATGCCACAATCGAGCACCACGCCCTGATCGCCCGAACCGAGATAATAACAGTTGGCGCCGATCTCCGTCCGGCGCGTCAGATTGATGAACTTCAAAATCGAGCGCCAACTTGCCAGTCCCGCGCCTGCGAGCAATCAGCAAGTTTGCCGCAGGTAAAAGAGACAGGGAAACAAAGTAGGAGGCGCGGCGACCGCTTACGAGAATTCCGAGGTCTTAATTTCTCCAAAGCGAATCCCACAGGTCATTGACGGCGCGCCCTCCCCTTGCAGAGTTATCTGGACTGTTACGCTAGAGACAGTGTGTGGGATGAAACGCCACTGCCGGAACGCTTGCAAGCTGCATCGTCGAGCCGATTGTCTCGAGTAGATTCGAGGATCTTCACTTCGATCACGCGCCCGGTTCCCGGATCAATCCCTAATTGAAAGTACCCTGACCGCGAACGCCGTGCATCCTTGCGCTGAGCGGGATCACCGGCGCGGGAGCGAGAGTCGCGTGGACGCGGGCAGCACGTAATTCGTCTGCTACATACCCCGCCATGCTAAAAGTGATCGGCACACCCCTCGAACGCATGAGGTTTCATACGCCATTTCCGCAGCGTGCTCACCGCCGCGTCGTCCAGAAGCTGATAGCCGGCTGTGTTCTTAACAATGACATTTGTGACCACTCCGGTTTCGATGTTAACGATTACCTCGCAGACGCCCTGCCCCTCGATGTGATGAGCTCTCGCCTCATGCGGGTAATCCGGCTTTGGGGAACAAATGAGGGCTCCGCGCTTGTGTATCCAATCTCACCAGAAATCAAGACTCAAATCGAGGGATTGCGGGCCAAGGTATTTTTGCATGGAAGCGGCAACCGGTTGATTCGATTATGTGCCAATGACATCTCAAGATTTAAGGATGAGCGCGGCCTCTTTTGCTCAGCGCAACTGGCGATGAACCAAGGAGCTCTCTGGCATTGCAAAAAGTGCGGGCGCGACTTCGCCAATCGCAATCAGTCCCACGCCTGCGGGCGCCATGATCTGGAGCATCACTTCGAGGGCAAGCGGCCGGAGATCAGAGCGCTCTTCGACGAGGTTGCGTCCGCGGTGCGATCGCTGGGCCCGATACGAGTTCTTCCAGAGAAAACGAGGATCGCTTTCCAAGTCCGGATGTCGTTTGCCCAGGTAACACCGCGCGCACACTGGCTGGATGGTCACCTGGTGCTGGCGCGACGTCTCGAACATCCGCGTTTTCGCCGGATCCAGACGATTTCGCCGCGGAATCATGTGCACTTTTTCAGACTGACCGCGCCCGGTGAAATCGATACGGAGTTTCGTGCCTGGCTCGCGGAGGCCTATGCGGTAGGCGAGCAGCGGCATCTCAAGGGTCGCACGACCTGAACCCTGATAATAACCGTTGCTGCCGGTCGCCGTTCCCCACGCCGGATTGATCAACTTCGAAATCGAGCGCCAACTTGATCTTGTCCGCGCCCAACGAACCTGCCAACGTTGACGGCCTGCGAGCGAATCCTCAGCCGTTGGACGGTGGTACCACGTTCGCGACCAGGAGGTAGCGGAGCTTGGTCGTCGTTTGAGACGCTTCACCTGCACTCAATTCGGCAAACCATAGGAAAGCGATGAAATTACGACCGGCCACAGTAACTATCATCTCCTGGATCCTTGTCGCGGTGGGTGGAATTTCCCTGATCACAAGCACGCTCATGCTGAAAAACGCCGCCGCCCGGGAATTGATGGCGCGCAGTCCGCTGCCGCTTTCAGTCCAGTATGCGGGGTTGTATGCGGGATTGCTGGTGACAATCGCGAGCGGCCTTGCCATGCTAAAAGCCCAGAACTGGGGCAGACTTCTCTACGTCGTCTGGGGTGCTCTGGGCTCTCTCATCAGCGAGGTGATCCCGGGGAGTTGTCGTCTATCTGGTCATCGTCTCCTTCCTGTTCCGGCCCAGGGCCAACCATATTTCGGCGAAATTCAGGTCGAGCATGGCGCGCAAAGTCATTAGCATCGTCTTTTATGTCGTAGCGGGCTTCCTCGTGTACATGGTGAGCGTGCTGGCTTTTACCAACATGGGCTCGATGCCCGGCCCACCAAGCCTCGCAGCCTGGGTGAAGTTTGTCATAATGGGCGTCTTCTCCGCTCCGGCGGCGGTTGCGTTGCTCGTTGGATTGGCAATCGGCCGGTTTCGACATTGGAAGCGCGATGTCGGGATCGTCCTGGTTTCGGGCGCAGGCGTAACCGCATTTGTTGTTTTGACGATCACCTCCATGTTTTTGTCGCCTGATTCCAAAAAGCTCTTTCCCCGCGACATGTTCGATTTCTTCAGCGCTTATATCGCTGGAATGAGTTCACTCCTAGGACTTACAGTGATCGGCATCGCACTGATCATGACTTCAAGAGTGGCACTGGACGGAAAATCCAAGGCCTAGGAACTAGTGCGACTCCTGCTCGCCCGGCAAGTGCGCGTGGGCGCGATCGAAATGCACCTTTACGAGACCCATCTGCCAGTCGCGAGCACGGAGAAGTCGACGAAATTCTATCTTGAGATCGTCGGACTCGATTTCGCCTATCGCGATCCGGGCCGGGACATCGTCTTTCTCTGGATTGGCACGGAGCGGAGATCAATGCTGGGACTCTGGGGACCGACAACTCTCTACGGCAGGATCCGCACCCTTGCCATCTCGCGATCGCCGTGCCGTTGCCGGAACTTCTCGAGACCGGCAAGCGGCTCAATCGTCTTGGCGTCGCCACAAGCAACTTCGCGGACAAGGAAACCGTTGAGCCTTCGGTAATCGGCTGGATGCCTTCGGCCCAACTTTATTTTCGCGATCCGGATGGTCATTCGCTCGAGTTCATCTCCCTTCTCGACGATTCGCCCGATCCTGACTTTGTTGGGTCTCTTTCCGAGTGGCAGAAGCGGGACTGAACCACGCGTTCCGACTTTCGTGAAACGCAGACCATCGCGAACACAGCGGAAGCAGTTGGGCCAAACACGCGAGCATTTGCATGGACGCCACGACCGGTTGATAACTTCGGCTCATGAAATCAGCCGTTGTAGTCTGTCTCGCGCTTGCGACCCTCGTGCTGCACGCTGAAGCCGGCTGGTTTTCGCGCCGGACGCCGACGCCGACTCCAACACCGATTCCGATACGCAAGGCGCTCCCACCGCCCACACCCACGCCGGAGCCGACGCCGGTTCCGACACCGCGCGAACTGGTCGCGCTGCCAATTTACGATGAGAACACGAGTGTGCGGCTCCAGATTTTCCTCGATGAGCACGAGTTCGGCCCCGGGAAGATCGACGGGAAGATGGGCGAGTTTTTTGGCAAGGCACTGGTCGCTTACAAAAAGGCAAACGGTCTGTCACCAACCGGCGCGGTCGATGAACAGTTGCTCGCGCAGGTGCCCGAGCCATACACGACCTACACGATTCGGCCTGAGGACGTGAACTTCGTCGGCGAGGTCGCTTCGAAGCCATCTCAGCAGGCGAAACTGAAGGCGATGCTCTACGGGTCGCTGCTGGAGTTTGTCGCCGAGCGCTACCACTCGGCGGAGGATTTCCTGCGCAAGATCAACCCGGGAATGGATCTCGAAAAGCTGAAGGTAGGCGACACAGTGAAAGTGCCTAACGTTCAGCCGTTCGAGATCGAGAAGCTGTCGGAGAAGTTCATCCCGAAGAATCCGGTCTTCGCGACGCGGCACATCTTCATCGATACGCGCGAGAATTTTCTCGAAGTCCACGAGGGCGACAAGCTGATCGCGGAGTTTCCGATCACGCCCGGATCAAAGACGCTGCCCGCGCCAAAAGGCGAATGGAAAATTCTCGGGATCGCCACCATGCCGTGGTTCCGGCATGACGAAGGCGTGCTGATGCACGGGGTGCGGACGAACGATTTTTACAACATCCCTCCCGGGCCTAACAATCCCGTAGGCATTCTCTGGATGGGGTTGAACAAACCGGGGATCGGGATTCACGGGACCAATAATCCGGAGACGATAGGGCGGGCCGGGAGCCACGGCTGCATCCGAACTGCGAACTGGGACGCCGCGCGCTTGAAGGACATCGTCACGGCCGGCGACCAGGTCACGATTTTCTAGGGGCGCGGCCCTCCTTCTGTTGTCATCCCGAGCCGCGCAGAGGGCGAGTGATCTCGCAGTTGGAATCGCGGCTTTCGCCGCGACGAGCGCGTGGATTGCATGGGAGAGGTCCCTCGCTGCGCTCCGCCTGCTTGGGGATGACGAAAGAGCAGGCACAGACCAGCCGTGCGGACGTCGTCCAACAAAATTCCCAAAGATTTTTCGCGCGGATTCGGATGATCGCGCGTCTAGGCTTTAGATCGACCGATGGATTCCACCGAGCACGACACTTATCGAGCGGCCATTCACGGCGATCGCGACGCTTTTGAAATGATCATACGCACGCAAAGCCGGGCCCTCTTTGCCATCGCCTTTGGCATCCTGCAAAACCGCGAGGAAGCTGAAGACGTCGTGCAGGACACGCTGGTAAAAGCCTGGAAAACGCGCTGGCGGGTACGCGATCCGGAAAAACTCCCCGCCTGGCTGGGCACGATCGCGCGACACCGGGCTCGCGACGGGGCGCGTTGGCGACGCAGCGTTCCGTTCCCGACCGAAAAGGAGGAGCCGATTGATCCGGGATTCGAAGAGGGAGTCCGCGCTGCCAAGGCGAACGAGATGAACGAAGAGGTGCACGCCGCCCTCTCTGCCCTGCCCGAACTGCACCGCGCCGCACTCACTTTACGCTACTTCGAATCGATGGATTACGCCGCAATCGAACGCATTCTGGGCCTGAGCAACGGTGCGCTCCGCGGCATTCTCGGCCGCGCGATGCAAACCATGCGAAAACGCCTCCGCCCGGCACTCGCCGCCCTGGAGTAATCGACATGCCTGACGAAACCATTCACGACGAAATCGAAAGCTGGCTGGCGGCCGACGTCCACGAACAGCTCTCAAGCGATGAACGAGCGGCGTTCGAACAACATCTGGCCGTCTGCCCGGCGTGCCGCGCTTTGCAACAGGAGGAAAAAAACACGAATCAACTACTCGAAAACGCGCTCGCCAAAGAAGGCGCCGATCCGGCGTTTGAACAAAGAATGGTCAGCCGCTTCCGCGATAAGGTTCCTGTGCCGAGCGGCGGATTGATCTCGTTTCTAACCGGAGTGATGCGGATGCGCGCAGCGCAGGTCGCCGCTGTCGCCGCGCTCCTGCTCACCCTCGTGCAAGTGGGGAAAATGGTGACGGGCGAATACGGTGCGCTTCAGCTATCACTCGCGTCTTCTGATTTCGCGTCGGTCCCCCCACGAGAAGGCGCGATCGATGCCAAGACGCAACGCTTGACACTACGGCAAGCGACAGAAAATGCACCGACGAATGCCGCCGCCTTCGGGGCACCTGAGGAAATGAAGAAGGATCTGGACGATAAATTCAATTCGGCTGCGGTGGCCCCGCAGCCGGCCGGGAGCACGCAAGAAAGCGCTCAGTCCGAAAGTCCAGGAACATCCGGCGGCAGCAAATCGGAAGGCCAGGTTGTTCTGGCGCCAGCGGCTCCCACCGATTCGCGCAAGCTGATCCGCAACGCGCGGCTCGACCTCCAGGTAGTGAACTACGAGGAAGCGGTGCAACGCCTAACGACCCTCGCGACGGAAGAACATGGCTACGTCGCAACCCAGAATTCGGCCAAATCGCCTAACGGAAAGTTGCAGGGCATAGTCGTGATAAGAGTGCTGCCGGAAAGCCTCGACCGTTTCCTGCAAAAAGCGCGCACCCTCGGCGAGTTGAAAAACCAGACCCTCGGGACCGAGGATGTGACGAAGACCTATTTCGACACCGACGCGCGCCTGCGCAACGCGAAGCGAATGGAGGAGCGCCTCCTCCAGATGCTGCAAACGAAAACTGGCAAGGTCTCCGACCTGCTCCAGGTGGAGAAAGAACTGGGACGAGTACGCGAGCAGATCGAGCAGACGCAGGGCGAACTGAAGTACTACGACGCGCTCGTGCAGTACGCGACGGTCACGATTTCCCTCGCGGAAAAGGATTTGAACGAGCCCGCGGCCTTCCTGCTCAAAGAGACGGCCGATCTTTCCCTTTTCTCAAGCGACGTGGAGAAGACTTTCGCCGAGGTGAAGAGCGGGTTGCAAAACGCCAAGGCGCAAATCGTGCAATCAACCCTCGAGCGGGATAACTCGGGCCAGGCGACGGCGCGCATGACGCTGCTCCTCGCGCCGGAAGAAAGCGACGCCACCATCGCACGCATCAAAACCATGGGTCGGGTGCAGAATTTCAATGTCCAGACCGAGCGCGTGGCACAAAATGGCTCTGGCATGTCGGAGACGGCGAAGGTCGAACGCGACAAGGTGAAATTGAATCTCGTCATCTCGCGGACGGGCGAGGAACCGGCCGTGCAACAAACCAGCCTGCGCATTCTGACCTCTTCCGTAGCGGATAAAGTGGCGCGCCTCAAAGCTGACGTCGCGAAAGCGGACGGCGAATTGCGCAGCTCGACTTTTTCCCGCGACCCGAACGGTCAGGAAGTGGCCAACCTCACGTTCTGGGTGTCGATGAAAAATTACGCGGCACTGGTCAGCTCGTTTGATCAGCTAGGCGAGGTCAAAGATCTCAGCGTCCAGCGCAACGATCAACCGGGGATCACGGCAAACCCGGAAACCGCGCCGGTGGACGTCAGCGTGCAGATTTACAATCCGGGGAAAATCGTTTCCGATGAAACCGGGATCGCGGCGACGATTCGACGGACCCTTGGACAAGGCGTGGCCGCGCTGGCCTGGAGTGTGCGTATGATCGGGGTGGCGCTGGCCTTCCTCGCCCCGTGGGCGCTCGCCCTCGGATTGGTCGGCTGGCTGATCGTGCGCTTCTCGAAACGGCGTGAGAATCGTTAGGCAAGACGACGCCAGAGCTCGGACTTGATCATCCCGAAGCGTGATTGCTGCTGACGGACACATTCGAAACCGGATTCGCGCAAGAGGGGGGACGGATCGTCCAGGCGTCGAGTTTGCAACCCACTCGTTAGGCGAAAGAACAGGTACATCGCGCGAATCCAGAGCGATGCGTGAAAGCGCCGCCAGCCGGAATTAGGAAGACGGAAATCTGCCAGCAGCCAGCTTGCGTCCGTAGTCGCCGCAGCGGCCGCTTTTTCCACCACTTCGCACAATGCCGCGTCCGCGAAACAGTCGAGAAAAAAATGCGTGACGATCAGATCGTAGGTTCCCGCTGCCAAGGCCGTATCCCGCACATTCGCATGTATGAAATCGAGCCGCGAGACGCTTACGCGCTTCCGTGCCAGCTCGATCATGCGCTCGCTCGCCTCGATGCAATCGACTGCCGCGGCAGGATGCGCCCTAACGAACTCGGCAACGAACCTTCCGTTCCCCTCACCCAGGATAAGGACGCGACGCGGCGAGGGAATTTTCCTAACGAATGCAATCCGCGCCTCCTGAAGTTGATTCCCGAAAGCCAGCGTCTCGAGCCAGCGATAATGCGGCGCGAGGAGGTCGAAATTCACCGCAGGGAAAAGAAGAGCGCAACCAGCGGCGTAAGAAGCACCAGGTCCGCCAGGGCGGTGCGATTATCACGCGGCAGATGATCGGAAAGATTCAGCCTGACGAGCAGGAACGCGCTGCCCGCCAGGCAGAGCCAGAGCGGAAATGCAAAGTGCCAGAAAACGCCGAACCCGAGTACAACGAGCGTGAGGCCGGAGCCGATCGTGGTCAGGGCGCGCGCGGCCATCGGCCATCCGGTCATGAAGGTGGCCTTGCCCTGCGCAACGTCGAGCTCGCGTTCCCAGGCCGCGATCGAGAGGCAATTGAAGGCGCAAAGGATTGCAAAGAGGAGCACGGCGACGCCGAAGGAGGCGGTGAGGACCGGCAGCTGGCCGACGACGCCGAGAGTCGTGCCGGCGGCGAAGAGAATGCTAATGGCTTTTTCCTTCACCGGAAGCGGGCGCCATTTTCCGCCTAACGAATGAGTGACGAAAAGATAGAACGCGCAGAGCGCGGCGAGCGCTCCGCCGAGGAGGAGCATTTGCAGATCGAGGCTGCGCAAAGCGAGCACAACGTCGAGGAAGAAAATGACCACAATGGCAACCCACCACCCGATCATGTGTTCGCGGCAAAAGCGGTGGCGGAGCGAAATTGGGCTACGGGGCGGCAACTTGATCATATCTGCGAAACGATCAGCGAGATAAATCAGCCACGCGGTAAGAAAAAGGAGTGTGCGGAGAGGAAGATCGAGGTGCGCGCCAAAAGTGCGGGCAAAGAGCCATTGCCAGGCCACCGCGACGACGGGTGCGTCGAGGCAGACGAGATTCAACCAGACGACCGGCGGATAAGGGATGCGGCCTGCGACTGAAGGAGGGGGCTCAGTCACCGGTTGGGATGCATCGGGCATCGGTGGAACCTATCCAGCGCCGCCGAACTCCGCAATCGGGCAGTCCGCCTCGATGCGCGAGCGAATCAGTTCGACCGTTGCGCTCATCGACTCAATCCCCTTGCCCGTCTCGTGGTTCGGTCATAAAATCCATAGAGAGGCGCAATCGTTAGGCAAGCGCCCACCTTAACGATCTTTGGAGGCTAACGATGAAAACTGAAAGCGGAATCCCAATGAACAGTCCGGCCGTGGCCGCGCTCCCCAAACACCTGCTCCAGTTCGCAGTCGATCAGCGCTACGACGATTACACGCCGGTCGATCACGCGGTCTGGCGTTTCATCATGCGGCAGAATATTTTTTTCCTGAAGGAATACGCGCACAAGGTTTATTTCCAGGGGTTGCTCGAGACCGGCATTTCTTTCGAGCGCATTCCGCGAATCAGCGAGATGAATGACATCCTGAGCAAGATCGGCTGGGGCGCGGTGGCGGTGGACGGGTTTATTCCGCCGGCGGCCTTCATGGAATTCCAAGCCTACAAGGTGCTGGTGATCGCTTGCGACATGCGCCAGATCCATCACATCGAATACACGCCCGCGCCCGACATCGTGCACGAAGCGGCCGGTCATGCACCGATCATCGTGGATCGCGAGTATTCAAACTATCTCCAGCGGTTCGGTGAGGTCGGGGCAAAGGCGATGTCGTCGAGGACGGATTTCGAGCTTTACGAAGCGATCCGGCATCTCTCGATCCTGAAAGAACAGCCCGACTCCGACCCGAAAGAAGTCGAGGAAGCGACCCGCAAGGTCGAATACGGGCAGAAGAACCTGGGCAATCCGTCGGAGATGGCGCTGCTCTCACGACTGCACTGGTGGACGGTGGAATACGGACTCATCGGGACAATGGAGAATCCAAAAATCTACGGCGCGGGCCTCCTTTCTTCGATCGGCGAATCGGTGAGCTGTCTCGAGCCGGCGGTGAAGAAAATTCCGTATTCAGTCGGCGCAGCGCAAACGGCGTTCGATATCACGACAAAACAGCCGCAGCTTTTTGTCTGCCGCGATTTTCAGCATCTGAGTGATGTTCTGGAGGAGTTTGCGAGCAAGATGGCGTTCTACGTCGGCGGACTGGAGGGCATCAACAAGGCGATCGAGTGCAAGAGTGTGACGACCTGCCAGTACTCGTCGGGGCTACAGGTTTCAGGCGTTTTCACGGACGTGCTGGCCGACTCGAAGGGGGAGCCCTCTTATCTTCGCAGCACCGGGCCAAGCGCGCTTGCCTTTCAAAACAAGGAACTGTCCGAGCACGGTCGTGGCTATCACAAGGACGGGTTTGGTTCACCGATCGGGACTTGGAAAGAAACGGAGCTGCGCGAAGGGGAAGCTGCGCGATTGGAATTCGAAAGCGGCGTTACGGTCGAGGGCAAGGTCGAGAAACTGCTCCGCCGTGACGGCAACCTGCTGCTGGTGTCGTTTTCAAGCTGCACCGCTAAAATGGGCGATCACATTTTGTTCGATCCAGCGTGGGGCACGTACGACATGGCGGTGGGCGAGAAGATCGTTTCCGTTTTCAACGGCGCGGCGGACAAGGACGCTTACAACGAAGTCGCGCTCGTGCCGAAAGAGCGCACGATCAAGCATCCATCAGACGCGAAACGAAGGAAACTCGAGAACCTGTATAAACAGGTGCGCGATATCCGCGCGCGCAAGACTGGCTACGAGCGATTGGGCGAGATTTGGGAAACGCAAAAGGCCGAACACCCTAACGATTGGCTGCTCTCGATGGAGATTTTCGAAATCCTCGATGAGCTGGACGAGCAGCCCTCGTTGAAGCAAAAGGTCAAAGCCTTCCTCGAGGACAAAAAGACGAAGACAAAAGATCTTTCCACTTTGATTAGCTGGGGTTTTCGGTTGGTGGAATACCACAAGCAAGGCATCCACACTGCGGTCTGAGTTCGGTCGGAGCGCCAATTCACGACCGGGGCGCAGATATGGCTGAAAATCGGAGTGGATTGCCCGGCCGGACGGGGCAAATTAGCCGACAATCTATGAAGCAAGCCTTGTTACTCGTGTTCGCTGCCGTCGCGTTGTGCCTGAGCAGTTGTGCCATGCCACCGAGCGTTGGCCAACAGACGCTTGAGCAACAGCAGAAGGTTCAGGAAGCACAGAATAGCGAAAAGTTTGCGCACGGTCTCCAGCAGTGATTGGGGCTGGTCGATTCAACGAAGGATTTGAAAGTTCCCCGCGGCCGCCCGATAGAACTCGATGACGAATAACCTGATGGCCCGGCGCCTGATTCAGCTGGGCGCGCTCTTTCTGATCGGCGACGGAGTGATGGGACTTTTGAAGCCGCGCTGGCATTCTCTTCTTTGGCGCTTTGGCCCGCAGCTCGCACGGGCCGCGACTGAGGAACTCGTCGAACACCCCAACACGGCGCGCGCGGTTTATCTCGCGGAAGCGGCCATCGGAGTGGCGCTGGCATCCTGTCAAACGCCTGAGGTCGAGTAGGGCTCGGCCGTCCCTCCCAGTAAGAGGACCGTTCTCCCTCGCAGCAATTTCGATCTGAACGCCGACCAGGTTTAAGCGCCAAGGTCGGTGCGCAATTTCAACGTCTATGGGCCGTCGGTCCCGGTTGGCCTCATCGACGTTTCAGCGGTCACAGGCCACCGCTACGCCGCGCTGGAAAGAACACCACGCGCTGCTTCTGCGTGTCGGACGGGTCTCTTACCGCAACCCAGTGTCACATTCCCACTGTACGGTCGCCGTTTTCCCCGGGCTGACCTCCACCTCGAATAGCCCATAGGAGCCGACAGCACTAGTGTAATCTTTACGGGAAATTGTGTAATGGCCGGGCTCCAGCAACGCTCGGAAGCGGCCCTGGCCATCGGTCTGGAAGGAAGTGATGACGCGGTCTCCCTGCTTTACTTCGAAGGTCATGTTGGCCAGCGCCTGCGAGTCGCTTCCTCCTTCCTTTGAAGGTCCGCCTTGAGCAGGGCCGGCGGAGATTGTTCCTTCGATCCCCGCCCTGCTCTCAGGCGTGGGACTTGGTTGGGTCTGCGCCAATGCAAGGCAGAAAGAGAGAATGATGAGAGCCGAGAACACAAATACGAAATTTTTCATATGAATGATCTCCATCACGCGATTGGCTGAACTTCGCGCATGCGACGTGCGAGGCTTTGAAACCTAGCCTATTCCCGACAGACAGCGGTCCGGGCAGGGGCCTACGGGCATTCCCAAGTCGCTGGCTGCCTGGCGCTGGCATTAAACAGATTATTCGTCGCGAATACCACGCCTTAGCTCCCAAACCCGAAGCGCCGCCAGGATGAGCCGCTTCGTTCGTGCCATCGTTCCAATGGCCGGCAAAGGCGCTTCGTCCCATATTTCACTTGCGGATTGCCGCGTCCGCCTTGGTTGATGCTTCGCTTTGCGTTTCCGCAACAACGCGCGAGGAGTTTCCTGATTTTCAAGCGTGGTTTCCAAAGGTTCAGACGAGTTCATCGTTTAGGAGAGGCGCTGCTCAACCGTTGCATACATTGCAGGTTTAACAGATTATTCGACGGCCAGATGCACCGCCGATCATCGAAAGATTGAGGGGTCTTTGTTACAAAAGCATGGCATTCGCGGAGCAGTTCGGTTAATTTTTTGACGACGGTGGTGTCTTCCGTCCCCTTGATCGCCGCCAGTTGCAATGAATCTGCGGCCACTTTTCGACATCACTCGTGGAATCCCTGCTTGAGCTCCCAGACTCTCAAGGCCGCCGTCACTAGCTTGCGTGTGCGAGCAAACGCGCCTTCCGCCGGCTGTTTCTGATTCCACGCAGACGCTGCTGATGGCGGAAAATATCTCGCCTGCTTGCGGGATCCCCTTTTTAGCGGCGAGTGCTGGCCTCTTTGGCCGCCAGCGACATTTCCAGAGCACGTCTTGCGCTGATTCATGACGGAATAGCCGTTAGCAGCTTACAAGCCAAGACAAACCTCCCCTTGGCAGACGGCACCATTTCAGTGTCGCCAGCCGCTTGATCACTGAGGAAAGGAAATAAGTCAGCCGCGGAAAAAGGCAGCAAACGTTTTGAAGGCGAACTTCGTAGTCTTCACCCGCGTTGGACTAGTTTCAGTACCATGTGGCGCAAATTCGAATCCGGCAAGACGAACCACGGTGCTCGATTCCGTCTTATCAAAGGCACAGTAAATGCTTGTAATTATATTATAGCTAGAACAACCAGTTCACAACAAAAGCCATTATCCTATGACCACCACATTGCCGCAGACACTTTCACCTGAAATGCCGTCCACGCCCTCCCAACTGATCGCTGCGCTCCTCGAGCCGCTCTTTATCGTGATAACTTGCCTTTTTTGGGCGGTGGTCCTTCCTATCAGCGGCCTCTTCCGCATCGCTGTGGCGATCTGCGATTATGTCAAAGCGGTCAGTGCCAAAGAAATCCGGTTCCCGAATTTGCGGAGTTGCTCGCCCAATCCGCTAGTGCTCCGATACAGTGCGAAACCAGCGATCGAATCGACCGGCCAGGCATCCGCCGCCAATCACGCCGCTCAGGCGTAATCCTACCCCGACAGGCGCACCGACGGACGCGCGACAACGCTGGGAAGAAGAAAGAGGAGGTTTTCCCCGTAGAAAATCCCTCGGTTAAACAACAATTTTTTGGCGAGCGGTTCACATTTTTGCTCGACTCGGGAGCCGGCCTCGGCCAAGCTGACAAGTCGGTATCCAATGGAATGGAAATGCCAGGAGCAACCTCTAAGAAGAGCAGCAGGGACCCGGTTTGATAGCGGAGGGGAAATGCATGGCGGCTGAACAGGACAACGACCCGAAAGCGAAAGAGAAGAAGGAGCCCAAGCTGGAGATTCGCGATCTCAAGCCGAAGAAAGAGGCTAAGGGCGGCGCAGGCGAACCACGTCCCAGCGAGAAGCGACCCCCGGGCAGCACCGAGGAAATCGACTTCATGGACTGGGAATAGGCATCTTCCGATCCGACGCAGGCCTCCTCTCGGGAGCGAGCGGAGAGTTTGAGAGTGCCGGATTTTGCCGAAAAATCCGATTGTATCCCAATGCGTTATGACGTTGCCGTGGTTGGTCTTGGAGGAATGGGCAGCGCGATCCTGGCAGATTGCGCCCGCCGCGGCGGTTCGGTGATCGGCCTGGAGCAGTTCACCCGCGGACACGACCTGGGCTCATCGAGCGGGAAGAGCCGAATGATCCGCAAGGCATACTTTGAGGATCCGGCTTACGTGCCACTGCTCTTGCGAGCTTATGATTTGTGGCGCGACCTTGAACGCGCGACTGGCCACGAACTCCTTCGAATCACCGGACTCCTAATGGTAGGTGCCGAAACCGCGGAGATTATCGCCGGGGCACGGCGCGCGGCCGGCGAGCATCGACTCCCGTTCGAGTCGCTGACCGTTCGCGAGATTCGCGCGCGTTTCCCGATGCTTCGGATAAAGGACGATGAGGTGGGGGTTTTCGAACCCGAAGGCGGCGTGCTCGATCCGGAACGAGGCGTCCAGGCACAACTGAAAGTGGCGAGTGCAGCCGGAGCGCGAATGCGGTTTGGAATCGCGATGGAAAACTGGGAAGCCACCGATGATGGCTTTGTCATCCGGCTCGCCGACGGAACAACAGTGACGAGTCGCTCACTCGTCTTGTCGTTAGGCTCGTGGTTCAAGGATGCCTTGGACAAACTGGGCATCGCGATTCGCGTGCAGCGCAACGTGCAGGCTTGGTTCGCACCCGCAACTGATCAATATGCCGCCGGTCGCTTTCCGCCGTTCCTCCTCGATCGAAAAGGTCTGCCGGCGCCGCTCTACGGTTTCCCGGATTTCGGCGATGGGGTGAAAGCGGCTTTTCATGTCCACGGCGACCTGACTGACGCCGCGCATATCGTACGCGAGATTGACCCGACACGCGACATCGAGCCGATCGAGCGGGCAATGGAAGAATGGATGCCGGGCGCAGCGCACACGTTCCGGGGGGCCAAACCGTGTCCGTATACCCTCACACCCGACGGCCATTTTGTGGTCGACCGTCATCCGGCCCACCCGCGGCTGATTTTGTGCGGCGGGTTTTCGGGTCATGGCTTCAAGTTCGCTCCGGTTATCGGGGAAATCTGCGCCGATCTTGCCTTGGAAAGAGAATCGCGCCACGAGATAGCCTTCCTTTCCCTCCGACGATTCGCTCGAACTTGAATTCGCGGCGCGTTGTGGTTCGCGCTAGAAAGGAGCATGGCAGCCAAGGCACAGTTCGCGGAGGAACAATCAAACTCCGGAGAATTCCAGCGCCAGGAGGACAGGTTTCGAGAGTGGGTTTCGATCGACGGCTCGACGCCATATCCAGCCGAGGCCGGTCGTTATCACCTTTACGTCTCCCTCGCCTGTCCCTGGGCTAGTCGCACGATCATCGTCAGGCATTTGCAGGGGTTGGAAAACGTTATCGGCATGACCGTAGTCGATCCAGTGCGGGAAGAGCGCGGTTGGGCCTTCCGCGATGGCCCGGGCTACAGCCACGATCCCGTCAACGGCTTCGAATTCCTCGCTCAGGCCTACCGCGCGACCGATCCAGATTTCGACGGCCGCGTCACCGTCCCCGTCCTCTGGGACAAAGAAACGCGCCGGATTGTCAACAACTCCGAGGACGACATCTGCCGGATGTTCGACGGCGCCTTCCGCGGGTTCGCGACGCGCGACGCGCAACTTTTCCCTAACGACATCACGGAGGAACAGGCGAAGCTCTCCCGCTTCATCCACGACAGGGTAAACAACGGCGTTTACATGGCCGGCTTCGCCACTCGGCAGCGGGCCTACGAACATGCCGCTCGCACACTCTTTGCCGCGCTCGACGAATTCGAGGCCCGCCTAACGACAGGCCGCTACCTCTTCGGCTATCGCATCGTCGAGTCCGACTGGCGCCTCTTCTGTACCCTGATCCGATTCGACGTCGTCTATTACATTCACTTCAAGTGCAGTCTGCGCCGCATCCTCGATTACCCCAGTCTGCACGGCTACATGACCGATCTCTACCAACAGCCCGGCATCGCCGACACCGTCAACTTCGACCACATCAAGCGCCACTACTACCTCACTCACGAAGCCATCAACCCGACCCGCCTCGTCCCGATCGGCCCCGTCCTCGACCTCTCAAAACCCCACGGTCGCGAGAAGCTTTCGCGGCCCTGACCTCCAGCTTTCGCCCAATATCCGCTCACCGGCAGCCGTCCCGCGCGATCAAGCGTCCGCGTTCCAGAGGCGTTTGCGGAAGTAACCCCTCCAGCTCTCCGGGAGGGCGGGTAACTCGGTCGCCCGATGCAGGAGATCCTGACTTTGCGAATCCAAGGCATAGAGATTTGTAATATCAAGAATCGTCACACCGCTCTCAGATCGCTCGATGAACTCGATCGGGTCGCCGGCCCTGACTTCTCCCTCGCGCTGCACCGCGAGATAGAAACCGGTTCTCTTGCTTTGCAAGAATCGCTTCACCAGGTCCGGACGTTGGAAGCGAATCCCGAGCTTGAAACAGGGCATGCGCGGCTGGGTCACGATGAACTCGGCCGTGCCGATGCGAAGACGATCGCCGATCTGGACCTCATCTTCGAGCAGACCTTCGCTCGTGAAATTCTCGCCGAAAGCTCCGTGGAAAAGATCCACTCCCGGAAGCTCGCTCTGCCAAAACGGGTAGTGCTCCCTGGGGTAAACGTAAACGGCCTTGTCGACTCCGCCATGCACCGAAAGATCCGATTGCTCATCCCCCTCCAGATTGAGCGTTGCCACATGCACGCGGCCTTCGACGGGCGCCTTCCAGATCGAAGTCTGCACGGCCCGGCCGTGCCAGGTCACTTCTCGCGGACGTCCTACGTTGACGGAAATTAGCTTCACGACCGCCGATCGCTCGATTGCCCCACAAGCCGAGAAGATCACCCGCGGCAAGCCAGGAGCAAGCGTCAACAGGGAAGCCTGAAGGAGTCGAGGCTTGAACTCCGATACGGATCGCGATGCACCGTACGCCGTCCTCAATAGTCAAGATCGACCCGCCGTCGCAGACTCCCCGAATCAGCGCTTCTGCAACCATGATTCAGCGCGCGGGCGATTCTGTTGGCTACCTTTTGTGCGAAGCTTTTCGAGCAAAAGTGGTGCCTCCATCAGATTGCAATTGCTTATCGGATCTGCGTGATCGGCGCGACCCTCCTCGGCCTCGGGGGCTTGCGCCGGGACCGGTGGCAATCTCGGCGCCGTCCGTCCCGTCCCGATCACGCACGACAATTTTGCCCTTGTCGACGCGAACCATGACGGAAAACTTTCCCGTCGCGAGGCCGCCGAGTATCTGGTCTACGTCGTCTTCACTGCTTCCGACACCAACGCGGACGGTCAGCTAACCGCGCAGGAGTGGATGCAAAGTGATCCGGCTGCGATCGCTGCCTTCCGGCAGAACGACACCAGCGGCGATGGGATTGTCACGCGACGCGGAGGCGATCGCCTACAGTCACCGCGACCAGGCAGGCGCTGCGCTCATGCGCTAGGCCGATCGAAATCGCGACGGCAAACTGAACCGCGCCGAGATCGACGTCTACTTCATCCGCGTCGCCGGCTTGCGCGGGTAACAACCCCGACAAGCGCAGGTCAGCCGGTATGGTTAAGTGTTGTCGGCCGCTACAGTTTCGACCCACTGGGCGCGCCAGGCAGGAGCGTTGAATGGATCGGCAAAGTATTGGGTTTCATGCGACACTTTTCCATCACGAAACTCCATAATGCTCACGGTATAGGCGCGTTTGCCTTCGTAGCTAATCACGTACTCAGTGATCCAGAGATTGCCATTTCCCACGATCCGGCGGACCGAAAACCCCGATGGTCTCCCAGGATGATGACTGCGAAGCGCCTGCAGGTTACTCCGGCCGCAAATTACCTCGCCCGATTGTGGATACTCGCACACGACGTCAGCGTGGTAGATCTCATGTTCGGCCACCTGATCACCCGCAGCAGACGCCGTCCAATGCCGATCAATGCCCATCCGAATGTTCTGCTCTTCCATTAGCGGCCTCCTTTAGCCTTTACATATTTGTGACACTGCATGCCCAAGCAGCGTCAGTTTGTGAATCGCGGCATACAGCATTTCCGATTAATCGCTCAGGCAACTCACCAAGTAAAATGCCGCGATTCACAGACTGGTCCCGACTCCCGTCGCGAGACGCCCCGACCGTTTCGTGCGTCAGTAGTAAGCTCTACCCCGGACGCCGGACGTTGTCGTTGCGTATGGTGAAGCTGGACATCAGTGAGAGTGAAGCGCGCAAAACCATCCGGCGAAGGTCGCCGCCTCGATAACTGTCGCCACAATGAGTGCGATTCGAGCGGAACGGTTCGGCGCAAAAAGACCTGATAGGAGGAAAGCCAGAGCGAACAGCGGAGCAACAAGAATCCTGAGCACAGCCAGGCCTGACCATGCAGAGGGGACAGAACCTGTCCGGAATGCAGTGCGTGCGGCAAGGAATACCATGCAGGCCGCCACCCCGGTGAGCGCGAGGGCGAGAGCCGCGATGGAAAGTGCAAGCCAGAATGAGCGACACGGCCGAAGAAAAAGAGCGCAGCGGCAGTCGCAGGGACGGCAGCGACTCCGAAGACCGCGAGGAAGAGGAGGCTGTCTCCGAAAGCATACATGGCGCCATACGCTTGCCGGTCAGCACCGCTCGTAGCTGCAACGTAAACGGCGACGACCGCGGAAGCGATCAGGAATGCAACAACGTATCCGCCGAGAACGGCGGCGACTTTGATTCGGGGCGTCATGGCGTCACGACTTTGCACCAGAGTGTTCGCACGAAAAACCTAACGAGAGCGAGACGAGCTCCCGCGAGCGAATGGAGCAGTTTCGGGAACTGCGACATAGACGGAAAAGCCGCGAGGGTCGCGGTAAGTGAGCGGGTGCGAGGGAATCAAAGCGCGCTCGGCTGCAAGATTGAACGTTGAAGCCGCCATACGCGAACTTATGCGCCGGTCAGCGCCATATCAATGAGACGAAGCTGAGCTGCCGTGAGCGGCAACGCGCATCCCAGCGGGTGAAAACGTGGCGCAAAAGCCTCTGAGGAGAGGCGGCGTCGATGCATGCCGAGTATCGAGCTAAAACTCCGGAAAAAAGCGCGAGCAAAAAGGATCAAGCATCGTCGGAACGATGACGACGTCTACGCAAGAGCGGTGCGATGAACGACACCAGCGCGACGAAAATGGCGATCGCAAAAAAGAAAGCGAAACGATCCAGCTGCGCTACTCGGAAGATGACCGACCCGACACCGAGAGCGATCACGAGAAAGAAGACTGGACCAAGCACCAAGAGGAACAGATCGGACGGGAACCTCGTTCTCATGAATGCAGCGGAACCATCTAGTCGGGGAGGTTTTGCCAGCTTCGGGCGAGGAGGGCAATAAGAAACGTTCGCCCGGACCAGAGAGCGTGACGACTCGCAAGAAACGTCCGTCGAGCTCGCTTCGTTAGGCTTTTCCATGCAGCCAGGGCCCTGGCGCACTGATCCACCGCGAAATCTTCCACTCGCCGCTTGGTTGGGGCTGCCACACTTCGAAGCTCTGGATCAACCGACGTGCGCTGCGGCCATCCGACGAGTGCACCGTCTCTTCCCAGGTATCGCGCACCACAGCCAAGTCGCTCGAGACAATAATCTCGTTAATCGTGACTGCGTAAGTGCTGCGCAGTGTCTTAGCGTCAACCGCGCTTTCAAAGGCGGCGCTGTTCTTGAACTCCGGCGCAGAAGGGAACCAGCCCTGGAGGCTGGGAGCCCATATCTTGTTTGCGCTAGCGGTATCGCCGCGGTTAGTGGCCGCAATCCAATCCGCGATTGATTTCCTGATTTGCCCCTCGACCGCAGCGCGATCTCTATCAGGCAGCGGGGTCTGCGCACTCGCTTCAAACGGCGCGATGGCATGAACGACAAGAAGTGTAATGGCGATAATGTATGATTTCATAAGCCTAAGATTAGGAAAGCCCGAGACGACGCCACAGTACTGCAACCATCAAGGCAAAGCGGATCATTGAGGACACGGGATAACGGTATCTTGCGCCGCGACGATTTACCATTGCCCGTCATCGGGAAGCGACCGCCGGCATAACTGCAACGAGACCGGTGCCTTACCAATACAAGCTTTAGCTTCTCAAGGTCGGGAAGGCCCCCGGCATTCACGATGGCGGCCGCCTCTTTGAAGAAATCCGGTCCGAGCAGCGCCGGAGTAATGATGGCCAGCGCCTTCACATTCGTTTGCTTCAGGTTGTTGAAACCATGCACCGCCCCACGTCGAATAAAACATGACTCCCCTGGTCCAATGTCCACGGGTTTACCCTCCACGGTGAAAGTGACCACGCCCTCCACGCCGTAAATGGTTTCGTTGTAAAGCTTGTGGTAATGCGGGAGCGGCACCTTAGCGCCCACCGGCACGGTGAATTCAAACATCGCCACCGAACCGTTCGTGTCGGCGGCTTCCAGCAAGAATCTGATGCTCACTTGCCCGACTTGAATGATTTCGTTCTTCATTGCGGCGTCAGATCATTGGAGCGGTGGTCCGACGAGATCAATTCCATGTTTGGCGGCGGCGGCCTTGAGCTCGGCAATGTCTTCGGTCGATGGTGGTCCGGCTGGCACCGGCAGCTCCGGGCCCGCCGCAGGGCGGCTCACAGCACGCACGAAGCGTTCAAAATCCCCACGCACTGTGATCGTAATGCAACGGCCTTCCGGTGCTGACTCGACACGATACGTGTGCGGTACGCCCTTCGGCGTCAAAAGGACATCGCCAGCGCCGAGTCGGCGCTCCTGGTCCTTGACCCTCACGCGAAACTCACTATCCAAGATGTGCAAGACCTCATCCTCCGTCCGATGAACATGTAAAGGTGGTGACAAGCCATAAGGAACTCGATGCTCAAGGATTGAAATGCCATCCTCACCGTCCGACCTGGACCCCGGATCGTGACGAGCGAGTCCTGAAACCACAATTGATTAGCGGAAACGGGATTGGTCAAAGGCGTAGTCATGTTGAATACCTAAACGTGATCTATCAGCGACCTAACGAGTATTTTGCGAAAGTTCGCAACTAATTGCGAACAATCGTTCGTCTAACACGGCGCGGGTGGCGGAGGCTTTGGGGAATCATGTTGGGGAGGTCTTGCCAGCTTCGGGCGAGTACGGCAATAAAAAACGTTCGCCCGGGCCGGGTTTTCCCAGCTCGACGACGCCGTGGTAGATGGCGTAACGCACCAGCCCGGCGACGCAGTGGCACTGGAGCTTGGCCAAAAGGTGGGTGCGATGGGATTCGATCGTTTTGACCGATACCCCAAGCCGGCTCGCGATCTCTTTGGTGGAATACGCTTCCGCGATCAGGCGCAGGACTTCGGTCTCGCGCCGCATGAGGGGTGGGCGCGCGTGGCTTGCAATAGACGCCTCGCGGACATTCGCGGAGGCGACGGCGCGCTTCCCTCCAATTTGGGCGTATGACGCCTCACCAGGGGTTGACGCGAACTGGCCCACCCGATAAAACCGGCGCATGGGCACCATCCAAGTCAATCGCGGCGAAACGAAACTCGGTGTTTTTTCGGAGGAAGAAATTCGGGAGGGTCTGAGCAACGGGCGCTTTCTCCCGACCGACCTTTTCTGGCGCGAAGGGATGCCGACATGGCTGACGCTCGCGCAATTTCGCGCTGCGGAGAGCGCAGCCGCGGGCGCTGCCGTGCCCGGCGCGGCGGCGTCGGGAGTCGCGATTGTCGCGCAGGGCGGCCTGCCGTGGGATCGCCGCCAGGAGCTTGGTTTTTTCCCGGCGTTCTTTGAAACGCTCAAGCTGGTGCTGCTCAACCCGGCGGTGGCATTTGCAAATATGAAGCCGGAAGGCGGCCTGGTAGATCCGTTGATCTACGCGGTGATTGGCGGAAGCGTGGGCTGGGTCTTCTACTTTATCTTCAGCTTCTTCATCGGGTCGCTCGGGATGCTGGGCAATCACGATATGCTCGGCGGCATGGTCGGGCTCGGGTTTGGCGGCATTTTCGCTCTGATCTTTTTCCCGATCTTTCTCACGATCGGGCTCTTCATCGGGGCGGGGATCGTGCATCTGTGCCTTATGCTGGTGGGTGGGGCGAAACGGAGCTATGAGACGACCCTGCGAGTCCTCTGTTACTCGGTCGGCTCGACCTATCCGCTGATGATCGTGCCGGCTTGCGGCGGGGCGATTGCCAGCGTCTGGTGCCTGGTGGTGGAATGCGTCGGCCTCGCCAAAGCGCATGAAACGACGACCGGCAAAGCGGTCCTGGCGGTCTTTCTGCCGCTCATTGTTTGCTGCGGTGGCGGATTTGTTCTTGTCATGGTGCTGGGCGGCGTCAGCGCACTCTCGGGCCACCACTAAACGGCCGGGCCGATGCAGTATTGCCGTCGTCGACTCGCGCCGCAGGAGCTCGATCACGAGCTGCTCTGGCTCCTGGTGTCGTCAGGCGCTTTTCTCGGGCTCGCGTTTTGGTTGTCGGCGCGATTGCCGATGCCGCAGTGCGCGTTTCGTTCTCTCACCGGGCTTCCCTGCCCGACCTGCGGCGCCACGCGCGCAGCCTTGCAATTTATCCACGGCCATTTTGCTGCTTCCTTCCGTTTCAATCCGCTCGCCTTCCTCGCCTTTTGCGCTCTTATCGCCTTCGACTTCTACGCGCTCGTCGTGCTGCTCACCCGCGCGCCCAGGTTGCGACTCGGTAATTTCTCGCGCACTGAAAAGCTCGCGGCCCGCAGCGCAACCGTCATTCTCCTCGCCGGCAACTGGCTCTACCTGCTCGTCGTTCGGCCCTTCTAGGAGGGATGCCGAAATAGTCCGTCGATTTCGCAGATGAACTCATCGACAAGGGCAAGGCGAGTCAGTCAATCTGCATCTTGAATTGGGTCGGAATCTGGCACGGGCGCTTAAACCTTGGGACCTCTCAAACACGGCCACCCTTGCTCCAAGTGTTGTAGAGCAGCGCGCTCAGGCCGATAGCGAAGTCGTTGCCCGCTCAATACTGCTCGACCGGCGAACGTTTGCCGTCTTCCGGACTCTGCTCGAGGGCTCGCTCCTCACCGAGAACAGCAATCCGCAAGTTCAGGATCTCGTCGTTGAGTGAGGCGAAAGTCGATTGGGAGAATTCGTTAGGCGGATTGAGCGTTGACTTGAAGCGGGCGACGCTGGCCAACGCGCGGTCGAGGCCCGGGCGCGGGAGTTGTTGCAGGTAGTTCAGCGCCTCCTCGATCACCGGCATCCGATGGCAGATCATCGCGAGGTCGTTCCCGGCGCCGATCGCGCGTCGGATCGTTTCTTCGAAGCCGTATTCGTTCAGGATCGCGCCCATGTCGAGGTCGTCGGTCATGATCAGGCCCTCGAAGCCGAGTTCGTCGCGGAGGAGATCCGTCACGATCCGATGGGAAAGTGAAGCCGCGGTTTTCTCCGGCTCGAAACAGGGATACCAGCCGTGGCAGATCATCATGCTGTCAACGTGGCTGACAAACTGACGGAAGACGGCCAGCTCATTTGCCTCCAGCTCAGCGCGGGTGCGCTCGATGAGCGGCAGGTCGTGGTGCGCGTCGACGGTGGCGGCGGAGTAGCCGGGAAAATGTTTGCCACAGCTCGCGATCCCCTCCCCGCGCATGGCGTCGTTAAAGGCGCCGGCCAGGCGCACGACCTCCTTGACTTCCCGTCCATAGCAACGGCCGCGGAGCGAGTTGTCGGCCTCGTCGTCAAAGGAAATGTCGAGCACGGGACAAAGATCGAGATTGAAACCAAACAAGCGGAGCAATCGTCCGGTGATCTCGCCATGGCGCCTAACGAGTTCGACGTCTCCCTTCTCGCGCAACTGCTGCGCATTGGGCGGCTCACTGCCGATGAGGCGGAGGCGCGAAACACGGCCGCCTTCCTGGTCGATCGTAATGATTGGCTCGATCGCACTCAGATCGCGCAAATCGTCAATCAGCTTCCGTAACTGGGCCGCGCTTTCGATGTTTCGGCCGAAGATAATGAACCCGCCTGGCTGCACCCTCCGGAATAGGGCGGCCGTCTCGCGATCGAGCTCGGTCCCGGGCACGCCGGTAAGGATCAGTTGACCCGCTGAAACACTCTCCATAACGTCGGACGTTAAGAGCGATGGAGACCAGGCGAAACAAAAAATGGATCGTTAGGCTAGGCTTGTTCTGGCTGTGCGTGACGACGGCGTACGCTTCGGTCGAGCTGGGGATCGACTTGCTGGCGAGCCACGATTACTCGCCCCTCGCCGGCAAACGGGTCGGCCTGATCACAAACCAGACCTACGTCAATGCCGACGGCACCAAGACGCGGCTGTTCCTGAACCGCCATTGCAACCTCGTCGCGCTCTACACGCCAGAGCACGGTCTCGATGGCATGGAAAAGGCGCAGGCGCGCGCAATATTTGCTCTGCTGAGTTTCGTTTGAAAAAGATCGGCATCTACGGCGGCAGTTTCGACCCGATTCATAACGGCCACCTTATTCTGGCTCGTGAAGCGCTCGAGACGCTCGACCTTGCCGAGGTGATCTTCGTCCTGGCTGCGCAATCCCCGCACAAGACCAGCCAGGAGACCACGGATTCCGCCGTGCGTTGGAAGATGCTGACGGCCGCGATCGCAGACGAGCCGGGTTTCTCAGCTTCGCACCTGGAGCTCGATCGTCCGCCGCCATCCTATTCCGTGGAAACAGTGGAGGCATTGCGCGCCGCGCACCCGGAGGTGGAGTTCCTCTTTCTTATCGGCGAAGACAACCTGCCGCAATTGCCGGAGTGGCATCGCTTCGACGATCTGCGGCGTCTGGTGCAGTTCGTTGTGCTCGATCGCTCCGGCACGACGGTCGCCGAAGGCTATTCGATTGTGCGAAGGAAGATCGACATTTCAGCGACGACGATCAGAAAACGAGTTGCGAGTGGCCGATCGATTCGTTATCTCGTGCCGGAGGCGGTCGAGCGAATCATCCGCCGCGAAAACATCTACCAGGAAAACAACCGATCGAACCCGAAGAGCTAGCGATAACCTGCGCCCAACTCGCCGCTGACAAGAAAGCGGAAGACCTCGTGGTCCTCGATTTGCGCGGGATTTCCACCTTCACCGACTTCTTCGTCATCTGCTCGGGGACTTCCGAGCCGCACTTGAAAGCGATCGCGGGTGAGATCGAGACCCGCTTGCGTGAAAATCACGGGGTGCGCCCGACGGCGGTCGATGGTTTTCCGGCGAGCCAATGGATCGTGCTCGATTACCTGCAGGTGATCGTGCACGTCTTCCACCGCGACAAACGCGATTTCTACAGCCTGGAAGATCTTTGGAGCGACGCTCCGCGCCTAACGATCGCCGGCCTCTAGAGGCCGCCCTCGGGGCGACGCGAGGTTCGCATCGAAGCGGAAACTGATCCCCACGCTTCGCAAAGCGAAGCGTTTACCACAGTGGTGCTACGGCTTCTTTGGCGACGCGGCGGCTGCCGGCGCAACCGCAGCGTTTGGCTGCTTGGGCGCCATTGCCGCTTTCGGCGACGGGGTCGCGCCTGGCGGGACGACTTCGAGTAATTCGACGTCGAAAACCAAGGTGGAGTTCGGTCCGATGTCAGCGCCCGCACCGCGCTCGCCGTAGGCGAGATCAGCCGGAACAAACAACTGATATTTGGAGCCGGGCTTCATGAGTTGAAGCCCTTCGGTCCAACCTTTGATCACGCGATTGACCGGGAAGGTCGCCGGCTCGCCCCGCTTGTAGGAGCTGTCGAATTCCTTGCCGTCGATCGTCGTCCCGCGATAATTCACCTTAACGGTGTCGGTCGCCTTCGCCGGGGTGCCGGTGCCTTCCTTCAGCACCTTGTATTGCAAGCCGCTCGCAGTCGTCTTCACACCTTCTTTCGTTTTGTTTTGGTCGAGGAATTTCTTGCCTTCGGTCACGTTCTTTTCCCCGGCCTCTTTTCGCGCCGCAGCTTGTTTGGCCATCATTTCTTTTTGGAATGTGCTCATGACGTCTTTCACTTCCTCGTCGGTCATGCGCGGTTTTGCGCCGCTCAATCCATCTTTGATGCCGGCATTCAGGAGCTCGTCGTTGACGTCAATCATCTGGCGTTTCATCGTGGACCCGATGTCGAGGCCGATGGCGTAGCTGACTTTGTCCTTCTGATCCTTCAGCCCTGTATCCGCCGCCAGAGCAAACGGCGCGATGACAAGAGAAGTGGCGATAATGAGCACGGAGTTTTTCATAAAAAATAATGGTCGAATTGAATGCAACCGGGCGGGTTTCCCGCCCGGCGCGTTCAACTCATCAACGGAGATTGCGCCCGCGTCAAGCGAACGAAAATGCGGCAGGTCCGGCGCGCGACGCCGGCTGGAGCGCATCTTGGCAATTGCGCTTTTCGCGCTTACCGCACCGCTGGCCTTCGCGACGATCCCGCTCTCCCATCAGGAAGCCATGCGCATTGGCCGCAAAATCTGGCAGAACGAATGCGGCGGAACCGTGGCCGGTCTCACTTCCTGGAACGCAGGAGAGAACTTCGCCTCGCTCGGCATCGGACACTTCATCTGGTACCCGGCCGGGGTGCGCGGACCATTTGAGGAAAGTTTCCCTCGCTTTGTCCACTACGTGGAACGGCACGGAGCAAAATTGCCCAAGCAATTGCTTGGGCGGAATAACGGGGCCTGCCCCTGGAATTCGCGTGCGGAATTTCTCGCTGCGGAATCGGGCCAGAGGATGAGCCAGCTGCGAAAATTTCTCGCCGACACGATCGATCTGCAGGCGGACTTCCTCGTCGAGAGGCTACAAGCTGCGTTGCCAAAAATGCTGGCCGCCGCGCCACTCGATGCGCGCGGTCGGATCGCGCAACAATTCGAGCGCGTCGCGAGCAGCGCGCAGGGATGCTACGCGCTGATTGATTATGTCAACTTCAAGGGTGAAGGCGTGCTTTTGACGGAGCGTTATCGGGGCCGGGGCTGGGGCTTGTTGCAAGTGCTGGAGGAAATGTCCGGGCATGGGCAGGGGTCGGCGGCGTTGGACGAATTTGCCGACTCCGCGGTGGCCGTCTTGCGCGAGCGGGTGGAAAATTCCCCACCAGAGCGCGACGAGCGGCGCTGGCTGCAGGGCTGGTTGAACCGGGTTTCCACATATCGTTAGGCCGGTGTGCGCGTCGCGCGCTGCACGGCTTGGGACGTCTACGCCCTTTCGCTGCCGCGAGCACCTCGGCCGGCGGTAATTGCCCGGTCGTGGCATATCAAACTGCTCCGTGCGACCGTGTCATCCAATTTCCGCGTTGCCACCTGCCTGCGAATTCTCCATTTTGCTTCCGTCGGATCGCCGAAGATGGCTACACCCATTTGATTGCTGTGATTATTCGGTCTCTCAAACTTCTCGCTTTGCTCGCGCTCGTCGCGCTGGCCACGGGCGAAGTGGGCGCCCAGGTCCGCCGCCCCGGCTCGATGATTCCGGTGCCCACGCAGCCGCGTGCCCAGCCCCCAATGAAGAAGGCCACTGATCTGATCCGTCCGCAGCAGCCGATCAACGTCTCGCCTCGTCTCCTCGAAAAGGTCACTCCCGACAACTCGCACGTCCGCGTCTCGCTCTCCAAACAACGTGCTTACCTGATGCTGGGCGACGAAATTGTGATCGACTCCCCTATTTCATCCGGCAAACGCTCCCGGCCCACGCCGCAGGGCAGCTTTCACGTGCTGGAAAAGGACAAGAACCACAAGTCCAGCATCTATGGGGATTTTGTCGACTCGTCCGGTCGGATCGTTCGCCGCGGCGTCAGCAGCCGGATCGACTCCGCGCCCAGTGGCACGCATTACGTCGGCGCCGACATGAAATGGTTCATGCGCCTGACGGGGGAAGGCGTCGGAATGCACGTCGGGTTTCTGCCGGGCTATGCCGCCTCGCACGGCTGCATCCGCATGCCGTCGCAAACCGCGGAGATGTTTTACGACCGCGTCAAGGTCGGAACGCCGGTCGTGGTCGGCGACTAGGCCAGGGCAGTGGCCAGACGCTCGCGCAGGAGATTAAGTGCCATTTGGGTTGCGAGCTGCTTGAAGGTCTCGCGATCGGTCGGGAAAAAAAGGTGCCTAACGACCGTCTCGCCGCCACCGGCGAGTGCGACATAAGCAGTGCCGACCGGTTTTTGTACGCTGCCGCCGCCCGGACCCGCAATGCCAGTTGTCGCCAACGCAAAGGTTGTTCCGGATTTCTCGCGCGCCCCTTCCGCCATGGCGCGGGCCACCGTTTCGCTAACTGCACCATTCTCGGCGATGGCGGACGACGGAACGCCGAGCACGGCGACCTTCGCCTCGTTTGAATAGGTCACGTATCCGGCCAAAAAAACCTCGGATGCGCCCGGCACGTTGGTCAGGCGATGGGCGAGCAATCCGCCGGTGCAAGACTCCGCTACCGCCAGGGTGGACTTCCGGGCGGCGAGCTGCCTGACAATCACCGTCTCGAGATTCTCGCGACTGGTGGAGAAAATAAACTTCGCCAATCTTGCCCTGACGATCGCGTCCGCTTCCTCCAGGATTTCAGCGGAACCGATCAAGCGCAGGTCGACTTCGCCCATGCGCGCGCAATAGCCGAGCTCCAGACCAACAATGCTGAGGAGCTGCGCGCCGACGGCTTCTTCGACGTGGGATTCGCCCATCCCAACGATCCGGTAGCTGCGACAGCCAATCGCTTCCTCCTGTCTGGCGATCTGGTGAAGGATCGGCAGGACTGACTGGACAAACATTGGTTGCAACTCACGCGGCGGCCCGGGGAGGAGAAACAAGTGCGGCGTTGCCAGCGCAGGATTCAAGCCCGACGCCAGATAGAGTCCGGGGGCGCTCCCATTTTCGTTAGGCAAAACCTGCGCCCCGCACGGCACCCGCGCCTGGCGCAGGATTCGATCGGTCAGGCGAATCCCGCGGGTTGCCAGGCGCTCCTTGAGACTGGCCTCCAGCACCGGATCGGGCACAAGATCCAAGTCGAGCAACTCAGCCGTGATCTCGCGCGTGATGTCGTCCGTCGTCGGCCCGAGGCCGCCGGTAACGAAAATCAAATCCGCACGCTTGATGTGCTCCTTCAGTGCGTCGCAAATCGCCGGCCCATCGGGCACCGACAATTGGCGTTCGACTCGCAGGCGCAGCGGAAAAATTTCGCGCGCGATAAAGCTAAGGTGCGTATTGAGCACATCACCGAGCAGGATCTCCGTACCGGTGTTGATCACGACGACGCGCATTGGAAGGGAAACGTCCAACGTCCAACGTCCAACGTCCAACGCCGAACGCGGAACGTAACGAGCGGCGCCGGTTCGCACCGCAAAGTCCTCAGAGACTGCCAGCACGGCTCAACGTTGAACGCGTTCAACGTCGAGCGTTGGACGTTGAACGTTAGGCGCGAAGCGCCTCTTTACGCCGCGTCCTTGTCCTGCTTCTTGCGAATCAGCGGAACCTTTTTCCCTTCGACCACGGCGCGATTGATCGTGACTTCGGCGATGTCTTCGCGGCTCGGCACCTCATACATGATGTCGAGCATGATCCGCTCGAGCATCGAACGCAGCGCCCGCGCGCCAGTTCCCTTCGTCACCGCCTGGGCGGCAAGCGCGCGCAACGCGTCCTTGGTGACGGTCAGGCGCACATCTTCCATCGCGAAGAGCTTGGTGTACTGCTTGATCATCGCGTTCTTGGTGTCGGTCAGGATCATGACCATCTCCTCCTCGGTCAGCGCATCGAGTGCGCTAATCACGGGAAGCCGGCCGATGAATTCCGGGATCATGCCGAAGCCTAGCAAGTCTTCCGGCTCCACTTGGCGCACCGCCTCGCGCCGCAGAGCCTCCTCCGCTTCGAGCGAGGGGCTGCTAAAGCCCATCGTTTTGTTGCCGATTCGCTTCTGGACAATTTTTTCCAGCCCGACAAAGGCGCCGCCACAGATGAAGAGGATCTTCTCCGTGTTGACCTGAATGTATTCCTGGTGCGGATGTTTGCGCCCGCCCTGCGGCGGGACGTTGCAGGTGCTACCTTCGAGAATTTTCAGGAGCGCCTGTTGCACGCCTTCGCCCGAAACGTCGCGGGTGATGCTTACGTTGTCGGTTTTGCGCCCGATCTTGTCGATTTCGTCGATATAAACGATGCCGATCTCCGCCCGCTTCACATCGTAATCGGCGTTTTGCAGCAGACGCAGGATGATGTTCTCCACATCTTCGCCGACATAACCGGCTTCCGTCAGTGTTGTGGCGTCGGCGATGCAAAACGGAACGTCGAGAATTTTCGCGAGCGTTTTGGCGAGAAGCGTTTTGCCCGAGCCGGTCGGGCCGATGAGCAGGATGTTGCTCTTCTCGATTTCTACGTCGGCGAAAGGATCGGGCTGAAATGCGGCCGAAGTGTCAGCCGGCGGCGCGCTCTGAAGCACGCGCTTGAAATGGTTGTGTACCGCGACCGAAAGCGTCTTTTTCGCCATGTCCTGGCCGACCACGTACTGGTCGAGCGAGCCGCGAATATCGACCGGCTTGGGCACGCGGATGGTCGAGGACTGCCGGCGCGCATCTTCATTCAGTTCCTTGTCGAGGATGCTCTTGCAGACGTTGATGCAACTGTCGCAAATGTAGACGCCGGGACCGGCAATCAGTTTACGCACCTCCGCGTGGCTTTTGCCGCAGAAGGAACACATGGTGAGATTCGAGGCGCGCGCCATTGTCGTCTCCCCGTCTAGAGCAGTTCCTATTCCTCGACTTTCTGCGGCAGCGCGGCCTCGGCGACCGCGGTTGAGCGGTCAGTCAGAGTGCCTTTGGCGCCGTCGCCATCGAGCAATTTCGCCTCCTTGCGCGACTTGATCACTTCGTCGACGAGCCCATAGTCCTTAGCCTCGGGCGCCGTCATGTAATAATCGCGATCCGAGTCCTGTCTGACCTGCTCCTCCGGTCTCCCCGTGTGCTGCGAAAGGATGCGGATGAGGCGCTTCTTGAGCTTGAACATGTATTCCACTGTCCGCTCGACATCGCTCGCCTGCCCCTGCGCGCCGCCCGAGACCTGGTGAATCATGATGTCGGAATTCGGCAGCGCAAAACGTTTGCCTTTCGTCCCGGCGCTGAGCAGGACTGCGCCCATGCTCGCCGCCATCCCAAGGCAGTACGTCGTCACGTCGCAGGTCAGGAACTGCATCGTGTCGTAAATCGCGAGACCGGCCGTAACCGAGCCGCCGGGTGAGTTGATATAAAGATTGATGTCCTTTTTGCCATCTTCCATTTGCAGGAAGAGCAGCTGGGCGATGACCAGGTTGGCGATGTGATCGTCGATCGGCGTCCCAATAAAAACGATCCGGTCCTTCAACAACCGCGAGTAGATGTCGTAGCTGCGTTCGCCGCGTCCAGTCTGCTCCACCACCATTGGGACGAGGACGGATTGAGAAAAATTGGAGTCGCGATTTGTCGTCATTTTGATTCCTGCGTGACCTCGGGAACCGGCGTTGCGGCCGCGCTCTCGATGGTAGCATTCGACCCGAGGAAATCAATCGTCTTGCCGAGCAGGATCTGCTCGATGAGGCCATTCATGCCGTCTTTTTTCTCGATTTCCTGACGCATCTTTTCCGGGCTCACGTTGTGGTGCATCGCCTGGTGACGGATGCGCTCATCCAGATCGGCGCGTGTCACCTGGATTTTTTCCTGCTCGGCGATTCGATGCAGGATGAAGTTGGTTTTGAGGCGATGCGCGGCCAGGCCACTCGCCATGCGAATCAACTCTTCTTCCTTTTCCTTGAGCGCTTCATCCGGCACTCCGCGCTCCCGATTGCGTTGCACCAATTCCATGAGGGCGTTGCGCGTTTCGGTTTTCAAAAGGTTAGGTGGCAACTCAAATTGAATGCGCTCGCTCAGAAACCTCACCACCTGCGCCTCGCGGGCGCGCTCCAGTTCATGCCCCTTCTCGTGCTCGATCTGACGTTCGAGCGCATCCCTCAAATCGGTCAGCGTCTTCTCCGGCATCCACTTCGCAGCGAAAGCGTCATCGACCGGCGGCAGGACGCGCTGCTTCACCTCACGCAGGGTGACGTCGTATTGCGCGGCCTTTCCGACCAGCTCCGCGACCGGAAAATCCGCGGGAAATTCCACCTGCACCTTCCGTAATTCGTCAGGCTTTTGTCCGATCAACTGCTCGACAAAGCGCGGCAGAAAATTCTCCGGCGTCGAGGTGCAGCCAGAATTTCTTCCCACCGAGGAGGTTCTTGCTCGCATTCGGCGCCAGCTCCGCAATCGGCTTGCCATCGATCGTTCCCTCGAAATCGATCACCGCAAAATCTTCCATCTCCAGCCCGCGTCCGGGCACGTCGACAAAATCGGCAGACTGCTCGCGGAGGCGCTCGACCGCTGCCTCCACTTCCGCCTCGGTCACCTTCGTGTCCGGCAACTGGAGCGGGATGCCCTTATAATCGGGCAGCTCAAACTCCGGCGCGGTCACGACCGTGGCGCGGAAGCGCATCGAACGATCGTCCCCAAATTCGACATCCTCGAGCTTCGTTAGGGAAACGACCCGCAACTGCTTTTCCGCGATTGCTTCGTGGTAGCTTTTGGAGACGAGTTTATTCGTCAGCTCGTCCTGGATGTCCTTGCGGAACTTCGCTTCGACTACGCGGCGCGGGGCTTTCCCCGGGCGATAACCGGGGAGGCGGGCCTGGGAGGCAAAGCTGTTCGCGATCGCGTCCCACTCCTTGGAAACCTGTTCCGGCGGCAACTCGATTGTGAGGGTGGCGACACAATGCGGTTGGTTTTCGACATCGACCTTCATGAAGGAATCAAGTTACGGGTGCGCGGAGTCGTTCGCAAACCAAGGTCGTTTTTCCTCGCTTGAACCGGCTGGCGGCTTCCGAGCTCGTCATCCCGAGCCGGCGCAGCGCGGAGAGGGACCTCGCAATTACAATGCTCGTGCCCTTGGACACGCGAGGCGCGGACTGTGTTAGAGAGGTCCCTGGCCGTCTACGCGGCTCGGGATGACAGGGTTTAGAGCGCGCATCGGCCGCGAATGTAGACCGCGTGGGTTTGCGGCAATCCAAACCAGTAGGCGATCTCGCGATAATCGGCGCAATCGAAAATGGTGAAGTTCGCGAGTTTGCCGGCTTCGAGCGATCCGATCTTGTCGCCGCGGCCAAGGCTGTAGGCAGCGTTTATCGTGGTTGCACTCACGCCCTCCGCGGGCGTCATCTTCATCTGGGTAGCGGCGAGCGAGAGAACCATCGGGATTGAGGGAGTGGGCGATGAACCGGGGTTGAAATCCGTCGCGAGCACAGTGCCGAGACCAGCCTCGATCATCGCGCGCGCCTTCGGATAACGGGTCTTACCAAGGGCGTAAACCGAAGCAGGCAAGAGCACCGGCTGCACGCCCGCTTCGGCCAAGGCGGTAATCTCCGCATCGTTCGTTTGCTCGAGGTGATCGGCCGTCGCCGCCTGCAATCGCGCCGCCAGGAACGCACCGCCCGAATTCGTCAGTTGATCGACATGCATTCGGAGCCGCAGACCATGCTCCTGCGCCGCCATCAGGATTTTCTCCGAGTCCGCGATATCGAAGTAGCCGAGTTCGCAAAAGATGTCGCAGCTTTCCGCCAGTTTCTCCTCGGCCACGGCCGGCAACATCTCGTGAATGACAAGCGCCACGTATTGTTCGGGCGCGCCGCGGAATTCTTCCGGAATGGCATGTGCACCGAGAAACGTCGGGACAAATTCAATCGGGGTCGTTTCGTTCAGTTGACGGATAACGCGCAGAATTTTCAGTTCTTCCTCGAGCGACAGGCCGTAACCGGACTTTGCCTCCACCGTCGTGGTTCCGCAGCGCAGGAACCAGTTTGCTCGCTCTTGCGCATCAGCGAGAAGTTCCGCTTCGCTTGCCGCGCGGGTCTTGCGCACAGTCGAACGAATCCCGCCGCCACTGGCCGCAATCTCTTCGTAGGTCGCGCCGCGCGCGCGCATCTCGAATTCATCCACTCGATTCCCGCCGAAGACGGGATGAGCATGCGCGTCCACGAAACCCGGCAGCACCACCCGGTCATCTGCGTCGACAACTTCGACATCGCCCGGCAACTGGCGCTCGATTTCGTCTGAGGTTCCGACCGCCGTAATCACACCGTCCCGGATCAGCATTCCGCCGTCCTCGATAATCGCGAGATGACTCATCTCGCGACCAATCCGTGGCCGCATCGGACCGGCGAGAGTCAGCAACTGCGAAGCGTGGAGGACAGCGAGATCGTTCAATGCGCGCCTACAGCTTGGTTTCTACGATTTCTCGGGCGGCTTTGAAACGCGTTTCGGATTCTGCCGTAAGCCGGCTCATTTTCTCCTGCAACGCGGCTTTCACTTTCTCATCCTTCAGCCCGGATAAATTAATTCGCACATTCATCGCCGCGCCTTCGATGCAGGCACGGGTCGCGAGCAGGCCGACGCCGACATCCGAGATCGACGCGGGATTTCCTTTCTCCGCCATCTCCCCCAGCAGGTCGTAGGATCGACTCGCTGTCTCCATGACTTTGAGCGGAATCTCCGCGGCATATTGATTGGCGCTCTGGATCGCTTTCGAGCGTGCGGCTTTTTCTTCGCGCCGAATCTTTCGGCAAACCGAAAGCCGTCATCACCTTGTTGAAGGCCGCGGTGTCTTCATCGACCAGGAAGAGCAATTCGTCCTTGAGCTGCTGCCCCTTCACCGCCCAATCGCTGAAAAAGCGATAGCTGATCGTCCCAGCCGCGTTTGCCCGCGGCAAGATTGGCCACCATCCCGCCTAACGACGCGCCGAGCGCGCCCATCAGGGCTGCGACCGAGCCGCCGCCCGGCGCGGGCGAATCGCTCAGGGTCTCGTTGCAAAACTCGCGCAGGTTCATTTTCACGAGTGATTTGCCCGCGGCGGCCTCGATTTTGTATTCGATCACTTTCTCCCGCGGATCGAACGGCTTCAGCTCGCTCAAGCCCATGGAGCGAATCGCGAGGTCGATCAGTTCTTCCTCCGACGCCCCCTCCGACCATTGCTGTTTGCGCAGAAAATAGCGGCCGGCCTCGAGCAGACATTTCTTCGGCAGCATGCCGACCACTTCCGAGCCCGTGACGCGCAGGCCGCGTTGCGCGGCGGCTTCGCTGCAGGCATCGAAGGCCGTGTGCAACGGGGTTTCGGCGATGTTCGTCAGGTTCATCGAGACCTGGGCGATGCCGTATTCCTCGACATACCAGCCGATCGCTTTGACGTGCTTCAGCGTTCCCGGGATGCGCACCGGCTCGCCGCTTTCGTCGAGCACCTTCTTGCCGGTTGGCGTTCCGTCTTCAGTTTTCACCCGACCGTTTTCCCGGACGTCGAAGGCCACGGAGTTTGCTCGCCGGGTCGACCGCGTGTTGAGGTTGACGTTGTAGGCAACGAGGAAATCCCGTGTCCCGATGACGGTCGCGCCGGATCTTTGGTTGAAGACCGCCGGCCCGAAATCGGGCTTCCAGGCCGGTTGTTTGATCTTCTCGAAGAAGCCTTCGTATTCGCCAGCGCGAATGATCGAGAGGTTGGAACGAGACGGATCGCTCGCGGCTTTCTCATAGAGATAAACCGGGATCTTCAACTCCTCGCCGACCCGTTTGCCTAACGACTTGGCGCACTCGATCGCCTCTTCCCAGCTCACGCCGCTCACGGGGATGAACGGGCAGACATCGGTCGCGCCCATTCGCGGATGTGCACCCTTTTGCTTGCGCATGTCGATTAGTTCGGCGGCCTTCTGGATTCCGCGAAAGGCTGCCTCCACGGCTGCCTCCAGCGAGCCGACGAAGGTCACGACTGTGCGGTTGGTGCTCGCTCCGGGATCGATGTCGAGGAGCGAGACGCCGTCGACCGCCTCGATCGCCGCTGCGATCTGCTTGATCACGTTCAGGTCGCGCCCTTCGGAAAAGTTGGGCACGCATTCGATGAGTTTTTGCATTCGTTAGGCTTTCGTATCAATCGCGGGGCTGAGGCGCCATCGGAATCCTGATGTCGTGCGACCGGGCAAACTCGATCGCCGTCGAGTAACCAGCATCCGCGTGCCGGATGACCCCCATTCCCGGATCGCTCGTCAGGACGCGCTCCAGGCGTCGCTTCGCGTTGTCGGTGCCATCCGCCACGATCACCATCCCCGCGTGTTGTGAATAGCCAATCCCGACGCCGCCGCCATTGTGGATCGAGATCCAGGAAGCGCCGGCCGCCGTGTTTATGAGCGCGTTGAGCAGCGCCCAGTCGGCAATCGCGTCGCTGCCGTCGAGCATTGCCTCCGTCTCGCGGAAGGGCGAGGCGACGGAGCCGCAATCGAGATGGTCGCGCCCGATCACGATCGGCGCGCTGATCTCACCGCGCCTAATGAGTTCGTTCATGGCGACGCCAAACTCGGCGCGTTCCCCGTAGCCAAGCCAGCAAATCCTCGCCGGCAATCCCTGAAATTGAATCCGCTCCCGCGCGAGTTTCATCCAGCGCGAGAGGATCTGGTTATCCGGGAAAAGTTCGAGCGCGAGCTGATCGGTCCGCGCGATGTCGGCCGGCTCGCCGCTCAACGCCACCCAGCGATAGGGTCCCTTTCCTTCGCAAAAGAGCGGCCGGATGTACTCCGGGACGAAGCCGGGAATATCGAAGGCTTTCTCGCAGCCGGCTTTCTTCGCCTGGGTGCGGATGTTGTTCCCGTAATCGAAGGTGACCGCGCCCTCCTTCTGCAAGGCAAGCATCGCTTCGACGTGCTGGGCCATCGCAGCCATCGATCGTTCGACATATTCGTCCGGCTTTGCCGCGCGCAACTGGAGCGCGTCGGCAAGCGACATTCCGTTAGGCACATAACCGTTAAGCGCATCATGCGCGCTTGTCTGGTCGGTTAAAATATCAGGCACGATCCCGCGCTTCACCATCTCGGGCAGGACATCGGCGCAATTGCCGACCAGGCCGACCGAGATCGCTTTCTTTTTGCCGCGCGCGTCGTCGAGCATCCGCATCGCTTCGTCGAGCGAACGCGCCATCTGGTCGCAATAGCCGCTCTGCAAGCGCTTCTCGATGCGCGCCGGGTCGACTTCGATCCCGAGGCAACGCGCGCCGGCCATGGTCGCGGCGAGCGGTTGCGCGCCGCCCATTCCGCCCAGACCGCCTGTAACCAGCAACCGACCCTCGAGCGACCCGCCGAAATGGCGCACCCCGGCGGCGGAGAAAGTTTCGAAGGTGCCCTGCACGATCCCCTGGCTCGCGATGTAGATCCAGGAGCCGGCCGTCATCTGCCCATACATCGTGAGGCCCAATTTTTCGAGCCGATTGAATTCCGGGTAGTTCGACCAATGCCCTACGAGGTTGGAGTTGGCGATGAGGACCCGCGGCGCTTCGTCGTGGGTGCGGAAAATGCCGACCGGCTTGCCCGATTGCACGAGGAGCGTTTCGTCGTTCTCCAATTCGCGCAGCGACCTCACGATCGCGTCAAATGCCTCCCAGCTGCGCGCCGCCCGGCCCGTCCCGCCGTAGACGATCAGCTTTTCGGGATTCTCCGCGACCTCAGGATCGAGGTTGTTCATCAGCATGCGAAGGGCGGCTTCCTGTTGCCAGCCTTTGCAACTGATCTGGCTGCCGCGCGGGGCGCGGATCATTTTCTCCCTCATAATTCCTCCTCTTCGCTGTCGAATTTGCCACTGCGAATCGCCTCCGCGACCCGCTCGATATCGGGCGCAAGCACCCGATCTTCCTCCAAGCGCGGCGCAACCGCGCGCAAGGCAGCGAAGGCGCGTTCGACACCCACTCCGGCTTTTAGCGGCCGACGGAATTCCAAACCTTCACCGGCGGCGAGAAGCTCGATCGCAAGCACATTCTCCGCATTCTCCACCACGGTGCGCAACTTCAAGGCCGCGGTCATCCCCATCGAAACATGATCTTCCTTCCCGGCCGAGGTCGGCAGATTGTCGATGCTCGCTGGATGCGCGAGCACTTTGGCCTCGTTGAGAAGCGCGACGGCCACGACATGCGGAATCATGAAGCCGGACTGCATGCCAGGTTTTTGAGCGAGGAAGGCGGGCAGATCTTCGCTCAGGTCCGGATTCGTTAGGCGATCGATCCGGCGTTCGCTGATGCTCATCAGATCGGTGGTCGCGATGGCGGCGTAATCGAGCGCGAGAGCGAGGGGCGCGCCGTGGAAGTTGCCGCCGGAAAGAACGTCGCCGTTATCGATAAAGACGAGAGGGTTATCCGTGGCGGAGCCGGATTCGATGGCGAGAATTTCTTCGCAATGGGCAAGCGCTCCGCGGATCGCACCGTGAACCTGCGGCATGCAGCGCAGGCTGTAGGCGTCCTGCACGCGCGCGTCGTTTTGCTCGTGCGAAGCGCGGATCTCGCTCTCGCGCAAAAGGGCGAGCAGATGGCGCGCGACGGCGCGCTGTCCGGGATGCGGGCGCGCCTTGTGGATGCGCTCGTCGAACGCGGTCGGCGTGCCCTTGAGCGCCTCGAGGGTCATCGCACCCGCCACATCCGCGACGCGCGAAAGGCGCTTCGCGCGCCAAAGCGCGAGACCTCCGACGGCGTGCATCGCCTGCGTGCCATTGAGGAGGGCAAGCCCTTCCTTTGCCTGGAGATCGATCGCCTGCAGGCCGACCTTTTGCAGCGCGCTTGCACTGGGCAGGCGCGCGCCGCCCCGAAAGGCTTCCCCTTCTCCGATTAGCGAAAGCGCGAGATGCGCCAGAGGCGCCAGATCGCCGCTCGCTCCGACCGAGCCCTTTTCGGGAATGACCGGCCATACGCGGCGGTTGAGCATTTCTACAAGGAGCCGGATGACCGCGAGGCGAATACCGCTGAAACCCAGAGTGAGGACGTTGGCACGGAGCAGCATCATCGCCCGCACCTCCGGCTCCGAGAGCGGGCGACCGATGCCACATGAATGGCTGCGCACCAGGTTGACCTGGAGTTGCTCGAGTTTGTCGGGCGGAATTTGAACATCGGACAGTTTCCCGAAGCCGGTGCTGACGCCGTAGATGACATCTCGGCGCGCGACGATCTCCTCCACCACGTGACGCGATGCCTCAATCGCGGCGTGCGCCTCCGGTGCAATCTCGACCGGCTCGGACGCGAGCGCGACACGGGCGATTTCCGCGAGTGACAAGGGAAGTCCGCTGAGTCGAATCATTGGAGCGAATACTACGAGAAGCGCCCGAGAATTCCACTCGCGCGCAGGCTGCACCGTTGTGACCCGGCGCCGGCCTTAGGCAAACCAAATGCGAGTGAACGTGAGTTGGAAGAGGAAAAAGGCCAGGCCGCGCAAACGACCTGGCCTCTTGGTTAAAGTTACCCGGTCGGAGGCAAACCGCCGGTCGAAGACTACTTTCCGGTCGGTGCCGGTGGTGGAGTCGCCATCGTCTCCTTCTTCTGCGCGCAGGCACCCAGGCTCAGCACGCTGGCCGCGACGACCACAATCATGATTGCTTTGACAAATTTCACTATAAACTCGCCTCCTTCCCTAGCAGGTTGCTGCCGACTGTTTAGGCGGGGAAACCAGCGCGTGCAACGAAATTCTCGGCCTTTTTTTCTAGGTCTCGATGTGCACTTCCGTACCGAGCGGGACTTGGTCGAAGAGCGCAAGCAGGTCGGCGTTCTTCATTCGAATGCAACCGTGGCTCGCGGCCCGGCCAATCTCCTCCTCGTGGTTCGTGCCGTGAATGTAAATAAAGCGGTCGCGCGTATTTGCGTTGCGCTCTTCGAGGCCATCAAGCCAGAGGATGCGTGAGAGAATGAGGTCATCTGTCGGCGGCGTCGCTTCCTCCGGTGCAAGTGGAATGCGACTGCGAAAAACAGTGCCGACCGGCAGGCCGTGGCCGATTTTTTCGCCGATCTTGAATTTCCCGAGCGGCGTTTTCATGCTCCCCTCCTCGGAGCCCAACCCGAAGCGCGAAGTCGAGACGGGATAACTGGACAATACCTTCTCGCCCGAAAGCAGATCGAGTCGCTGATCGCGCACAGAGATTCGAATGACTGGCTCGGGCGTTTGCATCTCAAAGGGCGGGCGATAGACTGCGCTCGCGATGCCCAGAAAATACCACGTCGCGATCGTCGGTGCGACTGGCGCGGTCGGAATCGAACTGCTCCGCGTCATGGAACGGCGGGACTTTCTCGTGGCAGACTTGCGGCTCCTCGCTTCCCCGCGTTCAGCCGGCAGTGAGCTGGAATTCCACGGAACGAAATTTGCCGTCGAAGCGCTCAGTCGGGATTCTTTCACAGGCATTGACCTCGCCTTTTTCAGCGCCGGCGCGAGCATCGCGAAACGATTCGTTCCCGTTGCCCGGCGGGCCGGCGCAATAGTGATAGATAACTCGTCCGCTTTTCGAATGGACGACGATGTTCCATTGATCATCCCCGAGATCAACCCGGAAGACCTGCGGACGCATCGCGGACTAATTGCGAATCCAAATTGCACGACGGCTGTCGCCCTGATGGGACTCTATCCTTTGCATCGCGCCTTTGGCTTGCGACGCGTGTTTGCCTCCAGTTACCAGGCCGTTTCAGGCAGCGGGGCGCGTGCGATCGACGAACTGCGGCGGCAGGTCGAAGCGAGCACAACAGGCAGCGACATGGTTGCAGAGGTGTATCCGCATCCGATCGCTTTCAATGTCCTGCCTCAAGTCGATTCATTCCTCGAGAGTGGCTACACGAAAGAGGAAATGAAGATGCAAAACGAAGGACGCAAGATCTTGCGCCTGCCCAACTTCTCTGCCTCGGTCACCTGTGTGCGGGTGCCGGTTTACCGGGCGCACTCGGTCGCGTTGAGCGCCGAGTTCGAGCGCCCGGTCTCGGTCGACTCAGCGCGCGAAGTTCTCTCCGAGGCGCCCGGGCTCGATCTCGTCGATGAGCCGCTCTCCGATCAGTATCCGATGCCGCTCGCGGTCGCGGGCAAGGACAACTGTCAGGTTGGCCGGTTGCGGGTGGATTGCGCGTTAGACAATGGGCTGGCGCTTTGGGTGGTGGGCGATCAACTGCTGAAAGGCGCGGCCCTCAACGCGGTGCAAATTGCGGAGTTGCTCGACCAGTAGTCGCGACGAGGACGGCAGCGCGTAGATGCTCCCCGGCCACTGGGATCGTTCGCTCGGCCGTCAATTGCCGGAATTCACTGTTGGTCCGGAGGTTGCTCCTCGAGTTTCTTTTTCTTCTTCTTGATGCCCTGAGGCTGTTGCTTGCCCTGCTGTTGCTGCTGCTCAGCCTGCTGAGGCTGTTGCGCTCGTATCGCCCGGGCTTGTGGCAAGCGCTGATCCTGTTGCACGCCGTCCGATGGAATTTCTGTCCTAAAGTTCCCAGTATGGTACTGTTTTTGAGGTATGGGAGTCGACACCGGACCATTTTGGCCAGCGGCGACCGAAGCAGCCTCTGACTCCGGCGCTCGGTCGGCCGCGCGATTGGCGTTCTGGCCGAGCTGCTGCCGTTCAACTTTCTCCGGTTTTGGCCCAGCCGGCGTCGGTGCTTGAGCGCCGCTGTTCGCCTCTTGAGGCTGCAACTGAAGTTGCTGGCTCTTTTGCCTTTCTGGATTGTGGGGTGTGAAGCTCGAAGGGGGGGCATTTTTTGCGGCTTGCGGTGGTCGAGGTTCCGCGCCTTCCTGCGCCGTCGCTCGCGCTGGCATTGGCGAGTTGCCGCCGGTCGCCTCGCTGTCTGAAGTCGAAGACGGATTCTGTTGGTTTAGGTCGCTCCTTGAGCCTTCGGCGCGACGGGGTTTGAAGCTCGGAGGCGCTACATTCCTGGCGTTCTCTTGCTTCATTTCTGCCTGGAGCTGTTGCGGATTTGCGACCCCTTGCCAGCCGCGTTCGATCGTTGGCTGCGCGACTTTGGCTTTTACTTGTCTCGGGGCGATCTGTTGCTGCGACTTCTGGATTCTCGGCGCGACGACCGTGAGTTGGTTGCCGTTCACACGGTTGAGATTCGCACCCTTTCCGCCTTGGCCAGGAGTCGCTCCGATACTGGTCTCGCGTTGGAGATTGAGCCGCTGAATTGGGCGGGCAGAATATCGATTTAGCTGGTTGTAATTCGGACCGTAATTGTAAACAATCGAATTGTTGTAGGTGATATTGGTGACATTAACCGTCCGGTTGATGATGGTAACATTGCGCGCTGGAGCGAAGATTCGACCCCGAAGAACCGGTTCGCCGATGTAGCGGACGTCGACGAAGTTGTAGTAGAGCGGCCCGATACCGAACTCGACGTCAACCTGACTGGTGATGGCGCGCCCTTCATAAACGCGATTGTCGTTGGGCGGCAGAGGAGCCCAGCCCACATAGTCGCCTCCGGTGCGCCACGAAACCCATGCCGGGCCCCATTCATAACCCGGCACCCACACCCAGCCGTAGTCGTCCAAGTTGGCCCAGCGGCCGTAGTGATAAGTCGCCCAGCCAAAATCCTCGTAGGAAACCCAAGTCCACCCAGCGTCGGTGTAGGCCCAGTAGCCGTCGGAGTAAGGTCGCCAATCGGAATTATTCACTGCCACGTTAGGCTGGAAGCAATAGCCGAAGTCGCCGATATCGATCCAGCTGCCGTAGGGCGAGAGATTATCGTAAAAGAAATTCAGTGTGACCTCGGCCTCCGCCTGCACGCGAGGAGGGAAAGGCAGCAGCAGAACAGCCATCGTTAGTGCGAGTAGAATTCGTTTCATTGGCATGATGTTGATTTGAACCTTGGACTTGATTGGTCCGGCACTTATTCAGGGATTCGCCCGCGTGGGCGAAGCGCTGCATTTCGAATGTCATTATCAGGAATCCTTTGCCGGAGCAAGAACGGCGAGGAGTGCGTCCTCGCGATTTATTCATAGGACACGAGGGAACGACCGCGCGTCGCGGCCATTAAATTAGCGCGGCTTCACCACGACGAACGATCGGCTGTGCTGCCGGCAAACGGAAAGAACCTGCGGCTGGCTCGGGTCGAGCGATTGCACGGCCTGCTCGAAATCCTGCACCGAGGTCACCGGTTCCTGGTTGATCGCCTCGATCACGTCCCCGGGATGCAGCTCGCCGACGTTGTCTCCCACCTGGGCCACGACGACGCCGCGAACGTTGGATGGCACGCCCAGGTTCTGAGCCAGCTGGGGGGTCAACTCCCTTACCTCGATCGAGCCGAGCGCACTATCGTTAGGTGCAGACTGGTCCGGCTCATCCGTATCCGGTTCGTTAGGCGAGGGCGGCGCTTGCTGCCCCGGCGGTCCAGTCGGTTCCGCTCGGGCCAGGCCAAAATTGGGCGGTCGCTCCTTGACCGTCGTCGCGAGGGTCAGCGGTTTGCCGTTGCGCGCGACCTCCAGGTTGACCTTCTTGTTCAACTCCGTCAGCGAAACGAGGCGTTGCAATTCGATGATGTTGCGCACTTCGTGGCCATCAAATTTTTGAATCACATCCCCGCGCTGAATTTGCGCCGCCGCCGCGGGCGAGTCCGGCATGACCGCCGCCACCACGACCCCGGAATCAGGCGCATTGACCTGCCCGGGTTGCAGCGCGGCCGTCTCGATGCCGAGGTAACCGCGGATGATGCGACCATGCTCGAGCAGATTCTCCAGCGCCATCTTTACGGTGTTAGACGGAATGGCAAATCCGATGCCTTGCGAGCCGCCACTACGCGATATGATCGCGGTGTTAATGCCGATGACCTCGCCCCTCAGGTTGATCAGCGGTCCGCCGCTATTCCCTGGGTTAATCGCCGCATTCGTCTGCAAAAAATCGCCGAATCCATCCACTCGATTCGGGCGTCCCTTGGAGCTGATAATTCCATCCGTCACCGTCTCGTCGAAGCCAAATGGATTACCAATTGCGAGCACAAAATCGCCCGCCTGCATCTGATCGGAATCGCCGAGCTTGAGCGGTTTCGCGTCGGGATCGTCCATCTTCAGAACCGCCAGATCGAGCTGGGCATCGGCCCCGACGAGGCGAGCTTTATGAGTCTGGCCGTTGCTCAGGACCACTTCGATTTCGTCCACGTGATCGACGACGTGATTATTCGTGATGATGTGGCCTTCCTTGGTCACAATCACACCGGAGCCGAGAGAATTTTGCACCATTGCTTCATCCGCCGGACCACGAAACTGACGAAAATTTCCACGGAAAAAATCAAACGGATCGAGGCCGTATTGCCGGCGTGGAATGCGCTTCGTCGTCTTCACGCTCACGACTGAGGGAATGACTCCCGCGATCAATTTGCGGCGCTCGTCGCTTAACGAAGCAAGACTTGCGATCGATCTCGAATCAACTGCTGGAGCGTCCGCCAGCGTGTATTTTTCCGGGACCGTCTGCGGGCTCAGGCTGAGGCGCCCATGGCGCAGCTGATAGTCGTAAAGGAGCGACACGCCCGCACTCAGGACAAGGACTAAGAAAAGGAATTTCAATAAATTTTTCATTCAGCTGACGTGGGAGAAACTTTTTCCCACTTCTTCGACAACCAACTGTCGGAAACGTTGATTTTCCGGTCTCGCGAGTGTCGGATCAGCGCGAATGATTTCGAGCGCCGCGGCCCGCGCCCGCCGCATTAATTTCGCGTCCGAGCGGAGATTCCCGAGCTTGAGCACCGGCAGCCCGCTCTGCGCGGTGCCAAGCAAATCTCCCGGCCCACGCATTTCCCAATCGGCTTCCGCCACCTCAAAGCCGTTGCTGGTCTCTTCCAGCACCGCGAGTTTCGCGCTTGTTTCCGTCGAGGGATCGGAGTGCAAAAGAATGCAATACGATTTGTGTCCGCCGCGTCCGATCCGCCCGCGCAACTGATGCAGCTGGGCCAGGCCAAAGCGCTCCGCATTTTCGATCAGCATCACCGTCGCATTCGGCACGTCGATTCCCACTTCAATCACGGTCGTGCTGACCAGCACATTCGTTAATCCGCGGCGGAAGCGCTCCATAATCGCCTGCTTTTCCGGCGCGGCAATGCGCCCGTGAAGCAGTTCGCAAGTGAACGGCCGGAGACGCTCGCGCCATTTCTCAAACTCGGCCGAAGCCGCTTTCGCTTCCAGTTTCTCGCTCTCATCGATCAGCGGATAAACAATATAGGCCTGCCGCCCCGCCTCCAGTTCACGGCGCAGAAACGCGAGCGCCTCCGGCAGCTTTTTCTCATCTCGCGCCGCGGTCACAATTTTTCCACGATCGGCCGGCATCTCATCGATCGTCGAGACGTCGAGATCGCCGTAGAGGCTCATCGTAAGCGTACGCGGAATCGGGGTCGCGGTCATGACCAGCACATCCGGCGCCGGGTCACGCGTCGTTAGGCGGCCGCGTTGTGCGACTCCAAATTTGTGTTGTTCATCAATCACGACGAGCCCGGGATTTTCGAGTCCCTCCGGCTCATAAAGAAGCGCGTGCGTTCCAATAAAAATGTGCGCGCGTTTCCCCGGGAACGACTGACCGGCGGCATGTTCTGCCAGGTAATCTGCCGTCCCCGGACGCGGCGCGTTCACCCCCGCAAACAAGGGCCACGGATCCTCCTTCCGTGAGCCGGTGCGGAGGGCGACGGAGACGCCTAACGGCTCCAGCCAGCGCTGCAGGACGGCGTAATGCTGCTCGGCCAGAATTTGCGTCGGCGCCATCAGGGCGGCCTGCGCACCGCTTTCCACGGCGAGCAACATGGCGGCGATGGCGACCACCGTCTTGCCCGAGCCAACGTCCCCCTGGAGCAACCGGTTCATCGGCCACGACGCGGCCAGATCGGTCCGCAATTCCTCAATCACGCGCGATTGCGCATTCGTCAGGTCAAAGGGCAGCGCGCGCAGGAATCGCTCCAGCAAGTCTCCGGAAGCGCGATGCGCCGCGCCCCGACGCGCCCGCGTGCGAGCGTGGCGCGAGGTGAGTAACATCTGCATGGCAAAAAATTCCCCGAGCACGATGGTCTCACGCGCCTGCGCGAGCCGTTCCTCGCTCGATGGAAAATGGATCTCGCGCCAGGCTTGCGAGGTAAGAGCCGTCGCCAGCTTCTCTGGCAGATGCTTGGTTGGGCCGTCCTCCCCGCCTTCTTCCATTAGCCGATGGATCAGGCTGCGCAGCGCACGTTGCGAAAGACCTTCTGTTGCCGGATAAATCGGCGTTATTCGGCGGAAATGAATTGAAATCTCCTCATCGTTCTCGATCACCTCGAATTCCGGGTGTTCCATGCAGACGCGTTGCCCGCGCAAACGTGGCTTGCCAAAGACGACCAGACGTTGACCGGTTAAAATCATCTTCTGCACGTAATGCAGATTGAACCAGCGCAGGGTGAGCGGCTGGCTCAGGGCATGCGCGCGGTCCTCCTGCAAGGTCGCCTCGAAAATCTTCTTTCCGCGCCCGAAGCGGAGAAGGCGCGTTTTCATCACTTCGCCCCAGAGGCAAATCGGCTCATCGCTTTCTTCCCTCGGAAAACTGGCGAACTCGCGCCGATCCTCGTGTCGCCGCGGATAGTGAGCCAGTAAATCGCCCACGGTCTCGAGCCCAAGGCGACGCAACTGCATCACCCGCGGGCGCGGAATCCAATCGATCTCACCTAACGAACTATTGGTCTGCCACGCCATTCCAAGTCCACTCTAGACGCGTCTGGAGGCGTGGTCGAAGCGGGGGCCAATTCTACTCCAGCGCCAGACGCCACAGGTGCAGGGGGTAAGCGCCTCTTTCAGATCGCGGCCGCGGCACGGAGCGCTTCCACCTGCAGTTGCACTCGGATCTCGCCATCATACTCGTCGGCGCCAATGCGAAAGGCGACGTCCCATGGAAGTCTCGGCAGCGGTTCCTCAGCGCCTCCAAAGAAGATTGCACGTTGCAAACGGCCGTTCTGCCGCAATCGAAGGAGAAGATGTTTTTCCTTCAAGATCATCGGCGGCGCAGCCGACTCGACACCCCGGGCGAGAAAAAGAGGTTGCGGATTGCCCTGACCAAAGGGCTGGAGCAATTCGTGCCAGCGCAAGAGCTCCCAGTTCACTTCCCGCAAGCTCAGCTCGGCATCCAGATGCAGGCTCGGCTCGAGAAGCCCGTTACCCAGGCGGACACGGCAATTTTCTTCGAACGCTCCGACGAAAACAGGAAAGTTTTCCTCTCGAATCGTCAGGCCAGCCGCCATCTCATGTCCGCCAAATCTTTCCAGCAGATCGCCACATTGGCCGAGCACGGTGACCAGCGACAAACCCGGGATGCTTCGCCCACTGCCCTTGCCGAGGCCCTGCTCGTCAAAGCCGACAATGATTGTGGGTCGATGATGATTCTTGGCGATGCGCGACGCGACGATGCCGAGCACGCCCGGATGCCAACCGCGTTCGCCGAGCACGATCGCCGATCCTTCCGAAAGACTCGCCGCGGCAATTTTGTCCTCCGCGGCTTGGCAGATTTGGCGTTCGACGTTTTGTCGTTCCCGATTCTGTGCGTCCAACTCGCCCGCGAGTGTAGCGGCTTCATCCGGATCGGCAGTGAGGAGAAGGCGAAGCGATTTCTCCGCCGTCGTCAGGCGGCCAGCCGCGTTCAGTCGCGGGCCGAGCCGGAAGGCGATGTGCTCGGCCGCGATCGGTGGCCGAACGGCCGCGACGTCGAGGAGTCGGCTCACGCCTAACAATCGGCGGCGGCCAATTTCCTGCATGCCGTGATAAACCAGAATGCGATTTTCCGCTTCCAGCGGCACGATGTCGGCCACGGTACCGAGCGCGACCAGGTCGAGCCGCCGACGCAAATCGAACTCCGGCAGTGGCCGCGTCTTGAGGAGGGCGTGGCAAAGTTTGAAAACAATCCCGGCACTACAGAGATAGGCGGATGCAGAACCAGCCGCTTTCGGATTAACCATCGCCACGCAATCCGGCAGACGCCCTTTCGGCTCATGATGATCGAGCACGATGACATCTGCGCCCCGCGCGCAAATTCCAGCGACCTCGTCGCAGGAGGACGTCCCACAATCGACCGCGATGAGCAGTTGCGGCTGGTGCGTCTGCCAGCACCGCTCGATGCCTTCGCGGCTCAGACCGTAGCCTTCCTCCATCCGCGAGGGGAGGAAAAGCGCTGGCGGCGCGCCGTAGGCGGACAACATCTCGTGCAACAGGGCGAGCGAGGTAACACCGTCGACGTCGTAATCGCCATAGAGCACGATGTGCTCGGCCAGGTCGATGGCACGCAGGATTCGATCGACCGCAGCCGGCATGTCCGGGAGCAGGAATGGATCACTCAGATTGCGCAAACGCGGATGGAGAAAATTGGTCGCCGCTTCATCGGTCAGCAACCCTTTGCGTTGCAGGAAACGGCCAACCCAGGTCAATCCCCAGATGCCCGTGGAAAAACCGGGCGCCGTGTCGTCGTCAGGCGTCATGATCCATCGTCGGGCGCGTTTCATTTCAGTAGTTCGTTAGGCAAGCAAAGCCGCAGGCTGGGCGAATCGTACTAGACGAGCGCAGGCGGGGGTGGAACGGACGGCAGCAGTTTTTGCCTGGCGCATAATGCAGCAAACTCTTGAAAACCCTTTTTTTCCTCGTCAGCAAATGTGAAGCGCAGGCATTCGCGAAAATAAAATTCGCAGAAGGACCGTTCGCCCTCCGGCTGGGCCGCGACGACAGAGTCGAGATGGGCACGGTTGATCTTGCCTAACGATCGCAGTGCGTTAGCGATTTCGCGCTTTCTTTCGTATTCGGGACGCATCAGCCAGAGCGCATAGACAAATGGCAGCGCGGTCTGCCGTCGCCACTCCGCACCCAGGTCCAGCAGCCGGTATTGCTCTTCGGATTCCCGCCGAAATCGAATCGCCTGATCGCCAATCAGCAGCCGGCCGCGTGTCGCCGTGATTTCCCCCTCCTGGACAAATCGCGCAGCCGGATTGCGTTCGGACAGCAAACAGCGCAGCAAGTTGACCGACGTCTCCGAAGTGGGATCGAGGACGATCTCACGCAGCGCCTCGATCTCGCCAAGATGGGCAAGGATAACGCTGTAAACCGGACCGAAGGACGCAATCGCGACTTCGTCCACAACCGAATAGACCGGATTGCGCAGATACTCAAAACTCGAGACGAGTGCCACATCGAGCTCGCCCGCCGCCAACTGCCGGCAAAGGACCGACGGATGATCGAAAATTACCTCGTCACTCCAGCCATGGATGAGCGGACGCGCGTTGAGATACTGGACGCAACCCAGCCGGGCGAGCGGAAGACCGTTAGGCGCAGACAAGATTGGCCGCTGACTGCCGAGGCGCGATCGCGCCGGCGGGCGTAAGATGATTATAGTAACTGTCGCGCTGCACTGGCACACGGCCGGCCTGGACGATGACATCCCGCAGCGCCTCCACGGTTTGTTCCTGGGGCGTTTTCGCACCGGCCATGTGGAAGATTTTTTCCCGCATGATTGTACCGTGCAGGTCATCGACGCCATAGGCGAGCGCGACTTGCGCGAGGGGCAGACCGAGGCTCACCCAATAGGCCGTGATGTGCTCGATGTTATCGAGATAGATTCGGCTGACAGCGAGACTGCGTAACTGTTCGAAAGCGGTCGCGCGCGGGATGTGCGCCAGAACGGTCGTCTCCGGCTCAAAAGCGAAGGGTATAAAACCGGTAAAGCCACCGGTTTCGTCCTGCAGCTCGCGTAGTTGGCGCAGATGATCGACCCGCTGCTCGATCGTCTCAATGTGAGCGTAAAGCATCGTGCAAGTGCTGCGGCCTCCCATTTGGTGCCAGGTGCGGTGAACCTCAAGCCATTCCGCGGCCGTCTCCTTGCCGCGGCACAACTCGTCGCGCACGCCCGGGTCGAAGATCTCGGCGCCGCCGCCGGTAAGCGAGTTAAGGCCCGCCTCACGCAGGATGGCTAATGTTTCCGCAATCGAGGTTTTGAAAATCCGGCGCGCCAGGTGACGAATTTCGATGGCGGTGAAGGCCTTGATTTGGAACTGCGGATCGAGCGCCCGCAACCGCCGGAGGAGATCGAGATACCAATCCTTGCCTAACGAGGGGTGTAAACCGCCGACCATGTGCACTTCAGTGACGCCGCTAAGGATGGCGTCATGGACCGCGGCCAGAATTTCCTCGATCGAACTCTCAAAGGCATGCGGGTCGTGCTTCTTCGCCGCGAAAGCACAGAATTGGCAGGAGAGCACACAGATGTTGGAATAGTTGATGTAACGATTGAGGATGTAGGTGGCGACATCTCCGTTCTTTCGCTCTCGCACCGTGCTAGCCATGATCCCGAGCGCATTGAGATTCTTCGAGCGGTAGAGCGCGAGCGCATCTTCCTCCGTAATTCGCACGTCCCGTTCGATCTTCTCCGCGATCGGCCGAAGGGTTGGTGGGATGAGCGAGAGTTTCATTCAGGAATCGACCTGCCGCACGGGGAAGCTTTGGCGGCTAAAAGATGCACAGCAGCACAGCGAGGTGCAACAAAAAGCACCGGGGAGAAAACAAAGGGGGCGAACCCGACAACTAGGTCCACCCCCTTCAACCCACAACAAATTCGGTTCTAGTCTAGTTATCGCGCTCGTTTGCCGTGCTCAGGTAGCGCATTGTACTCGGAGGCGGCGCGATGCCTGGTTTCGGGTAATCAGTGACGATCTGGCGATTCGAGGTTGGGACGAGACGCAGTGCACCTTTCGCGTTGTTCCGCCAGCCATTGGGATCCGCATATTCTTCGCCGCTGTGATGCAGGCCAGAGACCTGATCTTCGAGCCCGGTGCCGTAGCGTTGTTCGAGAATGGTCGGGGTGACAAAGATCAGCAGGTTGCGCTTGGCGCGGGCATTGAGATGCTCCTGAAAGAGGTAACCAAGCACCGGAATATCGCCCATCACGGGTACCTTGTTGCGGGCCTTGTTTGATTCATCCTGAAGCAGGCCGCCGATCGCGAGTGTGTCACCGCTCTGGATCAGGACATTCGAATCCAGTGTGCGGGTATCAATGATCGGACTCGAGACGGTGGCGCCGGCGAAAACGAAGGTCTCGTCAGCAACTTTATTGCTGATCTCGGGCTTCACACTCAGGGTGATAAAATCTTCCTTGTTGATCAATGGCTTAACGATGAGAGTATTGCCAAATTTTTTGTCCTCAAATCCACCAAAGACCGCGGTCGCGGTTTGTTCGTTGAAATTCAATTGCGGCACTGGCTGGGCGCGGGTGATCTCGATTTTCGCCTGCTGATTGTCCGCCGTGACAATCCGCGGGTTTGCAAGAAATTCCGCGTCCGAATCCTCATTTAAGAGTCGAAGCGTGACGGACATTTGCGGAACACTGAGTATGGCAAACTGGCTGGCTGGGACGTTCGCGAGACGACCAAGACTGCCAAAAAAGTTATTGTTTTGAACGTTGCCCAATGCCAGACCGTTGGTGGGAATGTTCTGGCCTGGTAGCGGCATGGCCGGATTTAACCCGCCGTAGCTAATTGTCTGCGGGGTGGTTGAACCGCCAACTACTCCTGCCCAGTTGATTCCATAGCTCTGTGTCGGATTCGCGTTTACCTCGACGAGGCGGGCTTCGATCATGACCTGCCTTGTCGGCTTATCGATCTGCACCAGCATCTTGTGGATGGCGGCGACATTGCTTCGGCCCTCGCGGTAGAAAATGGTGTTGGTGCGCTCATCAACTTGCGGCGGCTCCTTGCTGGCGAGCTGCCCGGCGAGTAACGGCGCGACGTCTTTGGCGCGCGCGTAGCTGAATTGGTAGGTTTCGCTTTGGGTCGGTTCGGCCGTGCGTTCGGCGGCGGTTTTGATATAATAAACGTTGTCGATCGTGTCCATGAATAGCCCCTTGGCCTTTACGATGATCGCGATCGCCTGCAGGGCGGTGACATCTTCCAAACGCATCGTGACGGTGCCGGTGACCGCTTCACTGACCACCATGTTGATTTTCGCCTGCCGCGCCAGAAGGCGCAGAACCTGGCCGACATCGTCGCCTTGAAACTCACGCACACCGACGCCGCCGTTCTCGGTTTCCGGGTTTGCCAATGACGTGGTCGGCTGCGACCCAGCAGGCGGGCTTGTTTTCGCGGGGGACGCGGCCTGGGCAGGAGCCGCGTTCGTGGCAGACTGGGACGCCGCGGGCGCGGCGGGGCTGCGGACAGTCGGGGCGGACGCCTGTACCAGCGTCATCGGCGTGAGATCGGGTTTGCGTTGCAAAACAACGTTGCTGATCGCAGAACCGTTCGCGCTCGCTTTCACAGATTCTGACCCGGTGGTGGCAACGTCTTGGGCGAAAAGCACAGACGCGGAGGCCAGCAGAGCGGCGAACGCGCAGATGAGTAGTTTGCTGGATTTGGACATAATGATTAAGGCAAGACTGTTTCGAGTGCAGATGAGGTAAAAGCAGGAACCAGACCAGCCCCTCGCGACTTTCCGGGAGGAAGCGGCTACGCACTTGAACAAACCGACGCACCGAAAGACAAGTTCGGGGGAGCAGTCCGGTTTCGTTAGGCAGCGCTCGCCGGTGCAAAGCCGAGCGCGGTCTTACTAAAATCCGCCACTGGCATTTGCCTAACGAGTCGTACGATCCCGTCCTGCCACTTGCGGCCGATCTCCTGCAGATAGGGATCGTTTTGCTCGAGACGGGCGCGCATTTTCACCTGCAGCGAATCCGTCTTGTAGCAGAGAATGTCGATCGGCGGCCCGACCGCAACGTTGCTTTTCATCGTCGCGTCCATCGAGATGATGCCGAATTTCAGCGCGTCCATCAGCGTGCTCTCGTAGCTGAACCCGCGGTCGAGGATCGGCTTGCCGTACTTCGATTCGCCGATCTGGAGGAACGGGCAGTCCTTGCTCGCGTGAATGCTGTTCCCCTGCGGGTAGATCGAGTGCACCTCCGGCGCGAGGCCAGCGATCTGCCCGCCGACGATCAGGTTGATGTTGAAATCGAAACCGTCGGCTTCAAGCGCGGCGCGGTCACGTTGCTCCACCTCGCGTACCTTCGACCCGACATAGCGAACGGTCTCGTAAAGCGTCTCGCGATTCATCAAATGTTTTCGTGCCGGATGACTTTCGTGGAGATGCAGGTCGTCATCGATCGAGGCCAGGGTCGCCTGGGTGAGCGAGAGATTGCCCGAACTCATGATGCAGATCACGCGGTCGCCCGGCTTTTCGTAGATCCGCATCTTGGTCCGCACCGTGATGTTGTCCATGCCGGCGCTGGTGCGCGAGTCGGAAAGGAAAACGGCGCCCTTACGACAGAGCATCCCGAGGCAATAGGTCATAATTCGCCCGGCTTACTGCTGCTGACGACGCGTCCCTGCACCCGCCGCATTTGCGTATGATGCGTCAACGGGTAGACGCGGCCGTCACTGCCGCGAAAGAACGCACTCAGGAGCCAGCTCACAATGCTGATCAGGATCGCGCCTAAAAAAGCGCTCCCGAAACCATCGACATGAAACCCATGCACGAACTGGTTCACGAGCAGGAGCATGAGAGCATTCACGACGAAGATGAACACTCCCAGCGTCAGGATGATCAATGGGGCGGCCAGCAAAAGCAGGACGGGGCGGAGGAAGGCATTCAGGATCCCGAGCAGAAGCGCGGCGCCAATCAGTGAAGCAAAGCTGTCATAACGAATTCCGCCGACAATCGACGCCGCGACCATGACGGCCACGGTTGTGATGGCCCATCGGAATACAAACTGCCTCATCGTCGGGTCGAGTTCGCGGAAGCCTTTTTCATGCCGATTTCCGCTTGCGCGGGTTTGCTCTGCGCGTACAGGCTTGCCGACGAAAAGGAAAAGTAAATGGTGAAAAGTTCAAAAAAATCGAAAGAGACCGTAGCGCCCGAGATCAACCCGGTCGCGCTCGACAAGGAAGCGCGGAACGGCAACGACCTGGCAAAGGCCGCGAAGCCGGCTGCCGTGAAAAGCCCGTCCGTCAAGGTTGCGAAATTAGCGTCGCGCCCGAAATCCGCCGACAAGACTCGTAGCGCGAAGCCCCGCAAGACGCCCACCGCCCGCCAGGCCCGGACCGCGGCCACTTCGAAGCGAAAAGCGGCTCCGGCCAGCGTCATGATTCCCGAGGAAGAAATTCGGATGCGCGCCTACTTCATCGCAGAACGCCGGATGCGTGAAGGCATCCATGGCAATTCGGCGGACGATTGGCTGGAAGCGCGGCGACAGTTGCTGGTGGAAGGGGGCCACGCCGCCTAACGACGCTTAGCCTTCCACGGAGCACAGGCCGCTGACCTCTCATTGGTGGCGGCTGGCCACCAACTCGCGCACAGGATGGCGTATCGCTTGAACCGAGACTGAAGTCCTTCGGCAAGAGACCGGACGCGCGGAAGCCGGTCCAGGGTCAAGCGCGGAAGTGTCGCTTCTCCCGGCCACACTGCACTAGGAAACCGATTTTGCTCCCGGGACGCACTCCTCCACTTTCTCCAGCAGGCGACTGATTGTGAATGGCTTGGCAAGGAAACCACGGACACGCGCCTCCTTCAACAGTTCCTGGGCACGCATGTCAGACCCCTGGCCGGAGACGAGAAGCAAAGGCGGCACTTTTCGCGCGGGCAAAGTATTCTCATACACCTTCGTGATGAGGAGAAAGAGCAGCGTGCCGTCGACCATCGGCATCGAGAAATCGAAAATCATGAGGTCGTAGCTCTTCTTCAGGGCTAGCTCGAATCCGTATTCGGGACTGGGGGACGTGTCCACTTCCCAGTGCAGAAAATTCTGTAATGCTTCACGGATGATGCGCAGCACCGCCGTGTCATCATCCACGATTAGCACTCGCCTGCTTCGGGCGTCCGCCATCCCGGAGGCTTGCGAAAAAAACGCGTGCAATTCAAGCTTTACTTGCGTCTCTTTTTGCAGGCACTGAAATCCATGACCTCGCCCGAAGCCAAACTCGCCGCCGCTCTCCACGAACGACGCGCAATCATTGCCGACGAAGCCAGTCGCCGCGATCCGGAGCGGCATCTCGAGAAGCTAAAGGCGATCTCCGAGAAAATCGTCGCGCTCGAGAAAATGCTGCCCCGGCCGGTCGATCCAGAGTTGGCCCACTTCCTCGCGCGCTGCAGCTACGACAAAGTGCTCGAAGCGCTGGAACGGAGGTCACGGACCGCCCGCTCACCAGACTGAGAGACTCGCGCTACCGCGAATACAACTCGACGATCAACTGCTCGTTGACGATCGGCTGCATCTCTTCGCGCGACGGAATGTGGGCGACCTTGCCCTTCAAAGCATCGCGATCCACCGTCAGCCAGTCCGGCACTGGAGCGATCTGCGTCAACTCCATGTTGCGCAGCGCGAGCTGGCGCGATTTCGGCCGGTCTTTGACCGTGATTTCATCGCCCGCCTTCACGTTGAAGGAAGAGATGTTGACGTTCTTGCCGTTGACCTGGACGTGGCCGTGCGATACCAGCTGGCGCGCCGCGCTCCGCGTGTTGGCGAGCCCGAGGCGAAAGACGACGTTATCGAGACGCGTTTCAAGAAGCTGAAGCAGGGTTTCGCCGGTAACGCCCCGTCGCTGCAGCGCGGTTTCGAAGATTCGGCGGAATTGTTTTTCCATCAGGCCGTACTGGAAACGCAGTTTCTGCTTTTCGCCGAGCGCGATCGCGTAATCGGATTGCTTCCGGCGCGAGCCCTTTGGTCCATGCATTCCCGGCGGATAATTCTTCCGCTCAAGCGATTTGGAAGGTCCGAAAAGGGGCACGCCGTAACGGCGGGCGATCTTGGTCTTGGGTCCGATGTATCTGGCCATGAGTGAGCGTGAGTCGTTAAATCGTTAAAGCGCGGAACGGATCATACGCGGCGCTGTTTCGGCGGGCGACAGCCGTTGTGCGGCACCGGCGTAACGTCGCGGATGACCGTAAGATCGAGACCAATCGCCTGAAGTGCGCGCACCGCCGATTCACGGCCGGCGCCCGGTCCTCTCACGAGCACTTCGACCTCCTTCAGGCCGTGACCCATCGCCTGACGCGAGGCGTCCTGCGCAACCATCTGCGCCGCATAGGCAGTGCTCTTGCGCGAGCCCTTGAAGCCAACTTTACCGGCGCTCGACCACCCAATCACGTTGCCTTGCAGGTCGGTGATGGTGACGATCGTATTGTTGAAAGTGGAAAGGACGTGAGCGTAGCCGGAGTAAACGTTCTTGCTCCCCTTTGCCTTGATGATCTTCGGCTTTTCGACGTCGTTCGGGTCGAGCGAAAGATTTTCCTTCGGCGCCTCGGCGGCCGCTGAAACTTCGGCAGCCGCTTTCCTGGTCGTTTTCTTCGCCGTCTTTTTTGCCGCGGTTTTGGCCGGCGCGGGTACCGCCTCTGCAGTCACGGGAGTTTCCCTTGGCTTGGCCTCGGCGTCGCTGGGCGTGGGAGTCTCGGTTGCTGCCACCTGCTCTTCGGGCGCAGTGGCTTCTGGTTGCGGCACCTCGTTTGGCGGCACTTCTGCCGGATTCTGATTTTCGGATTCTTCGGCCATCTCAGTTCGTTAGGTTAAACCTTGCCTGCTTTCGCGTCCTTGTTGCGGATCACGCCCACCGTTTTGCGCGGGCCCTTGCGGGTGCGGGCGTTGGTCGAGGTACGCTGTCCTCGTACGGGCAATCCGCGACGGTGGCGGATGCCGCGATAACAATTGATCGCCTGCAACCGCTTCAGGTTGCTCTGCACTTCGCGGCGCAGGTCGCCTTCGATGGGCAACTTGTTGTGCGTGATCGTCTGGATGATTTCGTTGATCTGTTGCGGGGTTAGATCCTTGGCGCGCAGATTCGGGTCGATGTTGGTTTGTTCGAGGACGCGCTTCGCGGTCGTGGGGCCGACGCCGTAGATGTAGGTCAACGACGCTTCGATGCGTTTATCGGCGGGAATTTCTACTCCGAGTAGTCTTGGCATAACGATCTCCTAGCCCTGGCGCTGTTTATGGCGCGGGTTCTTGCTGCAGATCACGCGCACGACGTTCTTACGCTTCACGATCCTGCATCCTTCACAAAGTCTTTTTACTGATGGTCGTACTTTCATGGTTTCACGAGACGAAAAACGCGGAGCCTTTTCTCCGCGCTAGCGATGGCGAAAAGTGATTCGCCCTTTCGACAAATCGTAAGGGGAAATCTCTAGCATAACTTTGTCGCCTGGCAAGATGCGAATGAAGTGCATCCGCATTTTCCCCGAAATGTGGGCAAGGACGCGGTGACCGTTCGGCAGTTCCACCCGGAACATCGTATTCGGGAGCAGCTCGACCACCGTGCCTTCTACCTCAATTGCGTCTTTGCGCGCCATGTTAGGATTTCAGGTTCGCCTTTGGTAATCAAAACCGTGTGTTCGAAATGCGCCGAGGGCAAACCGTCGGAAGTGCAGACCGTCCAGCCATCATCGAGCAGGCGCACACCCGGCGCGCCAAGGTTGATCATCGGCTCGATCGCCAGCGTCATGCCGGGCTTGAGACGCGGGCCGCTGCCGCGCCGGCCGTAGTTCGGGATCTGCGGTTCTTCGTGCAATTTTCTGCCCACGCCGTGGCCGACAAATTCCCGCACGACACTGAAATGACTCCGCACAGCTTCGTCTTCAATCGCGGCACAAAGATCGCCGAGCGGTTCGCCGGAATGAGCATGGCAAATCGCTCGTTCCAAAGCGCTCTGCGTGACCGCGAGCAATTTCTCCACCCGTTCATCAATCATCCCGACGGGAATCGTCGCCGCTGTGTCGCCGACCCAGCCATCCTGCACAACACCGATGTCGAGTTTCACAATATCGGCATACTGGATGCGGCGCTGGCTGCCGATGCCGTGCACGATCTCGTCGTTGAGCGAAATGCAGATGTTGCCGGGAAAAACACGATGCCCAAGCCGATAACCGAGAAACGCGCTCCGCACGCCGGCGTCTTGCATCAGGTCCGCTGCTGCCTGGTCGATTTCCCTGGTCGAAATCCCGGGGCGAATCAGCTCGCTGACCTGCTCAAGAACATCACTCGCGGTACGGCAGGCGAGCCGCATCTTCTCGATTTCCCGAGCTGACTTAATCGGGATCATCTTGCTCGCTCTTCGATCAAGGCCGAGATATCGGCGAAGACCGCCTCCCGACCTCGATTGCCGTCAATTCGATGCAACGCGCCCCCTTTCTGATAGAAGGAGAGGAGCGGTTCGGTCTTGGACTTGAATTCCGCGAGGCGCGTTTGCAGGACCGAGGCATTGTCATCGTCGCGCCGGATAAGCGGACCGTCGCAGTAGGGGCAAACCGGCCGGTCGGCAAAACCCGCGCTCGTCAAGCTGGTGGTGAAGCCGCAGCGGCGGCATTGCAGGCGACTGGCAATTCGATCGTACACGGTTTGCTCGGAAACCTCGAGCCAGATCGCCAGGTCGAGCGAATCGCCGCGTTTTTGCAGGATCTCGTCAAGTCGCCCCGCCTGCCCAACGGTGCGGGGGAAGCCATCGAAAACGAATCCATTCCGGCCATGCAGGTTCAACCAATCGGAGATAAGCTGAACGATAACGTCGTCAGGAACGAGGCCGCCCTGTTTCGAAATTTCGTTCGCTTCCAACCCGAGCGGCGTTCCCAGATCACGTTCGCGACGCAGGATCGTACCCGGCGACGTGACCGCAATCGCAAAATGCCGTGTAATCATCTCCGCCTGCGTCCCCTTTCCGGAACCGGGCGCGCCGAGGAGCACGATGCGATTTTTCACCTAGCGCCCGTAGAGAAAAATCGCCACCCCGCCGATCACCAGGACCGCGATACCGACATAAAGCCACATCAGCGTCCCCTGCTGGGCGGCCTCGCCACGATTGTATGAGGCGCGATCGAAAGCGCGCCCGCGGATCCGGCCTTTGCGCAAGAAGCCGTCGTAATGCCGCTGGATCAGGTGCGTCTCCACCTGCCGCATCGTATCGAGGATCACGCCCACGATAATGAGCAGACTGGTACCGCCGAAAAACTGCGCGGTGATCACCGGCACGTGGAGTCCCTGGCTTAAAAGACTCGGTAGGATCGCGATCGCCGTGAGGAAGATCGCGCCGGCGAACGTCAGACGAGTCATCGTAAAATCGAGGAAGTCCGCGGTCGGTTTGCCCGGACGAACACCCGGAATGTAGCCCCCGTATTTTTTCAGATCATCGGCGATCTGCGAGGGCTGGAACTGCGTCGCAACCCAGAAATAGCTGAAGAAGAAAATCATCGCCGCGAGCACAACGTAGTGCAGCCAGCCGGTGGAAAGATTGTCGGCGATCATTCTTGCGGTGCGACTGTTCTTGAAAGCGAGGCCGACAATCGTCGTCGGGAAAAGCAGCAGCGCCCAGGCAAAGATGATCGGCATGACGCCTGCATAGTTCACCTTCAGCGGCATGTACTGCGTCTGGCCGCCATACATTTTGCGGCCGACGACGCGTTTCGCGTACTGTACCGTAATCTTGCGCACGCCCTGCGTGACGGCGATCACGGCCGCGATCACGATGAAGAGAAACGCCACCATCAGGACAAGAATCGCAGGGTTCACCTGACTCGTGCCGGTCGCGGCCGATGGGACAAAGGTCTTCCAAGCCTGCGCCAACGCCGCGGGCAGGCGCGCCACGATACCGATGGTGATGATGAGCGAGATGCCGTTACCGATACCGCGGTCGGTGATTTGATCGCCCAACCACATCAGGAACAACGTTCCCGTAGTCAGGGTAAGGACGGTGATGATCCGGAAAGACCATCCCAGATTATCCACCAGTGGAATACCTAGTCGTGCCGTCGTTTCGGTGATGCCGGGGAGCATGGTGTGATAGGATTCCGGATGCTGAAACGAAATCGCGAGCAGGTAGCCTTGGAAAATGCAGAGCACAACCGTCGCATAACGCGTGTACTGCATGATCTTCTGCCGCCCGCCGTCCTCCCGCGAGAGCCGGCTAAGGGACGGAATCACCGCCGTCAAGAGCTGGAGCATGATCGAGGCGCTGATGTAAGGCATGATGCCTAACGAAAAAACCGCGCAATTTTCAAGCGCGCCGCCACTGAACAGGTTGAAAAGCGCTGCGACGCCACCGCCCGCGCTTTGGGACGAAGTGCGGAACCAGTCCTGCAGCACCGCCGGATTCACACCCGGGGTCGTAACGGCTGCGCCGAGCCTGACGATGACGATGACCGCGAGGGTGAACAAAATTCGCCGGCGCAACTCCGGGATTTTGACTGAATTGAGAAAAGCCGAAACCATCCGCTAATCCAGAGGCTGACTATTCAGCTGACTTCTTCTTCGCCGCGGTCTTTTTCGTTTTCGCCTTCGGTTCCGTCGACGCGGGAGTCTTCGGCTTTGTCGCCGCCGGCTCGAAGCGCTTTCCGTCGGTCTGTGATTTCCGCTCGCGCAAAGTTACCGTGCCGCCAGCTTTTTCGATCTTCTCGCGCGCCGACTCGCTGACACGGTCCGCTTCGATCGTCAGGCCATGCTTCAATTCGCCGCGGCCGAGAATCTTCAGTCCGACAAAGTGACCGCGAATATGTTTCGATTCGCGCAGCGTTTCTTCGTTGATCGACGAGCCGGCCTTGAATTCGTTCAGGTCGTCGAGATTGACGATCGCGTATTCCTTCTTGAACGCCGCATTGTTGAATCCGCGCTTCGGCAAACGCCGGATGAGGGGCATTTGGCCGCCTTCAAAGCCAAGCCGGATGCTGCCGCCCGAGCGAGCTTTCTGGCCCTTGCTGCCTTTGCCGCTCGTCTTGCCGTGACCAGAACTCTCTCCAATGCCGAGCCGCTTCACGCGATGCCGCGAACCCGGACGCGGCTTGAGATTGTGCAACCGAATCATGACTGCGCCGGCGCCACCTCGCCATTATTCGGGCTGCTCGGACGAATGCCGCGCGCTTTTAGAATTTCGTCGCGACGGCGCAGGGAACGCAATGCTTCAATCGTTGCCTTGACCACGTTGGCGTGATTATTCGAACCTAACGATTTGGCGAGCACGTCGCGAATTCCGACCGCCTCGACTACTGCGCGCACACCGCCGCCGGCGATCACACCCGTTCCGGGCGACGCCGGGCGCAAAAGCACACGCCCGCCACCAAACTCTCCAATGGCTTCGTGCGGAATGGTGTTTTCGTGCAGCGACATCTTTTCCATCGACTTGCGCGCGGCTTCCGAGGCCTTGCGAATCGCTTCCGCGACTTCGTTCGCCTTCCCGAATCCACAGCCGACCTTGCCGTCGTGATCGCCTGCCACGATGAGCGCGCTGAAGCTAAAGCGGCGACCGCCTTTTACGACCTTGGCACAGCGGTTAATGAACACGACTTTCTCGGTCGTGTCGCCTCTTGCCGGAGCCGTCCGGTCCGTCGTGCGTGAGTCGCTTCTTCTCCCTTGGTTGCCTGCGTATGCCATATTAAAGTTTGAGTCCGCCTTCACGCGCCGCGTCGGCCAGCGCTTTCACTTTGCCGTGGTAAAGGAATCCGCCACGATCGAATACTGCCTTGTCGATGTTCTTCGCGAGCAACCGCTCCGCGATCGCCTTCCCGACTTTCTCGGCTGTGGCCCGGTTGGCCGCACTCTTACCCTTGCCGCCTAACGCCTTCTCGGTCGTGCCGGCGGAAACCAGAGTGCATCCTGCTTCGTCATCGACGACCTGGGCGTAAACATGTTTGGCGGAAAAATAAACGCAGAGACGCGGACGTTCCGCGGTGCCTGAGACTTTGCGCCGGATGCGGCTGTGAATGCGGCCGCGAATGACTTTTCGATTGATCGTAGCCATGACTAACTATTGAACGGTTTTGCCCTCCTTGCGGCGAATCTGTTCGCCCACGTAACGAACGCCCTTGCCCTTGTACGGTTCCGGCGGGTAATAGCGACGAATATCCGCTGCAACCTGCCCGACGGTTTTTTTGTCAACCCCCTGGATCGCAATCTTGGTATTATCAGTCACGGTAATCTTGATGTCCGGCGGAATCGGAAAGAGCACTGGATGCGAAAACCCGAGGCTGAGATTGAGATTCTTCCCCTGCACTGCGGCCTTGAAGCCGACGCCCTCGATTTCAAGATTTTTGGTGAAACCTTCGCTCACCCCCACAACCATGTTGTTAATCAGGGCGCGAGAAAGGCCATGCAGCGCTTTCACGCTGCGCGTCTCCGCGTCGCGCGCTAACGATACCTCGTTGCCGGCCACGCTCGCCTTTATGCCTCGAGGCAGCTTCCAGTCCAGCTTCCCTTTCGGACCCTCGACCGCGACCTTGCCGCTGCCGTCGATATTCACTTTGACTTTGGCGGGAATTTCGACCGCCTTGTTTCCAATTCGTGACATAACTCCAGGGCTACCAGACGTAAGCCAGTAACTCGCCTCCCACTTTTTGTTTCTTCGCCTCGCGCCCCGACATCACACCGCGCGAGGTGGATAGAATCGCCGTGCCCATGCCGCCGAGGACACGCGGAATTTCATCCGCACCGACATAACGCCGCAAACCAGGGCGGCTGACGCGCTTCAAACCGGTGATGGCGCTGCTGCGATTCGAAATCTTGTTTGTAATTTTGATCCGCGGATGCGCCGCCGTCGTGTCCAGCTCGTAGTCGGCTACGTAGCCCTCCTCCTTCAAGATGCGAATGATCTCGCTTTTGACCTTGGAGTAAGGGACATACATTTCGAGCTTCTGCGCCTGCGTGCTGTTTCGCACGCGCGCCAGAAGGTCGGCAATAGGATCAGTGACAGTACTCATGTAAATTCGCTAGGCGGCTTGCGCGACGGGCTTCTTCGCCCGGTCGCTGAAGGGCATTCCCATTTCGCTCAGGAGCGATTTGGCCTCTTCGTCAGTTCGCGCGGTGGTCACGATTGTAACATCAAAACCAATGTTGCGCTTGATTTTGTCGAGCTCGACTTCGGGGAAAATCGACTGGTCGGAAACGCCCAGCGTGTAATTGCCGTGGCCGTCGAATCCTTTCGGAGGAATGCCGCGAAAGTCGCGGATGCGCGGCAGTGCGGCCTTGATCAGACGCTCCATGAATTCATACATGCGCTCGCCGCGCAAGGTGACCTTGGCGCCGATCGCCTGATCCTTCCGCAGTTTGAAATTCGAGATGCTCTTCTTGGCACGGGTCTCCGCCGGCTTCTGGCCGGTAATAAGCGCGAGTTCAGTCTTGGCGTCTTCCAGCGCCTGTTTCACGTCCGATTGCGAGCCGACGGAAGTGTTGATCACAACTTTTTCCAGCTTCGGGATCTCGTGATCGTTCTTGTAACCGTGCTGCTCGCGCAGTGCCGGGACAACACGGTCTTTGTATTCGCGGTAAAATTCGTTTTCCATTTTCTAAAATGACGACAGTCGGGACGACGAAGCGTGAGCCTTACTCGTCTTTCTTCGCCTTTTTCTCCGTCGCCGCTTTCGCTTTCTCCTTCTTCTTTGCCTCCTTCTCGCGTTCGACCAGCTTCACGTTTGAGATGTGGATCGGGCCTTCGCGTTCCGCGATCGAGCCCGAGGGGTTATCCTGCGACTTGCGCAGGTGCTTCTTGATCAGGCGCACTCCCTCGATCAAAACGCGATTCTTCTTCGGCAACACCTGAAGAATCTTGCCGGTCGAACCCCGGAAATTGCCCGAGATCACTTCGACGTGATCGCCCTTTTTCACGTGGTGCTTGGTCCGATTCATAAAACTTCTGGAGCGAGCGAGACTATCTTCATGAAATTGCGCTCGCGCAGCTCGCGCGCGACCGGCCCGAAAATGCGCGTGCCGCGCGGGTTCAGATCCTTGTCGATGATCACGATGGCGTTGTTGTCGAAACGCAAAAGCGAACCATCTTCGCGCCGGATCGGTTGCTTGGTGCGGACCAACACTGCACGCACCACGTCGCCCTTCTTGACCGCTCCGGTGGCGCTCGCTTCTTTTACGTTCGCGGTAATGACGTCGCCGATACCAGCCGATTGCGCGCCGCCCTTGCCGATCACGCCGATCATTGTCGCCATCCGCGCGCCACTGTTGTCCGCCACATCCAATCTGGATCTCAGGTAAACCATAAAAGTCTCTCTATTTCCGCACCACTTCGACCAGACGCCAGCGCTTGAGCTTGCTCAGCGGACGCGTCTCCATGATGCGCACCTTGTCTCCGGTCTTCGCCTTGTTCTCCTCGTCGTGAGCGTAAAATTTCTTCTGTTGTTTGACGATCTTGCCGAACTTCACGTGCGGCACACGCGTCACGGTCCGGACAACGATCGTCTTGTTCATTCCGCTCGAAATCACTTCGCCGACCCGCGTCTTGCGCGTGCCGCGATCTGATTCGCTCGTCGAGTTTTCCTGCCTGGTCGCTTCGTCCATGATCGTTATTTCTTCGTCGCAGCCGTCTTGTTGCGTTCTGTGAGCACCGTCTCAACCCGGGCCACATCGCGGCGCAAAAGCCGCAGACGGCTCGGCTGTTCGAGCTGACCGCTCTGTTGTTGCAAACGAAGATGCAGGCTTTCCTGGCGCAGATCGCGCTTCTTGGTCAGCAACTCATCCGGTACTCATCTCCTGTAATTCCTTGAATTTCATTTCTCGTTAGTCGTTAGACCGCGACGTGGTGACGGGTGAGGAATTTCGTCCGCACCGGCAGTTTGTCAGCCGCGAGCCGGAGGGATTCGCGCGCAACCGATTCCGGCACGCCGTCCAATTCAAACAGAATATTTCCCGGCCGCACCGTCGCGACCCAGTATTCTGGCTGGCCTTTACCCTTACCCATGCGGGTTTCCGGCGGGCGCGAAGTGACCGATTTGTCTGGGAAAATACGGATCCAGAGTTTGCCTTTGCGCTTCATATTGCGGGTCAGCGCAACGCGCGCGGCTTCGATCTGGGTGTTGGTAATCCAGGCGCGTTCCAGAGTCTGGAGTCCGAACTCGCCAAAGTCGATCCGGAGATTGCGCGAAGCCGTGCCCTTGCGGCTTCCCCGCTGGGTCTTGCGATACTTCACTCGTTTGGGCATCAATGGCATGACAATCTCTCCCTCTTAAATTCCTTAGGCGGCGGATGCCGGCTCTGGTGTCGGGCCCGGCGCATTCGCCGGGGCTTCCGGCGCCTCTTCCTTCTTACAAATCCAGCATTTCACCCCGATCTTGCCGTAAACGGTATTGGCTTCGGCGAAGCCGTAATCGATCGGCGTGCGCAGCGTATGCAGCGGAACCTTGCCCTCCCGATACCACTCGGAACGGGAAATCTCCGCGCCGTTCAAACGACCCGAGCTGCGCAAACGAATGCCCTGCGCGCCAAAATCCATCGCGATCTGCACCGCTTTTTTCATCGCGCGGCGATAAGCGATCCGGCGTTCGATCTGGAGCGCGACGTTTTCCGCCACGAGCTGCGCATCGAGTTCCGGCGTCTTGATCTCCTGGATATCGATCTTGATCTGCTTGCCCTGCGCCATCTTCGAGATTTCCTCGGTCATTTTCTCGATTTCAGCGCCTTTGCGTCCGATCACGATCCCGGGACGCGCGGTGTGAATTGTCACGCGGATGCTGTTCCAGGCGCGTTCGATGATGATCTTCGATACCGCTGCGAACTGCAGCTTTTTCTTCACGTAGTCGCGAATCTGGATGTCGCTGTGCAAAAATGCCGGCAGTTCCTGGGGCGAGGCATACCAGCGCGAACGCCAGTCGCGGTTCACCCCGAGACGAAAACCGATTGGATTAACTTTCTGTCCCATGAATTAGCTTTCTGATTTCTCCGTGCTCGTTCCCGCTTCCTCGGTAGGAGTCTCGACTTTTGGCTCGACCTTGTTCGCTTTCGCGGCAGGCGCCTTTTTCTTCTTCGCGCCGCCGGTCCGCTTCGCTTTCTTTTCGCGCTTCTTGATCTCGATCTCGTCCGTCAAAATGATTCGAATATGGCTGCTGCGTTTGCGGATCGTGCTCCCGCTACCGCGCGCCCGTGTCATCATGCGCTTCATCGTCGGGCCTTCGCCGACGGTCGCTTCTTTCACCACGAGTCCTTCGACGCGCAGGTTGGCATTGTTCTCCGCGTTCGCGACCGCGCTCTTCAGCGTTTTGCTGATCAAAGCAGCCGCTTTCTTCGGGCTGAACGCCACCAGATCGAGCGCTGCCGAAACCGGCAGGCCCTGAATGGCGCGCGTGACTTCGCGCGCTTTGAACGCCGAAATCTTTGCGTAACGATATGTCGAGCTTACTTGCATTTACTTTAAACTTGCATTTTGGCGCGCATCCACCTGGAGGCGATCGCCGACTTTTATTTTTACTTTTTCCGAATCCAATTCCTGAATAACCGCCCCGCTGATCTTCTCGCGCACATCCACCACTCGCAGGGTAGCGATCGTTTTTCCGCCCTGCACCACACGCAGCGGCATCCCGATTTTTACTCCCTGCCGCGCACCGAGGTTGCCCACCACCAGCGCCCACTCTTCTTTCACACTCAGGACATTCCCGTCCATCAGGCCCGGCGCCGTTTCCTCGTTAGGCGCAGCTTGGTCTTTCTTCGCCAGGAGCTGGCTGGTCGCGCGCAATTGCGCTTCCACTTCCGCGCGCGCCTGCGGATCGGCCTTCTGCGTGGTTTTCACATAGCGCAGCATCGTCTCGCTCAGCTTCAACAATTGCTCACCGTAAGCTTCCTTCTCCCTGTTCATCAGTTGAAGGTCACTGACCGCTTTCAAGAGACGCTGCTCGAGTTTTGCCCGGTCCTTGCTGACCGCTTCAATCCCCAGTGCGTCCATGCGCGTTTGCAGCTCGGAATACTTCCGGCGAAACAACTCCGCCTCTGCGTTCGAGACGACGAGGCTGTCGGTCAGTGTCTTCCGCGTTTCGCGGTCGAGCGAGAGTTGCTTGCGCAAGAGATCATTCTGCGAGAGCAACGTTTCCGACGTCACCTTCGCATCTGCGGCTTCAAGATTTGGATCTGACAAAGAACTATTTTGCTGTGCCATCAGCCTTCCGGCCGACAGTAGCAGACAAGTTGAAACCAGATAGTTGAGACTCGAGATCCGCGTCGCCGCCGTCTCTCTTCTCCCAACTCTCAACTCTCAACCCTCAATTATTTGGTCACCTTCGCCGTATGCGAACCGTGCTTCTTAAAAATGCGGGTAGGTGAAAACTCGCCGAGTTTGTGGCCGACCATATTTTCGGTCACGAACACGGATTGAAAAATCTTCCCGTTGTGGACGAGGAAAGTGTGCCCCACAAAGTCCGGGGTCACCATCGAGCGGCGCGACCAGGTCTTGACCGGTTTTTTCACCCCGGAGCTGTTCATCTTGTCGATCTTCTCGAGGAGATGCGGCTCCACAAAAGGTCCTTTTTTTAACGATCTGCTCATGTGTTGAAATCGAGATTCGGGATTCGTCGATCGGCACTCTTCTCCGCCGATTCACGTTCAGCTTTTCTTCTTCGACTTTCTCCTTTCCAGAATGAAACGGTCGCTCGCCTTGCGCTTGGCGCGCGTCTTGAAACCTTTCGCCAGCTGGCCCCACGGGCTGACCGGATGATGCCGCCCGCCGCCGCCCTTCGATTTGCCCTGACCACCGCCCATCGGGTGATCGATCGGGTTCATGACCATGCCGCGCACATGCGGCCGGCGACCCTGCCAGCGTGTCCGCCCGGCTTTGCCACTCGAGACGTTCATATGATCGACGTTGCCGACCTGACCAATGGTTGCGTAAGCGCTGTCGTGAATCCGGCGAATCTCGCCCGACGGCAGTTTCACCAGCGCATAACCGCCTTCGCGGTTGCTTAACGTGGCCTGCTGACCGGCGCTGCGCGCGATCTGTCCGCCGCGTCCTGGCATAATTTCGATGCAGTGAATATTTGCGCCTAATGGAATCGCGCTCAAGGGAAGCGCGTTGCCAACCTTGGGTGGCGCGTTTTCACCTGCGGTCACCTTGGCGCCGACTTCGAGGCCGTCCGGTGCAAGAATGTAGCTTTGCTCGCCGTCGCTGTATCTGAGCAGAGCGATGCGCGCGGTACGATTGGGATCGTATTCAATCGCCGTGACGTCCGCCAGCACGTCGCGCTTCCGGCGTTTGAAATCGACCTTGCGATACTTTTGCTTGTGACCGCCGCCAATGTGACGGGAAGTGAGCCGACCTTTGTTGTTGCGACCGCCGCTTCTCTTCTTCGGCTCGGTCAGACTCTTGACCGGCTTGGACTGCGACTTGGTCACTTCCTGAAACATCGGAAGCGACTTGAAACGCAGCGTCGGTGTGAGCGGGCGGAAATTTCTGAGTGCCATAAATCAACTAGACGAGATCGATCTTCTCGCCTTCTCCCAAAGTAACGATGGCTTTTTTCCAGTGCGCCTTGCGACCAAAATCAGCCCGCTGTTGGCGCTTTTTCTTACCGGCGTAATTGCAGGTGTTCACATCCACGACCTTCTTCTTAAATAGAAGCTCGATCGCCTGCTTAATCTGGATCTTGTTCGCGCGCGGGCTGACTCGGAAGACATACTTGTTGAGTTTTTCGCCCAGCAACGAAGCCTTCTCCGTCAACTGCACCGTCTGGATTAAGTCGTAGGGCTCGTTCATGAACGGGTCGTCCTTTCTGCCAATTGCTCGAGCGCCTTCCCGGACACGATGATCTTGTCGAAGGCGAGCAGTTGCTCGGTATTCACCTCGCCGGCAGTCGCGAGCAGCACCGGCTTCACGTTGCGTGCCGAGCGATAAAAGTTCTCATCGAACGAGTCCGAGATGAGCAGCACCTTCTTCGCATCGGTATGACCCTTGATCAGACTAACGAATGCCTTGGTCTTCGGTTCCTTCACGCTGAAACTTTCAACCGTCAGCACGTCGCCGGCTTTGATTCGTTCGCTGAGCGCTTTTTGGAAGGCAAGCCGGCGAACCGTCTTCGAAACTTTCTTGGTATAATCCCGCGGTTTCGGACCAAAGACGACCCCGCCGCCACGCCAGATGACGGACGACTTGTAACCCGCGCGTGCCCGGCCCGTGCCCTTCTGTCGCCACGGCTTGGCTCCGGAGAGATTGACGTCGGCTTTCGTCTTTGTATTGGCCGAACCGGAACGGCGCGCTGCGCGCATCGCGACCACCGCGTCATGCATCGCCTGCGTTCCGCGACCGTTCTCGATCAAATTGATTTTCGCTTCTTTAGCGGCGGCAGTTGTCAGGACTTTCGCGCTCATTTACTGACCTCGGCTGGTTTCTTCAAGGCGGGACGAACGACGACGTAGCTGCCGTTCGCGCCGGGAACGGCGCCGCTCACTAAAATCACCTTGTCCGCTTCACGCACTTGCAGGATCTGGAGATTTTGCACGGTCACGCGCTCGTCACCCATGTGTCCCGGCATACCCATGTTCTTCCAAATGCGGCCCGGGGTCGAACGATTGCCGATGGCTCCGTTGCGCCGGTGGGTTTTGGAACCATGCGCCGCGCCCTGGCCGGCAAAATTGTGTTTCTTCATCACGCCTTGGAAGCCCTTGCCCTTGGACTTACCGACGACATCGACGTAATCGCCGGCCTGAAACTGCGTAACCGCCAGATTGATCTCACCATCGGGTGCGTCGTCCTCGAGACGGAATTCCCTCACAAGTTTCTTTGGTTCCGAGCCAGCCTTGGAAAATCCACCAAGCAACGGCTTCGTCACCCGCGATTCCTTCTGCGCATCGAACCCGACCTGGATCGCGGAATAACCGTCTTTCTCGATCGTTAGACGACGCAACAAAGTGTTATCGCCGGCCGCGATGACAGTCACCGGACGCAGCTTGCCATTGGCGTCGTAGACGCTGGTCATGCCGATTTTCTTTCCGAGAAGTCCGATGCTCATGTTCGTTGCCTGGCAAAAGTTTTATCGGGAGGCGCTAGATCTTAATCGTGATATCCACGCCCGCAGGGAGGTTGAGCTTCTTCAGCTCATCCACTGTTTTGGCGGTCGGCTCGATGATGTCGAGCAGACGCTTGTGGGTGCGGATCTCAAACTGGTCCATCGACTTCTTGTCGACGTGTGGGGAGCGGTTAACGGTAAATTTTTCGATCAAGGTCGGCAGCGGAATCGGGCCGGCGACGCGGGCGCCAGTGCGCTTCGCCGTCTCGACAATGTCGACCGCCGACTGGTCGAGCATTCGATGATCGAACGCCTTGAGACGAATTCGGATGCGTTGCGCGTCGGCCATATTACTTCGTCTCCTTCTGGTCGAGAATCGCGCTCACGAGGTTGGCCGGCACCGGCTCAAAGTGTGAAGGCTCCATTGAATAACTCGAGCGGCCCTTCGAAAGGGAACGGATTGCGGTCGCGTAACCGAACATTTCCGCCAGCGGCACTTCGGCGTTCACAATCGTTAGGTTGCCCCGCGCCTCGATGCTGTTGATCTTGGCCCGGCGGCGATTCAAATCGCCGATGATGTCGCCCTGATATTCTTCCGGGGTGATGTTTTCCACCTTCATGATCGGCTCGAGGAGGATTGATTTGCCCTGCTTGAAGCCGTCCTTCATCGCAAAGATTGCGGCGAGTTTGAAGGCCAATTCATTCGAATCGACTTCGTGGAAGCTCCCGTAAACGATATCGACCTCGACATCGACCACCGGATAACCGCCGAGCACACCGTTGAGCACGGCTTCGTCGATCCCCTTCTTGACCGCTGGGATGTATTCGCGCGGGATCGCGCCACCGACGATCTTGTTTTCGACCACGAGACCCTTGCCACGCTCGGTTGGGCGCACATCCACTTCCACGTGACCGTATTGACCGCGGCCGCCGGATTGCTTGATCAATTTGCCAACGCCGTGCGCACTGGCCGTGATGGTTTCGCGATAGGCGATCTGCGGTTTACCCGCGTTCGCGTCCACCTTGAACTCTCGGAACATGCGGTCGCGGATGATTTCCAGGTGTAGCTCGCCCATGCCGGCGATGATCGTCTGGCCGGTATCTTCGTGGGTGTAAACGCGGAATGTCGGATCCTCTTCGGCGAGGCGCTGGAGCGCGGTCGCCATCTTTTCCTGATCCAGTTTGGTCTTCGGTTCGATCGCCATCGAGATGACGGGATCAGGAAACGACGGCGGCTCGAGCAGGATCGGGTAATCCTCATCACAAAGCGTGTCGCCGGTCGTGATGTTCTTGATTCCGACGATGGCTGCGATGTCGCCAGAGTAACACGTCTCGATGTCTTCCCGTTTGTCGGCCTGAATCTGGATGAGCCTTGAGATGCGCTCGCGCTTGTTCGTCCGCGGGTTGTAAACCGTGTCGCCCTTCGAAAGCGTACCGGAGTAAACGCGGAAGAAAACGAGCTTCCCGACAAATGGATCGCTCCACAATTTGAAGGCGAGCGAACAGAACGTGCCATTGTCGTCGGTCGGGGCGTCCATTGGCTCGAGCGTGTCGGGGTTTTGGCCTTTCGCGGGCGGAATATCGAGCGGACTGGGAAGATAATCGACTACTGCGTCAACCAGGTACTGCACGCCGATATTCTTCAAGGCGGAGCCCCCGATTACCGGCACAAATTTGTTCGCGATCGTCTGCCGGCGAATCCCCGCCTTCAGCATCTCAGGCGTGACCTCGCGTTCTTCGAGGACGGCTTCCGCGAGTTCGTCGTCAATGTTGGAAATCTGCTCGACCAGATCGGCGTAGGCCTTGTCCACGGCCTCTTTATGCTCGTCAGGCAAATCCGTTACCTCATAGGTCGATCCAAGCTGATCGTCATCGGAATAAATGATCGCCTTCCTATTAATGATATCGAGTTGACCGCGGAGCTGATCTTCCCTGCCCAGCGGGAGCAAAACGGGCCAGGCATTTGCGCCCAGTTTGTTGTGAATGCTCTCGATCGACATCTCGAAGTTCGCGCCGACGCGGTCCATCTTGTTGATGAAAGCCAGTCGCGGAACGTTGTACTTCGTCGCCTGGCGCCAAACCGTTTCTGATTGCGGCTGCACGCCGGCAACACCGTCAAAAACCGCGATCGCGCCATCGAGCACGCGCAACGAACGTTCCACCTCGGCCGTGAAATCGACGTGCCCCGGTGTGTCGATGATATTAATCCGCTGCTTGATTCCTTCGAAAATTTTGTAAACGCCCTCTTCCTTGCGCTGCGCCCAGGAGCAGGTCGTCGCGGCGGAAGTAATCGTGATCCCGCGTTCGCGCTCCTGTTCCATCCAGTCGGTGACGGTCGTGCCTTCGTGGACCTCACCCATCTTGTGGATCATGCCGGTGTAGAACAAAACGCGCTCGGTGATCGTCGTCTTGCCGGCATCAATGTGCGCCGCGATGCCGATATTCCGCGTTCTCTCAAGTGGGAACTTGCGGTTGGGCGAATTCGGATTCGTCGTCACGGGTTTATCGAGAGTCGCAGTAGCCATTGAAATCCTTTACCAGCGGAAATGGGCGAAAGCGCGGTTCGCCTGCGCCATCTTGTGGGTATCGTCGCGTTTCTTGATCGCGTTCCCCTGGCCCGCAGCGGCGTCGCGCAATTCGTGGGCGAGTGCCTCGGCCATCGGCATCCCGCGGCGGTTGTCGGCATAGGTCACGATCCAGCGCATCGCGAGCGAAATTTGGCGGGAAGCGGTCACTTCCATCGGCACCTGATAAGTCGCGCCACCAACCCGACGCGATTTTACTTCGAGACGCGGGCGCACGTTCTCGAGCGCCTTGTTCACGACTTCAAGCGGATCAACTGCATCGGAACCTTCACGCGATTTGTCGATCGCGGTATAGACGATGCGCTCGGCGAGCGATTTCTTGCCGCGCTTCATCACGGTGGAAATGAGCCGCGCGACCGCCACGCTACCGTAACGCGAGTCGACCTTGTCCTCTTTCTTGTAAACTTTGCGACGACGAGACATGGGGTCAGTTGAGAGTTGAAAGTTGCGAGCCCGAAATAAAGCCGCTGCCCGAATGACCGGTCATCGCGCCACCAGGATTTGGGATTTCGTTATTCGTCATTGTTTCGAGCTTCGCCATTTGAATTTCGTCATTCCGCGCCGGCGGCTATTTCTTCTTCGCGCCCTTCTCGCCTTCAGCCGCAGCCTTCGGACGCTTCGCACCGTATTTGGAACGGCTCCGGCGGCGGCCGTCCACGCCTAACGAATCGAGGGTGCCGCGCACGATGTGATAACGCACGCCCGGCAAATCTTTCACCCGTCCGCCGCGCACCAGAACAATCGAGTGTTCCTGCAAATTGTGCCCTTCACCCGGAATGTAGGCGATGATTTCCTGGCCGTTCGTCAGGCGGACTTTGGCCACTTTGCGCAGGGCGGAATTCGGCTTCTTCGGTGTGCGCGTCATCACCTGAGTGCAGACACCGCGCCGCTGCGGACAATTCTTCAGGGCCGGTGATTTTGATTTCACCGAGACCTTCTTTCGTCCCTTGCGAATAAGCTGATTAATCGTTGGCATTTTCGTACATTCCGGTCGCGAAACAGTGAAGTTTCAGACGACAAAAAAACCGCTCAAGCCGTGTCCACTGCCTCACGCACCTGATACGGAGAGCGCGCAATATAGAAACAAATTATTACCTCGCAAGAATATTTTGGCGCGGAGACAGGACTTCGAATCGCTGCCAACCCGTCCCGCGCAGTGCCCTCGCTCCGGCTGGTTCCCGTCAGGAAAGGAAAATGGGCCATGCGCCTAACGAACGGCGGGTGGATCAATTTCCGGCCAGGTTAGGGCGTCGATGAATTTCTCAATCTCGCTTTCGGCTCTTTCGCGGTGCGCGGCCGGGTAGGAAAACCCATACTCGACAAAGCGATTCCCGCGTTCAAAAACGAGGAGGTCGGATTGATAGGGCTGCTCAGAATGATATGCGAAGCCCTCTTTGATCACGAAAACCGCCTTGCGCCCGCGGCGCGCCTTGCCTCCCGGATGAATCGTCACTTCCTCGTCCCGCAAAAGCCGGGCATCCTTGTGGACTGATTTGATCTCGTCTTTCCGGTCGGCGAATTCCGTGTCCAGCATCTTACCGCCGGTTGGATATTCGCAAATGGTTGCCACGATCAACACGCCAGCCTGATACCTGACCGAAAGATCCTGCCCCGTCTCGTCGTATTGCCGGCTGTCGCCGCGGACAAAGAGGCTGACTCGCGCTGGGAATCGAAATCCAGTGCTCCTTGTTACGAGATCGCTCCCGTTAGATCCGCCGAGGAAGCCGCCGGGAGCAGCAGAAGGAGCGGGAGGGACAGTCGCGCAGGAACAGAGGACAAGCACAGCCACGGCAGGCCCCGCGCGGAAAAGGTAACCTTTTGCCATTGGAGAGATCGCACGACACTCCGGAAACCTTCCGTCGAAGAAAAGTGAAATTGACTGGCTGGAAGGGAGAAGCCGGCTTGGTTGCTAATTCGCGGAGAAGAAGACATGGCCGTTTCTTGAAATGGCTGCGTTTCGCAGGAGCCCGATCGCGTCCGTCTCCCTACGCCATCAGGTGGCCGACCGGGCAATGGTGCTCAGCTCTTCCCAACGGTTGTAAAGCCGTGCAACCGTATCTCGCGCCAGGTGCAGTTCAGCCTCATGTTTCGCAATATCCGCACCGTGCTCGATGAGGAATTGCGGATCAGCGAAGAGCCCTTCGACGCGTGCGACTTCGCCTTCCGCCGCGAGAATCGCCGCTTCCATTCCTTCGAGTTCGCGTTCCTCTTTCCATTTCAATTTCCGCGGCTTTGGGCGAGAGCGACGTGCCTCGCCCGCTGCCGCGACAGCGGATACTCCCGGCGCGGGCGGCGCTGCAACCGCCGCCCTTTTTTCGAGATAATAATCGTAGTTGCCGACGGTGTAATGAAGGGAGCCGTCGTCCTCAAAAGCCAGGATCGATGTGCAAACTCGGTTCAGAAAATACCGGTCGTGACTGACGACAATCACGTTCCCCTGGAAAGCCGCGAGCGCCTCCTCCAGCAGTCGCAGCGTACCAAGATCGAGATCGTTCGTTGGCTCATCGAGAATCAACACGTTGCCGCCGTGCTTCAAAATCCTCGCCAGCAACACGCGGCTGCGTTCACCGCCGCTCAGTTGATCAATCTTCGTATTGATCCGTTCCTCGGTAAAAAGAAATCGGCGCAGGTAGCCTCGCAGGGTGATGTTCTCGTCGCCCAGCCTAACGAATTCGCTTCCCTCGCCCACCTCCTCCCAGACCGTCTTTGTGTCGTCGAGCAGCAGACGGTTTTGATCGACGTAGTTAATCTCGGTTCGCACGCCAATCTCGACCTCACCGCGCGTCGGAGCGAGTTGGCCAAGTATGATCTTGAGGAGGCTGGATTTCCCGAGGCCGTTGCGGCCGACAATTCCGAGGCGCTCTCCTGCAACGAAGTTGAGCGAAAGATTTTCGATTAACGTTCGGCCGCCGAGTTGCAGTCCGACTCCGCGCAACTCGATCACACGATTCGCCAGCTTCGGCGCTGGCGGGATGATGAGCTCGACGTCGAGTTCCGTTTCAGGCGCTGCCTGAGCAGACATTTCGAAATAGCGCTCCACCCGATCGACTGATTTCGTCCGGCGCGCGCGGGGCGCTTTGCGCACCCAGGCCAGTTCGCGCTTAAGAAATTTCTGCCGCTTCTCTTCCTGCATTTCTTCGACCGCCTTCCGCTCGGCGCGCGCCAGCAGGTAGTCGGTGTAGTTGCCGGCGTAGCTGTAAAATTTACCGCGCGAAAGCTCGACGACGCGCGTCGCAACGCGGTCGAGAAAATAACGATCATGCGTCACGAACAGCGCGGTACCGTTATAGCGGGCGAGAAAATCCTCCAGCCACTCGATCGAGCCGGTGTCGAGATGGTTCGTCGGTTCATCGAGGATCAGGAAATCGGGCCGCGCCAGAAGCGCGCGGCAAAGCGCGACGCGCCGTTTCTCGCCGCCAGACAAGGTCGCGACCGCGCGCTCTGGCTCGGGTGCGTGCAGGTTGGTGATCAAGCTCTTGATTCGATGCTCGAGATTCCAGCCGTCGAAGTGCTCGATTTGCTGGAGCAGGATCCCGCTGCGCGCGCTTTCCGGCGCAGTGCTTTCGTATTCCTGGATCAAATCGAGAACCTGCTGTGCGCCAGCCAGGATGCTGGCATTCACCGTCGCAGTTTCATCGAGCTCGAACATCTGCGGCATGTAGCCAGCCACGAGGTCGCGGCGCTGATTAAATTCGCCGGCGTCGGGCGCCAACACGCCTGCCGCGATTTGGAGAAAAGTCGATTTGCCGGAACCGTTGCGCCCGACCAATCCGACTCGTTCGCCTTCCAGGAAAGTGACCGAGGCCCGATCGAGCACGACGTGATTCCCAAACCGAACGATTAGTTCGGTCGCGCTCGCAATGGTGTTTGAAACGGACTCCGACATCCGATCACTTAGCATATGGAGCGGGAGTCTTCCCGCTTGCCAGTGCCGTCCGGTTCCCGAACGTAGCCGCGAATGTTCGAACTCCTAACGACCGACTCGGGTTCCAAGGCACGCTATGGTCGCCTGACAACGGCGCATGGTCTGATCGAGACGCCGGCTTTCATGCCGGTGGGCACACAGGGGACGGTAAAAGGAGTGAGCCCGCGCGAGCTGCACGAGATCGAGGCGCAGATCATTCTTGGCAACACCTACCACCTTTTCGTTAGGCCGGGGATGGAAGTGATGCGGCAGTTTGGCGGACTGCATCGCTTCATGAACTGGGACGGGCCGATCCTGACCGACAGCGGCGGCTACCAGATTTTCTCGCTCGCGAAGCTGCGCAAAATCACGGAGGAGGGCGTACACTTTCAAAATCACCTCGACGGTACGCCGACCTTCATTTCCCCGGAGATCGCAATGGAAATCCAGGCGACCCTGGGGAGCGACATCGCAATGGTGCTCGACGAGTGTCCGCCGTATCCGTGTGAGCATGATTACGCGGCGCGCAGTTCGGAAATGACGGCGCGCTGGGCGCAGCGTTGCAAAGCAAGATCAGAAGTGAGAAATCAGAACGCAGAAATGGAGCGGCAGCTCCTTTTCGGGATCGTCCAGGGTGGGACCTTCGAGGATCTCCGGCGGACGAGTGCCGAAGCCACAGTGCAAATCGGTTTCGACGGCTACGCCATCGGCGGCGTGAGCGTGGGAGAACCGGAGCCGGAAATGATGCAGGCGGTCGAATGGAGCGAGCCGTTCTTGCCTAACGATAAGCCGCGCTATGCGATGGGTCTCGGGACCCCGCCGCAATTGCTTGAGCTGGTCGCCCGTGGCGTTGACCTCTTCGACTGCGTCCTCCCGACACGCCTTGCGCGCAACGGAACTGCTTTCACGGCCGCCGGTACGCTGAATCTCAAAAACGCCGAGTTTGCCCTGCAGAACGGACCGATCGAAGAGGGCTGCAATTGTCCGGCTTGCCGGGAATTCAGCCGCGGATACCTCCGTCACCTGATCAAAGCGGAAGAGATTCTCGGCCTCCGACTGATCACGCTGCACAACCTGCATTTCTATCTCGAATTGATGAAACGCGCCCGGAGCGAGATTGAGGCCGGCCGCTTCGACGAGTTTCGCCACGCGTTTGTTTCCGGGTATCGCAACCGGAGCGAGGAATAAATCTTAGCGCGTCTGAGCCAGGGGCGTGTTCGCACCACGAGCAAAGATTTTCTGCAAGTCGGCCAGGACCTTTCGCGGGCCAAGATATTTGTCGCCTTCAAAGCTACTCGAGAGAATGTGCCCGGTGGCGTCGAGCAAGACTAATGATGGGATGCCGCTGCCGCCGATTTGTCGCAGGTTGCCCAGACCAGGCAATTGATCGTAGTCGATCGAGGGCCACGGCATTTTGCTGTCGCGCATGTAGGTTTCCCAGTTGAAACGCGATCGGTCGCAACTGACGAAGATGATCTCGAACTCCGGGTGCTGCGGCTCGATCTGATTGTAATAATCAACCAACTGGGGAGTGAACTTGCGGCACGGCGCGCACCAGTGGGCCGAGAAATAGAACGCGATCAGCCTCTTATTTTCGAGACCAGGATCGTCGGCGGGACTGATGCTACCATCGCGGCAAACGATCAGTTTATCGCGCAACCCCCGCATGATGGAGGCGTCCGTGGAAGGCGCGGCGGCAGTGGACCGGGCGGCGTGCTCTCCGAGCACCCTGGTAGCGTCGCGAAACGTCTGCTCGGTCTGCGCTTCCTGCCGCGCGGACGCCTCCGCCGCTTGCTGTCGCGCCAGTTCTGCTGCAACGCCGTCGATCTTGAATGTCCCCGCCTCCAGAGCGCTGATTAGCTGCGCCGTTGCGCCAAACTCGAGCAGTGTTTTTTTCGTGGTCGCATCGAGCGGCTCCAGTGCGCCGCGGCGAGTAATCTCGGCGAGGATGCCAGCACTCGAATATCCGGAGCGCAGCATGAGCGCGATCTCTTTGTTCGAAAGCGGCGGAGGGCCAGCCGCGACTGCTCCGACGAGTCCGACGGCAAGCAACAAAGCAAGCGGGCGCATTCCTCCTCAGGGAGCACAACATGCGCCAGCTGCTTTTTCACGGACAGAGAGACACGCGGCAACAAGGTCGCGGAATTCCGCTTTTGCGTCCGCGGCTTTGGGCGCGAGCTTGTTCGCTGTCTCCGATGATAGAGTTGAATGTCCCTAACGAACAAGCCGGCTGGCGACTGGATCGCTACCTCGCCGCGGCGCTCTCGCAGTTCTCTCGTTCGCGCCTCCAAGCCTTAATTCGGAACGGTGAGGTGCAATTGCAGGGCAAAAACGCGCGCCCGCGCCAGACGGTGCGCGCCGGTGATGTCGTCAGGCTAACCATCCCGCCGCTGGAGGAGATTGAGGCGGAGGCCGAGGAGATTCCGCTTGAGATTCTCTTTGAGGACGAAGATCTTCTCGTGCTCAACAAGCCGCCTGGAGTGGTGGTGCATCCCGGCGCCGGCAACCTCGCGCACACGCTGGTCAACGCGCTCCTCTATCATTGCACCAGCCTTTCCGGGATTGGCGGGAAACAGCGGCCCGGGATCGTGCATCGTCTCGACAAGGAAACGAGCGGCTGCCTCGTCGTAGCCAAGAATGACGCTGCTCATCAAGCCTTGGCGCGACAGTTCGCCGAGCGGGAAGCAACGAAAATCTATCTCGCGCTCGTTACCGGGACGTTGAAACGCAACCGCGGAACAATTGACGCCGCGATCGGCCGCCATCCGATGCAGCGAAAAAAGATGTGTGTCGATGCGCGCCGCGGCCGCGCCGCCAGGACCGATTACCGTGTACTCCAATCCGGCGGTGGCGTCAGCCTGATCGAGTGCGTGCTGCACAGCGGGCGCACGCACCAGATTCGGGTGCACCTCCACCATCTCGGACATCCCGTGATCGGCGACGCGCTTTACGGAAAGACGGGCAGCGCGCCGCGCCAAATGTTGCATGCCTGGAAACTCGGCTTCACTCATCCACGCACGAATGAGCGGCTCCTTTTCGAAGCGCCGATCCCGGCGGATTTTCGCGTCGCGCTCGATACCGCCTTTAAGCCGCCGACTCGTTAGGCAGAGATCTGCGCCGGAGGGCAAGGAACGCGGCCACGATCGGCGGTATGAGAATGAACCCGCGCAGCCACGGCTCGGAGTGCCATGGGAGGACGAAGAGGCGCTCGTTCCAGAAGAGGTAGTAGGCGAAAACAGTGACCGAGAACACCTGCCAGGCATCGACTCGCCGCCAAGCGGCAAAAGGCAAAATCCACGTGCAATACCAAGGGTGCAGCACCGGGCTCAGGATCAACGCTGTGCCCATTACCCAAAGCAAACCGCGCTTCCAATTCCAAATAAAGCATAGTGAAACCAGAACGACGGCAAGAATGATAACGACGTTGTAGTGGTAGTTCTTCTGGTGTGGATTTGGCCAGAAGGTGTCCTCGACGATCCACCAAAACATGTCGTTCAAGCGCGCGACATAAATGAATCGCCCCAACGATTTCCAGATCGGCACTCCGGGAAATCCGAAAGGCAAACTGAGCAGTGCCGGAATTCCCAGGCTAAGGCCGAGCGCCCAGGCGCGGCGGCCGAGCGCGAAAACGCAGACTGGCAAAAGCAGGGCCGGGACGAGCTTGATCGAAATCGCTGCGCCTAACGCGACCGCTCCGAAAACCGCCCAACGCCATTGTCCGGCCGATTCGGCGGCGGAGCGGCTGCGCACGAAACAGAGAATGCCGCCGAGCATCGGTAGAATCATCAAACTGTCGAAGTGCGCCGACCCGGCGAAGCTGTAGGCGACGAGTGGATTCCAGGCATACCAGGCAGCGTCGGCATGGCGCGTTCGGCCACCGATCAGGCGGAGCAGCACCGCAATTGCCGCCAGATCGGCCGCGGCAAAGAGCAGTTTGTAAATGATCGCACCGGCAGAAAGCCGACTGAGCCCGGCAAAAATCAGTTCCATTCCCGGCGGATAGATCGCGCTGTAATCGCGATGGTTGATCTGGCTCCAGGCGGAGAACTGTGCACGCAGAGAAGTCAGTTGCTCGTCGTTAGGCGCGAGAACGTAGGGATTGAAACCGGCGTTCTGAACTTTCCCTTCCCACTGATAACGCCAGAGGTCGTCGCCCGGCTCGAGCGGGAGCGCAACAAAGCGCAGAAGAAGTGCCACACTCCAAAAAACGATCGTCACCCGGCGTCCGGCTTGGAGTTGGCCGAAGAAGGAGGCAGCGGCAAAGAACGCGATTCCGCTCAGGACCGCGGTCTCGACAAACTTGACCGGCATCGAAGCATAGCGCCAGTCGTCGAACCGGTGCAACGCGGCCAGGAGCAGGATCTCGGCGAGAAGCGCGAGCCAGAGCCGCGTGTGCCTAACGAACCACATCGGCGGTCTTTTCTTTGCGGATTCGCTGCAGCCCAAGCCGGTAAGCCGCGACGTCTACGATTTCAGCCACCCGCCGTTTGAGACGCCGGGCCCGCGAAGCGAGAAAGAGAAGGAAGAGCACGTAGGGAATCAGGATTCGCCAATCCACCCCGCCACTGTTGAGGTCGCGGTAGATAATCATCGAGAGGACGAGCAGGTTGATGATGATCGTCGTGGTGACGAAGCGGTAACGAAGCCGCACGCGCGTCAGGCATTTCGGACCGCCATGATATTCGGTCACGGTCCGAAGGATGACGCTCCAGAAAAAGTTGCCGTAGATCTGGATGTCCCATTCCTTCCAGCCGGTGTCGGCGGAATAGCTCCAGCCTTCTTCCTCCAGCAACGCGAAGATCGACTTCAAGAGGGCGTTTCGCTCCACCGCCTCCTCACTCCAGTAAACGCGTCCCCGCAGGTTTCCCCGTCCCGCTTTTCCAGAGGTCATTTTCTCGTGCGTCCCGATAACGCCGCGCGGAGTGCGCTTGAATTGCAGCCAGGTGAAGTAGCGATTCCAGCCGCGCACCAACGGTTGCGCGAAGGCGAGGAACATGACAAGCAAACGCGCCGCCGCAGTGTCGAACTTCGGCTCGATTCGCGCCCGCAGCATGTAGGAAAGCGCGACGCAGAGCGTGCCCCCAAGCATCAGATAGGGAACGATCCGCAGCACCGGGAGAAAAATTCCGAGCCCAAACAAAAAGAGCGTGAGCACGAACCATTCGATGCTGCTGAGGTAGTTCGCGATTTCCGACTGCGGCGACGGGTAGATCGACTGGAAAAGCCCCTCGCCAAAAATCCCGTGATAGATGATCGGACGATTGATGAACCAGCTGAAGCGCGGCGAGCCGTAGATCTGGCCCCGCCATTTGGCGGTCCCGGTCGGGCCAAAGAAAATCAGGTGCTTGAATCGCAACATCGATTCCGCTTCGCCGTAGCCGGCCTGCTGTTTGCGAAACGCTCTTAAGGTGAAGCGGCGGTGATGCCAGACAATCGCGGTCGGGCTAAACGCGATGACGTGGCCTTCCTGTTGCAAGCGCCAGCAGAAATCGACGTCATCTCCCGCCTTGCGATACTCGATGTCGAAGCCGCCGACGGTATCAAAGGCCCAGCGGTAAAAGGCCATGTTACAACCGGGAATGTGCTCGGCCACGGTGTCGGTTAGTAGGACGTGGCTCGGTCCGCCCGGTGCCGCCGCCACGCAGGCCTGCACCCAGTTTTCCGCCGGCGGCGAAATGTTTGGGCCGCCCACGCCCGCGTAGTCGCCGCTGAGAAGCGTGCCGATCAAATAATACAGCCAGTCGGGATCGGCCATGCAGTCGGAGTCGGTGTAGGCCAGAACCTCACCTTTGGCGGCAGCGGCCCCGGCGTTGCGTGCATAGCTCAGGCCGTGATTATCCTGGCAGATATAGCGGATGTGGGGAAAACGGGCGGCGATTTTCGGAGTGTCATCGGTTGAGCCATCGTCAACCAAAATGGCCTCGTAGGCCGGGTAATTGATTTTGCCTAACGACTCGAGGCAGGCGGCGAGCGTTTTCGCGCCGTTGTAGGAACAGACGATGACCGAGACAAAGGGCGTACGCGGCAGATCGCGATGCGGTAGCGAGGCGTCGTCCTGGCCGAGTTTTTTTTGCAGGGTAAAGAACGATTTCTTTGGGGTGCGATCGCGCCTGACGAGTCCGAAAGACCAGTCAGTGATCTCCTGCTCGCCGGTGTACCATTCATCGGTCCAGGCGAAGAAGATCGTTCCGGCCAGGCCGCAGCGGACCACGCTCTCGACGTGCCAACTGAGCATTTGCGCCTGCTCCTCCTCGGAGTGGCGAATCGTATCCATCCCAAACTCGCCGAGCATGAGCGGCTTTTCTTCTGCCAGGTTTTGCAAGCGCAGGAGGTATTTTTCGAAATCGCGCTGAACGTGCAGGTAAACGTTGAAGCAGCAGAAATCGACGTTCTGCGGCAGGAGATACTCGGTTGGCGGATAACTGGCGTAGGAAAAGAGAACGCTAGGATCAGCCTCGCGGCCGACGCGAATCAGGGTTTCAACGAATTCCGTGACCCGCCGCACGCCCAGCCAGCGCACCATGGTGGTCGGGATCTCGTTTCCGACGAGATAACCAAAGATGGCGGGATGCCCGGCGTGTTTCGCGACCGCTTCTCGGACGAGCTTGACGATCGCTCGCCGTGTTTTCGCCCGGGTGAGAAACTCGACATGCTTCGCCCACGGGAGCGTGATGAGGACGCGCACGCCGGCTTCTGCACAACAATCGAGAAACCAGCGCGGCGGCAGATGATAGATCCGTGCCACGTTGATCCCTAGCTCGCGCATTTGCGCGAGGTCACGCCGCGCCTGCTCCGCGGTGCCGAGATAATCGCCGGCCGCGTCGGGCTTGAATGGTCCGTAGGTGGCGCCCTTGACAAAGAACTTGCGGTCGCCCTGGAAAAAGAACTTGGCGAGAGAACGGACGCGGACCGGCGAAGTTTGACTCACGAGGAGCTTTTCCTAGTGCAGGGAACCAAGGGACGCAAAGGTTTTGCGCGCCTCCAGCCTAACGACAAGCTTGCGCCAGCGCCTCGTGCACGATGCGCGCCGTCTGATCGATCTGCTCCGGTTGGTGCGCGGTCGAGAGGAAGCCCGTTTCAAACTGCGACGGCGCAAAGTAAACGCCCGCGTCGAGGCAGTGATTGAAAAAGCGAACGAACCTGCCGATGTCGCTCCGGCGCGCGTCCTCGAGATTGAGCACCGGTCCGGCGGTGAAAAAAAGACAAAACATCGAGCCGATGCGATGAAAGCTAGCCTCGGTCTTTGTCTTGCCTAACGACTCTTTCGTTGCCTGTTCGAGCTGCGCCCCAAGGCTTTCGAGCCGCTTCCAGCCATCGACTCGCTCCAACTCGCGCAGTTGTGCGAGACCGGCCGCCATCGCGAGCGGGTTGCCCGAGAGCGTCCCCGCCTGGTAGACCGGCCCTAGCGGCGAAAGTTTATCCATGATTTCGGCGCGACCACCAAAGGCCCCGACTGGTAATCCGCCGCCGATGACTTTACCAAGCGCGGTGAGGTCCGGACGGATTCCGTAGACTTCCTGCGCACCACCGCGCGCCACGCGGAAACCGGTCATCACTTCGTCGAAAATCAGGAGTGCTGCCATGCGCGCTGCATTCCGCGCGAAGGCCCTCGAGAAAACCGGGCTGCGGGAAATAGAGACCGGCGTTGGCCGGAATCGGCTCGAGGATGATGGCGGCGATCTCGCCGGGATTGTTTCGGAATACAGCGCGCACGTGCTCGAGGTCGTTGAAAGGCAGTGCGATCGTGAGGCCGGCAAATTCCTTCGGGACGCCGGCACTGTCGGGTTGTCCATGGGTAAGAGCGCCGCTGCCCGCGTGGACGAGGAGCGAATCGACATGCCCATGATAGCAGCCTTCAAACTTGATGATCTTGTCGCGCCCGGTGAAGCCGCGCGCCAGTCGAACGCACGACATGGTCGCTTCGGTCCCGCTGTTGACCATCCGGACCTTTTCAACTGACGGAACCCAGCGACAGATCAATTCCGCCATCTCGACCTCGAGCGGATTTGGAATTCCAAAGCTGACGGCGCGGGTGGCGGCTTCACGCACGGCATCGATTACGACCGCCGGGGCATGTCCGAGGATCGCCGGTCCCCAGGTGCCGACATAGTCGATGTATTCCTTTCCATCGACGTCCCAGATGTTGGCCCCCGCGGCGCGATCGACGAAAAACGGCTCGCGTCCCAGACCGCGAAAGGCGCGCACGGGAGAATTGACTCCACCGGGAATGCGCAGGCGGGCGCGGGCAAAGAGCACGGACGAAAGACTGGACATCGTGCCAAAGTTCAACGTTCAACGTTCAACGCTCAACCCCGAAAGCATTTGGAGTTCAGCGTTGAATGAAGGGCGCCTGTTCGTTGACACACCGAAAGCGCGCGCCTACGCTCCGGTTCCAAAAACTCGGCGGGGTAGCCAAGTGGTAAGGTCGGGGTCTGCAAAACCTCTATTCGCGGGTTCGATTCCCGCCCCCGCCTCCCCCGAAAGCATTCCGTTGATAAATCGCCAGCTTCCAACGGCGGTCGCCCGGTCAGGAACGCTTCCGGAATCGCCGGAAACATGATCTTCCCGGGAGAGAAGCCTCGTCAGGAAGTTTGATATCTGTAAAAGCTTTCTTGCCGTTTTCCAGCTCCGAACGGCGGTCGCCTCCTGGGAAACCTTGGTCCGTCTCATTTCCGGCTTTTAACCTGGATCCGTTTCGATTTTCCATCACTGATCTGCGATAAATTAACCCGATGAAAAGCCAAGCGAATCCGGCCTTCAGAAGGCTGCACAAAAAGCTGGTCGACGAGGGTCGATTGTTGCGACCTTGGAAAGGCGCGGCATATCGGGTGACGACGCTCGATTACCCAGACCCGAAAAGTATTCTGGTTGGTCAGGGAAGCTTTCTCCACGGCGGGCGCTGGAACGCGATCGGTTCCTTTCGCGCGGTTTACGGCAGCACTCTCGACACGGTAGCGGTCGAGGAGTCGCGCGCGACCGCAGACTACGCGCGTGTTCCCTGGCCTTTCCGCACGCCGCGACTCCTCGTGGCGATCGAACTTTCGTTGCAGGCGGTTCTCGACCTAACGAATGCGTCAATCCGCGCGCGACTTGGTCTTACCCTCGACGCGCTGAGAGAGGAAGATTGGCGCAAGGTTCAGGAGCACGGGCGGGAAAGCCTAACACAGGCGATCGGTCGTGCCGTTTTTTCGAACAAGGGGGAAGGTCTTCTTGTGCCCTCGGCGCGCGTGCCGGAGGTTGTGAACGTGGTTTATCTTCCGGAGAATCATCGTCCAGCCAGCCGGGTCACCGTGCTCGAGTCCGACAAACTCGACCGGTTCCGCTTGCAGTAATGTCACATGCATATATGCATGAACAATTGCTTGCGCTTCTGCCGGACGCTAGTTAGAGTGGAAACATGAAAGCAAAGAAAAAAACGGCCCGGCGAGGCGAAGCCGGCGCGCGCGTCCAAGAAACCGCCGCCGTTTATCACCCCGCCATGAGGCTGCCCGAGCCGCCGGCGATTGAAAAAATCGCCCAGAGGTTTGGCCTGCGGCAGGAAACTCTTAGTCGCATGACCGGCTTCTCGCTCCGCGCGGTTGCCGGTTGGAGCAACGGCAAAACTCCCTCGGCTCCGGTGCGGCGCGCCCTCGTCGAAATGGATCGGCTCCTCGACAGCCTCTCCCGTTTGATGAAACCAAAAGACGTTGGCCGCTGGCTCAAGGAGCCGAACCCGGCACTCGACGGTTCCACGCCGGTCCAGGTCATCGAACGCGGCCAGACGGATCGGATCTGGCGGCTTCTCTATTTCCTCGAATCTGGCGAGCCGGGTTGAGAAGTTTCGGATTCCTTTTTCCTTTCGAAGGCGACAGATTGCAGGCCGACAACAGCGCGGCCAAAGGCGCATTGCCGGCGATCGGTGGAGTTTCGGGGTGCGCAAGATGCAAAACCGGCGCAGTGATGCAAATGTTTGGAGTCCGCCATGCGTATTACCAGTTATGAATGACCGACCACACTCGCCGCACGGGAAAATCAGCCTCCACGGAGATGGTCTCGGCGTCCCCTCCCCAGAGATGGTCGAGAAGCGGGCGCGGGAAATCGCAATGATAGACGAGCGAAATCCGGATGAATTTACCGAGGCAGACTGGCATCAGGCGAAGAATGAATTGATCGGTCTGGAAGGATCCCACGCGCCGGAGGTGGACGATGAGGTGGACGACGAACTGAGCGAGCGGGACGACATTCCGGGCGCTTCCGGCCATCGGGCGCCGAAAAATGGCTTCGACGAGGATGAGAACGTCGGGGAGGAATTGGTCAGCGGCGGGATCGAGGAGGCAGCCCACGACCAGATGGTCGAGGCGCGCCGCGAGAAGTTGGATCAGGAACGCGAACAGAAGTGAAAAGCGCCTCAGCAATGGATGAAATCGCGCCGCGAACGCGGCAAGCCACCGCGATCCGACCAAATGATCGCCGGAATGCCCTCCTGGCGCGGTATCGCGAGGTCCGCCGGTTCACGGAGCGGCTCTGTGAAACGCTCCAACCGGAGGATTGCGTCGTGCAATCGATGCCCGATGTCAGCCCGACGAAATGGCACCTCGCGCACACCAGTTGGTTTTTCGAGACCTTCATTCTCAAGGTCTGGATGCCGGGATATCGACCGGAAAATCTGCAATACGCCTATCTCTTTAACTCCTATTACAACGCGGCGGGCGACATGCATCGGCGCGACCTGCGCGGACTAATCTCGCGTCCGACACTTTCCGATACCTACCGCTTTCGCAGCTCGATCGATCAGCACATCGAGGAATTACTCGGACGAGCGGAAGAAGAATTGCTCGTGGAAATCGAACCGGTTTTCACCATCGGGTTGCATCACGAACAGCAGCATCAGGAACTGCTCGTGAGCGACATCAAGCATGTCTTTGCGCAAAACCCACTCCATCCAGTCTACCGCGAACGCGACGAGCAGATCGCGCCTCGCTGGGTTGCTCCGTCGAACTTTGTCGACTTCCCGGAAACGATTCTCGAAATCGGGCACGACGGGCGCGGTTTCAGCTACGACAACGAAGGACCGCGGCATCGCGCGCTGGTTCCCGCTTTCTCGCTCGCGACCCGCCCGGTGACCAATGGCGAATACCTCGAGTTCATGGAGGCGGATGGCTACAAACGGCCGGAGTTTTGGCTGTCGTTAGGCTGGACGACCCTCAACGACCCTGTCTCGGGCGGTTGGAAGGCGCCGCTTTACTGGACGAAGCGGGACGGCACCTGGTGGAACTTCACCCTCGCCGGACTCCGCGCGGTCGACGAATCGGAACCCGTCACCCATATCAGCCATTTTGAAGCAGATGCCTTCGCAAACTGGAGCGGGGCACGCCTGCCGACTGAGTTTGAATGGGAATGCGCCGCGCGCGACTTACCGATCGAAGGTGCTTTCGTCGAGAGCGAACGTTTTCAACCCGCGCCGGTGGAAACCCAGCCTAACGACAAGCTGACGCAAATGTTCGGCGACGTCTGGCAATGGACGCGGAGCGCCTATCTCCCCTACCCCGGCTATCGCGCCGCGCCCGGTGCGCTCGGCGAATACAACGGCAAGTTCATGAGCAACCAGATGGTCCTGCGCGGCGGCTCCTGCGCTACCTCGCGCAGCCACATTCGCGCGACCTACCGCAATTTCTTTCAACCGGAAAAACGCTGGCAATTCACCGGCATCCGACTGGCGCGCGATCCGTCATGAATCGCACCGCCAACGGACTTGCATTGCTTGATCTCGAGCCGGCGCGATCTGATTTCCTTGAGCAGGCGCTTACCGGACTCTCGAATTCGCCGCGCACCTTGCCGACGAAGTTCTTTTACGACGAACGCGGCTCGGACCTGTTTCAGGAAATCTGCGATCTCCCGGAATATTATGTGACCCGCACCGAAACCCAAATCCTGCGCCGTTACGTTCCAGAGATGGCGGCGTCGATTGGCGAGAATGCGGAGATCGTCGGGTTCGGAACCGGGGGGGCGTGAAAACTCGGATGTTGCTCGAGCAACTCGAAAATCCGATCGCCTACGTGCCGGTCGACATCTCGAAACAACGGCTGACCGACTCTGCCGAAGCGCTCAGCCGCGAGATGCCGGCGCTGGAGGTCCTGCCGGTCTGCGCCGACTATCTCCAGTCGCTGGAATTGCCGATGCCATCACGTACGCCCGATCACATCGCGGTTTTCTTTCCCGGCTCGACCATCGGCAACATGCAACCAGAGGTAGCGCGTAATTTCCTCACTCGCGTCGCCCATTTGTGCGGACGTAGCGGCGGACTCATCATCGGCGTAGACCTGCAAAAACCACGCGAAATTCTGGAAGCGGCCTACAACGACAGCGCCGGCGTAACCGCCGCCTTCAACCTCAACCTGCTCGTCAGGGCAAACCGCGAGATCGGCGCCGACTTCGATCTGACTCGCTGGCGGCATCGCGCCATCTACAACGAAAAAGCGTCTCGCATCGAGATGCATCTGCTCAGCGAGGGAGAGCAGATCGTGCATCTGGGTGGGCGCCGATTTCAATTCGCACCGGACGAGAAAATCATCACGGAATTCTCCTACAAGCACACGATCGAAGGCTTCGCCACTTTGGCCGCCTCGGCCGGTTTTCAGCTCGCGCGCGTCTGGACGGATCCAGACAAACTTTTTGCCGTTTTCCATTTTACAACACGCTAAGCGATCGAGTGTAGTGGCGGGCGTGTCGCCCGCTGGAGCATGGTTTGCGCGGCGGACACAGCCGTCTTTACACCTGGATGCATCCGCTTGTTCAACTGATCGGCGTCCGCAAAAGCTTTAACGGCACGACGGCCCTCCACGCCATCGATCTTGAACTGAAACGGGGCTTAACGACCGCCCTGATCGGCCCAAGCGGGTGTGGAAAATCGACTTTGCTCCGGGTGATCATTCGACTCATCGACCCGGATGCCGGCACGATCAGATTCGACGCCGTCGAGATGACGACCGATAACGCGCCTGATCTTCGCCGACGGATCGGTTATGTGATTCAGGAAGGCGGCCTCTTCCCGCATCTCACCGCTCGCGCGAATGTTCTCCTCATGTCGCGTCATCTCGGCCGGCCGGCTTCCGAGACGAACCCGCGGCTCGAAGAACTTTGCGCGCTCTCCCAGTTTCCACGCGCCGCGCTCGATCGTTATCCGGCCGAGCTGTCCGGCGGCCAGCGCCAGCGTGTCAGCCTGATGCGTGCGCTCATGCTTTCGCCCGAATTGCTCCTGCTCGATGAGCCTCTCGGCGCCCTGGACCCACTCGTGAGGTCAGCGTTGCAAAAGGACCTGAAGGAAATCTTCGCGCGCTTGAAACAGAGCGTCGTCCTGGTCACGCACGACATGGCGGAAGCGGCTTACCTAGCAGACGAGATTGTCCTCCTGAACGAGGGTCGGATCGTGCAGCGCGGTACGGCTGCGGAGCTGCGCGATCATCCGGCTAACGCGTTTGTCTCCGATTTCATCAATGCGCAACGAAGTGTGAAATTTTGAAAATGCCGTTTCTGCTGATCGCACTGCTCTTTGGCTCCGGCGCTTCGATTGTGGCAAAACCGATCGTCGTCGGCTCGAAGAAATTCACCGAGTCGTATGTGCTCGGTGAAGTCGCAAAAACCGTCCTCGAACGCGCGGGATTTCAAGTTGAAGAGCGTCCCGGCATGGGCGGGACCATCATCCTCTGGCAGGCCCTAAGAAGCGGCCAGATTGATCTCTATCCCGAATATACTGGCACGATCGGTGAGGAAATTCTGAAGGCGAAGCAACCGCTGGACGAAAATGAAATGCGGCGAGCTTTGGAGAAATTGGGCGTCGGAATGTCGACGGACCTCGGGTTCAACAACACTTACGCCCTAGTCATGCGCCGGACCGAAGCGGAGAAACTCGGGATTCGAACGATCACCGATTTACGCCGGCATGCGGCGTTGAAGGTCGGTCTGACCCATGAGTTTCTTGATCGGCGGGATGGCTGGCGTCCGCTCATGGCAGCCTATGGCCTGACCATGCCTAATGTCAGCGGAATCGATCACGCGATCGGATACGCCGCGCTCGCCAACGGTTCGATCGACGTTAAGGACGCCTATTCTACCGACGCCAAGATTGCCGAAAACGACCTCGTCGTCCTGCGCGACGACCTGCACTTCTTTCCGGAATACAAGGCCGTCTTCCTATACCGGCTGAGCCTCGATCCGCGCGCAGTCGAAGCACTCAACCACTTCGGAGACATCGACGAAGCGAAAATGACCGCACTCAACGCCACCGCCGAGCGCACCAAGAATTATGCCGATGCCGCCTCGCTTTACGTCAATGCCGCGCCTGACGGCATCGCGCCGCGATCACAGCTGGTCCACAACCTTGCGCGTTGGATCGGTCGGCATCTTGAACTGGCCGGCATCTCACTCCTGCTTTCCATCCTGATTGGCCTGCCGCTCGGAATCGCCGCCAGCCGCGGTGGCGCGCTCGGCCAAGGAATCCTCGCGATCGTCGGGATGATTCAAACCATTCCCTCGCTCGCCCTTCTCGCGCTCCTTGTGCCGGTCCCGTTCCTTGGCATCAGTGCGATGACTGCGATTGTCGCGCTCTTTCTTTACGGATTGCTCCCGATCGTCAGGAACACGGCAACGGGTTTGCAGGACATCCCGCCCGCCTTGCGCGATTCTGCGATCGCGCTCGGGCTCGAACCGTTTGCGCGCCTCCGAAAAATCTATCTCCCCCTCGCTTCCCGCACGATCCTCGCCGGGATCAAGACCAGCGCGGTCATCAATATAGGAACTGCTACTCTTGCCGCGCTGATCGGAGCCGGCGGTTTGGGCGAACCGATCCTGAGCGGACTCAACCTCAATGACAACGCCACGATCCTCGAAGGAGCCATTCCGGCCGCGCTCCTCGCCCTTCTCGTCCAGGGATTGTTCGATCTCCTTGATCGCGTCCTGATTCCACGAGGGTTGCGCCTCGGAAGTTAGGCGTCTCGCCTGACTCGGCGGGCAGCCTTCCAGCGTGCCCGAAGAACCGACGGGCTGGAAGGTCGTCGGCCAAGTCAGGCGAGACGCCTGACTTCCGGTGCTTCCGCAAAACAGCTCGGCACAAGGATCGCGTCACTCATACCGTGGAGCAGCTTCTTGTCCGCCGGACAAATCGTGGCGAGTGCGCCGCGTAGCGTGACGCGCTCCGGCTCGACAAAATAATACGGACACAGACGGACTCGACCACGCATCGTCTTGAGTTCGCCGGTTTCGATATCCCAATACGGGTGATCGAAGAGCCGGCCCTTGTGAAACCGCTGCATGATGGTCGGCTCCTCCTCGAACCTGGCCAGAGAGTCGTTGATCCGCTGCTGCCATTCCGCATGCGGCAGATCCGCGCCCAGCGCCACACCACGACTGCCCCAGCTTAACGGCGAGAAGCCACTCACCTTGAGCAGAAGATCGCGCTCCTTTTGGCTGAACTTGGCCGCTTCATGCCAATTCTGAATCTCAAGGCGCGGTATGACCGCGTGCTGCGGCAAGGGTGTGGGGTCGAGAATCCAGGTGTAGGGGAGGATCCTTTGAAAGGTGCGAAAATATTTGTCGCCCAGTTCGCGTCGCCAAAAATCACGCAGCGGCTGGAGCCAGAAGAGCGCAAACCACATTTTCTCCTCGAGATAGGGCTTGAAGGGCGGCGTGACGCTGAGTTCACCGCGGTCCGCGGCTTCCATTAGCGCGCTGATGCCGGGAAGATTCGGCAGGTCAAACAACTCGAAGAACCGGTAGACATCGCGCCCGGATTGAGGCTGATAATTTTCCGCCGGGAGGACCCGCCACAGCGGGGTAGCACGAACTTCCAGCTTGCTCGTTTCGTCCCGCATGCCGGAAGCTTGCGCTACCCTGCCTAAGCGCGCATTCAATTGCCTGACGAGCCATTCCATCTCCGGCCGATAGGTAGCGGACTCTTGCGAGACGAGAATGTCGCCTCCCTCGGGCAAAACGGTGGCGAAGCCGTCGAGCATTCCCTCCGCGCCACCGACCACATCGGAACCGAGACCGGAATAGGTTTGATTCAGCCAGCCGGTTAATCCAATCCCGCCCGGAACCGAATCGGTTTCCGCGATCGTCCACCCTTCATCGTCCAGAATAAGATCTGGCCGGATGACGCGCGGGAGCACATCGCGGAATTCCTTTCGGCGCGAATACTCGACGAGAGCAGGCGGCTTCCCAATGTCGAGATAGCGCGCGATCCATTCCGGCTGTTTTCCTTTAGCGCTTTGCTGGTAGAGCTGATTACAGGCGCGCTGGAAAACGAAAAGCTGGTGCCCGAGGCGCTCGAGATTGGCTCGAAGCCTGGCTTCGACCGGGAAAGGCTCCGGCGAAATGAGCCAGTCTTTTTCCGCGAACAGGCCTTCGGCGGGTCGGGCATCGCGGATTGAATCGAGGCGATCCGTTTGAGCAATCATGTCAGGCGGTAATTTCGTCCGGCATGCTCAAAGTGGGCAGGACTTTTGCGATCGCATCCCGGTTCGGCTCCAGCCAGGGCGGAAGGACGAGCGACTCGCCTAACGAGGCCATTTCTTCGTCGACATGGAAACCGGGCCCGTCGGTGGCGAGTTCGAACAGGACGCCGCCAGGCTCGCGGAAGTAAACCGATTTGAACCAGAACCGATCGATCACTGGCGTCGGATGCGCGCCGCCGCGCAGAACGCGTTCGCGTATTTCAAGTTGGTGCGCGCTATCATCAACCCGCCAGGCGAGATGATGAACGCTGCCTGTTCCCCATGCGCCGCGTGAGGATTCGGGCGTGGAACGGAGATCGACGTACTGCCCGGAGGGACTCGCCGCACCGAGTCCAGGACGTGCGGAAGCACGTCCCTCCGTTTGCGAGACGGCGTAACGCTGCCAACTCCCTTCCTCTCCAATTTTCCGGAAACCAAGCGATTCGACGAGGAACGAAACCGTTTCCTCGAGATCGCGTTCTACCATCCGTGCACTCTCCAGGCCGCGAATCTGCCGCTCGACTGGAATCGGACTTCGTTCCCATGGAGTGAAGGGACGCCCTAACGAGCTTTCGCTTTCGGTCAGGGCAATCTTCAGTCCGTGCGGATCAGCCAGTGGAAGAACGCGCTGACCGAAACGGATTTCCGGTTCAAAAACCTGCGTCCCGTAACGAGCCAACCGCGCGCTCCAAAAGTCCAAGCTTCCCGGCGGAACCGCCAGCGACACCTCGGTGCTCAATCCGTAACCAGCGCGACTCGGCGCGAGATCAGCCCACGGGAAGAACGTCAGATCGGTTCCCGGATGTCCCTCGGCGTCGGCGTAAAAGAGGTGGTAGGTGCCCGGGTCGTCCTGGTTGACGCTTTTCTTCACCAGTCGCATCCCGAGAACACCAGCGTAGAAGTCGAGATTCTCCTGCGCAGGTCCGGCGATTGCGGTGACATGATGAAGTCCGGTGGTCGATTTCATAGGCAAGGCGATCGGAACGAAACCATAACCAATTTCTGAAATTGTGCCGAATTCGCTTGATGGACTAAATCGCCTCCCTCCCGATTTGTGGCAGAAGCTGGGACAATGGGCTGCCGAGGAACTGCGGAGCGTGAACGGCCAGATGGAGTATCTTTTGCGACAGGAGGTCACAAACCGATAAGCCACCGGAGCGGATAAGGAGACGGAAGAATATGAGACGACCATGCCCAGCGATGCGTCCCCCGGGAGGGACGGGCTGGAAAAACCGCCTGTTGTTGCGCATCCGTTACGGCCGCGCGTCCAGCGCGTGGCTGCCGTTGTTTGTTGCCGGCACATTCGCCTTTGCGAGCGCCGCGCTGGCCCAGCCGCCGGTAATTTTTCTCGTGCGCCACGCCGAGCGCGCGGCGATCAGCGGCCACGTTCCGTCCGACACTGGTCTTTCCCCGGAAGGGCGGGCGCGAGCGAAGGCTTTGGCGCAGGCGCTGAAGGACGCACAAATCACCGCCATCTTTACCACCGAATACCAGCGCACAAAGGAAACCGCTGCGCCGCTCGCCAAGTCGTTAGGCATCCGGCCGGAAGTGATCCCGGGCGACGACCTCAGGTCGTTGCTTGCGAAGTTACAGGTAGCCCAGGGAAACGTCCTGGTGGTCGGGCATTCCAACACGCTGCCGCAAATCATCAGCGCACTCGGAATCTCTTCTCGTGTCGTCGTGGCCGAATCTGATTACGACAATCTTTTTCTCGTTGTGCTGGGAAAAGAACCGAAGCTCATTCGGCTCCACTATCGTTAGGCCGGAGAACTGGTTTGAGAACGTGGGAGTGGCCTTTGCGTCCCGATCAGTTAGCGCGCCGCAGCCCCATCGGGGCACAAAGGCCCTTTCCACATTGGTAGCGACTACTTCTGCTCGAAGAGCGTGTTCCGATTGACCCGCTCGCCTTTCAGAAGCACGACCGAAACCGAAGAGAGCGCCCGCACATCCTGCAACGGGTTGCCGTCAACGATCAGCATCGTCGCCTCCTTGCCTTTCTCGATCGTGCCAATGCGTTTGTCCGCTCGTAGCAGTTTCGCAGCGTTGGAAGTTGCGGCCTGCAGCGCAACGTTCGGAGGAATTCCCGCCGCCACCCAGAGCTCGATTTCGCGTTGCACGGTTGGGCCATGAACGACGAGGAAGTTGCCCGCGTCGGAGCCGGTCACGAGGAGCACGCCCGCGTGCCAGGCTTTCATCAGATTGCGATCGCCGATTTCCACCGACATCGGGTATTGGCCGATCTGCTCCCGAGAAGGTTTCATTTCGTCGCTCGTTGCGGCGTGTTCGGTACCGGTGAGCAGCTCCTTGGCTGCCACCTGCTGGACTAAGGAGCGCTTGAGGAGGTCGGTCTTCCCTTTGCTGAAATCCGTGAACCCTTCCGCGACGCTCAAGGTCGGATCGAAGGCGATGCCTTTTGCCGCCATCTCGGCGATCGTCGCATCCGGGATCTCGTCACGGAACGAACCGTGTTCGATCGAGTCCGCGCCGAGCGCGACCGCATCGATCACGTCGCGGCTGTCGCCGGTGTGGATGGAGGCCGGCAGCTTGTTGGCGTGCGCTTCCTCCACTACGGCGCGGAGCAAGTCGAGATTCATCCGGTTAAAGGTATGGCCCGGCACACCGGCCTCGAGGATCCCCTTGATCGCGTTCACGTCTTTCGCCGCCAGCTCGTCGACCTGCTTGCGCGCTTCCTCCCGGGTCTTCGGGATGCCGCAGAAACTGCGCATCGAAGCCAGCCCGCGCGAACGCTGGCATTCGCTTTGCGTACTCGGTGCCGTGTCCACCTTCTGCGGTGAAGAGCGGTCCGCAGAAGAACAGTTCGGAGCCTAGTTTTTCGCCGCTGTTGAACTGCTGCCGCAACTTCAACATGTCATCCAGCTTGTCGCCAGCGCTGCGAACCGCGGTCACGCCGCAGTAGAGGTAGGCTTCCAAGGCGCGCTCGTAAGCCTTATTTGGATCATACTTCGACCAGTCGTCGTAGAATCCACCCGGAGCACCGAGATGCACATGCATGTCGATCAAGCCAGGCAGGACGGTTTTACCGGCCGCATCGATTGCCTCGGCATTAAGCGTTTTCGCGTCGGGAAAACTTCCGTCGTAAACCTCGGCGATCTCTCCACCCTTCACGAGCACCGCGCCCGACTCGATCACCTTGCCATTGCCGACAAAGATGCGCGCGTTCTGGATCAACCACGTCTGCCCGCGGCGGAGATCGCGCGCCAGGATGCGTGCCTTGACCAGATCGTGCTGACTCCACGCCTGGTAGGCGCCGAGGAACAGGAACGGCAGAAGCACCACCAGCACCCAGAGCTTGGCTGAGGCGCGCAATTTTTCCTCCTTTTCCCAGCGGAATAACTTCGTGGCGATGAAGGTCGCGACCCCGATGGTGACAAGGAGCGCCCCGACCGCCTGCCAATTTGCAAGCAATGATTCGCCGCGCTGCATGATGCCGCCGATCCCGGTCATCAGATAGGTCGCTGGAATGAACTGGGTAATATTTTGCAACCAGTGTGGCATGAAGGTGAGCGGAATGGTCGCGCCGCTCAGGAAAAGCATCGCCATGTAGATCGGCTGGATGAGGATGTTGCTTTCCTGAGAGGAATTGACGACTGCGGCGATAATCAGGCCTAACGAGCGGAAAGCGATCGCACCCAAACAAACAAAGACGAGGAGGGAGACGAGCTGCCCGGGCACGGCCATTCCGTAGAACTGGTGGGCCAGGAAAAGGATCATTACGACGCTCGGGACGTAGAGAATCACGCCGGTGATCATCGAAGCAGCGAGCAGTGGCACCGGCGTGATCGGCGTCACCTTGTAGCGGCGCAGCACATTTTCCTCGCGCTCCTGCACGGCACGCATTCCCGCTCCGAAAAGACCGTTCCCGAGAATGCCAAGGACGATCACCATTGAGACTACCTGGAGAATGGCCGCGCCCTGGCGAGCATCGAACATCTGGGCAAAGATGAAAAAGAAGGCCAGTGGGAAAAGATAATTGAAGAAGAGAACGGCCCGGTTTCGGCTGGCCAGCTTCAAGTCGATCTTGAGAAGAGCGAGAAACGATTTCATTCGCTAGTCGCGGAGCCGTTTACCCGTCAGCTCGATGAAGACGTCTTCGAGGGTCGGGCGGTTGAGATGCACATCGTCGAGTTCCAGACCCTGCGCATCGATCCACTTGATCAGCTCGACCAGTGTCTTCGCCGCGTGGCTGGAGCTAACCGAGATCTGGCGCCGATCGTCGTTTACGATCGCGCGAATGGCGTCTGGCCACGCAGGTAATTCGCCCACCGGAAGCGGTTCGCTTAACGAAATCTCGATGCTCGACTGGGTCGCGCTTTTCGCCTGTAACTCTGCCGGTGAACCGATCGCGATGATCACGCCATTGTCGATAATCGCGACCCGGTCGCAGAGGCGCTCCGCCTCTTCGATGTAATGCGTGGTCATCAGAATCGTGCGCTTCTCCGCACGTAGCTCTTCGATCAAATCGCGGATCTCGAGCCGCACCTGTGGATCGAGCCCGGTCGTGGGTTCGTCGAGGAAAAGCATCTGCGGGTCGTTGATCAGCGCGAGGGCAAGCGCGAGGCGCTGCTTCTGGCCGCCGGAAAGTGTGGCGTAACCGGCTTCGCGTTTTTCCCAGAGTTGCAGGCGGTGCAGGAGCGCTTCGCCGTCGACCTGTCTCGAATAGAAGGCAGCGAACAGTTCGAGCGCTTCGCGCACCTTGATCTTATCCGGGAGGTTCGTCGCCTGCAGGCAGACGCCGATGCGGTCCTTGAGCCTTTGCTTCTGCCGATCGGGATCGAACCCCAGTACCTTCACCTCGCCGCCGCTGCGCGGACGCAAACCTTCTAGTATTTCAACGGTGGTCGTCTTACCGGCGCCATTCGGTCCGAGCAAACCGAAGACCTCGCCCGCGTGCACCTCGAAGTCGATCCCCTTGACCGCCTCGAGCGGGCCGTAGGATTTGCGCAGGCCGCGGGCGAAGATCACGCAGTCGTTTTCCATCGTGCGAGACTATGCACGCGAAACCCACCGTCGCGACCCGGACGCGCGCTACCCGGATCTGCGTTTGGCGAATCTCGTTAGGCGGACGAGGACAAAGAGCAACGTCAGGCCGGCACAGATCTTCGCAAAAAGTTCGCCATGTCGCGTGTAGAAAGTGTGCGCGCCATTCGTCGGCACCTCCACCGTCCCGGTTAGTACGCCTTCGGTGAATTGGCTGCCTTCGGCGTCGAGCAATACCTGCGTGACCCGGCCAAAGCGATCGACGAAACAGGTCATGCCCGTATTGGCGGCACGCACCATCGGTCGGCGATTTTCGACGCAACGGAAAATCGCATTCTCCACATGTTGCCGCGAACCGGCGGAGCGCAGGAACCAGCCGTCGTTTGTCACGTTGGCGAGCAGGTTTGCCCCGCGCACGACGAACTGGCGGGTTAATTCACCGAGCGTGTCTTCGAAGCAAATCAGCGGCGCCACCATCACCCGATCCGTCGTCAGGCGAAATACCACCGGCTCTTTCCCTCGCGTAAAATCTCCCGGCACCTGGTCGCCCACGACTGCGCCGATGAACGGCACCGTGTTTCGCCCCGGCACATATTCACCGAACGGCACGAGATGCAGCTTGCGATAGACCTGGATGTCCTGGGCGCCATTCGGGACCAGGATCGCCGCGTTGTAATCGCCTTTCTCATCCACGTCGATCGTGCCCAGGAGCAAATCCGTTTTGATCGAAGCGGCGAGATTCATCACGAACCGGTAATTCTCCGCATCGACCAGCGCCGGCGCGGGTGTCGAACTTTCCGGCCAGATGATCAGTTGCGGCGGTGGCCTGGTGGCGAGTGCAACCTGGGTCAGCCGAGTGAATTCTTGGAAGATCGTCTCCTCGAATGCCGGGCTGAATTTTTCCTCGCGGGGCACATCGGCCTGCACGGCCGCGACGCGCAGTGGCTCGGTCGCACTTTTCACCTGCAAGGCGCGAATGCCGTAGGCCGCAAGACCGACAATCGCCGCCATCGTGAGAGTAAAATCGAAATGCGGCCGCCGCTTTCGCACCTTTATCTCGAGGAAAAAACGGCGCACGGTTGCAATCGCGATGACATTGGCAAAGGCGACCAGGAAAGAAAGGCCAGCCACCCCGGTCACCTCCGCGATCTGAATGATGGGCAAAATCTTGTGCAGGGCGACGCCAAGTCCATTCCAGCCCCAGCCGGTGAACATCCAGCCGCGGACCCATTCGAGCGCCGTCCAGACGGAGGCGAGAACGAACGCGAGCCAAAGATTATGAAGCGAACTGAGCCAGGGCGAGCGCGCTTCCGGCGACTCGTTAGGCAGCGCATTTCCCAATTGAACGCTGAACGTTGAACGTTGAACGTTAGACGTTCTCCCATTTTCTTTCGTCAGTGAGGGGCGCGGCCGAACGAGCCCGGCGATCCAGCCCCAGATCGCGAAATAGACTCCCATGTAGAGCCCGACCAGGACCAATCCCGGGACGGTCACAGTGTGCAGCCAGGAGAAAACGGTCCAAAAAAAAGCGACACCGGCGACATAGCCAAGGAGCAGATCGCGCAGCCAGCGGCGTTTCGCGCCTTCGCCGGAAAACCAAATCGCCGCCAGCAATGGCGTGAGCGCGATCCAGCAGAGCCAGGTTTGTTCGAAGGGTGCGAAACAAAGCGTGGTCAGCAGGCCGCTCAGGATGGCGGCGAGCCACGGCCAGGCTTTGAGCCATTTTCGAATGGGCGATTCCCCGCTCACTCGAGAAAAATCAGGACCGCCGCCGGCGCCGCCCAGTATCCGCCTTTTTCTGCCGGGACGGATAGACCGCGTCCTTCAAATCTCGAGCGAACGCAGGATTAACGCGGAAGGAAGCATTCTTGACCGCGTCCATCGTGCGAATGTTGACCTTGTTCGCAACCACGTAACCCATTGCCATCAAACCCGCGAGCGTGTCGAGGAATTCCGCGCCTTCCATCTCCTCCATCCGATCTACCAGTTGCATGCCGGGCGTGATTCCGCCACTCAGGCCGAGGGTTTTCAGAATCGTGATTTCGCCACCGTTGAGACTGATTTCGCCCATGCCAGATATTGAACGGCTGCGGAGTTAAGCGGCAACTCGTTTCTGTGCGTCAGCCTGCAAGCATTTCCAGAGCTTCTCCAGTTTCTCTTCGACTTGCGGTTTGATCGCCTTGAGTTCCGCGGGAGTGAACTGCGCGCCTTCCGGGCGACGCTCGGCGAAAAGGTAGTATTTGATTTTCGGTTCGGTGCCGGAACCGCGCACGGCCACACGCGTTCGATCCGCCAATTCGAAAATCAGCATCTTTTCGCGGGGAATTTCGTCGCCTTCGACGTCGCGAATCGTGTCGGTCTCGAAGTTACGTATCGACGTAATCTTGCTCCCCAGAATTTCGTCAGGCGGATCGGACACGTAGGTCGCGAGGAGTCGCTGGATTTTCGCCGCGCCTTCCGCGCCCTCGAAGGTGAGCGCGCCGTTTTTCTCAAGGTAATAGCCAAACTGCGCGTAAACCTGATCGAGCAACTCGTCGATCGTCAGGCCGAGCGACTTCGCGTAGGCCGCGACTTCGCAGAACATGATCGCGGCGCCGTTCCCATCCTTGTCGCGAATGAAATCGGCCCCGCTGTATCCATAGCTTTCTTCGCCCCCGAAAATGTAAAACGACGAGTGGGCAAGGCGAAGACGTCGCGTCTCCTCTTCCGGCAGATCGCGGTAATCGACCCCCGCTGCCAGCGGCACAGCCCGTTCGTACTTTTCAAGTTTCGCGCCGATGTACTTGAAGCCGGTCAGCGTTTCGACACAGCGCAGTCCAAATTTTTCCGCGATCGCCTTTTGCAGGTCCGTCGTGACGAACGTCTTGATGATGACGCCGCGCGCTGCGTTTTCTGCATTGAGCACTCCCTGGTCGAAAAGCGTCTTCGCCCGGTAATAGGCGAGGAGCGAACCAATCTGGTTGCCGGTCAGCAACTTCATGTGGCCGCTTGCGCTCTTCACCGCCACGCCCATTCGATCGCAATCCGGATCGGTCGCGATCACGAGATCCGCGTCGCGCTTCGTCGCCAGTTCGATCGCCAGCTTTAACGCCTCGGCATTCTCCGGGTTGGGCGATTGCACGGTCGGGAAACGGCCGTCGAACCGCTCCTGCTCGACCACCACCTCGAAGTTGAAGCCGAGCCGCTCGAGCATTGGCTGGATGATGACGGCGCCTGTGCCGTGGATCGGCGTATAAACGATTCGCAGGTCGCGCTGGGATCGTACTAATTCAGGATCAAGCACGAGGGTCGCGAGCCGCGTCATGTAAGCCTCGTCGACCTCCTGGCCAAGGGTCATGATGTCGCCCGGCCTTTCGTTAGGCGCGGAGCCGTCCACGGCATTGACTTTGGCAATGATGCCGCTGGCGTGCGGCTCCACGACCTGTGCGCCGTCACTAAAGTAAACCTTGTAGCCGTTGTCGTGCGACGGGTTATGGCTCGCCGTCACCACCACGCCCGCGGTTGCGCGCAGGTAACGAACTGCGAAGGAAAGCTCCGGAGTTGAGCGCGGGCCTTCGAAGATGCAGGCGCTGCAGCCGTTTTGGACTGCGATTTTGGCCGCGAGTTTTGTGAAATCCACGGAGAAGAAGCGAGTATCGTGCGCGATCACAATCTTCGGACGTGCGTTGAGTTTTTCGCGTCCAAACCATTCGCGCAGATAATCAGTCAGGCCTTGCGTCGCGCGTCTGACACTGTCGTAGTTCATCGCGTTGGAGCCGACACAGGGAAACTCCGGCCGGCCGAGTTCGTTAGGCGTGCCACGTTCGGCCCTGGTCACGACCCGGCCGATGGTGCGACCCCGGATGCCGCCGGTCCCAAAGGCGAGCGAACGAAAAAAACGGTCGTTCAATTCCGTCCATTCGGCGGCTTCGATCAATTCCGTGATCGCCCGCGCTGCGATCGCCGAACTGGCGCTCTCGAGGGTGCGTCGAATGTTGCTGGCGCTGGATTCGAGCAGCCTGCCCGAAGCGATCGCGTTTTCGATTGCCGTCATCTTTTCAACCATATCGGGCACCATTCTGGCACAGGAGGTGATTGCAAGCTGCCCGTGGAGCGCATTGTTCCGTGATCCGCAAAGCGAACGTCCACAGTCAGCGCTTCGGCGCGCCCTTCCGAACCCGCGACCGGCCTTCCGCGGGCCGCCATTTCTTCTTCACCGCGACATTTTCATAGGCGCTCTGAAGGATGGGACGAAGGACCGCCGGCGTGACGGCGGTGAGCAGCACAATTGTGCTACCACTGCGGCCCCATGCGCCGGCCGCGGGCCGAAAAATCTCCGGAGCGGCACGGAGGACTTCCGCCTGCTGCTCGGGTGTTAGCTTCACCATGCCCCAGCGGCCATCGGGATAACCCAGGGTTGCGAAGATCCTATTCCGAAAGCGAAAATCCGGATGCGCGAAATGCGAGCTTTCCGCCGCCTCGGGCAGGCCACGAGCGAGGCGACGAAACTGGTCGGCGGTCATGGTGTTTGCCTAACGATGAAATTTCAGTTCAAGATTGCGATCCTGTAGGTGACAAAGAGACAAGCCGTCGCCATCAGGACGAGGGCTAGAACAAAAACCAGATCGGCAAAACGCTCGACCCAGTATTTCCTCTTCGCACTCCGGGTTCGCAGCGCCCAATACGACGCCAGGCAGGCGATGAGAAAGAGCAGCGCATCCATGGCCAGCAGATCATCGGCAAACGTGTCGGTCTTGCGCAGGGTGATGACCACCCGGATCAGCCCGATGACAGTCAGGCAAACGCCCACCATCCCGGCGGAGACGGTGAAAATATGGACACAGATGTCGTCCTCCAACCGCGTTTCCCGTCCCGGTCTTTCCACGAGGCAAGAATAGGCGAGGCGCCCCGACCAAACAAGCGGCGTCCGGCGGGCGATGACGACCTAACGGCGAAGGGTAAAGCGATTGTTAGGCGTTTCCCAAAGGCGCAGACGCACGAGACGATCGTCGAGCTGCGCATCGAACTTTGGCCAAAGCGCGCGCACGATATTTTCGCCGGTCGACGGCGTCGCGCGAAACTCCTCTGTCTCTCGATCGAGATGCTTGTCCTGCCAGGGACGGAGCGCGGCTGCGATGCCATCGGAGAGTTCAGTGAAATTGTAGAGCGTACCGCTCCGCTCGTCGTACGGTCCGCCGATCGTCGCCTCCGTCAGGTAGCGGTGACCGTGTCCGCGCGGGTTGTTGCATTTGCCGTAGAGCGAAAAATTCTCCGCCGCCGAGAGGCCGTGGGCATGCAGACGATGGGCCGCACTGAAGGGACGCTGCATACCGAGGAAGTAATCCCCGCCGTCCCAATACTCGGCGAAAAAATCTTCGCGTTCGTGCAGACGAACACGATGCACGGGCAACTCGGCGGCGACGCGCGCGTGCAGATACTGGGCGATGCTTTCCGTCGTCTTCGGCCTGTTCGTTAAGCCAACGACTTCGTGGTTCAGGTTCTTGTGATCAAGTTCCGCCGCGAGCGAGGCGAGGCATCGTGCGATCTCCCCGGGAGACGGAGCGACGCCCGGAGCCTGCCCGCCGCGGCGGGTGGTGTCGGTGGACCGAGACTGGGCCGCGACCGCGCCCGTCCCTCCCGGCGCGTCGTTAGGCGGACCGTGGCGAAAGGTAAAACGCGCACGGTAATGATGTCCGTGCCCGTGCGGCTCCGCCGCCGTCCCGAAGAGGGCGTCATTCTCGCTCGCGCTCAAATACGGCGACATCGTCTGGCGGGCTGCGGAAAATTCGAGCCAGTGGTTTTCCTCGCTCAATCGATCGGCGTAAACGGTCGCGCTCCGCTCGGGAGCCTCGACCAGATGACAGGCGACGAGCCTGGCCTCGAGATCAGCAAAGAGCGGCGCGACTTCGACGAAGAGCTGACGAGCGATGTTTTCCGCAGTCGGCGGCAGTTCGCGGAAGACCGGGTGATCTTCATTCAAGAACTTGTGGTCAAACCGCGCATGCAGGACTTCCTCCACCCGGGCCTTGATTTCGCTGATGTTGACCAGCATCCCGGTCGTTGCGTTAACCTCACCGGTGAAGACAAAATAGGCCACGTAGTTGCGACCGGTGCCGTAGCGCGCGGCGGTTTCAGGGCCAAACGCCGCCAAATTTTCCGCTTCCGACCAACCGGAAACAAAAAGCCGACGCGACGCGGAAAACTCGAGCCGCTTGCTGACCGTCAGCAGCATGGGCGCGTTACTGCTTAAGGAGCGAAAGAAACTCCGTGCGCGTGCGCGCGTCCTCTTTAAATGAGCCGAGGAGGCATGAGGTCGTCATGACCGAGTTCTGCTTTTCGACGCCGCGCATCATCATGCAGAGATGTTTCGCTTCGATCACGACTGCAACCCCGCTCGGATGCAGCGTCTGCATGAGCGCATCCGCAATCTGTGTGGTTAGTTGTTCCTGGATCTGCAAGCGACGCGCGAAGACATCGACGATGCGCGCAACTTTCGAAAGACCTATGACCTTGCCGTTGGGGATATAGGCAACGTGCGCCTTGCCGATGAAGGGCAACAGATGATGTTCGCACATCGAGTAAAGCTCGATGTCTTTGACGAGAATGATTTCGCTCGCGTCCGAAGTGAAGATCGCCTGATTAACGATGGCATCGAGATCCTGGCGATAACCGTTAGTCAAAAACTCGAAGGCCTTGGCGGCACGAACGGGAGTCTTAAGCAATCCCTCGCGCTCCGGATTCTCGCCGACCGCTTCTAGAATTTCGCGGAAGGAAGCCTGCAGGCTCTCCGCGCGCGCGGCGCCGCAACGCGGGATACTACGGAGGCGACGTTGCGCTGCTTCAAGTTCGGTCTCGTGATTTTGCAAAACGCAACGACTCGTTAGTCAAGCCAGCTGAGCGGGTATTTCGGATCGTCCAGCGCAAGAGACTCTTCGGTGAGCTCGAGGGTGTGCGCGGTGTCGAACATCACGGCCAGCTCCTCGGTCCGCAGCGCATCCTTGCTCGCCATGATCGTGCCCGGATGCGGCCCGTGCGGAATTCCGCGCGGATGGAGCGTGATCGATCCACTCTCGATCCCGCGGCGCGATCCGAAATTTCCGCGGACATAAAACAGCACCTCATCGGCTTCCACATTATCATGCACCCATGGGATCTTGACCGCTTCGGGATGAGTATCGAGGAGGCGCGGCGCGAACGTGCAGATGACGTAGCCGCGCACTTCAAAGGTCTGATGGATCGGCGGCGGCTGGTGCACCGTGCCGGTGATCGGTTCGAAGTCCTGCGCGTTGAAGGTGAAGGGATACAAATAACCATCCCAACCGACGGCGTCGAAGGGATGCTGGGCCAGGGTCACACGCGTGAAACGCGAACCGTCTTTGACCAGAACATCCACATCTTCCTCCTTGTCGATCGTAATGATCTCCTTTGGCCCATGCAGATCGCGCTCGGAATAGGGCGCACCCATCTTGATCTGGCCTTCGTGATTGAGATACCGTTTCGGAATTCGCACCGGACCGGCCGATTCGAGGATGAGGTAATCTTCTTCCTGCACGTTGTCGGGCACGAGCCGGTAAGTAATCCCGCGCGGGATGACGATGTAGTCCTCGGCGCGATAAGGCAGCTTGCCGAAAACCGTCTCGAGCGTACCGCCACCTTTGAAAACGAAGATGACTTCGTCCGCGCCACCGTTTTTGTAGTACTCGAACTTATCGTAGGTCTTCGCCGGCCGCGCCCGGTAAGCGGTGATGTCCTGGTTGAACAGCATCGGAATGCGGCTGGTGTAAAGATCACCCCGGCGCGGAATGTCCGCCGTCTTGAGATGATGATGACGCAGCGGGCTGTCCGTGACCTTCTTCGGCTCCCAATGCTTGATCAGCTCGACGTTGCGCACGCGCGTGGGCGGTCGAAGGTGATAGACGATGGAATACGCTTCGTCGAATCCTTCGGTGGTGAAGACGTGTTCGTAGGCGATGCCTTCGTTTTTGTAGGTTGGCGCTGAACCATTGCGATGAAACCAGATGTGATGCTTCTTCGGCATCTGACCGAGCTTTTGATAATACGGCATGTTTGATTTCCCTTAGAGGTTGCCTCGCAGTTCCTGTTCTTTTTCCAGGGCTTCGAAGAGCGCCTTGAAGTTCCCCTTGCCGAAGCTCTTCGCGCCTTTGCGCTGAATGATTTCGAAGAAAAGCGTCGGCCGGTCTTCCACCGGCTTCGTGAAGATTTGCAACAGATAACCCTCGTTGTCGCGATCGACCAAAATTCCGAGGCGCTTGAGCGGCTCGAGATCCTCATCGATGTGTCCCACCCGGTCCGGTAACGTGTCGTAATAGGTGGTCGGGATATTCAGAAACTCGACCCCGCGCGCCTGCAGATCGGTCACGGTCTTCACGATGTCCTTGGTCGCGAGCGCGCAATGCTGCACGCCTTCGCCGTCGTAGAAATCGAGGTATTCCTCGACCTGCGATTTCTTCTTTCCCTCCGCCGGCTCGTTGATCGGAAACTTCACGAAGCCGTTACCGTTGCTCATGACCTTGCTCATAAGGGCGGAGTATTCGGTTGAGATATCCTTGTCATCGAAACTGAGGATGTTGCGGAAGCCCATCACGTCCTCGTAGAACTTGACCCAGGGATTCATCTGATTCCAACCAACGTTGCCAACGCAGTGGTCGACATACTGGAGGCCAGTATCCGGCGGGTTATAGACCGTCTCCCATTTGCGGAAACCGGGCATAAACGCGCCGTGGTAATTCTTGCGCTCGATGAAGAGGTGCACCGTGTCTCCATAAGTATGAATGCCGCTCATGACGACCTCGCCGTCATCATCCTGTAACGTCGTCGGCTCCAAATAACTCTTGCCGCCGCGCCTGGTCGTCTCGTGCCAGGCGGAGGTGGCGTCGGGCACGCGTAAGGCCAGATACTTCACCCCGTCGCCATGCTTGTAGATGTGGTCCGCAATCGGTGTGCCAGTTCGCAGCGGCGTCGTCAGGACGAAGGTCAACTTATGTTGCCGAATCGCGTAGCTGACGCGGTCTTTCCGGCCGGTTTCCGGACCAGAATAAGCCAGGCTTTGGAAACCGAAGGCGGTCTTGTAAAAGTGCGCGGCCTGCTTGGCGTTGCCGACATAAAATTCAACGTAATCCGTTCCCTCCAGTGGCAGGAAATCAGTTTGGACTGCAGCGCTACCCTTTGGGGCTTCGAGTATTGTTTCCATAGGTATGTGATCCGCTTGCGCGCCCAACGGCATGCGAGGCACGCTTGTGCAAATTATAACGGCGAGTGGCTCCTCCCGCAATCGTTAGAATGCGAAACCGAAACTGAAATGGAAGGCACCGCGGGCTTCGTCCGGCCGCGGATCTGGGTTCACTCCGTAATCGAGACGCACCGGCCCGATCGGCAGATTGTAGCGCAAGCCGGCGCCAATACCGTAGCGCATGTCGTTCAGGCTGGGTGAGCTCGCGTCGCGCAGCAGGTTGCCGGCATCGACGAAGACCGCACCTAGTAAGTCGCCGTAAATCGGGAAAGTGTATTCGACGTTAAAGATTGTGTAGTACTCGCCGCCGATCGGGTCGCCACCAGAATCGTGCGGGCCGAGTTCCCGCTCACCAAAGCTGCGCACAGTTGTGCTGCCGCCGATGAAAAAGCGTTCGTCAATCGGGAGAGCGAGTGCCTCGGAAGTGCCGGCGGTATCGAGCGGATAGACCACCCCCGCGCGCGCGCCAAAGGCGAGCAAGGTGCGCTCAAACCATTTCTGCAGGGTGGACTTCTCGATCTCCTCGTCCAAGGGCTGGTTTTGCTCCGCTGCGAAGGAAAGATAATAGCTCGCTCGCCCGGTCGCCCGAAACAGATCAATCTGGCTCCCAAGCGCGCTCGTCGCCAGATCGACCGTGTTGTCGAAGACGAATCCGCGCGGCGCGACCAGCGGGTTTTTGCGCAGGTCAAGCGTCTGCGTGAACCCAACCGAGCTGATGAAATACGAAGTTCGGCCCAGCAGCGCCGGGCTGATTGACGCAGTCGTGATCTCGACATGACGCGGGTCGAACACCAGCCCGACAGAATAATGGGCGGTGAGCTGGCGAGTAAAAGTGAAATGACCGCCGACCTCAAATTTTGAATATCCATCATAGTCGTAGGTCAGCGCCGAGAGCCGAATCTTGAAGTCGACGTCGGTATCGAAAAGGTACGGATCCTCAAATGTGATTTCGCCTTTGTAGCCACGCTGCGACCATTCGACCGAGGTAGTGAGCGGCCGGCCGAAACCAAAGAGGTCCCGATTCGCAAATGACGCACCGACGATCGCGCCATCGAAGGAGCCGTAGCCCAGCGACAAACCAAACTCGCGCGGCTTCGCCTCCTCGAGATTGATGTCGAGCCGCAGCAGGTTGCCGTCGACCGGCGTAGGATTGACTTTGAGCGTGTTGAATAAGCCCGTCCGCATCAGGTCGCGGAATTTTTGGTCGAGCGTCTCCGGACTGAAGGCGCGGCCGCGCAGATTCTTAAAGCGGTTGACGAGATAACTGGGGCGCAGGCGCTTCGTCCCTTTCACCGTCATGCCATCGAAGTAGTAAACCGGCCCCGGTTCAACCGTCACGCGCACCGGCACGCGCCCCTGATTTGCGAGCGACGGATCACTCACTGCGTCGACCTTCACCGCGTAATAACCGCGTGTCTTGTAGTAGGTCTGCAACCGCCGCGGAATATCGTTCAGACGCCCTTCGGTGTAGGGATGTCGAAGCAAATCCAGAATCTGGCCCCGCAACGCGTCCGGCCCGTAAATGGTCGGCCCGACAAAGTTGAGATTGCCGAAAAAATACTGCTGACCTTCGTGCACCACGATCCGCGCCGTGACCAGATCGGGCCGCACGTATTCATAACTGGGCGAATCGACCGTGCAATGGATGTAGCCTTGGGAAATGTAAAAGCGCTGCACGAGATTCGCACCCTCGTTGATATCATTCGAGACGAAGGGCAGCGCGGTCTTCAGCCTGGGATAACGTTCCCGCGTCGGGCTAACCGCGTACTTGAAAAGCTTGCGTGCGGGCACGTCGTGATTGCCGATGAAGTCGATTTTCCCGAGATGCACCAGCGGTCCTTCAAAGAGGTTGAGCCGAAACTGGCTCGCCGATTCGATCGTGTAACTGACCTCGGCCCTGGCGTAGCCATGTTTCTTATAAAACAGCTCGAGGAAAAAAGCGGCATCGTCGGCCCGCGCGCTCGTCAGCCCATATTCTTCGATCGTTTCGAGTTCTTCTTTCAGGTGGGAGCGCAACTCTTTATCGGTGAAAGCGCGGTTGCCGCGAATTTCAAGGTAGGCGCGTTGCGCCGCGGTCCCCTGCGGTCTGGCGGTGGCGCTTTCCGACTTCCGGAGTGTGTCCTGCCCGAAGGCAATGCCGTTCGTCAGGCAAAACAGCCAACCAAGGAAGAGAAACTTCGTCATCTCACCGAAACCGGATCAGGTATTTCACCAACCCGCGGAACTGGCCCTGCACGCCAAGGTTGCCGATTAGGACAAAGTGTTCATTGACCCGAAAGGTCGCGGTCGCAGTCTGCTCTCCGGTTCGCGGATCGATGTTGCCAAACTCGACATCGAGCCGATCGAAAAAGTTTTCGTTGGTCGGCGCCTCATTCCCGTTTTTGAAAATCTTGCGATAGAGTTCTTTCACGACGAGGAACGCGGCCCGGCTCGCGAGGACGTTGCTTCCACTGGTCAATTCTTCCCGGGTCGCGCCGGTCGCCAGAAGCGAGATGATTTCCTCCTGTGGCAGAGGCGGCTCGCTGCTGAAAATCGCCTGGGGCGCGGTCGCCGTCCCGTAAAGATAAACGCGAATCGTATAATCGCGGAGCAACGACGTCCCCTGCATTTCGATTCGTGGATTGAGCGGATCGTCTGGATCGAAATAAAGGAAGCCAAGATTGATCTTAAGGGTGCTGAAGGGCAGCGTGGCTTCGAAATTCTCCAGGCGTACCTGACCTTGCACCTTGGGATGCAGCCCGGTGCCGGTGATCTTCATGTCAACGATCGCGCGGCCGTTCGCGAGATTGCCGCGAATCAGGAAAGGATCCTTGCTCTTGATTGTGAGGTCGAACTTCCAATCGCGCAGCGGTGGGTCAGGAAAGGAAAGCGTGGGCACAGTCGAAGGCGGCCGCGGATGAGGCGCGGGGCGGCCGGGCAAGGCGATCGGAATGATGTCGATGTTCTTGAAAAAGCGGCTGTTCGTCGTCAGCACCTGACCACGCGCCGTCGCGCTCTTGAGCGGCCCCTCGACCTTAATGTCGGCATCAACGCGCGCAGTCAGGTTGTCATTCCGGGCGACGAGGACGCTGTTCGCGACGAGGCGCAGATCCAGGTTCGGCTCGGTTAATTTCGGCAGTGTGACCCGCCCCGAGATCGTGAACGGACCGCCAGCGAGATCGCCACCGAAGCGCTCGAAGCTCAGGGCGTTGTCGTGGAAATTCAGCAGTCCCTTGAAGTTCGTTAGGGCGGGCAGCGTCGGGTTTTCAAAACGCACGACGTTGATGTTCATGTCGGCCGCGCCGCTTAAGACCGGCTTGGCGATCGTTCCGTCAACATTGACGTGGAGCGCAAGGTCGCCATCGAGCTGACGCAGCGCCGGCACGAATTCGCGGATGAAATTGACTGAGCTGCGCGGCATCTGCACTTTCGCGCTGATCGGCGTCTGCGGGTCAATCTTCCGCGTCTCGAGCAGCTGCGAAATATCCAGCGGCAGCCGGGCGTCGATCTGCACCGGTTGAATCTTTGCCTGCTGGATCGTGCCGAGAAGGGTGAGCTCGTTCTGCCTGAAGCGCATCGCAACGTCGATCTTCGCCGGCTCGATTCCTTGCACGGCGGCCGCCTTTAGGTTTTGCATTTGCAAATTGAGATTCGCCTCCAGTTGATCGGAGCGGGCCCTGAACGTCGAGCTTGACCGTCAGCTCTCCCGACACCGGCGGCTTGGCACCGAGATTTTGGAAGAGCTTCGCGATGTCGAGGTTTGCCGACTGGAAGTTGATCGTCACCTTCCCGATCGGTGGAACAAGTGGTCGGCCGGTCCCGAGATTGCGCCAGCTGAAGGGAATCGACGCGTAGGCACTGGCGTATTTCGCTTCCCCCTGGTCGATCTGGATCCTGCTGATCTCGAGCTGCGACTCCTTCGCCTGCGCAATCGCCTGGAAGCTCAGTTTGTCGCTCCCGAGGTAAATGATCGGGATGTTGATTTCCACCGGAGTGTAATGCCCCTCGACATTCGCCTGGAGATTTTGCAAATCGGCGAACCGACCCCGTTCGAGCTTGAGGCGGAGGTCGCCGTTGTTCTTGAAGGTTGCGACCTCGCCGCTCCCATTCCAATCCACCACCAGCGAGCCCGCCAGCGACCTCTTCGTTGTCGCCGGGGTCGCTGATCCCGGCCCTCCCGGAGCGCCGCCATTAAGCAACTTTTCAAATGTCGAAAGATCCGCCAGATTTGCCCGCACGGCACCGGTGTACTTAAGCGGCTTCTTCAACTCCACCGTGCCGTGCGCGACCACGTAATCCTTTTCGCTCAAGGTCGCAGTCAGATCGTTCAGGTAAGCGACGTTGTCCGCCACCGCGAGCTGCGCACTGAGTTGTTTCACGAGGAGTTTTCGCGCCGCGATGCCTTGCCCCGAAAGATTCAATTGCCCATTCGCCACCTTCTGGCGAATCCGCAGGCTGCCATCGGCCTGCAACTCTCCGCTCACCTTGTTCGGCGCCTCGCTCTGCCAGTAATCCGCCAGTTGCGGCGCGCGGAAGGAGAGCTGCAAATCGGCCGGCTGTTCGAGGGAATTTCCTTCCGGCGGCGACAGCTGATAATTTCCCCTAACGAGAAGGAGATTGGCATTCCGCTGCACCGTGACCGGCTCGAACGAAACCATCGCCTCTCTGCCTTTGATCTCCGCCCGCACGCTATCGACGACAAACTGGTCGTAACGCACATCGCTCAACTTCGCCTCAATCGACGAGTTGAGATTGGCGTAGAACGGTTCCTCGGTCGCATCCGTCGCCGGCAATTTTTTTGTCGCGGAAATTTTTGCGCGCAGACTTTTCACCGCCGCCTTGTTGTAGCCGATCAAGTCCCCCTGCGCCGTCAGCTGGAGGCGCGCGATCGAGTTGTCGGTCTTGATCGTGCCACTACCTTCCAGGCTGCCGGTGACCGGCGTTGGCAGAAAAGCCGTGATCTCTTGCAAATTCGGCGCGTCGATCTTGAGCTTCAGATCGCCCGGCGTGCGCCGAAAACCGGCCGTCGTCTTGGGCAACTGCACCGTGCCCTCCAACCGCACGTGATTCGTCCCCCGATCGATTTGCGCCTGGCGGACCGTCGCTGTGCCATTGTTCGCCACCACGTCGAGTCCCACGCGATCGAGCGCGATCCCGTTTTGCCGCACGTTGTCGATCTCGGCCGTGATCGTTCCTTCCCAGCTCCGCGGCTCATCCAGCGTGCCCTTCCAGTCCATCTGGAAATTCTTCACGTCGCCCACCAGTTCGCCCGCCGGTCGCCCGAAATACTCGCTCAACTGGCCTAACGAGATGCCCGAGGCGTTCACTTTCGTCTCGGTCTGGAAAGACGACTTTGTCGTGCTCAGGCCAACATTGCCCTCGATCGTGCCCCCCTTCCCGACCGAGCCTCTGACCTCCAGAGTCAGCTTGCCACCGCTCGCCTTCGAGAGATCGATGTTGACCGTCTGGAAATGATGACCCTCGTCAAAGGTGAGGTTGTGCAGGAACAGATTTTTGTTCGCATAGGTCGTAGTCGCGGTGATGTCCGTCCAGGTGCGGACGTTGGGAATCTGCAGCTTGTCGATCCGGAGCGCCCCTTCCCGGTCGGGATAAAGGCCGAGGTTGAGGTTTTTTACCACCATGTCCTGCGGCTCCTGCTTCATCGTTAGGTTGACGTTCGTTACCTCCAAACGATCGGGAAAAAATGCCGGCAAACTTATCTTCTGGTTGGGCGCCGGAGTCGGCGCCGGGAGCGTCTTCGACGTATCCAGGACCGCCGTCGCGCCGTGCACCTCGACGCTCTTGAGCACGCCGGAGATCCCGTGGAAGAGCAGCCCCGACAGGCTGTAGTTGACCTTCGCCTCTCCGACATCGAGCGACTGCACAGCCGCCGGTCCGGTCGGTGTCGCCCGGACATTCCGGAGGGTAATCTGATCGAGCGGATCGCCCTCGATCTGGAAATCGAGCTTCAGATGCTGCCCGGCCGCGACCTTGACAGCGACGGTATGAAGAATCGCCCGCAGGATCGGGGCATGAAAGACCGCCAGCAGCAGAGAAATGATTCCGAGGGCGATGAGCAGCCGGCGGATCCAACTTCTGTTGCGGTGCGGTTGGACAGTGTTTTTTCCATCGGCGCCCACGAGTAAGCCAGCTTAGTTTCCCGCCTTTTGAATCGCAACTTGTCGTCAGGCTGGACGCGGCGTTTCTGGACTAAGCGTGATGCCGGCTTAGTTTGTGAGTCGCGTTTCCCAGCGCCGACTGCATGACGCCCGAGAAATTTTTCGATTACCTGGAAGGAAAACTGCCGCCGCCGGAGCGCGAACGCCTCGAGCGCGCACTCATCTCCGACCCGGAGTTGCAGAAGCAGTTTGTCGCCGCGCGACAGATCCATCGCAGCCTGGAGCGTTCGCCTAACGAATCCTCCGCAGTCACCCGCGCAGCCTCACGCGGCCGCCAACTGGCCGCCGCCTTCGCCATCCTTGTAGCGATGAATGTCGGCCTCGGTCTCTTCTTCATTTTTCGCTCGGCCAAACTGCCGCTCGAAGTGCAGCAGGCGCGCGAGGAGGCGCTTCGCCACCAGTTGCAAAGTTCGCTCGAAAAATCGGCCGCTGCTACCTTCACCCCTCCAACGATCGGGGCCGAGCCGCTCACCCTCACCATTCCGACCGAGAAACAGGACAAGGTCGCGCAGGCGATTATCGACGCCGCGGCCAAGGCCGGCGGCTCGGGAACAAAAACCTTGCCTAATGAAAAGGGCGTGAGCGTCCTGGTCATTATCCCGGCCGGGGGCCAGGCGGATTTCCGCAAGACGCTGACGGCGCTGGGCGCTCCTCCATCCACTCCGGGCCCGACCCCGGCGGCCTCGCCTAACGAAGCCGTGCGCCTTGAGATCATGCTTTCCCAGCCCCTCTGAGCAGGGCGAATGATCGCGATCACCTTTGCCCACCCCAGCGAGAGTCGCGATTTCCTGCGTCTTCTCGGTGAACGCCATCATGAAGTGAGAGTGCTCCACACCGGCGTCGGGGGTGAAGCGTGTCGCACGCAGATCGATCCGTTTCTTGACGCACAGCGCTTCGATTTCCTCATAAGCAGTGGATTTGCCGGCGGCGCTGATCCTTCGTTAGGCGTAGCCGATCTGCTTTTGGCGGAGAATTTCTCCGACCCGGACCTTTTGCGACAAGCCCGCGGCACGCTCATAAGTCGCGTCGCCAAACTCGTGACCTCCGATCGTGTGGTCCACAGCGCCGCGGAACGCGCCCGCCTCGCACAAGAGCATGGCGCCGCCGCGATCGATATGGAAACGAAATGGATCGCGCAAGCCTGCGCTGCCAGAGAAATTCCGATGCTTTCCCTGCGCGCCATCAGCGACACCATCGCGGCGCCGTTCCCTGCCCCGCCCGAGGTGCTTTTCGATCTTGATCGCCAAAGAACAAATCCCTGGCGGCTCACTGGGCACCTGCTCAAGCATCCCGGCGCAATTGTCGGGCTGGCTCGCTTTGCGCGCCAGGTTGCGCTCGCCCGCACTCGTCTCGCCACCGCGCTCGACGAGCTGGTTACCCTGGCCTAAGAAACTAGCGAACCGGCTTCGCCGGTTCGATGTGCACCAGCACGTCCGCGATGCGCGGGTTTGTTTGCCTGATCATGTTCTTCACTTCATGCGCCAGGTCGTGACCCGCCCGCACGGAGATCCGTTCATCAACGCCGACGTGGAGATCAACGTAAAATTCCAAACCCATTTTCCGCACCAGGCACTTCTCGATCTCGAGCACGCCGGGCACGGCCGCTGCCGCGTCCCGGACCCGTTCGACAATTTCGCCCCGCGGCGCGGTGTCCAGCACCTCGCGGAAAGCCGGGTAAAACAACCGCCAGCCGTTGGCCGCGATCAGCAGGCAGGCAAGAAGCGCCGCCCACGCATCGGCGCTCTGCCAGCGCGGGCCGCCAGCGAGCGCGATCGAGATGCCGACGAAGGCCGCGATCGAAGTCAGCGCGTCGGTCCGATGATGCCATGCGTCGGTTTGCAACGCCGTGCTCTCGGCGCTCTGGCCGAGCCGGTTCACGACTCGGAAGAGAAACTCCTTCACCACTACGACCACGACGAGCACGGCAAGCGTGAAAGGCTCCGGCGCATGGTGCGGTTGAAAAATCTCGTGCACGCTCCGGGCCGCGATGACAAGGGCGGCGGCGAGTACGCCCAGCGACACAAGAATGGCTGCGACCGGCTCGGCTTTGCCATGACCATAAGGATGGGTTTCGTCGGGCGGGCGGGCGGCAAATTTCAACCCGCCCCAAATCACGGCCGAACCCCCGATATCGAGCGCTGATTCGATCCCGTCCGCGATCAGGACATAGGAATGGCCCAGCGCGCCCGCCACGATCTTGGTCGTGGCAAGGACGACATTCGCGACCATCCCGATAAGGGCGACGCGCGCGCCCGATTGGAGATTGCCGGCCGGAGTGTTCGCGGTAGGATGCGAGGCCATGAGATGAGCGAGAGTATTAAAGCCATTGTCTACCAGACGCACGGAAAACCGGAGGAGGTTGTGCACCTCGAGGAGAAACCGTGCCCTCGGCCTGCGCCTGACGAGGCACTCGTTAGGCTACTGGCCGCGCCGATTAATCCCGCAGACCTGAATCAAATCGAGGGCAAATATCCGGTGCGCTTTCCGTTGCCTGCGACGCCGGGATTTGAAGGCGCCGGCGTGATCGAGGAGGTCGGCGCGGAGGTGAAAAATCGTGCCGCCGGTCAAGTCGTGATCCTGCCGCACGATGTCGGCGCCTGGCGCGAAGCGGCCGCCATCAAGACCGACAAGCTGACCGTCGTGCCCGACGGCATCAAACCGGAGCAGGCCGCGATGCTGAAGATCAACCCGATCACCGCGTGGCGAATGCTGCACGATTTTGTTGAGTTGCACCCGGGCGACTGGGTTATTCAAAACGCGGCCAACTCCGCCGCGGGTCGGGCCGCGATTGCCATCTGTCGCGCACTCGGTTTTCGGACCGTGAATGTCGTCAGACGTCCGGAATTGATCGACGAATTGCGCGCCGAAGGCGGCGACGTCGTCCTGCTCGACAACGACGAATTGCGCGAGGCGGTTGCAAGAGCGACGGACGGTGCGCCGATCCGGCTCGCCCTGAACGCGGTCGGCGGGGAGAGCGCGCTGCGCCTGGCGAAGATCGTGGCTCCCGAGGCCACCATCGTCACCTTCGGCGCGATGAGCCTCCAGCCGCTCCGCATCCCCAATGGATTGCTGATTTTCAAAAATCTCCACTTCACGGGCTTCTGGGTAAACAAATGGTACGAACAGGCGACCGTCGCCGAGCGCGCCGAAACCTTTGCGCGAATTTTCGATCTCGCACAGCGCGACCTGCTCGAAACGAAAATCGAGCGCACCTATCCGCTCGTCGACTTCCAGGAGGCGATCGCTCGCGCGGGCCAGGGCCAGCGTGCCGGCAAAATCGTCTTCCGGATGTAAAGAATGTAGGGGCCGCCTTTCCGCGGCGATGGCTAGCATCAATTTCACGCAGCGCGCACTCGATCGGCGCGCATAGGCCCATCCCACCTTCCGGACAGTTGCCGAAACGCGCCAACCGCGTTTCATAAAAGCATGAAGCTTCGCATTCTTGCTCTTTGCTTGTTCCTCGGCTCGTTTGGCACAGAAACCGGTTTTGCGCAGAAGTGGGCCCAGACCCAGCTCAACAAATCGCCGCGACACCACGAATGGATCGAGCTGAAACACGATGGGCGCACGGTGAAAGCGTTCGTCGCGTTTCCCGAAGTGAAAAAAAAGGCCCCCGTCGTTCTCGTCATCCATGAAATTTTTGGCCTGACGGATTGGGCTAAGAACCTCGCCGACCAACTGGCCGCCGCCGGTTACATCGCAATCGCGCCCGATCTCCTCACCGAGCCGGGCAAAGACACGCAGAGTTATCCCGACAAGGAAGCCGCGATCAAGGCCGTCTCCGTCTTGCAGACCCAGCAGATTTTTGCCGATCTCGACGCGGCGACGGATTACGCGATGAAACTGCCGTCCTGCAATGGCACGATTGCGGTCACCGGTTTTTGCTGGGGAGGCGGGCAGGCATTCGCCTACGCGAATCACAATCCGCACCTGAAAGCCGCGTATGTTTTTTACGGAACCGGTCCCGACAATGCGGCAGCAGCGGAAAAAATCGCGTGCCCGGTCTCCGGCTTCTACGGCGAAGACGACGTCCACGTCGACGCGACCATCCCGAAGACGGAGGAGATCATGCAGGCGGCGGGTAAAACCTACGAGCCGGTCACTTATCCTGGGGCGGGTCACGGCTTCATGCGCGCCGGGGAGGCGCCCGATGCGTCGGAAGCGAATCGCAAGGCGCACGATGCGGCCTGGGAACGCTGGAAATCGCTCCTGAAGAAGCTCTCCGACTAGGGCGGTTTGGGTAAAAGTCTAGCCGCCGCACGTCTCGGGTATGGGCGTCCCGGCCGCCGGGTCTGGCGTCCCGCGGGAACGAGCCTTCCAGACGCACTCGAGGGCCGCGACGCATAATGCGTCGCTCGGCGGGCGGGACGCTCAACCTACCCGAGAGTTCGCTGCCCTCTCGTTAAGCGCGTGGCTTGAAGAGCGCCGCATCGAGGATCGACCAGAGATGGACGAGCCACCCAAGGAGAACGAACCAGAGCACGGCCGCGAGGACGAACTGGACGATTGCCATCAGAAGCCGCCCCTGGAGCAGTTGCCCGAGGCCAGGAATGAAGAAGCTGCACAGCGCCGCAATCACATTGCCGGTAGAACCTTGCCCTGCCATGGGAACACTTTCTCCGCGGAAAAGGCGCTCCGCAACCCAACGATGGCGACGAAAAATGATTTATTTTTCAAATTCTGAAACTAGCCAGAAACACGTGCCTGCCGTTTCTGCTGGGCGTCCAGCGGTCGCAGATAATGTCTTGGCGATTCAAGTGCGACCAACTTCTTCCCGCGCGAATTGCCATCGCGGCGAAAGGAGATCATTCTGATTTTCCCGAGCGCCGCCAGAATTTTTTACCTCTGCAAACCTCAGCAATGCTTCAACGTAATCTGCCTTCGATATGAAAACTCAAGATGCCATCGCCTGGTTCAAGCGCACGTTCGGCAACCGCATCGCAGCCGGCTTGCGCGGTACGCCTTTCAGCGTCGACCTTGTCACCGCCATCGCTACCCAGGAGACCTGCTACATTTGGAGCACCCTGGTGGCCAAGGAGTTCTCCGAACCCGACGTCCTTAGCCTCTGCGTTGGTGACACCCTCGATGCCGACAAAGGCCGCGACGCCTTCCCGCGCACCAAGGCCGACCTCCTCGCTGCGCCCCGCGGAGCCGAGATGTTTGCTATTGCGCGGCAGGCAGCAGTTGATATGGCCCGACAAATACCGGGCTACCAATTTGTCTTCAGGAATCAAAACAAGTTCTGCCACGGTTTCGGCATTTTTCAGTACGACATCCAGTTCTTCAAAACCAACCCGGATTGGTTCCTCGGCAAACGTTGGGCGGAATTTGGCACGTGCCTTGCCCAGTTGCTCGTCGAGTTAAAGGAGGCGCTGGTGCGACAGCACTGGTCGGGCAAGACGACCCTCACCGACACCGAGCAGATTTATGTCGCCATCGCCTACAACCATGGCACCGCCGACCCCGCACGCGGCTTCAGGCAAGGGCACGAATCCGACGGCCGGTATTACGGGGAGAATATTCAAGAATACCTGCGCATCGCCCAAGGCAGCGAGGCTGGCGGGACGGCACCCAGTCCGCCGCCCGGTCAGGCACCCCTGCCGTTACCGACGCCTTTCGACCGCATCGGTGAGGTCTACGAAGTGCAGGTGCAGGAAGCGCCGCTCCGCCTGCGCAGCGAACCGCGCATCCCGAAAGACGATGTCGATGCGAATGTCATCGCGCGCCTGCCTGATGGGCAGCTCGTGCAGCGTGTCGCGAAGTCGAAGAAAACTGGTCAATTCTTCGAGGTCGAGACCAGCCTGAACGGGGCCTATTATCGCGGTTTCGTCTCGAGCAAGCTGCTTCGCCGAGTAAAGCGCGCGAAGAAAGTCGGCAAGGCGAAAGCAGGCTCGAAGGAAAAACGCCCGCCCACCGCCGTGCCGCCACAGGTGGAAGTCCCCACGCCTGCACCAGTCGAGCCGACCAGTGGAATTGTCGCCGTCTACATGCCGCGCAAGCCGGGCACGATCACCCGTCGTGCCGATGCCGCCGGGCCCCATTCTTTGAACGAGGCCGGCCTGCCGGGCCGGAAAGGCGCGAGTGCCGCGGAACGTTGCGCGGAACTGGCGGCGATCATCAACTGGCTCGCGGTCGACGATCCAGACCACGAGCGCTATCAGCCGCGTCGCGGCAGCACCTTCTGCAACGTTTATGCACACGACTACAGTTATCTCGCGGGCGCTTACCTGCCCCGGGTCTGGTGGATGCCGGGTGCGATCGAGCGGCTCGCGCGCGGCGAGACCGTCGAGCCGCTCTACGAAAACACCATCGACGAACAGCGTGCGAATGATCTCTTCCGCTGGTTGCGCGACTTCGGCCTGCGCTTCGGCTGGCGCCAGACTGGCACCCTGACCAAGCTCCAGGACGCAGCCAATCTTGGCGGCCTCGGCATCATCGTCGCGCGTCGCAAAGAAGATGGAAAATCCGGCCATATCGTGGCCGTCGTGCCGGAGACGGCGGATTTGCGCGCAAAGCGCGATCCGTCGGGCAATGTCATCGCCCCACTGCAAAGCCAGGCTGGCAGCGTCAACTTCCGCTACCGTGCTTCGCCTAACGAGTGGTGGCGCGGCGAGCGATTCGCCGACAGTGCCTTCTGGATCCATGCCTGACGAAAATCAAAACCAGAATAAATCATTCGATGCGCACGGCGACCTGACAGCATCGAAGAGATCGATCACCGTCGTCCTACGCCGATCGTCTTATAATAGTCGACGGCACGAGATTTCCCACTTGGGTTGCGGCCTGCGTTCAAACAAAAAAGTGGCCAAGAAACGTCGAAGCGACGATTTGCTCGCAATAGCGTTCGAGTCATAAGTCATCGATGCGAAGGAGCGCGCCCGTGAGGATTCGAACCTCAAACCTTCTGATCCGTAGTCAGATGCTCTATCCAGTTGAGCTACGGGCGCAAAATCTCGTCCTTACCTGCGAAAACACTGGGCGAATGCATTCATGTTCGTGCCGTCCCGTGCTACGGTTATTTTGAAGCAAAGTCCATTACGATCCTAGATGCGTTCACAGTCCCGGGGAATAAAGGATTGGCGACTGGCTTACCATGTGGTGGTCGCAAATTCGTTCTCCCCTTCCCCAGCGCCAGCGGCCAGGTCGGCCTTACTATATTCGTTTCGAACCGCCGTCAAACCGCTGTAATGGAATCGTCGTTTGCTGTTCCGTGCCATGCAACATCATCGCGGCACGAAAGATCGGACGAAGCCGATCGTTGATGGACAGTCGGAAATCGCCGCAGCAAAAGCCGCCTCGCCAAATTCGCCCGTCGTCCGTGGCGACCTGGTTCAAGCCCGAGTGCCTGGCGCCTGCGTGAAAAGCGAGCCTTTAGGAATGCCTCATTTTCAGGCCTTATCGGCCCAGGGGAAAGATGCATGGCCAGTCGTGGATGCCGTGCTTGAGTTCCCACACTCGCAACGCGGCCATGAGGAGGCGGCGGGTTCGCATAAGCGTTTCGAGCGGCAGGGGGTAGTCTCCTGTTGTTGCGTCCGGCACTGCGGGAAACTTCGCTGTTTCCCGGCGCTTCCTTCCGTTCGCCGTCGGCTTCGATCGGCTCGGTGACCTGCCTGCCCGAGCTCTAGGTTTGCGATTATTCGGCACGCTTGATTGTGGATGGTTGAGCGCAGCTCTCATAGCAGCTGGAAGGCCTCGACGAGGGCCACGCCGGTGGTGTTGTTCGCGCCGCGGACGATGGCGGTGTAGTTGCCGGGGGCCAGGCTTATGACAATGGCCGATTCGTGGTCGTCGGTGGGCGGGATGCCAGTGGCGATAATCGCTGCTTCCTGAGTGTCGCGCCAGTTGTCGTTCGAGGCGAGGAGGACGCCATTCACGTCGTGTAACTCCAGGGTCGGGTCGAGCAATGGATCGACGATGCCGGCTGCACGTAACGATGGCCCGATGGCCCGGATGATGAGGTTACGGTCTTGCGCGCCACCAATGATGAAGCCGCCGATCATGACGTCGTCGCCCGTCTGGACATCGCCGCGGGCGGAGATGTTGACCGGGTTGGCCGGCGCGGTTTGATCGATGACGTAGAGCTCGACGAGGCCGATGCCGGACGCGCGGACGGCGTCGCTCAGGATGACGGTGTAGTTGCCGGGCTGGAGATGAGCAAGCAGGGCGGATTCGAGGTGATTGGTGGGGGCAAGGCCAACGCTCGCGATTTTATCCTTGTCGGGGCCGTCCATCCAGTTGTCATTGGTAGAAATGAGCGCACCGGCGCCGTCGTGCAGCTCGATTTTCGGGTTGGGCAAGACTCCCTCCAGGGCCTGACCATTGACGGCGAGAGATGGGCCGAGACCGCGCAGGACGATATCTTCGCCATCGCTGCCGGTGATGATGAATCCGCCGATGAGGACGTTCTCGCCAGATTCCACAAGAAGCCGGGTGGAGAGATTAAGAAGGGCGGGTGCTGGGGTGATGGAGACGATTTTATAAACGATGCCGCCGGTGCCGCTGGGCCCGATATTCGCGTCGGCCACCACATAGACCTCGCCAGCGTCATCGGTGCCGAAGCCTTTGAGAAATAAGTTAAGGTCGCGCCCGGGATTACCAATGAGCAGTTGCTGGATGAGGCCGGCGTTGAAGTCGCTGTAGAAGAGGCGGCCCGTGGGGGCACCGCCGGCCTGCTCCCCGGCAAAGTTGGCAAGATCGCCAAAAACGTAGAGGCCGTTGAGTGCCGGCACGCCGGGCCCGCGATCGATAAACCCACCGATGACCGCCGACCCATCAGCGTGGCTGTATTCAAGCATTGGCTCGGTGAGCGCGGGATCGGGCGCAGGATCGGGCGTGACGGTGCCGTCGTCGGGGTTGAAGAGGAGGGTGCCTTCCTTGCGATTCCAGCCGTAGTTCTTGCCGGGTTCGACGAAGTCGACTTCCTCGACATTGTTTTGCCCGACGTCGCCGACAATGAGCCGGCCACTCGTGGCGTCGAAAGAAAAGCGGAAGGGATTACGCAGGCCATAGGCATAGATTTCGTGCACATCGGTGCCGCTGCCGGCGAAGGGATTGCTCGCTGGAACGCGATATTTCCCATTGGCGCTGATCGGGTCGGCGCTGCCCGTCGTCAGGCCGGGATCGAGCGGATCGATGCGCAGGATTTTGCCGAGCACGGTGGTGAGATCCTGGCCGTTACCAGTAACCGTGTTGTGTCCGTCGCCGACGTCGTTGGCGTTACCGCCGTCGCCTAACGAAACGTAAAGATAAGGTTCGCCTGGACGAAAGGCGAGTTTGCCGCCGTTGTGATTAAATTGCGGCTGATCGATGCGCAGGATTTCGCGCCGCGTGGCGGGATCGGCGACGTCGGCATCGGTCGCCGATGCCTGCCATTCCGCGACGACGCTTTGGTGATCGAACGCGCTCGGGTCCGGCACGGTGAAGTCAGCCACGCCTGCGACCGGCTCGCTCGCGTAGGTATAGAACTTCCGGAAACCGGCACTCGACGGATCGTTAAAGCCGGGATGAAAGGCGAGGCCAAGCAGGCCGCGTTCGTCGTAGTCCGGCATGAGCGGAACCAGCCGCGCCGAAAGATCAAGGAAGGGAGTCGCAATGAGAGCGCCGTCTTTCACAAGACGAATCTGGCCGGTCTGCTCAACGATGAAGAGGCGGCCATCGCCGGAAGGAACGAGGTCGTTAGGCGCGGTCAGGCCGCTTGCGACTTCTGCCAATTCGATCTTGACCGGTCCGCGGTTGATAAGCGGGAGCAGTGGCGTCGGCGAAGGGGTCGGCGTGGGCGAAGGTGTTGGTGTTGCGGTCGGAGTCGGGGTGACAGCGATGACGGTCACAGTCCCTTTCATATTGCAGCAACTGCCGTGGACGCTGCAGAAGTAAGCGAAACTTCCCGCGCTATCGAAGAGGTGCGTGAAAAGTTGCGCCAGCGTTCAGGACACCGGAGTTCCACAGCCCCGAAGCATGCCCCGGCGTGCCCGAAGTCGTGCTGTGGAAACTGCCGCCCCAGATCCATTCGATCTCATCGCCGACGGTGATCGTAACGGTGCCGGGCGAGAAACTGTCTCCCGTCATGCCGACGCGGACGGTAACAGTCTTGGCTTTCGACGAACTCGTTTGCGAAAGAAAAACGGCAACGACAAATCCGAGAATAATAAGACGAGGGAAACGCTTCATAGCAATTGATCTGACTCATACGAGCCTGACGCAGTTTCCCGCTCGCGCCACAACTGAAGCGTAACGGCATTGTTACGTTTGTGGCGTCGGGCCGTTCGAGGTAAACGTCGCCTGAACAACTACGATACCGGGAAGTTCGTCTCGTAGCCTTACGCGCACAAAATAGCACTCGGAACCGTCGTCGCCTGCGTTGTGATCATGCAGGTCCCCTTTTGTGACACACACCTGCGCACCGCAAGATACCGGAAGGTTCACAACCACGGCTCCCGCGGCGCAGACTTAAGAGTCGCTCATGTCTATCGGCGCCAAGTCATATGTCGTAACAATTCCGTTGCCATTTCTCCATTGCGATCCTTAGACAGGCAACGCTTGCTTGACCCATGAGTTCAAACAATCTGCATCCTACTTCGCACACCCGAAATGCCGGACTGGATAGGGCTTCACATTGCCATGTTGCGATGCACTTACTTCGGTATGCGGCTTCTGTTGCGCTTGTGGTCTTTCTTGGCATTTCGAGCCGCGCCGCAACTGCCGGACCCGGCGATCTCGATTCAAACTTCGGCCAGGGCGGCCGGGTCGCAAGCGACTTCAAGGGGAGCAATGGTTTTGCCTATGCGGTCGCGCTCCAGTCGGACGAAAAAATTGTCACCGCCGGGATCCGCTTCGTCGGTATTTCTGCGGAAGGCGGCGACTTTACGTTTGGGGTAATCGCCCTAGACCGAAGGATCCGGTCCGATATCGCGCGCCGTCACCTCAAAAACGCACCGTGAATTGCGCGGCGAAGGTTCCGTTGACCTTATCCGAGACGAAATCGCCGCGCGCCACACTATATTGAAGCTTCAACTGTGTGTGAGCGGTGAAACGATAGCCGAAGGCGGCGTCAATCCGCGAGACGTCGTGGCCATGCGCAATCGGCTGTCCCATCGGATCGGTGCCTGAATCGAAGAACTCCTGGTTCCAGCGCAGAGCCCCGAAAAGCTGCGGGGTGAATTTGTATTTCATCTCCACGTAGTAGGCAAAGACATCGGCGTTGCCGAGCTGTGGAATTTGGAAGCGCGATTCAAACGCCTCCGCCCAAACCTGCAGGTGACCGCGGGCGTAGCTCACCTCCTGTCCGAGGAGATATTGCCGGTATTCGCCAAAGTCTGTGTCGTTCGGCAGCGGATAAGCATTGGGCCGAAGGTAGCTGCCCTCGCCAGCTGAAATGCCAAAGTGCCAAGCCTCGTTAGGATCAAGCGCCAGTTTTGCATCAACTGCGGGGTGACTAAAGTTGTAGTCATACCAGGACTCCGGGCGGGATGCGAGAGGGGCATTCTTGACTTCGACCGCGTACTCAAAAATCCCGATTCGCCCCGTCACGGAAGCACCAATGGCATAAACCGGTCCCCAGATTATGGGCAGAAACGCATATTTATAGAAGCTGGGCACCGCGCGAAAACTCTCCGCCGTCACCGGGACGTCCACATCCGAGACGAGGGTGGGGTTCTCATAAGGCAGTGGGGCGTTGATCAGTGGATTCTCCCAGGAAAGGTGCCGCTCGACCCAGCTGCCGACGACGGTGGCAAATTTTCCAACCTGAAGATTGAAGCGGCCATCACTCCACGGCGTCACACGCACTGCGTATTCGTCCAGTCGCCATTCCACGCCGAGATCGCTTGGATCGAAGCCGGTATCGATCCGCGTTTGAGCAAAGACATAAATCGCGCGGCCCGCTCTCGCGTCGAGAAAAAGGCTCAGTCGCGGAGCAAAAAGATCATGACCGCTCGCGCGGATCAAACCTGGGGGAGGTTGCGGATACTGATAGTATTCGAGATCAAGCAAACCGCTTACCCGTGTCCGGACTTGATCGTGCAAAAAGGAATTCGTTAGGGCATCATCCACCAAGTCAAGAAAATCGTCCGCGGCCAGCGTCCGGGTCGCGGCAACGAGCAGGCAGACACAGACAAATGTCTTCATCTGCTTTTACCCGGCGGCGGAGCCGGCCCGCGCCGCTTTCAAGAAGAGCACACTGAACTCCGTCCATTCCGCATCAGACCGCACAAGGTGCAGTGCACCGCCATGCAGTCGCGCCAGCTCACGGGCGAGGTTCAGTCCCAGCCCGTGTCCCGCCACATCTTCGCTCCCGCTTGCGCGATGAAAGCGCTCGAAAACGTATGGCTGGGCCTCCAACGGAATTCCGCGTCCGGTATTCGCGACCCGCAATTCCACCTCGCCGTTCGCGACTCGTCCACGAATCCGGATCGTCCCGTGGCGCCGATTATATTTCCGTGCATTGTCGAGCAGGTTTTGCACGATCTGCGCAGTGAATTTTGTTTCGCCGGCGATGAGCAACTGAGCGGGGAGATCCTTTTCAACGCCCAGATCGGCCGCTTCCGGGATGGCCTCGAGATCATCGATCCATTCCTCCACCAGGTGGGTGAGGTCCACGCTGTGCAGAGTCAGCCGCAACTTGCCGGCATCCATGCGCGAGAGGAGCAGGAGATCTTCGACCACACTCGTTAGGCGATAGGTCTGGTGAATAAGCGACGAGATTTCCTCGTAAACTTCCTGCGGAAAGCCGTCGCGCGCGAGTAACGAATCGAGCCCCGCACGCAGGACTGTGATCGGGCTTTTCAATTGATGAGAAGCGTCGGCTGAAAAGCGCGCCGAACGCTGCAATTCTTCCGCCGTATCGTGCAGTTTCAATTCCGCGCGCTGCCGCTGCGCAAGGTTCTCTTCCGAGGCGACCGCCAGCTCTTCGACCGGCTGCGACAGCCGTCGCGAGACAACATGGCTGACCAAAAAACCGCTGAGCAACAACAGACCGCCGGCACCGAGAATTTGCGAGCGCAAGTGTCGCTCGCGCGCCAACAACTCGGTAAGCGGATAAACGCAAACCTCGTAGGCCGGCGGGTAGTTGGATTGCGGGTTCAGCCGTTTGAAAAAAAGCAAATGCGGAACGCCATCGATTTTCACGCGCAAACTGTGTTCCCTCTCGGCCGGTACCGCCAGATCGCGTTGCACCTCGCGCGCAACCTGTTCCTCTACCGCGTGAGCAAATGCCGGCAAATGCAATTGCCCATTCACGAGGATGCCGTTCTTCATTCCGGTGGCTGCATTCCGCGTCGCCGTTTCGAGCGGCTTGAAGCCCAAAACGAGCGCCGCAATCACGTCGTTGGTGTCGCTCGAACGGATCGGCACCGCGATCATCTCATCCACCGTCGCGCGACCCGTCGGGTCACGCCGTGACAGGTAGCCGGTTTGCATTGTCTGCGGCACGCTGCTCTGCGCGAGCTGCGCTTGTTCGTTAGGCAAAAGCTCGCCCGCATCCTTTATCGGCGGGACGAGGACCGCGCCTCGGTTATCAAGAAACCGGTAGAATCTCGCGTGCAGACTGTCGGCCGAACCACGCCCTTGGCTCGTTTCGTCCATGAGATCCCGCAGTTCCGCCGCAGCGCTGGGATAGAGCAGATCGAGCGCGTTATCCTCCAATGCGGCGTGGATGCGCGCGTTGCGCACCAGCGCGCTGGACCGATCGGCAACCGCCGCATTGCGCAGATCCTGAAGGCGATGAAGGGAGGCCAGCTCGAGTCTAAAATCGCGCTGCAAATCGGTCTGCGCATCGTCGTCGGCGCGCCGCTGCGTGACGTAAATGCCCAACGAGGTCACCACCAGTACCACCACCATCATGGCAAAAAAGAGCTTGCCGCGGAAGCGGCGGATCCCGGCCCCGTCGGGTGTGGCAGGCGGCTTCACGGCAAGTCCACGTCCAGAACCGAACCGGTCGCAAGATCGACCGGGTGTTCCCGCGTGACCTTGCTGCTTATCCAAGCCTTGAGCAGGAAATGACCCGCCGGGAGGTTCGTCAGGCGATAGCGACCTTGGGCGTCGCTGATCGTGAAATACGGCGTGTCGAGCACAAGGATGAGAGCTCGCATATGCTCATGAATATCGCACCGCACTGTCACCAGACCCACCCGGTCAAAGATCTGAAAAGGTACGGGCTTTTCGTTCGGAGGATAACGGCCGAGGTCAAAGCGCTTCGCGGGCGAATAGGAGAAGATGTTGTGATAGGTGTTGTCAAGATTCGGGAATTCGACCTTTGTGCCTTGTTCCACTGGGAGAAGGTTTGGCAGAAAAGTGAGGTTTTTTTGCGCCATTTCTTTGGTCGGGCGGGTCGTCGGCCGGGCAAAATCACCTTCCAGGTAAAGCACCGCGTGCGGCGGCCGGGGCGCCAGCACTCCTCCTTCGTTCACAATTTCGTAGCGCTCATTTGCCACCGGGGCATCGTGCGTTTTCGGCAAATTGATCACGCCTTCCACAGTTGCTTGCCCACGGCAAACAACAGGGAATTGCAACATTGGCACGAGCAAAATGATGAGAGCGATGCGCATCACCATACCGGGCAGCTTAGCAGGATCGGCATCCAAAGGAAACGCGTCTCTATCATTTTTTCGAGTCGCCCGGGAGCCTCAACCGTCTCCCGGGTCCACTCGTAACTCCAAGACTGAATGTAACAACCCTGTTACATTTCACCGGCAGGCACGTCCGACTTGTCGAATTCCTCACGAAGAGACGGTTTTAGCACGAAGGCAAACGTGCTAGGACGCGGAGATAAATAACGCGAAGCGTGGGATAGTAATGCCTTTGTTACCAAGAAGGACTTGCAAGTTAGCTGCTCAGAATCAAAGACTCATCCCATCTGACACTAAATTAGAGAACCTTAAACAACATATAACAATGAAAAACGATTAAACAAATGCCAGCACAAGTACCGATCCGGCAAAGGATAACTTTTCGGGTTTGGCACGATTCCACGAAATGCTCCCAACGCCTAATCCGATGGCGCGGCGATCTTTTCTTCGCCGCATGGGACTGGGCGCTGACAAACCTTACCCAGCTCACTCTCGACACCAGTTGGTGGACGCGCTACCGCAGCCGCACCAAGAACCCCGACCTTAATCCCAAGTTCCAGTTTCCACAGGCCATCCCTGGCCTGAACAGCGGGCAATTTACGGCAATCCCTCGGACCGACGCCGACCTTACTCCTCCGGATCACATCCAGGCAATCGCTGACACGGCGGGATTCCACTTTCCAACCATTGAACAGGGCGGCAATAGCCTCTACCCGGCAATGGCGCAAAGGGACAGCAGTGTGGAAGTGCTGCGAATCCTGATCAGCATCGGTCCCACCGAGACCATGCACTTTCAAACCTGGGCGGATAAGGCCGGTAATGCGCCTCCTCTGACGGACCCCACGAATGGATTGGTCTTTCCGGACCTCAACAGGCCGCCCTTTGGCGGGCAGAACTTTCAGACGAACCTGCTCATGCCTGAGCCATGCAAGTTCCTTAGCCAACAGCTCCCGGAGTGTTCGATTATTCGTCCGACCGGAACAAACGGGATCGCGATGGGCGTGGTCACGTTTCTGACCGACATGGGGCTTTTCATTGGTCAAAGCCAGGAGTTTTTCGCGACGCTGAATAGCCTGGCCCAGGCAGCCGTCGCTGCTTCCAGGACCTGCGGATAGCGCTTCGGTATGGCGCGAGCGCCGGGCGCGCCGAAGGGAAAGACGGCCCGGCCGCCCGTGCCTGCCACTGTGAACACGCGCGACCATGGCGGCCCCACACTTATCTGGGAGCTGCCGGCCCCTTCCGCGTGCGAACCCACGCGGCCGTCTTGTCGCGGCGATGCACCCGTCTTCGTTCAAACCCCTCCGACGATGCCGTGACTCATTGGGATTGATTTGGAAACAGATTTCTGCCATTAGAAAAGATATGCGTGTGCTCGTAATCGAGGACGATGAAAGGCTTGCCCGGCAGGTTATCCGCGAGTTGCAGCGGGCCAACCACGAGGCAACTGCGCGCAGCGATGGCGCCGATGGCCTGAAGGCGGCTCTGGAGAACCCACCTGATCTCATCATCCTGGATATTAATCTGCCTGGGCTTGATGGCTTCTCGGTGCTGAAACGGTTGCGCGAGGATCATTCAACCGCACGGATTCTCATCCTGACGGCGCACGCCGAGGTTGGCGATCGCGTGAAGGGACTGAAGGCGGGCGCGGACGACTACTTGCCGAAGCCCTTTTCGATGAATGAGCTGATGGCACGGATCGAGGCTCTTGGTCGTCGCGCTGCAACGCCTACCGCCGTGGACTTGCTTGGCGTGGGAGATCTGCAAATGGATGTGCAGCACCGCCGGGTGACTCGCTCCGGCAAGGTGATCGCCCTCTCGCCACGGGAGCTTGATGTCCTGCAAGTGCTCATGCAGGAGCCAGGACGCGTTTTTTCGCGAACGGAGCTTTGCGAACGAATCTGGCACCGCCAGCACGAGGACGACACGCGCACGGTCGAAATCTTCATCGCCCGTCTGCGCAAGAAAGTGGACTCGGGATTCGACATTCCGTTGATCCACACGCTGCGCTATGTGGGCTATACCGTTCGGCCGCCCTCGGGCTCGCACGATGGAGAGGAATCGTAGCCGGCTGCTATTCTTTCGATTTTTCTATTGCGCAGGCGTAAGCAGAAAGGCGTGCAACTCGCCACGCAGTGTACCATAGCCTGCGATTTCTCCTGAATCGTTACTACCAGCACCTTCCTGGAGGATCCATCCTGTCCTGGCCGGGATCATCTTGTTCAAGTCCTGCATCTTTCTCCCGTTAATGGAAATAAATGCGTGGTAGGAAGCATTCCGAATCGTCGAGAGACCTACGACTGTCCCGCTGTTATTGATGGCCGAGCCATACGAACTCGATCCGCCGAGCGCGCCCAAGTCTGCCATGTGGCCGTTTGTGTGGCGAAAGGCGTGGGCTGTCCGATTTCCCCCGGTGTATGCCTGCCCGGTAATCTGGTTCTCGTCGTTGATGGCGTAGGCAATGCTCCACGAGCCACCCAGCGGTCCAAGCGCGGTCATCGTCCCATTTTGATAGATAAAGCCAAGGAAGTCCCCCACGGTGTTGATGCCGCGGGCCTGTCCGTATTCCCCATCCAGCCCACCGAGTGAGCTCAATTGCCCCGCGCTATAGGGAAACGCGGGATCAGTGAAGGAAGTTGACGAAGCGCCTGACTGCCCCGCCACCTGCCGCTCGCGTTAATGCAGAAGGCCTGGCTATAGTTGCCCCGACTGTTTGCGCCCACGTGCCCAGGTCCGTGACCGTGTAGGTCTGGGCCGTCGCCGTCGCCGCCATAACGATCAGAGCCAGGAAGCCCGCCGCGAACTGCCAAAATCGATTCTTTTTCCAAAGGGACCCCAATCTTTGTCCGCGAATCTGCTTCCGGGCCGAGACGACCCAACTGAGCATCGGCCGATGGCAAGAGCGTACCAGCCCCGTGAGAACTTCCGAGAACATTGATGTCATATGAGTCTTCGCATTCCAGTTGATCTGTCACGCAACCCGACATTCTGCCTTGAAACAAATCTATCGCCCTTTCAGAACAAGGAAAACCGTGCCGATCAGGAATTCCATAACAGAATAGTTATGCGACGCGGTCCGCCGCTCTGCTCAACTCACGATTTTGCGGCTTCACCCATCGTCCTGCGACAAGATGAGAACCGAGTAAGGACCGATGCCGATATTGGCCTGAAAGGACATCCCATCGCGCGAGCCGTCGCCCGCCCACGTGTCGTAGCCCAGTTGATTCCCAAAGTCATCGCTATAGCCCTGCCAGTCACTGTTGAAGCGGACCCGCCATCCGCCCGCGCGGGGAAATCCCAGCGCATAGCTCTCGTATCTCCGGTTGCCAAAGTTTGCCACGATCATGACATCGTCGTCTGGCCCGCCATTCTCCCAGCGGTGAAATGCAATCACTTTAACGGTGTTATTGATGTGATGGACGTTGAGGTGCTGCCCGCGCAGACCGCGCGTCTGATTAAACCAGTTGCGGCGCAGGCGAATCAGGTCTCGATAGAGCGCGTTGATTCCGGCGTAAGTATCGAGCTTCGTCCAGTCCAAGGGCTCCGAGTCGCGAAAGTACTGATCCTCGAGGAATTCCTGGCCCTGAAAGATCATCGGGACACCCGGGGCGGTAAAGACTAGCGCAGCAGCAAGCGTGGAACGCTTGCGCGAAAACCAGCTTCCGGCATTGCCCGGCCAAATCTCTTCCGGCACTCGCGCGTGGCCATTCGCCACCTCGTCATGGGATTCGGTGTAGATGACCCGCTGCAAGGCGTCGCCATTGTAGCGATGTTCCAGCGCGTCGCGCACCGCATAGAGATCCCGATCAGCGTCGTTCTGCGCGATGACGGTGTCCCGAATAGGATGGACAAACCCGGAGTCCCATTGCGAGCCGAAGCCGGCGCCGCCGGCATCAACCTCTTTGGTGATCCACTCGTTATTCTGCAAATCCTCCGCGATCGTGATCTTCCACGGCTGAGTGGAACGGATCTCATCGTGCATCCATTGCAGAAGGCTCCAACCGTCTGGAAGGTCGCGACCATCCACCATTCGAATGTTACTCACCGAATCGAAGCGCAGCCCATCGATACGGTACTTGTTCAGCCAAAACAGCGCGTTATCGCGGAGATATTGTCGCACTTCGGGCCGACCGTAATCCGGGCGCGTATCGCCCCAATCGGTGTGCGAGCGATCATTATTATAGAAATAGATGCCGCCATTGTGATCCGGGTCGCTCCAACCATCGAAGCGCCAGAGATCGAGATCGCCAGGACCAAAGTGGTTGTAAACCACATCCATGATAACCGCGATGCCGAGCGCATGCGCGGCCTTGACAAACCGTTGCAAACCCTGCGGGCCGCCGAGCGACGATTCGACCGCAAATGGGTCCGAAGGATTGTAACCCCACGAGAAGCTCATCGGAAACTCCAGCACCGGCATAATCTCGATCGCATTGATGCCGAGATCGCGCAGGTAACTTAGCTTCGGGATGATTTCGTCGAACGTGCCCGGCCCCGGTCCATTTGCGTCGTTGAAACTGCCGACATGCATTTCGTAAATCACCAATTCATTGCGGGGCGGAATCACGAAGTCCTCCCCGGTCCAGTCGAAGTTCGGATCGTGAATGATAGCGTTGCCGGACGAGTTCACGACCTCGCTCGCGTACGGGTTCTTATGCCAGAGGACCTGCCCGCCGGTATGGATCACAAACTGGTATTCGTCGCCGATCGCCGCCCCTGGCACTTCCACCGACCAGTAGCCGTTGCGCTCGCTGGCAAAGGGATTCGCCGTGGCGCTCCACTGGTTGAAGGCACCCGCGGCGAACACACTCGAGGCAAACGGCGCCCAAACCCGGAACGCGACCCCACCCGGGAAAAGGATGGTGCCCATGCCAGAACAGGCGGACGGCACTGGCGATGGCGGGGCAGTTGGAATAATGGCAGGCATGGTCAAATATTCGAGTCAGCGATTTCACGCTTCAAGTCCACCGCAATCCAAACGAGCATTGCAAGGCCGATTATATTTTCCTTCCGTTGATGCGAGTATGAATATGACAGAAATTCCTTAGTAAATGGAGCCGCCAAATTCCCAATTAAGTCCGCCCGCCAAATATGTCGCGCTGAACGATTCGCTCTACGACTACATTGTGCACCACCGCTCGCGTGTATTCGATCCAATCCTCGATGCGCTCCGCCGCGAGACCGAGTCGTTAGGCGATGCCGCCCGCATGCTCGTCAGCCCGGAGCAAGGCGACTTTCTCACCCTTCTGACAAAACTTCTCGACGTGCACACCGCCGTCGAGATTGGCACTTTTACCGGCTATAGCTCCATCTGCATCGCGCGCGGGCTGGTCGAGGAAGGCCGTCTTTTCTGTTTCGACACGAGCGTGGAATGGACCGAGATCGCCCGGCGCTACTGGGAAAAAGAAGGAGTCGCGAGTCGCATCAAGCTAACACTGGGAGATGCTAAACAGGAGTTACCGGCGTGGGAACCACCTGAACCGCTTGATCTCGCGTTTATCGATGCCGACAAGCCCGGTTACGACACCTATTTCGAGGTCCTCCTGCCAAAGATGAAACCGAACGGGCTGTTTATTTTCGACAACATGGTCTGGGGCGGTCGAGTCATCGAGCAGGGCCTCACTGATCCCGATGGTATCGCTCTCGATCGCTTGAACGGGAAGCTGGCGCACGACCCGCGCGTCGAGTCGGTATTGCTCCCGGTCGCCGACGGGCTCCACTTCGCCCGCAAGCGTCGCGGGAGCGCGGCAGCCTAACGAGTCGTTCTGCCAAATAGGGGAATCGAGGGCGCAAAGGCCCTCCCACGTTGAAGCACGGCTGCTCGCCCGTTGCCGGGCGAGCAGCCGATTTGATTTCCTAACTCACATTCCCCTGCCCTACTGCTTGTTGTAGTAGGCCTTGTCAGTCTCTTTCTTTCCGCTCGCGTCAGCCGTTGTCGTCGTGACTGTGCGGTCTTTGCCGTCTTTTGACACAGTGATCGTGCCGATCATTACCACCTTGCCGTTTTTCATGCCCACAAGGTCATTGGTGTGATCGTTCACCATCTTGTTGGCGATCATGTCGACGGCCGCGTTTCCCTTTACCTTGTAGGCTTTGCCGTCGAATTTGCCCATCCAGGTCCAGTGGACGGCTTTTCCATCCTTGTCCACCCCGTCGACGGTCAGATCGATCATGTCACCTTTGGCCGCTGTGTAAGTGACGGTGGTGTTCTTGGTCGCGCCGGGTGCGAACTTCGATTTAGCTTCGTTGAGCCTCCAGTTACCCATCTGTGCACTGGCAGCGAAGGTGGCCGCGGCCGCTGTGAACCACAGCGCTGCAGCCACGAGCATGGAACGATTTATTTTCATGGCACGATTCCGAGCAGGTTTCCCGTTAGGCGTCAATGGAAATAAGTGCGAGAGCCGAAGCGTGCCGCCCGCACTCTATAAATCAGGAACGGGGCAGGCACATCGCCTGCGGGCCATCAACGCCGCTTTCTACTGGCCACCGGACCCATTTCCCGGCTGCTTCTTCTTCTTTTTGCCGGGCTCCTCAGCCTTGGCGGGAGCGTGACCGTGCTGCGCGGATGTTGTTTGTTTGACCTGCGCCTTCTGGGGATGTTGCACGTTGTGCGGAGTGGTCGCTCCCTTGTTGGTGTGGGCGTTATTTCTTGCCTGAGTTGTCTTATGGGCCTGCGGCGTCGTGGCTTCCCTGGTCCGAGCGGCTGTCGTCTTCGGGTGCGAAGCATTGGCTGCCTGGGCCGTTCCACCCTTTGCTTTCTCAGCGCCACCTTGCTTTCCAGCGTGAGCCTGTTGCTTGGTTTCAGCAGCGCCTCCGGCGGCCGCGGTCGCCTGCTTCCCATGTTTGCTGTCGAACGTCTGGACCGCGTCAGGTTTCGGGTTTCCCTGATTGCTCGCGGCATGCAAGTCTGGATCTTTCTTCGCCGCCTCGACGCGTGAGCGCTGCGCCTGGGTTGGCGGGATGTGCTTCGCCTTCGCGGCAGCTTGTTCCTGCGCGGTGGCCCTGGCCTGGGCGCCACCCGGGCCGTTATAGCCGGCGCGGCTGCCAGTGTTGGTCACGACCGTGTTGTTGACGTAGGTGTTGTGCACCACGGTGGTGTTCACCCGGGTCACGGCTGTGTTATAGCGGAAGGTATTGCCGGCCCATTCACCGCCGTAGTAGCCGAGTCCCCCGTAGCCGTAGCCGTAATTAATCCCGCCATAAAACCCAACCGTCGGACCCCAGTATCCCTGGTTGAAGTAGTAACCGCCGCCACGGTAGCCCCAGTAGCCGGGGGTCCAGAGAAACCCGATGCGTGGCGGAGCGACCCAGACTCCCGGGACCCAGTAGTAACCGAAATCGGCGTAGGCCCAGTACCCGGGCGTCCAAATATAACCCGGGGCCGGACACAACGGCTGTTCGTAGACCGGGATCGCAGGCGGAGCAATCGCAACTGAGATGCCAACTTGTGCGGAGGAAGAAGCCAGCGGCAGCCCAGCGAAGAGCAGAGCCGCGAGCGCGACGGTGGTAAGTTTAGTATTCATTTTAAGGTGCAACATGGAATGGAAAAGAGAGACGCGCCGGCACCACAAAGTATTCAAACCAAACTCGTCCGGTACTTCATCGCGCAGGCTTCTCATCAATATGGTATCGCATCAGCCGCGAAAGCGAGCTTATTTATCTGCGGACATATCTTCAAATCGGCAAAGCGGCGATATCTCAGGAAAGTTTCTGGGCCGGGCCGCTCTGGAGGGATGCGCGTCGTCATCTTCCCTGTGAAAGCTTGAAGTGTCCGCCCGCCCGGGCATACTTGCGCGCGTGAGCCGGCCCGCCGAAGAACACGGAAAGTCGTTCCTCAACCTGTTCTTCGAGGTTGCCCTCATCGCGGTCGGCGTTTTTCTCGGCCTCCTGGCGAACAACTGGCACGAGGAACGCGAGCATCGCGCGCAGGCCCGGGCCGCCCTGCGCAACTTTGCCGAAGAAATGGAAGCGAATTGCCAGGCCACGCAAAGCAACCGCCAGTATCACGGAACGCTCGCGCTCGAGCTGCACGAATTTCTCGCGAGCAAAGAGCCGCCGACCGACGAGCGATATAGTAAGACTGTTCACTTCGAAGGCATGCGTCCGGAGACCTTCGAGCATACCGCGTGGGATCTCGCGTTGGCCACGCAAGCCTTGTCCTATCTCAAGCCGGATCTGGCTTTCGATATCTCCAAGGTCTACACCAAACAAAATGCGTTTCAGAAGCTGGAAGACAGCTTCCTCGCCTCCGCCTTTACACCCTCCGGTCTCTCGAGCGACAACCTCAAAGGCCTGGCCACCGCGATGGAAATCTACCTCATCGACGTCAACCAGCTGGAGCCCGCCCTGGTAAGCCGCTACGAAAAAATCATCCCCGAAATAAAACGTGCCCTCTCCGGCGACGCCCCGTCGCCCGCACCTGGATCGTCGCCGCCGTAGAGCCACCCACTCTGGAGGGACGCGCGCCGCCGCGTCCACGCAGGAAATAGTAAGGATGAAACAGAGAGCGTTCAGGATTTCCCGGAGATGACACAAGATCAATCCCACCTTCGGGAATTAGTCCGACAAATTCGGACATCATCCTTTTCAGTTAAATTCCTCGTGCACCTATGTTTGTGCTGAAATCCACGCCGCGGCACGTGTTATGCAATCGCATCGCAGGAACCGATAAGATGCAACAATCAACTGACGGAGGAATTATGATAACGAAAAAGCTAATCATCAGTATTGCCGGCTGCGCATTGCTTGCGCCGCTGGCCTTCGGACAAGGTCCGCAGACGGCAGCTATGGAACAGGGAGTCACAGTCACGGGAACAAGCCCGGCCATAACGGTTGAAGGAGGTGAGGCGGCAAGCTATCAGCCTCCCAAAACTCTCGTTGTTCACAACGAGGGTCCGGGCCATTACGTTCTCAACGGTCCCGGCCATGTCTTCAACAGCAAGGGGGAAAGGGTGCAAAGCGCAATCAGGCCCGGAACCCACGTGCATGTCTACTTCGCCAATAACGCGGGTGTGCGGACAATAGATCACGTTGTGGTGGACTGAGACTGCGCAGACTGCGATACAGCCAATAGATGCCGCAGGTCCTGTGAGGCCTGCGGCCTTTTGGTCCCTGCACACGCGCGCGGTCGGGGAGATTCTGGCTGCGCGACATTTGAGGCTGCTCCCCGCGGCAAAGTCAATCCGCATCACGACTCGAATCCGTTCCGGTTCAATCTCCGGCCGTGGCGGGATCGACACTTCCGCAGTTTAGATTTGACGTCGCAGCGCCATATCAATTAACTAAGAGCAGACCGAAATCACTTTCCCCTGGTGGGGAAAAATGATGGACGGGGATGACCAATCCGTTTCGGTAACCTGAGCGTAAATCCGATGTACGGGGCCGAATCACGATCGAGGACAAATCGACCCTCCGTCAGTACTTTGGAATCGCGGTTGTGGTCCTCCTAAGTCCTGGGGCGATCTACTTCTTCTTTCTCGCGCAGAAAGAGAAAAGAGAGACCATGGGTTTCGATCCGAAACGACCCGTGCCGACTGACGCCGTCCTGCAAGAGCGGTTAACCCCGGAGCAATATAACGTCGTGCGACGCAACGGGAGTGAGACGCCGTTCCAGAACGCGTATTGGAGCATCGAGCGCGCCGGGATTTACGTCGACGTCATCGACGGCCAGCCGCTCTTCACATCGCTCGACAAATACGATAGCGGCCTCGGTATCCCCGCCTTCAGCAAACCGATTTCGTACGACCTTGTGGTCGAGAAACCCGATAACTCCGAAGGGATGCAGCGGATCGACGTGCGCGCGAAACGGACCGACGCCCACCTGGGCCATCTTTTCGCCGACCCGAAGTCGCCTACCGGCCGGCGCTACTCCATCGCATCCGCCGCTCTCCGTTTCATCCCAAAAGAGGAGATGAAGGACAAGGGCTACGAAGCATACCTGCCGCTCCTGGATAAGAAGTAGTTCGAATTTTGGGTCGCGGCGCCAAGATCCCTCCCCCATTGTGGGATCGGGTTCGCCGCAATTCTAGCTGCTTCAAGTCGTCTGCGATTGCTGAAAACTGCGTCAGTGCGGGTTCGAGATCTTCGTTCGGGCAGCGCGCGCGACTGGCGTGCTGGCTGATCGCGCCCTCGCGATCACGAACTTTGGCCAGACTCACCAAATTAGAGGGAGGGCTTCCAAGCCGCCTGTTTCGGTGAGTGGGAGCGAATCACAGCATACGGCCCAGGGAATTCGTCGGCGACGACACCGGCTCGAGCTCCCTCTCCGGAGGAGACACCCTTGAAGCCGCTCACGCAACTCGCGCCCGCCGTCGAAAAGTGACAACCCCTCGTTTCGCACAGTTCTTGCTAAAGGAGTTGTGCCGGATGCACGCCAACACCTGCAGTGAGGATCGGTTTGAGAGCTTTGACGATGGTCTCGCGCTGCTCCGCCAGGCCCTGATCCGCGGACCGCAGGCCCTCAACCCGCTGGAAAAGGAAGGTGCGATCCGCCGTTTCGAATACTGCCTGGAACTGGCCTGGAAAGCGGCCAAAACGTACCTCGAAGACTCAGGATTGCGCATCGCTCCGGTCACACCGCGCGAAGTCATCAGGCAGGCGGGCGCGGCCGGCGTGCTGGCCAATGGCCGGGTTTGGATCGAGATGCTCGACCACCGCACCCTCCTCGCCTACACCTGCGACGGTGTCGTCCAGGCCGAAGTGATCGACGCCTTGGCCGCACGGTATTTCCCGGCCATGGAAGAATTGCGCGAATTCCTCGTCGCACAGCGCGGCACGCAGGCAGAATCTCAGAGGAACGCAGAAAAGCAGGAAGTATTGTGATCGGCGGCGGCGATCCCGGCCTCTTTCTGGAGATCGCGCCCTCGCGATTACGAACTTTGGCTCAACTCACCAAATCGGACGCTGGATCAATCGCCGGTCCAAAACTCGAAATTGAAAGGATCGACCCCGTTTTCGACTTCCGCCCGTGAGCGCACGCCCAACTCGCGGCCGACCGCCCTAGAAAAGCTGAAGCGCCGACAACTGAAATCCGAAAGCGGAGATCGGAGGACGGAAGGCGGAGGAAGTCGAAAAGCCAAAACGCAGAAATGGAGGAGCCTCGCTGTTGTCCGAGGGCACGGTTCGAGGACGCGGGAAGAGGATTCTTTTATGCGAAACAACGAAGTTGTGCTATGCTTTAGCAATTAAAGAAGGGAGAAGTGTTTTATGAGACTTTGGAAATCTTTGATCGGGGCAGTGGCCGTAGCGACTTTGCTCGCTTTCGCCTCTCCGGCCAGTGCGCAATGGCATGGCCATGGAGGAGGGGGCTGGCATGGCCGTCCGGGATGGGGTTGGCATGGATATCCGGGTTGGTGGGGTGGGCCTCGCGTAGCCTTCGCTGTCGGGGCCCCATTCTGGGGATGGGGCTATCCTTATGCGCCTTATGGCTACGGCTATTATCCCTATGCCTATGCCCCGGTTTATGCACCGCAGGTCTATCAAGGCCGCGTGGTGACGCGCCAGCAGCCGGTAGACGCCAAGGACGTTCCGAGTCGGGGCTACTAATCGAAGCGGCGCGCGCATTCGCTCGCCGCGGTGCTCGCTCGTGGCGTTGGCTCTTTTGCGCCAGCTCAATCCGATTCAGAGGTCAGAAGGCGGAAGTCGGGAAGAATTGCGCGACCTGTCAGGGCGCAAGTTGATAGGCCCGTAGCTCGCCCGCGGCGAGATAGAGCATCCCACCAGAAACGACCGGGATGGTGTTCGTGCAGGGGCCGAAACAGCCGTCGTTGTTGGTGACCGACCAAAGCAGAGTGCCGTCGGTCTCTTTGTAGGCATTCCATTGCCCGCTGTAGGCCGATGCGTAGACAATCCCATTGGCTACGGATGGTCCCCATGGGCTGCGCGCCGGGGCCGTCCAGATGACCGCTCCGGTGTTCTCGTCGAGCGCGACGAGGTCGGAGAGAGTGCTCTCCACGAAGACCATTCCGTCGGCAACTGCCGGGGAGCCGGTGTCGGCGCTCCCGTAAAGCGGGACCGACCAGAGGAGCGCGCCGGTGGCCTGGTCCCGTGCCACGACGTTCGGGTAGTGTCCGAAGAAGAGCTTCCCATCGGCTGCGGCCAGTGTCCCGACGGCGAAATCGTCGACGGTCCACAACTGGGTGCCATCGGCCGCGTCGTAGGCTGTAAGTGTATTATCTGTACGGAGCTGAAAGACGCGTCCGTTGCTTACGACTGGGGATTGATCGTAAACGCAGCAGCCGCCCGCGGTCGACCAGAGCACGGCGCCCGTTCGCGTATCGAGGGCATAGAGCGCGCCTTCGAAGGCGGCTGCGTAAAGGATGTGCCCGACGACCGTGGCCGGGGCCCGAAGATCGGTGACGACGGAAGAGGTCCAGACTACTTTCCCGGTCCTGGCATTGAAGGCGGTGAGCGGGGCGTAGATGGCGCTGGCGAAGACGAGGCCGTCGGCATAGGTGGCGGAATCGACGTAGAAGGTCCCTCGCCTCTTGCTCGTCCAGACTGCAGCGCCGGTGAGGGCGTCGAAGGCGTGCATCCTGCCGTCGCCGCCACCTATGTAAACGCGGCCGGCAGCGACGATGGGAGTGGCATAGATGGTACCGACGAGCGAAGCGCTCCAGGCGAGCTGAAGGCTGCCAACATTAGATGGATTGATGGTGCGCTCGAAAGTGTTGTGCACAGTGTGTCCGGGATCGAACTCGCCCTGGACCCAATCGCCCCGGCGGATGGCTGCGTTTGTATCTGCTGCGGTGGCGAGGGGACTGAAAGCCGTTGTGCCGATGGCGCACAAGATTGAAAGAAAAAGACCTAAGGAAGATGTCTGTAACATATGAGCAAGATACCGGCAGCAAGCAGCTACCCGCAACCGGCGAGGCTGAGACCTGCGTCCATGAGTGTCAAGACAATTTGGCGGGATGAGGAGGCGGTGATTAGTGTTGGGGCCAAAAGCTGAACTGCTGACGACCGAAAGGGAAAAACGGGAAGACATCACTTAAAGAGGGCTGCTTGAAAAATCGAAGACTTTTCGGAGGTGGGGTTTTCGCGCTAATAGTTCTGCGGCAACCGATCCATCAATGAAAGAAACTGCGAAGCGCTTTCGTCTTTGGAGGCCCGGCCGTTGGGCGGGGGAGTTGCTCCTCGTCTTCGTCGGGGTGTACGCAGCTTTCTGGCTGAATGATTATCAGGAACATCGGCAGGAGGCGCAACATCGCGATCGGATCCTGGCCATGCTCCAAGATCAATTGCTCAAGGGGATCGAGAGCGGAAGGATCAGCGGCGCCAGGCAGGAGCGGGAAGAGGCCGATTTTAACCACGCGCTCAAAGCGGGCGAAATGCCGCGGCTGCGTCCGTTTGTTTTCACGACCGATTACAATCCGGGCGACATCAGCGCACTCCTGCAATCGGGCGGGGTGGAGTTGCTCGAGGTGAAAACGCTGCTGGCTCTGCGTGAATTCGAATCGGTCGTTCGCTGGGGTCTGAGCGACCTCGAGCGGTACCAGAAATTAAGCGACGCGCTGATCGTGCCGAATCTCGGCCAGGATATTTCTTTCTTCTATGATCCCGCCACCAAACGACTGCGAGAGCCATACGAGATTTATCCTCAGGCGCTGGCGGTACAGGTGAAATTCGCGCACGATGTGGAGCAGGCGAAGATCAAATTGATCAAGCAAATCCAGCTCGAACGCAAGAGGTAGGAGGGCGGAGGACGGCTGAGAGAAGAAACGTTGAACTAAAGAGTGAGAACACAGGGCACTGTTCGCAGCTCAGTAGTTGAAGCCCTGAAGCTGGGTCACGCCTTCATCGGGGCCGTCGATGAAGCCGGTGCGGTCGCCCGGTTTGATGGCGATGTGGGCGGGGACGACGTTAAAGGCGTTGGAGAAACTAAAGCCGTTGAGTGATTCGATCAGGTTACCGGCAGTGTCGTAAACGTGAATGCTGCTCCCGCTGGATGAGGTGCTGGAGTGTTCCTGGGCGACCAGAAAGAGCTTGTTTACCGGGTCGAACTCGACTGCCGCCCCGGAGAAGAACTGCTGGGTCGCTCCCGGTAAGGGCTCTTTGAATCCGCTCTGGGTCGCGATGTTGTAAAAGGCGACGCTGAAGTCGATCTCGGTCGTGGCACAGGCGGTGTCGGTGACCGGGTCGTAAGCGAGGCCGTTGACGTCGCCGATCCCGACGCTGCGGAACTTGGTGAAGTTGCCGGTGGCGAGGTCGACGGTCGCCATCCAGCCGGGGATAAATGGATTGCCGAGAAAGGCGTGCCCGAGAATGGCGCGATTGCGCATCGGATCGTAGGCAAACCCGGGGTCGGGGAAGTTACTGAAATCGGGGTCGTTAATGGAAAAGACCGGGCCGAAGGTGTTGGCGCCGACATCGGTGCTGAAGACGGTGGGCATGAAGTTGCTGCTGAGGTCGAGAGTCCAGACGGCGTTCTGGGTTCCCTGGTTGCGACTAACGAGCTCGACCAGGTGGTCGGTGCCGACAGGCGGAGTCCAGCGACCGTTAAACCGGTTTCGGCGCAACGGGTTTATCGTTAAAAAGGTGCGAACGACGTTGAAACGGCCCTGGACGTGTTCGCGCTCGACCAGGCCAACCGAGTTACCGGCGACGCCGAGCGCGACGAAGTCATCATTCGGGGTAATGGTTTCCCTGACGACCTTTAGGATGGCACCGGTGCGCTGGTCGAAGGTTTCGACCGCGGCGAGAACGGTGCCGTCATCCTGCCGATGAGATTCGGCGAGGACGCCTTCCGTGCCGGCTTGGTCGATATCGAAGCCGAAAATCTGGCCGCCAAACTGGCTCTGGACGATAACGCCGTTGGGGCCGACCGCCGGCTGTTCGGCTTGTGCTGAAAGGGCGAGGCAAAACCCGCAGCAGAGGCAGGGTGGAAGCAGTCGCCGCAGCAAGACAATGAGAGAACTGACTAAAGCGCTCATGGTATGAGATTGTCGAAAGGATGCGGCGATGGTCAATCGAGCGACGGTAACGAGGTTGTTACGGAAAGCTGAATGGCGCCGGTGGGGGACCGAGTGCCATAGACGAAGCCCCAAAGGGTAAGCAAGCGGGCTGCGAGCGTACAAATGGGAGCAAAGCGGACATAGCCAAGGCAAAGCGGAACGACAGAGGACAGAGGTCGGAGGATGACCTACGAAGCTTGGCCCCCCGCAGGTGTCGTTGAAAGCCGGACGATCGATGGTCGATGGTTGGGCGGTCGCCGGGCTGAAAGCGGATTGCTCAGTCGCCCGGCCCCAACGAACCGAATCCATCGAAGGTCTCGATGTCAACGTGTTTCGGTCCGGCGGTTTCGTCGACCCAGATCGGCGATGCCTGAAGCATCTGGGCCCTCTGCTGCGGCTGAAGATTGGTCCGTTCCCCCTCCAGGGCCTGCTTGTAGGCGTCGAATTGGGGCTGGTTGCCGACGTAGATCTGATCCTTCTTCCCTGAGGGATAGACGTAATACAATTTCCCCTGGTATTTCACGGCTGACACCCTGCTCGGCGCCAACTGGTTGACTCGCGCCTGCTGCGTCGCGTTGGTGACAGCTCTGGCTCTGAAACCGGCCTCCGTCAGAAGCATTTCTTTCTGCGATTTGGCGATCTCCGCATTATTTTCTGCGAGCGTACCGCAGCCGGAGATCAAGGACCCGAGGGCCACTGCAGTGAGCACGTTTATCAACGTCCAGCGGAGTATTCGTTTCATGATAGGGTCGTTTCGAGCGTGCATGATGCGCCGGGTTCGTGGCGTTTGCAATATTGAAGCCGCGGGAGGCAGATTGCCCGAATCGGCCGATGCGAAGGCCGTTGGCAAAGGCCCCTGCAGCCGACAAGGGAATTCAGCGATCAGAGGTCGGAAATCAGAAGTCAGCCTTCGAGCCAAGGCTCCAGCGGAGTCAAGGAGGACGGAAGAACGCCACTCTTTGCTGTGACTTGCACGTCGGGCGGCGGCGTTTCGCGCGCGACCACCCTCCCCGGGCGTGGGTGCGCGAAGCGTTTGAAAGTCCAGCTTGTTTGTGTCCACGCCGCGTTTGGACAGGAATAAAATCTCCACGTCGACCGCTTCCTCGGTCGCATTCTAATCCAGCACCGCGCCAGAGGATAGCTCTGCCGACTCGATGATCTTGGATTCGTTCAATCGCAGATAAAAGGCGTCTGCTTCGGGATCAAAATGCAGCATCGTAATTAATCCTGCGTTACGTTCCGCAAGCTAGCCGGGACGCCCGGCATTTTGAGCCGCAGCACTCGGTTTTCGCCATCAACAAATTGAGCTAGTGCAGTATGTCATTGAGTTCTGAGCCGGACGAGTGACGCGATTCTCCGGTGGGCTCGCCGTGAGATCGTTCAGTTTCTTCTGACTCACTGCACTAGCCTTCCTGCAATGACCGGCACCGAGAGCCGGGGCGATCAGTTGGCGAGCTGATACACCTCCACCAGCGCCAGCCCTGTGGTGTTGTTCGCTCCACGGACGATGGCGGTGTAGGCGGCGGGCGCGAGCGTGGAAAGAATGGCCGACTCCGCATCCAGGGTGGGAGCGAGACCTGTGGCCTCAATTTGCGCTTCCTGAGTGCTGCTCTTCCAGCCATCGTTGTAAGCCAGGCTATTCCCATTCGCGTCATACAATTCGAGGGTTGGATTGGCCAGGGTACCGCTGAGAGGCAGGGACGGTCCCAGGGCCCGAGCAATTACGTTCGCAGGGTCGCTCCCCAACACGATAAACCCGCCAATGAGCACATTGTTATCTGTTTGCACGAGTCCGCGGGTCGAGATGTTTCCCAGCTTTGAGGCAGCGGCCGTATTCAAGTCGTAAACCTCCACCAGGGCGAGACCCGTGGTGTTATTTACGCCGCTCACTATGGCCGTGTAAGCTGCCGGGCCCAGGGTCATAACTATGGCTGACTCGTTGTCATTAGACGGCGGAATTCCGGTGGCAATGATGGCCGCCTCCTGAGTGCTGCTACGCCAGTTGTCATTGGAGGCAATCACAGCACCGGTGGAATCGTGCAGTTCAAGGTAAGGATTCGCAAGCGCCCCACTTATGGGAAGCGAGGGACCAATGGCCCGGACGATGACTTCTTTCGACTGCGTGCCGGTAATAATAAAGCCGCCGATCAGAACATTATCGCCTGTACCCACCAGGCCGCGGGTAGAAATGTTTCCCAAAAGCGTAGAGGCAGGCGGCGGCGTGGAAACAAGGTCATAGCCGATCACGTCCAGGTTGACACCCTCCGGTGAGGTCGCGGAAACATCGGAGGACTGACCGGGACAGCCAAAGGCATTCTGCACATAAGGATGTGATTGCGGGCAGGTATCACTCAGCCAGTCCCCATAATCACCAGACGCCTGCTGGTTGAAACCGGTGATATAGGTAGTCCCGCCGTCGATCGAAAAGTAGCGCGTGCCATGAGCAGAATAGTTGCGGATGCCGCGAGCGGACCAACTGAACAAATCCTGGGGCATAAGGTCGGTGACGGGCGGGGAGTTGCCCAAGTGAGAACCAAAGCCGAGCACCTCATCGGTCTCGTGCTCAGTGGAACGCTGAGCGTCGTAGTTGCTGGTGAGAGTAGGCCTGGTGAACTGAAAAGGAACCTGAGAGTTGAGAGTTACGATTCCGTCATACTGTCCCCCGGTGCCCACCCTGCCGTTGGAGAAAGTCGCGGGCGGGGTATCGAGCCCGAGCGCTCGGCCGTTCGCGCTCGAAGGTGTGACATTGGTCGTGAGCGCCGACGCAGGAAGGCTGGCGTTGGCGGTATCATCGTTGTTGGTCTTGGCGTCGCCCACCAAGGCAGAGGCGAAATTGCCCCAGGGGATCGGATAGACAGCATAATTGCTCTCCGAGACAGTGTCGGAATCGAGCATCCCGCCGCCGGGATCGGTCGCCGCAAAACGGTAGAGTATCTCCACCGTTATCGGGTCGCTCAAAAGCGACTGAAAGGTCGCGATCGTCTGGGTAATCATCGCCTCAATCGCCGCCGCATTGGGATTACTGGTGATAGAACTATCGAATGTCGGGTTAATCACCAACCCCGCTGCAGTTGCCGTCGTGGCCGTCATCACCAACGAAGCGCCACCAGTCCCAGACCCACCGCAGGCGTGAACCCGGTAGTAATAGGTCGTCCCAGCGCTCAAATGGCCGACCATGCGACTCGTCACATTGCCAACGTCGAGGCCCTGATAGCCGCTTGCGTAGGTGTCAAAGGACGGGCTGGTCGAAACGTCCAACCGATAACCGGCAGCTCCTTCTATCGGCGACCCAGTTCGCCAGGAAGCTGCTGCGAGTCGGAGCCATTGCGACCATGGAAGCCGGAGCAGTTTCCTCCGGCCCGGTTTGCGGAACGGCAGCGCCCGTCGTTTGATCGATTGAACTCGCCCTTGTGATATGTCGAGCGGCCCGGGGCTGCAATATGCTCGGCGCCGCGGAAGCCGCACTGTCTCCGGACGACTGCGCGAGACCAGATATTGTCGGCAACAATGCGAGCGCGAGGGCAGACCCGGCAATATTAAGGACGATCCGCACGTTGCAGAACGCCTCGCGGAGCCGCGTCATCGCATCGCGGCCAGATCCCGGGAGAACATCGTCATTATGAAACTTTCGCAAGGAACGGAAAAGGTGGGGTATTAATCCGGCTGGTCGAGAATTTCAGCAAGCGGAATTTGAAGAAGATTAAAGGCCTCATGCGTAGCCCACGAGGGCAAGAGATTACAAATTGGAGTCATTTGCATGAATATGCTAAGTTCTTTAAAGAATCGTCTCGCCCGCGGATTGCCAGTAGGGTAATTCCGGGGGATTAATTAAGCCGACGCTGCGGGCGACGTTCCTCGCGGCCAAAAAAGTGACCCTTTGAGATGCCGAAGGAACCAAGCAAGAAGAAACAAACAGTAAAACTGCGGGATTTGACGCCGAAAAAGGATGCACAGGGCGGTCGCTCTGGCTTCTTCCAAAAGCCGTCTCTTCCGATTCCTCCGCCGGGCTTTTTTGCGAATTCAGGGCAGGTGGTATCTGACAAGAATCACTAGCACGTACCGAAGCAAAACTGAGCGGACCGATTTTTATCCAGAGACGACCCCGTTTCGGGCGGACCCACCGTCCGGAATGCTTGGCGTGCCAGTCTTCCCGTGAAGCCCAGATACTGAATTGGCCCTGCTTATGCCGTTCGTGAACCCGGCGGCGGCGTGGCAATGTCTTCGGGCAATTGCCGCACGATTTCCTCGCTCAAGCGGATGTCCTCTATCAGGAGGCGGATGCGTTCGGCGTGAGTGACTATTCTTTCACGGAAACTTCCATTGGCCCCCAGCGAAACGCTTTGCCGAAGGCCAGACCGACAACGCGCTCGCCACGGTTGATTCGTGCCGTGACCTCGTAGTTAAAGGGACTCCAGCTACGGGTCCGGCCATGGATATTCTGGAACTCACGATGTGTGGCGCCGAAGCGCTCGAGGCGACATTCGAAACCGTCCGGTTTCTGCAATGGCCGCCACCAGACATGCCAGCGCCCATCGCGCGTGGAGCAGCGGACGCCCCACGCCGGATGCTCGATCCGCGTCTCGGCACCTTCCTCCAGGCGCAGTGGCTCGCCGTGGAGAATCGAGCAGTCCACCAGATAACGCGCTTCGCCGAGAGTCACCCGCACGCTGCCGTGATTGGGCGGCAGATCTGACGCGACGAGCATTGTCCCGACGCCGCGCTCGGCGTCGAATCCCGGCGAGGCGAGCAAGTCATGAAACGTGCCTGCGCCCGCCCAGCAAGTGCCGCCCGTGCCGTGCTTGAGCCATGCTTCAAGAAAGTCCTCCGCCGTGCTACCCGGCAGCGGACCCGAGTTCCCCGCCCGCACGTGGATCAGCTTGCGAACATTGTCGAACGGCACACGCTGACACCACGCCGCATAGATGGCGCGCAGATTTTCGAAAATCGGCTCGGGCATCTCGGCAAAGCCAAGCTCTCCGAGCACCCGCTCCAGCAATTGTGGCGGCAGCTTGGCCGACCGACGTGAACCATCACTACAAATGGATTGGTCCATGCGAAGTCCTAAATAGCGTCAGGCAGCTCAGCGGCAAGTTGCCGCGATGCGCTTCGTTCTGGGTTTGGTGAGCCAATGTGCCGCTCCACCGATCGGCAATTCAGTGCGGGAGCGCGAAGGCCACCGTCTTGTTCGCGGCGCGATGGTTCGACCAGAAGTTCTGACCGTCGAAAGCGAGGGAGCGTGCGGCAAAGGTCAACGTAGCGAGGTCCGTGACCACCGGCGTTTCCGGGAGCAAATTGACCCGGGCAATCCGCCACTCTTCAGCCTTGTTCGGAACATTTTGGTTCTCTCGCCCGCGCAACACGTAGAGCGTCCCGTCGGCAAAAGTGTGTCCGCAGATTTCCGCGCCAACGTCGATCGTACGCGAGATGTTTCCGGAAGCGTCGACCCGATGAATCTGACCTTTGTACCACTGGCTCAGGTAAAGATGTTCGCCATCGAAGCTGAGATAGGAGCCGGTGAAGTCGGGGCAGGCAAACAACTTCCTGAAGCCGTCAGCCGCGGTGTAGCGATAGACGTAGCGATCGTCATTTAAGCCCTTGCCGATCGTGAACCGCCAACCATCGTTTGTCAGCACCGCCGCCCAGACCACTCCGGGCGGATCGAATTCCTCGACGATTTTCAACCCGTCCATGTCGACCCGGTAAAGCGTGCCGAGATCGCGCGAACTCAGCCAAAGCTGCTTTTCGTCCCAGGCCAGCGCCTGCGGCGTCACGGTCGGCGAAGCCAGTCGTCGTTCTTCAATGATTTGGTCCATGCGCTACAAAGTTGGATCATCCACAGATTTCACAGATTTGCACAGATTGAAAGCGACTGGGCTCCAATGAGACAAAAAAGCGGTGCCAATCTGAGGATAATCTTCTGTCGTTTTGATGGTCGAGCACCAACTGGGCACCGCGAAGAGGTCGCGGTGCATTCGGCCCGCCGACCCAGCGTGTGCCTGTAATCCGCCAGCCAGGCATCGGCCGGTAACTCGGCCAGGCCCGTCAGGAGACCAAAGAGCACCAACCACTCCAGCATCCACTTCGGTCGCAGCAAGACGAAACCTCCAACTACGACTTGGCAAAGGTCGCTGCGGACGGCGTCAATTCTTTACTCACCCAGGTAGGGCAGGAATTCTTCGCGCACGATCTTCCCGTCCTTCACAGTGTAGACGCCGACCTCCGACAACTGCATTCGTTTCTTTGAACCCTTGTCGGTCACATCCATCTCGTAGCGCACCACGAAACGGTCATGCGCCACGAACGGGCCGTGGACCTTCACGCTGTGAGTTTCCATCGCGTCCAGCCACCAATCAACTTTCCCTCGGACGCCGTCGATACCTCGCGTTTCGGGCGATCCGGTCTCGTTCGGCCTGGCTTCGACGCTGACAATGTCCTTGGCATACAGACTTTCCACCGCTTCCTTCCACGCTTGTTTGCGCGTTAGCTCCACCACTTTTTTTGCTACTTCTTCGGTATTCATTTTCCTCCCTTGTCTCAGATTAACGATTATCTGCTGAACAGTTTCTCCAATCTGTCGAGAACGCTCTCCCAACCCTCCGTATGGCGATCACGCGATTGTTCACTCGGCAGTTGGACGTGCGTCAAACGCAGCTCGGTCCCACCTTCGATATCGTCGAGTTCCACCGTGACGATGCTGGTCCGATTTTTCCATACTTCATCGTCATCCCATTGCCAGGTGAAGACGATTTTCCTGCCAGGCTGTAACTCGCGGTATTCTCCGCGCACGGTCATTTTTTCGCCTTCGGCATTGGTAATGTCCCAACGATAGTTGCCGCCGACGCGAACGTCGGCGACCAGATCGTGGGTCTGGACGTTCTCGGGGCCGAACCATTGTTTCAATTGCGCGGGGTCGGTCCAGGCCGCATAAACACGATCGCGCGGCGCCTTGATAAGCCGTTTGACCTCGAGGGCGAGTTTGTCTGCTCTTGTGGTCTTCATATTGTCAATTCTCACTTAGACCGGTCTTGATCGTTCCAACCTAGGCGGCGTATTCGTCGTGGCGACGGACCCAATCCATTGTCGATTCAGGATTTTCGTCCCGACCCTTTGGCACGAGATCGAGCAGGCTGTAGGTCCCAATCAAGCTGTCGAGCCCGCGCGCGTAGGCGGAATAGGTGTGAAAGATGTTCCCGCTTTCGTCCTTGTAAAACACGCTTAAACCCGGCAGTTCGTCCATCATGAACTCACCCATTTGGTAGTTGTAGTAAGCCCTGTTCGCTTTCTCTTCATCGGAGGTGAAGGAGACATGGTAATCAAAGTTAAAATCGCTCCCATACGCTGAAACCCACTTGAAGCGCCAGCCCATTCGCTTTTGGTAGGGCTTGATCTCGGAGAGAGGCGCGCGTGAGACGACCACAAAAGTAACGTCGCGATGCGGCAGATGCCAGTTGGCGCCGTCAAAGTGATCGGCCAGATAGGAGCAGCTCTTGCAGCCCTCCTCCCATCCCGGACCGAGCATGAAATGGTAAACGATCAATTGACTGCGTCCGGCGAAGAGCTCGGCGAGCGTCTTATTGCCATCCGGTCCCTCGAACACATACTTCTTTTCGATCCTGACCCAAGGCAGCGCACGGCGATGCTTGCTGATTTCATCGCGCAGCCGCGTGAATTCCTTTTCGCGGACCAGCAAATCCTTCCTGGCCACCAACCATTCAGCTTCCGGTACGATGAGCGGGTGATTTATCTGGTTCGCTCCGATTCTTGGTTCCATCTCTTGCAGTCTCATTCTGATCTCCTTCTGTTTCGTTTTGTCGCTTCAATCTGAAAATCTTGGTCAGCGTGAATACGCCGAGCCCGCCGCTCGAGGCGGAGCCGGCCGCGATCAGCGCCATGTTTGCGATGCATACAGGACACATGGGTTTAGTTCGTTCCTTGCGCTTGTTTGGTTGTCTCTTCCAGGTAGTCGGCAAGTCGATCGAGCGATCCTTCCCAGAATTTGCGATATTCCTCGATCCATCGGACGGCTTGCTGCATCGGTTTCGCCTGCAATTTCAACTGGTGCACCCGCCCGTAGCGTCGGCGCCGGATCAGGCCCGCACTCTCCAGCACGCGGAGATGCTTCGACACGGCCGGCAGCGACATCGAATGCGGCCGGGCCAGATCCGTCACGCATTGATCGCCACCAGCGAGATGTTGCAGGATGCGTCGCCGCGTCGGATCAGCCAGCGCAGCAAAGGTGCGATCAAGAGTTTTCGCGGAATATTTAACCATCTGGTTAAACATTTAGCCGCGATGTTCCGGGATGCAAACAAAAAATTCCGGAAACCGATCCCAGGGAAAATCCCACGGCACCGCAAGGGGTCGCGGCGCGGACGGTCCGCTGGATCGATTACTCGAATTCCAGGAGCCGTCCGTTGACCCGTCGTCTCGAAGCGCAGCTATACCACCGCCGTCTCCGTCTCCTCTATCACCTCGGGCGGCTTCGGTTTTCCGTACAGGACCGCGAGGAGCACGCCGGCCACGACTAACGAAATGCCGAGGACGGTCTGCGCGCTGTAGCGTTCGCCGAAAATCGTAACGCCGAAGATAAGGGCGTAGATCAGGCCGATGTAGTTCAGCACCGCCACTCTCGCGATCCGCTCGGACTGGAGGGATTTGGTCAGGCACACCTGACCGATCTGGGTGAGAACGCCGCACATGAGAAGACAGACCCATTGCCACGGCAACGGCGTTCGCCAGCTAAACAGAATGAAGACGAACCCGGCCGCGACGCCCACGAGCTGGAAATGGAGCACGACGACGATCGGCTCTTCGCGCTCGCGCAGCCGGCGCACCAGGTTGTAAGCCATCCCCGAACAGATGGCGGAGGCGATGCCGACGAGCAGATAGAACATGGAAACCCGGGAGTCGAAACCCTTGATCACGAACACACCCGCGAAAGCGACCCCGTAGAAAAACCATTGCCGCGGCGGCACCATTTCTTGCAAGACAAAGACGCCGATGAGCGCGGTGAAAATCGGCGACAAATATTGGATTGTGACCGCGGTAGCGAGATGCATGTGCTGGAGGGTGACGAAAAAAGTGAAGAGGGCGAGCGTTCCGAAGGTGCCGCGCGCAATCAGGAGCGTGTGATTGCTACCTTTCCAATCGAGCCGCCGACGCGCGACCTCGACGCTGCAGATCAGCCCCGAGACCAGACAACGGAAGAAGACGATCTCCATCGCCGGGATGCGATCGAGCTGCTTGACGAAGACGTTCATGACCGCAAAGGCGAACGTCGCCAGCAGCATGTTCCCAACGCCGCGGCTTAGCAGGCGCGACCGAGAGCTGGAGGCAGTGCCATCCGGCTGATGCATGCGGGAAGCTTTTACGCGGGCGGGAATTGAAAACAAGACTCCGATCACGAAAGCAATCGGCCGCCAGACGGGTTGGGATACAGCCGCGCACAGTCTGACCAGCCGATCCAACGTCGGATAAATGGAGACTCGGCAAGGAACAGGACTTTGGCTTGTCGCGGGTCGGAACCATCGCCATTTATGTGAATGCAGGCGATGAAACGACTGTTCCTTATTTTTCTTGGCGGCGACGACACTGACGATCGCGGCCGCCGTGCCGGCGGCGGTTTTCGGACGTGTACTCGTCGACTGTGCGCACGATCCGACGGCGCATAACCTCTGGCCATTCGAAATCATCATCGCCTCGCTGATTGGTTTTGCTTGCGCACTGGCGGGAGCACTTGCCGGCACATTCGTTCACTTTGCCGTCAGAAAGCTCAGCGGCCCGTAGGCGGATGGCCGGACGAACGCGCTCGACCGGAATGCCCTTGCCTGCATCACCTTCAGCGACGCCCCTGTCCGGCGTCTCGAGCAAAGCTGCCCTTCTCAGCGTCTGACTTCCGATCTCCGACTTCTGGCCTTCCGTGCCGTCAGGCCTCGTATTCCTCGTCAGTGACCTTTTCCAGCCAGTCGACAACCTTGCCGTCGAGCGCTTCCTGAATCGCGATATGCGTCATGGCCGTGGTCGGCGTCGCGCCATGCCAATGCTTCTCGTTAGGCGGAAACCAGACCACATCGCCCGGACGCACTTCCTCAATCGGACTGCCCTCGTATTGCACTCGCCCAGCGCCTGACGTGACGATCAGCGTCTGGCCGAGCGGATGCGTATGCCAAGCCGTGCGAGCGCCGGGCTCGAACGTCACACTTGCGCCACGAACCCGCGCCGGTTCGGACGCCTCGAATAACGGATCGATCCGCACCGTGCCGGTGAACCAATCGATCGGTCCTTTGCTGGAGATTTGTGAACCAGATCTTTTTATCTCCATCCTTGGAACGTCGCTCCTTCGCGCTTGCTCTCAACTCTCAACCTCCCTCGCGGTTCGTTTGATTTCCGTCCATCAATCTGGTTGCGGTTGCGAGCGGACCGGTAAACATCGCGGGCTTTGCGCGCGCCTCGATTTCCGGAAGAAGCTAGGTCGCGGCAGCGTGCGGACGGATGTGAGAGAACAACCCGGGGCGGAGCCAGGCTGCCGCGTTTCGGATCAGCGGTGCCTTGCCCTTCAACCGCACTTTGCCCGCTTCTTTTGCGTGTCGGATTTCGACGTCGCCCATCCAGATCTCGGTCATGGTGCGCAAGTCGCTAATGATTTCGACGTCGACCTCTTTCCGCGGATTATCGACACACAGCTCGCGCGTGCCGTCGCTTTCCAGGACGATCCACCAGTGCGCGAACTTCGGCAGTTTCGGGAAATGGAACTTGATGACGGTGCGACCGCCCGGGAGCTGGCCCTCGTCGATCCGGCGATGCAGATCATACATGAGCAGTTCGACGTCTAACTCGTCGTCGCTCATTTGACCACGGGTCCATTTCATCCCCCACTCCCCGAGCCCCACCAGCACTGGCTTGAGCTCTTTGGCCGCGGCGGTTGGTTGATATTCGGCCCGCCGCTGGCCCGGGATATTACGGCGCAGGATCAGACCGGCGTCCTCCAGCTGATGCAGGCGACGAGTGAGAAGCGTCGGCGAGATTTGGGAAAGAGCGCGTTGAAAATCGCTGAAGCGTGTCGTGCCCAGGAGAAGCTCGCGAATGATGAGAATCGTCCACCGTTCGCCAAGGACCTCCGCGGCCTTCGAGATCGGGCACACTTGACCATAACGAATGCTCATCGGTGCCCGGAACACTACACAAAAAGTAGCTGTTTACTACACTCTCTGTCATAAGAATCCGGCCCCGCCCGCGGTCTATTAAGACATGTAAACGGGAGGAAAACTCCCACACATCAACCTCAAAATAGAAACCAACAATGCCACTCATAAATATCGAAGTTATCGAAAACGTGTTCACTTCTGCACAGAAGAAGGAGATGATCGAAAAAGTCAGCGAGACGCTGATCAAAATTGAAGGCGAAGCCTTGCGTCCCTACACCGTCGTGCGAATCGCCGAGGTGAAGGAAAGCGACTACGCCGTCGGCGGAAAGACCCTCACGGCCGCCGACGTGCATGGTCTGCAGCGAGCCAAGGCCGCCTGAGCCAGCTCATCGCAGGAGAGGCCGGAATCCTTCACGGATTCCGGCCTTTTGCTTCTTTGAATCGTTTTCATACGGCGCTGCCTGCGCGAGTTCAGGCCAACGCAATGTCAGATCGTAGTTCCCGGTGGTATTTGCTAAAATAGCACCGCGTCGCCGACACGAATGTCTGTTAGGGTGCCGCGCACATGGAAGGCGAGCCCGATCTGACCACCACAGGCGAAGCCGGGCTGAGGCGCCGGGACGCAACCTTTCTTGGTCATCCCAAGGGTCTTTTCTATCTCGCCTTTACCGAAGCGTGGGAACGCTTTTCCTATTATGGAATGACGGCGCTGGTCGTCCTTTTCATGGTCAACCAGTTGCTGCTGCCGGGACATGTCGAACACATCGGCGGATTTTCCGGGTTCCGCGCGCGCTCTGGAATCCCTCGTCGGCCCGCTTTCCACGCAGGCGCTCGCGTCACAGATTTTCGGCCTTTACTCCGGTTTCGTTTACTTCACGCCGCTGCTCGGCGGCATGATCGCCGATCGCTGGATCGGACAGCGCAACGCGGTCGTGATCGGCGCCCTCTCGATGAGTGCCGGTCATATCGCCATGACTTTTGACCAGTCATTCCTCCTCGCTCTGCTCTTGCTTGTCGTCGGCTCCGGTTTTCTGAAGGGAAATATTTCGGCGCAGGTCGGCGCCCTTTATCCGCCAGAGGACGAAGCGCGGCGAACTCGCGGTTTCGTCATCTTCTCGACTGCGATCAACATCGGCGCGGTCGTTGGACCGTTGCTCTGCGGTCTGCTCGCCAGGTTTATGGCTGGCACTACGGCTTCGGCATCGCCGCGATCTTCATGCTCCTCGGCCTTGCCACTTATCTCTATGGATACCGCTACCTGCCGGCGCGGGTGGAACGGCGCAAGTTCGAAGGCACTCGACTCACCGCCGCCGAGCGGCGCATCGTCTACACGCTCATCGCCGTGATCCTGATCACGATCTTTCAGTCAACGGCCTTCTATCAGGTCTACAACGTGAGTTCGATCTGGATTCAGCATCATGTCGCGCTGGACCTCGGCGGCTTCCGGATCCCGGTGCCGTGGTTCCTATCGGTCAATTCAGTTTTCAGCATCCTGGGCGTGCCGCTGGTGCTCTGGATCTGGCGTCGTCAGGCCTTGCGGCGGCGCGAGCCTAACGATCTGGCCAAGATCGGAACCGGCGCCTGGATCGCCGCGGCGAGCAACCTGATCCTGGTGACCGCAATCTTTGTTTCGGGCGATTCGTTAGTTCATCCGATCGTGCCGTTCCTCTATAGCGCGGGATTGGGAATTTCCTTCCTCTACTACTGGCCCACGCTGCTCGCCCTGGTTTCAGCAGGCCGCGCCGGCCAAAGTGAACGCCACCCTGATGGGACTGGTCTTTATGAGCCTGTTCGTTTCGAACACCCTCATCGGCTGGATCGGCGGCTTCTACGAGAAAATGACGCCCGCCGGGTTTTGGGCGATGCACGCGGCCATCGCCGCCGGCGGAGGTCTGCTCGTCATGCTCTTCGGTCGTCTCCTCAGTCGAGCGCTCTATCCAACGCCATCGTGATCGGGAAAAGGCAGAATATTTTCAGCTCGTTAAGCCACCGCCTCGCAGCGCCCTGGCACGGGTCCTCCGAGAGGTGAATTGACATACTTTTTTAAAAAGGCTGACTATTGAATATGAATCCGCCATCGAAGTCCGTGTCCGTCTGTTTCACCACTCGCGGGCAAATCGTGATTCCGGCGTGGTGAGCTCGACTGCCATCAAGAGCAAGCAGCGCCCCTAGCACTCGCATCGCGTCGTGCCACCGAGGATGATCCTTTCGGCGCATTCCGGCCGCTTTTCGTTTACGATAACTGTTAACCGGCAGCGCGTTTCCCACGCCTCCCGGGCGAGTCTTTCCACTCTTAACTCTCGACTGTCGAACCTCCGCAACATCCCGCAGCCGATCTCGAGCAGGAATCCCTCGAAATCGCCGAAGTGATCGTAGACCAGCCCTGCCACCTTACCCGAGAACTCTTCTTCGCTCCGGCCGAGGCCCCCCTCGTCTCCGTCTTTTTCTCCGTAGCCCGATCCTCCCGGCACGATCCCCCATCCGGATGGCTCGATCTTCGATGGATCACCACCCATGCCCTCAACACGGTCAGCCATGAGTTTGATGTAACGCTCAAACACCGGGTACCAACGGCTCCCTGTAGGTATGGCTTTCCAAATCCAGAGCAGGATGGCGTAGAGACGCTCCGCTGGTCGGAGGAGCTCCTTCTTCGTGCCTACCGGGATGTTCAACTGGAACATTCCCAGGGTGCGACGCCAGGCGAAACCCTTGCTCGTGGATGCGAGCTCGGACCTGCTCTCATTCGTCACTGCCCGACCGTGTTGCACGCTCGTCACCTGGCGCACCGTGATCTCATACTTGTCCCCCTTGTGCACGCCGCCTGGCAACTCGATGGACATCAGTCCGGCAAAATTCGCGCCCGAGCCGATGGGCACAGGAATGTAGGTGATGCCGCCGGTGGTCGTCTCGATCGTCTGGGCATCTACCATCGTTAGGGCGTGCGCGGTATAGATGTTATTAGCCCAGTTCAGGATCTCAGCCGCGTTTGCTCCTGGGAGATAGATGTTCGCCTTCGTTCCGTGAGGGGTGCTACCCCACTGCACCATTAATTCATCGGGGCGATTGTCCAGCTTGAGCGACAGAGTCGGCCTGATCTCAAAAGTCTGCGGCGCGATTCGCGACATTTCGATTCCTGGATTTGGCACCGGCACAAACGCCAGGTTCCTTTGCGCCAGCTTATCGGAGATAGACGGGTCGGCACTGGACGGAATTGGATCGGGATCGAAGGACACCTCGGCCAGGAGACACTGGTGCTCGCTGCGCACCAGCTGCTGGATCGACACCAACTGCGCAAAGCCATTGAAGGGCCCATCGGGTATATCCGCCGGGTTGGGCGCTCCTACCAGGCGCGGAGGAAAACGGTTGTCGTTAGGTTGATTGATATCCAGCCAGCAGCCGAAATAGGAGTCCACCTCCGCGCCGAGCGGATCGGGACTGATATCGCGGACATTCTTAGGATCGGTCTGCTGAGACAATTTTTGCGAAGTGGTAACCCGCGGCGCGGCAAAGAAGGGGATCGTGATGATCTCATCTCCATTTACGCCCAAAAGCGGGATCTTCTTGCCCGCGCTGGTGGCACTTCGATAGGTCGTGTTCGTGTCATAAGTCGCGTTCGTCTGCTGCGCCGGCCAGAGACGGAAAAACACACGCACTTTGGTGGCCGGCTGCACGTCCTGGTAGCGCACGCGCGCGAGCGCAAAGTTGTAAGTCGCATGGCCATTGCCATCATCGGGCGCGAGAGTCAGGGCCGCGGCTTGCTCATCGTCCTGCGGGATGGCGTCGAAGACCGCCCCAAGCGGTCCCGGATCGAGATTCAGGTTATCGATCACCTTTGAGATCCAATCGTTAGGTGAGCCACTCAAGGGCACAGCGAACTTCGTTTGCCCCGCCGTCATCTGGAAGACGCGCAGATCTACACTGAGATACCACGGCTTATTGTGCGCGATGTCGCCGTGGAGGATGAATGGATTAGGCGTGTTGAGCAGCTCGACCTGCGCTCCGGCAGAAACGTGCGTTCCATCCGCCGTCATGCTCGCGCTGATAGTCAGCGTTTGCGTACTGTTCGTGAACATCCCCGTCCCGGTGAAAACAGCCTTAAAAGGGAACGTCCAGCGTTGCACCGCCGACGGCGGGCGGGAGGGATCCTGTGGGATAGGAGCGCCACTCGAGACATAGGACATCCCGCCGACGGGATTGGGAATTCCCGGGGCTGCCGTGCCTAGTTGGTCCGCGCTAAATCCTTCCACCACGACCCAGAGCGCGTCCTCGAAGACGGCGGGAGAGCCGCCCAGGTTAATCTTTGCCTGCACCTCTCCCTGCCCATAGGAACTCCGATCCACCAGAAAGAAGCAGTCGCGCGTCCCGACCGTTACCTGTTGAGGGTCGGAAGCGATTCCGTTCGCTACCACCACGAGGTTCCACAAGCCGGGAGTGAGATCCGATGGCACCTCCACGATCGTGCTCACGATCGCGTTACCGGTCGCCACGGCCATCGTAGAGTGATCCCGGGTCCGCAGATATCGCACCTGGCCGGCGGCATTGGACATTCGAACGATGGGATAATTGGTCGCGCACTGCGCATCGTCGCCATAGCTGCAAGCCTGCGAGAGCCCATTGAACTGCTTGCCAAATAATTGGTAGTGGTGGCCAACGATCATGGCTGACGGAGCGTTCGTGATCGTCGGCTTCCAGGCCGCGTCACCGCCCGCGTCGGGCGTATACACCTCGATGTCATTGGAGCCATTGGAGTGCAATACCTGCCCGCTAGGCAGAAGAAGCAGGCGGCTCGTATAAGCCGGACCGCCATTGTTTGATGGACCAGTAATCACCGCCGCCTTGTTGGTCGAGGGGTCATACTCGAAGAAAGTCTCCGGCGAAGGATAGTTACACGGCGGAGCAGGGCTTCCTATCAGTAACACTTTGCCATTTGGTAGCAGGACGCCCGGCGCATCCATGGGAAACTGAGTGTTATTACTGGCGTCTTTCAACGTAGGCCCGCTGGCCCATGTCCCCGCCTGTGTCGGGTCAGCCTTTGGCGTATAGATCGCCGTATTGCCGGTCGCCCCCACGGCTAACACTGTCCCATTCGGCAATAAGAGCGCAGGCCCGATCTCAGCCACGAAGCCCGGGCACGCCTGGGGCAAGGTAGAACGGGGTGCTCCCGGCGGCGATCCACGTGTTACTGCTGGGGACATACTGTTCCGCATTTGGCGCGTTGGAGCACTGCACTGTCAGCACATTGCCATTCGCCAGGAGCGTGAAGGTTTCTTCGCTGCAGCTATCACCCTTCGCCCCGGTCGCCTGCCAAATCTGGGTTGCCGGGTCGAAAAGGGCTGCATTCGCTGAATTAAAGCTGCCGAGGAGGAAGGTCCCGTCCGCCAGGACGCAGGAGGCGGCATCGCCAATCCCGGTCCACCCGGGAGGAGTCGCCACCGCCGTCCAGCTATCGGTCACTGGATCGTAAATCTGCATCGTGAGGATGTCAGCGTTTGGATTTCCCGAGTTATATTCGCCACCACCGGTGATCACCGTGCCGTCGCGCAACACGGCCGAGGCGAAATAAAGCGGCGCCTGAGTCGGCCCGCCGTTGCTGGCTGGGATGCTTGAGTTATCCGGCAATGAGTCCAAGTCCGACCACGTTCCGTTGACATAACTGCCGTTCGCGTCCGGCGTGAGTTTATGCCAGTTCTTGCTACTGGTTTCATGGCACATCACCGTGCCATCCGTGAGCAGCAACATCGTATCCGCATTGAACGACGGCTGATTATTGAGACCACTCCACGAGCCCATATTCTGACCTCCTGTTGGCGTCACTCGCGTGCCGGGCGAGGCGGACGTCCGATTTAAAGTTGACTCAAGGGCCAACCAGCGTAAGCCCGCGAAAGAGGCTTGCAACCAAAAAATAACGTGTACGTTGCTGCGTTGCTGCGGTTACGAGTCGGGTTCAGGTCTGCTCTGGAGCCTCGCTGTCTCTCGGATCCTCGAAATTGCTTTGTGATTGGAGAGCGACTTTTGCGGAACTGACCCGTGGAAACAAGCGTTTGAACGCCCGGCCGTTGCTTTGCATTTGCCGTAGCGGATCGTCAGACCGAACGGGCTTTCCAAGCCCGGCCTCGCCTCTGCCTGCGTTATGGGGGACGGCAGCCTTCGAAAGCCTCCGTTCGCTTCGCCAGCCGTTACGGCAGTTCTGAGTGTGTCAGCTTTTTCCCTACCGCCCTGTCTTCGCTTCCAGCTTCTCGGGATACCGCGCCTCTTGCACCTCGATCTCCGACGCCGCTTCATCGATTTCGCGCCGGTCATCCGGCGCGAGCTCGACATTTCACCGGACGGACTCGCCGGGGCGAGCACCGACTGTCGCGTTCTCGCGGGAAAAGCGTTGCGCGATCGACCTACAGATTGTACGCCAGCTTGTGCGTCGGCTGGTAAAGCTGCATGTCGTCCGCGCCCGGCACGATCATCATGATCACGCGACCGTACTCGCGTTCCTCGATCGGGCCGCGGAAGTGCGCGCCTTTTGTCCGCAATTCCTTCGCCGTCGCCTCGATGTCATCGCACATGATCGCGATCGAGTGCTGCCGCGGGTGATCGTAGGTCTTGCCTTCCCATTCGCTGTGCGTTGCATGCACACCCGTCTCGCTCGGTCCCGATTCGAAGATCAGCCAATCGTTATCCCAATCTTCGGCCACATAATTCCAGCCGAGCACGTCGCGCAGAAACGCCGCGAGCGTGCCCGCTAATCACGATTCGGCGTCAAAGGTGAGCGCAAAGTCCGTTTCGTGTATTCGTGCGCGGATTTTCTTGACGTGACGGAAGACTTCCGTGTTCAAGATATTCTTGAGCTCAGTGCTGTCGGATCGGCATCCTAGAATTAGTTCGGAAATTGCATCAGGTGGAATAGGGATATAATGCAACAACTTCCCAACCCTCTGGCCGTCAGGAACGCATTCACATTCTCGTAGCTCTCGAAGTTGACGCCATTCGCGCTCATAGCTCCAATGAGAACTCTTTCGGCTGATCAGTTCCTTCATGACCTCCCGATCGCGATCACGATGGTCTTGGTAGTGCCCCACGAGAACTCTCTCGTCTCCATATTCGACCTCATGTGTCGGAGGGCCCTTAATGAAAAAATCGTGGTTACTCCTAAATCCTATCGCGAAACCAGTATGTCCGCGGCTGTAGTGGGCCCACATCAAAATGTCGTCAAATCGAGCTGACAAGCAGATCAGCCCGAATTCAGGACTAACCATCGCCGAGTGTGTTTCTCTGAACTGCGCGGCATCGCTGGCATAATTTGCAACGTTACGTGCTGCGAGCTCGTCCGCCCGACTTCGAATCGACGCGGAAAACTGCTCGAAATCTTGAAAGGGCGGGAGCAAGTCCGTTGTCTCGTACAACCTGCGGATCATTTCCGGGTCAGTCACCGCGGCTTTAGCATCCTCGAAAGGAAAGTCCGGTCGCATTCGTGGCGCGATTTCGAAGGGATCGTTGAATTCGTCGAACGGCGTTACTTTGAGCCGATGCGATTGAAGAATATCAATTCCGCGCGAATCGCAATGTTTGTAAAGAATAGGTGGCAACTGCGAGGGCATGGGCCTTGTTATTCCAACGTGCCCAAAACTACAACTCGCCCCTAAACTCACTCGGCGTGACGCCGACGACGCGGCGGAAGACTTGCGCGAACGCGCTCGGGCATTTTGTAGAAATGCTGAAACGCCGACAATCTGAGAAGTTGAAATAAAGCCGGCGACCCGTTCGCTGACGTAGTCTTCCACCTTGTGAAGCTGGCGGATGGGCAGCGCCTGGGCATCATTGACTGATCGACCGCAGATGACCAAGCAGTTTCAATGGTGATCCAGTCTGCAACGGGGGCTTTGTGATTCGTTCATTGCCTGGCCAGAAGACAAACCGCCGACCAGGGACGCCGGGCCTGAAAGCGGGGCGAGGAAATCCTGGCGATGAGGCGCAGAAAAAATGGGAGCCGTCTCAGCCTGGCGGCGGCATGGATCGTGGAGTGAACTTCTTCGGGCTTCCACCCGCATCGGGTGAAGAAATCCGGACCTTGCTCGGGCGCGAACTTCAATGGAGCGCCGGCCTGGTCGAGTGGCGCGCCCATTTTCTTCGCCAGCATTTGCAACAGCGCGGGCGAGGCCAGATCGATGATCCAGTGCTGGAAGGCCGTGGGTGCGGCGAGATCTCTGGCAAGTTCCGCGACTTGTTCTTCGGTGAGGTAAATCAGCAAGCCTTCGGCAACAACCAGGACGCGGCTGGCTCGTCGCCCCAGCTCCGAAAACAATTCGCGGCGCGCGTTTGTTTCCGAAAGGTCCAGCCGAACTCGCTCCAGCTGACAGACGGGTTTCTCATCGCGCAGCAGCTCTTCCTTGTGCGTTAGGATTTCGGGCAAATCGACTTCAATCCATTGCAGTGAGCGCGGCAAATCCATCCGGTAAGGGCGAGCGTCGAGTCCCGCGGCGAGGTTGACGACCATATCGGCGCCTTGCCGCACCCGGTCATCAATCAGCTGATCAACCAACCACGTCCGGGCGACGAACGGCCATGAGTGTTTTTCCGCAAACGGAATGGAAGCGGCAATTTGCTCTCCTTGTTCTCCTGCCAGGCGTCGCGCAAACGGATCGCGAAATACCGCATCCGGCCGCTCGGTCTCGCGCGCCCGATAGACAGCCACCCAGCGCGCCGTGTCGGAGATGTTGCGAATTTGCGATTCCGGCTGCTTCATCTTGCCCTTGGATAGGATATACCCCAAGCACCCAGCGTCGAACCAGCAAGTCGATCACTTGCGCCAGGTCGGTCTTGGTTAAAGGCGGAGGCAGTGGTGCGGTCGGGTGTTTTCACAGTGAACTTCGCCGCAGCATATCAGCTTTTGCCCCCGTCGCCGAAGCAGCGGGACAAGGTCGTCCTCCAGGGTGGCTCCGGGACCGAGCGAGACCGTAAGGACAGTGCGCGAAGATTTGCTCGCTTTCTTCCCGATGTCGTCTCACTTTCCCGCGCAGGAGGCGCAAGTATGAGAGATCAGCGGCTGGTCACGATCGCAGGTTTTGGCGGCGCGTTGCTGGCGGTGGCGCTGTTCGATGCCGGCTGTTCACGCAAAGCGGCCCCGACCGCACCGATGGCGCCGGAGGTTCTCGTTACCACGGTCACACCGCGGGATGTGCCCCGCACCCTGGAACGCGTGGCCACGCTCGACGGTTTCATTAACGCCAACATCAACGCTCAGGTGCAGGGCTACATTATCTCGCGCGATTATCAGGAAGGCAGCCTTGTTAAGAAGGGCGACCTGCTTTTCCAAATCGACCCGCGTCCGTTCGAGGCCGCACTGGCGCAAGCGAAAGGCACTTTGGCAAAAGACCAGGCGAACCAGGCCAAAGCCGACGCGGATGAAAAGCGCGCACGCGACTTGTTTGAAAAGAAAGTCATCAGCGACTCGGAGCGCGATACTGCGATCGCTGCGGCGGATTCAAGCAAAGCGAATGTTGAAGCCGACAGGGCCGCAGTGGAAACCACCGAACTCAATCTTGGCTACACCAAAATTACGGCACCGATCAATGGGCTGGCCGGGTTCGCCAATAGCCAGGTGGGCGATCTTGTTGGGCCGGCAACAACGACTCCGCTCACGACTGTGTCGCAGATCGATCCGATCAAAGCCATCGTAACGGTAGGCGAAGGTGCGTTCACGGATTTCTTTGCGCGCTACCCGGACCTCGAGAAACGCCAGGCCCTCCTCAAAAGCATCGACTTCGAGTTGATTCTCGGCAATGGCAATCTCTATCCGCGGAAGGGAAACTTCTACGCCTTGGATCGAAACCTCGACCCAAAAACAGGGTCGATCCGCTACTACGTGACCTTTCCAAATCCGGACGCCATTTTGCGACCGGGACAATTTGGGAAAGTGCGGTTTGTCCCGGACACGGTGAAAAACGCACTCGTTGTTCCGCAGGAGGCGGTGACTGAATTGCAGGGCGATTTCCAGGTCGCGGTAGTCGATCAGAACGACAAGGTCAGCATTCGCCCGGTAAAAATGGGCGAACGCATTGGCGCGATGTGGCAAGTCACCGACGGCGTGAAGCCTGGAGACCGAGTCGTTGTGCAAGGCCTGCAAAAAGCGCGCGAAGGTTCAACCGTGGCGGTGAAAGAATGGACGCCGGCGGCGCAGTCCCCCACTCCAGCGGCCTCGGCCAGTCCGTAGAATCTTGACCGGCGATGTCTGAGTTTTTCGTTAGGCGTCCGATTGTCGCGATCGTCATCGCCGTTTTGATGACGCTGATCGGCGGTGTCTGCATTCTCGGTTTACCGATCTCGCAATATCCGCAAATCGCGCCGCCAGAGATTCAGGTGCAAACGCACTACACCGGCGCGGACGCGTTGACGGTCGAGCAATCCGTCGCGGCACCGATCGAGCAGCAGATGAGCGGCGTGGACAACATGAATTACATGTACTCGGTCAACGCCAACAGTGGCGACATCCGATTGATCGTCGATTTCGACGTCGCGACCGATCCGAACATCGACCACGTGTTGACGCAGCTGCGCGTCTCGCAAGCGCAATCGCAATTACCCGCCGACGTGAACAGTTACGGCGTCACGGTGAAAAAATCGACAACGGCGCCGTTGATGCTCCTGGCGCTTTTTTCGCCGAAGGGAACATACGATGGAACGTTTCTGGCGAATTACGCTTACATCAACCTGGTTGATCAGCTGACCCGCGTTCCAGGAATTGGCAATGTGGCTGTGTTCGGCGCCGGCCAATACGCGATGCGGCTCTGGGTCAAGCCCGATCAACTGGCCAAGCTTGGCATCACCGTTCCCGACATCATCAGCGCGGTGCAAAAGCAAAACACGGTGAATCCGGCCGGCCAGGTCGGCGGCGAGCCGATTCCCAGCGGACAAAAATTTACTTACACGGTACGGGCGCAAGGCCGGCTGCAAACGCCGGAGGAATTCGGCGAGATAGTTGTGAGGGCAAACTCTGACGGTTCATTCGTTAGGGTGAAAGATATCGCTCGGATCGAACTGGGCGCGCAGACTTACAATGTCAAAGGTCGTCTGAACGGACAGCCCTCTGCCATCATTGCGTGTTACCAGCTGCCCGGCACCAACGCGGTCAAGGCGGCGCAAGGCGTTCGCAAACTGATGACGGAAGCGAAGCAGCGTTTTCCCGCGGACATCGATTATGCGGTTTCGCTCGATCAAACACTCGCGGTCACTGAAGGCATGCGCGAAATAGTGAAAACGCTCTTCGAAGCACTCGCGCTCGTCGTGCTGGTCGTTTTTGTCTTTCTCCAGGGCTGGCGCGCCACGCTCATCCCACTCTGCGCGGTGCCGGTGTCACTGATCGGCACTTTCGTGTTGTTTCCGTTGTTCGGATTCTCGATCAACACGCTCTCGCTCTTCGGCCTCGTGCTCGCGATCGGTCTCGTGGTGGACGATGCGATCGTCGTGGTCGAGGCAGTCGAGCGCCACATCGAGGAAGGAATGGCGCCGCGCGAGGCAACGCTGCAAGCGATGCGCGAAGTGTCGGGGCCGGTCATCGGCATCGCACTCGTGCTCTCGGCGGTGTTCGTTCCAACCGCATTTCTTCCCGGCATCACCGGCCGACTTTACCAACAGTTTGCCCTAACGATTGCCATCTCGGTCATCATTTCTGCCTTCAACGCCTTGTCGCTCAGTCCGGCGCTTTCGTCGATCCTGCTCCGGCCGCGCAAGAAAGTGCGCGGCCCGCTCGGTTGGTTTTACGATCGGTTCAATCGCGTGTTCGGCAGCGCGACCCACAGCTATGTCAACTGGTCGCGACTCGCGATTCGGAAAGCGGTGCTTAGTTTCGCATTGCTCGCCGTGCTCGCCGGCGGCGCAGGCCTTTTCGGATCAAAATTGCCGAGCGCGTTTTTGCCCGAGGAAGATCAGGGTTACATGTTTGTGGCACTGCAATTACCCGACGCGGCTTCGCTTCAACGCACCGATCAGGTTTGTCGAGAAATCGAGGATTTTTTGAAACAGACACCCGGCGTGAAATACACCACCAGTGTCGTTGGATTTAGTCTGCTGAGCCTGGTCAACGACACCTACCACGCGTTCTTCTTTGTCACGTTCAAGCCCTGGAGCGAACGAACCAAACCCGAGGAACAATACGATGCAATCAAGGCGCGAATAAATAAATACCTCTCGAGTCTTAGCGAAGGGATCGCCTTTGCTTTCCCGCCACCGGCCATTCCGGGTGTCGGCACTTCCGGTGGATTCACCTTTGTGCTCGAGGATCGCAGTGGAAAAGATGTCGGCTTTCTGGCGCAAAATATGAAAACATTTCTCGAGGCCGCGCATAAGCGACCTGAGCTCGGCACTCTTCTTCCGACATTCCAGCCAAACGTGCCGCAGATTTTCGTAAACGTCGATCGCGACAAGGTGATCAAGCAGGGAATCGATCTGACTTCGGTGTATCAAACACTCCAGACGTTCATGGGCGGCTTTTTTGTGAATTATTTCAATCGATTCGGCCGCACCTGGCAAACTTACATCGAGGCGGAAGGCGATTACCGCACCGATGCGAAGAACGTCGGCCAGTTCTTCGTTCGCAACTCGAACGGCGATCCCGTGCCGCTCGACGCCATCTCGAGCATCAAAGACGTCGCCGGTCCGGAATTCACCCTGCGTTACAACGAATACCGCTCCGCCCAGATCAACGGTTCAGCCGCGCCGGGTTATAGCTCAAATCAGGCGATGGCCGCGCTGGAAGAAGTTTTTCGACAAACCATGCCTAACGAGATGGGCTACGACTATCTCGGCATCTCGTATCAGGAAAAGAAAGCGCAACAAGGCGTTTCACCGGCAACCGTCTTCGGGATGTCGCTCCTTTTCGTCTTTCTGATTCTGGCTGCGCTGTATGAAAGCTGGTCGCTGCCTTTCAGCGTTTTGTTAGGCACACCCGTCGCCGTCTTTGGCGCATTCCTCACGCTGTGGTGCCGCGGAATGCAAAACAACGTCTACGCGCAAATCGGTTTGGTCATGCTAATCGGTCTGGCCGCAAAAAATGCGATCTTGATCGTTGAATTCGCCAAGGATGAATACGAAAAAGGCAAACCACTCCTCGACGCCGCGCTCGAAGGCGCCCGATTGCGCTTACGCCCGATCCTGATGACGTCTTTCGCCTTCATCTTCGGATGTTTGCCGCTGTGGTTCGCCTCCGGGTCCGGCGCCGTCGCGCGTCGCGTTCTCGGGTCGACAGTCATCGGCGGAATGATTGCCGCGTCGGGTATCGCGATCTTTCTCATCCCGGTGACGTTTTATGTCATTGAGCGATTCTTCGCCGGGCACGAGCGCAAACCGCAGGACAAAAGCGCTTCTTCAAAGATGTCTCTTGAAGCTTAACAGACTGTTGAAACGTGAAAAGCTTTCGTCCAAGCTGTGAGAAGGAAGAGTCTGGCGTTAAAGGAAATAAATCTCGCGGGTGACGAATTGCAGCGGGGAGAGGCTGGTTGACATCGCAAGTCGGCGGTCAGAGGTCGGCGGTCAGCAGCAATGCCGACCCGTCAGAAGCGGAAGCGATTGTATTCCTCGTGCGTGCCGATCCAGAACCAATAGTATTCGTCGTTCCGTTCGCGGGCGAGCGCCCGGTAGCTCCGGCCAACTTCCACGCTGTGAACGCCGCCCTTCTTCTGGAATCCGAGCGAAGGGTGCCGCGGGTTCGCTTGGAACAAGGCGAAATTCTTTGTCGCCAATCGCTGCACGTGCTCGGGCAACGCGTTGTAGCATTCCCAGAAAGAACGCAACGCGTGCGACTTCACGGCATTGGCTTAAAATTTCCCGCCTTGATCTCCGCGTCGATTCTCTCCAAGGCAGAAGCGTGCTTGCCCCCAGGCGAGAAATCTTCGTCAATCTCGGCATCCCAAGCGAGATTATCCTGTCGCGCGACAAACGCCGCGAGCTCAGCGAGCTCTTCCGGGGAGAGCGCGGCCACCGCATTTTTGATCTCAGCAAGACTCACGACAGAATCCTAACAGGCGGAGCAACCGGCAGCAACCGTTCCTCCTGGTCGGTTGAGGGTCGTTCGGCGGCGCAATGGGGTTGGAGGAAATCGCGCGGTCGATTCCTCGGCACCGGCGGCGCGGTGCCCTCCAGGCTCGGTCGCCAGTTGGCTCAGGCAATCCGGTCGAATGCTTTGAAAATCGGACGCGCGAAAGCTTTTGGCGAAGGAAGCGATGTCGCTCTAAACTCGGCGGATGATTTCGCTCCGCTCGTTTCTTATTCTGTGCTCGTTAGGCCTGGGCCTCGCCGGGGTTCGCGCCGATGAAGGGATGTGGCTCTTCAATAATCCGCCGACTGCAGTCTGGAAGCAGAAATATGATTTCGAAGCGACACCGCAATGGCTCGAACATCTGCAGAAGTCGAGCGTGCGCTTTAACTCGGGCGGAAGCGGTTCGTTTATTTCCCCGAACGGTCTGGTCATCACAAATCATCACGTCGGCGCGGATACCTTGCAGAAGTTGAGCAGTGCCGAGCATAATTATCTGCACGATGGATTTTACGCCAGGACGGAGGCGGAAGAACAACGCGCGCTCGACTTGGAATTGAACGTTCTCGAATCGATCGAAGACGTGACCGCCCGTGTGAACGCCGCCGTAAAACCGGGGATGAATTCCGAGGCCGCACTCGCCGCCCGCCGCGCGATCATCGCGCAGATCGAAAAGGAATCCCAGGACAAGACTGGCCTGCGCAGCGATGTGGTGACGCTTTACCAGGGCGGCTCCTATCAACTTTATCGCTACAAGGTTTACACCGACGTTCGCCTCGTCTTCGCGCCGGAACAGCAGGCGGCGTTTTACGGGGGCGATCCCGACAATTTCGAATACCCGCGCTACGACCTCGATATCTGCATCTTTCGCGTTTACGAAAACGGCCAGCCGGCGAAGATCGAAAACTTTTTGAAGTTCAACCCGGCCGGCGCCAAGGAGGGCGACCTCGTCTTCGTCAGCGGCAGCCCCGGCCGGACCGACCGCGAATTGACTGTCTCCGCTCTGGCGGATCGGCGCGACCGATTGTTTCCGCAATGGCTGGCCATGTTTTATCGGCGGGAAGTTGCCCTGACGAGTTTCGGCGAACGCTCGATCGAGAATGCGCGGCGCGCCCGCGACGAACTCTTCGGCGTGCAGAACAGCCGCAAGGCTTTCAGCGGAATGCTCGCGGGTCTGCTCGATCCGGCGATTTTTGCCAAGCTGGAGACAAAGGAAACAAAGTTGCGCGACGAACTGAAGACGCGCGCGGCCAAGGGCGATGCCCAAGGCAAAGCGGCGCTCGGAGCTTACGGCAGAATCAAGACGACGGAGGGCGCGCTGAAAAAGATCGCGCCAGTTTACGATTACTACGAGAGCGAACGATACCGCTTCGGTCTTTACCGGCAGCCGCGCGGATTTGCCGGCACGCTATTTAAATACGCGCGTTTTCTGGTGCGCGCGGCCGAGGATCGGAAAAAGCCGAACGGCGAACGGCTGCCTCCCTATCAAGATAGCTCGCGGGAATCGCTCGAACTCGATCTTTTCTCCACTCAACCGATTTATGACGATTTCGAAGAGCTGCTTCTGACCGATTCGTTAACCGATCTCGCGGGCGAGTTTGGGGCGGACGATCCGCTGGTGAAAAAAGTTCTGGCCGGCAAATCGCCGAGGGAACGCGCGGTCGAACTCGTCACGGGGACAAAGCTCAAGGACGTCGCTTTCCGCAAAAAGCTTTATGCCGGCGACAGCGCCGCGATCAAAGCGGCCAATGATCCGATGCTTAACCTCGCCCTCCTGATCGACCCGACGGCGCGCGCCGCGCGAAAAGTTTACGATGCGAATGACGAAGCGCAGCAGCAGGCGTATGCGCAAATCGCCCGCGCGCGATTCGCGATCGAAGGCACGAGCACTTATCCGGACGCGACGTTCACGCTGCGCGTTTCCTACGGCACCGTGAGCGGCTACGAAGAGAACGGGAAACAGATTCCGGCCTTCACCAATTTCGCCGGTCTTTATCAACGCGCGACCGAGCATGAGAACAAGCCGCCGTTCGATTTGCCGCAGCGGTGGGTCGATCGCAGGAGTCAGCTCTCGTCAGGCACAAACTTCGATTTCGTCGGCGATGCCGACATCATCGGCGGCAATAGCGGCAGCCCCGTCGTCAATCGGGCCGGCGAATTCGTCGGAATCATTTTCGACGGCAACATCGAATCGCTCATCCTCGATTACATCTACGACAACAAACAGGCACGCGCCGTTTCCGTCGATTCCGCCGCCATCGACGAAGCGCTGCGCAAAGTTTACGATGCCGGCGCGCTCGCGGACGAAATCGAAAATCAGAAGTAGGGCCAGACCCTTTCGGGATCAGCAGACCTTCGTGGTCAAAGCTTAATATCGACAGTCGTTTGGTTAAGTCGCGAGGCGGGAGCGCGGCCACCGCATTTTTGATCTCAGCGAGACTCACGACAGAATCCTGACAGGCGGATCAACCGGCGATGACCGCGATCTCCTCGGCGAGTTTTCGCGCGGGGACGTTGCGCGGGCCCGGGTTCGCTATCGCGCCAAACCCTGCGATGGGTGAGGTGTGCCTCTGGAAGATTGCCCGATTTGCGGTTATGCCCTCTCGATCGTCGATCATCGCTGCCGGCATTGTGCTCCCGCCTTGCTCTCGGGATCGCCCCTGCCGCACTTCGATCCGAAAATGCTTCCCTGGTTGATCACGGCGGTGGTACTGCTGGGTACCCTGGGTTATTTGGTTTTCTTTCGGTAGGAGCAGGCCACCGCGCCCAACCAATACCCGACGGAGCGACGGGATGTCTTTCTTAACGCTCGGCGCTCAATCGGACCTGCCGAGATTCAGGGGCTGACTGCATTGGCTCGCAGAAAACGATAAGAGGAAAGGGCTATCATGTCGCGCTGCGCGGCCGTACCTTCCGACATGATGACCACACACTCGGCCGCCACCGGCACCCTCACACCGGCGCAAACCTATCGCCGCGCCCACGCCGGAAAACTGATGGTCGTCCAGCCGACGACAGATCGGCAGCCGGTGGGAGCTGACTTCTTTCATGTGGAGTCGGTCGGCACGCATCCTACTGGCTTGTTCGTCACTGGAAAGTTCGCCGGCGGGCGAATTGATTCCATGTGCGTTTCGGCTGTCCGGGAAGCGAACATAGAGGAAATCGCGTCATTGCGCGCGGGGAGCGAGATAGAATCGCCGACCGCTTAAAGCCAGCGGGGAGAGATCCGGTCGTTTGCTCGAAGACGCGCGAGCAACGCGCCGCGAAACTCCGTCGGCGAGACCCACGACGATGCGACGGGCCCGGCTCGACCACAAGGTCGGCGCAACGAGCCGGAGATTTCCGCTTGCGCCCGCGGCGAATTAGAGGCGTCCTTAGAGGAGGAACGGATTTGAGTTATGGCCACGCCTTCTCCAGGGGATCTTCGGAATTTTGCCATTGTGGGTCACGCGTCGTCCGGCAAGACGATGCTGAGCGAGGCGATGCTCGCGTGCGCGGGCGTTATCGGGCGCATGGGCAACATCGCGCAAGGCACCACCGTTTCGGATTATCACGTCAGCGAAAAGCAGCACCAGATTTCCACTCAGACTTCGCTTCTGCATGGCACGTGGCTGGGCAGGAAGCTCAACATCCTCGACACCCCGGGTTATCTCGACTTCATGAGCGAGGCGCTCGCGGCCGTGCACGTGGCGGATTTCGCTCTCGTGGTGGTGCACGCGCAAGAAGGCATCGGCGTAGGCACGGAGCGGGTCTGGAATTGCGCGACGGACTGCGGCATCCCAAAGGTCATTGTGGTCAACGCCGTGGACAAACAGAATGCCCACTTCAATGAAGTGCTGGCCGACGCCCGCGCGCACTACGGACCGAAAGTTTTTCCGTTGAACGTGCCGATCAATCCCGGGCCGAACTTCAACCAGGTGCTCGACGTCTTGCGCAACGAAGTCGTGACCTATGAAACCGACGGGCGCGGGAAGTTTCGCGAAGAACCGGCGACGGGTGAATGGAAAGAGCGCGTCACACAACTGCATCGTGAATTGATCGAACTCATCGCGGAATCGGACGACACGTTGCTGAACAAATTTTTCGAGCAAGGCTCGTTGTCGGAGGAGGAATTTCGGGCGGACATTCACGCCGCGGTGCAGAAGCAGGCGCTCATCCCGCTCTTCTGCACCTCGGCCACGTCGAATGTCGGCGTCGCGCGCCTGCTCGATTTTATTGCGAAATACGGTTCCTCGCCGGTCGATCACGAGAAGGTCGATGCCCATGACCCTCGCAGTGGCGCCCAGCTCGAAGTGAAACTGGGCGGCGTCGAGCCGGCGCTGCAAGTGTTCAAGACGATGAACGAAGAACACTTCGGCGAGCTTTCGTTCTTCCGGATTTATTCCGGGCAAATCATGACCGGCGGCGATTCGTTCAACGCCAACCGCAACGTCACGGAACGCGTCGGGCAGATTTTTCTGCTCAACGGCCAGACCCGCGAGACGGTGTCCGCGTCTCGGCGCGGGCGACATTGGCGCGACTGTGAAACTCAAGAACACGCACACCGGCGACACGCTTTGCGCCCCGAATCGTCCCGTAAAGCTTCCCGTGCCGGAATATCCGCGCCCGAACATTCACGCGGCGCTCAAACCCAGGGCGAAAGGTGAAGAGGACAAAATGGCCGCGGGGCTCGCCACGTTGCACAACGAAGATCCGGCGTTTGTTTTCCACGCCGATCCCGAGCTGCACCAGACGATCGTTTCCGCGCAGGGCGAACTGCATCTCGAAGTGATCGCGGAGCGTCTGCGGCGGCGGTTCCACCTTCATTTCGACCTGGTCGAGCCGCGCGTGCCGTATCGCGAAACGATTCGCGGCCGCGCCGAGCACCGCTATCGGCACAAGAAGCAAACCGGCGGCGCAGGGCAATTCGCCGAAGTAGAGCTCAAGCTCGCGCCCGCGCCGCGCAACTCCGGAATCGCATTCAGCGAATCACTCTCCGGCCAGTGTGTGGACCGCGTCTTCGTGCCGTCGGTCGAGCGCGGGATCGAGATCGCGTGCGCGGAAGGAATTCTTGCCGGCTGTCGCGTCGTGGACGTCACGGCGAATTTTTTCGACGGCAAGATGCACCCGGTGGACTCGAAGGACATCGCGTTCCAGGTCGCGGGCTATTGGGCTTTTAAGGAAGCGTTCATGAAAGCTGGGCCCTGTTTGCTCGAACCGATCCATTCGGTCGAGGTGCGCATTCCCGAAGATTGCATGGGCAAAGTCGTGGGCGATCTCTCCAGCCGTCGCGGGAGAATTGTAGGCACGGATGTCGATGGACAATTTCAAATCGTCCGCGCCGAGGTGCCCGCGATGGAACTCTACCGCTACGCGAGCATCCTGCGCTCGCTCACTGGCGGACGCGGCCTTCACTCCGAGCAATTCAGCCGCTATGAAGAAATGCCGCGCGAGATCGAGCAACGGGTGATCGATGAAGCGAAAAAAGCGCGAACCGGCAACGGCGGCCCGTAGCCACGCAAGGCCGGCAATTTGCCTTTACACGCACCTCTGCCTGCCGGCAGTGTCGAGTACCGTCATGAAAACCCTTCTCGTTTGCGTGGCACTGACGGCGCTCCTGCCCACCCACACACCCGCCAGTGACCTGGCTGATAAGACTCCCGCCCAGCTCAAGCAGAACATCGAGAAAAAGCACCCGGCCGATTACTACCTTCTTGCCGCCAAGCTTTTCAAGGACCCAGCTACCAAACAAGAGGCTCTCTTCTGGTTTTATGTCGGGCAAATTCGCTACCGCTATTACCTGGCTGCCAACCCGAATCTGCCGCCGGATGGCGACCCGGCGGTCTTCGCCTCGCTGTCCGAAACAATCGGGCGGCCGATCAATGAGTATGCCGGGGGCGAGCCCGACATTTGGCTGGCGGAAATCAATCACGCGCTCGAATGGGACGCCGCGCGCACCAACGACTTCACTCCCAAGAGCAAATCGCCGAAGCGTTACGCGCAGATTCGCACCGGCCTGGTCGCGCTCCGCGACCATATCGCGACAATCAAGGACAAGCTGCCGGAAATGCGACGGCAGAACGGACTCAAGGATCCGTAGAGCCTAACGACTCTGGCGCGACGGCGCTTCACTTCCGGAAGCGCCGTTGATGGCCTCAGCGCACCGCGGCAACCATCGCGGCGCTCGTTTCCCAGAGGCGCGCCGCTAGCTCCGTGTCGTAGCTCAGGGGCGAAGAGGGGACGGCTTTCTCTTTTTTGAAATAGCATCCGCTCACCGCCGCGCAGTCCGGATCGCTCGCCAGCTTGATCAGCGGGCGCGCTCCGCGTTCCGCCGCGATCATGAACGGCTGCGCCAACCAGATAAGCAGCCGAATGAAGCCGTGAGTGACATCCCAGATTCCGGTGTTCACGACGCCCGGATGCACGCAGTTCGCCGTCACCCCGCGGTCGCGGAGCCGCCGGTCCAGCTCGTAGGTAAACAGCACATTCGCCAGCTTCGAGATGCTGTAAGCGAGCAAGGGCTTGTAACGCCGCTCGCCCTGCAGGTTGTCGAAGTCGAGCGTCTGCAACGATCGGTGCGCCTCGGACGAAACGGTCACGACCCGGGTCGGCGCGCTGGCCACCAGCAGATCGCGCAATTCCTCCGTGAGCCGAAAGGCCGCGAGATGATTGACCGCGAATGTCTGCTCGATTCCGTCCGGCGTTAGTCGCCGTTCCAGGTTCACGCTACCAGCGTTGTTGAGCAGGACATCGAGCCGCGCGTGCCGGGAACGCACCTCCGCGGCCAGCCCGCTTACTGCGCGCAGCGAGGCGAAATCTGCCTGGAGAAACTCCGCCGTCCCGCCGCGCCGCCGAATTTCCTCGACCGCGGTCTCCCCTCGCCGGCGATCACGCCCAGTGAGCAGGACCGTCGCACCCATGCCGGCCAGAGTCACCGCTGCCACTCGTCCGATCCCCGAGGTCGCGCCCGTGACAAGACAAACTCGATGGCGCAGATTTGGCGAAAGTCCGGTTGAAGCAGCGGAATCAGTCACGACTCCATGACTGGACGCAGACCCGCGCCAAATGCAAAGGCGCGGTTATGGACTAACATCTGCCAACCAGGAAGGTCGCGGCGCGAACTACTTGCTCCAGTGGATAGGGATGCCCAGACTGCCTCCGTTATGAGGAAACATTTTCTTCTCGCCCTTCTCTGGCCCACGCTTCTCTATGCTCAAAATATGGAACTGACTCAACAGCTCGGAAAAACCGTTTTGTATGGCGACATCGCGCTCTCGCCAGATGGCGCGCGGGTGGCCTGGGTGCGATCGACTGCCGCCAAGGCCAAGCCGAATCCGCTCTATCTTTCGAATGTTACCGACAACGCGGCGGCGACCCAGCTTTCTCTTCCGGGAGAGAACGGCGAGCGCGCCGATAGCGATCCTGCCTGGGCTCCCGATTCCAAAACCATCGCCTTCTTTTCCACCGCGGGTGAGAAAGACGATCAACGCCAGCTCTGGACGGCGAACGCGGATGGCTCGAACCCGCAGAAGCTGACGACGCTGCAGGGCTATGCGGCGCGCCCGCATTGGTCGGCGAACGGGAAGCAGATCGCCTTTCTTTGCATTGAAGGTGCAGGTGGCGGCGGACCGCTGGTCGCAGCGCCGAGCACGACCGGCGTGGTCGATACCGCGATTCATAACCAGCGGATCGCGGTCCTTGATCTCGCGACCAGACAGATGCGCCAGGTTTCACCGGCCGAACTACACATTTACGATTTCGATTGGTCGCCGGACGGGAAGAGTTTCGTCGCCAGCGCCGCGCCAGGTCCGGGCAATAACAACTGGTGGATCGCGCAGATCTACACCATCGATCTGGCGAAAGGGCGCGCGACCTTCATCTACAAACCCTCTCTGCAGGTCGCGGTCCCGCGCTGGTCGCCGGACGGTCAATCCGTCGCCTTCATCGAAGGGCTCATGAGCGACGAGGGTTTTCACGGAGGCGATCTTTTCACCATCTCCGCCACGGGCGAGCGCCTAACGAATCGAACTCCGAAGCGAAAAAGCTCGGTTAGCTCCTTCTTCTGGCAAACGCCGGAACGCATTCTCCTGACCGAGTATGTCGGAGGCGGCAGCGCCATTTCGGAACTGAGCCTGGCCGACAACTCCGTCCGCACCCTCTGGCAGGCGCCGGAAGGTTTTTATGCCTTTGGCAATTTTCCCGATTTCGCTCTCGCCCGCGATGGCAAAGTCGCGGCGCTCGTCCGGAGCAGCTTCGACACGCCGCCCGAAGTTTGGGCCGGACCGATCGGACAGTTGCACCAACTCACGCACGACAACGCTGATCTGAAACCGACCTGGGGCAAAGCGGAAAACCTCGAGTGGACGAACGAAGGAAAGAAGATTCAGGGATGGTTGCTCCCTCCGGCAAAGGTCGTCGCCGGCAAGAAATATCCGCTGGTCGTTCTCATCCATGGCGGCCCTTCCGGCGTCACCACGCCCGACTGGCCGGCTGGTTTTGGCATGTCCCGCGCCATCATCGCCGCCCTATCCAACCGCGACTATTACGTCTTCCTGCCCAACCCGCGGGGCAGCTACGGGCAGGGCGAGGATTTCACCCGCGCCAACGTGAAGGATTTCGGCGGCGGCGACCTGCGCGATATTCTCGCGGGGATCGACGCCGCGCTAAAGCAACACCCGGTTGATCCCGCCCGTCTCGGTGTTACTGGCTGGAGTTACGGCGGCTTTATGACCATGTGGACAGTCACGCAGACCGATCGTTTCCACGCAGCCGTAGCCGGCGCTGGCATCGCTAACTGGCAGAGTTACTACGGCCAGAACCTGATCGACCAATGGATGATCCCGTTCTTCGGCGCATCGGTCTATGACGACCCAGCGGTTTACGCCAAGAGCTCACCTATTCAATTTATCAAGCAGGTGAAAACACCAACGCTGGTAATCGTCGGCGAACGCGACGCGGAATGTCCCGCGCCGCAGTCTCACGAATTCTGGCACGCGCTCAAAACACTCGGTGTCCCGACGAAGCTCATCGTTTATCCCGGTGAAGGCCACATGTTCGTGAAACCGGAAAACCAGGTCGACCGTCTCGACCAGACTCTGGGGTGGTTCGATCGATATCTGCAGCCGCCCGAAGCGGCAAAGCCCGTTAATTAAGGCACAACTCAACCAGCGGCAATCTAGCCGGACGGCGGCAACGCCAGATGGTGTTTCGAGATGATCTGTCCTATTTCCTTCGAATGATCGAGCACCAACTGATAAAGGACCCGGTAGTGATCATGAGTCCAGAATTCCATGACCTGCCGGGCCCGAAGCTCGCCCATTAACTGCTTATCGGAGCGCCACTCGAGGAAATTCACGAGTAGATGAAGATAACCCGATACCTCGTCCTCGGCACCATCGGGAAACCCAATTGGAATTTTCGGAAAGAGTGTGCGCAGGTCGTTTTCCGCCGCCTTCGTCTCCTTGTCATGCGCGTCGAGAAACCAGTGGATCTGCTCATGCACAAAAGTGGAAAGGAAGAGGTCGTCATCCTTCAAATGCCTTGTATGCAGAGTTAAGAGCGGATGACTATGTGGAATGGCAGTCTCGTCGATCTCGATCAAGCGAGTGAAATACCAGGGCGCCAGCGGATAGGCCTCCACCAGGCGCTCGAGCTGCTTTTTTGTCTGCGCTTCTTCAGCGCTGTTATGCTTGAGTTTGATCTCAAGAGACGGCGGCGCGGCGAAGACCTGGCCGGTCAAAAACGCGATCACAAATAACGCTTTGAAGTGCATGGCCTTTCACTAGCCCAAGTGAGAGCCGTCGAAAACCAATTTCCCGTTCTGAATCGTCGCCTGACTACTGCTGGAAACTGGTCGCCGACGGGCTCGGACAACGGCTCGTCTCCGTCGTGGTGGTCATCGCACCGCTGCGCAAGGTCCAGCATTCGACGAGTTTTGCCGCAGGTGTTGCGCAAAGTTCGGTTGCTGCTAAGAAGCGATGATGCAACCCAATTGTTTCTCCAAGGGCGCAACATTGACGATCAGTTTTACGAGTGCCGTCTTGTTCTCGCAAGCGACGCTTGCTCAGGTGAGCACGACCGCGGTCTCGAATCACGTTAACGGCGCGATCGCGGCGAACAGGGCTGGTAATGAAAAGGATCTCGCGAACTACCGGCAAGGAAAACCGTCTCGAAATAAGCCGTAAAGAAAAATTCCAGCGACAGGGTTTACCCATCTTCACCATGAACCCGATTCAAATCCCGAGCGAGGGAGGCAGGCAGATCAACGTCCTGGGAATTCCGATGGTCATTCGCATCCACAGCCGCGACACCGGCAGCACCGTCGCGGTGGTCGAATCGCACGACGTGCCGGGCGGCGGTCCGCCTCCGCACATTCATCATCGCGAGGACGAGACGTTTCAGGTTCTCGAAGGCGAATACGAGTGGACGGTGGGCGGGGATACGTTTGTCGCCCGGAAAGGCGCGACGATTTTTGCGCCGCGCGAGGTAGCCGCATACCTACCGTTACCTCGGCCAGACGCCCGGCCGTCTGATGTGCGTCATCACGCCCTCGGGCTTCGAGGGATTCTTCGAAGACATCAACGCGCTAGGTTCTGAGCAACAGCAGGAAATTCCGCGCGTGCTCGAGATCGCAAGCAAATACGGGTTGGAGATCCTGCCCCCGCCTGGCGCGTGAGGGTCTCGCGCATGGTCGAATCGTCGCCTGACTACTGCTGGAAGCTGGTCGCCGACCGGCTTGGACAAGCGCGGGTCTCCGTCGTCATCCCGCTGGTCATCGCGCCACCGCGCAAAGTCCAGCATTCGCCGAGGGTGGAAGAGTAGCAGATCTCGATCGCGACGCGTTTTCGATTCTCATTTAACTTGACCCAGAGCGAGTTGGACTTGTCGAACGTGACTGGATTGCCGTCCGTGTCGTGCGGTGTAAGAATGGTCAACGATTCACCCGCAGAGAGCACATGGCCATTCATGTCGCTCTCGGAATAATGATGCGCGCCCGGCCCGAGCAGTTTCTCGAGCGCTACAGTCCAGTTGATTACGGGCTGGCCATCCACTGTCACGATCACATGGCGAACGATCGCGGGCCCCACGCCCTTGTTGGACAGGGTGAAATGAATGTCCGGCCCGTTACTGCTATCGAATTCGAGGATCGGCCAGACCGCCGCGCGAACCTGCTGGCGTTGCATGTAGGCGGTGTAGCCCGAAACACACAGCGCGCAGATTCCCACAAACGTCGCAATGACTGCGTCGTATCGGCTGGCACTGCGCGTTGCCCTCTCCTCCGGCACGGAGCCGATCTTATTACCCGCCGACGTTGTGTCAATGGCTCCGGCGACTCAGCCTGGACCATGCCTTTATCCTTCTGACTTGTGCATTCCCAAAAAGCCGCTCGCACCCCGCGCGACCGTGGCCCAGAGGTCTGTCCTTCCCGCATTCTTGAGCCTTGCATGGTTTCCGGGAAAGGCGCACGCTGGGGACATGGGTAGCTTTAACGCCGTTAGTCGGAGCCGCTGGTGGAGACCTGCCATTACCCTTCGGGTTGACATTCTACTGATCGCAGCGGCGCTTTGTCTCGGCACTGCCGGTTGCCGCCCGCAAGCCCGGGAGAATGAGAAGGCGTCATTTCATATTATCGCGACGGACGCGACCTTCGAAGCGCCCGCCGAAGTTCCGGCGGGGCTGCGTCATATCCTTTTCGAGAACCACGGCGCTGAAATCCACGAGTCGATGCTGGTGAAACTTTCACCCGGGACCAGCGCGGAGGATTACGTCGCGCAGGTTAAGAGAGGAGCGCTCTTCCCGACGGGCGGGCGTGATTACTCCGGCCCGGGGCTGACGTCACCGGGCGAGAGCACAGAACTCTGGACCAGGCTCGATCCCGGCAATTACATTCTCATCTGCTGGAACGATAGCGGAAACGACTGGCACGCCACAACCCGACCGGTTCATCCCTTCGCCGTGTCGGATACGATCGTGAATGACGAGGTGCCGCCGGAAGACCTGGTGGTGAAGCTGATCGATTACCGCTACGAACTCTCCAAGGATCTGCAAAAAGGAGTGCAGGTCTTGCGCATCGAGACTCCCGGCCCATCCATGCACGAAATGGATATCTTTCGCCTCCATCCCGGCAAGACCGTGGCTGATCTCCATCAGTGGCGAAAGAACAGCGGACCGGGGCCCGCTCCCTTCGATTCGTTAGGCGGCGCGCTCGACAGTCACGACATCCGCCGCGTCGTTTGGCTCCGACGAAACTTTTCGCCTGGGCATTATCTCTTGCACTGCGAGATGCCGGTTACGGCCAACGCTCAAACGACCGACCATCACCTCACGCACCAGGACCTCGGGATGGTGCGCGAGATCGAAGTGAAGGAGTAACGAAGCGGGGTCAAATCGCACAACGTGCCGGGCGGCGGCCCGCCACCGCATATCCATCATCGCGAGGACGAGACGTTTCAGGTTCTCGAAGGCGAATATGAATGGACGGTGGGCGGGGAAACGTTCGTCGCCCGGAAGGGCGCGACGATTCTTGCGCCACGCGAAGTCCTGCACACCTACCGTTACCTTGGCCAGACACCTGGCCGGCTCACGTGCCTCATCACGCCCTCGGGGCTTCGAGGGATTCTTCGAGGAGTTTAGCGCGCTAAGTCCCGCGCAACAGCATGAGATCCCGCCCGTGATGGAGATCGCGAGCAAATATGGGTTGGAAATCCCGCCTCCATCTGGAGGTTAGCTTTGGGGTCGTGGCCCTGAATTCCGAGTCGCGAAACTGCTGTTCCTGCGTAGAGTTCCCACTCAACCAATTCTCTTATGATCGACGCCCATTCCTACGCCGCATTCGACCCGAAAACGCCACTCAAATCCTGGGATTTCCAGCGACGCGAGGTCGGCGATGACGACGTGCAGATCGACATCCTGTTCTGCGGCGTTTGCCATTCCGATCTGCACTACGCGCGCGGCGAATGGATGCCTGTGACGTATCCGCAGGTCGTCGGGCACGAGATCATCGGCAAGGTCGTGAAGACGGGGAAAAACGTGACCAAACATAAGGTCGGCGATCTCGTCGGGGTAGGCTGCATCGTCGACAGCTGTCGCCATTGCGATAATTGCAACGCCGATCTGGAAAACTACTGCACGGAAGGAATGCAGGGCACCTACATGGGGGTAGAGAAACAAACCGGGCGACCGACCCAGGGTGGTTATTCAACGGTCATCGTGGTGGACGAACATTACGTCCTGCGCGTCCCGCAGGGTGTGGATCCGGCCCACGCCGCACCGCTCCTTTGCGCCGGGATTACCCTCTACTCGCCCCTTCGCCATTGGCATGCAGGTCCTGGCAAAACCGTGGGCATCGTCGGCCTCGGCGGTCTCGGTCACATGGGAGTAAAACTCGCCCACGCCATGGGCGCGAAAGTCATTCTCTTCACCACCTCGCCGGACAAGGTCGCCGACGGCAGGAAACTCGGCGCCGACGACGTCATCATTTCCAAAAACGAAGAGGAAATGGCGCGCTACAACGGCCAGCTCGACCTGATCGTGAATACCGTCTCCGCGGCGCACGACCTCGACCCTTTCATCAACCTGCTCAAGCGCGACGGCAGCATGGTGCTGGTAGGTGCGCCCGCCACGCCGCATCCTTCACCGCAAATCTTTAGTCTCATCATGCAGCGCCGTTCCCTCGCCGGCTCCGGCATCGGCGGAATCAAGGAGACGCAGGAGATGCTCGACTTCTGCGCCGAGCACAACGTCATGCCCGAGATCGAGATGACTTCAATGCAGAAAATCAACCAGGCCTGGGACCGAGTCGTAAGCGGTGATGTGAAATACCGTTTCGTCATCGACATGGCGACGCTGAAGGCAGAGACAAAGGCGGCGTAGGCAGACAGCAGCCAGTGCCCTCGCTTCCCTCTCGGGTTTCGAGGGATTCTTCGAGAAGACCGAGCGTGCTGAGTCCTCGGCAACAGCGGGACATTCCACGCGTGCTGGAGATCCCGGGCAATTACGAATTGGAATCTGCCGCCACCGGGCGCGTCTCTATCGCCTCTCGACCAACGGCAGACGTTTCGGTCTCGATGTCAAATGACCTGCTCGCGAAAGCTTTGGAAGTTTAGACGCGCCCCCGTTCCGCCCGCTCGTTAGGCGCGCGGCTTTTTGATTCCCTGCACGACGACCGTGTATTTCTCCCCGTCGGCTCGCTTTAGCTGCAGGTGCAGGATATTTCCCGGTTCCTTGTTCAGGAGGAAGATCAGTCGAATGGCTCGCGTGCCGGGGACGATATTGCCGTCCGCCTCGATGATCTCGTCGCCGATCCGAATGTGCTGGGCTGAAGCAGGCGAATTCTCCTTTACCTTGTCGATCACCACCGATTTGACGATCGGATTCAACGCGAAACCGCCGGTCTCCGGTTTGATGTGGAAGCCGTACCACGCCCTATCGGCCGCACTGGCGGTCGCCAGAGAGGCGGCGAGCAATATTCCGACTGTGATTCCGTGCTTGCGCATCGCGGGCCGCCAATGTGGCGCAATTTCGGCCGAATGCCAGACAACGCCGTCCTCAGGCCGAGGTCAAAGCGAACATCGACACGTCAGCTCTACGCGCACAGCGAAGACGCTCCCGCTGCATTCCATGCCGGCTTGGTTTCAGGGGCGAGGCGGCAGGACCAAATGCCCATCCTCGCGGTCCCGACGAGTGGCGGCGACGAATGAGAGCAGGCGATCAGGAGATGTTTGGCGTCACAAAAATGCGATCAGCGTCAGGCGGCGCGTTGGTTTCAGTTTCACCGCGACTTTGTCAGGTCGAGGATACGCTGAAAACGCGGATGCTTCCGCAAAGGATCCAAATCGGAATCGTGCCGGACCCACCGGGACCACTCCTGACCTGTTCGCGGTAAAGAACGTTCCAGTAACTCGAGCGCTTCCTCGATCTTGCCCAGGCGGCTGTAGATACAGGCTACATTGTATTGCACCAGGACGTCCTCGGGGTCGATCGCCAACGCGCGCACCGTCCAGTCATGGGCCCGTTCATAGTCGCCCATGGAGACGAGGCATTGTGCGCCTAGGTAAGCGGGTCGTGGGTTACCAGGCTCCAGAGCTAGTTGTCGCTCGGCCCGCTCAACGCCTTCTCCGGCCGCCCTTTGGCTATCTTCTTCTTTACCTAATGCCCTGTAGATAGGCACCAGGAGGCAGAGGGTTTGGTAATCATCAGGCTTGATCTCCGCGGCGCGTTGAAAGAGAGCCGCGGCTTTTGACGATTCCCCTTCAGCGAAGGCAGCACGGCCATAGAAATAGTTAGCTTCAAAGGAATTGGGATCGAGCGCGAGGGCTTTCTCGAATTCTTTGGTGGCTTCGTCGTAGCGGCTGGCCAAAGCCAACGCCAGCCCGAGTGAGGCGTGTGCTTCGGCCAGTTCGTCGTCCAATTCGATGGCCTTCGCGCTCATCGCCAGGATACTTTCGATCGCGACGTCGCTCTTGGTCTGCAACGCAATAAAGGCGTCGCAATCGGCAATCCCGGCATAGGCCCGTGCATAGAGCGGGTCCAGTTCGACCGCCATGGCGAACATTCGTCGCGCCAGTTGGTAGTAACCCTTGTAACCGCGCAGCAGGAACTGCCGTCCTCTCAAATAGTAAGTGTAAGCTTCGACGTTCCCGGTCGGCGCTTGCGCGATCGAGTCCTGTTCCTGCGGGAGTAGCTTGACCTTGAGCTGCTCGACAATGGCATGGGTGATTTCGTCCTGAATGGCGAAAATATCTGTGAGCTCGCGATCGAAGCGGTCGCCCCAGACGTGTCCGCCGTCGCTGCTGCTAACGAGTTGCGCCGTCACGCGCACGCGCGAGCCGGCTTTGCGCACACTTCCTTCCAGAATGGATGTCACACCCAGCTCGCGGCGCGATCTGTTGCACGTTTGTCGGGCGTCCCTTGTAAGTGAAGGAACTATGTCGCGCGACGACAAAGAGCCCGGAAACCTTGGATAGATCGGTGATTAGGTCTTCCGTGATCCCATCGCTGAAATACTCCTGCTCGGGATCGCCGCTCATGTTACTGAAAGGCAGGACAGCGATCGAGGGCCGGTCCTTTGCGGCTGGTGCTTTTGTCGTTAGTCCAGCTTCGGCCAGCGAAACCTGGTAAACGCGAACCGGTCTGGCGATGTTCTTTAGTTCCTGCTCGCCCATGTCCTCGAAGAGGAGGTCGAGACGGTTGCCGACCTGTTCGCGCGCCGAGCGCGAGATGATGATGCCGCCCGGCGGCGCAATGCCTTCCAGGCGGGCGGCGAGATTCACTCCATCGCCAAAAATATCGTCGCCCTCCACGATGACGTCGCCAATGTTCACCCCCATGCGAAACTCGAGCCGGCGCTCCGCCGCCAGCTTCTCGTTTCGCTCCCGCAACTGCCGTTGCATCCCGACCGCGCAGTTCACCGCGCTGACCACACTGGCAAACTCGACCAGCATCCCGTCGCCCGTGAGTTTAACCGTCCGTCCATCGTGACGCGCGATGGCGGGATCGATCAGTTCGGTCTTGATCGCATTGAAGGCGGCCAAAGTCCCGACCTCATCGAGCCCCATCAGGCGGCTGTAGCCAACGACGTCGGCCGCAAGGATGGCAGCGAGGCGGCGTTCCATGTCCGTTCAATGAAACCACTGGCCCGCAAAGCACAATAATTATCGGAGCCCGAGCCGCGCCTTTCGCAGTCAATGCCAGGCAAAATTGCTCTGACTCATCAGCCACCACACGACGAGCGCTCCCAGCGGGGGTACGACACATTGGCGACCAGGCTGATAATGCTGAACGCCAGCGATCGCGCTTTCAAAACGAAGCACACGAATGCGAGCGCCGCGCCGATTCCCCAAAAAGCTCAGGGCAATCGGGCCGTCGATTGAGAAATCATGGAACGGGCGGATCACCTCGCAGACCAGCAGTCCACCCGCCACACTCAGCCCGAGCGCCATCATTCGGAAAATGTTCGTGATCTTTTTCGTCATAGAGTTGAGCGCGCTCTTATCATCGCGCTCCCTCGGGTTGTTTCGTCGATTAATCCCGGCGCACACGAAGATAGCCAGGGAACCGCGGCAGGCCTTTGGCAGTTAGTCCGCGGAACCGATAGGTGATGACCGTTCCAACCGGCGGCGGCGATTCCCGGTCAGCGTCGGTGAAGCCACTCCCGATGGAGAATTCCCTGCCGTCATCCGTCCGCACCCGGAGCGCCCCAAGCTTGCCCGCGTATTTCCCCTTCCCTGGCTCGTGCGCGATGACCGTCGCTTCCGCATCGTCGTAAGGTTTGACCTTGAGCAAGGTGGGCGACCGTCCCGGTTCGTAGGCCGACTCCGGCTGGCGCAACATCAATCCTTCACCGCCCAGCCGGACAACACGATCGCGCTCGGCCAGGAGTTGAGTCGCGCCTTGACAGCGTTGTTGCGCTACGACTCTGACAAAGCGATTTCCTTCGGGCAAAGCCACGCGCAAGAATTGCATTCGCTCTTCGAAGGTGCCTTTGGCCTGCGGGGAATCGAAGACCATAAACTGGACGCCTTTCCAGCGATCATCCGGCGTCTCTGAACGCACGATGCTGACGGTTTCCTCGAACTTTCCGTGACCAATCCATAACTCTCCGTCCAGCGCGATGTCGCGCGGTAACTCGGCGACAAAATAATCCGGGGCGTGAATCAGATTTCCTTGCCGGGTCCATAACTTCCGGCCGTCCCAATAGCCTCGCAGCCCATCATATTTTTCGCTCATCCACCAGCCGGTCGGATCAATCGACGGGTTCCAAACATTCGCAAGCAGCAGGCGTGGAGTTTGCCTCGCCGGCTCAGGACTTGCGGCAGTGAGCTCTTTCTCTTTCGCCGCGAGACTGCAGGCGAGGAAGATACCTGCCGCCAAGCCGATAAGTGTAGCTCTGCATCTGGAGGGAACTTTCATGTCTCGGAGGTTGGGCGATTCGGATGCGCTCTGTCAAGCGTTCCGTCGCACCGTGTGGAGGTTGTTGCCCAGGCCCGATAAACGATCGCGCGCGGCGACGAACGGGAGCAGGGAGGTCTGGGCATGATCGGCGCCCCTCAGCCCGAGCATGGAAGAGGTGCGAATCCAAATCTTCTGCCTCGTAAAACGCGCGCGCCGGTGAGGACTATCGGCCGACGGACATTCGCGATCCAAACGTCAAATGCAGCCGCAATCCCGTTTCCTTCAGATAAATCGAAAGTTCGACGAGGACGTCGGAAATTGTCGGACAAAAAAATGCGCTCGGACAGCCTGTCGCACCCGAAGTGTGAATGTGAAGCCAGAGCGTTGCGGCTCGTCGTGACAGCGTGATCACGCTTCTGGCCGAGACTCAAAGCATTCAGATCGCTGCGTTAGTTTATGGAAAGAAACCGGAAGACCGTAATCGTAACGGGGGCGTCGCAAGGCATCGGCGCGGGCATCGCCCAGGCATTTCTCGCGCGCGGCTACGACGTGGTGGCGACCGCGCGGAGCGCGACGAAATCGAAGGCGCTTTCAGCTTCCGACCACCTCGCGCTGGTCGACGGCGATATCGGCCAATTTGAGACGGCGCAGAAAGTGGCCGAAGTCGCGCTCGATAAGTTCGGCTCGATCGATGCCGTCGTCGCGAACGCCGGCATCTTCATCGCCAAGCCGTTCACGGAATATTCGGCAGACGACTTTCGCGCTCTCGTCTCGACCAACCTCGCAGGCTTCTTTTACATCACGCAGCTGGCGGTTAAACAAATGTTGATACAGAAGGACGGCGGCAGTGTCGTCAGCATCACTGCAGCGCTGGCCGACAATCCAATTGCCGGCGAGCCGGCTTCTCTGGCCATGATCACTAAAGGCGGCCTGAACGCAGGATTGAGAAGCCTGGCCTTGGAATACGCGAAAGAGCGTATTCGATTCAACGCCGTCGCTCCGGGGATCGTCGCCACATCCCTCAACAAGGATAACTCAAAAGAGTTCCTGGAAACGCGTTCGCCGATGGGCTCAATCTCGACCGTCGAGGACATTGCCGGTGCGGTTGTTTATCTGACCGAAGCTCGCCAAATCACAGGGGAGGTGTTGCATGTGGACGGCGGTGCGCACATTGGCAAATGGTAACACGTGAAAATTCCAATCCGATCGGCGCCGAGCAGCGTTTGCGAGAGCTCGGTATCAAACTCCCGGCCCCGCCGCAACCGTTTGGCACCTATGCGGAAGCAGTCCAGACAGGTAATCTCCTTTTCCTGACCGGCATGCTTCCGACGGAAGGCCGCGCGGCGAAATACGTCGGCCGCATCGGCGCCGAGCTCGATCTCGAAGCCGGACGCAAAGCCGCTCGCCTCGCGGCGCTCAATCTGCTCGCGGTCGCGCGAGAATATCTGGGATCACTCGACAAGGTGACGCGAATCGTCCGGCTCGGCGTGTCGGTGGCGACTTCGGGCGACGTCCGCGACCAGCCGAAAGTCGCTGACGGTGCTTCGGAGTTGCTGCAGGAGGTGTTCGGAGAGAGCAAGAACCCTTGCCGCTCGGTTTATGGCGTGGCCAGCCTTCCGCTTGGCACACCGGTGTTACTGGACGTGATTTTTGAAGTGTCTAATTAAGCAGGGCCCGATTGTGCAACGAACTGTGGCTGCGCGAATTTTGGTACTGGCGCCTTCGTTTGCATTGCTCGCGCTCGCCCAGGTTAATGGAAAGGAACCCGCCATGAGATACCCGACTTTTTATCGCACGAAACAGATCGATGGATTGTCGATCTTTTACCGAGAGGCCGGCCCGAAAGACGCGCCGACGCTTCTCTTGCTGCACGGTCTTCCAACTTCTTCGCGGCAATTCGAGCCGCTCTTCGCGCGGCTGGCCGATCGGTTTCACCTCGTCGCGCCCGATTACCCGGGCTTTGGACACAGCGATTGGCCGGACCCGAAGAAATTTGCCTACACCTTTGATCACATCGCCGAGATCATGAATCACTTTACCGAAGCGCTGGGGCTCACGCGTTACACACTTTACATGCACGATTATGGTGGCCCGGTCGGTTTCCGCATGGCGCTGGCGCACCCGGAGCGCATCGACGCGCTCATCGTTCAAGACGCGGCCGGGCATAACGAAGGCCTTGGCGCGAATTGGAAGACGCGGCGCGAATTCTGGAAAGATCGCGCCGCCCACGAAGATGCGCTGCGCACAAATCTTCTTTCGCTGGCAACCACGCGAACCCGCCATGTCGGCAACGATCCAAATGTGGATCGCTATGACCCGGATCTTTGGACCGATGAATTTTATTTTCTCAACCAGCCCGGCCAGGCCGACATTCAAAGTGATCTTTTCTACGATTATCGAACGAACGTCGACGCCTACCCGAAGTGGCAGGCATGGATGCAAAAGGCTCAGCCACGTCTCCTCGTGATTTGGGGTAAGTACGATCTCTCGTTCGATTCCGGCGAGCCGGAACGCTATCGCAAGGATTCGCCTCACGCAGAAGTCCACGTCCTCGACGCGGGACATTTCGCGCTCGATACCGAAGCGGACGAAATCGCGGCGCTCGTTAGGACATTTATGAAATAGACGCGGCGCGGCCCACGGATTCACGTTCCGGGGTCGCTCGCACAATTGGAGGAAACAATGAAAATACTGATGGTATTAACTTCGCATGACCAACTGGGTAACACCGGCCGCAAAACTGGTTTCTGGTTGGAAGAGTTTGCAGCCCCTTACTTTGTTTTTAGAGACGCCGGCGTCGATCTGACCCTGGCCTCTCCGAAAGGCGGCCAGCCACCGCTCGATCCAAAGAGTGATCTGCCGGAAAATCAGACGCCGGCGATGTCGCGTTTTAAAAAGGACTCGAGCGCGCAAAAGGCCCTCGCTAACACGGTAAAGCTTTCGAGCGTGAAGTCGGAAGATTTCGACACCGTATTTTATCCAGGTGGACACGGCCCGATGTGGGATCTGGCCGAAGACCCCGTTTCCATTGCTCTGCTCGAATCGTTTTATGACTCCGGCAAGCCGATCGCGCTGGTCTGCCACTCGCCAGGTGTGCTCCGGCACGTGACCTACCAGGGCGCTCCGCTGGTGAAAGGAAAACACGTGGCCGGTTTCACGAACGGCGAGGAAGAGGAGATGCAACTGACGAAGGTTGTGCCGTTCCTGGTCGAAGATGAACTGCTGCGGCTCGGTGCCATCTTTGAAAAGAAGGCGAACTGGCAGCCGTTTTCCATCGTCGATGGCCGGCTCGTGACTGGCCAGAATCCTGCGTCGTCGACCTCGGCAGCTCAGGCGCTTCTGAAACTCATGACGGTATCGGAATCCGAGTCGTCAAGGAACGGCGTCCAAATCGAGCAGAAGAGCTATGAGATGCCCCCGCGAGAGGGGTTCAGCGTGGCACATTTTCTCACCGTCGCCGACATCGACCGATCAGCTCGCTTCTACGAAAAAGTCTTCGGAGGTCGCATTCTGAGCCGAGGCGACAGCAAAGGCGCGCCTGGGTACATTCAGATCGCTAATAGTTGGCTCCTTGTTAACGTCGGGGGCGGGCCGACCCCCGACAAGCCGTCGGTAACGCTCAGCGTGCCCGACCCCGATAAGATCAACGGCTTTATGAATATCCGCGTTGCCGATATTCAAGCGTGCTATGAACTGTGGAGAAGTCGAGGAGCCAAGTTCATCACGGAGCCGATGGAAAAGTACGGCGAGTGGCGCTGCTACATCCGCGATCCTGATGGTTATATTATCGAGGTCGGACAGAGCACCACTCTCACCTACGGTTAAACGCTGTCTGAGGCTTTATTTTTGAAACTGCCACTCAGTGAAGCGGCTGAGGCTCACGCGCCTGCAGAGAAGGGTGGGGGTGGGAAGATCCTGCTGGCGGCTTGAGAGTCTGTTGTGAGCAGAGGGAACGAAAGGAAGATCGAAAATGAAAAAAGACTGGCGCGGAATCAACCCCGCTTCGAAGCCGAGTGGCGATGGCTGCGTCGAATGCCTGGCCTCACCGAACGGTTGGTGGTTTCATCTCCGTCGATGCGCGATGTGTGGATATATCGGTTGTTGCGACAGTTCTCCGGGCCAGCATGCGTCCAAGCATGCGGCGGCAACAGGGCATCCGATCATTGCCAGCTTCGAGCCGGGTGAGGATTGGTTCTTCGATTACGAGAAACAGGGGATGGTGAAGGGTGTGGAGCTGCTTCCGCCGCATTCGCATCCGGAGGATCAACCAACACCTGGACCGGCGGGGAGGGTTCCAGCCGATTGGGAATCGATGCTGCACTAGCTGGCGTCGATCATTACAAATGCGATCGCTCCGGAAAGTGGCGGATCAATTATCGGAGAACTCAGTGTGAGATAGGTAACCTTAGAGCACTTCCTTTTCGATGGAGGGACAAGAGATGGATTGGAAACGGTTGGTCCAGTTTGCCCTGCTCGGTAGCAGTGATTTGGAGCAATATGCCATCTTCCTGGTGCGCCTTTCGCTCGGGCTGTTCTTCGCCATCTCCGGGGCCAGGAAGTTGTTGGTTGCCGACAGCAGGCGAACTATGTCCGAAACGCTCGTTCGGGCCAAAGTCCCGTTTCCCCACCTGATGACTTATTTCGTGTCGGCTGTCGAGTTCGTTGGCGGATCCTTGGTGGCCGTGGGGTTTCTTTCGAGCCCGGCCTGCGTGGTTTTATTGATCGATATGATTGTGGCCACCCTGACTAGCGCGCTTTCCACCCTGCCTAAACGACTTTCGCCGCTTAGCTGGCTCGACGATGTGCTCTACCTTCCGGAAGTCCTGTACGTGCTCTTCTTTATCTGGCTGATCTGCTCCGGTCCGGGAAAGTTCAGTGGCGATTACTGGCTCGCCAGCAAGCTACTGAGGTGATCGGCACTTCTGGGAGGAGCGTCCGTCGAGATCATCAGCGCGTTGCGACGGGGACGTTACGGACGTATTTCTTCGGACTCGTGTACCGGAGAGCCGGAACGCTACCGCAAGGACGTGCGGAATGCGCAAGTTCACGTTCTCGACGCCGGCCATTTCGGGCTTGATCCCAAAGCAGATCAGATTGCGAAGATCGTCCGGGATTTCATGAAGTAGCACTCGCCATCGGAATTCTGCTTCAGGTTGCTCGACGGCATCAGTCTCATACTCGGCGTGGATCTCGAGGCATTCACCCCGGCGGCTGATGAGTTCTTAGACCGTGACCACGATTTTGCCGATCTGCTGATTGCTCTCCAGGTAGCGATGCGCCTCCACCATCTGCTCGAGACCGGAGAACGTTCTGGCGATGATCGGCTTTAATTTTCCCGCGGCCAGGCCGTCGATGATGAACCGCTTCGCTTTTTCAAGTCTCCGCGGGTTACTCGTGATCTCGAAGAGCAGGTAGCCGCGCACGGTTAGCGATTTGCCAAGCACATCCATCAGGGGCAACGGCGTCGGCTCGCTGCTGAGCGCGCCATATTGAAAAATGATTCCGCGTTCCCGGGTCGCCGCGGCCAGCTTCGCCAACGTCGGCCCTCCTACCGGATCGAACACGATCCGCGCGCCTTTTTTGCGAGTGAACTTCATCACTTCCGCGACCAGGTCTTCCTCTTCCGTCGCGATGACATGCGCCGCGCCGGCCTCAAGCAGGGCCTGGCGTTTCTCGCTCGTGCGCGTCAAGGCGATCGGTTTTGCCCCGATCTGGTTGGCGATCTGGATCGCGGCCAGGCCCACGCTGCTGGAGGCAGCCGGGATCAAAAGCGTGTCGCGCTTTTTTAGTTTGCCGATCTCGACCAGCGCGCCATAGGCCGTGGCGAATTGCATCCAGATCGCCGCGGCTTCTTCCCACGTGAGCGAAGCCGGATGCTTCGCCACCACCCGCGCCGGCACCAGCGCCAGCTCGCCGTAGACCCCGTAATCATTCATGGAAAATCCCGGGATCGTACTGACCGCGTCGCCGACCTCCAGTCCTTCCACTCCCTCGCCTAACGACTCGACCGTGCCCGATGCCTCATAGCCAAGGCGGGCGGGACATTTCGGTTCGTCCAGGTATTGCCCGGCGCGAAACATCGCCTCGGCCCGGTTCAAGCCCAGCGCCTTGACCGCGATCCGCACCTCGCCCTTCTTCGGCGCCGGCACTTCCATCTCGTCGATACGCAAGACTTCCGGTCCCCCGGTCTGATGAAAACGAATCACTCGTGCCATAATTTTCCTTTCTCCTTCCCGGCCTCGTCCCCGGCCCGCTCCGACATCACCTCTACCCGCCCAAAGGTAAATAATCTCGTCGCGTTCGAGCCGCTTGGAAACACTGACGGCAACGGAAGAATGTTGTCAACGCCGGCGACTGCGCATAACAACCGCGACGAATGGCAAGAAATCAAAAAATGGCCGGGAGCAAAGAAACCGCGAACGGCCCGTCGCTGGAAAAGGCTCCTGATTTCGCTCGCCGTTCTGCTCCTCATCCCGGCGCTGCAGGTGGCGGCGGTTCGATTCATCAACCCGCCGCGGACGCTGCCGATGTTGCTCGAGGAGGGAGGCGCGGTCTTCTCGCGCGAACCGATGGCGCCGCTCCGCTATCGCTGGATCGATCTGCCGGAGATGCCCGAGATGTTTCTGAAACATCTCTGGATTTCGGAGGATCAGCGTTTCTTCGAGCACGATGGCTTCGACTGGAAGGAGATGGACCTCGCGCTGAAAAAAGCGAAGCGGACAGGGAAACCGGTGCGGGGTGCTTCCACGATCACGAATCAGTGCGCCCGCTCGATCTTTCTTTGGCAGGGGCGCTCTTGGATCAGGAAAGGTTTGGAATCCTACTACACGATCTGGATGGAGGCGTTGCTCCCGAAGCGACGCATCCTCGAATTGTATGCGAACGTGATCGAGATGGGTCGCGGGATTTACGGGGTGGAAGCCGCGGCGCGGCATTATTTCGGCGTCAGTGCGCGGGGTCTCACGCGGGAGCAATCAGCCCTCCTGGCGGCCGTGCTGCCGAACCCGAAACGCTGGGATCCGGCGAGACCGGGCGCGGCCTTACGACGGCGTCAGCAGCGCATTCTCCTCCGGGAACAGAACGCGCATTTCCCGGAGTATTTGCTGCGGTAAGTTCGTCGATCCCCCGGCCGCTAAGACTTCGATCAGTGCAACGGAATCAGGCTGACCCAGCCATCCTTGTTCCGACCGAGAGAAGCGCGCGGCGAACGCAATGGTTAAACGGGGCTTGAGCCCCACCGTCAGCCCGCTATCCTCCTAAGCCATGCATCGTGACTATCACCTTTGGTATTCTCACCGGCTCAATCGCGACATGGGCGTCGCCGTTTACGGCCATTACGGTATGCCCATCCTCGCCTTCCCGACGAGCTGCGGCGACGAATGGGAGCAGGAAGGTCAGGGCATGATCCGCACCCTCGGCCCATACCTCGACGCGGGACGAATCCGGATTTTCTGCATCAATGGAGTCCAGAGCGATTCGTTCAATAACAAGGGCGCGCATCCCTTCCATCGGAGTTGGATGCAGGCGCAGTACGATGATTACGTGGCGAGCGAAGTCTTCCCGTTCATCGACTCCCAGTGCCAGACGCCCGGCATTCCCGATCACCACCTACGGCGCATCGCTCGGTGCCTATCACGCGGCCAATACCCTCTTCAAGCATCCCGATCGGGTGAAACGCTGCTACGCGCTCTCGGGCGTCTACGACATGCGGGATTCGATGGACGGGATCTACGACGACAACTTCTATTTCAATAACCCGGTCGACTACATGGCCAACATCAGTGACCCCTGGTTCCTGCACCATTACGGGAGTTGCGACATCCGGCTCGCGACCGGCTGCGGCCCGTGGGAGAACAGCGGGCCGACCTACTACATGTCTGGGATCCTGGCGAACCGCGGCATTGCCCATCATCTGGACGACTGGGGTCCGAAGGGCGGGCACGAATGGCCCTACTGGCATCACCAGATGTGGGAGTACGTCGGCGCGCACTACTAAAAGATCTCCAGGAACAGGAAACCGATCACTTAACTAGCTTCCTGCGTTCCTGCTTGGAAAGTACCTGGCCGGCTCTGCGTATCCTGCTATCTTCAGCCCATACGGCAGGAATCAACCGCATGAAATCGCTCACCGAACATCTCTGGTTTGAAGTTCCGGACCGGCGCGGGTTCATCAACATCACGCCAAAGATTGAGGAACTCGTGGACCAAAGCGGCGTTCGCGAAGGCCTATGTCTGGTCAATGCCATGCACATCACCGCGTCGGTCTTCATCAACGACGACGAGAGCGGGCTTCATCACGACTACGAAGTCTGGCTGGAAAAACTGGCGCCGCACGCGCCGAGCAGCGCCTATCGGCACAATCGCACCGGCGAGGACAATGCCGACGCACACCTCAAGCGCCAGATCATGGGCCGCGAAGTCGTCGTCGCCATTACCAAAGGCAAACTCGATTTCGGCCCGTGGGAACAAATCTTCTACGGCGAATTCGACGGCCGTCGTCGCAAGCGCGCGCTGGTAAAGATCATCGGCGAGTAGACCGCGGACCGACGGACTTTGCCTCCTTTGTGTCAAAAGTAAGGACAGACACTCCCGACCGACGAACTTACCCTTTGACCAACGCCGCGCTATTCAATGTCGAGCGCTTCTGGCGCCGATTTGTCGAGTTGCGCGCCACGCAAGTTGCCGTCAAGGTGGTCATCTCCTCCTGTGACAAGCACCTTTCCGTCAAGCAGCAACGTCGCAGTATGAATGTACCAAATTAGGTGAAACATGATTATTTCCTCCGCAGTTTCTCTTTGAATGTGGACAGTATGACCACAGTCTGTTAATGAAGGAGAAGGGCTTTTTGCGACAGGGTAAGGGATTCACCCCTCGGTCTGGTGCTTGATGCTCACGAAGAAAGACAAAGATAAATATGGAAACAACGATTGTTGATCACGCGGAGGCGAAGACTGTCGCCGCGAAGACTGGAACGAAACAGAAATGGCTGGCTCGCCTGCTCCTTCTGCTTTCTGTCGCCTTCGGTGCAAGCGGATGCACTGATTATTACAATAATCCTGCGTACGGCCCCGGTTACGCGAGCATGGTCCGTACGGCCCTGGTTACGCGGGCTATGGTCCGTACGGCCCTGGTTATGGCGCCTATCCAGGCTCTGTTACGGTCGAGATTGGAGATCGGCCATACTATACTCGGGGCCCTGGCTATTACGTTGGTCGTTCCTATTACGTCTGGCGCCCGGGCCACTGGGCACGGCGCAACGGTCAAAGGGTCTGGGTCCACGGCCACTACGTTGTGAGATAAATGGAGGTGCCGGGAGGTGCGATTTTGCAATACACGGGGCCTGTCCCGGGGCCAGAACTATTGTCGATCGACTCGTGCGATGAATTCGGGCTCATCGTCCAGATTGTCGATAAAAGGCTGCCGATCCGGCAGACCGTCGGGCGTTCTCGCTTGGACGCCAGCGCGTGTCCGTAGCGTTCGTGTGTTTGCATCGGCGAGCGGGACGAATCCGCGCTGGCTACTCACTGAGTTTCTTCAGTAGATTCGGATGTCACCACTGGTCAGGGTTCCGGTGACGGAATAACCGTTATCAAGACTGATCGAAATGGTGTCCGATCTCCCGGGCGAGCCATTGTCAGTCACACTCACGGTGAACCTGACTTTAGTCTCGTCTTCCAAACGACCCGAGCCGCTGAAGTCGGCCGTGTTGCTCGGAATGGAGAGACTCCGAATTATGTCTTTTGTTATGCAGACACCGGCGGCGGGATCGCAAAATGTAAACGGCCCGAGTCTGCTGCCGTCATCGGCCTGACTCGCGCGAAACTTGAACGTGACTTCATTCCCCTGATTGTCGAGGGTGCCGCGGCCATCGACGTGTGTCGCGCCTACAATTCCGGGATCATAAAGTTCCGCGCTTGCTAAGAGGCCGCCAACGACCATGTCTTCCCCCGCAGCCGCCAGCACCTGCCTGTTCGGTAGCAATGTCGCCGTGTGATTGACGCGTGGGGTAGTGAGATCGCCGGTAGGTATCCACCTGCCAGGGGCCTGCGCCGGTGCCGATTGATTCAGTTCCGCGGCGGTGTTGTCCCCTGCGGTCGCGCTGCTCACGACGCCATAGATTAAAACCAGGGTAGCGGCTTTAACGAGTAAAGCCGCTCAAACCTCTAGGATTCAGAAAGTTTAATCGAAAACTCGATCTTGTTTTCATAGTGGTTCGTTTCTTTCTGTTTGTCGATTCAGTTTTCGTTTTGATTGGTTCGACCTGTGCGGTGCTATTAAGCATTTATGGCGCCGATTTGTAGAGTTCCGAGCTCGCGACGATGGGATTCGGGTAGTCGTCTCCTCCTGAAACAAGCACGTTGCCACTAAATAACAACGTCGCTGTGTGCTCTTCTCGCGCATTGGCCATGCTTCGGGTCGGCATCCATACTCCAGTCGCCGGATCGTATAATTCCGCGGTCGCTAAAGTGCCAGCGACCCCGATACCGCCGGCGACCAGCACTTGCCCATTTGAAAGCAACGTCGCCGTGTGATGGTAACGTGCAGTGGCGAGGCTGCCGGTCGTCGTCCAGACGCCAGTCGTCGGATCGTATAATTCCGCGCTTGCCAGGTAATCACCGACACCACTAAAACCGCCGACCACCAGCACCTGTCCATTCGAAAGCAACGTCGCCGTGTGACTTACACGCGCATAATGCATAGTCGTCAGTCCTCTCCACATCCCAACGGAGGGAACGTATACTTCAGCCGAAGCTAAGATACCATTACCAAAGGCGCCAAATCCCCCAGTTACCAGTACCCTGACCACTCGGAAGCAACGTCGCAGTTTGGTCTTCACGTCCGTTGAGGAGATTGCCGGTCGCCGCCCACACACCCGTTGTCGGATCGTATAATTCTGCACTTGTTAAGAGAGCGGCGCCGGTGCTACCTCCGGCTACCAAGACCTGTCCATTGCGGAGTAACGTCGCCGTGTGTTCGTCGCGCCCTGTGAGAAGGCTTCCGGTCGCCGCCCACAGTCCCGTTGTCGGGTCGTATAGTTCCGCACTTGCCAGGTCAGGGGCGCCGAAGCCGCCCGCCACCAACACCTCTCCGTTCCGTAATAACGTTGCCGTGTGGAATTCGCGAGGAGTAGTCAGACTAGCTGTGGCGGCCCACATCCCAGTCAGTGGATCGTACAGTTCTGCGCTTGCTAAGGGGCCGAAGACACCGTCGACACCAAGACCGCCGGCCACCAGCACCTGCCCATTCTGCAGCAACGTGGCGGTGTGTTGGTAGCGTGCAATAGTGAGGTCGCCGGTGCTTCGCCACCTACCCGGCGCGTGCGCCGTTACCGGTGCATTCTGTTCCGCAGCGGCGTTGTCTCCGGCGCTCGCGCTGCTCATGATGCCGAAAGCGAAAACAAGCCCGACAGCATAACGAGCAAAGGCGATTAAAGCGCGTGGATTGAGGAAGGCGACTCGCGAAGTGCATGCTGTTTTCATAGAGGTTCTTTCTTTCTGTCTTGTTGATTTAGTTTTTGTCGTTGAAGCGATTTTGGTTTTCTAAGGGGCGTTCTTGGCAAATTTGGATGCTGCGCTATTGAATACCGAGGCCTTCTGGCCGCGACTTGTAGAGTGTCGCTTGCTGGAGCACGCCGTACTGAGAGTCTCCTCCTGAAACAAGCACCCTGCCGTTAAGCAGTAACGTCGCCATATGCCAAGCTCGCGCCGGGCTAAGACTGGCGGTGGCCGTCCAGCTCCCACTCGCTGGATCGTACAATTCTGCTGTCGCATCTCTGTGGTCGATCCCGCCAAAACCGCCGGCCACTAACACTTGTCCATTCGGCAGCAACGTCGCCGTGTGCTGGGAGCGTGGAGTGGCCATGCTTCCGGTCGTCGTCCACATTCCAGTCGCTGGGTCGTATAGTTCCGCGCTTGCTAAAGAAGCAGGGCCCTGTCCGCCTGCCACCAGCACTAGTCCATTGGGCAGCAATGTCGCCGTGTGATCGTAGCGCGCCGCCGCCATACTACCGGTCATTGTCCACATTTCAGTTGCCGGATCGTATAGTTCGGCGCTCGTGGTACCGCCCGCCGGCCCACCAACCGCGAGGTACCTGCCCCTTAGGCAGCAACGTCGCTGTGAACTCTGAGCGCGCAACGGCCATGCTACCGGTCGGCGTCCACACGCCATTCGCCGGGTCATATAGCTCCGCAGTGGTACCGGCTCCTCCCGCCACCAGCACCTTGCCGGAGGGCAGTAACGTCGCGGTGTGATCGTAACGTCCATTAACGAGGCTGCCGGTCGCCGTCCACTCGCCGGTCGTCGGATCATATAATTCCGCGCTTGTTATGGGCCCACCGGTACCTCCGCGACCCCCTGCTACCAGGACCTGTCCACTCGGCAGCAGCGTCGCCGTATGGTTTTCGCGGTAATTGGCCATGCTGCCGGTGGCCTTCCACATCCCACGCGTTGGGCGATACAGTTCCGCGCTTTGCAAGAGGGCATTGTTACTGCCGCCGCCCGCCACAAGTACCTCCCCATTCAGTAGCAATGTGGCCGTGTGGAATATACGCGCATCGACCATGTCGCCGGTGACTGTCCATTTACCAGGCGCGCTCTCTGACACCAATGGGCTGACCCCCGCGGCGGTGTTGTCCCCTGCGGTCGCGCTGCTCACGACGCCATAGATTAAAACCAGGGTAGCGGCATAACGAGTAAAGCCGCTCAAACCTCTAGGATTCAGAAAGTTTAATCGAAAACTCGATCTTGTTTTCATAGTGGTTCTTTTCTTTCTGTCTTATTGATTCAGTTTTCCTCAAATGCGGTCCCGTAGTTCTCCAATCTAATCGCTGTTGCCATCAAAATTCGATAGCACGCTATTCAGGGTCGAGCGCTTTCGGCGCCGATTTGTAGAGTTCCGCACTCGAAAGGATGCCGTCCCGGGAGTCTCCTCCTGAGACAAGCACGTTGCCATTACGCAGCAACGTCGCCGTTTGGCCCGAGCGCCCAGGCCTAAGGCTGTTAGTGGCCGTCCAGCTCCCGCTCCCCGGATCGTAAAGTTCTGCCGTCGCTACTCGGTGGCCGTTCCGGTAGGAGCCGCCGACCGCCAGCACCTGCCCATTCGACAGCAACGTCGCCGTGTGACCGGCGCGTGCAGTGGCGAGGCTGCCGGTCACCGCCCACATCCCTGTCGCCGGATCGTATAGTTCCGCGCTTGCTAATGACATGCCGGCGGTGTCGGTGCCGCCGGCTACCAGCACCTGCCCTTCCGGAAGCAACGTCGCCGTATGACCGGCGCGTGCAGTGGCGAGGCTGCCGGTCACCGTCCACATCCCGGTTGCCGGATCATATAGTTCAGCGCTTCCTAAGGCTGGGAGGCCTATGCTTCCGTTGCCGCCGGCCACCAGCGCCTGCCCGTTCGGCAGCAACGTCGCCGTGTAAAAGAAGCGTGCAGTGGCCATGTTGCCGGTCGCCGTCCACACTCCGGTCGCCGGATCGTATAGTTCAGCACTTGCCAAGGGAACGAAGCCGTTGCCGAGACCGCCGGCCACCAACACCTGCCCATTCGGCAGCAACGTCGCCGTGTGATCGGAGCGTGCAATGCCCATGCTGCCGGTTACCGTCCATACGCCGGTCGCCGGATCGTATAGTTCAGCGCTTGCCAAAGGGGGGATATCGTTGCCGATGCCGCCGGCCACCAGGACCTGCCCATTCGCCAGCAAGGTCGCCGTGTGTGATCCGCGTACAACGCCCATGCTACCGGTCGCCATCCACATCCCGGTCGCCGGATCGTACAGTTCAGCGCTTGCCAAGGGGGGTAAGCCACCGTTGCCGAGACCGCCGGTCACCAGCACCTGCCCATCCCGCAACAACGTCGCCGTTTGGAATGCGCGTGCAGTGACAAGGTCGCCGGTGGCTCTCCACCTGCCAAGCGCGTGCGTTGGCACCGATTGACTCAGCTCCGCGGCGGCGTTGCCTCTCCCGGCCGCGCTGCTCATGGGGCCGAAGGCCAAAACAAGGCCAACCACGTAAAGAGCAAAGCCGATTAAGACGCGTGAATTGAGAAAGGCTAATCGAGAAGTGCATCCTGTTTTCATAGAGGTTCTTTTCTTTCCGTCTTGTTGATTCGGTTTTCGCCGAAAGCGGTTCCGTAGTCCTCCAATCTAATCGGCTGTTGCCGGCAAAATTCGATATCGGGTTATTCGATACCATGCTCATCGCGCCGGATGGTAAAGCTCCGCGCTTGGTGAGCCGTCGATTGCTCCGCCGGCAACCAGCACCAGCCCATTTCGCAACAACGTCGCCGTGTCGGAGCCGCGTCCGGTGGCGAGGTTTCCAGTTACAGTCCACGCACCAGTCGCCGGATCGTATAGTTCGGCGCCTACGCCACCGTTGCCGCCGGCCACGAGCACCTTCCCACTCAGCAGCAACGTCGCCGTTTGTTGTCCTGAGTGAAAATTGGTCATGCTGCCGGTCTCCGTCCATATTCCAGTCGCCGGATCGTATAGTTCCGCGGTAGTAATGTCTGAGTCGTCCCCGCCAGTCACCAGCACCTGCCCGCTGGGCAGCAATGTCGCCGTATGGCCTACGCGAGCAACGGTCATACGGCCGGTCGACGTCCAAATCCCAGTCGCCGGATCATACAGTTCCGCGGTTACTAAGGTGCCACCGTTGCCGAGGCCACCGGCCACCAATACCTGCCCGTTCGGCAACAGCGTCGCCGTGTGTAAGTAGCGCACGGCGGCCATGCTGCCGGTCGACGTCCACATTCGAGTCGCCGGATCGTATAGTTCAGTACTTGCACCTGCGCTATTGCTGACGCCAACGCTGAAGCCGCCGGCCACCAGCACCTGCCCACTGGGCAGCAATGTAGCCGTGTGCCACTGGCGTGCTGCACCCATTGACCGGGTTGGCTTCCACATGCCGGTCGCCGGACGGTATAGTTCCGCGGTGCTACTCGTTACTCCCGAACTAGTGACGCCACCCACCACCAGCACCTGCCCATCCGGCAGCAATGTCGCGGTGTGGAATTCACGTGCAACGTTCATGCTACCGGTCGTCGCCCACATCCCGGTCGCCGGATTGTATAGCTCCGAGCTCGCTAAGACTGCCGGATCTTCTCCCGCGCTCGCTAAGGCGCCGGTGGCAGCATAGCCACCAGCCACAAGCACTTGCCCGTTCGGCAGCAAAGCCGCCGCGTGATTGGAGCGTGCAGTGATGAGGTCGCCGGTCTCCGACCACCTGCCATTTCCTTGCGCCGGCACCGAGGGATTCAGCTCGGCAGTAGCGCTGCTCATGACGCTGAAGGCCACAACGAGGGAAGCGGCATAACGAGCAAAGGCGATCAAATTTCTAGGATTCAGGTAGGTTTGTCGAGAAGTGTATTTTGTTTTCATAGAGGTTCTTTTCTTTCTGTCTTGTTGATTGATTTTTCGTTGTTGAAGGACTTCCGTAGTTTTCCAATCTAATCGGCTGTTGCCGGCAAAATTCGATAGCTGCCTCTTTGCCGTCGAAATATCTCCGCTCTCGCTTTTGCGGTGCTGCTCAGTAGCGGCGGAAGATTCACGACCCACGGCACATGATGCTTTCTGGTCGGCTTTGCCTCCAGGTCTGCCGTTTTGCCATATTCTATTCTCGCCCACCTTATCGCCTTAAAACAAGTAAATTCCGCGGATAGACAGCAATCGGAGATTACTTTTGTGCCAGACTGCCGTGTTCGTTCCGCCCGAGCGACAAAATCCGGCGTCTTATTCCGACCCTTCGTTCTTTTCGTGCCTATGAGTCGATCAGATGCCGGGCAAAATCCAGATCATCGCGGTTGCTGTGGCGAGCCGTTTCGCCCATCTGCATGGCCGGCGCAGATCAGTGACACCCCCATCCTGCGCAATTTTTCGTCCGAACTCGCGCGCATCATTGAAACCAAACTTGCCCCGTTTTGAATTCAGCAGATGAGCACCGACACATCCACCGAAGCCAAGTGCCCCTTCACTCACACCGCCGTTACCGGGGGTGCCCCGACCGATCTCGATTGGTGGCCAAACCGGTTGAAAGTCGAACTGCTGCACCAGCATTCCGCGAAGTCCGATCCCATGGGCGAGGATTTCAATTACGCAAAGGAGTTCAAGAGTCTCGACTCGCAGCGGTGAAAAAAGATCTCGCGGCGCTGATGACCGATTCGCAGGACTGGTGGCCGGCGGACTTCGGGCACTACGGCGGGCTGTTCATCCGGATGGCATGGCACAGCGCTGGCACCTATCGTACCGGTGACGGGCGCGGCGGCGCCGGCCGGGGTCAGCAGCGGTTCGCGCCGCTCAATAGCTGGCCGGACAACGTGAGCCTGGACAAAGCGCGTCGTCTGCTCTGGCCGATCAAGCAGAAGTAATGGCGGCCTCCCGGCTCGCTCCCTTCGTGAGCAAGCGGATAACGCCTAAACGTTGACACCCGTTCCGCAGTCAGCCAGAATCGGCGTTCGCGTATGAAGAATTACTTGAGTTGTCGACCTACCAGCGCCCGGACGTTGCTCGCTCTGGTGCTTTTCTCGGCTACCGGATCTTTGGTCGCACAGGCAGCATCGTTCGGTCCCGAAGCGACAAATGACGGTTCCCGTACAACGCTCACCTTTGCGGAACGTGTGGCCTACCAGCGCGCCGTGGAAGAAGTTTACTGGCAGCACCGGATCTGGCCGAAGGAAAATCCAGGGCCCAAACCATCGCTCGATGAAGTGATGTCGCAGGCACAGATCGAACAGAAGGTGGAAGAGTATCTGCACAACTCGCAGTTGCTCGCCGAGCAATGGCGGCGGCCGATCACGTCCTCGCAGTTGCAGGCCGAGATGGACCGAATGGCCAGTCACACCAGACAGCCCGATGTGCTCCGGGAGCTGTTCGCCGCGCTGGGAAACGATCCGTTTATCGTCGCTGAGTGTCTGGCCAGACCGGTGTTATCGGAGCGGCTGACGAGTGAGCTACAGGTCGCGTCGAATCCTTTGGCAAAGACTGAGTCCCTGGGATCGTGGGCAGCTAGAACCGAAACAGCATCTTCTATGACGACCGAGCAGCCAGCCTCAGGCTACTATCTTCCCGACGTAGTAGGGTCGCCGCTTGAAGATCCAACGGCCGACTGCATTGATCATTGGACCGCAACCAGCACCACCGGCGCTCCTGATGCGCGCGCGCAACACACCGTCGTGTGGACTGGCACCGAAATGATCGTCTGGGGCGGCAACAATGGCGGCGACCTGAATAGTGGCGGCAGATACAATCCGAGCATAGACAGTTGGATTGCTACTAGCAACACCGGCGCGCCTGCCCCGCGCGAGCTTCACACGGCAGTGTGGACCGGCACCGAAATGATCGTCTGGGGTGGCACCGGCACCGGCGACCTGAATAGTGGCGGTAGATACAATCCGAGCACAGACAGTTGGGTTGCCACTACCACGAGCGGCGCCGCTGATGCGCGCGAGCAACACACGGCAGTGTGGACTGGTAGTGAAATGATCGTCTGGGGCGGCCGCGGCGCCACCAGCATCTACTTAAACACCGGCGGTAGATACAATCCGAGCACAAACAGTTGGGTTGCCATTACCAACACCAGCGCGCCTGACGGTCGCTCGGGACACACGGCAGTCTGGAATGGCAGTGCAATGATTGTCTGGGGTGGCTATAACGGCCGCAGCGACGTGAACACCGGCGGCAGATACAATCCGATCGCAGATAGTTGGGTTGCCACTAGCACCACCGGCGCGCCTGAGGAGCGCCTAGATCACAAGGCAGTGTGGACTGGCAGTGAAATGATCATTTGGGGCGGACTAGCCCTCCGTCCCAGGATCCAGCTCAATAGTGGCGCCAGATACAACCCGATCACAGATACTTGGATTGCCACTAGCAACACTGGCGCGCCCGCCCGGCGCTGGCTTCACACAGCGGTGTGGACTGGCAGTGAAATGATCATCTGGGGCGGCGCCAACAGTTCAGGCTATCTGCACAACGGCGGCCGATATAATCCGAGCACAGACAGTTGGATTGCCACCACCAAGCGCGGTGCGCCTGCGAAGCGCGCGGAACACACGGCGGTGTGGACTGGCACTGAAATGATCGTTTGGGGCGGAAGTGGCGACAATACTGGCGGCAGATACGTTCCGTGCACAGAAAGTTGGGCTTCAACCAGCACCACCGGCGCGCCTGATACGCGCTACTATCATACCGCAGTGTGGACTGGCGCCGAAATGATCGTATGGGGTGGATCAAACGATAACGGCTCCCTTAAGACTGGCGGCAGATATAATCCCAGCACAGACAGTTGGATTGCAACCACCACCGTGGGTGCGCCCACTGCGCGCACGAATCACACGGCGGTGTGGACTGGCACTGAAATGATTGTCTGGGGTGGACTTGGCAATACGGGCAAACTGAAAACTGGCGGTAGATACAATCCGAGCACCGACAGTTGGATTGCCACTACCACCGACGGCGCGCCTACTAAGCGCTGGTTTCAGAGCGCAGTGTGGACTGGCACTGAAATGATCGTGTGGGGCGGAGAGGACGCAGCCACAAACAGGGAAGTTAAGAATGGTGGGAGATACAATCCGAGCACAGATAGTTGGCTTCCGACTGCGACCAGACAAGCACCTAACGGGCGCGTCTATCATAGCGCAGTCTGGACTGGCACTGAAATGATCGTCTGGGGTGGATATGATCGCGACACGAACTCCATAAATACTGGAGGCAGATACAATCCCAGCACCGACAGTTGGGTTGCTACGACCACCACTGGCGCACCTGATCAGCGGTATTGGCACACAGCGGTGTGGACTGGCACTGAAATGATCGTCTGGGGTGGCGCCAGCGAGATCGCCATCTTCAATGATGGGGGCAAATACAATCCGGGCACAAACAGTTGGGTTGCTACGACCATTGGCGGTGCTCCTGACCGGCGCGCCTATCACACGGCCGTCTGGACTGGCACTGAAATGATCGTCTGGGGCGGAACTTACGATTTCAGCGGCACATGTTTCAATACTGGCGGCAGATACAATCCGAGCACAGACAATTGGATTGCTACGACTACCACCGGCGCACCCGATGGTCGCCACCTTCACACCGCCGTCTGGATCGGGACCGAAATGATTGTCTGGGGTGGACAATGCACCGGCACCGGCAACCTGAATACTGGTGGCAGATACTCCCCGTAAAGCTCCTCAACGCCGGCGGAGTAGGGTCAGATGTTCTCTGTGCTGCAAGTGCTTTTTTGTCGAGTTGTTCGCATCGACTAAGGCTGGTTAGGCGGGCTTGAACTGGAAAACCCAGGAGCCGTGTTTGCCCCGGCTGACGCAACCGGTAATGGAGGGACACTCGCCGATCCACTGCCGTCTCCTCCCGATTGAGCGTGATGGCGAATTTCAACTCGCCGGCGGCTACTCTTGCGGGGCCGTCCGCTGCCAACCCCCCGCCCCCGCCGATGTTCCTGAATTCCTGCCGTTGCGACGAGTGCCAGTGGGTGACGGGCAGCGTGTTCGGGATCAACGCGGTCATCGAAACCAGGCGATCAAGCTAGCCGCGGAAAGCCGGGGGCCGTGCCAGTGCCACGCGAGCAGACGCGCGCTCGCAATTCGATCTTCACCTAAAGTGAGCGAGAGCGTAAAAAGGAGAAAATTATGGCAATCTACTTGTTGGCATTTCTAATCGGCCTAACGACTGGTCTGCGAGCGCTCGCACCGCTCGCGATTGTGAGTTGGGGCGCGCATCTCGGCTGGCTGCATCTGGAGCATACCTGGCTGTCGTTTCTCGGCGCGACGGTCACGCCCTGGATTCTCAGTCTGCTCGCGCTCGGTGAATTGGTGACTGACAAGTTGCCGACTACTCCGAGCCGCAAAATCCCGATGCAATTCGGTGCGCGCCTTGTTACCGGCGCGCTCTCAGGCGCTGCGCTCGCCGCGCCGGCCGGCGCGTGCATCGCCGGACTCATTGCCGGCGTTATCGGCGCGATCGTCGGAACGTTAGGCGGCGCCGAATTGCGCGGGCGGCTCACGCGGGCGGTCGGAAATGACCTGCCCATCGCGCTTCTCGAAGATGCAGTTGCGATCGGCTGCTCGCTCCTCATCGTTTCGCGATTCGCGTGAAACATTTCGACGACCTCATCATTGGTACCGGTCAGGCTGGACCGTTTCTCGCGGGACGGCTCGCTGAGAGCGGCCGGCAGGTCGTCATCGTAGAGCGGAAACTGTTTGGTGGCACATGCGTCAACACCGGCTGCACACCGACCAAAACGATGGTCGCCAGCGCCTACGCCGCGCACCTCGCGCGGCGCGGGGCGGAGTTTGGAGTGAACGTTGGCGGCAAAGTGAGCGTCGACATGCCACGGGTGAAAGCCCGCCGAGACGCCATCGTGCAGGAGTCGCGCCGCGGGCTTCAATCCTGGCTGGAAAAATGGACAACTGCACAGTCTTCGAAGGACATGCACGCTTCGAATCCGCCCACACGATCAGCGTCGGCGACGATCGTCTCACGGCCGATCGCATTTTCATCAACGTCGGAGGCCGCGCATCCATGCCCAGGATGCCGGGCCTCGAACAGATTGAATTTTTCAGCAATAGCTCGCTCATGGAAATCGACTTCGTGCCCAGGCACCTGATCGTAGTCGGCGGCAGCTACATCGGGCTTGAGTTCGGGCAAATGTTTCGACGTTTCGGTAGCGACGTGACGATCATCGAGATGGGGCAGAGACTCGTTAGGCGCGAAGACCAGGACGTCTCCGCTGCCGTCCACGAGATCATCGCGCGTGAAGGAATCCAGATTCGGCTCAACGCGAAATGCATCGGCTTCTCGAAGCGAAACGACGAGACGTTCGCACAGGTCGATTGCACTTCGGGCGATGCCGAAGTGAGCGGCACGCACGTCTTGCTTGCGGTCGGCCGCGTTCCCATACCGACGACCTTGGCCTGGAAAAAACCGGCCTAACGACGGACCAGGCTGGCTACATCACGGTCGACGAAGAGCTGCGCACCAATGTCGATGGAATTTGGGCGATGGGCGATTGCAACGGTCGCGGCGCCTTCACCCACACTGCCTTTAACGACGCCGAAATCGTGGCCGCCAACTTGCTCGACCACGACCCGCGCCGCGTCACCGATCGCATTCCGGCCTACGCGCTTTACATCGATCCGCCACTCGGTCGTTGTGGCCTGACGGAAGCGGAAGTTCGCCAGCGCGGCCGACCGGCGTCGGTTGGCAAGCGCCCCATGACAAAAATCAAACGCGCCATCGAAAAGGGCGAGACGGAAGGCTTCATGAAAATATTTGTCGATACCGGGACGCGCGAGATTTGGGCGCCGTGGTCCTCGGCCCGGGCGGCGACGAGATCATCCATTCCATCCTCGACATGATGTATGCGAAAGCGCCCGCCACCGTTATTCAACGCGCGGTGCACATTCACCCGACCGTTTCCGAGCTAATCCCGACGACGCTCGGCGAGCTCGCGCCGCTCTAAGCGGTCCGTCTGACCCAAGAGAACGAGGTTTTACGGGTCCGGTCCGCGCTTCTTCAGAGCCTTCTCGATTCGAGGATCGGGAATCAACCACAAGAGCGCGCCGAAGACATACAGTGCGCTGGCGATCCAGGAGCTCACAAACGCGAGCGGGATCGCGGCGAGGTAGAGCACGAGCAGAGATTTTGGCTTTCCAATCTTTGCCAACAGCCAGCGCGAGAAACGATTTGCGGCCTTGTTTGGCGATAATGGCGCGTTCGAGAACATAGTAGGCAATCGCCGCCATCAGCAATACGAAGCCGTAAATCGCGGTCGGGATCGCAGCAACGTGATTTTCGCCCATCCACGCCGTAGTGAATGGGAAGAGCGACAACCAGAACAGGAGATGAAGGTTGGCCCAGAGAATCCCGCCGCTGACCTGTTCAGTCGCTTGGAACAAGTGATGATGATTGTTCCAATAGATACCGAGGTAAATGAAACTTAGGACGTAGCTCAACAATACCGGCAAGACCGGTTTCAACGCGGCAAGGTCAACCGCATGCGGCACCTTCAATTCCAGCACCATGATCGTGATGATGATGGCAAGGACACCGTCGCTGAAGGCTTCGAGTCGGGTTGTTTTCATCCTGCTTCGCGCTGGGGCGCTTCGCAGGATTGAGCATGATGCGTTGCGCGAAGCAGGATGCCCTCCGAAGCTTCAGGGAAGGAGGGCCAGTGTATTACGTGTACCATATTGAGAGTCTTTCTGCGGACGGGGAGCGCTACGTGGGAATGACCACAGATCTCAAACAGCGTCTTCGAGAACATAATCAAGGGAAATCTTCTCATACCACGAAGTTCAGCCCGTGGAAGCTGACCACTTACATCGCATTTACTGATCGGGTCAAGGCAGCAGCTTTTGAGCGCTATCTCAAATCTGGGTCAGGTCACGCTTTCGCCGGAAAGCGCCTCTGGTAATCGATACCCGAAACTCTTTGACCGATTCGGCTTCAGTCCTTTGAGCCAGCGCCAACGCCGCACTACGAATGCCCTGGCGATCGGCCGAGCCTGCGGCGAACGCCAGGCCGGCCTGGTAGTCCACCAGAACCAACTGCGCAGCCGGGAGGGAGTGATCAGCGGCAGAGAAGCCATCGAAACTTCTTTTCATGAACGACCGATTGCATCGTGAATTCAGACCAAGGCTCGCGCCATTGGACCCTCTCAATATTGTTCCTTCTGTCAAGATTTGCACCCTGACCCCCATGGCCACACGCTTGGCCGCATGGTTGTTGATGTGGCGAACATCCCTGGCACCCTCAACGTCATCGAAAGATTTATCAAGGGTAGAATGGAAACGAAGCAGTTCCCAAGTCCTGATACGGGATAACCGGACAAGTTCTGGACCGACCCAACTTCGCCCAACCGTTGGTTACAAGAAGTCGAACAAGACTCCGATCCTAAAAGCTCTTACTTTCGAAATTGGACGGTTGAATCGGGGAATGGACAACGCCACCAGTCGCCACTGCGTCCGGTCTGCGCGACAGTTGCGATAGTATATTATAGAGCGGCGAAAGGATTTTTCGTGAGCATGGTCAAGTACCAAAAGGTGGATGTCGATGGCATCGGCGTGTTCTACCGCGAGGCCGGACCGAAGGAAGCGCCAACGATTCTCCTGTTGCACGGCTTTCCCACCGCCAGCCACATGTTCCGCGATCTCATCCCGCAACTCGCGGACCGGTTTCACCTCGTTGCTCCCGATCTGCCGGCGTTTGGCCAGTCCGACATGCCGGCGCGCGGCACTTTCACTTACACGTTCGAGAATATCGCAAACGTCATCGATCGCTTCACCGAGGTGATCGGTCTCTCCCGTTTCGCGATCTATGTTTTCGACTATGGCGCACCCGTGGGCTTCCGCCTCGCCGTTCGGCATCCGGATCGCATCACTGCAATCATCTCCCAGAACGGCAACGCCTACGAGGAAGGGCTGAGCGACGGCTGGAATCCGATTCGGGCTTATTGGCAAGAACCGTCGCAGGCCAACCGAGACGCGCTTCGCAGCTTCGTCGCGCCCGACACGACGCGCTGGCAGTACACACATGGTGTGCCCGACGTGAGCGCGGTCTCTCCGGACGGCTATTCGCTGGACAACTTCTATTTGTCTCGCCCCGGCGCCGACGAGATTCAGTTGGATTTGTTCGGCGACTACAAGAGTAACGTCGCGCTTTACCCAACTTTCCAAAATTACTTCCGGACGCACAAACCACGTTTCCTGGCCGTATGGGGAAAGAACGATCCTTTCTTTCTGCCGCGGGGTGCCGAGGCGTTCAAACGCGACATTCCCGGAGCGACGGTTCGTTTCTTCGACCCGGGCCACTTCGCGCTTGAAACTCATGCGAAGGAGATCGCGGCGGTCATTCGCGAATTTCTCGGGTGAAGGAGATACGAAAATGAAAAAGTGGATAAAAGTTGCGATTCCAGTTGCCGCGGTCGCGGCTTTCATCGCCTGGTATGCATTTCGACCGGAGCGGCTGGTGGTCAATCGCCGTGTCGACGAAGCATTGCTGGTGGCGCAAGGTGGCGTGTCGGCGCAGCCTCTCGAATCCGGGCGCTTCTACAGCATTTTGCATCCCACGGCAGGTACCGCAACCATCTTCCAGATGGGAGATGGTAGTCGTGTTCTCCGCCTAACGAATTTCAACACGCTCAAACGGTCCTGATGTCCACGTTTACATGGTTGCAGCCGACGACGCCAGGGGCGTCGCGACAGTGCAACGAGCTGGATTCATTGATCTGGGAGTCCTCAAGGGCAACATCGGCGACCAAAACTACAACCTTGGCAGCGACTTGGACCTGGCGAAATACCGCGCAGTGTCCATCTGGTGCAAACGATTCAGTGTGAACTTCGGAGCCGCGGCGCTAAGACCGACCGAGGCGTCGCATCAGAGCCGCGCCAATGGATGTCTGATATCTGCGAAAAAAGCGCTTTCATTTTTTCCCACCTGCCTTCGGATGGATTTCCGCTCCCGCTAGTTCGAATTCCCGCACGTACTCTTGCATTCCAGATTGCACGACTTCCGCTTTATTCATTCCGTGCTCCGGAGCACACTTCCTTACGTCTTCGATAATCTTCATCGAGCAGAAGTGCGGGCCGCACATCGAGCTCTTCCGTCGCCAAGCTACGGCGGGACAGGGCTTGCGCGAAGAAAAGTCACGGGATCAGCGGTGAGCCTGAAGACGATGACGGATTCTCCTGCACTCGCACAACTCGAATCCGCGTAAAAAGGCTTTGCCTCACGCGGCATTGCTCTTCCGCCTCACTCGCCGTTTTCGAAAATCGCGACGGAGCCTCTGCGGCTCGTTCTTGTCCCGGAAAGACCCGCACCTGCCGACGTTTGGTCAGAAACGTCATGACCCATTGCAGCATGACGAAGAATCGGTTCGCGAACCCGATCAGGAAATAGATGTGCACGACCGCCCAGACAACCCACGCCGGAAATCCGGCGAATCGGAGAAGGCGAAGATCGGCGAGCGCGTAGGTACGCCCCGCGATCGCGAGATCGCCTTTGTCCCAATACCAGAAGGGCCCCGGCGGCGGCTGTCCCGCCACGCGTCGTCGAATCAGGGCTGCCACGTACCTTCCCTGCTTGAATGGCCGGCTGCGCCACGCCCGGCATGACCATCGGCTCTTTGGACCTGATCCCCAGCAAATTCCGAGAAAAATGCGCAACGACGTGCGCCGTGTCGCCAATTGCAAAAATCTCAGGATGATCCGGCACTGACAGGTCGGAGTTGACGATGATTTTCCCCGACTTGTCCATCGCCGCGCCCAACCATCGACCCGCTGGTGAGGCCAGCACTCCGGCTCCCCACAGCACTGTGCTCGACCGAACGCGCTGGCCGCCCGCCACGACTCCGTCGGCATCCACACTGGTCACTCGCGTGTTCGTGTAAATCTTCACGCCCAGGCTCTCGAGATGGCGCTGCGCCTTCGCCGACAGATCTTCGGGAAATGTCGGAAGCACGCGCGGTGCCGCCTCGTAGAGGAGGATCTGCGCGTCGCGCGGATCGATGTGACGAAAGTCATGCGCCAACGCCATCCGCGACATCTCCGCCAGGGTGCTCGCCATTTCCACGCCCACCGTGCCCGCGCCGACCAGCACGAAGGTAAGCAGTTGCCGTATGCTTTCCGTATCGGCGTGATCGAGCGCAGCCATCTCCTCGGCGCGCTCGAATGCAAGCAGGATCTTGCCGCGAATCAGGTCCGCGTCATCCAGCGATTCGAGCCCGGGTGCCACGCGCCGCCACTCATCGTGTCCGAAGTAGTTGTATTGAATGCCGGTGGCGAGGACGAGGTAATCGTAAGAGATTGAATGCTGTTTCAGACGAACCAGGCGCTTGTCCGTATCGACCCCGCTGACTTCGTCCATCAGCACCTCTACATTGGCCTGTCGGCTCAGGATCGATCGCAACGGCCGGGAAATTTGGTCGGCCGATAACAAGCCGGTCGCCACCTGGTAGAGCATGGGACGAAAGAGATGGTAGTTGCGCTTGTCGATCAGCGTCACGCTGACGGGAGCGCCGGCTAACCCGCGTGCTGCGCAGAGTCCGCCAAAACCGCCGCCGATGATCACCACGCGAGGGAGGTTCGCGTCTGACACCCGCTCACGATTCTCATGTGACGTCTCCATACGCTCTCTGTCGCGATCAATTAGCCATCGGAACTAAAGGCTCTGCGTTCCGCGCAGCACTTCAGCCGTTGTGCTTTATCCGTTATTTTTGAGCAGTTGGCGACTTTGTCTCGCCTGCGCGTAGTGACTTGAACGCCGCGCGTAAGTCGGACACGAAAAGCTCCGGCTGTTCCCACGCCGCAAAGTGCCCGCCTTTGGCGAGTTTGTTGTAGTAAATCAGTTTGGGATAGGCCTTCTCCGCCCAGCTCTTCGGCGCCTGCATAGATCTCATCGGGGAAGGCGCTCACGGCGACCGGGATCTTGACGCCCCGCACGTCGAAGAAGCCGCCGCCCGTCGAAGATCTGCTGGGTGTCCCAGTAGAGCTGCGCCGAGGAGATCGCGGTGTTCGTCAGCCAGTAGAGCGTGACGTTGTCGAGAATGTCGTCGCGCGTCAGCCCTTCCGGCTTGTCCGTCGAAAGACGCGGGCGATCATCTTGTAACTGCGGATGTCATGATCGAGCATCCACGCGGCGAGGCCGACCGGAGAATCGGCGATTCCGTACAGCGTCTGCGGGCGGTTGGACATCTCATCGGCGTAGGCCAGCCCATTCTTGTAGAAGTCGTCGAGCTGATTCCACGCGTTTTGTTCCTCGGGCGAGAGATCGGCGGGCGGCGGGCCGCCCAACGCAAGCGCCTTCGAGACATCGGGCGGAACGGTGGCCGCCATGTTGGTGTGAATGCCGAGCAATCCCGGCGGCTGCTGCAGGGCCATCACCTCCGAGACGGCATTGCCCCAGTCGCCGCCCTGCGCCACGTACTCGCGTGTAGCCGAGGCGTTGCATCAGCGTCGCCCACGCTTTGGCGATGGTGACGGGGGTCCATCCCGGCGCCGTCGGCTTGCCGGAGAAGCCGTAGCCCGGCAGCGACGGGATCACGACATCGAAAGCGTCCTCCGCCTTTCCGCCATAGGCAGTGGGATCGGTCAGCGGGCCGATGATCTTCAGCTGCTCGATGATCGAGCCGGGCCATCCGTGCGTGATGATGATCGGCAAGGCGTTCGGATTCTTTCGAGCGGACGTGAATGAAATGAATGTCGAGCCCATCGATGTTGGTGACGAACTGCGGCAGCGCGTTCAGCTTCGCTTCGCACTTGCGCCAGTCGTAATCTGTCGCCCAATAGTCGCGCGAGTTTCTGCATCGTCGCGAGCTGCACGCCTTGCGATGCATCCGCTGACCGTCTCCTTGTCCGGCCAGCGCGTGGCCGCGACGCGCCGGCGAAGATCATCGAGCGCGGCTCTGCGATACAGTCGGAACGGTGAACGCCCGGATCGCGTCAGGATTTTCCGGTGCCGGCGTTGACGCGCCGCCTGCCAACGATGGAGTGATGGCTGTTGCAACCGCAACGATTGGGATGAGTCCGATTTGTTTCTTGATTTTCATGTTTGCGCTTCCTCTCTTATTGATTTGTTCTTCTAAAATCTTGTGGTTCACGTCTCGCCCGCGTTGCACAGGAGTTGTCGTTGTTAGCCTGTCATATTCTTTACTCATGTGCGTTCTCCTAAATGGAAAGTTAGGTTTGTGGAGCGCGAGCATCCGCAGACACACGAGCCACTTTTACCTACGCTGTAAATGTCGCTGCATTCTTGCTGACGAAGTCCTGGACGCTCAGCGGTCCTTGCCCGGTCAGCATTTGCACCTCGTCTGACATTCTGTCGAACCGACCCGCGCGGTGCAAATCGGCCATCGCCGCGAGATGGTTCACGACGTGAACCGGGTTTGAGTCGAGCGACCATGCCCGCGCCGATCGGTCGCAATGACGCGGAAGCCTTTGCTGAGGAAAAAAAGCATCTGTGGATCCCAATCACCCGCCGAGAGAGGCCAGCCGTGACTGAACACAATCGGCTGCCCGCTGCCCCAGTCTTTATAATGGATGTCGATGTTAGCTCCGTTTTCCTTTCCAGCAATGACGTATGGCATGCTCAGTTTCCTTTCGGTTCGCGGTTTCCGAGCGGAAAGCGGGTCAGGCGGAGCTCTTTTGCCGAGCCGTCCAACCGACTTGGCGCTGGCAGAACTTCTCTAAATCGATCGCCAAGTAAAGTTACGATCTTGCGACG
>CAVZNJ010000011.1:0-144022 GCA_963776615.1 uncultured Verrucomicrobiae bacterium
ATTACCCGGAGCGTCGTACCTCATCCCGCGACTAACGAATCCCGCCTTCGAGTTCGCAACGCGTGCATCTGCGAGGCGCAACATTAATTCATGCCAGCGCCAGCGGAGTCCCGCTGCCGGAAAAGGCGTTGCGAATCGTGCCGTTGATGAGCTTGATACCTAGCAAGCGGGCGAAGGGCCATGCGTATGACATCGTCATCTCGCTGTTGGTGTGAATGATGTCAGGACCGAACTGACGCAAGATGCGCCAAAGACGCGGGAACACCGTAAGATCCCAACGCATGCGTCGCAGCAGATAAACAATCGGAATTTCCAGCTTCTCGATATCCGGGACGTAGAACTGCTCCGCTCCCATGGTGACGACGACGGACTCTACCGAACCGCTTCCTTGGAGACCCTTGAGCAACTCCACCAGCTGCCGCTCCTTTCCGCCTACTCGAAGGCTGTCAACAAAGTGCAGAATCCGTAATGGGCGTGACTTCGTCGGCCTTTGCAATCATGATTCGTTCTGAAAATGACCCGCAACTCCCCGGCGATTGCGGGTACGTCCACGAGGAACGACTGCGCTCTTCCCGGGCCTCTGGCGAGTTCATCTCTCTTCCATTTCACTGGTTCCCAGTCTTCCTTCGTCCGAAAAAGACATTCACCCGGCATGGAGTCACTCAGTATGCGCAGCGTGAGGATGGTTTTCCCATAGCGCTCCGCATCAAAATTCGATCGCAGCGCAACCTTAAGCTCATTTGCGTCTCGCTCCACGTGGAGCGAGGTCTGTTCTCGAGCCTCGCAATAAGCCGCCAACTCACCCATGGTCGCCACCCACAACCTCCCCTCTCCCCGAAGTTTCGCCATGTGCTGAATGATCCCTCGAAATTCACGCTCGAAAATCGTCGTAGGATCGGACGGGTGAAACCAGATGTGATAGGCCGCCTGACGCGCACAAGCCTCCTCGAGGAACATCAGCGCCTTCTCGACGTAGTCATAGTGCCGGGCCCGCCGCAGGTTCATGCTCTCGTAGAGCTTGTACACCCCGGACGGCAAGCGTTCAGGGTAGGACAAGCCGGACTGCAGGATCGCGGTGACGAACGCAGGTGATACCCAAATCAGCCAGGATCGGAGCGTAATGGTGCCCCATTTGATTATAAGGATAGACGAGCGAACGCGCCGACAAGTGGTATGGCGCCATCGCGGCCTGGCACTGAGCAACCTCCTGCTCCACCAGGTCCGGGGTTGAGTTTTCGGCCAAAAAACTGATGTGGCTAAAGGAGTGGCTGCCCAACTCGTGACGCACCTTGCTGCTGAGGATCTGCTCAATTAGGTCTGGGCAATACCACAGAGCCATCCACATGATAGTCGGTGCAAGGGTCATGTCGGTCCCCAGTCCCCAGTCCACCTGGCCATCGCCGGCGGGGTGGTCAAGGCGGGAGGACGAGGCATCTTCGGGTGCGCCTTGCCGTCCTCCCCCGGCTACATCCTCCAAAAACAGATGACCAACAGTAGCCCAGGTAATGGGTATCTCCATATTCCTCAAGCAACCCAACCAGATCGGCACGTTCAGCCGCTCTCGTGTCGCCCTTTCTCGCGTTTCCTGTGCCGATCGCCAACCTCTCCACGCCCAACTTAGTTCGAAGTCGGCCGAAATCGTCGCCGAAGCTAAGGCTGCCGCCTCGAAACGGCGTAATCTCGACGCCGCTGAAACAACGGGCCGGAGGCGAGACGCCCGGTGCGAAGTTCTTCTTTAATCGAAAAATGCTTTTTGAGCGCGGATTTTTTGATCATTCGTCACGCCTTCCTTCGTTGCAGGCCTCGGGAATCTCGCGCGAAGCTGGCTAAGCCAATCGTTTGGCTGAACTCAAAAGCGTCGGGTTTCTCGTATAGAGACTAAGTAAGATCCGGCTGTTTGAGATGCGGCATTCCCAAAGCGTCCATCAACTGGAAATACTGGGGCCAGTAGTGACCTTCGTGCCAGTTCAATGAATCGTCCCAGTGACCAGGGCAATTGTAGATGTGCTTCATCTACGAAGTTATAGCTCATTTCACAGAGGGCCGCTTTCCCGTTTTCGTCATAAAGAAAGTCATAGGCCATGCTCTGAAAGCAGAGTTTTTTCGAAATCGCATGGCCTATCTCCACAGAAATCAGATCGATTGCCTTCGGGTCGTAATCGATCTTGCCACTTCCTGAGGAACGAAAGTCGTTGTCCCGAGTATAGCGCCGATACCCAAACGCCCGGTTACCAATGACGGTGACGCGAGTGTCATAGGCGTTGCCTGGAAGAAATTTTTGAAAGTAGGCGTAGTTTTTGTGCAACTCGAGCGCCGGCAGCGGACACGCCACGTAACTTCCGCACGGCATCGGCCACGTGATGCCTGAATTTCGCGTTTCAACTTGAAGTCGAGCCAACGCGTGTTTCCCCAGGGTATTCGGGTGGACTGGATACCCGGACCAAACATCTTTTCAATCAACTGCCGACCCCGTGCTACGCGTCTCGACAAGCGTAACGTTCTCCGATCCCGCTCCTCCACTGAGCTTGAATACGACAGGAAGTGGTGCGGTCTTCAACCAGTCAAGCGCTTTGTCCTTGTCCCAAAACATCCAGGAATCCACGACCGGGAACCCGTTTTGTTCGAGGAGATAATACTGCCGTATCTTGTCGTCGTACGCCCAGCACGTTTTCGTGTTCGGCAGGCATTTGATGTTCAGTTGATCTTCCAGAATCGGAATTAGAGCGCTAGCAGACGCGAGTCGCCATTGTCGTGACGCCACCAGAAAACAAACAAATCCAATCTCTCACGCGTGACCAGAAATCCGTGTCGTCGCATTCCAGCCGGATGTGTCTGATGCCATTATGATCCAGAATCTCTCGAATCGTTGAATGTATTCAAAGTAGCCCCTGAAAAATGCCTTATGAATCCCAACGAGCATTTGTCTTCTCTTGACTTGACTATCGAGAGCTCGTGCTGTTCGCCGTCCCGTTCAGCTCTTCTGCCAGCGCCATTTCCGCCGCACACCTGCTCACTCGGTCTGACTTCACGCTGGATTTGCACAAAGCTGATCGACATGCTCGACCTGCCGCAAGCGCACCGCCGTCAGAAACGGTAAGCTCTTCAGCTAACCTCATCCGCTCTTCCGCCACCTACGCTCTCTCGTCCTTCAGGGATTTGCTTCGCAAGCCCCGCCACTATCCCTTGAATCAAGGAACGCAAAACACGGATCGTAGAGGTGAAAACGCAGGTCCCCGGTGGACCAGTTAATCATTAGGTAAACCATCATCGCCGAGCCGAACTGTCGCCAACGGACGAAACAAGCGGCTTCCCGGAACCATGCCGTCGCAGAAATCGTATATTCGAACGAATCAGAAGGACAAAAATCATTACATAAATGGTCAGACCGACCAATCCCAGGTCCACCAGAATGCCCAACCAGGTGTTTTCGTTTCCGGACGCCAGCGCATTTTCGTCAAGTCCAAACTGAGCAGCGTCTTTCGTCATCAGATTCGCAAAACCACCATAACCAATGCCAAACAATGGATGCTCTCGGAAAACGCTCAAGCCGGCTTTCAAGTTGATAAGCCGATATTCAATCGTGTCTCCTGGCGCTCTCGAGAAGAGAGATCTTTGATACAGTGAGAGCTTGCTTCCGACACCGGCAAACCATAGCCAGCACGAGGCAAATGCCAATCAGACGAACCGGTTTTCGAAGACCGACGTGCGCGAGAAGTAGAAGATCACCAACATCACAAAGAAACCAAGCCATACTGTCCGCGTGGAAGTGAAATAGATGCAGGCGCAACTCAAAAGCATGAGCGCGTAGAGGTAGCGACGCTTGCCGCCTGTTGTATAAAGCGTCATGACGCAGAGGCAACCGAAGTTCATCACGAGCGCTGCCCCAAGCATGCTGCTGTTGCAGAACGATCCGGTCAGCCGCTCTCCCTGGTCGGACAAGGGCGGCATCGAGGATGTACTTAGGCCAAACCAACCACGATATCTGGTAATGCTGCGGCAAATCCGGTAAAGACCAGGTAGCTTTGAATAATCATCACACCGTTCAACAGTCGTTTGAGGTCGTGCGTCTGAGTAGCGGCTGTTCGACGCGATGTAGTAGGTGAGAAATGGGAAACAGGCGAGTTGGAAAATGGTGTTCAGCCAGCGGAGCTTTGCGTTTTCCGCATCGGGATGTGTCACGAACCACGATATGGTGCAAACCAGTGCAAACGCCAACATCAGCCGTCCGACGGCGCCGCCCTTTCGCTGGCCAGATGTGCTCTTCAGAAAAGAGACCCAGGATCACGAGAAAGAGCAGGCGGTCCGGACTGACTCTGATCCCCAGGTTGAGGTTGAGCCAGGGCGAAATATGCTGGTACAAGAACAACATGGAACCCAGCCAGATCGGAAAAAGCCGGACGTGTTTCATTGTTTATGCCTTCTTCTCGGAGAATTACCGAGTGAGGATTTCCGATCTCGCTACAGCCGCTTCTGCTCGAGTTTCCTAAAAAGTGAGCAGGAATCCGCTGCACTACTGAACGATGAGCAAATGCTGCGGAGGTGCTGGTGCGGCCCGGACAGCACCAATATCCCAATCCCCCGATATTCTGGCGCCTTGATAAAAATCGTCCGAGAAGCTTGAAATCGTAATTCCCTTCACCTTTAAGGAGGAGTTTGAACTGGGATGGAAATCTTCAACCGCCGCGTTTACAACCGCGGCCAAGGCATCTGAGCTGCTGAAAGCGATGCGTATGCGGTCCTTCGTTTGCCGAAGTCCACGTACCGTCGTGCGCATTGTAGTCGGACGTAACTCCGGAGGAACCGATGATTCCGCGGGGACTACCAGCAATTAAAGACGAAGTTATTCTCGAAGCGCACCCGAGGTTCCAGTCTGCATCGGATGTTGACGCCCCCGCATTCCGTAGACCGTGTTGTTGTAAATCGAACAGTTCTTCACGTAATGCCCGGAGCTTCCGTTAATTCCGAGAGGCAAAGTGCCTGCCATATTTGCGATGATGCAATTTCTTATTGTGACTCCCTCATGTCCGTAAAGTGGATTTGCCAAGGTTCCGTCCGGTCGCACCCGTTATGCCACGGCCTCCTCCGCCGGTCGCGTCGTAGTCGTGCACGAAAACCCTCTCAATCAGGTTTCCCTGATTTACGTTGTCACCGTTTCCGGCAGGTTGATTCCGTTTCCCGTTCCGGTTCCGTGGCCGATTTCTCCATCGGCAACGTGAAGGCCAACGATCCCATGCTTACAGTCGATGCCATCGCCCTGAGCACCATTGATCCCTGGGCCGCTGATGTAAAAAGTTGTTAATCGTGACGCCGTTGCGTTGATTGCCCTGCTGTGTCTCAAGCGCCTCAGTTCCACTCGGGTTGAGCGCCCCAACGTAGACGGCTTCCCCATAGGTGTTCACGATTTCGAAATATCTCATCGTCTCATTATGGGTCGGAGCGCTGATCGGAACGGCCGACGAACTGTCTGGGAAACTGTGGTAGAGAAAGGTTACTGCGGCTCCCAGATCCGTGATGTCGTGAACGTAATTATACTCCCAAATGAAATTGTCACCGTTAAACGAACTTCGCGCGCTGGAACCTGTGATCTCAAATCCACGTAATGTAATGTTGTTTTGTTTGACCAGACATTTGTAACTAGTTCCAGACGACCAAGCTGAGCCGCTGGTTCCGTGCTGATCCCAGTAAAGTTGCCAGTTGGCACCGACTCCAGGTTCGTTATCGGAGGAGGCAAGATGCGATTCGATGCAGCAATAATAGTGTCCTCCATTGCTTACGAAGTCTCCACCGTCAGTCCTGCCCCAGCCCAGCGCGGATGATCCATCCCCGGTAATCTTGAAAACCTTGCCAGACAAATATGCGACATTGATGTCCGGTTCGGGATTGGAAAGCCAGTTCGGGGTCGTAACGTTCGAGTTGTATTTGCTGTAGCCGTCCAACGTTAACGGATGAGAAGAATAGTCTGTTCGCAGGCAATGAACATACCACGCTTGTGATTGCTGGGTTGTGCCATTGGCCTTGAGTGCCGAGAAATAAATCGTGACATCATCGCTGGCCAAGGCTGCGTTAATCGCCGTCCAGGAAGCTGCATTCAAGGCTGAGAACGGATGGCTGGCCGTTCCACCGCTTGTTCCTCCCCAGTCGGGATCGACATAAAAACTGGTGGTCGCCTGAACGGCGACGGAGAAGGCACAGTTTGCCAAAAGGATTAGAATGGCCTGCTTGAGAGAGATCATCGAATTGCGGAAGAGAGGACGTCCAAATTCAGAAACCATACGCTTTGCGATCGGAACCAGATCGGCCGTGGTCCCACTAGAATCAAGAGCACCCAAAGTGCCACATTTGCGGTTTTTGTATAAGTTCCATATTCAGTGAAGACTCCGGGCTTCCGAGTCCGACCGGGCCGGCTGCTGATCGCGCGACTCGGGGCCGCTCTTCAGCTTTCCGGATTCCAGTTCCGCCCTGTGTGGATAAAGCGCAGCGTAGGCCGCCAAAAGATTTCTTCCCACCTTACTCCATTGCAGTTCGCTCTCAACCCGGCGCCGGCCATACTCCCCCATCGTGCGCCGGAGGTCCGGAGCGTCCATCAGTTGCGCGATACCTTCCGCGAACCGGGCTTCGTCGTTCGGTTCGACATAAATCGCGGAATCCTGCGCGGAAAATCGCGTCTCCTTGAGGTCAAAGGTGACGATCGGCTTCGAATAGCTCATGTATTCCATGATCTTGATCCAGGTGGAGACATCGTTGAGCGGGCTCGAGGGGTCGGGATCGACGCAAATGTCGGCCGCGGTCAGGTTGGCCTGCAGCTCTTCTTCGGACACGAACCCGGTCAGTTCGACAAAGTCATCGAGCGCCCGGTCCGAAGCCAGCGCGCGCAAATCACCCAACGAATCGCCCGATCCCATAATGACGCAATGGAAATCCGAGCGTTTCAAAATATTCACCAGGTGCCACAAGGATCGAATCAGGTAATCAACGCCGTCCTGCGGGTTGAGACTGCCGACGTAACAAAGAATGGATTTGCCCATGCCCCTTAGGCGGGGACTGGGCGTGACCGAAGCCATGCGGGATTTGTTCGGTCCGTTCCTGACTATGAAGATCCTTTCCGGATCTATTTTCCCGCGCTCGATCTGCACCTTCTTGTAGGATTCGTTCGTGGCGATGACCACGTCCGCGATCTTAAGACTGCACCATTCAAAGACCCGCAGGAGTCGAGTGTAAAAGCCTTCTCCGGTCCCATAACGGGATCGATAAAGCTCCGGGCAAAGGTCGTGATGATCGAAGACGAATTTTTTGCCCACGAGCTTGAAAGGCAGGGCCGCCAGAAAAAGGGTATCGGGCGGATTATGAGCATGAATCACATCGAACCCGCGCCTGACGAAAACATAACTGGCCACGACCAGGCAGGCGGCGGTAAAATAGCAATATTCGACGAGGTAACCGAAAGAAGACTTCAGCTTAAGAAAAAACAGACCGGCTCGACCGAGCCGCTTCGATGAGGTTTTCTTAAACAGTTCCAACCGCGGCACACGGTAAACCATGACCCCGTTTACCACCTCGCTAGCCGCCTGCCCGGTTTCCCGAAGCGCGATGATCGAGACTTGGTAGCCCGCCGAGGCGAGCAAATTCGCCTCATTCCTGACCCGGGTATCCTGCGGAAACTGATTCTCGACCAGCATGAGAATCCTGACCGGAAGTTTTGGCATTTGTAGATATGAGAGTTTACCGGGAGGCTACCAGCAGATGCCTTCGTAATTCTTGGAGGAGTTCCGCGTCTCAGCCGACAGGCCAACGAGGTCAATAAGGACTTTTGAGTCTCCGTTTCTGGCCAAGGCTTCCTGAATGTGCGGATTTTTTCTCCCAGCTACGAGGACGTCACTGGCCTCAATGACTTCTGCCGGAGAGGACATCATGAGGGAAGAGATGTGCGGAATGGTTTCGTCGATGTAACGCTTGTTTGCGCCGACCAGTTTGGCGATCGCAACTTCTTCATCGTAGATGGCGACCTTATAGCCCTTGCCGATGAGAGTTTCGATCAAGGTCACGATGGGACTCTCGCGCATGTCATCCGACCCCGCCTTGAAGCTTAAGCCGAGGACGCCGACGCGTCTCCTGCCCGATTTTCGGATGAGATCAAAAGCAGCGTCGATCTGTGCCTGGTTGCTCCTGGCCAGAGAATTCAGGACCGGCATTTCGACGTCGAGTTGTTTGGCCTTGTGCAGAATGGCACGAAGGTCCTTCGGCAAGCAGGAGCCTCCGAAAGCGAATCCCGGTCTGAGGTAATAAGGGGAGATATTCAGCTTGGTATCCTTGCAAAATATCTCCATCACCCTGTGACTATCGATCTCCAGTCGTTTGCTCAGGTTCCCGATTTCGTTCGCAAAACAGACTTTGAGGGCGTGAAATGCGTTCGAAGCATACTTGATCATCTCAGCTACTCGGATCGAGGTCCGCTCGACCTGGGATTGGAGGGAAGAATAGAGGGCGGCAACCTGATCCGCAGAACGGTTATCTTGGGCTCCGATGATGGTGAACGGGGGATGGTAGAAATCATCGATCGCGGTCGTTTCACGCATGAACTCGGGGTTCATACAGACGCCAAAGCCGTCTCCACTCCGCTTGCCGGATGTCTCCTCAAGGAGAGGCAAAACAATGTCTTCGACCGTCCCAGGCAAGACTGTGCTGCGAATGACGACGACGTGAAACCTGTCAACCTTTCGGAGCAGCTCGCCGATTTGGGCGACGATTTTTTTTACCTGTCCAAGACCCAGGCTCCCGTTCTCATTACTCGGTGTCCCGACGCAGACCAGGGAAACGTCGCCGAGTTCCTTGGCTTCCTGGACCGCGTGCAGGCGTCCCGCCTGGACTTGTCGCCCTACGAGGGCTTCCAAACCCGGCTCCACGATCGGGCTCTTGCCCGAGTTGACGAGGGAAACCTTGATCTCCTGCAGGTCGACGCCGGTGACCGAATGGCCCATTTCCGCGAGGCAAGCGGCTGTAACACAGCCGACGTATCCCATTCCAAAGACCGTGACGTTCATGCGGAAACGAGGCTGGGAGGATTGTAGCGGCGGTCTATGACCGTCGTTCGAGTCACGATAGAAGCACGACGTTCGCAGAGCGCCCCTACAGTTCGTTGTGTATCAGGGAGCTGCATTCCAAGCTTTACTAACGATCTTCCTACCGTTCAGGGCGCCCGAAAAGAACCGCGCTACCGCGCCTGGAGTTTGATTCCAAAAGACCCCTTCGTAACGTTCCTTAATATATTCGAGAAGAGCCTTGTAATAGGCAGAGGGATACTGCCCGCCGGGCGCACTCCTCTGCCCAAGGGAGAGGTAATCAGGATGAACGTTAACCAGCGCCATCCCGCCGTGTTGGACGATCCAATCCAGTTTGCGCAACCAGATGTCCGGGCTTCGTTCGCGCAAAAGCAGAAAAAGGGTGGAGTCCTGGGGCAAGGTGTAGGGGAGTTCGACGTAGCCGCCGGCTCGGCCGACGGAATGACGAATTTCGAACGACGAATTTCGAATGGCTGAACCTCCGTCCTCGGCGACCGGGGGCCGCGGGACCCAGAAGGGGAAGATGGTGTTTCGGCCTTCCGGCTGCGGTTCGAAGGGGTCGGTGTCGAAGGTGGACATGTCGTATTCGATCTCGAGGTCGTGGAGCCAGTCGAGTTGGTGAAGCATGAACCCGGATCGGAATCCGACTGCGTTCCAATCGCGCAGGTATTCGTTGATGCGCATGGCGCGCGATCGAAACTCAGCGACGGAACGGAACAGCCGGCCGTCGTGTTTCAAGTCGTGAACTCCCACTTCGAAGCCATTTCGAGTCAGTTCCTCACGCAAGGCGGAAGGAACGCGATAGCTTCCCTCCGGGATGAAGTTAAAGGACGACCGGAATCCCAGTTCCATCTCGAGTTCCATAAGTGCTCGACACTTATCCAAACCAAACTGGCCCTCAACGTCATGAGTCAGGACGACCGCGAATTTCTTACCATTTGGCCAACCGGGCCAATCGGCCGGCGGGCGTTCGGACCCCGGCATGATGGGCCAGACGGCTGAGACGTGCGGCCGGAGACGCGTTGCCAGATAGCGGCGCACGGCTCTGCGTATCCGTTGCGGGACGAAGGGCTTTACGCCGTAGTAGATTCTATTGCGGAGCATGTTCTAAAAGTGGGAAGGTGGGAACGTAGGAAGTGGAAGTGGAACGGGGAAGGTGGGAAGGTCGTGGGAAGGTCGGATGATTCAGGAGCGCAGGTGATTTGTGAAAGCGGCGATCATCGAGGAAAGTTTTTCCGCTTCATCGCGCAGCGGCGCCGCATGGTCCGAGGTGAGGTAGTTCAAATCTTCTGCCAGGTAAAACATGCTGCGAACCTCGCCGCAGGACCCTTTCGCCAGGTCAAGAAAATGTGCAAAATCGCGTGGTGTCTTTCGTTCAAATCCTTCTGCGATGTTATTCATCACGGATATCGCCGCCCGCTGCAATTGTTCCCGAAAAGCAAAATCCCGGTAGCCAATGCTGCCCTTGGGAAAACAGGAATAGACTCGCTTCACCTGCTCCCGAGCTTCCTGCCAAATTCGAAGATCCTCAAATCGCTTGGCGAAGCTCATCGCGCGACTATGTCACCTTCGAACCTTCGAACATTCACACTCTTCGCCTGGATCGTGGTAAATCGGTGAAGCTGGACCCGGACGCGGAAAAGTGGGAACGTCCGAACGTAAGAACGTCGGGAGGTGCGAAGGTCGGTAGAGGCGCGGCCGGGCATTTGTGGAAAAGCGGAAAACGAAAAGTGATCCGCTTTCGGCGTTTGAAAGCCCGGCCGTTGCTCCGCAGCCGTTAGGGAAGCCCTATCCTTCGGTGGCATCTACTCCGTCCAGCCAGCGCGGCGTGTAGGAGCGGGCTTTGTTGAAGATCACGGAGACGTTCTTCCGCTCAACAACCAGATGCCGGTAGCTGCGTTTGGCCAGATCGCGGCTGGTCTCATCGGCCGCCACCACCATAAGCATCTTATCCATGAAGCCGGACATGCCCAGGGTCGGACTGGTCTGAGTGAGGGGTGGCATGTCAAAGATAATGTAGTCAAAATCGCTTGCCTTGAGATTGGGCATCATCTCGAAGAATTTCTTCAAACCGAGCTGGGCCAGGCCTGTTGTGCTCGAGCCAACCGTGGCCAGATAGAGATTCTCCGTTGCCGACTCCGCGTTGCCATTTGATTCAAGGACGGCCGGAAGGGAGAGAGCCGGACGCCCTTTGAAGAAGGGATGAACCTCGCCCGGACCCAGTTTCACATCGACGAGCAAAACCTTGCCGTCGTGAACCTCCGAGAGTGCCGCTGCGATTCCGGCAGCGATGGTGGAAGTGCCGGCGCCGCCAGTCAGGCCGGTAACTCCAATCAGTTTCGGTTTGTGCGTCATCTGATGGCGCTCGAAGTAGAGGTTGAGGCGGTCTCGGATGGCTTCGGCGTAAGGCCGAATAAAATGGTTAGTGTCCCAAGGCGCAACCTGGAGTCCATCGGGCCCCCGGGCCAGTGCCGATGGGCTGCCGTCATTAGGGGCAGGCAACGCGGGCCCGCCGTCGTTCCGATATGGAATGGAAAGTAAGAGTGGAATCCCGAGTTGATTTTCCAATTCCAAACCAACCTTGACGGTGCGATTGAGGAACAACTCGCGCAGGAGGGCGATGACTACGCCGACTGCGAGCCCGCCAAGAGCGAGGCCCACGGCCACCTTGTTGCGCGTCTTAGTTTCAAGAAGCGGCGGAGAAGCTTTCTGGACGGCACTGATGTTCGGCATCTTGGAGGGATCGAGCGCCTCATCGATCCGCGCCTTCTCGAGGGTCGCCTGAAAATACTTGTAGTTCGCTTCTTCCAACTCTTCTTTGCGTTCCAGTTCCGCCATTTGGGGCCGAAGGTCGGAAACCTGATTGATGTGCTCCCGGACGTCGTGCAGCCGCTGCTTAAGCGCGGTGACCCGGGCTTCGAAACCGGCGAGACGCGTTTTTTCCAACTCGGGATTCAACTCTGCGTTCCCTCCTCCACCGCCGCCACGGCCGAGGCTGCGAACCGTGTCGGGCAGGGAGGGATAGGCCGCCTCCATGTCGCGCCGCTGCTTTTCCAGCTCCTTTATCTGGCGCTGGTTAGCTTGAACGATCGCGTTCGCATCCGTGTATTTGGAACGGAGGACTCCCTCAGTTTGATGAAGCTGTTGCAATTGCCCAAGGAGAGATTGGTATTGCAATATGTCGCTATTGGTCGCCTGGGGCTTCGATGGAGGCGTGGAGGCCGGTGGCGCGGAGGCGACTTTCTTCTCGGGGGCTGGCGTGGTTTTTTCGGCTGGTTTGCTTTCCTTTCCTCGCGCTACTGCGGGCGAGGCCGCCGGGCTAGGTGCCGTCGCTTCCTTGCCAGAATCCGCCCCTATTTCCTGAACTCGGGCCTTCTGCTCGGCCAGTTGCGCCTCGGCATCCTGTAACTCGTCCTGGGTCTTGGCCAGTTCCGCGTCCAGCGCGGCCGTGCCACTGGCAAGGGAAATAATTCCTGCCTTCTCTCGGAGCGGTCTAAGGGCGTCCTCGGTCTGATTGAGTTGGGCGCGGACCTGATCGGTCTGCTGGGTGACGAAATCGAAAGCCCCGGCAGAACGGTGGACTTCCAGGTGCTTGATGAAATAGCGAGTGATGAGTTCGTTCAAAACAATGGGGGCGAGACTTGGATCACGGTCCTGGTAGGAGACAAAGAGAATGTTGCTGCCTTTCTGAAGGTTGACGGTGAGACCGTTGCTGATCTCGACCGCGGCGTCACCGGCAGTAGGGTTCTTGGCCCGCGGAAGTAGTTTTTTGGGTCCGAGCGCCTCCGCCGTCTGCACCGCCAAGTCCCAGCTGTTCAAGATTTCGGCTTCAGCGTTAATGACGCTATCGTTCATCCGGGCGTCTCTTGTGCCGGTCGTATCAATCGTCGGATCGACGCCACTCCTCTCGACGACGTAGCGGACGAGCAGCTTGGCCTGCGAGACGTATTCCGGAGGGTAAAAGAAAAAGACCGCGACCGCGCTGAGCAGGCCGAGCAGCGTCAGAAGCAGGATCATGCGTTTGTGCTTGAACAGCGCGCGCAGAACACTGCTGAAGCTGAGCGCCGACGGCTGCGGCTGGGCGATTTCCGGCATAAATGAACCTCTAGTCGAGGTGTGGATAAAGCAAGTGGCCGGCCATTTGGTTTACGACTACGGGCATGCGACTGAAAAAGCGGCCGGAAATCCCGGAATGGCGGGGACTGACCGCAAGGCACGCCTGGCTCTTCGTTTCGAAGCGGCAGTAGGTGATTGTTCTCTCGGTCGCTCCCCACCCCAGCTTGAAACGGCGGAGGCCCTCGTGTTCGAACGCGGTCCGGCCAAAATCGAGCTGTTGCACGCCGCTTTGGGTGAGAAAACGAATCGCCTCCCACATCACCAAATTGTTCCCTCGCAGACTCTGTTCCGATTGATCAGAAGCGCCGAACTTATAGATCGCTTTGTCACCCCAAACAAAGAAGACCGCGGCGGCCACCGGGATCGTGCCGCGTCGGGCGAGGACAACGAATCCAAGGCCGGGCTGGATGATTTGCTGATAGATCTCTGTAAAAAATCTGCACGGCTGCGGTGGAACACCGTGGCGTTTTCTCGTCAGGACGTGCAGCGAGATGAACTCCTCCAACCCCTCCGGGGTGCGCTCAACGTGCACGGTAAGGCCGCTGGCCTCGCCCTTCCGAATCGCGCGGCGAACGGAGCCATCGAACCGCGAAAAGAGCCCTTCGGCTCCGGCCCGTAAATCGAGGGTATGACCATAAAAGGTCGCCGGTAAACGATCCTCCGCGCTCGACCCAAATTCGCCACGAAACTCGACGTGCTTCCACTTTCTTTCCCGAGCCAGCGCGTGCACCGCGCGCCGCAAGGCCAAAATCTCGACGCCCGGAAAAAGGAGCGGCGAACACGAATCACTGAAAGGGAGGCAAACGGCTCGACGACCGGTCAGAGCGCTTGCCACTTCCAGCAACGGAAGCAAAGCGACCGGTTTTCCATCCCGGGAAAAGTGAAGGTAAAAGGGCTGATGCCGGTATGTCCCAGCCAGCACCTTCGCCCAAGCGGAACCATGAAAGAAACCGGCGTCGGGATGACTTCGCACCAAATCATCCCAGTCCGGTCCGGCGAGTGGATTAACAAGTTCGACGTTGAGATGAGAAGGATCTTCGCTGTCCATCCACCTGGAGAGATTCATACCTTTCGACCGGTCCAAATCATAGCTGGTCGGAAGCGTGCTGCAGCGGCGAGGAGCGACCGCCGGAACCGCCAACGTCTTTCGGCATCTTTGACGTTCATTGAGCGCCGCAGCAAGCCGAAGACGGCTTTCGCTTTCATTCGCCAGCGTGGCGGTTTCCGTGATCATGAGCGCGACCATGTCCCTTTCAAGACAAGGCGGCAACGGCGAGTGATTTTTCCACGGCCTCCACGACCCGCTCGATTTGGTGCTCCGACAATTCGGGATACATGGGAAGAGAAATGAATTCGGCCGAGGTGCGCTCCGAGACGGGAAACGCATTCTTCTGGTAAGCGAGATGCTGATAGGCAGGCTGAAGATGAATCGGAACGGGATAGTGAATGCCACAGCCGATTCCCTGATCGTGTAAAGCGCCTATCACGCGATCGCGTTCCTGCACTCGGATGGCATAGATGTGATAGACATGCCGGGCGTAATCGGCCTCTGAAGGACCGTCCACTCCTTCGATCCCTGCGAAGGCTCGTGCGTAAAGGGCCGCGTGACTACGTCGCTTCTGGTTGCCCCGCGCCAGATGGCGCAGCTTGACCTGAAGGACGGCCGCCTGGATGCCATCCATCCGGCAGTTCCAGCCGACCATCGTGTGCTGATATTTTTGGACCTGCCCGTGATCACGCAGAATGCGAATCTTCCGGGCCAGTTCAGCGTCGTTCGTTACGACTGCGCCCGCTTCGCCAAAGGCGCCGAGGTTTTTGCCGGGATAAAAGCTAAAGCAACCGGCATCGCCGACTGATCCCGCTTTTCTTCCTCTGTACTCCGCTCCGTGTGCCTGGGCTGCATCTTCAATCACTCGCAAACCATGGCGGCGAGCAAACTCCACGATCGGATCGAGGTCGGCGGTCTGGCCAAAAAGATGAACCGGAATGACGGCCTTTGTTCGCGGCGTCAGTGCGCTCTCGAGTGCTGTCGCATCCATTGTGTAGGTGCGCTCATCGATATCGACAAAGACCGGCGTGGCACCGCAAAAACTGATCGCCTCCGCGGTTGCGATAAAAGTGCTGGGGACGGTGATGACTTCGTCCCCCTGGCCAATGCCGCAGGCCAGCAAAGCCAGCCAGAGCGCATCGGTGCCGTTGCCGACGCCGATCGCATGTTTGCTGCCGCAGAAGGCGGCAAAGTCGTTCTCAAACGACTCGACAAAAGGACCGCCGGCGAAGGCGCCGGCATCAATTACCTTCGCGATGGCGTGATCCAGCTCGGAGCGGAGAGGCGCGTGCTGCGCCTGGAGATCAAGGAACGGAACGTTCACGCGAATCTGTTTTGACTGCTCCCGGGAGCAGCCGAGCCGGGTTCCCGGCCACGGTGGCGTTGGCCGGCACGTCCCGAGTCACGACGCTACCCGCTCCGACCAAAGCATTTTCTCCCACTGTAATTCCACCCAGCAAAGTGCTACCCGATCCGATGGAGGCTCCGCGCTTGATTACCGTCCTTTGACATGACCAATCCGCTTCACCCTGGAGTTCGCCGTTCGCATTCGTGGCTCGAGGCCGCCGATCATTGATGAAAATGACTCCGTGGCCGATGAAGACCTCTGTTTCGATTACCACCCCCTCACAGATAAAAGTGTGACTTGATATCTTGCAACGGGCGCCGATCATCGCCCCTTTCTGGATCTCGACGAAAGATCCAATCCTGGTCTCGTCGCCGATCTCACATCCGTAAAGGTTAACGAACCCGTAGATGCGAACGTTTCGGCCCAGCCTGACATCCGGCGCGATCAGTTGGTGAACCGCAGTCGGGTGACTCATCGATTGGTGACGATCGATTGCCTTTGATCGCCGCCAGCGCGCGCCGGAGAGAGCGCCGCTCCGTGCCGAGGCCGACCAACATCAACCGGAGCACCATTCGATTTTAGGGAGAGGCTGGCAGCCTCAAGAATTCGGACCAATTCCAGCCCTTCGCGACCACCGCTCAATGGTTCAGTGCCGTGCTCGATGCAGTCGAGGAAGTGCTCGCAAACGGATGTGAGGGGCTCCTTCTGGTTAACATACGGGATGTAGCTGTCCCCATAATGATAGGAGTACTCAAACTCGGCAAATGTGTCGTAATGAGGCGGGCGATCCACCCGGACATCGTACACTTGAATCTTCTCCCGTATCTTCAAGTCGTCGTAAACAATCATGCGCTGCGTGCCGACGATGGTCATCTCGCGCACTTTTCGCGGTTCGAGCCAGCTGCTCTGGATGGTGGCAAAGCGCTTCTGCCCGAAGTAAAGCGACATGTTGGTGACATCCTCGATCTGCGGCGTGACATGGGCGTTGCCCTGACAGTTCACCGAAAAAGGAGATTCGCCCAGGATGTGGAGGATGATCGATATATCGTGCGGGGCGAGGTCCCACGCCACGTTGATGTCCTTCTGGAAGAGCCCAAGATTGAGGCGCCGGGAATTGATGTAGCGGATGTCGCCGAGATCACCGGCCTGAATGATCTGCATGATCTTTTCAATCGCGGCCGAGTAGAGAAAGGTGTGGTCGATCATCAGGACCAGACCCTTTTGCTTGGCGATCTCGATCAATTCCTCGCACTCAGCCGAAGAGGCAGCCATTGGCTTCTCAATGAAAGTGTGTTTGCCCGCCAACAGGCTCGCCTTGGCCAGGCGGTAGTGGTGTTTGACCGGCGTGGCAATGACCACGGCGTCCAACTCGCGATCGGACAAGAGAGTTTCATCATCGCGCACGTACTGCACCTCGGGATAGAGCAAACGCAGATGGTTAAGGCGCGCTTCACTGGCATCGCAAATCGTTCTCATGTTGCAGTTCGGAAGGGAGCGGAAATTGCGGACCAGAAGCGGTCCCCAATAGCCGCAACCGAGCACTCCAATCCGAGTGGGTTGCCGCGGTCTCTGGCCGTTTGTTTTCATATCTTTTTCAAGAACAAGTCAGGATTCCTTCTGCTCCGGCGAGCGGGCGATCCATGACCGGAGGAATTGCATGGCGATGACAGGAAGCGTCTTCGTGATAATCCAAAGATCGAGCCGCAACGACATGTTGCGGGCATATTGGATATCCATCGCGATCATCTCGTTGAAGGTGGTTTTGTTTTTGCCGTTGACCTGCCAGTAGCCAGTGATCCCCGGCGGCGCGTCGACCCTGTTTTTCTGCCAGGGTTGATAGCAGGAAAACTCGATATCGGTGCAGGGACGCGGTCCGACCAGGCTCATCTCCCCGCGCAGGACATTAAAGATTTGCGGTAGTTCATCCAGGCCGCTGGCACGCAGAAGATGGCCGAGGGGAATCAGACGCTTGTCGGAAGCATCCAGCTTGCTCATGGGCGTTTCTTCACGGATCAAGCGCTCGAGGTATTGCTCGTGACTTTGGGTTTCCGCATTCACTTTCATGCTTCTGAATTTGTAGATCAGAAAAGGCTGTCCGCGGAAGCCGATCCGGCGCTGACGGTAAAAGACTGGACCGGGAGCAACTATCTTGATGCCGTACATAATCACGGCCATCAAAGGCAACCAGATAATGGCTGTGGTGCTGATTAATAAGAGGTCGGAGATCCGTTTCCAGCGCGGGAAAGTGCAAGGCGACGCGCCATAGGCGCCGGCACGAACGCGGTCGGAAACAGTGGTTAAGCCTGGGCCAGTTGCAGGCGCAGAATTGAGCGAGGCAGTCGGAAACAGGATACGAGACATCGGAAGAGAGAGGTTGAGGGTTTGGCGAAAGGAAAATCAGAAGCAGCCTTCAGGGCCCGGGCTGTGGATGGCCGTTGGAGAGCAAAGGCACGCGCGGAACAAATTCAAGCTGGGCGTAAGAACCACATTCTGGGACAGCTCTGCCCGGCAGCGTACTTTGGAAAAAAACCCGGCGACCACCGAGTGGCCGGAGCGGAAAGCGAAGGGTGCGAGCTGCACCCTTGATGGCGAAAAATACATATTCTGGGGACGAGGCCCGGCCCCCTCCTGGCTCAACGCCACGAACCCGCCAACTCCAGCTGCCGAGCCACGCTTCGCTGCGCTTTGGGACCGGACGGCCGATCCGGGCAAGCCTCCGCCATTGGTCGTTTGCCCGTCTTAGGCGGTGGCATCACGGCAGTTTTCGTTACAGAAATGTCACTCGTTAGGCGAGCGGCCCCGAAGAATGAATGTTCCCCGTCACCCCAAGCCTTCCCGAATTAATTTTTAGCGTAGGCTTTTTGTTCCCTCTGCGTCAAGAACAACAGCATAACGCCTTTTTGTCATTTTCAGGGCCGTTTCCTTACCGGCCTGACAGAGGAAAGAACGGACATTGCAAGGAAATCGAAGGAGAGAGGACGCGAGAGCCGACGAGCAGCTTTTTCCAAATAGGGCGGATTTTCTCCAGCATCGCCAACGCGGGCCACTCCACTGCAATTTTGATTTTCGGGCCCATTTCAGATTTGTGGTCGTCTGGTCGGGATCACGTTGAAAATTGGCGCCTCAAGCTCCACGGTCCGGTTTAACAGATCAAAAAGGACGCGGACCCTTTCCTTCGCCGGGAGCAGTCCCGTTACAATTGCTTCCAGCCCTTTGAACGGTCCCTGAGTAATCTGGATTGATTCGCCGATTTTTATTTCCTGATCGATTGTGACCAATTCCGCTTCTCCGGTCCGCTGGCGCAGAACAGCCATGATTTCAGGGTCCATCACCGCGACCTGGTCCCCGAACTGGACAATCTGATGGACGCCGGCGGCATACCGGACATCCCGGTGCCTTTCCCGATAGACGAACTCCGCAAAAAGGTATCCCGGGAACATTGCCTCAACGAACCAAATCGGGCCGCGTCGGGTCGGTCGACGAAAGCGAAGCCGAGGTGCGAAGCAATTCACCTCCAGATCTTTTCTCAATCCAAGGGCCGCAAAGTGCTCGCGCTTCGGTTGTGTCTTAAGACAAAACCAAAGCGGCTCTGCATTCAGAAACAGCTGGTCGGGAGTGAGAGTCATGAAATTCTGGAACGGTTGTCAGAACGAAGGCGCGTCGGGAGCGGCATGTGGCGCAAGATTCTTCGGTGTTCCGCGAGTCCGAACGCCTGTCCCACCGGTCGAATCGAAGTTTCTGCATTCATGCTTGATCGCGGAATCAAAGCCGATTCCGGCTAGAACTTGAGGCTCGCCCCAATCGAGTAGCGGTTCCGCGAATAACCCCGGCCGGGTTGTGGTGAACTCACGTCGGAGCGATCGTAGCTTGTATCGAAGGCGACCCGGGAATTGAGTTGGTAGCGAAGGCTGAGCGAGACATCGTAAACATCTTCGGTGAACGAAGAACCAATGGTTGCGAGGGAAGTTCCCTGCTGGTTATCCTCGTGGCTGAAGCCAAACGATAGCGACGAGCTGATGCGGCCGGTAAAGGCGTGGCTGAATTGCAGACCGGTTCGCAGGGTTTTCTGGGTGGCGACCCCCTGCTGCTGAGGTTGTTCGACCGAATAACTCCCGGTCAAGCTCAGCGCGCTATGGGCACCCAAGGCGTAGTTCAAAGAGCCGTCAAAGTCCGGATTGGTCTGACTCCCGCCTGCGTTATTGAAGGAGCGAATCGAGGCGCCGGCCTGAAACTGCGCGCGCAGACGCGGGCTGAAGGTGTGCTCCAGTCCCGCCAGGAAAAAATCGGTCGTGGAGTCGAGCGGCGCCGTGACGTAATTGACCAGGAGAAGGCGATACTCGCCGGTCAGAACGGTGGTTCTCGTTAATGCATAGCGAAGCTCCTCCCCAAAAGTGTTTTCCTGCCGATCAGTGAATGCAGCCGTCGCCTGGTTTTCATAACGAACAAGCAGCAGAGCATAGCTGGTGACGAGTGACAGGCGACGGGTCAACTCGTAGCTGGCCCAAATCTTGTCGTTGGTGTTGAAATAATTGCCGCTGAATTGATTGGTACCAACGTTGGCATTGAGATTTGGCTCGGATAGGTAGGCGGCGTCGAGACTGGCATTCAACGTCAGACGGGGCGTGAACCTGTGGCTGAGTGAAAGATCGAAGAAGCCGTTCGCATCCGTGCGCTGCCCGAGGTAATTGACGGCCCCGCCCCCGGTCACGATGCTCAACTGGGTGGTCTGACTCGGCATCTGATACGAAAGAGTGATCTGCTCGTTGGTGAACCATGCGCCCACTGCCGGCGACCTTGTGAGAAAATTGTCGTCGTATCCGGTATGGAACTGCGTGTAAATCTCGACGCGCCGAAATGAACTAACCCAGTTCGTCGCGGTGTCCGTCGCGGAAGCCGAATCGTCTTGAGGATTAGCTTCGACCGTCGGATCTGCCCCACGCACCGGGAGCTGTGAACCGATCAACGCAAGAAGGGGAAGAACCAATGCGAAAAATCGATAATGCCGCGGTGTGATGAACCGCGTGCTCGCCTCGGCGTCCTCTCGAATTCGGAGCTGTTGCTCCAATCGACAGCCTGCCTGTGGGAATTTCAGACTTTTGAACATAAGGATGTCGATCACGGGCGTCTCGAAGAGCGAGTCACCTCAAGCGACGAGCTTTGTGGAGCGCCAAACGCATTTGGTATAGCAAACGGTATGCGAAGCAAGCCACAAGATTCGGACCGACCATTTGTTTCGGCCGGTGGCCCGTCAATCCGCCCTCAAACCAAGATAGCTGGCTGATTCCAAATCGCCGCTTTTTCATTTGGAGCGGGAAGGGCGAAAAACAAGACGCGCTCCCAATGGATGTCGTCCAGCGAAGCCATCGCCAGCCCGATACGATCGTTGCTCGGTTCCCGAAAACACGAGCCAGCGCTCCAGCGAGCTGTTTGAAACGCGAGCGCGGTATGCAGATTGCTGCAATGAGAAAGGATGATCTTCCTCGGCATTGGATTCGCGGCAGCCTCATTGTCGCTTCTGGTACGCGAACTATTTAGAGCGCCGGAAGCGTTCGAGGATGAGGCGGGGCTGACCGTGATCCGATCAACCCGCTCCTACGAGAAGAAGCGCAAGCGCGAAGCGGGTCAGCCAGTCTGCAAAGCAGCTTGAGCCCTTGGCTCCGGCCATCGGATTTCATCCCGCAGATCCGGCGACTTCCATTGCAAATTATTCTGTCGAGCCGAGCTGTTTCCACGCCTCCAAGGCGTTTCATGCGAGCCCTCCGGAAGGTCCGCCCCTGCCGGTCAACGGGCGGAAAAGATCGTGGGCCGTAGTTCGGACTGGCACAGGGGGGTGCTTGTTCAGGTTCGTTAGGGGACGCGAAGCATGCGTCCACGAGTTGAGAGTCGTTTGAGGGGGCAAAGCCCGCATCGTCTCTTGGAGTGATGGCGCGGGTTACTTTTCTTCGAGGGCCAACGCCGCCCGATTTTAGTTCCAAACCACCCGGATCTCGCCAGCGATGAATCTAGACCGTTATTTTCCTTCCCGCATCAGAACCGGCGACGCGGACAGCTTGTCGAGAACAATATTCTTCCGGCGTCGTAACGGCCGAAGGCGAGGACGCCGGTCGGACATTGCTGGACACAGGCCGAACAGCGCACGCACTCCGGGTCTTCCATCGGCAGACCTTTGTTGGCGAAGTTCATGACGTCGATGCCCTGGTGACAGACCGACGTGCAGACATTGCAGGAAATGCATTTGTGCTTGTCGGCGAAAATCCGGTAACGCGAGAAGCGCGTGTAGATATGCATGAGCGCGGCGAGCGGACAGGCAAAGCGGCACCAGACGCGACCGCTAAACCAAAAATACAGATCCGACGCCAAGAATGCCGGCCATGAAAGATGTCAACGCTCCAGGCGTAGTTGAGGAAACGGTATGCCCTCGAAAAGCTTGTGATACCAATGGGTCGGCCCATGACTCTTCGCCGAGCGCCCAGCCGGCGATACGCAAACCGAGGATGGCAAAGGCGAAGAGGAGCACGGCCTGTCCGACCATGTTGACCCGATTCCAGAAGGGTCCGTGCGGCATTTTCGAGCGGTAGCGTATCGCCCATCGTCTCGGCGAGCGCGCCACAGGAGCAGATCCAGCCGCAGTAGGCGCCCTTGCCCCAGCGGAAAATAATCAGCGGGATAATGACAAAGGTCTGGACGAAAACAGATTCCGAGCCAGAGCCACATCGGGTGATCGGTGAAGACGTTGTAGACATTGAGCGGGAAGGCGAGGATGAACCCGTAGGCCCGCCAGTAGGCACGCTCGTGGCCTAACGAGCCGTCATAACTTTCAAAAAGATGGTCGGCCAGCCAGCGCAAGGGGTGGCCCGTCTCGAAGAAACCGTTGTGGCCCATCCAGGGAAGAATGATTTCCGGGAGGATGAAGAGCGGGATGCACTGCGAGCAGATGAGGACAATCGTCTGCCATTTCACATAGGGGGTGCGCCGCCGCCGGATGCGCCGGATGCCGAAGACAAAAACGCAGGTGCAGTAGGCGAGGGTGTAATAGAAGGAAGGGTTACCGAGGCCGCGCTTGATCGTGATAGAGCAGGTTCGTCTTCGCGGCTCGACCATTCGGCGATCTTTCCACCGGTCGCATCGATCGCTTTCGGCACGTTGTAAGGGAAACGCGTGATGCTGACTCACCCACCGCTGCACGGGAAACTCCTGCGGATGGTTGCTCTTCCAGTGGTAGAGCACGACGCAGAAGAGGACAAAGGCGAGGCAACTGATCCAGGTGATCGGCCGCCAATCGCCGCGCACATGCAGGCCGCTGCGCCGAAAAAACTCGAGCGGCGCTTCGCGGCCGATCATGGAAAAGACCGCGTCGTTAGGCAGCGCCACCTCCCGTTCCGTCTGTCCTTCTGCAGGGTCACTTTGTCCGGCTCGATGCGCGTCACCGTCGTCGCCAGCGCGAGCGTGACCGACCCGGGCGGTGCGTCCCGCATCATCTCGCTCGTGAACGCGGTCGTCACCCGCTCGGAGCTTGGTCGCTCCACCTGCACGTTCGCTTTCGGATCGCGCTCCAGCATTTTGAGCTTCTCGACGTTCTCCGGCTTCGGGCGGGCAAACTCCGGCTTTGCGATAGCTCACGGTTACCTTCGCGCCGGAACCGGCGAGCGCGATCGCACATTCGAGCGCGCTGTCGCCGCCCACCGACGACGAGCACGTCCTTGCCCGCTAAAATCCTTCGGGTCATACAGCCGGTTATAGACCTTGTCCAGGTCCTCGCCGGGACATCCGAGCTTGCGATGATTGCCGCTGCGCCCGATCGCCACGATCGACCCGTCGCGCCCGCGTGATCGTCTTCGCCGTGTCGCCATGATGGAGCAGAATTTCTTTCCCGCGCGCCTCGAGCCGCTCGATCCGCGCTTCGGTGAATTCAATGCCCGCCGCCTTGCGCTGCCCCTCCATTTCCTCGAGCAAGGCTTCCTTGACGTCCTTGGTGAAATGGAGACCGCCTTCGAGTTTCAAGATCGGTTGGATAGGTGTAGATCGGTTTCGCCTTGGGAAAATTCACGACGGTCGAGAACGGCTGCGTCGCCTCGAAGATCTTGAAATTTAACTCTGCCTCTTGCGCTTCGATCGCCGCCGAGACGCCCGATACGCCACCACCAATGATCGCCAGATCGAGCACTCCATCCTTCGTCCTTCCGCCTTCAACTTTCCGAAAGTCCGGCTCGGCCAAAATCGCATGCACCGCTTCCGCGCCCGGTCTTGGAGGAAAACTTCAGCAGCGGAATGCCGGTGAGGTCGCCGACGATCCGCACACCCGGGATGTTAGTGACTCCGAACTCGCCTGATTCCGGCAATTTCTCGACCACACCGGCGGGCCAGCGCGTGTGCAGCCAGCGAGTGTAACGCTTGATCGGGTTAAACATACGGTCTGCGGCGGCGCAGTCTTATTGGAAAACAGAGAATGCTGGAAGGCAATTATTCCCACCCGGCAGGCGGAAGGCTGCCCGGCTGCGTTGCGCAGGCCTGGAGCCTGGCCGGCTTCTTGCGCTGATCAGCTGAAAGCCTCGCTCTAACGCACTTCACCGATGCCGACGCAAGAAGAGCCGCGCTTCGTGAACATCCGATTCGTTAGGCAAATCATCCTTGCCTAACAAATCGAGTTCGGCCTCCGGTTGACTTGCGCACGCCTCAGGATAGCCTTTTAAAGAATGATAAATGTGACTGATCGCGCCGTTGCTCACCTCCGCACGCTGCTCGCCGAACAGCCTGCCCCGGCCGGCAAAGGCCTGCGCGTGCAGGTCGCGAAAGGCGGCTGCTCCGGCCTGCAATACGAGATGTCGCTCGGCGAACGTGAGGAAGGCGATGCCGTAGTGCAGCGCGAGGAAGTAGCTTTTTTCGTCTGTCCCGAAAGCGCAAATTTTCTCCGCAACGCCACCCTCGACTTTGAGGACGGGCTGACCGGCGCCGGCTTTCGCATCGTGAATCCAAATGCCGCCCGGACCTGCGGCTGCGGAACTTCCTTCGAACCGGTCCGTCCGGCCTAACGAGCGAGGGCGGGCGACTGGCGGCGGCCTGGTATGGAACCGGATCTTTTTCGCTTCGACGATCATCCTGCCTTTGAGCGCAAGCGGACGAATTTCTTTGGCTGGACAATTCTCATCCTCCTCCTCTGCGGAGTGACGCTCGCCGCCTGGCTCGGCAGTTTTTACGTTATCGGGCAACCAGAACGACCGGAGAGTTATCGCATTCTGCAAAAACTGCACAAGATCGAGCCGCCCAAACGCTTCGCCTTAACCGCGGCGCCGGCGGGCGAATTCCTCAATCCGAAGCAGCTTTACGAGCGCTATCAGTCGATGGGGCCGGCGGAGCTGGCGCGCAAGGATGCCGAGCTGACGCGCAATTTCATCCGCAATTTTCAGCAGGTGCACGGGCTGGTCACCTATGTCGTCGGCCGGTTCAGCATTATCGGCGCGCGCGAGCTCACGCCGGACGATCTTTTTACCTCGGGCGCGGCCGTGTTGACGCGCGCGGTCGACCAGCCGGAATTGCTCATGGAGCATGCTTTCACGACGGCGAACGAGCATGACGCCAAGTTATTTCAGGAGCGGCTCGTGATGGGAATGGATGTGAACCTCGAACGGAGCCACGACCTTTCCGCAGTCGTGCATGCGGAACGGCTCCCCGACGGACGCGTTTTGATCACGGCCGTGCCGCTGCTTTATGGAAGTTACGCGGTGACGCGCGGGACCGGAACTTTCAGCCTCGAGCCGCCAGCCGATCTCAACCTCGCGGCCGGCTGGCCACTGTTCAAAACTGAAATGCGCCACTCAGCTGAGAGCCGTTATAACAGCTATCGCTCGCACCTCGCTCCGGCGACGAGTAATCTGCCAATCGTCGGACTTTCCCCTACGAATACCCCGCCGCCCGCGCAGGACGCTCTGGTCCGGGTGGAACCCGCGGTACCGCTGGAGGTAGAGCCGTCGCCACCGCCGCCGTCACGCCGGCTCGGGAAAAAGACGACTCTGGCGAAGTGGAATGAAGACTCGACCACTCTTGCCTCGTCCTCTCCTGTCATGGTGCGCCGAGCCCTGCCGGTCACGACGGACACAGGCTCGGCGACTGGCGAACCAACGTCGCCTACGCCAATGGTAATGCGGGCCCTGCCGGTTACTTCGTCTCCACCAGCAGGCGCGCTCACCTCTACCACCGGCGCAACCTGGAAAACTTTCGCCCCGGGCGAGGCGCCGGCGGGACGAGTGCTCGACAACGCTGGTCTGCGCGAGGTAGCCAATTCCGGGACGCGCGGTGAGCGCATGTATTTGAAGGGGCAGTTCGTGGTCAATTTCGCCGACGCTAATCGCGCCGTGCTTCGTCCGACAGGCTCTCAATCTGCGTCATCTGGCGACCTGGGACGTAACGTGCGCGTCATCGTCGATTATCCGGCCGGGACGCCGTTGCCAGCGCCTGGAACAACCCTCGATCGCGACAGCACCCGCCCGTACGAAGTTACCGAGGTGCGGCGTCAGACCGACGGCCAGCTCAACGTCTTCGTACGCGAGATTATCAAACCGTGATCAGCGCAGGATAACAGCGCCGTCACGGATCTCGGCGGTGCTGACGTTGTAAGGCGCCGCCGCATCCAGCGCCATGCCGATAATGGATTGGCCGCGGTAACTCATCGAGAGAACGCCCGATGGCACCGGGTATCCGTTGGCCTCGATTTTCGAAACATGCAACGCCGAAATCGGAGTTGGCCCATCGGTCGTGATGACGAAACTTCCATTCAGATAGCCGCGCGGAAATCCCGGGACCTTGTCGGACGGAATGCTCAACTGCACATGCGCAGTGTTACCACTCAGGCTAACGAAGGCGTGTCCGCGTGCCTTCGGATTGGCGGCAATCAATCCGTTGATTTCAGCGGCAGTCACGACCAGTTCCCGCTCCGGCGTCGGCGTAGCGGTGGGAGAGGGCGTCTCCTCAGGCGCAGCCGATGCCGTCGCAGCTGGAGTGGATACGGGCGGAGTCGCTTTGAATTCATCAATTCGCTCCCGGATGTCGACGAGCGCCTGCGGGCTCACCTCCTTGACCGGCAGAGCCGCCGGCCTTTGCGCAATCATGCCATGGGAAAAGAAAAGATAACTGCCGACGACGAGGAGCAAAAAGATCAAGGCGCTCGCGATGATGAGAGCCAAACAACCCTTGCCAAAACAGCCCATGCCATTTGGCTTTGGCGGCGGCTCAATCCAGGTCGGATTCGTGGAATCGATCGGCATCCGTTAATTCGTCAGGCGGCTTTGAGTGGTCATCAATTTTTCGTAAAGCTCCTGCAATCCGTCAGAGAGCAGACGGGTCCGGCCGAGGACCGGCATGAAGTTCGTGTCCCCGGCCCAGCGCGGCACGATGTGAAGGTGCAGATGATCCGCCACCCCGGCGCCGGCCGGCGTGCCGAGGTTGAGGCCGAGGTTGAAACCCTGTGCTTTCATCGCATGGCGGAGAAGAGTTTGAGCGTGCACGGCCAACCCCCAGAGTTCAAGCACCTCTTCCTCCCCTAACGCCGAAATTTCCGCCGTCTTCCGATAGGGCACGACCATGAGATGACCGACCGCGTAGGGATAACGATTCATCATCAGGAAGGTATTCTTCCGCCGCGTCAGGACGAGATGCGCAGCGTCGTCACTCGACAGCGCGGCCTCGCTCAGGAAATTGGGATTGCGATTTTCGATCTCGAAATACTCCACCCGCCACGGACACCAGAGGGCTTCGATCTCAGCTTTTGGAAACTCCATTGACTCGTTAGGCAAAATCGTTCAAGGAGCGTATCGGCTGGGCTGGAGATGTCGAGCGCGTGTTTTCGTGTGGATGACGTCGGGACCGGCGTGGGCGGCGCCGGGGCAGGGATTCAGACCGATCTCCGCTACATTTCCTCGCCCGCTCTCGCGCTCGCAGAGCGACGCGTTACCGCGCCTTGACGTGCACGAATAAAGAGTAACGCGGAAGGTCGGCCGCCTTTTCCGAGACGAGCCGCAACTCCGCTCCCGGCAGCATCGAAAGCCATGGGCGCGCTGGCTCACCGCGGACCACCAGCGCGTCCAGCATTCCCTCGAGCCACTGCGCTTCGGCCTCTTTGGGCGAAAGGAAATGATCGCATCGCAGGTAAAGCAACATCCCCTCCTCCTCTTCCCCTGCCACAGCATAACGCCAGGCATGCTGCTTGGCTTCCGCTCGCACCTCTTGCGAGAACCGCACCAGCGCATCACTCCGCGAACGGTAGGATTCGCCGATTTTCCCGGCGACGTAGCCGCCCGTGAAGACGCCGGCGAAGACAAGTGCGGCCGCCAGCCATGGTTGCATCTGCCGCTGCCACGTCCGGTTTTGCCATACCACAGCGACCTGCGCGCCGAGCAAGAGACAGAGCGGCGGAAGGACCGGGAAAATCCTGTCGACCCGCTTCGACGGAATGATCGACATCAACGCCAGGCCGCCGACACTCCAGCAGACCAGCCAGACGGTGTCGGGCCGCATTTGCAGGGAAAGCTGCTCCCGGCGGCGCCAAAAAAAAGTCCCAAGCCCGATGATCAGAAGACTCCAGGGAGCGAATTTGTGCAGCAGGTGCGGCAAATAGAAATAGAGCGGCTGCGGCTTGTGAATCGTCTCGGTAAACCGGCCAGCGAACTCCTGCACCACCACGCTCTCGTAAAAGCCCGGTTGCCTGAGGATGCCGCCCGCCACCCAGATAAGAAAGATCGCGAGGGAAAAAATCCAGGGCCACCACCCGCTCCATCCGCTCGGCGCACGCCCTTTACGCCGCAGAATCTGATAGACGATCAACCCAGGCAAAATGAAGGCATAAATAATCGGCCCCTTGATCAACATCGCAGCCGTCAGGAGCAAAAACGCGATGACTCGATCGCGCGGTGTCCACCCCTCGGCCCGCCGAATTTTCCGCCAGATCTGTGCTCCGATAAGGAAGGTAACGAGCGCAAGCGGCATGTCTGTGCGCACAAGTGTGGCCAGCCGCGGCGAGAGCAGGTTGAGACCAAAGGCGCTCAGGGCGATAAAACCGCCACTCACGCCATAAACCGCGGTGGCCTCCCGTGAGATCAACCAGAGCAGCAGGAGCGCCGCGCCTAACGACGGGATTCGCCACGCGCCTTCCCACCAGCGGGTCGCTGCGTAAAGCGCAGCGGAAATCCAGCCGACCAGCGGCGGCTTCGTCGCCACGTTTTCTTTCGGCGTCTGCTGATAGAGCCAGTTCCCCTGCCTCACCATCTCGAATGAGGTGTAGGCCTGCTTTGCCTGGTCGTAATCATCCAGCGTCCAGGGCAGGTTCGTGATGACGAAAAACAGCGCGCAGAGCGCCAGCACGATCCCCCGCGCCGACGTCCCGAGAAACGGCGACGACGACAATTCCGGCATGGCCGCAAACTCGCCGGAGAATCTCGCCCGTGGCAAGAGCCTTTTGTTGACCAAGCCTGCGCAAAGCCAATCTGTTTTGGCCGGCACGCCACCGGAATATCCCGTGCCCGCAGCGCGAATTTCCTAAAGCAACTGCCGCAAAACACGCAGCCAGTTGCCACGTAGAATTTTTTCGATCTGGTCGTCGCCAAAGCCGCGCTCGATCAGCTTGCGCGTAACGTTGCGCGCATCGCTGTGGTTATCGAGGTCCGGCAAAAAATGCGGGCGCGTGAGCTTCGTTTCCATCTCCTCCAGCTCCGCCGCCGGCATCTGGCGCCAGAGAAATTGACAAAAATCGAAACCAATCCCGACGCCGTCGATCCCGATCAGGCCGGCCACATGCTCGATGTGATCGACATACCGATCGAGCTTCGCTCCCTCTTTCGTTGGACTAACGAGAATGGCGTTGATCCCGATGACTCCGCCGCGCGCGCCAATCATCTTGATCTGCTCATCAGTGATGTTGCGCTCGATGTCGAAAAAGCGGCGAGCATTGGTGTGGGAAACAATCAGAGGACGCTTCGTTAGGCCGACAATTTCCTCAAAGCCCGCCGGGTTGATGTGCGCGAGGTCGAGCATGATCCCGAGGCGTTCGCACTCGCGCACGAGGTCGCGGCCGAAGTCCGTCAGGCCATCCGCGGGTGACCCACCGGCGGCAAAGATTCCACCGGCGGCGGCGGCATTTTTCCTCGCATGCGTGAGCGAGATGGCGCGCAGCCCGAGGTCGTAAAAGATTCTCAGCAGATTCAGGTCGTCGCCGAGCGGTTCCGCGCCCTCCATCGTGAGGAGCAGTGCGATGCGCTTTTCGACCCCGGCGCGTTCGATCTCAGCGAAAGTCGTGCAGAGCATCAACTCCGGCGTGCGCTCGATCTCCGAGCGGAGGAGCGCGACCTGGTCGAGCGCGACGCGCAGCGCCTGGTCGGGCAGATACTTGTCCTCGGCGTAAACCGCCACGCCTAACAATCGAGCATTGCCAGCCTGGAACTGCGCCAGGAAATCCTGCGCCACCACGCCGCGCCGGTCGCGGTTCCAAAAGAGGCCGAGCGGAAGATCGAAGTGCATGTCGATCACTCCGCCGCGTTGCAGGCGGTCGATTCGTTCTTCCATGTTGTTGGATGAGGGCATAAACCGCCTAACGATTAGTTCTTCGGCGCAGCGCCGAGAAGATCGAGGATGGCGCGAGCCGCGGTTTCGTCCGCATCGCCCGGACCGAGGTTTGCGATCACTTCGTCAAAATCAGCCGTCATCCGGTCGCGCCGGCCGCGATCGCGCAACAGGCTCAAAACTTCGCGCGCGAGAACGCCGGGTTGCGCCTTATCCTGAATGAATTCGGGAACGATCTCCCGGTTCGCGAGCACGTTGGGCATCCCAAGGTGTTTTACCTGGATCAGCATCTTGCCGGCAAGATAAGTCAGGTTCGCCACCTTGTAGATCAGGACGAATGGCAACCGGAAAAAGGCTGCTTCGAGCGTGGCCGTGCCGGACGCAATCACGCCCACGGCGCTGCGCTGCATCGTGCTCGCCGCCTGACCGACGACGACCTCAAACTGGCCTAACGAACTGCCGGCCTCCTGTAGTTCGCGCCGGATCATGCTCGCAAGGCCTTCCGAGGCCGCCGCGATCTCGAAAACCAGTTCCGGGCGCTGGGCGCGCAGTGTTCGCATGACTTCGATCAGAATCGGCATGAGCTGTCGCACTTCGCGCGCCCGACTCCCCGGGAAAAGGCCGACCAGATTCAGATCGCGTGGCGTGTCGATCCGTTTCGCCTCCAGGTTCTCGATCATGGGATGGCCGACAAAGATGGTGCGCAGCCCCGATTTTTCGTAGAGGTCGACCTCGAAGGGAAAAATGCAGAGCATCAGATCGAGCCAGCGCGCCATCTTGGGAATGCGACTCCGGTTCCAGGCCCAGACCTGGGGGCTGATGTAGTAGATGATTTTCCCGCCTAACGAACCCTGATGGAGGGCACGCGCGAGGCGGAGGTTGAAGCCCGGGTAATCGATCAGCACCACAGCGTCCGGTTTTGCTTCCCGGATTTCATCGAGGGTCCGGGCGAATTCGCGGCGGAAATAACCGTAATGCTTCAGCACTTCCCAGAGCCCGACCACGCCCGCTTCGTCGCTCCAGTCGCGAAACTGACCGCCTGCCCGCGCCGTCATCTTCGGACCGCCCCGGCCTGACAACGCAATATCGGGCCGCAAACGCCGGAGCGACTCCATCAAGGCGGCCCCGTGATTGTCGCCGCTCGCCTCCCCCGCGACGAAATAGACCTTCATCGTCTAGGAGGGACGTGTTTCTGCACGTCCGCGCATTTTCGCAATGTCTGCAATAGTTCCTGACGTGCAGAAGCACGTCGCTCCGAAGCGAGAATCACCATCGCAATTCGTTCAACTCGCCTCGGTAAGGCCATTCTTCCGGACGGGCAACCAGACCATGGCGAACCGGGTTACTCCGCACGTATTCCCATTTGTTGTCGTAGCTTTCCCCCAAACGAAGTTGGCGGTCCCAGTGATGGCGTTGCCATACCGTCTCGCTTTCGGTGTTCAGAGTTTTCGTCACCAGCGACTTCCAATATCGCATCCAGCGCTCCAGCGGGGGCGCGTCGATTGCGCTCGGCGCGCAGAATAGGTGCACGTGATCAGGCAGGATCACATAGCGACCGACCAGCCAGGTTGACGCTTGTTTCCATGCTCTAACGATCACCGCTCCTTCGGCGCGGCGAGGATCGGCCGTCGCTCCACGGTGCACGCGGTCACGAAGATTATGGTCGACCGATTGTGGGCCTCGATCGGAGCAAGATGAATCGGATGTTTGCGATCGACGGGCACGCCGTCTCGGAGCGACGTGCTTCCGCACGTCTCCGGTTTCACGGCGTGGGGATCCAGGCGAGGACGTGCCGAAGCACGTCCCGCCGAGGATTCCGCAGGTGCGCTCATTGGGCAGAGGCAATCTGTTTCGTGATCTCGATCGCGAGCTCGAGGGCGGCGGTGGCTTCGAAACCGGAAACTTTCGGCCGCAAACCGGTGCGAGCGCATTCGACGAAGGAGAGAAGCTGGTGCTGGAGTGGTTCCCCGGGCTCGATCTCAACTGCCGCTCGTTCGATCCCGGTATCGGTCCGACGAAAAATTTCCCCGGTCTGATTCTGATAATCGAGCGACAAATACGCGTCCTCCTGAAAGACGCGGATCTTGCGCATTCGCTCCGGACTAATGCGGCTTGATGTGATGTTGGCGATACAGCCGTTCTCGAAGCGCAGCCGAGCGTTGGCAATATCCTCGCGCCGGCTCAGGACCGGCACACCGACGGCGTCGATCGATTGGACCGGCGACCTAACGAGATGCAAAATGATTTCGAGATCATGGATCATAAGATCGAGCACCACCCCGATGTCGGTGCTGCGATTGGGAAAAGGCGAGAGGCGATGCGCCTCGATGAAGCGCGGATGGGTGAGGCGGGCCTCGAGTGCGCTCAGGACCGGGTTAAACCGCTCCACGTGCCCGACCTGCAAAACCAATTGATGCTGCGCGGCGAGTTGTGCCAGTTCGCTGGCTTGCGCCGCGTCTGCCGCAATCGGTTTTTCGATCAATAGATGTTTGCCCTTTTCCAGGAGCGGGAGTGCGACCGCAAAATGGGAATTAGTCGGCGTCGCGATCGACGCGGCGTCGATCAATCCGGCAAATTCCTCGAGCGAAGAGGCGGCTCGCACCTTGTATTGCTCCGCGATTTTCGCGGCCGTCGCGGCGTCGGTGTCGAAAATGGCGCTGAACTCGGCGGCGCCAGTCTCGGCGTAGAGGCGGGCGTGATTCTTTCCGATGTGCCCGACCCCGACGACTCCGACCCGCAGATTTTTCATGAGCGCGCGCGATTAGAAAATGCGAAGGACATGTCGGAAAGTGCCAGTGAACCGCAGCCATGAAGCAAACGCAAACTGATTGGGACGAGGCCTATCGCCGGCGTGAGACGCCGTGGGAGAAAGGAAAACCGCATCCCGCGCTGCTAGATTTCCTGGCAGAGAATGGGCCGCTCGGTGGAAGGATTTGCGTTCCGGGCTGCGGCTCCGGTCACGATGTCCGGGCGCTAAGCACGCCGCAGAATCACGTGCTGGGAATCGATCTTGCGACGCGCGCGATCGCGAAGGCGAAGTCACGGCCGCGAATCGCAAATGAAGAATTTCTTCTCGCTGATCTTTTCGACTTGCCGGCGAAATTCGATCACCAGTTCGATTGGGTTTTCGAGCATACCTGCTTTTGCGCGATCGATCCGGGGCTGCGTCAGGACTACGTTGACACCGTCGTCGGGCTCCTGAAGCCGCAAGGAAAATTGCTCGCGATCTTTTTCCCAATCCGGACCACGACGAATCTGGGCCGCCCTATGGCGTAGGCCTGGAAGAGTTGGAGAAATTTTTCGCTCCTCACTTCGTGCTGGAACGCGAATGGATCCCGCAACGGACCCATCCCGGCCGCGAGGGTCGCGAACTGCTTCGCGTCCTGCGGATACGCTGACCCCCAAAGGATGCGCTTTGCGTGTGCAGAGTCCCGGCGCCACGCTCTCTTAAGATACTGGACGTGCGGAAGCACGACCCGCCGTTGGAGGATCCCGCGTCTGCGGTTAGATTTGCACGTTCTGAAACGCTTCATTCTCATCCTTGTCCTCGCGCTTCTCGCAGGCGCGACCGGCATTTATATCGACTGGCATTGGAAACGCCCGCTGCCCCCGCGCGGTGGACGTTACTTCTTCCATCGAGTCGAGCTGTCGGTGCCCTCATTCAGCCAGGGCGACGCAAGATGGCGTGACGACCCGCTCGGCGGCGTACCCGAGAACGGAACCCTCGGCGACGCCGGGTGCGCCGTCGCCGCGGCTGCGATGGTCTTCCAGTCCTACGGCATCGAGACCGACCCGCAGCAACTCAACTGGTTCCTCGCTGCCGTGGGCGGCTACACCGACCAGGGCTGGCTTTACTGGGACCGCGCCGCCTGGTGGGCGCCGGACCGCGTCCGGCACATCTACGAAGACCTTCCATCCTACGCCCTGATCGATTCCAACCTCGCCCGCGGCAACCCGGTCATCGTACGCGTGCGTTTCCGCAGTGGGATCACCCACTTTGTCGTCATCGCAGGCAAAGACGGTTTCGACTACCTCATCCGCGACCCCGGCGCGGGTGCCGCCAAAGGTTACTACCCCCTGCGTGAACTCGGCAGCGATATCGAGGCGCTGAGGTTTTATGAGCCGCTGACGCCTGCACCGGCAGCAACGAACGCGCCCGCGATTACAGCGAAATTCTAGAGCCGACTCCGGATATTTCTTTGGGATTTCGCTCCCGAGTCGGCAACATTCGCTGTTGGCAACTCGGTCCGTACGAAGAGACGTGCTCGGCACATCGAAGGTCCGCGGTCGCCGCGTCGATCGGTGTTGGACGTACGGAAGCACGTCCCTCCCGCGACTTAGCGGGGTTGGGCTTTGAACCAGTCGTAGGTGCGAACGATACCTTCGCGGAGCGGAATTTTTGGTTGCCAGCCTAACGAACTGATCTTTGAGATGTCGAGCAGCTTGCGCGGCGTGCCATCGGGTTGGCTTCGATCCCAGGTCAGCTCGCCGTTAAAACCGACTACTTCGCAGATCAACGCGGCCAGCTCACGAATCGTCAGGTCCGTTCCGGTGCCGATGTTGATGATCTCGGGACTATCGTAATTCTGGAGAAGGAAAAGGCAGGCCGAAGCGAGATCGTCGACATGGAGGAATTCGCGGCGCGGCTCGCCGGAACCCCAAGCGACAATCTGAGACGCTCCCGATTCCTTCGCTTCATGCGCCTTGCGTAAGAGCGCGGCCAGGACATGCGACTTCTCGAGATCGAAGTTGTCGTTAGGCCCGTAGAGATTCGTCGGCATGGCCGAGATAAAAATCGCGCCGTACTCGCGGGCGTAAGCCTGGCAGAGTTTGATTCCTGCGATTTTGGCGATCGCGTAGGCTTCATTCGTCGGCTCGAGCGGGCCGCCTAACAGTGCACTTTCCGGGATCGGTTGTGGGGCAAGCTTTGGATAAATACAGGAACTGCCAAGGAAAAGAAGCTTGCGCACTCCGTTTTCGTGCGCGGCGTGGACGATGTTGTTCTGGATCTGGAGGTTTTCGAGCAGAAACTCGACTGGTTCGTCGTTGTTCGCCTTGATTCCACCGACGCGCGCCGCCGCCATGACGACAACAGCCGGCTTTTCGCGCACGAAAAATTCATCGACCGCAGGGCGATTCGTCAGGTCAAGCTCCACCCGCGTGCGAATGAGCAGGCGGCGAAATCCCTCCGCACTCAGTTTGCGATGAATGGCGCTACCGACCAAACCGCGATGTCCGGCGATGAAGATTGAGTCGTCATTTTCCATCAAGATTCCCGCAGCATGCGTTTTGCGTTTTCTTTTTCAAGCTGCGGCGTAATGCTCCGGGCCGTGGGCCAGGAACGAGAAACGAACTGCCGTCCAAAAAGACTCCAAGCTTTTCATCGGCGAAAAGTTCGTCCGAACCGGGAGTGGCCGGGTCGCGCCCGCGCGTGGCACCCGATCGGACTATAGGAAAAGGGAGAGTATCTGACCTCGCCTAACGATCTTCCTTCTCCTTGCTTCTTCCAGCAGACCATCAAGCTGGCCTCACGAATCTCATGATGGCCGAATCATTGCCCCTCCTGCTCGCGGCAAGCGCCGCTTTCCTTTTTCTGGGCGGCCTGCTGGTCTGGGTGGTGGCGCGCTTGTTGCGCAGTAATCGCGAACAGATCGTGGCCAGCGGGCCTTTGGCCGCAGAGCAGGAATTTAAGGTGTGCGAGCCGGGTGCGCTCCTGCTTATCGTCGAGGTGCCGCGTTTCGGAGCAAACGTTCGCCAGTTTGAATTCGAGGTGGTCGAGAAGGCCACCGGGCAGGCAACGAAGTTGAGCTACGACTTCGTGCGCGCCCAAGGCGCGGTCTACGGGGTGAACACGATGCGGGTTCCACTCGGCCGAATCAAGGTTGAACGGCCCGGGCCGTATCTGGTGCGGATCGCTGGATTGCAGAGCGACGCGGACTACTCGCGGAGTCGAATCATGTTCTCGCGTCCTTATCTTGGAAGAATGCTGCTCCAGATCCTCGGGATCGTGATCTGCGCGATCGGCATGTTGCTTAGTTTGCTGCTGGCGCTGTGGCAGGTGTTGCCACTGCAACGGGGATGAAATTGTCCCGGATCAAGCAACGATGTTTTGTTCGTTAGGCGACTTCCCGCCAAAGACAGGGAGCGAAAATAGTTGTGGTGGTGATTGATTCGAAAATAGATTCTGGACTAACGTGTTCCGGATCGGAGCATGCGAGATGGCCTTCTTCACCGACCTGACCGAGGACTACATGGGAATCATCCATGTCGGGACGGGCGTGGTGACCGGTGGCGAAATTCTTGAAGGCTGCAAATCCGACCGGGCGCTGGTTCAGGTTACCGCGAACTTTCACTACAAGCTGGTCGATCTCTCGGCGGTCACCGAGCTACGGATTACCGGGGAGGAATTCAGAGACATCGTGGAGGAAGACCGGGTGATCGCAACCTTCCGGCCGCATGCGGCCGTAGTCATCGTCGCGCCTAACGACCGCATTCGCACGATCGCGCACCACTGGGAAATTCTGGTGGAAGAGCTGGGCTGGAGTACCCACATCTCGCGAACACGCGCCGAGGCTTCGAAGTGGTTGATCGAAAACGCCGCCGCCGCGCCATTGGAAGGCTAGAGCGGCCGGCGCCGGCGGATCGAGGATTTCGTTGACAGCCGAAGAGCGTCCTGTTGCATAACGGCGACCGCGCGGCGCAAACACAAGATGGCTTACCTGAACGAAAATTATCTCAAGCTCCAGGCGGGCTATCTTTTCCCCGAGATCGGCCGGCGGGTGAAAGGCTTTTGTGATGCTAATCCCGACGCGGCCAAACGCGTGATCCGCTGCGGCATCGGCGACGTCACCGAACCGCTCCCCATGGCAGCGGTGAACGCGATGAAAGCAGCGATGGACGAGCTTTCGGCGCGCGAAACCTTTCGTGGCTACGGCCACGAGCAGGGTGGCGACTTTCTCCGGAGCAGGATTGCACAGGTTGATTATGGCGCGCGCGGGATCGAGATCGCGGAGGACGAGATCTTTATCTCCGACGGATCGAAGAGTGATTGCGGATTCATCCTCGACGTGTTGGGGGATCGAAACCGAATCGCAATTACCAATCCAGTCTATCCGGTCTACGTCGACACCAATGTAATGGCCGGGCACACCGGACCGGTGGACGAAACCGGGCGCTACGAAGGAATTATTTATTTGCCGTGTCGGGCGGAGAACGGCTTCGTGCCCTCCCCGCCTAATGAGCATGCCGACATCGTTTACCTTTGCTTCCCGAACAATCCGACCGGCGCCGTGGCGACGCGCCCGCAGCTCGAGGCGTGGGTTGCTTACGCGCAGGAGCACAAGGCAATCCTGCTCTACGATGCGGCTTACGAGGGATATATCAGCGAGCCGGGAATCCCGCGCTCGATCTTTGAGATCCCTGGCGCGACGGAGCGGGCGGTGGAGTTTCGCAGCTTTTCCAAAACCGGCGGATTCACCGGAGTGCGCTGCGGATTTACGGTCATGACAAAGCGGCTCCTCGCACAGACGAGCGACGGCCGCGAATTGCCGCTACATCGTCTCTGGCACCGTCGCTGGAGCACGAAAGCTAACAGCGTGAGTTATCCCGTGCAGCGCGGAGCGGAAGCGCTTTACAGCAACGAAGGCCGAGCCCAGGTGCACGGTTTGATCGAGCATTACATGGGCAATGCGCGCCTCCTAAGCGCGGCCGCGACGCGCGCCGGGCTTGCCGTCTACGGCGGAAAGAATGCGCCCTACATCTGGGTGCGAACGCCGGCTGGCCTAACGAGCTGGCAAATGTTCGATCGGATGTTGCGGGAGTTGAACGTGGTCATCACTCCGGGGAGCGGTTTTGGCTCGGAAGGGGAAGGTTATTTTCGCATCTCGGCCTTCAACGGTCGGGCCAACGCGGAGGAAGTGGCGCGGCGGCTGGAAGCCGCGTCATTCTCTTAATCGCGCTCCCTTCAAATTGAGATCGCGCGCAAGAGGAAGAAGAGCGAATGCCTTGCGCGGGGCGGATCCGGCCTACAACTTATCGGCTTGGAAAAAGAAGAAGCGCACGGTTTCTCGCGCAAGCTGCCGCAGCTTTACCGGTTCTGTTTTCTCATGACCGGCGATTCGGCCCGCGCGCTGGAGGCTTTTCAAAATACGCTGCGGGAAGCGGCGCTGCTCGCGGCCCGCGGACAGTTGCCGAGCGATCAGCTTTGGCCATTTCACGAGGCGCGCCATCAATCTCTCGCGCTCACCAGGAACGACGCGCAAGCCGAACCCATGACGCTTCCAGAGGAACCGATCGCACCCGACGACGCGTCCCGCGTCGAGCAGTTGAAGGCGAGCCAGCTGGCGGCATGGATTTCCGCAGCGCCGGAGCCGCAACGGAGCGCGCTCGCTTTTTTCTATCTGAATGAATTCACTCATCGTGAGATGCAGAACCTGCTCGACGTGAAAATGAATGAACTGGCAAGCCTCATCTCGCGTGGCCGCTCGCAATTCCAGGCCTGGCTCAACACCGTGACGGAGGCGCGATGAGACGCTGGCTCTCGCGTCGCAAACGCGATCTGCTCGAATGCGCGCCCGATCAGCGACGCGCCGCCGAGCGATCGGGCGATGCGGTCGGCGCTGGAGGCCGCGCGCACGATCCCGGAGGCGGCGGCTAGCCTCAGCGCGCAACACCGGTTCGATGTCGCGCTGGCCGATCTCGTGCGGCGGATCGAGATCCCAAAGGACGCAGCAGAGTGGTTCGTCAATGCCGCCCTGATCAAAGGCGCGAAGCGCAGTTGGAAAAAAACGGCGCGTCATCCGGCGATCCTGGCCACCGCGCTCGCCGTGCTGGTGCTGGCCGGGATCGCAATCTTCCTTCTGGTCGAGCACCTGCAGGAATTTCCCGGATCGGCGATAGCGAAAAAGATGCTCGTTGTTGCGAGCAACGCGCGCCACTTCCAGTTCGACCAGGTCAACACCGACGCGATCAATCTCGGTGATTACTTCTTCATGAAATTCCAGCTCGAGCACTTCGACATTCCGATGCAGTTCGCGGATCTGCGGGCGCGGGAGGCGCGGGTGTTTGATGATGAGGACGGCGAGCGCGTTGCGCAGGTCGTACTGGCCGAAAGCGGGATGCAATTCTTTATCTACCAGGCAGAGGCAGAGAAGGAAGGCCCGGTTGGCAATCCGACGCCATCGCGGTTGTCCTGGCGCTACGTGGAAGCCGAAGGCTGGACCGGAGCGGTTAGAGAGCGCGATGGAGTTTGCTTCATGATCGCGATGCATGGGAGTGAGAACGAGTTGCGCTCGTATCTGACCGATCGGCAAAAGTAGCGGGACACTATTTCCTGATAGCTTTCTTCGCAATGCGAGGCGTGCGTTGACACGCTCGACCTGCCATTCAATTTTACCGGCTCGCGCGCGGGGCAAGCTCGTGGTCGAGGAGCGCCGAAGGCTCTCGGATTTGTCGCCCTCGTCTGACGCCGGGAGAAGATTGGCTTTCAACGCCAGGGTAGCTCAGTGGTAGAGCAGGGGACTCATAAGCCCTTGGTCGGGAGTTCAACTCTCCCCCCTGGCAGGTTCGAGGAGCGGCGGCCATCTCGGCCGCAGAAGAGGAAAGCAGCATTTGGCGAACCTCGGCCAGCGAGTCAACACGCCGCGATTACACTCGGCGGCTGAACATCGGAAATAAATCCGAAGAGGCCTGGCACCTCCCCTGCTCCAGCAATGATCCTCGATTTGACAATGAATGAACGTTCATTCATTGTCCCCTTCCCCATTATGCCACACAAACGCACCGAAACCGCCGATGATCGCCGCCGACAAATCCTCGACGCGGCCATCGTCTGCTTTGCCAGGACTGGTTTTCACCAGACGAGCATGCACGACATCAGCGCCGAGGCCGGGATCAGCGTCGGCCTCATCTATCGCTATTTCAAAAACAAGGACGAGGTCATTTCTGCGATCGCCGACGGAACACAAAAAAGAGATCGCGCAGTTGCTGGAGCGCGGCCGGCCAGGCGCCGACCCTGCTTGAATCGCTCGAGATTTTGTTCACCTCCCACTGCTGCGAGGATTCGCCGCAGGTCATCTCGACTTTCGTGGTGGATCTCTTCGCCGAAGCCGGACGCAATCCGCGTGTGGCTAAGCTGGTGCGCGATGTCGTGCGGACCAAGGCGAAAGGGCGTGACTGATCTGATCGCGCGTTCGCCCGATTCAAAACATGTTGCGCACGGACTCGAAGCGCGAGAAATCGCGGAGATGATTTTCGCGATGAATGATGGAACGATGATGCGCAGCGTGTTGCAGCCTTCGGGAATGTCCCCGGCGAAGCAGCGTGCGCATCAATTGGACGTCGCCCGCACCCTCTGGCGGCTGCTGTTCGCAGGAAACAGTCGCGCCGCTCATGCATAATCGAACACTGAATTTTTATCCAACAAGCACATGGCATTCTTTTCTATCGCAATTCTGATCACGACGTGGCACTCGTTTTCCCCGGACTACTCTCGATCGTGTTCCTTCGCAGGAAACGCAGCTGGGAGGAGCGATTTTTGTCGGTCCTGGCGCTCTTCTTGTCACGTCGTGCGGATCTCAAAGCGCTCCAGTTCCACAAGATGATCTCGGCGCCGCAGAGATTGCCGCCCACGACCGTCGCGAGCGCGACCGTCAAGGAGGTCGATTGGGCGCCAATCTTGTCCGCGGTTGGCTCGGTTTCGCCGGTCCAGGGCGCGATGGTGTCGGCGGAGCTCAGCGGCACGGTCAGCCAGATCCTTTTTCGAAAACGGTGGGACGGCGAAGAAAGGCGACGTCCTGATGAGACTCGATACTTCTTCCGAGATCGCGCAGTTGAAGACGGCGGAGGCCGACCTCGCGTTGGCTAAATCGGACCTCGAGCGCGCGCGCGATCTGGCGAAGCGCAAGGTGATTTCACAATCGGAGCTCGATTCGGCCGAATCCAAGTTCAAACAAAAAGCCGGAACGGTCGATAACATGCGCTCGATGATCGCGAAGAAGGAAGTGCACGCGCCCTTTGATGGTCAGCTCGGGATTCGCGAGGTCAATGTCGGGCAGACAATCAACGCCGGACAACTGGTGGTCGCGCTAACTGCGCTCAATCCGCGTTTTCGTCGATTTTGCGTTGCCGCAGCAAAATCTTCCCAAGCTCTCGGAGGGTCTGGAGGTGCGGGTGCAGAGCGACGCGATCCTGGGCGACGCATTCAAGGGCAAGCTGACGCGCGATTAACTCAATGGTCGACGCCGTCACCCGCAACGTGACGCTCCAGGCGACGCTGGAAAATTCGAAGCACGAGCTGCGGCCCGGCATGTTTGCTGAAGGCGGACGTCATCCTGCCCGAAAAAGGGCACACTCTCGTTGTTCCCGGGAGTGCCATTTCCTACGCGCCTTTTGGCGACTCGGTTTATGTGATCGAGAAGAAGAAGGATGAAAAAACGGGCAAGGAAGAGCTGGCGCTGCGACAGCAATTTGTCCGGGTCGGCGAATCGCGTGGCGATTTTGTCGCGATCACAAACGGGCTGAAGGCGGGCGAGATGGTGGCCGCGACGGGCGTTTTTAAATTGCGCAACGGCATGGGCGTGACGATCAATAACCAGCTCGCGCCCGAACCGCAGTTGAATCCGACGCCGGTCGACACCTAAGCCTATCTGTATCTTCTGATGAAGGCGTTTACGGACTCTTTATCCGCGGCCGGTGCTGGCGATGGTCGTGGCTTTGTCATCGTCATCGCCGGGTTGCAGGCGATCAAGACGATCAACGTCCGGCAATATCCGCGCAGCGATATCGCCGCGATCACGGTCACAACGGTTTACGTCGGGGCCGACGCCGAACTCGTGCGCGGATTCATCACCACCCCGCTCGAACGCGCGATCGCGGCGGCGGATGGCGATCGATTACGTCCAGTCGCAAAGCAAGCAGGGCGGCTCGACGATCACGGTCGCGCCTGAAATTGAACTACGACGCGAACAAAGCGCTCTCCGACATCAGCTCGCGCGTGGATGCGATCCGGAGCGATCTGCCGCCGGAAGCGGAGATTCCGGTGATCGCGATTCAATCCGCCGACTCGCAGTTCGCTTCGGCTTATCTCAGCTTCACCTCCGACATTCTCCAGCCTAACGAAGTCACCGATTATCTCGTGCGCCTGGTGCAGCCGCGGCTGACTGCGGTGAGCGGCGTGCAAAAGGCCGACATTCTCGGCGGCCGCACCTTCGCCATGCGCATCTGGATGAAACCGGAACGGATGGCCGCGCTCAACGTCCGCCCGGCCGACGTGCGGAGCGCGCTCTCGCGCAACAATTACCTCTGCGGCCGTCGGGAGCACCAAGGGCTCGATGCTTCAGGTCAACCTGACCGCGAATACCGACCTGCACACCACCGAGCAGTTCAAGCAGCTCGTCGTGAAGCAGGAAAAGGGCACGCTCATCAGGCTGGGTGACATCGCCGACGTCGTGCTGGGCGCAGAGGATTACAATACCGAGGTCCGCTTCTCCGGCCAGAAAGCCGTTTTCATGGGCATCTGGGTCTTGCCGAATGCTAACTCCGTCGATGTGATCAAGCGCGTCCGGGTCGAGATGGAGCAGATCAAGAAGGAGCTGCCCTCCGGGATGAAGGCGGAGATCGCTTACGACGCCACCGCTTACATCAACGACGCCATCCACGAAGTCGTGAAGACGCTGATCGACACGCTCCTCATCGTGATGCTCGTCATCTTCCTTTTCTTGGCTCGGTCCGTTCCGTGATCGTGCCGGTCGTCGCGATTCCAATTTCCCTGATCGGCGCGCTTTTTCTCATGCAGGTCTTCGGCTTCAGCCTCAACCTGCTGACCTTGCTCGCCATCGTCCTCTCCGTTGGTCTCGTGGTCGACGACGCGATTGTCGTGGTCGAGAACATCGAACGCCACATGCGCGAAGGAATGCCGCGATTCCAGGCGGCGCTCGTCGGTGCGCGCGAACTGATCGGGCCGATCATCGCGATGACGATCACGCTCGCGGCGGTCTACACCCCGATCGCGCTCCAGGGTGGTCTGACCGGCGCGCTCTTTCGCGAGTTCGCGCTCACCCTGGCCGGCGCTGTGGCAATCTCAGGCGTCGTCGCGCTCGTCCTTTCGCCGATGATGTGCGCCTATCTCCTGCGCGCCGAACATGTCGATCATGGATTCAGCGGCTGGGTGAATCGCACTTTCGATCGCTTCCGCGACTGGTACGGCAGTCACCTCGATCGCACTCTCGCGGCGCGACCCGCGGTCTACGCGGTCTGGGCCGGTCTCTCGATCATCGCAGTGCTCATGTTCATCATGATCCCGAAAGTCGGCGTAAAGGAATTGGCGCCGACGGAAGATCAGGGTGTCATCTTCGGCATCATGACCGCCCCGGCCGATGCCACGATCGACGACACGATTCGTTATGCCGACGCGGCCGGCAAAGTCTTCAAGGACATCAAAGACACACGTTTCACTTTCCAGCTCACCTTTCCGGATAGCGGATTCGGCGGCATGGTGCTGAAGCCGTGGGGCGAACGGAAGACGCCGACAAAAGACTACCTGCCGATCGTGCAGCAAGAGCTCGCCCAGATCCCCGGCATCCAAATGTTCCCGATCATGCCCGCCGCTCTTCCCGGCGCCGATAATTTCCCCGTCAGCTTTGTCGTCGCCTCCACCGCGGACCAGGAGCAGATCCTCGGGTTCGCCAAGGAAATCTTCCAGAAGGCGATGGCGGCGCACATCTTTCAGTTTGGCGACATCGACACCAAGATCGATCAGCCACAGGCGCAAATTGTTTTCGATCACGACAAGGTCGCGGCGATGGGGCTCGACATGCAGCAGGTCGGCGCGGATCTATCGGCCAGCATCGGCGGCAATTACGTCAATCGCTTCAACATGGAGGGCCTCAGTTACAAGGTCATCCCACCAGATCAAGCGACGTCGATCGCTTGAATCCCGAGCAGTTACAAAACATCTACGTTACCGGACCCGACAACAAGCTCATCCCCTTGAGCACGATTGCGACGATCAAGCACGCCACCGTCGCCCGTTCCCTCAATCGCATGCAGCAGCTCAATGCTGTCACGATTAACGGTGTGACCCGTCCCGCTCGACGGCGCCCTCAGGTTTCTCGAGAACGAAGCGCCAAGATCCTGCCAAGGGCTACGTCATCGACTACACCGGCGAAGCGCGCCAGTTGCGGACTGAGGGGAGCAAGTTTCTCGGTGTCTTCATCCTCTCCCTCGCCCTCATCTTTCTCGTCCTCGCCGCGCAATTCAACAGCTTCCGCGATCCGTTCATCATTCTCCTCGGCTCAGTCCCGCTGGCGATGTTTGGCGCGCGGCATTTTCATGTTTCTGAAGATGCCCGTGGACGGGATCAATTCTTTACCGATGGCTGGACCACGTCGATTCAACATCTACTCGCAGGTTGGTCTTGTCACTCTCGTCGGCCTCGTCTCGAAAAACGGAATTCTGATTGTGCAGTTCGCGAATGAACTTCCAGCGCCAGGGCTCGGAGCAAGCTGGCTGCAGTCGGCGCAAGCCGCCCGGATTCGTTTGCGCCCCATCATGATGACGACCGTCGCGACCGTGGCCGGCCACTTCCCGCTCACCCTCGTGACCGGCGCCGGCGCCGCAGCACGTAACTCGATCGGTTTGGTCCTGGTCGGCGGAATGAGCATCGGAACGATCTTTACGCTCTTCATCGTGCCGTCGCTCTACGTGCTAATCGCACGCACCCACCGTGAAGGAGCGCAGGAAACGGCGGAGGCTGAGACCGAAACGGAGTTGCCGCCGGAACGCGAGCTGCTTCCGGAATTCGCTGACGCCTAACAAAAAAAGGAAGTTGGAAAGGCGACCGCCGAATGTCGCAGGACCGCGACATGCCATTCTGATGTTTAACCCTCCCCAGGGGAATCTTTATACAAAAACGCCCAGTCACGCCGGTCGCTTCTCGGCGGATGAGGCGGGCGGTTCTTCTTCAGGCGCAGTTCCTTCGCGACGGGCCGCGATTTCACTGCACGCTCGCAAGTCGAGTTTTCCGGTCGCCAGCAGTGGAATTTGTTCCACCCGTTTGATCGTCTTCGGGATCCACAAGTTGGGAACACCGGCTTCCTGCAGCCGGGCGCGCAGTTTCGCCTGATCGATTTCAATCGTGCTCAGGAGCACAAGCGCTTCGCCCTTTTGCGAATCGATCACCGCAGCAACGGCGATGGCGCGTTCGCCCTCATTCCCGAGCCCAAGCGCGGCCTGAATCTGGTGTTCAACAGTTTCGTGCGGAACCATTTCGCCGCCGATTTTGGAGAAACGCGAGAGCCGACCTTCGATGAAAAGAAAACCGTCCTGATCGAATCGCCCGAGGTCGCCGGTTTTGAGCCAACCATCCTGCAGCACTTCCGCCGTGCGCGCAGGGTCATTCAGGTATCCTTCAAAAATATTCGGCCCGCGAAGCCAGAGCATGCCGGAGTCGTGCAGGGAAAGCTTGCGACCCGTTTCCGGTTCGCGAATTTCGGCCGCCAACCCTGGAACCAACTTGCCGACCGAGCCGGGGCGGTTGGAAAGTTGCGACCGTCTCGCCGGGTTGCGACGCCTTCGGGTCGGGCAGATTCACGCTCACCACCGGCGACGTTTCCGTCAGACCGTAACCTTCGAAAACCGGTTTCCCGAGCCGCTCTTCAAACGCTTCCGCCAGATTGCGGGGTAATTTCTCCGCGCCGGTGATCGTTAGGCGGACACTCTGGAATTGCTTCGCCTCCGCCTTGCGCAGATAGCCGCGAAGGAAGGTCGGGGCGGCCAGCACAACCGTCACGCGATAGCGCTCGATCAGCTCGGCGCAATTCGCCGCCTCAAGCGGATTCGGATAGGTCACAATGCGGTCCCCCATCGATGAGCGGAAACCAAAGGGTCACCGTGCAGCCAAAGGTGTGAAAGAACGGAAGCGAAGCCAGGATCAGGTCCTCCCTCGTCGCATCAAGCACGACGCGAAACTGCGCGACGTTAGCGACCAGATTGCGGTGACTCAGGACAACCCCTTTGGGATCGCCGGAGCTGCCGCTCGTGAAAAGCAAAACGGCTTCCTCGTGGCCGCCTTCCGCGGGCACGTCGAGCCAGCGGACCAGGATGCGCGCCGGCAACAGAACGGCCGCCATCCACCAGAAAAAAATCTGCCGCTTCATCGCAGGCAGCAGTTCGTCGAGCTGAATCGTCTTCTGCGGCCAGGGAAAATCCGGCAGGCGTTGGGCGAAGGCATTCGCCGAGATCGCCGTCGTCAGGCCGGCAATCTCCTCGGCCCGTGCGAGCGCACTCCGGCCGCTGGTGAAGTTCAGTCCCACCGGCACCTTGCCCGCGAGCACGATGGCCAGGATAGCCGCCACTCCTCCCTTGCTCGCCGGCAGGACGATGGCGATCCGTCGCTCAGGACAGGCGCGCCGAAGATAGCGGCTCAAGGCCGCCGCGGCGCCGAGCAATTTGCTCCGGCTAAGCGTTGACCCGTCCATACCATCTATCACGGCGGTGCGAATGGGATGCCGCGCTAGCCCCTTCACGGCCGCGGCCCCGAGCGATTGACGCAGCGTCGGCCGCCGGCTGAAACAACTCTCGCCTAACTGCAAAAGCCGTTCACGCACCGTCGCCGTGTCGGCTTCGTTAGGCGAAAGCGGCCCGCCGAATTCGACCGCGGCCGGATACGGAAAATGACGGGGCCATTTCCGAAAGAAACGCCCGCCTTGGAAAGAAAAGATCGAGCCCCAGAGTTGATCCATCCAGACGGGCACAACCGGGGCCGCCGCCTGACGCGCGATCAGTTGATAACCGCGACGCAATCCACCCAGAATTCCCGAACGAGTCAATTGGCCTTCTGGAAACACACAGACGATTTCGCCGTCGCAGATCATCTCCGCCGCCATCCGCATCGCCTCCTTCGCGCGCCGCGGCGTGATCGGAATACAACGCGTGATGCGCAGGACCGGATGAAGAAAACGGTTCCGATAATATTCCTGCGCGATCATGAAACGGATCGGCCGCGGACAGGCGAGGAGGAGGACGATCGCGTCAACCCATGTGATGTGGTTGGGCAAAAGCAGAAAGCCGCCGCGCGGCAACCGCTCCACGCCCACAGCCGTGACGCGATAAATCATTCGCACCAGTGGCATCCCGAAGAAACGAAGCGCGCGCTCAGCGACGGAAATAGGCGGCATGGATTTATGATTTACAATCGACGCTTCGCCCACTGCAATCGGCAATTCCATGATGGTCGCACAGAGGGAAGTCAAATCGGGGGCGTGGATGGCGATGGGCTTACTCCTCGCCATTAACCTGTTTAATTACATCGACCGGCAGGTCTTGGCCGCGGTCGAGCCTTGGATTCGCGCCACGTTTTTCTCCGCGACGGATGTCAATGCGATGGCGATCAGCGGCACGCTTGGCAGTGCATTTCTCATCACCTATATGCTGAGCGCACCCATCCTTGGCTGGCTCTCCGATCGCTTTTCGCGCTGGTTAATTGTCGGATGCACCGTGATTCTGTGGAGTCTGGCGACCGCGGCCTCGGGGTTGGCTATTAGTTTCGCAATGCTTTTTGCAACGCGCGTTTTTGTCGGCATCGGTGAAGGCGGCTACGGCCCGGCCGCGCCCACCATCCTGGCCGACCACTTTCCGCTCGAAACGCGCGGGCGAATTCTCGCGCTTTTTTGCGCGGCCATCCCGGTGGGAAGCGCGCTTGGCTATGTTCTGGGCGGGGCTGTCCTGATCCATTTCCAATTCGTGCCGGAGGGGGAACGGTGGCGCTACGCCTTTTACTTCGCCGCCATTCCCGGCCTTCTCCTCGGCACCTACGCCCTCTTCCAGCGCGACCCGCGCGCCAGCGGCGGCGTTCGCCCCGAACGACAACGCGCCCAGCTCGCCGATTTCTTCGTGCTCGTGCGCACGAGATCGTATGTCCTGAATTGCGCGGCCCAAACCGCCATGACCTTCGCGCTCGGAGGAATCGGGTTCTGGGTCGCGGCCTATCTCAAGTTTCGCGGGCAACCCGCCTCTTCCACGCAAATGTTCGGCGTCATCTTTGCCAGCGCCGGGCTCGTCTCGACCCTGGTGGGCGGATCGTTGGGCGATCGGCTGCGCGCCAGAATCTCAGGCTCATACTTTCTCGTCTCCGGTTGCGGCATGTTGTTCGCCTGCCCGTTTTTTGTAGCGATGCTCTTCACTCCCTTTCCCCGCGCCTGGTGGCTGATGGCGGCCTCGGTGTTTTTCATGTTCCTCAATACCGGCCCATCGAACACCGCCCTGGCAAATGTCGCTCTGCCCAAGATTCGCGCGACCGCCTTTGCCCTCAACATTCTCGTGATTCACGCCCTTGGGGACGTGCTCGCCTTTCCCACCATCGGCTATGTGGCCGGGCATACCAATTGGACGATCGCCTTCCTCTTCGTCTCGGCAATCATGCTCCTTTCCGGCGTCTTTTGGCTGCTCGGCATGAAATTTCTCGACGCCGATACGCTTCGCGCGGAACGAGCCGCAACCGGCGACGACAATTTGCCCTAACGATTCAGCGGTCGGATTGCCCTAGGCTGGCCCCTCTACGAGTCAGCGCGTCTCGGGCCGGTCGTGCAGATGAACATCGTCGGCTTCCGCTTCGGCAAGGGCGATTGCCGCTTCGCTAGGCCGGCCAATCTTGGGCAAGAGCTGGCTCATCATGAGCCAGCTTTCCGCCCGATAAGGCGCAGCCACGAGACAGGTCTGCAACTCGGCGATAGCGCGATCGGGATAACCGACATCGGCCAGCGCTTTGATGTAACGCTGCTCGATCGTCCAGTTCCTAGGCCCGAGCCGCGAGGCCAAACGCAGCCGCATCAGGTCGACCGTACCGGTCTCGCGATTTTCCAACACGGCCAGGCTTTCTTCCGCCCGAGCGTGGAACTCCGGCGGCTCTGTGATTTTTTTCAGCAGTTCACGAGCGCCGGCAAAATCGCGCTCCTTTATTTTTACCGCGGCGAGGTTGAGGCGGGCGAGAGCACTCTCCGGATCCTTACCCAGGGCGCTCTCCAGTGGCGCCCGCGCGGCTTCGAGATGACCTTCGCTCAATTCCAATCCACCGAGGTTGATCAGCATCCGGGCGGAGTCGCCGCCGTCGGCGATCGTGCGGGTCAAAAAGGTGCGCTGATCTTTCCAGTCGAAAGTGCGGGCAAATGTGCGGACCGGGAGGCAGAGAAGCCAGATCGTTAGGCAAACGTAAATCGCTTTCGAGCCTGACGAATCGAGCGTGGCCGCTGCGGCGAGAAAAAGAAATGCACTGGGCAGATACAGCCAGTGCTCGGCCACGGTGGCGTTCAGCGTGATAATTCCGCTGATCGGCAGATAGCAAACATACGCCAGCAGGAGGGGGAAAAAGATCGCGGGATGATGGCGCGAGCGCCAGAGTGCATAGGCCGCGGCCGCGATCAGAACGAGACCGAGCAGCGTTTGCAACTCGCGCCATGACGCGGCGTTCATGCTCGCCGGCGCAAACCCAGATGGATGCGTCTCGACGTCGCGCTCCATGTGAAGATGCCATGGGAATAGGAGAAGCCCCGTGTACTCCGCCACGGCCCGCGCCGCGATGATCGGACGAACGAGAAGCGGCCTCGAGGCTGCCGCGGGTGGCGCAATGTGTTCCGCGGGCAGGCGCAGGCTGAGGTAGACGATCACGACCGCGGCTACGAGACCAATCGCGCCTAACAATGCCGCGCGTCCGCGCTGCGCGACGACTATGATGAACCAAAGAAGCAAGAAAATGAGTCCCATTTCCTTGCTCAACGCGCTGGCCAGAAAACAAAGAGCGGCCCCGCCACCAAAAGCCCATTTCCGATTCCCGCTGGCGCGCAGCATGCGGAGCCCGAGAAAGAGCCCGCAGAAACCGAAGGCCGCCGCGAGCGGATCAGCACGGCCCGCCACATAAACCACCGCCGCGCTCTGCACCGGGTGCAGCAACCAGACGAGTGCCGTCAGCAAAGCGACGCCGAAGCGCCGTGTGGATTCCATTTTGCACCAGCCAAGAAATTCCTCGGCGAAATAGAACAACACGATCGCCGCCGCCGCATGCCAGAGAATGCTGACGAGATGATACCCCATCGGCGAAACAAAGAAGGCCGCGTAATCGAACGTGTAGCTCGCCCTTTGCAGAGGTCGGTAGAAATCGGAAGCCCCTGCGTCCGTAAACAGAAAGTGTTGAAACCCTTCCCAAATCAGGCGCCAACTGCGAATGAGCGGATCGCGCAAAACAAGCGCCTGGTCGTCCCAGACAAAGCCGTTGCGCAGTGCCGGCGCATAGGTTGCCAACGCGGCGGCGAGCAAGAGAAACGGCGCCACGGCGTGCTTCCGGCGAGCCCACCATCCGGCTGGACGGGACGGCGGCATGTGTAAATTGGGCGATGTCACGCGCGGTTCGAGGAGTGCTTCTGTCGGCATTGCTGCTTCTCCTCGCCAGCAGTGCGCGTGCCGCCGGTGTCCCGCCCGATTGCGAACAATTGATCGTTGGGTTGGCTCCGAATTGGGATTCGATGAAAGGCGTGCTGCAACGCTTCGAACGTGCCGGTGACGGCCCGTGGCGCAGTGTGGGTGAGCCCGTGCCCGTTCTCTTTGGGAAAAATGGTCTGGCCTGGGGTCGCGGCCTTGCCGGACAGGAGGAAAGCGGCCTGCGAAAAAATGAGCGTGATGGTCGCGCGCCGGCCGGAGTTTTCCGAATCGGAAAGATCTATACCTACGATCCGGCGCTGCCGCCAGGCGCCGACTTTCCGTTTCATCAGGTGACCAAAGCCGACGCCTGGATCGATGACCCGAAGCGACCGGATTACAATCGCTTTGCCACGATCGATGACCCGGAACATCCGCCCCCCTGGTTTGCGAAGGAGAAAATGCGACATCACGATTTTGCCTACCGCTGGCTGGTCGAGATTCGGCACAACTCCGATCCGCCCGTGCCTAACGAAGGGAGCGCAATCTTCTTTCATATCCGGCGCGGTGTCTCGCGTCCGACCTCGGGCTGCACTACGATGGCGGAGAGCGAACTGGTGCGTCTCATCACCTGGCTGCGGGCCGAGCGCCATCCCTGTTACGTTCTTCTCCCGCGCAGCGTTTACGAGGCAAAAGCAGACACCTGGAATTTGCCTGCACTCAATCTGATGGCGCGCGCGCAAAAATTTTAAAATTCGTGCCCGGTACATTTGCATAACGGAAAGGTTGACCTTACGCTCCACTCGTTAGGCTAAAAAGAGAGCCAAAAAGACTATGAGGAAACGATCCAATCCCGACTCTGAACAAAACATCAAGCGCATCGACACCAAGCCGCGCGCCAAGAAACAAACGCACGGTTTTCAAGTGCACTTCGTTCGTGGTTCATCGACCGGCACGAGAATGTTCAGCGACGCCGTTTATGGAGGCAAAGAACAGGCCCGCAAGGCGGCCCGCAAATATCGCCGCGAAGTGATGGGGGATCTCCCGGCGCGAACCACGTTAACCAAAAAAGGCGCGAGCAAGCCGGCAGCAAAGAAGGCCGTGGCGAAAAAAGCTGCGACCAAAAGGACGGCGGCCAAAAAAGCCCGTCCAGCCATGGTCATCCGCCGCTAGGCGGCCTGGTTCGTTAGGCTGGCGCGCGCTTCTCGCCAGCATTCGATGAAGCCTGGCGCGAAATCTTCCGGCCTTTCTTCGACCCAGCGCTCCACCATTTCGAGTGGGAAAAACTGCACCGCATCGATCTCGGTGCGCGCCGGCGTGAATGGCCCGTCCTGCGTGCCGCGATACAGCCAGATAAATTCCTGGCCCGTTTGATCCGAGGCCGGCAGCTTGGCCACCCGCGACAGGTCCGTCGTCGCTCCCAGTTCCTCGCCCAGCTCACGTGCGGCAGTCGCATCATACTCTTCGCCGGCCGCCACGTGACCGGCCGCGCTCGAATCCCAGAGCCCGGAATGCCGGTCCTTCCAACGCGAACGCTTCTGCAAAAGCAGTTCGCCTGCGTGGTTGAAAAGAAAGATGTGGACCGCCCGATGCCGCAAGTTATTCCCATGCACTTCACGCCGCGGCGCAGCCCCGATCACGCGATCGTTTTCATCCACGACCGCGAACTCCTCGTCGAGATCCGTGCCCGCGTTTTCAGCCCCAGGCGGCCGGACTAGATTTGCCAGCGCGATCCATTGCTCGAGCGACAATTCCTCGGCTCGGGCCTGTACTGTCGCGCCGATCTCAATTGCAGCCTGCGGCCAGTCCGCGACGTACTCGCGGAGCAACTTGCCGACCTGTTTTCGACGTTGCGAAAAACCGCGCCGAACCAGCGCAAGAAACAAATCGCGATCATAATCCGGCAACTCGCCGGGAACGCGGGAGGTCAGGCGAATGAAGGCGGAATCGACCTCCGGCTGCGGAAGAAAAACGGATGGAGGAACCGTGCGCAAATAATCGACGCGGTATTGTGATTGCAAGATGAGGCTGAGAATTCCGTAATCTTTGGAACGGGGTCCGGCCGAAAGCCGCAACACCACCTCTTTCTGTAACATCAACAGAGCCAGCGTTATCGGAGTTGGCGTTGCAAGGAAACGAAGCAGGATCTCGGTGGCGATGTTGTAAGGAAGATTGCCTAACAACTTGATGGGTCCGCGAAGAAAAAGCCCTCGCACGTCGAACTCCAGCGCGTCGCCATGAATGATCTCGAGACGCTTCCCCGCAAAACGCTGGCGAAGGAAATCCACCAGCCGCCGATCCTTTTCGATCGCCAAAACTCTTGCGCCCGTGGCCAGTGCCGGCTCAGTCAGGGCGCCGAGGCCCGGCCCGATTTCAACCACGAAATCCGTCGGGGAGAGTTGCGCCTCCCGTACGATCCAGTGCGCGAGATTTTGATCGTGCAAGAAATTTTGCCCGAGCGTCTTCACCGGCACAACGCGAATTTCTTGCAGGATGTTTCTGATTTCTGAAAGCTTCATCGGCGCGAAAAAAATGGACGATCGTCGGCGCGGATGCGAGGCGGTTTGTTCACAGATTTCTGTGAACAAATTGCACCGAAAACCGGATATTATTCACAAGTTATTCAATCGGCTCTTTGAAGCTCAGTGACCGCTGCGCGGACGCCTCGCTCCGGGAAACGCCAGAGTCGTGTTGTTGATACAGCCGTCGTCTCGCGGTTTCGAAGAGCGGAACGTCTACCGTTTCTTGCTCCGCTCCGAGAGCGCTTTCGTTTTGCTGCCCGGCAACGCGATGCGTTTCTTCTTGTGCTGCGCAAAAGCGCGGCGCGCATCACGCAGAGTTGCGCCCTCGATAAAGTAGACCATTGCGGCGCGTCCGATCGCGAAGGTACCGGCACCGGCTACCATTCCGCAGACCACATTCCCCCACCCCGGAAAAAATTTCAGCGCCGCGCGTGTTCCTTCGCGAAAAATCATCCCGAGGCCGACGTTCGCGCCAAGAGCGCCGACAAATTCCGTCGCGGCGCGCAGACTTCTTTCGCGGCCACTGATGTACATAATGCCCGAGACCATGACCAGCTGCAGGGTGGTGAGGATCGGCAGATCAGCCAGCGGGATCGGCTGGGCGCCGATCGCGGCGCAGATCGCGCTCGTCGATTTAACCAGCATTTCGGCGATCTCGGCCTGGGCATGTTTGTCCCCCCCGCTGCGCACCAACTCGACCCGCGCTTCGTTAGGCAATTCGCTCGCCAGGATACGGCGCAGATTCGGGCCTAACGAATAGACGCCGACCAGGCTCGCGCAGATGGCGGGAGACTCCATCTCCTGCTTGAGGAGAGCGGGCGCCTCCGTCGGCTGCAGTTCGATCACCTTCGCGCCGGCCGCGCCCTTGCCCTTGGAGCCGAGTAGCTTTTCCAGACGCTCGATCTCTTTTCGCGTCGCGACCTTTGCCTCGCGCTCGGAAGGCAGGAAGAAAAAGAGATCGGCCGGTTGCTGCTGCAACGCATCGCGGACGAGCGCAAGTGCCGCGTCGTCCGCCCCGCGCGCGTCCAGCACCTGGATGGAACCATGCTGGCCAAGCGCAATCTTCTGCCAGCGAAAGAGGCCAGTTAGTGTTTCGCGTGACGGCGCTTCATCGGCGTCAGGGGCAAAGATTCGCGCCACGAATTCGAGCAGCGGCATCGGATCCGGACCGGTGAGAACGAAGCGCGGCGGACGTTGCTGAAGAAAAAGTTGCTTCAACGGGGTCAGCTCGCTCAGGACCGGTTTTCGAATCGAATCCGGCAGTTTGCCGAGGAAGCCCTCGAGGCGTTCGACGATGTGGAGCAGAGCGGAATTGTTCATCGCCCGTGCAACATGAATCGAGCGCGCACGATTTGCGAATCCAGCGTGATCTATGGGGCTGGTGGAAAGAGCAGTCAGACCGTGCTAGTGAATCGCCCCGGGCGCGCGCCCGGCCTAACGACTCATGTTTTCACAACTCGGCGACAAACTTCAGGACATCTTTAAGGACCTGCGGGGGCATGGTTCGATCAGCGAAACGAACGTCAGCGACGCGATGCGTCAGGTGCGGCTTGCTTTGCTCGAAGCCGATGTCGATTACAAGGTCGCGAAGGATTTCGTCGCCCGGATCAAAGAAAAGGCGCTGGGCGAAGACGTGCTGCGCAGCATCACGCCCGGCCAGCAAATCGTTAAGATTTTCCACGACGAACTGACTGCGCTCCTGGGCGGCGATGCCGCTCCTCTCAATCTAGAGAAGCCCGCCCGTATCCTGATGGTCGGCTTGAACGGCGCCGGCAAAACGACCTCGTCCGCCAAGCTCGCGTCCTACCTCAAAAAGCAGGGACGCGCGCCGCTCCTCGTCGCCTGCGATTTGCAGCGGCCGGCGGCAATCGAACAACTGGCAACGTTAGGCAAGCAGGTCGGCGTGCCGGTCTACACGCCCTCGCCTAACGAGAAGGATGTGAAGCGCGCGTCGGCGGCAAGCCTGGAATGGGCCGCGCAGCAAAACGGTAACGTCCAGATTTTCGATACCGCCGGACGCCAGGAGATAGACACCCTGCTGATCGAGGAAATCAAACAGCTCAAGGATTTCCTCAAGCCCCAAGAAGTGTTGCTCGTGGCCGACGCGGCGACCGGCCAGCAGGCAGTCAGTGTCGCCACGCATTTCCACCAAGCGCTCGGCATCACTGGCATCGTTCTGACAAAACTGGACGGCGACGCCCGCGGTGGCGCCGCGCTCTCGATGCGCGAAGTGACGCAGCGTCCGATCAAGTTTGCCGGAGTCGGCGAAAAGCTGGACCAATTCGAGCCGTTCGTGCCCGATCGCCTCGCGGGACGCATCCTCGGGATGGGCGACATTGTCGGGCTGGTCGAGAAAGCCGCCGAGGCGATTGACGAGGAGGAAGCCGCGCGGATGGAGACCAGGCTGCGGACGGCGTCATTCGATTTCAATGATTTCCTCGCCCAATTCAAAATGATGCGAAAACTTGGGCCGCTCGAAAGCATTCTTGGGATGCTCCCTGGAATGAACAACCTCAAGGGCGTGAACATCGACGAAAGGCAGATCAAGCGCACCGAGGCGATCGTCCTTTCGATGACCGAGAAGGAACGCAAGCGTCCCGATATTCTGAACGCGCGTCGGCGGCAGCGGATTGCTCGTGGAAGCGGGAGCAGCGTGACGGAAGTGAACGATCTGCTCCAGCGTTTCAATCAAATGCGCAAGCTGATGAAGAACGCCGGCAAGATGAAGCGCATGATGGCGCAGATGTCGCGAATGAAGAGCTGACTTGCGATTTGCCCGATTTGGGCGATTCATTTCATCCCTCCGGCGCTCAACTAACAACTCTCAGCTCTTAACTTCCGCAAATGGCCGTTTCAATCAGACTACGCAGAGAAGGCGCGAAGAATCGCCCCTATTACAAGGTCGTCGTGGCCGACAGCCGCAGCCCGCGTGACGGGAAATTCATCGAGATCATCGGCACCTACGATCCCAAGAGGCAGGGCGAAAACAGCACGCTGAAAATCGATCGGGCCGAACACTGGATTGCGCGTGGCGCACAACCGTCGGACACGGTGCGCAGCTTGTTGAAAAAGAACAAGGCACGCGCCGCGGCCGCTCCGGCTGACGCCGCACCAGCGAAAGTTGCCAGCGAACCCGCCGCGGAAGCCGCGACGGAATAGCCTGCCCTGCGGCAGATCTCCTCGGAGGGACAGGCTTCTGCATGTCCTCACCTTTCGAAGCGCTTCCGTCCGCAAAGTCGGAATTGCACAATCCGGGCCGCGTCGCTAGGCTCGAACCGTGAGACAGTTCCTCGAGTTCATCATCCGGCAACTCGTCGAATTCCCCGACGAAGTCATGCTCTCCGAAATCCCGCAAGGGCGCCTGACGGTCTTCCGGTTGCAAATGCGCCAGAGCGACATCGGCCGAATTATCGGGCGCAACGGGCAAACGATTCGCGCTATTCGCGCGCTGCTTTCGAGTGCAGCGGCCCGACACGGGCAGAAGGCGACGATTGATATCGTGGAATAAAACCAGCGCTTCGCGGAGATCCGCCGCCTAACGAGGTCTCACCCGGAGCCCGGTCCATGGAATGTCCTTTGACCTTCAACCACATTTAAGAGGCGAACTGATCGCCCTTCGCCCGCTCGCACCGGAAGATTGGGCCGATCTTTTTTCGGTCGCGTCGGATCCACTTATCTGGGAACAGCATCCGGAGAGCGATCGCTATAGAGAAGATGTCTTCCGCGGCTACTTCCGCGGAGCGCTGGAATCCGGTGGAGCCTTTGTCATCCTAGATGCCAGGACGCAACAGATCATAGGGAGCACTCGGTATCACGGCTATGGCCCGGAAATCTCGGAGATCGAAATTGGATGGACGTTCCTGGCGCGAAATTATTGGGGCGGGCGCTATAACCGGGAACTGAAACAACTCATGCTGAATCACGCCTTTCAGTTTGTGGAGAACGTGGTTTTCTACGTCGGGGAAAATAATATTCGCTCCCAAAAAGGCACGGAAAGGATTGGGGGAATCAGATGTGGGATGGTGGAACGACCTAGTTCAACGGGTCGCCCGGCCTTCAACGTGAAGTATGTAATTAGGAAGCCGGTGTAAGCTGAAATAGTGGGCCTTTCCCATTGCAGATTTCGGGTTTGGGGAGGAGGAACGGTGCTCATGGCGTGCCATGCCATGTGGATGGCCGTTACTTGCCTGATCCTTCTCGAGTGAAGGCGAACAGCAGGAAGGACGACTAGCGATAAATCCCCACGCTGATCTTCCCATCCGCGTCCACTGTCCCGCGATACATCCCCGAAGTATTGAACGGCATCGCGAAGTTCCCTTCCCTATCGATCGCGATGAGGCCTCCGCTGCCGCCTAGTTCGTCCACATTGTCGATCGCCGCCTTCGCCGCCTTGCTCAACGGCATTCCCTTGTATTCCATCATTGCCGAGACGTCGTGGGCAGCGACGGAGCGAATGAAATATTCGCCGTCGCCAGTGCATGAGACTGCGCAGGTCCGGTTGTTTGCATAGGTGCCGGCGCCGATGATCGGCGAATCGCCGATACGGCCGAACAGCTTGTTCGTCGTCCCGCCAGTCGACGTGCCGGACGCGAGATTGCCTGCCTTGTCGAGCGCTACCGCGCCGACCGTGCCGTGGCGGTCCTTGTCGCTCAGCGGGGCGGGCGACTTCTTCGCTTTTTCCTTTTGTAGCGATTGCCAGCGTTCGTCGGTGTAGAAATATTTCTGGTCGACGAACTTCACTCCCATTTGCTTTGCGAACGCCTCCGCGCCTTCCCCATAGAGCATGACGTGCGGCGACTTTTCCATCACCAACCGCGCGAGGCTGATTGGGTTGCGAATGTGTTTTACGCCAGCGACAGCACCGGCCCTTAGCGTTTTTCCATCCATGATCGAGGCGTCGAGTTCATTCGTTCCTTCGTGGGTAAAGACAGCGCCTTTGCCGGCGTTGAAAAGCGGATTGTCCTCCAAGACGCGGATCGCGGCCTCGACGGCATCGAGGCTAGAACCGCCGCGCTCCAGCACGGCGTAGCCAGCCTTGAGCGCCTGTTCGACTCCTTCCCGATGCGCCTTTTCGTTCTCCGCTGTCATTTGGCTGCGCTCGATCGTGCCCGCACCGCCATGGATTACCATGCCGAATTTCATTGGTTGGTCTTTCTGTTGTGCTGCGATAGGTCCGGCCGTGAGCAGTGCGCCGAGGCAGATTGCGAGGTGGAGTCGAAGCATACCTAGGATTCCGGTTTGCAGGGCGCGGCGAGCAGCACAGGTTTCCGCGCGCCAAGCCCCGAAAACTTGCCGCTCTTGTGAAGTAAGGCAACTTCACTGCTCATGGCCGTGAACGAACCACAGGCGCCGGGCACCGCGGGAACCATCGTGCACGCTCCGGCTGATCTCGTCGCTGACGTCGGCGAGAAAAGCCGCTCGTTGCTCGTGGAAGTCGGGAGCATGTTCTGGTTCATCATTAACACGATCGGCGAAACGCTCGATCGCATGCGCCGTGGGCGGGTGCCGTTTCGGGCCGCGAGTTTCTTCCGTTACACCGAGCGGGCCGGGGTCGGCTCGGTGCCGCTGGTCGCGATGGTTTCGTTTTTCCTTGGCCTGACGATGGCGCTCTTGACTGGCTACCAACTGGAGCGTTTCGGCACGGAGCGCCTCGTGCCCGGGTTGGTCGCGATCGCTTTTACCCGCGAACTGGGACCTCTCCTTACCGGCATCATGCTTGCGGCCCGGATCGGCGCTTCCTTCACCGCCGAACTCGGCACAATGCAGGTTTCCGAGGAAGTTGAAGCGATTGAGGCGATGGGCATCGGCCCGCTCCGCTTCCTAGTCGCACCGCGGATGCTCGCGCTCTTTGCCCTGATGCCGTGCCTGAGCGTGATTTCGAGCGTCGCCGCCATCTTCGCCAGCGCTCTTATTTCGCGCGCCTATTTCAACATCGCCTTCATCTACTTCCAGGATCTCGTCCTTCACGCTTTGCTCATCCGCGACATCGTCACTGGAATCTTGAAGAGCTTTCTCTTTGGGATTTTGATCGGCGCGATTGCCTGTTATCGCGGGCTCACTGTGAAAGGCGGCGCGGCTGGCGTTGGCACCGCCACCACCTCGAGCGTGGTCACGGCGATTACGACCGTGATCGGTTTCGATACGCTCTTTAACATCGTCTACATCGTATTCTTCCCGTGAGCCATCCGCAGAATCACGTTGTCGAGCTGCGCGATGTGGGCCTCGATTTTCCCGGGAAAAGGGTGCTCGATGGCGTTTCGTTGAAGGTGGAGCCGCTCGACCGGCTCGTCATCATGGGCCAGAGCGGCAGCGGCAAGAGCACTATTCTGCGGCTCATCCTCGGCATCCTGCAGCCGACGGCGGGCGAAATCTTCTTCAAGCAATTTGAAATCTCGCGCCTGCGGCGCCGTAAGCTGCAGCAGGTGCGCACCCGGATCGGGATGGTCTACCAGTATTCCGCCCTCCTGAGCTCGCGCAATGTGCGGGACAACGTCGCCCTTCCGCTCGAAGAATTGACCCGCAAAACGACCGCCGAGATCGACCAAATCGTGGATGAAAAACTCGATCTGGTCGGAATGCTTGATTCCAAATACCAGATGCCATCCGAGCTCAGCGGCGGCATGCGCAAACGCGTCAGCCTGGCTCGCGCGCTCGTGATCGATCCCGAGACTGATTCTTTTCGACGAACCTTCCGCCGGTCTCGACCCTGTGATCAGCTCCGTAATCGACGAACTAATCATCAGCCTGACCGAGCGCTCACGCGTGACTTCAATTATTGTGACCCATGAAATGGGCAGCGCCTTTCGCATTGCCACCCGCATGGCAATGCTTTATGAGGGCAAGGTCATCGCCGACGCCGAACCGGAGCGTTTCAAGAAATCGGACAATCCGGTCGTGCAACAATTCCTGAGCGGCAGCACCGAAGGTCCCATCCTGGAAGGAAGCAAAGATGCAGTTGCGACGAAATGAGATCATGACGGGCCTGCTCGTGTTGAGCACGGTCGCAGTCCTGACCTTTATTCTGATCCTGCTCGGTGCGCCGGGATTGTTCCGACCGCTGGTTGTCTACAAGCTCTACTTCGATAACGCCGCCGGCATCAAGCTGGGCGCACCCGTTCTCCTCGCCGGGCGCAAAGTCGGCCAGGTCAGATCTCTCAATTCGCCCGTCTCGCGCGAAGAAGCTGCCCACGCCCTCGAAGCAGCCGGCAACCTCGGCACCTTGGTCGGTCCGTCAGGAACGCCCGCACCCGGCGCCCTGCCGCACCTCGAAGTACGGATTGATATTGAGGTCGATCGCACCGCGCTGGTCTACAAGAATTCGAGCGTCCGCCTCCTGACTCTGGGATTGTTGGGCGACACCGCCATCGACATCTCCGGTGGAACCGATCACTCGAGCCGGGCGGAGGCCGGCCAGGTCTTCATCGGTAATCGTGTGCCTGATTTCTCGGAGGCGATCGCCAATCTGCTCGGCATCGTGCAGCCGGTCGCGACCGAGGCGACCGCGACCTTGAAAGAACTGCAACAGCACCGTCACGCACATCAGCAAAATCACGGACGACGATGCTCCCCTCACCCTGGCGCTCGGCCAATTCAAGATCTTCACCGAGCACCTCAACGAACTGACCGCATCCGACAGTCCCCTCTCAAAATCGCTCGAAAATATTGAAGACCTGAGCAACCAACTGACGAAGAACGACAATATCACAGTCACGCTGGCAAATTTCCGCGATGCCTCCAAGAAGTTGAAAGCCGCGCTCGACAGCCTCGATCCAGACCTCAAGGCCACTCTTGGCAACGCGAAAGACTTCACCGCCACCATCCGCACCCAGCCGTGGCGGCTCATCTGGCCGACCACCAAAACATATCCGCAGGACCAACCCACCCCGGTGCCGGTCCGCCGGGCCACGCCGGCCAAACCGCATCGCGCTATCCCCTAGTCCAAGTCACCTTCGCCGACTGTGCGTTTTCGGTCCGCCAAGGCGCTTGCCAATGGCGGGAGCGCTGGAGGGAAAGAGTCACTCTGTTTGCCCAAACAAGAAACCCCTGCTTTGGAAATAATGCGCATATCTTCGGATGTCGCATTTTTGGCTTTTTTTAGAGCCACGAAATGCGCAGGATTTTCACCAATATATTTTGATATGGCGAACTCGCAGGAACCAGAAAACGCGAAGAATTTCTTCCCAAGCGGCGCAGTTTCTTTGCTGGTCGCGTTTGCTGCTTTGTTTTATGCCGCGACTGGTCAGGGTCCATGGGATACGTCGCGCGGAGCGACGGCGAGGACTGACCGGTTGGAGGAGCAAACTTCCCTATCTCGACAAGGATCGCTGGCTTTTTTCCTATCTCTTCTCCGGCCTGGTTATCTTTATCTTTGGGGGGATTACCGGAATCGTTAACGCCTCTTACAACCTCGACACTGTTGTCCATAACACAACCTGGCTGCCGGCGCATTTCCATCAAACCGTGGCCGGTCCGGTCTTCCTCTCCTTTATCGGAATGAGTCTGTTCCTGGTCGCAAAACTGACCGGCAAGAGGATCAAGCTACCAACCTGCAACATCTGGGTGCCTTACATCTGGACCCTTGGAATCATGATCTTTTCTTCGGGCGGATTTGTATCCGGCGCGGGGGGCGAGCCGCGGCGCACCAATCTTGGGCTCAGCTACGCCAACCCGCAGTCGCCGCTCTATCAGGTCGGCTGGCATTTTTCCGCCATCTTCACCAGTGTCGGCGGAATCATCATGACGATCGCCGCGCTCATGTTTTTTGTGGTTTTCTTCGGCACGCTTTTCGGCCGGCCGGTCAAACGGGGAGCATTGGAACTGATTGTCTCCGAGCCTTACCACGATGAGCGCGTTCCGGCAGTGCAAAGTTTCACACCCTGGCTTGTCGGGGCTGCGCTTTTGCTCGTTATCGCCTATGCGCCGCCCCTTGCTCAGACCATTCGGAGTCACTTTCCCGGAGCGCCACCCTACTCCCCTCAGCGGCCGGTCCCTCTGAGTGTTGCGCCAGGCTCGTAAGGTTGACGTGAGACGCTTGTTTCCGGCTCTTACTTTGGCGTTCGTCCTTGCGGGCGATCTTTTTGCCGGTGTTATCAAGGACGTTGCCCCGCAAGCCGGAAAAGCCGTTCCGCCAGTTAGCTGGGCCGATGAGAGCGAACGCGTCCATCGCTTGACAGAATTCGCCGGTTATCCCGTCATTCTCCTGCCGATCTACACACGTTGCCGGACGGCCTGCGTAAATAACGTCGGGCAGTTGAAAGAGGCGCTCTCTGAGGCTTCGGCTGATCCCACGCAATTTCGTGTCTTACTCTTTTCATTCGATCCGACTGACACTCCCAAAGTGCTGGCCGCCTACCGTTCGCGTGAGAAAATTCCGCTGGCCTGGTCGCTTGGCACCGGTTCCCGGCAGGATATCGAGATGCTGCTCGAATCGATCGGGTTTCAATATGGACAGGCCGGGAGGGAATATACCCACCCTAACGTCCTGGTATTCCTCGACACCAATCTCCGGGTCGCCAAATGGATTTACGGCGACGAGTATTCAGGTCGAGATATCGATGCGGCCTTTAGAGTCGCTGCCGGGGAGAGCGATTGGATCGGCCGGCATTCCGATGTGCTATACGCCCTCCTGCTTTTTGCCGTGTCGATCTTTTGCGTCGCCTTCTGCTATTACGCGCTGCAACTGATCGTGTTCCGACGGGCCAGCCAGACGACCGCCGCCGACCAACTGTAGACGCGACCCCTTGGTTCGATCCTAAGAGTGACGGGTCGGGACCAATTCCATGCCATCAAGCGGTAGTCTGCAATCATGCTTGACGGAATTGCGCTCGAATCGTGAGATGAGATCAATCGATAATATGAAATCAATCACTAAACAGATCGTCGCTCTGACCATGCTCTGCCTTTGCGTCACACCTCTTGCGCGTGCTGGATCCGCTGGTGCCGTCGAAGCGAAACTCAAATCAATGGAGGACGCCTGGGCTGCGTCCCAGTTCCAAAAAGATCACGGCGCCAGCGTCGTGGAGGGGTTGCTGGCCGACGACTACTTCGGAGTCAGCGCGAAGGGTAAGATGCAAAGCAAAACCGCGCGGATTGAGAGTATTCGGAATGATACCGACACCTATACCTCTTCGAAAAACGACCAAATGGAAGTGCATCTCTACGGGGACCACGTGGCCACGGCCTGCGGCATTTCTTCGGAAGCAGGCAAGGACAAAAATGGGAAGCACTTCAATCGCTCTTACGCCTGGGTCGATACTTGGATGGAACGCAACGGCCAGTGGCACTGCATTACAGGTTCCGGCACGCTTTTGACGAAGTAATGACAGGCGGCGCGGCAGCGCGCGTGGAGATAAGCCTGTAGAGCAGCGAGAAAGAACATTCGCCGCCCAACGTCCAACGCCGAGAGCCCAAAAATGGGGCCCATAAGCACTCCGACTTATCGAAAAATCAGGCGAAGCGCGACGCATAAGATTATCAGCACGAAAATCGCGAGGCTGATGTAGACGACGCGATCTTGCCTTCGCGCCCTCCGCGCCGCCTGCGCGTAGGGGATCCGCGTGAAACTTACCATGGCGTAGAGCGGGAGGTAGAGGCCCGGGAGCAGGCCCTCGAGGGTGTGGTCGAGTTTCTTCTTTGCTCGGAAGGCGCGCGAAGCGGTCTTATCGCGCATCTCGACGAAGTTGTGCACCGCAAGGTCGGCGAGAGCGTCGGCGTTTTCCTTCCGTCTCACGAAATACTCGGCAAAGGCGCGCTTACGGTCGCCAGGAAACTCAGCCAGACATTCGTCAAAGACGACGCAATCCTCGAAGGCGGCATTCATCCCCTGGCCGTAGAAGGGCACGACAGCGTGGGCCGCGTCACCAACAAGCGCGACCTTGTCCTCGTAATGCCACGGCGCGCAACGGATGGTGACGAGCGAGCCGGTTGGGTTCTCGTGGAAGTCGTCGAGGAGCGCGGGCATGAGTGGGACGGCATCGGGAAATTCGTCGTCGAAAAAGCGGCGGACATCGTTGTCGGCAGTGGTGGCGGCGAAGCTGCGTGGGCCGTCAAATTCCCAAAAAAGGGTGCAGGTGAAGGAGCCGTCCGGATTTGGCAGAGCGATCATCATGAAACTCTTGCGCGGCCAAATGTGGAGCGCGTTTTTTTCCATCCGCCACGAGCCGTCGGCTGTCGGCGGGATAGTAAGTTCCTTGTAGCCATGGGCGAGATAGCTCTGGCTGTATTCGAAACGGTTGAGCCGTTGCATCGCGCCCCGCACGGCGGAGAAGGCGCCGTCGACTCCGATGATCGCGTCCCCGCGCGCCCCGACAGTCTCGTTAGTCTCAGTGTTGATGAGTTGAGCCGTAGCGGAGTCGAGGTCGACGTCGAGGCAACGGTGGCTGAATTTTGCCCGTACATTCGGATAGCGTTGCGCCGCCTCGATCACGACGCTATTGAGGACGCCGCGACCGATCGAATTGATATGCTTGGCCGGGTCGCGGTCATAGGGCGAAAAATGCAAGGCGCCTGATTTATCGTGGATCATGCGGCCTCGCATCGGGATGGCGTGCTGCATCACTTCATCCGCGATCCCGAGCTGCTCGAGGGCGTGAATGCCACGCGTGGAAACCGCGAGGTTGATGGAGCGACCGCCCACCGTATTACCGGCGCGTGGATCGGGACGCCGCTCGTAGAGTTCGACCTCATCACCCCGCCGACCGAGATAGCCAGCGAGCAATCCGCCAGCCAGGCCGCTGCCGATGAGAGTGAATTTCGATCCCATACGCGCTCCACCGTGGCTGATTTCCGGAGATTTTCCAAGTCCGCACGACGACATCGAACCAAACCGGGCGATGACATTTTTGCGCGTGACTATGGCTGGCGAAACGCCCAATTCTGCCGCCGATGCGGATCGGCGGGATTATCGGGATCGCCTTGGCGCGCCCCACCGTTGGCACCGCGACTGCTTGAAACAGGCATCCATCGCCATGAAACCGGAGCCCGAACCCGACTCTCCCGACCAAGGCAGGGGCAAGGCCTTTGAGCTAAAGGCCGTGCTTCTGGTCGACGACGACAAGCAGCTGGCCTCGGCTTTGCAGTGGATTCTGGCGGACGAAAATTTTCTCGTCGACGTCGCCTTTGACGGCGAGGAAGCGCTCCTCAAGGTCAAGGCGCATAACTACGACGCGGTCATCTGCGACTTGAAGATGCCGCAACTCCGGGGCGACCAGTTCTACCTCCAATCCCGGGAGCTCCGGCCGGAACTTGCCGATCGCTTTATTTTCATCACCGGTTATGCGACTGATCCTCAGGTCCGGCATTTCCTGGTCGAGAACGAAGTAAAGTTTCTCGTGAAACCCTTCCCGATCGCCGGGCTGATCAGCTGCGTGCGGGAATTGCTCAATTGATAGGCCAACGGCGCTGACGCGCCAGGCGGGACCGCCTAAACGGTGGATACGGACGGAGTTCGTCGCTTCGCCGGACGTGCTGCGCGACATCGATCTCCGATCGGGTCGGACCAGAAGTCTTGCGTGATTCTCTCGAGGCGCGGGCCAAGTCAGTGATGTTCGCTGAGAATCTGCGCGAAGCGCCAGACCTCGTGAAATGTGTTGTAAAGCGGCGTCGGGGCGACCCGGATAACGTTCGGCTCGCGGAAATCGCTTTTTACTCCGCCGGCTTCCAGCTTGCGAAAAAGCTCCTTCGGACGCTCGTGCACCAGGATCGATAACTGGCAGCCACGTTCGTTAGGCCGTCGCGGCGTGATGACCGTCAGCAACTTCGAGGGCGCGCGATCGAGCAGAAATTGCAGATATCCCGTCAACCGCTCCGATTTGGCGCGCAACGGCGCCATTCCCCCGGCGTCGTCGAAAATTGCGAAAGAAGCGCGCAACGGCGCCATCGCCAGGATGGGCGGATTGCTCAGTTGCCAGGAATCGGCCGAAGGCACCGGAATGAAATCTGGCTCGAGCTGCATGCGGAAGCGCGTGACAGGATCGTTGCCCCACCAGCCGGCGAGACGCGGCAGGTCACGATTAGTCGCATGGCGTTCGTGCACGAACGCGCCCCCCACCGCGCCTGGCCCGGAGTTGAGGTATTTGTAGGAACACCAGACGGCGAAATCAACGTTCCAATCATGCAGCCGCAGTGGAACGTTGCCGGCGGCATGGGCGAGGTCGATGCCAACGAAGCAGCCGCGCTTTTGCGCCGCCTCGGTAATTTTCGCGAGGTCGAAAAACTGCCCGGTGAAAAAATTTACCCCGGCAAATAGAACAAGCGCGATCTGGTCGCCCTCCTTCTCAATCAGGGCTTCGATGTCCTCCTCTCGGATCGCCTGCTCCCCTGCCCTCGCCCGGGCGAGCAGGAGCGATTCGTCAGGCTCAAAACCGTGATGCCCGATCTGCGACTTGATTGCGTAGGTGTCAGAAGGGAAGGCCGGATCTTCCATCAGGACCTTGTGCCGTGTTTTCGTCGGCCGATAAAACGTCGCCATGAGCAGGTGGAGGTTCACCGTCAGACTGTTCATACAGACCACTTCGTTAGGCTGTCCGCCCACCAGCCGCGCTGCCGGCTCGCGCAGCGTCTCGTGATAGGAATACCAGGGCGTGGCGGCATCGAAATGACCGTCTACGCCGAGGCGCGCCCAATCGTCCAGCTCCTGGTCGACGATCGCTCTCGTCGCCTTGGGCATCAGGCCTAACGAATTGCCGACAAAGTAAATCAGCGGTTGGCCATTAGCACCGATCGGGATGTGGAAGCGATTGCGAAAGGCATGAAGCGAATCCCCACGATCCTGTTGCAGGGCGAATTCTTCGTCGGCGGAGTAGGAATCTGACATGGTAGGTCTTTGGAACTGCTAACGAGTCGAGCTAATCTGATGCCTCCGTCGTCAGCGGGCGAGCATGGATCGGCTCCAGCCGACCGAGCGGATCTTTCCAGATCGTGCTGGCCACGTAGTCGCGTCCAAACTTTGCGAATTCCGGCGTGACCCAGCCCATTTCAATGAAGCTCTCAAAGACGATGCGATCGATCTCCGGCAAAAAAAAGCCGCGCATGAGCCAGTGCATGGCCCGCCAATGATCGTCCGCGACGAGGTCAGCTTTGCGGGCGAAGAACATCTCCTGCAATTGCTCGACGTAGGCGCGGATCAGAAAAACTACGTCCCAATTTCCGTCGAGCAGTGTGAGGGTCCGCTCGAGCGGGGTTCCAATCGTCGGCGGGGCCCATTCCTTACGAAAATTCATCGCCCAGGCCTGGCGGGCCGCGATCGCGTCCTTCATCAGGGCGTGACTCGTCTCGAAGTGTTGCGTTCGTCGCAGGTGATCGGTCTGACGTTGCATTTCCTCCACCTGGCGACGTTGCGCATGGGCCTGAGAACGCGCGTAGACAAGTGAGATTGTCGCGAGAATCGCACCCGCAGCTCCGGTCAATATGCCTGCATCGATGTTCACGCTTTTAGTTCCCTCCAGTTTAAAAGGAATCTGCAACGGCCGCGCTTTCAATCCACGAAATCAGAGAGGTGACTTCCGGAGGTCAGCGTAAACCTCTGAAAATTTGTCTTGCCGGGTCACTCACAATTTCGTTAGGCCTTCAGTTGCCAACAAAAAACACTATGAACTCACTCACCCTATTGTCTCAAAGTCCCGCGCTGAAATCCTTCGCGACCATCTTCGTCGCGCAAGACTCCGGCGAAAATGCCATGCGCAGTGCCGGGGCCGGCCTCATGGGCGGCTTCTCCGGGATCGTTTCGTTGATCATCTGCCTGGTGATCATCATTGGTTTGTGGAAGGTTTTCACGAAGGCCGGTCAGCCCGGCTGGGCCGCGATCATCCCCATCTTCAATCTCTACATCCTGTGCAAAATTGCGGGCCGTCCGGGCTGGTGGGTTCTCTTGATGCTGATCCCGATCGTGAATTTCGTTATCTGGATCATCGTTTCTCTCGATGTGGCCAAGAACTTCGGAAAAGGCGCCGGTTTCGGTATTGGCATCGCCTTTCTCTCATTCATCTTCCTGACTATCCTGGGCTTTGGCGACGCGAAGTATCAGGGCGCAGCGATGACCTGACCTGTCTGATGCGTTTGCGAGATCACTGATTCGCAACACTCAGGGAAGGCGAGGCTCTTTCGACTGGTCGGTGCGTTCATTAGCTTGTAGCTTCACGGCCCGCGCGCATAAACAAACGTCTTCCGGCGCTGGTCCCGCTTGCCAGCGTCTTGCCGGCGCCACGGCGCAGCCGGCGCTCGGTATTACACAAATGATCCAATGTGGGAGGGGCCTTTGTGTCCCGATGAATTGAAGGCGTCGTCGTCTTTCCGATCGGGGTACAAAGGCCCCTCCCACATTATTTACGCGGAGCGGCGATTACTTTGAGTTCGATCGCTATTGGCGTCGGGAGCGCGCCCACCTCGACCGTTGTGCGGGTCGGGTTCGGCTTTCCGGGACCAGCGAAGTAATCGGGATAAATCCGGTTGAGGATTGGGAAATCCGTTTTCATGTTCGTGAGGAATACGGTCACGTCGACGATGTCGTTCCAACCCGCGCCCGCGTCTTCCAAAACCAGCCGGACATTTTCGAAAACGGCGTGGCACTGCTTTTCGATGTCGTAGCTCACGATGTTGCGTTCAGCATCGAGCGTGACGCCGGGGATTTCCTTGCTCCCTCGCACCCGTGGCCCGATCCCAGAAAGGAAGAGGAGATTACCGACTCGTTTCGCATGTGGAAACGCGCCGACTGGTTCCGCGGCACGCTGACTTTCAAAGGATTGGCTCATATTTGCTCAGGTTTTCTTCCACAGATTTAACAGATTTGCGCAGATTTTTTCCGACCTCGGCTTCCACCCCTTTCCGCATTCTTCGGCGGTCACGGAGCAGTGGCGTTTTCTGCGACGACCAAAACAATCTTGCCACGCCTGTGCGGCTGGCCGGCCAGCATCTCATGCGCGCGGCGCGCTTCAGTGAGTGGCAACACTTCGCCGACGTCGGTGGTGAGTTGGCTCGAGTCGAACAGACTTGCGATCTGGGTCAGACCCTGGGTCGTCACGGTAACGAGAAAAAATATGCCTTTGATTTGGCATTGCTTGCATTTGCGCTCGTCGGGCGGCGAGACCGACGAGACGAGAATCCCACCGGGCTTGAGGATTTCGAAGGATCGCTCCTGGCTTTCCAAGCCAACGGTATCGAGGACGGCGTCGATGTTTTTCACCTCCGCCTCGAAACGCTTCCTCGTCGCGTCAATCACCTGATCGGCCCCAAGATTGCGCACATATTCCAGATCGCGCGGGAAGGCTGTGGCAATGACTTCGGCGCCGAGGCGTTTCGCGAATTGCACGGCATAGGCACCGACATTCCCGGCTGCGCCGTGTACCAGCACTCGTTTCCCGGCCGCGACCTGCCCATAGTCAAAGGCCATCTGCCATGCGGTAATTGCCACGACCGGGACGGACGCGGCTTCGATATGGCTGAGGCGACGTGGTTTCGCTGCGATCATGCCGGCTTCCGCGACCGCATACTGGGCATAAGCACCAGTAAATTCCGCATTCGTTAGGCCGTACCACTTCGTCGCCGGCTTGGAAATCTGTCACACTCTCGCCGACCTCCACGACGCTTCCGGAAAGATCGGATCCTAGTGTCAAGGGCAACGAGTGAGCGATTACGCTCTTCCCGGCTCTGACCCAGGCGTCCCAAGGACCAACCCCAGCGGCTTGCACTCGGACCAACACCTGACCTTTGCCCGGCAGAGGTCGCGCGACCTCTTCAAACGCGATCACTTCCGGTCCGCCAAACTGATGGACGCGCGCGGCCTTCATCGCCAGGACATCGACGATTGTCGTCTCGCCATTTCAATGCCTTGGAAGAGCAGCCTCGGATCTGACATTCGAATTCTATCGTGCGAGGCAGACGTTTTTCGGCTCGGTGAAAAAGCGGAGCGCTTCCTCGCCGCCCTCGCGCCCGACGCCGCTCTGTTTCATCCCGCCGAACGGGACGCGCAGGTCGCGCACCAGCCAGCAGTTCACCCAGACGGTGCCGGTGTGGATCTGTTCCGCGACGCGATGGGCGCGGGTTAGGTTTTGCGTCCAGACGCTGGACGCAAGGCCGTATTCGGTGTCGTTGGCGTAGCGCGATCACCTCCTCTTCGCTGTCGAACGGCGTGATTGTCACCACCGGGCCGAAGATTTCCTCGCGGTTGACCCGGCAGGCGACCGGCAACTCGGTGATCACGGTCGGTGGAAAAAAATAACCGTCGCGGCAACGTTCGTTAGGCGACGCGCGGCGCGGAACCGCCGAGCACGATTTTGCCGCCCTCCTGCTGCGCGAGATCGACGTAGAACTTCACCTTTTCGAGCTGCATTTGAGAAACGATCGCGCCCTGTTCAGTCTTCTCATCCAGCGGATCGCCCTGTTTCAACTGCGACAGCTTTCTCGAGTAAACGCCGGACGAACTCGTCATACGCTGGGCGCTCGACAAAAACCCGCGAGCCACAAAGACAGACCTGGCCCTGGTTGGCGAACGAAGAACGCACGCTGCCGGCAATCGCAGCGTCGAGATCGGCGTCGGCAAAGATGATGTTCGGATTCTTGCCGCCGAGTTCGAGCGAGATTTTCTTGAAGAGCGGCGCACCCGCTTCCGCCACTTTGCGACCGGTCACCGTGCCGCCGGTAAAGGAAATGGTGCCGATCTTCGGATGCGCGGTAATCGCGGCACCGACATTCGGGCCCGGTGCCGTGCACGATGTTGAGCACGCCGTTAGGCAAGCCCGCTTCGCGGCAAATTTCGCAAAGCAAAAACGCCGTCATCGGCGTGAGCTCGCTCGGCTTTGCCATCGCGGTGTTCCCGACCGCGATGGCTGGCGCGATTTTCCAGCTCAACAAATAGAGCGGCAGATTCCAGGGCGAAATCAATCCCACCACGCCGCGCGGCTGGCGCAGCGTGTAGTTGAAAGCCACGCCGTCCGTGACGTGCGCCTCGTTCTCGGTGTGCAGAATGGCAGTCGCGAAAAAGCGAAAATTGCTTGAGGCACGCGGAATATCGAGACTGCGTGCGAGCGCGAGCGGCTTACCGGTGTCGATCGATTCCGCGCGGGCAAATTTTTCGAGATCGCGCTCGATCAAATCCGCGATCCGCAAGAGGATGCGGGAGCGTTCCGCCGCCGGCGTGCGCGACCAGTCCGGAAACGCTTTCTCCGCCGCCGCCACCGCCAGTTCGACATCGCGCGCATCGCTGTCGGGCACCTGCGAATACGGCTGGCCCGTCGCCGGCTCGATGTTGTCGAGATACCTCGCGCTCGTCGGCCCAACGAATTCACCGTCGATAAAGTTTTGGATTTGGATCGTTTCCTTCTGCACCGTTGGATCTCAGTATACATACGGTTTTCTCGGGCAACAGCCTGCGCGGAGACTGCAGGCAGAGCGACGCCAGAGATAACGGGCTGACGTTTTTCTAGAGAACAACCCCTCTGCTATTCGTGCAGTGGAAAGCGGGCAATTCTGCGCCATCATGTTTGCCGTGAGTGAGCAAGAGAATCCGTGGATCGAGATTGTGCCGGGCATCAAGCGGCGCACGATCACTACCGGCGCCTCGATGTATCAGATGCGGGCGGAACTGGAGGCCGGGCAGTCGCATGCCGGAACACGCCCATCCGCAGGAACAGATCGCGCATGTCATCAAAGGCCGCCTGATACTCACCGTCGCGGGCGTACCCCACGAGCTGGCGGCGGGCGACGCGTTTTACCTCGCGAGCAACGTGCCGCATGGCGTGGAGACGATCGAGGAGACGACGGTCATCGATACATTCAGTCCGCCGCGCGGAGGATTATCTCGCGCTCGACGAAAAGGCGCGGCGCACCGACTGAATGAAGATCATTTCCGGCGGACAAACCGGGGTCGATCGCGCTGCACTCGATGTCGCGCTGTCGTCAGGCGTGCCGTGCGGCGGCTGGTGCCCGACTGGTCGGCTCGACGAAGACGGAATCATCCCGGCGCGATATCCGGTGACAGAATTGCCGGACGGCGGTTACCTCGAACGAACCGCACGTAACGTCCACGAAGCCGACGGCACGCTGATCATTCATCCCGGATTACCGCTCGAGGGCGGCACAAAGGCGACCGCTGATTCTTGCGCGGAAGCGAAGCGGCCGGCCCTACTCATCGACGCCAGTCTCAGCTCGAGCGCCGAAGGCAGCGGAGCAGATTATCGATTTCGTTAGGGCAAACCAGGTCCAGGTCTTCAACGTCGCCGGCCCACGCGCCAGCGAATGGCCGCAGGGCTATGATTTCGCTGCCGAGACGCTAACGAAATTTCTCCAGCGCGCAGTCGCGACAGGCCACTCGCCGAAACTTTCGTTCGTTGTCCCGGCGCATAACGAGGAACACGAACTGCCGGAAACCCTGCACGCCTCCGCGCGGCCGCTGAGGCCTCAAGGGAAACCTACGAGACTCATTGTGGTCGACGATGCCTCGACTGATGCGACCGCTCGCATCGCGCAACAATTCGGTGCCCGGGTCGTCGCGGTAAATCGCCGGCAGATCGCGGCCGTGCGCAACGCGGGCGCGAGCGTCGCGCGGGGCGATATCCTTTTTTTTGTCGATGCCGATACCCAGATCAGGCCGAGTCATGTGACGTCGGGATTGCAGGCGCTCGGCGCGGGTTATTCCGGGGGAAGCGCGCGCCTGGCGATGGACAGCCATCTCCCGTTTTGGGCGCGCGTTTTTGTCCGGGGTTTTTGCACCGTTTACTTCGGCATGCTGGGCTTGGCGCGGGCGCGTTCATCTTTGCGCGGCGCAGCTCGTTCGAAGCGGTCGGCGGGTTCGACGAGCAATATTTTGCGGGCGAAGAAGTCTATCTCACCCTCGCTTTGAAAAAGCTCGGGCCGTTCAAGATCCTGCCCGAACCGATCGTGACTTCCGCGCGCAAGTTGCGCATGCATTCACCGCGTTTCGTTCTCACACAGAGCTTGTTTATCGTCCTCGGCGGAAAGCGCGCGCTGCGCAAATCGGGAAACGGCTCTCGCTCTGGTATGACGGGAAACGCGAACGACACGCCACCTGACGAAAAGGTTGAGCACACTCGCGGGAGACGGTTTAGAGGAAGAGAAGCCGACCAATGGAAACTAAAGTTAAACCCGCAATCGACCTGACGGACTGGATCGAAGCGAACCGCGACAAATTTAAGCCGCCGGTGAGCAATCTTTATCTCTACGACGGGCGCGATTTTTTCGTCATGGTGATCAAGGGTCCGAACGCGCGGAACGATTTTCACCTGGTCGATTCGGAAGAATATTTTTACCAGCTCAAGGGCGACATCAAAGTCCGCATCCGCGAGGGCGACAAGATCGTCGATTATCTGGTGCGCGAGGGCGAAACCTTTTTTATTCCGCCTAACGTTCCGCATGCGCCGGTGCGCCCGCCCGACACGTTCGGCGTGGTGGTCGAGCGCCGCCGGCCGGCCGGGCGAACACGAGCACGTCATTTTCTATTGCGAAAATTGCGGCGCATTGGTGGAAGACATCGATTTCGATTGCGCCGACATCGTCCAGCATTTCAGCCAGGCGATGCTCGATTTCTGGAACGACGACGCGCGCCGCACCTGCAAGAAGTGCGGCACCAAAGTCCCGAAGCAGCCGGGAAGCCGGTCAAAGCCGCTTCTGATGGAGTAATCGGCCAGTCACAAATGTCGAGATGACTTTGTCAGCGCGCAACTCGACTTCAGCGTTAGCGGGCGTTACATTCGCTTCCGACTCTGTGGTCGATCATCTCGCATGAAGATCGACCTCCACACCCACATTCTCCCGCGCGAATGGCCCGATCTCGACGCCAAGCTACGGCTACGCCGGATTCGTCAGGCTGGATCATTATCAAGCCGTGTTGCGCGCGGATGATGATTGGCGACCGCGTTTTCCGCGAAGTCACCGACAACGTCTGGGACCCGGACCCGCCGAATCGAGGAATGCGACCGCACGGGCGTTTCCATGCAGGTGCTTTCGACCGTGCCGGTCATGTTCAGTTACTGGGCGAAACCGGCCGACGCGCTCGATCTTTCACGTCGGCTGAATGATCACATCGCGGAAGTGGTGCGCGCTCATCCCAGCGCGCTTTGCGGGCCTGGGAACGATTCCGTTGCAGGATCCCGATCTCGCCGCGCAGGAGCTGGAGCGTTGCGTGCGTGAGCTCGGGCTGCGCGGCGCGCAGATCGGAACACACGTCGACGCCAACGAACATTTCGGACGACTCGATCCGCTCAATCTCGACAACGCCTTCACTCCAGCCGGTCTGGAGCGCGGCGGAAGAGTTCGACGCCGCAATCTTCGTTCATCCCTGGGATATGGTTGGGAAAGAACGCATGCCCAACTACTGGCTGCCGTGGCTGGTCGGCATGCCGGCGGAAACATCGCTCGCGATTTGCTCGATGATTTTCGGCGGCGTCTTCGAGCGTTTCCCAAAACTGCGCGTGGCCTTTGCCCACGGCGGCGGCGCATTTCCGTTCACGATCGGCCGCATCGAGCACGGTTTTCACGTCCGGCCCGACCTCTGCGCGACCGACATCCAAATCAATCCGCGCCATTACCTCGCGCCGACTGGAGGCCGGCCGGCTCGCTTCTATGTCGATTCGTTAGTCCACGATCCGGATGCGCTCCGCTTGCTCCGTAAAGTTCTTTGGCGCGCAACGCGTCGCGCTCGGCTCCGATTACCCCTTTCCGTTAGGCGAAGCGAATCCGGGCAGACTGATCGAGATCGATGCGAATTCTCCGCCGAAGAGAAAACGCCAGCTTCTTTCGGGAACGCGCGCGAATTTTCTGGGGCTGGACTGAACGCGAACTCTGACGGACAGCCAAAACACATCCTTACGACTTCGACGAAGCGCTCGGCTCGCTCTGCGCAACAGCGTCCTGATCATGTCGAGCCTGACCGCTCGCAGCCTCGAGAACGCACTCCAGGGATCTGCGGGAACGGAACGACGATCTCTGCCTGCAAGCGATCGCCGACGACGAAGAGATCGATCAATTGGAAAAGCAGATCGACAAGGATGGCATCGAATTACTGCTTCGGTTCCAACCGGTCGCCTCGGATCTGCGGCGGGTGGTCGCGGCAATGAAACTTTCGCCCAATCTCGAACGGATCGCCGATGAATCGGTCAGCATCGCGCGCAAGGCGCGCAAGCTAAATCGGCATCGCGAACTGGCGGAAGTGCGAACTGATCACCTCGATGGGCGTGTACGCGATGCAGATGTTTAAGGACGGCATCGACGCCTTATGCCCGCGACGATGTGGAGCAAGGCCGGGCCCTGAGAGGAGCGCGACGAGCCGCTTGATGCGATGAACTCCGACGCTGCGCGACAATTGCTCGCGCGCGCTGACGCAGGATCGCCGAGCAACTGCGCGGCTATCTCAATCTGCTCTTCATCGCCGAGCACCTCGAACGGGTTGGCGACCACGCCACCAACATCGGGGAGGATGCCGTTTATGCGGCCGCGGCGGAGGACATTCGGCATCAGCGCTTCCGTGCCGCAGTAGCATCCGACCGAAGAAGCGAGACGGCACTTTCCGCTTGGCGACCCGCCCGCTTTCCGTTACGGCGAGAGCATTGCCGACTCTATGCGTTTTTTATCCGGGTGTCAGGCCTGATCAGGATGCCAAAGCGGAGCAAATGCTCATGTTCTCAATCAAAAAATTATTAGGCCACGATCAGAAATTCTTCGACCTTCTCGAAGCGAGCGCACAGCAGGCCGACAGCAGCGTGCATCATCTGGTCGCGCTCTTGGCCAGGCTCGAACAGCACGATTCCCCCAAAGCCTCGACGAGTTCGTCCACAGCCGGCGCAAGGACAAGCAGATCACGCAGGAGCTGACCGAGCAGCTCTGCAAGACCTTCGTCACTCCGCTCGAACGCGAAGACATCCAGGCGCTCGCCGCCGTCGCTTTATAAAATCCCGAAGACGGTGGAGAAAATCGGCGAACGCATTCTGATCTGTCCCGGACGATCTCAAGGGCGCAACTTCCAGAAGCATCTCGAACTGCTCGATCAGGCGGCCGAGGCTGTCCTGGCGATGGTGAAGGAATTGCGCAAAGGAACCGACGCCGCCACCGCGCGGGAAATGAATTCGCGGCTGCAAACGATCGAGGGCGACGCCGACAAGCTGGAACTCGATTTGCTGCGCGACCTGTATCACGGCCATTACGACGCCGAAGCAGATCATCTTTCTGCGCGATCTCTTACGAGCTGCTGGAAAAGGTGATCGATCGGTGCCGCGACGCGGGCAACATCATCCTGCAGGTCGTGCTCAAGTATTCCTGAGCTCCGGCTAGCAAGCCCGCATGGTTCTCTTCATTGTCGTCGTCCTGGCGGCCCTTCTCTTCGAATACATCAACGGCTTCCACGACGCCGCGAACGCGATCGCAACGGTCGTTTCGACCAAGGTCCTGACTCCGCGTCAGGCGATCACGATGGCGGCTTTTTTTAATCTGACCGGCGCGACTGATGGGGACGGCGGTCGCCTCCACCATCGGCAAAGGAATGGTCGACTTGAAGGTCGTGACGATGCCGGCCATCCTTTGCGCGCTGGTCGGCGCGATTGTCTGGAATCTTATCACCTGGCTGCTCGGCCTGCCCTCGAGCTCGAGTCACGCGCTGATCGGCGGACTCTGCGGGGCGGCTCTGGCGACTGCCGGCGGCGATTTCTCGGTCTTGAAATGGCGGACCGGTCTTCTTCCGAAGGTTGTTATTCCAATGATTACTTCGCCGATTGCGGGTTTCATCGTTGGCGCCTTGCTCATGTTCCTGCTCATCGTCTTACTGCGCCCCTATACACCGCATCTCGTGCACCAGATCTTTGGCAAACTCCAACTCGTAAGCGCGGCCTGGATGGCCCACAGCCATGGGACAAACGACGCACAGAAAACAATGGGAATCATCGCCCTTGCGCTCTTTACCGGCACCACCAAGCGGCGCCTTCCATCACTTGCCGCCGATGTTCCATTTCCTGCTGACGCCGGAATTCAAGGTTCCGTCATGGGTCGTTGTCCTGTGTGCCGCGACGATGGCCGCCGGGACCGCGGCAGGCGGCTGGCGTATTATCCGCACGCTCGGACACAAGATGGTCAAGCTGCAACGGGTGCATGGCTTTGCCGCGGAGACCACCGCCGCCGTCATCATTCAGGCCGCCAGCTCCTATGGCATCCCGCTTTCCACTACCCATGTCATCTCGACATCGATCATGGGCGTGGGCGCGATAAAACGTTTCAGCGGAGTCAAATGGACGCTCGTCGAGCGCATCGTTTGGACATGGGTTTTAACGCTCCCTTCTACCGCCCTCGTCGGCTATATTCTGGCTCGCGCCGCTGCCGCATTCTAGGCGGTTGACGATACCGGACCGCCACTGGTAGGACTAGGGCATGAGCGCAATTCGACTACTCGTGGGCACACGCAAAGGCGCCTTTGTCCTTACCTCCGACGGCAAGCGCGCAGATTGGAAAGTCAGCGGTCCGCACTTTGCGGGCTGGGAAATGTATCATCTCAAGGGCTCGCCGGTTGATCCGAATCGGATCTACGCCTCGCAGTCCTCGGGCTGGTTTGGTCAACTGATCCAACGCTCGAACGACGGCGGCGAAACCTGGGAAGCGGTCGGGAAAGACTTTAACTACGACGGCACGCCCGGCACCCACCAATGGTATGACGGCACGCAGCATCCGTGGGAATTCAAACGCGTCTGGCATCTCGAGCCGTCACTGACCGATCCCGACACGGTTTATGCGGGCGTGGAGGATGCGGCGCTCTTCCGCACCACCGACGGCGCCGCGACCTGGCACGAGCTGCCCGGGTTGCGTGGCGCGAAGGGAAACCTCTGGCAGCCGGGCGCGGGCGGGATGTGTCTGCACACCATTCTGCTCGACCCGGGTAATCCCGATCGCATCTTCGTCGCCATCTCCGCCGCGGGCGCCTTTCGCACCGACGACGGCGGCAAGAATTGGACGCCGATTAATAAAGGTCTCAAATCGCTTTACGAATTACCTGACTCGACCGCCGAGGTTGGTCACTGCGTGCATCACATCGCGATGCATCCTTCGCGCCCCGGCGTTCTTTTTATGCAAAAACACTGGGACGTAATGCGGAGCGATAACGCTGGCGATCTGTGGAACGAGGTGAGTGATAACCTGCCATCCGATTTCGGTTTCCCGATCGACGTGCATGCGCATGAACCGGAGACGATCTATGTCGTGCCGATCAAGAGCGACTCGGAACATTTCCCACCGGATGGAAAGTTGCGCGTCTACCGCAGCCGGACGGGCGGCAACCAATGGGAAGCGCTGACCAAAGGACTTCCGCAAAGTGATTGCTACGTCAATGTGCTGCGCGACGCGATGGCGGTTGATTCGCTTGACAAATGCGGCGTCTACTTCGGCACGACCGGTGGACAGGTCTACGCCTCCGCCGATGCTGGCGATAGCTGGAATGCAGTCGTGCACGATCTGCCGGCGGTCCTTTCCGTCGAAGCCCAGACCCTGCCATGATTCGGGTGGTGCTGCCGGCCCATCTTCGCACTCTGGCTGGCGTGAACGATGAAGTGCAGTTGGACATTCAGGGCGCGGTCACGCAACGCGCCGTTCTCGACGCTCTCGAAGCGCGTTACCCGACTTTGCGCGGGACTGTCCGTGATCAGGCGACGCAGAAGCGCCGTGCGCTCGTCCGGTTTTTTGCCTGCTCCGAGGATCTCTCCCACGAATCACCCGATGCTCCCCTTCCCGACCTGGTTGCGACCGGCGCCGAGCCTTTCTTCATCGTCGGGGCAATGGCCGGCGGCTAGATACGATCGAGTGAGAACGCAGGGAGGATTCGCCCGATGTAACGATTCAACGAATCACGAATCACGACCTTCGCTCCCCATGCGGCGAAGGTATTCCCGATCCCATGCCGCCGGGATACTCTCGCGCGGCGAGTAAGGCCCCGGCTGGTAGGCACGCGAAGCAATCCCCTGCTGGCTCAGCTCACACACGTGCCAATCCTGCTTGTTCGTCATATCCCAGAACTCAACCGCGTCCCCGGGATTGTAGCCGGGATCGCCAACCCCGGCCGCGTCAGGGTGAAAGTACCAATCACAGACGATGCGCGTCCGATCCGGAGAAAGCGGCCAGATCAGGTGCACCATGACATAATCGGGGTGCAGACTCAGAAGCATGTTGGGGAAAATTGAGTAATAGAAAACGCGGGCGTGATCCTCGCCTTTGACTTCGCCCACTGGCCGCGCGCACGCCTTCCCGCTCATCGTCAGGCTCTGACCTTTGGCAATGGTCATGAACCCGCCGAGAAAAGGACCTTCCGAAAGATCGTTCTCCGCCGAATCGTAGGGCGACACCTTGGACAACGCTGGATGCACCCCGGGGCAGTGATAACACTCTGAGTAATTTTGGAAGATCAGCTTCCAGTTGGCCTGCACATCGTACTCAATCCGCCGGACAGCACGCAACCGCGGCAGATTCCAATGCGTGAATTTGCCATTCAGCGGCGCGAAGACCTTTTCCAGCGGCGCCGGCTCGTCTGCGAGACTAACGAAAATAAAACCTTCCCATTGCGCCGCGTTAACGGCGTGCAAGGGATAATCGCCCTTCTCAAAACCGGGCACCTCGTCCATGTGCGGCGCGCCGATCAGGCGCCCATCGAGCCCATAGGTCCAGGCATGATAGGGACATTGAATCGCCGCGCCATGTCCGCTCGCCTCCTCGCACAAACGGGTTCCGCGATGACGGCAGACATTGTAGAACGCCCGCGTTTGATCGCCCTTGCCGCGCACGATGATCAGGCTCTCTCCGGCCACTTCCCGCACGAAATAATCCCCCGCCCTGGCAATCTGGCTTTGGTGTCCAACACAGATCCATTCCCGCGCGAAAATCTTTCTCTGCTCCTCGGCAAAAACCTCGGGTGAGATAAAATAACGTTGCGGCAAAGTCCTGGCGCCGGTGGTAAAAGTCTCCGTCGTCTTGCGAAAGGCGGAAGGCGGGGAAGTCGTCGCCACGGTTGCCATCGCGAGATGCTCCAATGCTCGTTCCCGTCCGTCAAGCAGGCGGGACGGCAGCGGCGAGTTCGCCCGCCTCTACACTCCACGAAGGAAGTGTTGATCAATGGTCAGTTGGCCATTCGTGCTCGTTCTCGCAATCGTCCTCGTCCTCGATTTTCCGCTTCGTTTCGAGGGCCGAGAACGAGGACGACGAGGAGGACGATTTAGGAACTGAAAATGTTCGAACATCTCCCTTCCCGCCGCCGCGCCCTTATCGAGACTTGCCTCGACCGCAAAAAACTGTTTGGAATTGCCACATGGACCCGAACGAACCGCGCATCGAAATCTTCGCTCCCTTCGGCGAGGCATTTGAACTGACGAAGAAAATTCTCTTCCAGCCCTTCGATCTGGCGAAGTGGTTCGTAATCGGTTTCGCCGCCTGGCTCGCCACCTTCTTTAGCGGCGGCGGCGGCTTCAATTACAATCGCGGCTGGGGCAAGCAGGATTGGAACTGGCATTGGAAATCCGAGCATATCGGCCGGCAATTCAACATGCACAACGCGCCGCCCTGGGTCGCGCCGGTCATCATTGTCGGCGTCCTTGTTTTCCTCGTTGTCCTCGCGCTTCTCCTTTGGTTGAACGCGCGCGGCCGTTTCATGTTTACCGATTGCATCGTGCGCAATCGCGGCGCGATCTGCCGAGCCCTGGCGGGAATATCACGTTGAAGGAAATCGCTACTTCATTTTCCAGATCGTGATTTCGATCTGCAGCATGCTCATTTTCGGCGGCCTCGCCGTGATCTACTTCGTCGGTTCCTACATGGGGCACACGATCATGCCGCTCGCGCTCATCATTCTTTTCGGCGTTGCCTTCCTGCTTGTCGCGCTGCTCGTCACGCTCATCATGAAATTGATGGTGCCGGTGATGTATCGTCAGCGCTGCACGGCGATGGACGCCTTTCGAGACCTCTGGCAACTGATCGTGGCCAATCCGGGCGTCTTCATCCTTTTCTGTCTCTTCTACATCGTGCTCTTTATTGCGGCCGCGGCGATCGGTTGCCTCGCCGCCTGTGTCACCTGCTGCATCGCAGCGCTGCCTTACATCGGCACCGTCATCCTTCTCCCGGTAGTGATGGTGCTCTACGCTTTCCCGCTTTGCTTTCTCCGGCAATTCGGCGACCCGTATGATGTCTGGGCCGTCGTTAGGCCAGCCGAACCGTTGCCGCCGCCTCCAACGACAGCACCCGCGCCGCCGCCCGTCCCACCGGTCCAGGAAACTCCGCCGCCGGCATGAACCGCTTCCTCCCGGAGGGACGTGCTTCCGCACGTCCTGCACCCAAATTGCACCTCGCCCCGATCGAGGCCCGCTGGCGCATCGTCAACCTTGCCCTCCTGCCGGCCGCCCTCCTCGCGCTGGCCCTGGTCGAACCCGGCGCGCCGCCGAAGTGGTTTCCATTCGCCACTTCCTGCGGCGCGATCACCGGGCTCCCCTGCATCTTTTGCGGCATGACGCGCGCGTTACATCATCTTTTGCACGGCGAATTCGGCCGCGCCCTCTACTTCAACTGGCTCTCCTACCCGTTCCTCGCCGGAACATTTGCCCTCCTGCTTTGCAATGCCATCGAGCTTCTGCTCGGTCGCAACCTCCTCGCCCGCCTGCCGCGTCCACGCCTCACGCGGGCACGCTGGGGCGCCCTTGCCGCCGGCTTCGTTCTCCTTTGGTGCCTGCAGGTTTACCTCGCCGTCTCGCAACACAAGACGGAGCTGCTCAATCCCAACGGACCCCTTTACTCGTTAGTCTGTCGCCTCGATCGCTGATTTCGATCCGTCCTGAGAGTCAGGATCCTCTTCCTCATGCGGGACCGCGAACGGCGAGACAAATAACCTTGGTTTACGAACGAGCTTTCTCTGCGCCTCAATCCGTGCCTGGCACTCCACGGTAAAGCGGGCAAAGGGAAGCGCCCGCAGTCGCGCAACCGGGATTGGCCGTCCCGACATCTCGCAGATACCGTAACTGCCCGCTTCGATTCGTTGCAACGCCGCGTCGATCTCGAAAAGCGCATCGGTATCCTGCGAGAGGAGAGAAAGAACAAAATCCCGATCGCACGCGTCGCTCCCCGCGTCGCCGTCATGCGTGGAAAGGGCGGAACTGTCCGCCTTCTCCAGTCGCGTCTCCCGCGCGATGCCATTCATCGAACTCACGAGCGCAGCCCGCAGCTCGAACAGTTTCTCCTGTTGACCGCGCAGAAAGGCATTGAGCGCTTTCCCCTTCCGCTTCTGGCGCGACGCGTTGCCCGGTCGCCAATCGGTAGTTGCCCATTGATTAGAATCGGCCGAGGCCCAGATCGCTGCTGTGGCTGATGAGTTGACTGCCGGCTGCAAGGTTTCGATATGCATGCGGCCAGCTTGCACGGCCTCTGTGACACTATGATGACTTTCAGGTGCCGATTTTGTGAATCATTTGCGAGCCTTTTGCGTATCGCGGCAGCCGTTTCCCGACGGCAACTTCGCCCGGCCCGGAACCGCCGCGTTTTTCATCATCGTAGCGGGGCCGACTCCAGCTTCATTTTTGGCGGGATTCAAGAACCCGTTGGACCCCGCCCGCTCTACCCCATCGAGCCAGCCGATTTCTGTCTTCAACACTTCCTTTTACAAGAAAAGCAGCGCGCTCAGGGCCTGATTTTCGGTTGAGGCGGCGACGTTTCCCTCGCGCGCCAAGTGGGTAAAAAATCCGATCACCTCCGCTTCCGCCATCTCGCGCGGGTGGCGCTTGCCGTGGTAACGGATGAAGCGCGTGATCCAATCGCAATAGCAGTGCTCCGTCCGGATGCTGTAATGGCGCAGGCGCATGAGATCACGCACTTCTTCGAGAAGTTTTTTGGGCTTGCCTTGCGCGGGGGAAGGGGTCAGGCTCGGGGGCATGCGCTATGGTATCATAGGCGGCAGCCCCCGAAGCAAGCGGATTATGCGCAGTTATTGCGCCTTCTTTTACGCAAAAATTCTAGCTACACCTCGTTAGACCTCATCGTTTGATCATGGCTCTGATGTTATTAAGCTGAAAGCCACCAGTGATACTCGTCGAATGAGCAAAGACCGATTGATACAGTCGATCGCGTTGGCGGCCAACTGCGTCACCATTCTCGGACTTTTGCTGGTGATCTTTCAGTTGCAGCAGAACCGTAGTTTGATGCGCGCTCAGGTCAGGCACGAACTCGCCAGCACGATTGTCGATCTGCTCAATTCATCCGCGAACAATAGCCAGCTCGCGGGCGTATTGCGTCGCGGCGCACTAGGCGAGCACCTAACCGAAGACGAGCAGATGCAGTTTCGCCTGCGATCGAATGCTTTATTGCGCTATTGGGAGGACGTTCACTACCAGTTCCGACTGGGTCTGTACGACGAGGTCGAGTATTCGAGGCAGAAGGCCGCGTGGAAGGCAACATTCGCCAGTTCCGTTGGCTTTGTGAAGTACTGGTCCGAGGTGCGAACCTTGTACTCGCCGCGCTTCGCAGCGGAGATCGATGACCTGTTACCTCCTCAGACTGTCACGCAGCCCACTCCGGTTCATCCGTGACAAGGCCTAACCAGGCGATGCAGCGAACCGCGGACCCTCCTTATGCCTAGATTTGAGAGCACGCGAACGTCACTTCTCGCTCGCGCGGTCGCTGATCTTGTGTCTCGTTAGATTATTCCAAAACGCCCCTTCGCGAACCATGCAACCATCTTTATCGTCGCGCGCCCGTTGGCTTTCTCTTGTTGAGTTTCTCCTGGGTGCTTTCATCGTCATTGGTCACAACGTCCTGCATATCCTACCGAATGAAGTGCCTGTTCTATTCGTGCTCGGCTGGATTTCTCTACGCCTGCGCGATGGCGGATGGAAGGCCGCCGGGCTGACACGCCCGAGCTCCTGGTGGAAAACAGTGGTCTTGGCGGTATGCGCAGCAGCGATGTTGCAACTGGGCAGCGAACTTGTGGTGGGTCCGCTTGGACACCGGCTCTGGCCGGCACCGCAGCACGTCTCCCATCTCGTCACTTCTGCCGCGCTTGGTTGGAAGCAAGCGCTCACCAATTTGCTCATTATCTGGACGTTTGCGGCGTTTGGCGAAGAGCTATCGTACCGCGGCTATTTGCTTACTCGTGTAGCAGACATCTTTGCGCGCTCACGCGTCGCCTACATCACAGCCATAATTCTCGCAGCTCTGCTTTTCGGCTTTGGTCATTATTATAAAGGTCCTGCTGGCGTGCTTGACAGTACCTACTCGGGACTCGTGCTTGGCTGCGCGTATCTGCTCTCCGGTCGAAATCTTTGGGCAGCAATACTGGCACACGGAATTACCGACACTTTTGCCTTAGTCGTGGTGTTTATGGGATGGGCTTCTTAGAACTTCAGAGTTGGCGTTACTGGCAGAGCGTTTCGGGATCTAACCAGGCGATGCAGCGAACCGCGGCCTATCCTCATTCCTGACTTCTTCTGATATGCGAAAGTTACCTGTCGTTCGCGCGGTCGCTGATCTTGTGTCTCGTTAGGCGGAACACGCGTGAGATTAAACACGAGAGCGATTACATTCTTTTTGGTTCTTCTGATAGAATGGACCGGAATGCCTCGCCACGTCAGAAGCGAGGCAAGAAACACATCCGCGGTCGCGGAAGCCTTTCCAAGCAAGCCGGTGCGAGTGATCGAGCCGTTTGGAGCGGGCGGTGGACCTGATCGGTTGGCCCGTTCTCTGGCGGATGAGTTGTCTGAGCTGTGGGGTCAGTCTGTGACGGTTGAGAATGTTCCGGGACAGGGGGCGACGGCGGGGCCCGCGAAGGTCGCGAAGTCATTACACGACGGTTACACGCTGCTCGTGAACACAAGCGCTCAGGCATACAGCGCCGCGTTTTCGAAAGGCCTCCCATATGATCCGTTGAAGGATTTCATCCCGCTCGCCGCGCTAAGTAGCCAACCCTATGTTCTCATCGCGGGGAAGGCGGCTGGTATTACCACGGTGGGAGAACTCATCGCAGCGGCAAAGTCAAAGCCCGGTCAACTCACGTTCGGTTCCATGGGAGTGGGCACGGGCACACACTTGGGAGCAGAGAAATTCAATCTCGCGGCTGGTATCAAGACTATTCACGTTCCCGCGGGACGAAACGATGCCATCGCTGACGTGGTCGCACGGACCATCGCCGGAGATACCACTTACATGTTTGCGCCCATCGAGCTCACTCTGCCTCATATTCGCGAAGGCACACTCCGCGCTCTGGGCGTGAGCAGCGCGCGGCGCTCGTCGTTGCTCCCGGACGTTCCGACAATCGCGGAGACTGGTGTCAGCGGTTTCGACTTTCCCATTTGGTATGGGATATGGGCGCCGGCTGGCACTCCGCCAGAGGTGGTTGATAAGCTTGCGAAGGACATCGCGCGGGTGCTGGCCGGGCAGAATCTGCGCCACTGGATTGCCAAGCACGGAGGCGAGCCGATGAATATGACACGGGCTGAGTTCGCGCGTTTCGTGTTGAGCGAGAGTGAAAGCGCGGCGCAGATCAAAAATGCGACAATCAAGCCCTGATAGGCGACGGTGGATGGATAGCAATACGCTCTAACCAATCGCTGCAGCCGACGGCGAGCCGTCGTACTATCCAGTTTTCACATGATTAAGACCCGTAAATCCGCAGCCTCGCGCGCTCCCGCTCGCCGCGGCTGAGCTCCGTCTCGTTAGGCCCCAAGCGACAGTAACAGACAAAATGATTCCAGAAAACGAGACCTCAAAGCCAGAAAAGCCCGCAAATGATGCGGAGCGACCCCATAGGGAGCTTTCCGATGTGCAGATGCGGCGGTGGGTGAGTTGGGTCACGGTGATCGGGTACCCGGCATCATGTCCGCCTTTTTCTTTGGCTTCTTGATCTTTCAAGCAATCTGGGGCCAAGCTGCACCCGATACGTGGCTGAGCATCTTGCTCGACAAGCATTATGCCGCGATGGTCGGCACGCCACTCTCGGCGGTTACAGCGTTTTGCATCGTAACCCTTTTGGAGGTTACAAATGGCCCGATCGAGTTTGAGGCACTCGGATTCAAGTTTCGGGGGGCTTCAGGACCGATCATTTTGTGGGTTTTCAGTTTTCTCGCGGTCGGCATCGTCTTCCATCTCTTATGGGGTAACGCCGCCTAACCATGCGATCGAGCCGACCGCGAGCCGCCGTACTATCCAGCTTTCCATGAATTCAACCCGCCACTCCGCCGCGAAGCGCGCCCTCGCTCGCGGCAGCTCATCTTGTTCTCGTTAGATGTAACCAATCGATTAAGCCTATGGCCCCTTTGCGAGATAACGCCGGCGGCTTTCGCAGTTAACACCTATGGAAGCGCAAAAGTTTGCACTACGCGATAAGTGGAGGTGGGTTCTTTCAGAATATGTCATTGTGGTTCTTGGCGTAATCACGGCATTGGCCGCGCAGCAATCAGTCGAATGGCTGCATCGCTACAATAGCCGGTGCCAGCTCGAGGAAGACCTTCGCGCAGAGATCCGGTTGAACGATCCTTATCTGCGTGACGACATCAAAGCGGTGTATGCAGACTACGAATGGGCCGTTCGTGAATCACAAGCTATTCAGGCTGCAGTGCAGACGAATACGATCTCGACGCTGCAATACGAGAGCGGGCCAAAGTTGCCGTTCGTTATCCCTCGACGCTCGGTCTGGGATCATGCGCGCGAGAGCGGCGCCCTGGCGCTGATGCCGCGCGATGAAGCACAGGCTTATACCGTCGTCTATCATGTTCTCGACGTTCTTGGGGAGAGAATCGGCAAGTTGTTTGCCAGTATCGGTGAGCAGGAGGCGACCGAGATCAGATTCGGTCAGGGCGTGGAACGCTTAAAAGACGTGGCGAAGATGACACCTGCTCAGCTTGAACAGCTTTCCGCAATCATTGCGGAGGAAGCGTCCTCTGCGCGATGGGTGTTGACTTCCCTGGGACGCATGACTTCAATGCAAGCTGTGCTCGAGCGCGGTTCGTTTTCGCAGGACGAAATGCTGAAGGCGTACTCGGATTCGCGGAATCCGGTTCGTGAGCTATTACAAGCCGACTCGGCTACTCCGCCTGAACGGGAAAAGCCTCACTAAGGAAATAGAAGTCTGTGATACATCTAACCTATCTATGGAGCTGACCAGCGAGCAGCCCTGTGTTTAACGTCTGACATGGGTAAAACGTTTACTCCGCGGGCCGCGCTCTCTCTCGCTCGCTGCAGCTCATCTCATTCGCGTTGGACCCCGCGTATTTTGCGAAACAAGGCATGACAAGCGACGCCTCGAATCTGCCGGAAGACGTTTCTGCGTTCCCATCCGATCGGCGGCCGGCGCCACCGCCTGACGATCCGTTCGCGGCCAGCCTGCGCGGATTCGGTCCGGTCGGGCTTCTCGCGATTCTCCTCGTCGTCCTGACCTCTGCCTTCAAACCTCTGAACGCCATCCTCGTGCTGGTGTGGACTTGGCGCTCACATACGCCATGGCGTGAGATCGGCTACGTGCGACCCAAGAGCTGGCTGGGCACTCTGGCTGTCGGTATCATTTTCGGTTGCGCGTTCAAACTCCTAATGAAGGCGATCGTGATGCCGCTGCTGGGCGCCCCCGAAATCAATTCCGCCTACCATTACGTGATAGGAAACCGGGCGGCACTCCCCGGGCTGATGTTCACGATGATCGTCGGCGCGGGCTTTGGAGAAGAGACTGTGTTCCGAGGTTTCCTATTCGAACGCCTTGGCAAGCTTTTCGGGACTGGGACCGGCGCAAAAGTGTCCATCGTCCTGCTCACCTCCGCATTGTTTGCCCTGGGTCATTACGCCAATCTCGGGCTTCCTGGCGTCGAACAGGCGATGATCACGGGGCTCGTCTTTGGGACGATCTTCGCCATTACGGGCCAGATCTGGATGGTGATGTGTGCCCATGCTGCTTTCGATCTTGCGGCGGTCGCAATAATTTATTGGAACCTCGAAGCTACTGTTGCACACCTCATGTTCAAATAGCGCTGGTGACACCAAAGACGTCTAACCATCATCCAGCCAACCGCTGGCCGGTGCGATGACTACATTTGATTTTATGAAACGCTTCTCGATGTTCCCACGCTCGCCCCCACCAGCGGTGGCTGACCTCCATTTCCTTAGGCGATTTGCGGTTACGTGCAGTTGCAGTGATGCTTGATGCGAGTTTATGAATCCCGACATCATTCATACTCTTGAGATCGCCGCTATTGTGGTCGCGGGGACGATGACCGGTAGCGAACTTGCCGTGGCGGTGTTCTTTCACCCTCGCATCAGCCGCCTTGAAGACGCGGCGCATATCCGAGCCGCCCAGGCATTGGCGAAGGTTCTCGGAACGGCGATGTCATTCTGGTATCCGCTTACATTTCTGCTTGCCCTCGCAGTGACTTTCGTTGCGCACACTACAGGGAGCACCTCGTGGTGGCTGGCACTCGCCTCGACGGTACTTTTGGCTCTCATAAGTCTTTACTCCGTGCTCTTGCCCGTTCCCATCAACAATCAGGTTGCCCGCTGGCAGCCAGATTCTGTGCCAGCCAATTGGCGAGATTTGCGTCGGCGCTGGGATTTGCTACATGCCATCCGGGTCGTCTTTTTGGTTATTGCTCTGATTCTTCTCGTTGCATCAGTGTGTTTATTAAACGAGTCGCCTGACCATGCGCTGGAACCAACGACCGCCCGTACCGTATCCACATTTTCGATGGCTACTTTCTTTCCACCTCATTTGACCCCCGCCATCGGTGGCCGTAGCTCCGCTTTATCCCGTTAGGCGTTAATAAACAGGCGCGAACAATTTCAAAGTAAACAAGTATGTCGAACCAAAACATCAAAGGAGACAAATATGCCAAAGACAAAAAGGAGTATCGTATTCTGCCATGGGCTCTGGGCCGATGGCTCGTGCTTCAGTAAGCTGATCGTTCCCCTCCAGGCAGAGGGATATGAATGTATTGCGGCGCAATACGGCCTCAACACAACGGTAGAGGACGTTGCCTTGGCGAAAGCAACGATAGGTCGGGTCAGCAACCCCGTTATCCTCGTCGGCCACTCCTATGGCGGAAGTGTCATTACCGGCGCCGGAACCGACGATCGTGTTGTTGGACTGGTCTATATCGCCGCGCTCGCACCGGACGCCGATGAAACGTCTCAGACGCAGCAGTCCAATTTCCCGAGGACTGACGTCTTCTCCCAAATAGAAGTCGTGGATGGACGCATCTGGCTGCGTCCGGAGGGCACCAAGTATTTCTGCGGCGACCTCTCGGAGCCGGAGCAGAAGCTCGTTTGGGCGACCCAAGGCGTGCCGAAACCTGATCTGTTCGAGGCGAAAGTCGGGGGAACTGCCTGGAAGGCGAAGCCGAGCTGGTACATCGTCGCCAAAAACGATCATACGGTGCATCCCGATCTAGAGCGGGCCATGGCTAAGCGCATGGGCGCAACCACCTCTGAGCTCGACAGCAGCCACGTGCCGATGCTTTCCCAGCCAGACTCGGTGCTCGACGTGATCCGCAAGGCCGCCAACGCCTAACCAAACGCGGGGAGCGAACCACTGACCGGCGCGAAACTTTACTTTCGATGACTTCAACACGGAGACTTGCATCAACGCCCGCTCTCGTCAGCGGTCGCTCAACTCGGTATCGTTAGGCGTTTCAATCCATGATAGAAGTTCATCCACCACACGAGAACGTTCATACGTGGAAACAATTTTTGATCCACATCGCGGCCATTACGATCGGATTGCTGATTGCGATCGGTCTCGAACAGACGGTCGTATATTTTCATCATCGTCACCAACTGCAGGAAGCCCGGCGTGAGTTGGCAGCGGAACTCGAAGATAACCGCCGCGTCCTGGCCAAGAACCTGGACGCGGTCGGAAAGATGACGGCTGAGTTAGATGCCAACATGGCGTTGCTGCACGCCGCGCAAACATCTCCCGCGCCGATTGGCTCGAAATTGGTTTACGGATTAGGTAATTTTTACTGGCCGAAAGACGCGACATGGCAGGCTGTAAAACAGAACGGGTCGCTCGGTCTTATGGCGCACGATGAATTGCATTACTACGTCTACATCTACGAGGACATTGCCATCATCATGGAACAATCATCCGAAATGGGGGCCCGCATCGAAGTGGCCCGTGCCATTGCTCGGCGATCACTGGACGGAAATCTCACGCCACGGGACATTGAGGAACTGATTACTGGTACCTCGGAGGTGCAGGCAAAAGTCGCCTATTTGACTTTGCTCCTGCGCCTCGAGGAGAATGCCCTGCAGAAGAAGACCGAGGAAATTCCGAAGATCGAGCAAAAGCTAAATCAACACCGGCAGTCTCGGGCAACGCCTGACCAATCAGTGGAGCTAACCGCCACCCGTCACGTGTTTACATTTCAGATGACGGCAATATTTCCACTTCGAGCCACGCTCGCCCTCAGTGGCGGTAGCTCACTTCTTTCTCGTTAGGCCTCGCGCAGGCTCACACACTCCAGGAGAACTTATGTTTGACCACGTCAAATTCGGAGTGAGCGACTACGCCGCGAGTAAAGCGTTCTTCCTCAAGGCGCTCGAACCGCTCGGCGTCGCTGTTGTCTCGGAGGGGCCGCCGACGTACGGTGTCGAGCTTAGCTCAAAGGGTAACGCTTCATTGTGCCTGTACCAAACCGAGGAGAAGCCGGCGCATCTTCACTTGGCGTTCACGGCCGAGAATCGCCAGCAAGTCGAAGCTTTCTATCGCGCGGCTATGGAAGCGGGTGGCAAAGACAATGGTACGCCTGGTCTGTGCCCGGACTACCACGCGAACTACTATGCAGCTTTCGTCATTGGTCCGGACGGGCACAACATCGAAGCGGTTTGCCACGAACTCGAGGCCTAACTAGGCGATGCAGCGAACCGCGGACCGCCCTTATGCCTAACCTTGAGAGCATGCGCGCGTCACTTTTCGCTCGCGCGGCCGCTGATCTTGGGTCTCGTTAGGTCCACGAAACGTTTAAAATCAATGTCGTTCGAACAAATATCCTCTCTCGCACAAGTTGTTGCCTCGGTGGCGGTGGTGGCTTCGTTGATTTTTGTCGCTTTACAGATCAAACAAAATACGGCCGCCCTCGAGCGGAACGAACACAACTCCACCATGGCGCAGTGGACCGTGATCCGCATGGCCATCGCCAAGCATCGCGACATCGCGGAGTTAATGACCGCCGGTCTTCATGGGGAGAGCCCGCTGGACGCAGCCGATCAGCTTCGATTGGAGCAGATGTTGCAGGAAAACGCCTGGGCGGCTTTTCACATTTGGGACAGAACGCAGCGCGGTATCTTCCCCAAGGGGACTTTCGAAGCGACAGGTGGAGCACTCTTGGGCAGCTTGCTCAGAACGCCGGGTGGCGAGAGCTGGTGGCGCAAAGCCAAACATATTGGCTTCCCTCCTGGGTTCGTCTTGGACGTCGACGCCGTGCTCGCCAAGACCTAACGAAGCGATGCAGCCAACCGTTGGCCGGCGCACTGTCTCGCTTTACTTTATGAAAACACGTCCGCTGCGAGCCACGCGCGCAGTCACCAGCGGTGGCTGATCTCCTTGACTGCAATCTGGCCGCGGTGAGCATTATCTGGTGAACAGGCTGAAATGGCTGGATATTCCGGAACACCGCTTTGGAAGAAACTCGGCTATCGGGAGGGCACGACCGCCTGCATCGTCGGTGCGCCGGAGGGTTACGCTGGCATGCTTGCCCTCCCGTTCGGGATGTCCGTGGACTGGTCAGAACGCGCCAGTACCCGAACCAGTCTGGTGCACCTATTCGCTACATCGGAATCCGCACTGAAAACGAAACTACGATCTCTCCGCAAGGCGATTGCTCCCGATGGGGTGATTTGGGTTTCCTGGCCGAAGAAGAGTTCGGGGGTCGCCACCGACATCACCGAAGATGTGGTACGGCAGGTCGCGTTACCTTTGGGCCTGGTCGACATAAAGGTATGCGCAGTCGATGAGGTCTGGTCCGGACTGAAACTGGTAATTCGAAAGGAACTGCGGTCAGCGGGTTGATGGTTATTCGTTGCTGGTTACTTGTTATTTGTTATCAAGGTCCATATGAGTTCGCCAATGAATACTCCGCATTTTCTCGGGCTCCGTACCGTTATCTATCACGCGCCGGACCTTCCAAAAGCCAGGGCTTGGTATTCGTCGGTTCTCGACCTCGAGCCTTACTTTGAGCAACCGTTTTACGTTGGTTTTAGCGTCGGAGGCTATGAGCTTGGTCTCGATCCCGACTCCTCCACCACGCCCGGCGGAGCGGGCGGTTCGGTGGCGTATTGGGGCGTTGCCGATGCTGGCGCTGCCTTGGAACGCCTTCTTTCTCTGGGCGCGACCGCGCGCACCGCCCTTCAGGACGTCGGCGATGGCATCCGCGTCGCCACCGTTTTCGATCCCTTCGGAAACATCGTTGGCCTGATCGAGAATCCGCATTTCAAGCTGCCAGGATGAACGCCAGGAAGACCAATCGAGGGCGCACCGCACGACGAGCGAAGGCAACCAAGGCCAAGACGCCGGACGATTACCTCGCGGCCCTGGCTCCTGACAAGCGAGCCGCACTCGAAATACTTCGGAAGAGGATCAGGGCTGCGGCGCCAGCCGCCGAGGAGTGCATCAGCTACGGAGTTCCTGCCTTCCGTCTGCATGGGAAGCTGCTCGTGGCCTACGCTGCCGCCGCACACCATTGCGCCTTTTATCCCGGGTCCGTCGTGCAGGCGCTCAAGGGCGAACTTAAAGGCTACGATATCAGCAAGGGTACGGTCCGGTTTTCAGCGGATAGGCCTCTGCCGGCTGCCCTGGTGCGGAAGCTGGTAAAGCTCCGGATTGCGAAGAACAGTTCCTGACCTGCAAACGATCGAAACGCTCTCCGTGGCGAATCGAGTCGATAGCGGGAATTGAGAAGGTGCATCTCTCTCAGCTGCCCTTCGGGATGCATCTCGTTCGACCTTTCGATGAAGACGTGGCATAAAAGGTTTCGCGGCTCATTTATAAAGATGACGTCAGCCGCATACAGCACGAGCGAAGTCTGGCGCGATCCATCTCATGAGTGAACAAGCGGGCGATATCATCTTCAACGGTTCCATTCCAAAGCTGTACGAAATGTATCTCGTGCCGCTGGTCTTCGAGTCCTATGCGGGCGACCTGGTAAGTCGACTGGATGCAGGCTCTCTCTCGCGCGTGCTTGAAGTCGCCGCCGGGACGGGAGTCGTAACCCGGGCGCTCGCGGCCAGATTGCCCGAAAGCGTCTCGATTGTTGCGACCGATTTGAATGAATCGATGCTAGAGCGCGCCATCTCGATCGGATCCAAGCGCCCGGTGGAATGGCGACAGGCAGACGTCGTGGATCTCCCCTTCCCCGATGCGAGCTTTGACGCCGTGATCTGCCAGTTCGGGGTCATGTTCTTTCCCGACAAAGTGACAGCGTTCTCGGAAGTGCATCGCGTCCTCCGTCCGGGCGGGCGGTTTGTTTTCAACACCTGGGATCGAATCGAAGAGAACGAATTTGTCGATACGGTGACGACGGCCCTGGCATCGATGTTTCCTGATAATCCGCCGCGCTTCCATGCGCGCGTTCCGCACGGCTATCATGAGCGGGCAGCGATTGAACGGGATCTCGCGGCCGCTGGATTTGCCAATCCGCCTCAAATCACCACGCTCGCGGCGCGGAGCGAGGCCAGGTCTCCGCGCATCCCGGCGATGGCCTATTGTCACGGAACTCCGCTTCGAAACGAAATCGAGGAACGGGATGCATTGCTGCTGGGCGACGCGACGGCACTCGCCGTCAAAGCGCTCGCCGAGCGCTTCGGGACGGGACACATCAGCGGAAAGATCCAAGCCCACATCGTGAGCGTCGCGAAATAAGACGGGGAGTGTAGAAACGCTTCCATTTGGCCGGCGAGCGGTTTTCACCTTTTGCCTGAGAAACCGGCTCACGACAGGCGCCAAACGCGAGTGAAAGCATTTTACTGAATCAGTTCGGTTTCAATCTCTTAAATCTAATAATTACTTAGAATTCGTGCGGGGCGATTCAGTCGCTGACGATGGCGAGTTCGGCTACAACTGCTCGATCTTGTAGCCTTTCGTTTCCAGAAGTTCGATCACATTGTTCGGTCCCCAGAAGTGGCCGGTTCCGACGACAATCGACGTCGGAGCTCCGCTCTGAAACAAGCCGCAAAAGGTTTGCCGTCGGATCGGAGCGCGGGCATCCTGCGGTATGGCAATGCCTCGCTTTGAAGATCGATCAGAAGCTGGCTCAGATCGCACGCGTGCCATCGCAGAAGTGCGCCTCGTTTATGCCGACCTGGCAACTCGGCCGGTCGATCGACAGTGCTTGCGCCGCACGGAGTGTTGCCAGTTCAAGCTCACCGGCCTCACGCCTTACCTCACAAAGGGTGAAGCGCTGGTGGCGGCGCGGGCGTTACGGGCAACCGGACGGAAGAAGCTCCCGAACGAAGTAGGCGGAGCTTGTCCCCTGCTCGATCGCGTCACGGGCAATTGTTTAATTTACGCCGACCGTCCCTTTGGCTGCCGCACACATTTCTGCGCCGCGGCCGGCGGGCCGATGGCGCGACGCGAGGTGGTCGACCTGATTCGCCGCCTGGAGACAATCGACGCGCAACTCGGCGGTGACGGTCCGCAGAAACTCGCGGCGGCCGTCACCGCGACCTTGCGCGAGATTTCCTGACGAATTCAACGGAACTTTTCTCCGCACGTCCCGGACGCGCAGAAGCGCGCCCTCCGCTAGTGTGCTCCAGCCGGTGCGTTCGTCTTTCGCACTTTCTGGAAGAAGAAGACGAGCGGCGTGGTGACGAGGCAGAGAAGGCCGAAGAGGCGGAAGTTATGGGAGTAGGTCACGAGGTAGGATTGTTGTCCGAGAATGTTGTAAAGAATTTGCGGGGCTTGTTGCGCCGCGAGCCACGCGCCTTCGCGCGAGGCCAGCCCGCTCTGGATGGCGGCGAGCTTTTGCTGGTAGACCGGGTTGTATTGCGAGAAGTGACTAACGAATGCAGCCTGATTTGACTGGGCGCCGCGCGCCACCAGGGTCGTAAGAGCGGCGATACCGACGCTCCCGCCGAGGTTGCGCATGAGATTGAAAAGGCCGCTGGCGTTGCCGATCTGGTTCTGCTCGAGGGTGCCCATGGCGGAGGTGGCGAGCGGCACAAAAATAAAGCTGATCGCGATCCCGCTCAGAATGGTGGGCCAGATGATGGTGATCATCCCGATGCTGAGGTTGATGTTGCCGAAAAGGAATGAGGAATAGGCCAGGCCAAGAAAGCCGATCGTAATCAAAACGCGGTTGCTGATTTTCCCGACCAATCGGCCGACGATGACGGTGGCCATGAACGCCCCTACCCCACGCGGGCTGAGCGCGAGGCCGGCGTCGAGTGCGGTGTAGCCGAGCAGATTCTGCATGAAGAGCGGGAGGACCGCGATTGTTCCGTAAAGGAGGGCGCCGAGAACGGCGATGAGCGCGCAGCCGACCGCGAGGTTGCGATTTTTCAGGACCCGCAGATCGACGAGCGGCCGTTGGGCGGTCAGTTCCCTAACGACAAAAGCAATGAAGGCCGCGACAGAAATCGTGATGCACGACGCGATCCTGTGCGAACCCAGCCAGTCGAGTTCCTGCCCTTTATCGAGCACGTACTGCAGGGTCGCGAGCCAGATGGCAAGAAAGCCGAAGCCCATGTAATCAATGCTGCTCGCGCTGACTTTTTCCAGATACGGCGGATCCTCGATGAAAGCGTTCGCCATCAGGCCGGCGAAGAGACCGATCGGGAGGTTGATATAAAAGACCCAGCGCCAACTGTAGTTGTCGGTGATCCAGCCGCCTAACGTTGGCCCAAGGATTGGCGCCACCACCACGCCCATGGCGAAGACGGCCATGGCCGAGCCGCGTTTGGCAGGCGGGAAACTCTCGAGCAGGACGGCCTGCGAAATGGGCTGGAGCGCGCCGCCGCCCGCGCCCTGGAGGACGCGCGCTATAACGAGGAAACCAAGACTGCCGGCCGCGCCGCAGAGAGCAGACGAGAGCGTAAAGAGAATGATGCAGGAAACGAGAAAGCGTTTTCGGCCGAAGAGGTTTCCGAACCAGTTAGTGGCCGGGAGAATGATGGCGTTCGCGACCAGATAGCTCGTCAGCACCCAGGTCGCTTCATCCGTTGTGGCGGAAAGGTTGCCGGCAATGTGCGGAAGGGAAACATTCGCAACCGAGGTGTCGAGCACCTCCATGAAGGTCGCGAGCATGACTGAGACGGCGATCAGCCAGGGGTTGTGACTCGGCCGCCAGGCAGGGATGGCGTTAGGTGAATCCGGCGCAGCCACGGTTTCTGCCTAACGAGTTGGAATTTTTCGCAGCCACCAGACGGTCGCGCCGATTACCGCGAGGGCGGCGAGCAGGCCGACGACCGATACTTCCAGAGCCGGCCAGAATGCGCCTTTTACTTTCACGTCGGGCACAGCCGACATCCCGGGGCCGAGCACCTGCTCCACCTTCGGCTGCTCATCGAGGACGATTTTTACGGGCACGCGCTGGACGACTTTGACGAAGTTGCCGGTCGCGTTTTCCGGCGGGAGCAGACTGAAACGCGCGCCGCTCCCGGCCTGGACGCTGTCGACATGACCGCGCAAGGAGCGCGACGGATAGGCGTCGACTTCAATCTTCGCCGGCTGACCCGGTCGCATGTCGGTGAGCTGTGTTTCCTTGAAATTCGCGGTCACCCAGACCTTGGGCAAGACGATTGCAAAAAGCGGCTGGCCCACCTGCACGTAATCTCCCGGCTCGATCGATTTGTTGGTCACGTGACCCGCTTCGGGAGCGGTGATTTTGGTATAGGACTCCTGCAATTCTGCCTGGTGCAATTCCGCCTCTGCTTCGGCTACCTTCGCCTGCGCCGCGCTGGCCTGCGCAAGCGCCGAGCCCGCCTGCTTTTTCCCCTCCTCCGCATAAGCGGCGGCGGCCTGAAGCTGCTTCTCCTTCGACACGAGGGTGGCCTCCGAGGAAGTGGTGTCGCTTTGCGAGTGCTGGAAATCCTCCGCCGAGATCACGCCCCTCGTGATCAAGTCGCGGTTACGCACCAGGTCTCCACGCAATTTCGCAGTATCGGCCGCAGCCGCGTTTGTGCTTGCCTGCACGGAGGCGTAGGCCGCCTCCAGTGTCTTAACGTGCGCCTCGGCTTGCTCGGCCGACATCCGCGCATTCTCCAACTGCGCCTTGGCCACGGCGAGCGCGGCGCGCTTCTGCGCCACCATTGCGGCGATGTCCCGCGGATCAATCTCAAGCAGCATGTCACCCTTCTTCACAAACTGGTTGTCGCTTACTTTCACCGCCGAAATTTTCCCGGCGATCTTCGATGCGAGGGTCACGATGTGGGCGTCGATGAAAGCGTCGTCCGTGCCCTCGTGAGTAAGGTTGTGGAAGAAAATTGTCGCGACATAGATGATCGCGACCACGGCCACGACTGCCGCCCCGATCACAACGCCGCGCCGGTGGAAAAATGGCGTCTTTTTTTCTGCCAGAGGCTGATCGTGGAGATCAATCAAAGCGTCGGAGTCAGCTACGGCTGGCGAGCGTGATTTCTTGCTAACGGGTTCGTCTTCGAGGACAGGCATATTTTGTTTTCGTCAGGCCTGGTTGCGCAGACCCGCGGCGCAGAAGTTGATGATCCTTTGCAGGACTCCTTCGCTATTGCTCAGGCGGCAACGCCCGCCGGAGGAGAATTCCAGAACCCGGGAATGCGCGACCGCATGGAAAAACGCGCCATGGGCGAAATGGAGCCGCCAATGGGCTTCGGCCTCCGAAAGCTCCGGCAGGCTGCGGCGCAAGGCGCGGTGAAAACGGCGGTTCTTTTCGGCAAATTCCTTTTGCACAAGCGGCTTGAGATAGGCGCCGGGTTCGGCCAGGCAGAGCGCGAGGAGACGAAGGAAGTTGCGCCCGCCTTTGGAGGGGCGCGCAATCAGCTCGAAAACCGGGCGAAAGAGCGCTTCGAGAATCTTTTCGACCGCGACTGGCGCGTCGTCCGCCTCCTTCTCGAAACGATCGAGCAGAGCGATGCGCGCTTCGTTCAACGGCTTCATCCGGCGGTTCAGCATCGCGACGATGAGCGCGTCCTTGGTCGCGAAGTGATAGTTGACCGAGGCAAGATTCACCCGGGCTGCGGCGGTGATGGCGCGGAGAGAAGTCGCCTCGAAACCGTGAGCGGCGACCAGACGCTCGGTCGCGTTCAAGATGGCAAGCTTGGTGGCATGAATTGTTTCCGCCATGGCAGACACAAAATAATTCAAACGTTCGTTTGAATCAAGCCCCACAATATCCGCACCTTGGGAAGTCATCTTATTCCACTCAGGCCGCCTTTCGCGTGCTTGTTTTCGTTTTCCCAACCGTCCGTTTTTTCCTTCCCTCGTTGGTCGATTTGGCCAGGCTCTCCTGCAGGACGGCAACCAGATCGATTACTTTCGAGGAAGGCTTTTTGCGTTTCGGTTTCGCTTCGATGTCTTCGCCGCCTGTTTCCAATTTCTCCTCGATCACCTCCATGAGGGCGTCGCGATAATCATCCTTGTACTTCTGCGGAGTCCACTTCGAACTCATGTTCTCGACCAGCGCCAGAGCCATATCCATTTCGCGTTTTCCCGGCTCCGCCGATTTCTTTGGCAGATTGAGCTTTTCGGAATCGGAAAGCTCCTCAGCGAAGTGCATCAACTCGAGCACGAGCGCATGCTTCAGCGGTTTGACGCCGGCGAGGTATTGCCGTGTTTTGATGACAACCTTCGCAATGCCGACTTTGTTCGTTTTCGCCAAAGTCTCGCGCAAGAGCGCATAGGCTTTGGCGCCACCTTTCTGCGGCTCAAGGAAATACGGCTTGTAGAAAAACATCGGATCAATCTCTTCGACCTCGACGAAATCCTGGATGTCGACGGTTTGGGTGGCCTCGAGGTCAATCCGCTGAAAATCCTTTTCGTTGAGGACGACAAATTTTCCCTTCTCGTATTCGTAGCCCTTCACAATCTCCTCCCAGGGCACTTCCCTGCCGTCTTTCTCCGCGATCCGTTTGTAATTCACCGGGCTCAAATCACTCTCGCGCAGGAGGCGAAACTTGAGATCTTCTCGCCGCGTCGCCGGATAAAGGGCAATCGGGATATTGACGAGGCCGAAGCTGATGCTGCCTTTCCAGATCGCGCGCATTCTAAGACGGATTCGCATGAGACGCGGCAAGTGCGCGGCTTGCCGTTGGCGGTTCAGGCCTGCACCGGCCCGGGATCACAGACGCCCGACCACGAGCTGGCGCACCAGCGTGAAGAGGCCAACTCGCCTGGCTTGAGGAGCGGCCGGCGCACGTGAAAAGTGCCGAATGCAGGGACGGTGGGCGATTTGCGAACGAGAGGAGCGGCTGACTCGCCATCACCTTGTCCCGCGAGCCCGGCATCACAACAAGCGCAACAAACGCGATCTTGCGCGTCCTGTCGTACGCGAGGTGGCAGGCATCTGTCGCTCGTGTCACTCCCAGATTCGTCAGGTCCTGACCGAAAAACAGCTCGAGCGCGAGTTCAACACCATCGCGAAGCTGCGTGCATACCCCGAGATCGCAAAGTTTGCCCGCTGGATCGCGGCCCGGCCGAACGGCTTCCGCGCTGCCATGCGCAGCTCAAAGGCGGTGCGAGCGGCGCGCTGAAACAATGACGCTCGTTAGGCGGAGTCAGCGCCTGTCCAACGTCCTGACATAGGCGTGCTGCGTTTTCTCCTGGCGGTAGCCGAGGCGTGCGTAAAACGGGTGCGACTCCCGCCGCGTCACGTTGGAACGGACAGAGATCCTCCCGACGCCTTGGTCAACCGCCCACTCTTCGACCGCCCTGACGAGGGCTTCGCCAATTCCGCGCCGCCTTGCCGCGGCGTCCACGACCAGGCCAATGATTTCGACCCGCGGCTCGTCGTGCAGAAGGAAGCGGCGCTCGGCGGCGATCCAGCCCAATAAATGGTCTCTCGTTTCCGCGGCAACGGTCACGAAATGATCGGTCAAAGGAAGGAGAGCACGCAGCCGCGACGCGATTTGCCCAGCCGTTGCGGGATAGCCGAGTTCCGTCGTCAAGCGAGCAAACTCACCGGCATCGCTCACTCTGGCCCGGCGAATGCGATACGATCGCTTTGCTCCGGCCTGCATGCCGCCAGACGATCAACTCCGGCCAACTCGTCAGGCGACGGCGGCGCTCAACTCCTCCACTCCGATCCCGCGGATCTGGAAAAGTCGAATGAGCGTTTCCTCGATCAGATTGTTCGGGCAGGAAGCGCCGGCCGTGATACCGACCACAACCGGACCTTGCGGCAGCCAATTCTGCGCCACGACTTCACGTCGCTCATGCAGGTTGTAGTGCAGGATTTCCTTTTCGGAGAGCAGCCGGCTGGCATTGAGCACGAAGTAGGTGGGCAGTTTCTCTTCGCCCATTTCGGCGAGGTGCGACGTATTCGAGCTGTTGTAGCCGCCGACGACGAGCAGCAAATCCATTTTTACATTGAGCAGCTCGCGCAAGGCATCCTGCCGTTCCTGGGTCGCGCCGCAAATCGTGTCGAAGAAGCGGAAATTCCCGGCGGCCGCTTCCGCACCGTCGCGGTCGACGATGGCCTTTTGGATGCGCCGCTGCACTTCCTCCGTCTCGCCCCGCAGCATGGTGGTCTGGTTGGCGACGCCAACCGTGCGCAGGTGAATGTCCGGATCGAATCCGGGCGAATAGGAGCCGCGGAATTTTTCCAGGAAGGCCTGCTTGTCACCCCCGTGCCGGATGTAATCGCAAACGTAGTCGGTGTCAGCGAGCGTGAGCACGACAAGGTAATGCCCTTTGCCATCACCGAGGGCGCGCGAACTGGTAGCCTTGGTTTCCTCATGCTCGGCCTTGCCGTGAATGATCGAGGTGGCGGATTCGCTGGCGTATTTACGGACGCGTTTCCAGACGCTCATGACGTCGCCACACGTCGTGTCGACGATCTGGCAGCCGTGATCCTTGATCTGCTGCAGAATGGAAAGCTCGGTCCCGAAGGCGGGCAGAATGACGACATCGTCCGGTTGCAATTCCGAGATGTCAGCCTGCTTGTTATGGCCGGTCAGGTTCTTGATGCCTAACGACGAAATCTGCTCATTGACCTCCGGGTTGTGGATGATTTCGCCGACGATGAAGAGGCGGCGATCCTTGAAGACCTTGCGCGCGGCATAGGCGAGATCAATCGCGCGCTCGACCCCATAACAGAAGCCGAATTGCTTGGCCAATCGCACCGTCACGTCGCCGATGGAAATGATTCCGCCGCTCCGGCGGACCGTCTCGACGATGTCGCTCCGATAGTGCGACTCAACCTGTTCCTGCACGGCGGTCATGACTTCCGGCGTGCGCAGGTTGACTTTGTTGCGCGCGGTTGTGCCGCTGGAGATAAGGTTGGCGCTCACCCGGCGAATGTCGCCGCCGATCGGACGGCTCGCAACTCGTTAGTCGCAATCTCGTAATGTGGGAGGGGCCTTGGTGTCCCGATCGTCCACGGTAACGCTTTGCCCATCGGGGCACAAAGGCCCCTCCCACACATTCTTATTGTTCGAGCAGAGGTCCGCTCGGTTTCTGGAACGCCGCCGAGGTAACCATCAGACGCGGATCCGGATCGGGGGTCCTGGAGTCATCCACCCGCTGCACGGTCGGTCCAATCGTCGCGTCTTCGGGCTGCGTCTCGGCGATGTCGACCGGCGTGCCAACGCTGACGAGCGCATAAAATTTCGCCGCCGCCTCACCCTTCAGGCGCAGACAGCCATGCGTCCGCGGATAGGGATGGACAAAGCCCTGATGGAAGCCATAGGCGGGTGAAAATTCGCACCAGAATCCCATCGGATAACCGACGTACTCGCCGGAGATATTCGACCCCGCCTCAGCCGGGACGACGCGATTTCCCTGGACGCGGAACCCATAGGAGCCGGAACGCTTGTGTTCGATCTTGCTGTAGATCCTGAAATGACCCCTGGGCGTGGGCTTGCTCGGGATACCGACCGAGGTCGCGACCGCCATCAGGCAACGGTCTCCTTCCATGACGTAGACGTTCTGTTTCGAAAGCGAAACGTCCACGCGCACCTTTGAAGGATCATGCGGCTTGTGCGCGGTAACATGATACGCGCCGGTCGACGTCGACGTCGACATCGTGGTGCAGCTGGCGAGGAGGATGACGGCGGCCAACGGAACTAGAGAGGCCAGGCGAAAAGTGATGCGCATATTTACCCAACTGGAGAGCGCAAGGCGCCTCATTTGTCAACCATTCAGACACGGGAGCGCACGTTTTCGTGCGCTTCACGGAACGAGCGATCCATCGGCCGATTGTTAGCGTGCCGTCGCCTTGGCAGACGACAAATCGTCCGTCAGCAACTGGTCGAAACGTGGCCGGGTATGGGCGTAAGACGGATAGGGCCGCGTCGCGTTCGTCGGCCGATAACGCCAGTACTTATACATCCAGAGCCAGGGCGTCGGGTCTTGCCTAACGACTGGCTCGAACTGGTCCCAGCAAAGTTGCGCGATCTCCTGATCGGTCGCGCCTTTCGGAATCTCGAGCCTGGGATGAAAAACGACCCGGCAACGTCCACCCGGGAGCGGCACCTGATGCACCGGCACGATAGGCAATCCAGTTCGGCGATGTAGCCAGGCGTGCGCGTAGGTCACCGACATTTTCATTCCGAAGCAGTCGATCGCGACCGAGGGTTGGCGCGGATGCAGGGTGAGATCGATCAGGATCGCCGCCGTCCCCCCGCGGCGCAGAGTCTTGTAGAGCCTAACGATCGCGCCTTCGCGTTGCACAAACTGGTGGCCCGATTGTTCCCGCAGCCGGTTGAAGATCGGGTCGAGAAGCGGGTTCTTGAATTCCTGCGAAACAATCGTCGCCACCAGGCCGGCGTAGGCAGCGGCGAGACTAAACCATTCGAAGTTCCCGTAATGGCAGGCCGCGATAATGCACGGTCCGGTCGGTCCGACGGTGCGCGCAAATTCATCCCAGCCCTCGAATTCGATCAGCTCGCGGTAATTTCTTTGGTTGATTCGCGGGTTCCAAAAGAGATCGATCATCGTGCTGGCAAACTGCTGGTAGGATCGGCGGGCGATGTGGGCGCGCTGCGCAACGGAGAAGCGATCGCCGAACGCCGCCTCGAGATTGCTCAGCGCTACGCGCCGGCCGTGCAGATCAAGGTGCGCGGCGAGCGCGCCTGAGATACGACCGAGTTGCACGGCGACCGGACGGGGCAGACACGGGACGAGAAACGCAAGCAGGCGCACCCCGAGCCACTCCAACTGGTGGCGCAAGGATTTCCAGGGTGACGTCATTATTTCCTCGTCGTTAGGCGGGAGCAATCCGCGATGTTTTCGGGGATTCTCGACGGTTGAGTTCGTTGACTTGAGGGAGTTTAAATTTACCTTGGCGCACGCCGCCGCCGCCGCGTTCCGTAATTGTGAAATACGTCCTCTTTGTCTGTACGGGCAACATTTGCCGCAGTCCCATGGCTCTGGGACTTTTCCGCCGTTTACTCGGCAATCGCAAGGACATCGAAGCCGATGCTGCCGGCGTACACGCGGTGCGCGGCCAGCCGCCGAGCGTGCATGCGATTGATGTCTGCCGCAACCGCGGAGTCGACATCTCGAGTTTTCGCAGTCAACCGCTCACCGCCACGCTGGTCGATCGCGCGACGCACATTTTTGCCATGACCGGCTCGCATCTGGAGACGATCCACCTCCTCTTCCCGCAGAGTGTGGAGAAGACTTTTCTCCTCCGCGAATTTGAGGAACCGGGCGCCACCCTCTGGCGCGATCTGCCTGATCCGATCGGGATGAGCCGGGAGGTTTATCAGGAGTGCGCGGACAGCATTGAAAAGGCTTTACCGAGCGTTCTTGCCTTCGTAGAAGAGACCGAACTGGCGCTGCCCCACCACTCTGGTGGGAGTTTGGCGCCGCGAGCCACCATCGGAAATATGCCTCATCCTCTCGAATCCGAAGCCGGCGACAGCTACCACGGTGGTTCGTTAGGCAGCGCCCTCCGTAAAGTCGATCCGGAAATCTTCGACGCCATCGCCGCGGAGGAAAGGCGGCAACGCGAAAACATTGAGCTGATCGCTTCGGAGAATTTCACCAGCCGGGCGGTAATGGAAGCGCAGGGCTCCTGCCTGACGAACAAATATGCCGAGGGCTATCCCGGCAAACGTTGGTACGGCGGTTGTGAGAACGTCGACGTCGTTGAACAGCTCGCGATCGATCGGGCGAAGAAAATTTTCGGAGCCGATCACGTCAATGTGCAGCCGCACAGCGGCGCGCAGGCCAACATGGCAGTCTACTTCGCCGCCATCAAACCGGGCGACCGCATCCTGACGATGAATCTCGCGCACGGCGGACATCTCACACATGGGCACCCGGCGAATTTTTCCGGCAAGCTTTACGAGGTGACGCATTACGGCGTCGACCAATCAACCGAGCAGATCGATTATGACACACTCGCCAAACAGGCGGAGGAAGTCCGGCCGGCGATGATTACCGCGGGGGCTTCCGCTTATCCGCGGTTCCTTGATTTTCCGCGGCTCCGGCAGATCGCGGATTCGGTTGAGGCGCTCTTGTTCATTGACATGGCACACATTGCGGGATTGGTGGCGGGCGGCGAACATCCCAGCCCGGTGCCGCACGCTCACTTCGTCACCACCACGACCCACAAGAGCATGCGCGGCCCCCGCGGCGGGATCGTTCTCTGCCAGGTGCAATTCGCGAAAGCGATCGACTCGTTAGTCTTCCCCGGCGTTCAGGGCGGACCGCTCATGCATGTGATCGCGGCCAAAGCGGTCTGCTTTCACGAGGCGCTTCAGCCGGGGTTCCGTGAGTATCAGCACCAGGTCGTGCTAAATGCGAAAGCGCTCGCCGCCGGCGTGGCGAAGCATGGTTTCCGGATTGTCTCCGGCGGGACGGACAATCACCTCATGTTGGTCGATCTGCGGCCAAAGGAGATCAACGGGAAAGTCGCACAGGAGGTGCTCGACCGGGCCGGGATCACGGTGAACAAGAACGCGATTCCCTTCGACACGTATCCAATCTTCAAGCCGGGCGGCATTCGCCTTGGCACACCCGCAGTCACGACGCGCGGAATGAAGGAAGAGGAGATGCTCGAGATCGCGGACTTGATCGCAGAAGCCCTCGCCGGTCGCGACGACGAGCGCGCAATTGGGAAAGTGCGTCAACAGGTGCAACAATTGACACGGCGGTTTCCTTTACCGAGCTAGGTAGCTGCCGGCCGAAGGCGCGAGCATCCGCTCCGAAGTCTGCCTAACGAACCCTTGTCTCCGGTTCTTTTTCTCCCGCGCCAGGCAGAAGCAAGAAGAGAAATCACAAATCGAAATCCGCCCAAATCGCGGCGTGATCGCTGGCGGAACTGCTGTCGCCGGTCACGCTGTTGAGCGGAGGATATTTTTCGCGCGTCTTTTTCGCGTTCGCCCAGATGCCGCGCCGTTCGATCCCGACGCCCTGCAAATGTGGCCAGAACGCGTCCGAGACGAGCAGGTAATCGATCTGGTCGTTTTTGCTCGGGATTGCGTCGTCGCGGTGCGTCCAGCGATCAGCGTCGTTAGGCAACTTCTCGAATGAATTGCGCAATCCGGGCAGCTTGAGCAATGGTGCAAGCGAATCGGAATTGGGCAGTTCATTGAAATCACCCGCCACCACGACCCATTGTTTCTCCAAATTGAAACGCTGCAAAATCTCCGCCACCGTTTCCGCCTGGCGCTTCCTCTTGGTATCGTGCGATGCCTTATTCCCGTAGCCGCGACTTTTGAAGTGGTTGACCAGCACCCACAGGTGACGGGTGCCGGGAATATCGATCTCAAACTCCGCGCAATCGCGACTGAAAACCGGCAACCCTGTTATCGGATCGAGATCATCGACATGACTGCGCAGGTCGCGCAAGGGCCGCCGGGTCAGGATCGCGACATCGATCAAGACGACGGACGGACCGCAATCCAAAACCGCCTTTTTTTGTGTTACGCTGCGCGCGCCGATCTGCGTAAGTTAGCGCAGCGATCCGGGACGACCACACTATGACGAACAAGCAGCAACCCAATCCCCTGCGCGAAGGCCTCTCGACCAAGGGCGTGCCGCAACCGTGTGCGGTGGTTATTTTCGGCGCGACCGGCGACCTCACCCACCGCAAGCTCGTGCCCGCGCTTTACAACATCGCAGCCGATGGCGAGATGCCTCCAGCGGTCGCGGTGATCGGCTTCGCGCGGCGCCCGAAAACGGATGACGAATTCCGCCAGGAAATGGAGGAAGCGACCCGCCAGTTTTCGCGGCAAACCGTGCGGGACGAAATCTGGGACGGCTTCGCGAAATCGCTCTTCTATCACCAGGGCGAATTTGGCGACGAGCAGGGATACAAGAAACTGGCGGAGCGACTCGACCGCCTCGACCAGGAAAGCGGCACGCGTGGCAATCGGCTTTTTTATTTCGCGGCTTCCCCAGAGCAATTCGAAACGATCGTCGAGAACCTAAACAAGGCGGGACTGAACAAGGCACGGGAAGGAAGCTGGGCACGCGTCATCTTGGAAAAGCCCTTCGGCACCGACCTGCAATCCGCGCGGCACCTCAATCGCGTCGTGCAGAGTTCGTTTTCCGAAGATCAAACCTACCGGATCGACCACTTCCTTGGGAAAGAGACGGCGCAGAACATTTTGGTCCTGCGTTTTGCCAACGCCATCTTCGAGCCGCTTTGGAACACGCGTTACATCGATCACGTTCAGATCACGGCCGCGGAAACGCTCGGCGTGGAAAATCGCGCCGGCTATTATGAGGGCGCAGGGGCGCTGCGCGACATGGTGCAAAACCATCTCCTGCAATTGCTTTGCCTCGTCGGGATGGAGCCGCCGACCGATCTCGGGGCCGACAGCATTCGCGATGAAAAAGTGAAAGTGGTCCGATCGTTGCGTCGCTTTAAGGAAGAGGAAGTCCGGACGCTGGTTGTCAGGGGACAATATGTGGCCGGGGCGATCAGCGGTAAGCCGGTCGCGGCCTATCGCGAAGAGAACAACGTCGATCCAAAATCGCAAACCGAGACTTATGTCGCCTTGCGCATGCTGGTAGATAACTGGCGCTGGGCGGACGTGCCAATTTACGTGCGGGTGGGTAAACGGCTGCCAAAATCCGGGACGGAGATTTCCGTTCACTTTAAGAAGGCTCCCCAGGTATTGTTCAATCGCGATTCGCAGGCGATCGAGCAGAACGTCCTTGTGATCCGAATTCAGCCGGACGAAGGCATCTCGCTTCGGATGCAGGCGAAGGTTCCGGGCACCAGTTTCCGCATCGAATCGGTCAAGATGGATTTCCATTACGGAACCTCCTTCGGCAAGGCGAGCCCGGAGGCTTACGAACGATTGCTGCTCGACGCAATGGCGGGCGACGCCACGCTCTTCGCGCGGCGCGATGAAGTCGAGCAGGCCTGGACCTTCATCGATACGATCGAAGAAGCCTGGGCCGAGAAAGAGAATGCGCCGAAGTTGTGCACCTACCCCGCCGGCTCATGGGGACCGGAGGAAGCGGACGAACTACTGGCACGCGACGGCCGCAGCTGGCGGAGATTGTAGGGGGAAGCGCTCGAACAATGGCCGCCACCGCCGAAACCTTCGCCGCCGGCATTCCGGTTGAGATCGGTGAGATCCAGCGCGAGCTAAAAAAGCTCTGGGGCTCGGAGGAGAGCGCGATGACGCGCGCCTCCCTCATCAACCTTGCGGTTTACAGCGAAGCTCCCGATTCGTTAGGCACGAACACCAGCATCATTTCCCAACTAACCGAAGACCATGCCTGTCGCGCGATTGTCATTGCGGCGGACCCGACGGCATCGGAGAACCAGGTCCAGGCCTGGATCAGCGCCCACTGCCACGTCAGCCGCGCGGGGAGCAAACAGGTTTGCTCGGAGCAGCTCTCCTTTTCGCTCCGCGGCAAGCAATGCAGCCTCCTGCCCAACATCGTCTTTGCTCAACTCGACTCCGATCTGCCGCTCTATCTTTGGTGGCAGGAGGAATTCCGCGCCCCGCTCGACCCGCAACTTTGGGCCTGGGTCGATCGCGTGATCTACGACAGCCAGACGTGGCGCAATTTTGAGGAACAGATGCAACTGGTCGAGACGGCACAGCGCGAGGCGCGCCAGCGCATTGTTCTCTGCGATCTCAACTGGGTCCGCCTCGTTCACCTGCGCATCGCGCTGGCGCAATTCTTCGATCACCCCGCGACCCATCATCATCTCAGCACGATCAAGACCGTCGAGATCGAGCATGCGCCGGCGTATCGTTCCACCGCGCTTCTGCTCGTTGGCTGGCTCGCCGGGCAACTGGAATGGGAACGCGCCGGCAAAGGCGATTCGTTAGGCTTTCGCAGCAGCGGGGAGGACGGCGGACACGCGATCGCGGTCCGACTGCACGAAAAAGAGGGTGAACCAATTAGCAGCTGCAAGATTACGACCGGCTCAGCCGCGTTTCGTATCGAGCACAAGCTGGGGGCGGACTTGCTCGACGTTTTCTTCGGCCGCACCGAAGGGCGCAAGATGCGGCAGTTTCTGCCCGCAGGAAAAAACGATGTCGTCGAATTGTTGGAAGAAGAATTGATGCGCGGCGGACCGCATCGCGTCTACCTGCGCGCGGTCGCCAAGGTCCGCGACCTTCTATAGCGACCTCACTCTGCGAAGCGCGAGAGACAACACCACTCCTCGTTAGGCGCGGTGCCCGCTTGCTACCCTTTTCCACGGCTGTCCGGTCCCGCCAATAGGAAGTGAATGCCCGGATAATGACGGCCGCTACTTCACCTCATTCAACGACCAATCGTAATCCTGGTAGGTGATCTTGACATCGTTAGGCAAGGGCACCGTGCGCCGCTGGTCGATGAACGCCATTACGCCACCGACGGCCTTGAAGTCATCCCGATACCAATTGAAAATCGCCGAGAGCGCGGCGGTTTTCTTCTCCGGCATGTAGTCCACGCCTCGAGGTGAATTCACGAAGGCGACGGAGAGTCTCTCGAGCTGACTGTCGAGCTTGTCACCTTGGAAAGCTTCCCGGTTGAGCGGCGGACAGCTGCGGCTCGCACAGTTAAGCGCGAAGTGGACGCGCGGATCGTTAAACTTTCGTCGGATGATGTCTTTTTCGAGGTGATTGAAGCTCATCTTCTCGCCCGTCACCTTGATCCGCTGGCTGGTGAAAAAAGTGAAAAGCAAGTCCTTCACGCTGTTGGTTGGATATTTCCCGAGCGCTTCGTGCAGAATCCAGGCGTTATATGCGTTGAGGTAAAAAGCGAGCTGCTCCTTCTTGCTCAGGTCGGAAATTTTTTCGCTCGCGATGCCATCGACGACATCCTGAATGCCTTTCATGTCGGCGGGGCTATTTTTCCAGATGGCATATTTCACGCCGGAGTCGACGACATAGCTGGCGAGCAAATTGTTGTAGGTCCCGATCCACCTGGGGGAAGACTCCGCGTATGGAATCGAAACGAATGAAAACAAGAGACCAAAGAGTCCGCATCGGCGTAGAAGGAGAGATGTTTTCATGGGGAAGACTCTGCGCACCGGCGGTTAGCGGAAAGGGTCAACTTGGCTACGACGCGGTGAACGATTTCACGGATATCATTCACCCGTTCAGGAATGGGAGCAAGACCTTCCATTACGATTGCGACGCAGTGGGCAATCGGCCCTCCGCGCACCGGAATGGCGGTACGGCCGACGGCATCAGTTATGACAAAAATAGCCAGTTGACCAGCTTTCTCCCACGGGACGGCGCGACGACCACTCCACGCTGAACGCGAGCGACAATCGGAGTTACGCGAACGCAGCTAACTACATCAGCGAATATTCGAACGAGTACATGGATTCGCTTTGTCAGGAAATTGATGCCTGACCCCAATCCCGGAGTACCATCGCCTCGAGGCGTTGATTGATCAGATCCAGGCGCCGGCAGCGCTGCGCGTAGCAGAACTTGCGCACTGTCTCTTTCCTCGCCTTTTGCAGTTCCTGCAGCGAGGGCCACTTGAGGAGGAACTGGCAGGCGAGTGGAGCAAAGAGATCCTGGCCGGCCAGTGCAAGGGCCAGATCTCGGCAACGGCGATCATGAATACTGCGGCGAGCCCGATCAGCGGCAACAACACTTTCCAGGCAAACTACGAAGGCGGCGCCGGAAATGATTTCGCGTTGACGGTGTCGCCCTCGCAGCGGCCCCGAATTCGGTGCGGTGGATTTTCCGCGGTCTCCTGCCGGCAAAGGCCATTAACCGAGAGACCGCATGAGGAAGAAGGGATTGACTATTTTCTGGGCTTTATGTTAGGTTGGGTCGTGGTCGCAGGTGCCTTCACTGTCGCTGTCGATCGGCGCCGATGCCCGCGTGAGCGGGCGCTTATGAGATGCGCCCCAAGCTACGGATTGAATCGTTCGTGTTCGCCCCTCCCAGTCGTTAGAACTGAAAGGAGTAACTGATGTATAACCGTATTCTGGCCGCCGCGATCGCGATCACGGGATATTTCATTTCCAATCCGCATCCTCTGCTTGGGCAAGAGCCACAACTCACCATCCGCGTGCTGGCGTCTTTTGATTATCCCGGGTCAGGCAATTCCACTACGGTCCAGGGCATCAACGATCATGGCGACGTGGTCGGCTATTTTGAAGATGGCACTCGCGCTGTCCGCAGCTTTATCCGATTTGCCGACGGCACGTTCAGCGCGCCGATCGGCGAGCCTAACGACACTGGAAACTTTACTGTCGCCAAAGGTATCAATAACTCAGGGGACATCTGCGGCTACTACTTCAGCTCAGACATTTACTATCCTTACCGCGGCTTCATTTTGTCCGGCACGACTTTCACCGAGTACGGGGCTGGCGGGTTTGATTACTACCTCTCCGGGATAACCGATGCGGGCGATTATTGCGGATATTTTAGCGATTACCGAACCCACCTCTTTCAATCTTTCCTGTTCCTCGCGGATGGCCGGGAGGTGGGCTGGGTTATTAACACTTTTTGTGAGGCCAATGCCGTTAATATCCATGGCGCAACCGTGGGCGATTCCAGAGATTCCCTGGGATGGCATGGTTTTTTTAGGGCTACGGGATTTCCCGTCGCCCGCATCCTATCCCCGGTCGATTACCCCGGTTCTACCTCGACGTTTTTGCTTGGGCTAAATGACGGGGGCGACGTCATCGTGGGTAAGTACGTAGATAGCGTAGGTGCCACCCACGGACTGATCCTGCAAAGACCAGACACCTGGACTTCATTCGATTACCCGGGCGCGGTCGAGACTTCTCTAAACGGGATCAACAATCATAAACTAGTTTCGGGCTATTATACCGCTAGATCCGGCATTCATCACGGGTTTATCGGGAAAGTTATCGAGTTGCGTTGAGCGTACCGTCACCGCACCGGCGACGACATCTGGCCGTTGCAACGAACCCCCGGAAGATACCGCCAGTTGAAAACCTGGGTTCAGGTGGCATCGGGCTGTTGCCCGAGAGGGGCCTTTTTGATGCCAGGAAGAGAGAAGTCGAGCACTGATGGCTAGGCGAAAAGAGGCTTGTTGGCTCACCCTTCTGGATTTGCGATCCCTGCTCTTTCAGGTTTGCCGCGAAAGCTTCAATTTCCTTCTGCTTCCCGGCGGCAGTTATTTTCTGCTTCGGCACAGTTGATTTAAGCTGCGAGATGGTTGCTTCCTTGATCCGTCCCAGTGGATTCTAGCGGTGGCCGTGTCCCAGTTCCGCCGTCGCCAGAATACCGCTTGGGTCAATTCCCCCTGCAACAAGTACGAGCTTGCCGTTTTGTAGCAACGTCTCCGTGTGAAACTCGCGTGCGGTGTTGAGGCTGCCTGTGGCAGTCCAGGTCCCGCTCGCCGGGTCGTACAGTTCGGCGCTCGCGGAAACAATGAAATTGCTGTCCTGTCCCCCTGCAACAAGGACCATCCCGTTTTGTAGCAACGTCGCCGTGTGCAAATGACGTGCGGTGTTGAGGCTGCCTGTGGCCGTCCAGGTCCCGCTCGCCGGGTCGTACAGTTCGGCGCTCGCGAGAATATTGAAATGTCTGTCAACTCCTCCTGCAACAAGGACCATGCCGTTTTGTAGCAACGTCGCCGTGTGCGAATCACGCCCGGTGTTGAGGCTGCCCGTGGCCGTCCAAGTCCCGCTCGCCGGGTCGTACAGTTCGGCGCTGGCAACATCGGGAAAGCTAGCTCCCCCTGTAACAAGGACCTTGCCGTTTTGTAGCAACGTCGCCGTGTAAACATCGCGTGCGGTGTTGAGGCTGCCTGTGGCAGTCCATGTCCCGCTCGCCGGGTCGTACAGTTCGGCGCTGGTAAGAACGCCGCTGTTATTAGCTCCCCCGGCAACAAGGACCATGCCGTTTTGCAGCAACGTCGCCGTGTGAAAAGCGCGTGCGGTGTTGAGGCTGCCTGTGGCAGTCCAGGTCCCGCTCGCCGGGTCGTACAGTTCGGCGCTCGCGAGAATATTGAAATTGCTGTCCTCTCCCCCTGCAACAAGGACCATGCCGTTTTGCAGCAACGTCGCCGTGTGCGTAATGTGTGCGGTGTTGAGGCTGCCTGTGGCAGTCCAGGTACGGCTCGCCGGGTCGTACAGTTCGGCGCTCGCGGAAACATTGCCGTTGCTGTCAAATCCCCCTGCAACAAGGACCATGCCGTTTTGCAGCAACGTCGCCGTGTGCTCATAACGTGCGGTGTTGAGACTGTCTGCGCGCCTCCAGATCCAAGAGCCGGTTGTGGTGCTGTCCAGCGCATCAAACCCCATCGCCGTATTGTCAGCATCAGTCGTGAGGCTGAAGAGCGCATCTTCACCCTCAGCGGTGTTCTGGTTTGCATAGTCTCTGTCCCCTGCTGGCGTCACCGCTAGTGCTGTCGGTGAAAGCGCAAAGCAGACAAGCGTGAGTGGGATGAGAAGAAGACCGAGTCTCAAAGGCGACTGGCTGATTGATTTTCTTAAGTGCAGAGCTGTCATATTTTTTGGTTTCATTTTTGTTGAGGTTGAATTGTTGAACTGCATTAACCGCAATCCAGTTCCGCTCGGCACCGGAAACCATCCTCACGAGGCGCTTTGAAGAAGCGGCCTCACTTCGGCTGACTCGGGGCTCCAGTTGGGTCTGGAGATCGCGTTAAGCGGTGTCTCAGCGAACATCCAGCCCCTTCGGCTCATTCAGCCCTGCCGGAGATAGGTTGAAACGTCCGATGACGTAATCAGAGAACGAATTTATCAGCATTTCCGACAACCGTATATAGGATTTTAGTCGTATATCCGGCTTTGCCGTCTCTGAAACAAAAAGCCGCCACGCGGTGAAGCGTGACGGCCCGATTGTGAAATGCTCCTGCTTTGTTAGTCAGTGGGGGTCTGGATTGGGGGTCAGGGTGCATATCTTGACGGACGAAGTCCGGCGTCATCGCCCAAAGGCGGCCATCACCTCCAAGGGGGCTCTCACGGGGTCGCGTCTCAATTTTCTAACAATTCACTCGCGACAATCGGCGTCATCGCCCTCCTCGGTTTTCACCCCAAGCCCACTGTCCGTCAAATCAGGGCAACCCCAACTTCTCACCGAGGATCTAACGTCCGGCGATTGCGGAGTCAGAGCGCGCCAAGCTGCCGGAAAAGGGCGCGCAGGGTCTGGACGTTTTGGTCGAGAGCGAACAACCTGGTGGCATGCTCGCGGCCGGCTTTGCCTAACGAATGGCGTAGCGCGGGATCGGAGAGCAACCGGCTCAGGATGTCGGAGAGTGCTCGCGGTTGATGCTCAGGAAGAAGAAATCCCGTGATTCCATCCTGCACCATCTCGGGCACGCCCCCGATCGCCGTCGAGACGACCGGGAGGCCGGCGGCCATCGCTTCCATTACCACCGTCGGCAGGTTATCCATTCCGCCGCCTGCTTCGGTCACGCAGGGCAAGGCGAAGATCGCGCTACGCGCGAGACGGGCCCGCACTTCGTCCTGCGGCAAGGGGCCGGACAGAGTCACCAAGCTCGTCAGGCCAGCGGCTTTGATTTGCTCGCGCAGGGCCACTTCAAGCGGACCTTCCCCGATGATTTCACAGCGGAAGTTTACTCCGCGCTCGCGCAACAAACGGCAGGCCTCGACCAGATCGCCGAACCCCTTTTTCTCGATCAGGCGTCCAATTGAGATGATCGCTGGCGCGGGTGCGGCGAGATCCGCCATCTGAAAATCTGCGAGATCAATTCCGTTGTAAACACGCTGAATCTTGCCGGCCGCGCCCGGATATTTTTCCCGCAGAAATTGCACTCCAAAGTCGCTCACCGTCACGATCGTGCGAGCCGTGTCCATGAGTTTGCCTAACGAAATCTCGAAGGGCTTCGGGGCAAAGACATCGTTGGCGTGGGCGGTAAAACTGAAGCTGACTCCGAAGAAGCGCTCGACCCAGAATGCGGTGCGTGCCGCCAGACCGGCGAAGTGGGCGTGCACATGCCGCACCCCGAGGGCCTGAAGATGGGGCCCGAGCCAGGCCGCCTGATAGAGGCGCAGAAAGTCGGTTTTGCGTCCCCAGGCGGTAAGTTCCTCCGCGGCCCGCGCAGGCAGACGTTTCTTGCGCAGCGCGCGATCGACCTCCCGCACCAGTTCCTCATCGCCGGGCAGGTATTCCACCTCCCGCACGATCGACATATCCCTCTCCCGCGCCGGCTCATCCTTTGGTCGCCGCACGGAGAAGATCGTTGGGAAAATGCCCTGGCGTCGCAATTCCCGGACTTCACGATAGCAAAACGTCTGGGTGAACGACGGAAAGCGCTCGAAAAGGTAGGCGAGCCCGGTCATGGCAAAGGATTACCGGCGAATTGCGGCCTTGGAAAGCGGTGCTTCCGAAAAACTCTCTGGGCGTCCCCTTCCCCGCACGACTCTTGCTTTCCCTCAGGAGTGGCACAACGCGATTTCTTCGCTTTTTGCAAATCGCTTCAGCTCATCGAGCTGAAAGCGATCGGTCAGCTTTCCCGGGTGAAGCATTTCTCAGACGGTCAGATCGTCTACTCGCCGGAGCAGAAAGGGGACGAGCTTTACCTGATCACGCGCGGCGCGGTGGAGCTTCTGCCGGTCAATTTCCGACCGGGGGCGACCGCAACGGTCCTTTCGCGCGGCGATATTTTCGGTGAGACCGGCGCGCTGATGGATCGGCCGCGCGATCACAGCGCGCGCGCCTGCGCCGCGCTCAGCGTGCAATGTTTTCGCCGAAGCGATTTTCCCGAGCTGATCAAACGGGTGCCGTCTTTCTTTCTCTTCCTCGCGGAGAAACTGTCCGACCGTCTTTTCCAGGCGCGGGAATTGTCGCGCTCGCCTAACAATGCTCTCGAGCTCACCGGCAGCCTCGCCAATTTCGACATCGTCACCATTTACCAGACGATCATTCAGTCAATGCAGACCGGCCTGCTCACGATCGGCGACGAAGATGGTGAGACGATTTCGACTTTCTATTTTGAAAAAGGTAGCCCGCGCTGGGGCCGCTTTCAGCACCTGAGCGGCGAGGAGGCTTTCTGGCAGCTCTTTCTGCACGAACATCGCTCCGGTAGCTTCTCCTTCTCGAATCAGACCCAGGTCGGGGCCGACTGGGGGGAAGGCAGCGCACTCACTCGCCATGCCGATGAGATCCTGATCAACGCGATTCAAATGCGCGACCAGTTTGAGGACTTGCGCAAGCGCATGCGCAACAACGCCGCCCGGCTCAAGCGGCTGAAGCTGAACCTCGACTGGAATGGTTCCGAGCTCGAGGACCTGCGACCCGTGGCCGAGGAAATCTGGCAGCTGGCTTACAACAATGAACTCACCCTCAACGAGATTCACGACCGGAGCGGGTTTTGCGATTGGAAGATTTACAAAACCGTCGACCAGATGGTCCGGGCCGGACTTTTCGCTCTGGGGCCGAATCAAGACGAGCGCGCGCACGTTGGAGGCTGAGCCGTGAGGAAAATCAATCTTGCGCTCACGCTGCTGCTTGTCGGAACCACCCTTCTTACCGGCTGCTCAATGCTGACCGCGCAAGGTCGACGCGAGCGTGCCTACACGCACTACGTCACAAAATACAGTTACCGCCGGGCTAAACTACAACGCCGCCTCAGTCTCTCGCGGGCTAAGGTTCCCAAGTCGGAGCCATCCGAGCCGGTCGCAAACGTCGAAGTCTCAGGACCGGAATCGGCCAGCTCCGGCGACGGCGGAATGTAACAGTCGCCTAACGAGGCAAATCGCGCCGGACCGGAATCGGCGAGCCGGCTTCGTCTACCGCTACGCAGGTAAAGACGGCACGGGTCACGAGCAAGCTCTTCTGCCGCCGGTAACGCTGCGCCCATACTTCGACTGGAATCCTCATCGAGGTGCGCCCGATCTTTTCGAGCCGGGCGTAACAGGCAATCGTATCCCCCACTCGCACCGGTTCGAGAAAGGACATTCCATCCACCGCTACCGTGACAACCCGCGAGCGCGCTGTCTTGGAAGCAAGGATGCCACTGCCCAAGTCCATCTGCGACATAATCCAGCCGCCAAAGATGTCGCCGCTGGGGTTGGTATCGGCCGGCATCGCGATGGTGCGAATAACGAGTTCGCCGTTAGGCGATTCGACCGTCTCAGCTTCGTCCATGTGCAAACCTAGCACACGAGATTGTGTCGGCGCACCCGGATAGTTCATCGCGCAACCCGCTTATGGGATGTCCGACGCTACCTTTGCTGGTCTCGTCCCTAACCTCAATGCGGCCTGCGAGCCCGCTTTGGTGGTATCATGGGTAATGGGACAGTGACGCCTCGATTGGCGGTGAGACACTTTAGCCTAATATACAACTACTTGCGACATATTTTATGACCTTTCAGGGTACTCGCAGAGGGATTCGTGATCGTGGCCATCCCTGACCGCGTTGAAGGTCATTTTTGCAAACTTTCAAGTCTGCCCCAAACAAAAATGAAACGAGAGTGCATCGGTGCGTGTCTCTACATTTGCGATTTGCTTTGCAATTCGCTGATTTGGCGATGCCCAGGAGAAAACAAAATGGAAACGGGTCAGTGACCCGCAGGAACCCGAGCCGACTGCAATGGGAATGCGCCGAAGAACGTCGCGTCGTACCCTCGGCACAGATTGACCGACTTTCGGACCTCCGCGGACCAGCTCCCGGGAGCTTGATCCGCACGCGCCGATTGATCCTTGCAGCGATCCGTGTTTGGGAATTGAAGCGTGGCATCCGGGATTAGGGATGCCCCGGCAGGGCTTGTTCGGCTCTCTGAACTCCGTTCCTCAGTCTTCCGCTATGAATGGGCCGCCAAAGCGTCGATCGATTTCCATTCTTCCGGAGTCAACTTGAGCTTCGCCGCAGCGACGTTTTCCTCGAGATGCGCGACCGAGGATGTGCCGGGAATGGGCAGCATCACCGGCGAGCGCTGCAGCAGCCAGGCAAGCGCGATCTGCACCACACTCGCGTGATGCGCCTTGGCAACCGTTTCCAAAACATCGCCAAGTTTCAAGCCCCGGTTTCCTCCGATCGGCGACCATGGCATGAAGCCGAGACCCTCTTTCTCGCAATAGACCAGCGTGTTTTCCCAGTCGCGATCCGCGATGTTGTAGCGGTTCTGCACGCTTACGATCGGAAGGATCTTCCGCGCCTGTTCGATCTGCTCCGGCGCTACCTCTGACAATCCAACGTGCCGAATCTTCCCCGCACTTTGCATCTCCTTAAGTGCGCCGAGCGATTCTTCCATCGGCACTTTTGGATCGATGCGGTGCAGCTGGTACAAATCGATTCGCTCGAGTTGCAATCGCTTGAGACTATTCTCGACACATTTCTTGAGGTAATCGGGTCGACCGTTCGGTTCCCATTGGCCGGGTCCGGGCCGAGTCAGGCCTCCCTTAGTCGCGATCACGAGCCCGGCCGGATAAGGATGGAGCGCCTCGGCGATCAGCAGCTCGCTGGTTTCCGGTCCATAAGCATCGGCTGTGTCGATCAAATTCACCCCGAGAGCAACCGCCCGGCGTAACACCTTGAGCGCGTTGTCCCGGTCAGCCGGCCAACCCCAAATGCCTGGCCCGGTGATGCGCATCGCGCCAAAACCGAGCCGATTGACTGGAAGATCGCCTCCCAATTTCCAAATGGAATTCGTTGCAAGGCTCGGCGCGGCCGATGAGCCGGCGTCGAAAATGTTCGCCGCCCCGCCCGCCAACAACGTCGCGCCACCAGCCAGACTCATCCCAAGGAATGTTCGGCGCGTAAAACGATTGTCCACACGATTGGGCGTCGCGTCAGGAGATTCGCTCGCCATAATTCAGAACCACGTTTGAGAGCCTGAAGGCCGATCAATCAGGAAAGGTAGGAGTGCAGGAAATTCAGGCACATGCTCTCTGCTTCCGACCGCTGACGTCTGATATTTCTGCCTTCTAAACTTCTTCTCCTATTGCAGCAGCCTGATCTGCGGACCGTTCATGTCAGCCACAAATTTGTAGGTCTGTCCTTTTTGCACGACCAAACGAGTTTCCACTGACACATCGCTAAGAGCGGGTGGAACCCGGGTCAACTTCAAGACATGAGATCCGACAGCGATCGGAGCATCATACGTGCGGTTGTAGTCGATTGTTGCCACCTTCACGCCGTTGTCCCACAACACCGCGGGCAATCCACCCAACGAGAAGTTCCTCTTGATCATCAAGCGGCCGGCGTCCGTGCTGGCCACTGGCGTTGGCGCAGATTGGGTGGCGCACCCGGCGATGATTGCGAGCGATGTCGCCACAAGGGCCGCAACCAAAACGCTGCGGGCAAAAACCAAACGCATATTTTTCATGCGTAGCACTAGCACAAAAAATATCCCCACGCCAGTCGTCGCGAAAGCACCGTGCGGCCAGGGTAACAAGCCGGTTTGGCTGTCCTTCTCTGGACTCGCGCTTCCATCCGTCATAGGTTGGCCGCCAGCATGAACAATCTCAAGATCATCTCCACTACCATCACACTCCTGCTCGGCGCCGCCCTCGCGCTCCATGCCCAGGAAAAGAAACGGATCAGCCCCCACGAAACTGTTTCGGCCTCGATCGACGGCGCGCAGATCAAGATCGTTTACGGAAGGCCCTACACAAAAGACCCGAAGACCGGCGTCATGCGCAAAATCTGGGGCGGCCTCGTTCCCTTCGGCCAGATCTGGCGGATGGGCGCCGATGAAGCAACTCTGCTCACCACCGATCACGCCATTGACCTGGGCGGCGCGAAGATTCCGGCTGGTAGCTATTCGCTTTACCTGCAACCCGAAGAGACCGGCTCGGCCAGTCTGATCGTGAATAAACAAACGGGTCAGTGGGGTACGAAACATGACGCGAGCCAGGACTTCGCACGCATCGAGATGAAGAAAAACCCGCTCGCTCCGGCGGTGAACCAGTTTACAATCGCAATCGAAAAGAATTCCAGTGCCACCGGCGGCACCCTGCGCTTGAAATGGGAAACCACCGTCTATTCCGCGCCGATCACGGTGCAGGAATAATCCGAAACGAAGAGCTGCAGCGCGAAGCGAGTCCGTCCCCTGAAATCTCTCTGACTTCTTGCTCGAACGAGCGTGACCAGGCAGTGCGCGAAGGGCGCTAGAAAGCCGCGCCCCGTCGCATCCCAAGTCATTCGCCTTAATTTCAGTTGATTTCCGTCGCAGCCCAGAATCTGCGGAAGGCGCGCGGCCAGCTGCGGTCCTCGACGCTGCGTCGGGCGGCGGCGCTCATCTCTTTGCGTAACGGTTCGTCGTCGACAAGGCGACGGATGGCGGCGGTGAAATCTCCGATGTCGCGCGCCCTAGTAATGAGACCGGTGACTCCATCGGTCACCAGCTCCTGCGGTCCGCCCAGATCGGAAACGACGACAGGCAGACCTGCCGACTGCGCTTCGATGATCACGTTGCCGAAGGTGTCGGTCGTGCTCGGGAAGACGAAGATATCGGACGAGGCGTAAGCCCTGGCAAGGTCCGTGCCGGAAAGGTAGCCAGTGTAGCAGGCCTCGGGCATCATCTCAGCCAGCGCCGCCGAGTAGGGTCCGTGGCCGACGATGGAGAGCTGCACGGGCACGTTCTCCTGGCGCAGGTTGTGAAAGGCTTGGACGAGAATGTCGAGGTCCTTCTCCTTCGAAACCCGCCCAACGAACAAAAGACGCACCCCGGCGCCGTCGCTCCCGAATTGTTTCCAGAAATCGGGCTCGCTCCGGGCCGGACTGAAGAGCGCGGTGTCGAGTCCGCGCGGAAGGATCTTGAGTTTTGCGGCGTCGATCCCACGGTCGATCCAGCTTTGGCGGTATTGTTCGGAGTTAACGAAGATGGTGTCGAGCTGGCCGTAGAACCACTGCATGTATTTCCAGGCGAGGCTCTCGAGGAAGCCGTCCTCGGTCAGGATGCGGATGTATTGCGGGAAATCGGTGTGATAGATGCCGCTCGTCTCAAGGTTGAGCATCTTGCCGGCAAGGAGAGCGGTTAGGCCGATCGGTCCGGGCGTGCTGATGATGATCTCGGAAAAGTTTTCGCGCTGGATGTAATCGAGCATCTGGAGGATGGGCGGGAAGCTAAGCTTTTGCAGTTCGTACTCGGGCAGCTCGAATTCGCCGATCGGTTTGAAGTTCTTGATCGGCAGGCCGTCGAGTGTGAGTTCGTTGCGCGAAGTGATGACGACCAGTTCTTCGCCCGCGTCGCGCGCTTCGGCGGCCATTTTGCGGATCGTGGTGGAGACGCCGTTGACGTCCTCGAGGGTGTCGGTGAACCAGGCGCGCTTCCTGTTTTGCAGCGCGGGTGGAATCGCGCCCGTGAAATCGCGGCAGATTTCTCGCAGCCAGCGGCGCGAAGGCGCCTGGCTGTGAAAGGCGTAGATGTAGGGCGCGAGCACGACCACGATCGGCGCGATGCTGGCCAGGGCCTGGATGCTTTCGATCACATTACCGGCATTGAGCTGCTGCACGAACTTTTCGAAGAAGCGAAACGCGAGCTGTTCGCACGCGGCGTTGGCCATGATGAAGGTGCGCCGTTCGGGCTCCGCGACGTCGGCGACTTCGCGAGCCAGACGGGCTTTGACTTCCGGTTGCGCGAAGTAACCGGAAAGTTCGCGCCACAGTGAAATGTTGGCGGGCTTCGCCAGCTCGAAGATCTTGCCGGAAAGAACGCCCTGCGCGACAAACCCGGCCTTTTCTCCGAGCGTGAACTCGGTCGGGTCGCGCCCTTCCATGAAGCGCGAGAACATCTTTTCCACCAGGCTGGCGCTAGGCCCAAGCTTTTCCGTAAAGCGATCCTGGATGAAGCGCGAGAGGGTATTGTAAAAGCCGTGCGAGAGCGCGAGCGGGAGTGCCGCCCACGCCGTGCGGAATGCAGCGGCCATCGCGGATGTGTTCGAGAAATTCGTCAGGCGTCTTGGCGAGCGGCGTTTCTGTGAAGGCCGACCCGACAAAGATGCCGCCGTGATCGTCGGAGCCGCCGACGAGGATTTTTTTCCACGGCCTCGGGATGAGTCGGCGCGAGATGCTGACGCTTCGCGAACTCATCGATTTTTTCCGGAGTGAGATGGGCGAGGATGTGTCGGGTGAGATCGCTGAGGAGCGCGTCGCGCAGGCCATTAACGCCTTCGAAGTGCTGGAAGAGCAGTATCGAGTCGCTCGAGATGCGAAGTCGTCAGCTTGCCGTTGATGCTGTAAAGCGGGTGCGCGACGGCGTGCGCGATCGATTCTTGTTGCAGGAAGGCTTGCAGATCGAAAATGTTGTCCCGCAGCCGGACGATCTCGTCGTGCTGCGCCTCCGAAAGACCCCAGACAAGCAGGCTAATCTTGCAGGGATCCTGCGGAAAATAAGTCGTCACCTGCTCACTGATGAAGGTATCAGGCAGAGATGAAATGGCGCGACAACCCTCGATCGTGTCGTGATCGGTGATGGTGACGAAGTCCATCCCGGCAGCCTTGGCCCGCCCATACAACTCCCGGGGATCGGAGTAGCTGTCGGGAAAGTCGAACCGGCGAAAGATCCAGTCCTCCGACCGATCGCTGAACCTGGAATGCAGATGAAGATCGCAGCGGCTCACTGGATTGCTGATTGTTGATTGTTGATTGCTGACTTCTCGCCGAGCCAGTCTCGATAGGTCATGGGATGACGATCCGGCAATGCCTTGTCGATCAGCCCGGTGATTTGCTCCCAAATCGCGTCGTAAGCGATATCCGGTGGATGGATGCTAAGGCGGAGCAACGGATTCCTTGTCTGGTGGCGAAAGAGCAATCGATTCCACGCCAGGCTCATGGCCCGCCGCCAGCCACTGCGCACGCTGTAGACGAGCGACTGCGAGATAAAGGTTCGGCCACCGGCAAAATCGTGCACAGTCCGCACGGTCGTGGTGTAGTCCATGCAGGCATCGATCACGGCGCGCTCGGCTTCCGCGCCCAGCAGCCAGGCCGGCGCGATGAATCCGTGCGGGCGAAAGCCATGCGCTTCAAAATCATGCCGGGCCTCGTGGATGAGGTGGAGCGCGTCGGGGTAGCTGAGATCGAAGAACTCTCCTTCGTCCGCGGTTAGGAGGCGCGTAAGGATTTTCGCGCGCATGCTCTCATTCTTTCGGCGGGCGCGCTGATGGAAAAAACCGTGGATCACGATCTCATGGCCGATCGTTTCCATTTCCTGAAGCCACGAACAAAAATCAGGATCGGCCAACGATCGACCTCGCCTGTGATAATCGGGAACCACCAGAAGCGAACAGGCGCCAACCTGATGTCGCTTCAAGTCCGCGAGGATTCTCTCCAGTTTCTCCCGGTTCGACGGAGCGACATCGTGAATCGAAACGACCAGAGCGCGCTGCACGTTGTTAGCGTCGTCGGAACGAAAAAGCGGACAAGCCGAAACTGCGCTTTCGGGAAGTTCCGCCTCGGGATGATGAGCGAACCGGGACGTGATGTCGGTTATCGCTACAACCGGCAGATCAATTCAAACTCGGCTTTGCCTAACGGCTGGACGGAAAGGCGCGAATTCCGCAGCAGCACGATCTCGCGCAGCTTTGGTTCCGCCTTGATTTGTTCGAGCGTGACCGGCTTGCGCAGTGCCGTCACTGGCTTCAACTCGACCGCGCTCCAGTCGCCTTCCTTTGCTGTCGGATCGGGAAACGCTTCACGTATGACCTGCGCGATGCCGACGACCGCTTTGTCGCTCACGCTGTGGTAAAATAAGACGGCGTCACCTTTGCGCATCGCACGCAGATTATTGCGCGCTTGAAAATTTCGCACACCGGTCCACTTCGTCCCGCCTTCGCGCACAAAATCGGTCCACGAGTAGGCTTCCGGTTCCTGTTTCACGAGCCAATAGTTTTTCATCGCGAGTTTCGATATCACAGTCTCGCTCCTGTTGACAGCTCGGCGCCTCTCCGATCCTGGGAACGACAAGACAGGCCCGCGCTACCAAATGATAGTCGTCGACGCGGGACCGCCTTTCGTTTTGTCATAGTCACCGGTGGACCCCGAGATATCTTCGAGCATGACTGCTCTTCTCCGTGCCACGTTCCTGGCCGTTTCTTTCGTTATCGTTAACGCCGCGGCTACCGCCGTCTATCCCGCGCCTAACGAAGACGATTTCATCGCGCGCGACTTCAAGTTTACTTCCGGGGAAACGATACCGGAGCTGCGGCTGCATTACCGCACACTCGGCAAGCCGGTGAAGGACGCGCAAGGGATGACACAGAACGCCGTCCTTATCATGCACGGCACGACCGGGAGCGGCGCGCAATTCATCCGGCCGGAGTTCGCCGGTGAACTCTTCGGACCGGGCCAAGCGCTTGACGCAACGAAGTTTTTCATCGTTCTGCCGGACGACATCGGCCACGGCAAATCGAGCAAACCGAGCGACGGGATGCATGCGAAATTCCCGAACTACGGTTATCGCGACATGGTCGAAGCCGAGTATCGCCTGCTGACCGAGGGCCTCGGCATTAATCACGCGCGCTTGATTCTGGGCACATCGATGGGTGGCATGCACACCTGGCTCTGGGGCGAAATTCATCCTGAGTTCATGGATGCACTCATGCCGCTGGCGTGCCTGCCGACGCAGATTTCCGGCCGCAACCGCGTCTGGCGTCGCGTCATCATCGACGCGATCCGCAACGACCCGGAGTGGGATGGCGGCGATTACAAAATGCAGCCGCCAAGTCTGCGCACGGCAGCGGAGATGCTTTGGTTCATGAGCAGCAATCCCGTGCTCCGCCAGAAGGAGGCGCCCACCCTGGCGAAAACCGATGAGGTCCTGGACAAGATTGTCAGCGGCTATGTCAAAACCGAGGATGCAAACGATGTCCTCTACGCGGTCGCGGCCTCGCGCGATTACGATCCCGCGCCGAACCTGGAAAAGATCCGCGCGCCACTACTCGCGATCAATTCCGCCGATGACCTGATCAACCCGCCGGAGCTCGGCATTCTCGAGCGCGAGATCAAGCGCGTGCCGAAAGGGCGGGCCTTCATCATCCCATTTAGTGACAAGACGCGTGGCCACGGCAGCCATACCATGGCGGCTCTGTGGAAGGATCAGCTGGTCGAGTTGCTCAGGCGCTCGGAACGGAAGTGAGTCGAGACGACCGACTTCCAGTGGCTTCCCTCTTTCCCTGCGGTAATGTTCGACAAGCCCTCCAACTCGCTTCAGAATCCGCCTTATGCCGCGCCTGCCGTTCATCACTTTTGAGGGCTGCGAAGGTTGCGGGAAATCGACTCAGGTGCGCCTGCTGGCCGATCGCCTGACGAAAGCCGGCGTGCCCTTACTCGTCACGCGCGAGCCGGGCGGGACGCCGATCGGCGAAAAAATCCGGCACCTCCTCCAGTTTGACCCCGAGAGCGTGGCCATGACGCCGGAAACCGAGCTCCTCCTTTTCGAGGCCAGCCGCAGCCAGCTCGTCAGGGAAGTGATCCAACCCGCGCTCGATCGCGGTACGGTCGTCCTTTCCGATCGCTTCGCCGATTCGACCACTGTTTACCAGGGCGTGGCGCGTCGCCTAAATCAGGAGATGCTCGGCCGCCTGAACACCTTCGCGGTTGGCAACTGCTGGCCTGATCTCACCGTTCTCCTCGACATCGATGCCGAAACCGCGCGCGCCCGCATGATGCGCCGGGTGCGGCCGGCCGCCGGGATCGATCGCATGGAACAGGAGCCGCTGAGTTTTTATGAGTCAGTCTGCGCGGCTTATCGCAAACTGGCGGCGAGCGAGCCTTACCGAATCCAGACGATCGATGCGACGCGGTCGATCGAGGAGATCGAGCGGGAAATCTGGGATGTGATTACGATGCGCTTCGGCCAGCTCGCCCAATTGATTCCGTCGCGCGAACGCAGCCTGCAATCCTGAGCCGTGGCTTTCACTCCGCAGGTCGCGCTCGATTATCTTCGCGGCGCGCAGCAACGTCGCCGCCTCGCCCACGCGTATCTCATCACGGGCGCGACCGGCAGCGGTAAGCGTACGCTTGCGGCCGACCTGACCCACCTCGTCAACGGCGCACCGGCGGGAGATATTTTTGCCGGAAACGCACCGGATGTTTACCTGGCGGCGCCGGAATCGAAATCGCGCCGCATCGTAATCGAGCAGATTCGCAACCTGGAACACGCGCTGCAAATGCGGGCGAGCGACGGGCGACGCAAAGTAGCGATCATTTCGGAGGCGGATCGGATGCTGCAACAGGCCGCAAACGCCTTCCTGAAGACGCTGGAGGAACCGCCTAACAATTCCCTCCTGCTCCTCCTCAGCTCCATCCCGGAAGTGCTGCCCGACACGATTCTTTCGCGTTGCATTGAGATATCGCTCGCCGCGCCTAGCGACACGACACTCTCGGCGGAGCAAGCCGAGTTGGTCGATTTGCTCAACAGTCTAAGCTCCAGCACTCTCGGGAGCGTGCACGAAGCTTATCGGATGGTGCAGGGCTGCCAGCGCCTGCTCGGGCAAATGCGGCAGGCGATCCAGGATGAAAACGCCGCCGCCTTAAAGCGGGAAGAGACGCGCTATAAGCAGACGACGGACGGCGGCTGGCTCGAAACCAGGGATGACCATTACAAGGCCCTGACGGAAAGCCTTTACCTGCATCAGCGGAGCGAGCTGATCGAAACGCTCTTCCGCTGGTGGGGCGACGTTCTGCGCTCCAGAACCGGTGTCGCCACCCGCGAGCTGCCAGAAGCGCGCGCCAGCACGGAGGCAGTCGCCGCCCGCCTAACGACTCCAGACGTTCTGCGGCGTCTCCGACGACTGGAGGAACTGCGCGATCATCTTAATCGCAACATCCAGGAAGCACTCGCGCTCGAAGTTGCCTTCCTCAATATCTTTCGTTTCTGAATATGGTGGCGCAAGCTTCCAGCCTGCTGCCTCACGCATCGCGCGGGCTGGAAGCTCGCGCTGCCATCCGATAGATGAAATCCCGTCGCACGCTTCAGGTCGGCCTAATCGGCTACGGTTTCATGGGCCGGGCGCACTCCAACGCCTGGCGTCAGGCGCCGCGTTTCTTTGAACTTCCCGCGAATGTGCGCATGAGCACGCTTTGCGGACGCAATGCGCGCGCAGTGAAAAAAGCAGCGGCCACGCTCGGCTGGGAAAAGAGCGTCACCGATTGGCGCGCCGTGGTGAACGATCCAGAGATCGACATCATCGACATCAGCACCCCTAACGACTCGCACGCCGGGATCGCAATCGCCGCGGCCGCCGCCGGCAAGGCGATCCTGTGCGAGAAACCGCTCGCGCGCGATGCCAGCGAGGCAGAACGCATGGCCGCGGCGGTACGGAAAGCGCGCGTCATCAACATGGTTTGCCACAACTACCGGCGCGTGCCGGCGCTCGCTCTCGCCCGCGAGATGATCACGCGCGGTGAGCTGGGCCAACGGCTTTATCATTATCGCGCTCGCTACGCTCAGGATTGGATCGCGGACCCGAAGTTTCCCCTCGTCTGGCGTCTGCGGGCGAACGCGGCAGGCTCGGGTTCGTTAGGCGACATCGGGTCGCACATCATCGACCTCGCTCGCTATCTGGTGGGTGAATTCCGCGAAGTCTGCGCAATGAGCGAGACGTTGGTGAAGCAACGCCCACTGCCGGGCAACCGTGGCGGCCGCGGCAAGGTAACGGTGGATGACGCCGTTTCACTGCTTGGCCGCTTCCGCAATGGCGCGCTCGCCACTCTGGAAGCGACCCGCTTTGCGCCCGGGCGCAGGAACGGCCTGACAATTGAGATTAACGGCAGCGGCGGCTCGCTCGTCTTTGATCTCGAGCAGATGAATCGCCTCCAATTTTATCGGACCGAAGATGCCGAAGGACGACGGGGCTTTCGCGAAATCCTCGTCACGGAAAGCGTGCATCCCTACATCGAGCGCTGGTGGCCGCCGGGGCATTTGATCGGCTACGAACACAGCTTCGTGCACATGATTGCAGATTTCGTTAGGGCAGTCGTGGCCCGGAGAAACGCGCCACCGACCTTCGCCGATGGCCTGGCCAATCAGCGCGTGATCGAGGCGATCGAGCGCAGTGCTCGGCAAAAAAAGTGGGTAAGGCTCTGATCTCCGAGGAACTCACGCGGCCTCGCGCACCCCGTTCGACGACTCGCCGAACGGCCGAAGGTTTCGAGGGAAGGAGCCTACGTCTCCACAAGAACTCGCCCATACGCGCCTCCATAATTGGCCTAACGAGTTCGCGGCGGGTCGCCGCGAACGGCACGCGAGTCGCGTGCGCTCCCCGGAGTTTCGCTCCGTGGTCGGAAATTCAACATCAGCGGCAAACCGAGGAACGGTTCCGCCTCCCGGATCTGCGCTTCGAGATAACGCGCGTAGGTGTCGCCTAACAATTGCGGATCGTTGACGAAAAGCACGAATTCCGGAGTGGCCAGCGTCTGCTCCTCGCTCCGCGGCTGGGTCGCGTAAAAAAGTTTCAGACGCTGATTGCTCACCATCGGAGGGGGGTTGGCGGCGAAAGCGTCGCGCAGGAGACGATTCAGCACGCCGGTGCCAATCCGCGCCTCGGAGCCCCGTCGAATCTTGCGAATGGCGCTGAAAAGACGATCGACGTTTTCGCCCGTGAGCGCCGAAGCGACGAGGATGGGCGCATAAGGCAGAAAAAAAAGACGCTCGCGGGTTTCATTGAGCAGCCGGGCCAGCGCCTCCTTCGCGCCGCGCTCCGGTTTCACGAGATCCCATTTGTTAACGACGATGAGCGAAGGTTTGTGCGCCTTCTGCATGAGCGCGGCAATCTTCTTGTCCTGCGCCGTGACTCCACTCGTGGCGTCGATCACAAGGACGCAAAGGTCGGCTCGTCGAATGGTGCGCTCGGAACGCATGACGCTGAAGACTTCGACGGAGCTGGAATGCTTGCCCCGCGGACGGATACCGGCGGTGTCGATGAAGACAAAGGCATCCGACCCGCGCCGGTAGGCGATGTCGACCGCGTCCCGCGTTGTGCCGGGAAGACTGCTCACGATTGCGCGCCGATCGCTCAGGATGGCGTTGATGAGGGACGATTTGCCAACGTTAGGCCGGCCCACGATCGCGAGCGAGAGGGCGGGGTCGCTGATTTCTGATTTCTGATCTTTGGGCTCCGATTGCGGAAGGCGTCGCTCGATCGTCTCGACTAACGAACCGATGCCGAGTCCGTGCGCCGCACTGACGCTGACAGCATCCGGGAATCCGAGCCGGGTAAATTCTCCAGCGAGATCTTCGTGCTTTACGTGATCGATCTTGTTGACGACGAGGATCACGGGACGCTGGGAGCGGCGGAGGAGACGCGCCAGTTCCTGATCGATCGGGGTGAGACCCTGTTGCGCATCGACGGTGAACAGAATGAGGTCGGCCTCGCGCATGGCCGCGTCCGCCGCGCTCCGCACTTCCGAGAGCAATTCCGTTTCGCCGTGGCCGCCGATTCCACCCGTGTCCCAGACCGTGAACGGCTCCGCGCCGCGTCGGCTGAGGGCGGAAATGCGATCACGCGTGATGCCGGGTTGATCGTGTACGATGGCGATGTTGCGTCCGACGAGACGATTGAAGAGGGCGGACTTGCCCACGTTCGGCCGCCCGACAATCGCGACCTGGCGGCTGCTTCGAGGTTCCATTGCCTAACGACCCGTCTGCCCTCCCTCGGGGTTGGACTGTCCGTGGGCGCCAAGCTGACGAAAGCCGTCCGCCACGTAGATGATGCCGGAGACCAAGGTGAAGAAGCCCGCGGTTGCGACGACGTAGATGAGCGGTATGAACATGATTTGCAACATGACCCAGGCAATCGCCGTCATCTGGAGAAAGGTGGCGACTTTGCCAGTCCAGGCCGGACGCACCGTAACCTTGCCGTTGAGAAGATGCAGGACGGCGCTGCCGATCAGGATCACAGCGTCGCGGCTGATCACGAGCACCGGAAACCAGAGTGGAAACTGCCCGTAATGCGGATCGACATCGCTCCAGTTACTGATGCTCAGGGTAATGATGCCGCTGAGGAGAAGGCCCTTGTCAGCGATCGGGTCGAGAATGACGCCGAGGGCGCTTTTTTGGTTATAACGGCGCGCGATATAGCCATCGAGTCCGTCACTCACAGCCGCGACGAGGAAGATGACGATCGCCGCGTAGCGCTGCCACTCAATTGGCTCCCCCGCCTTGATGCTCTCCCCATAATAGATCGCCATCAGGACGAAGGCCGGGATCATCAGGATGCGGATGAGGGTGATCTTGTTGGCAGTGGTCATGTCGGCCCGAGCAATATGCTCACGCCTTCATGAAAAAATAAAGGGGGAACCAGTCCCGCAGGAGGCATCCGCCGCGCCACGGGAATTCCTGGGGTTCACGCGGACCGCGGTACCCTTTGCACGCGAAGCTGAGGCTGGAAGAACGACCGCCGTGGGCTCCGTGTTTCCGAGGGCGGGGACGGGAGGGCGCCCGTTTCTCCGTCGTTAGGCAAAGAGCGCTTCGAGTTCGGCCTGATGATCCTGGACCACCTGCTCGTAGCCGGTGCGGCTGTGGTCGCCCACATCCGGGTCGAAGTGGGTCGTGATTTGGAAGAAGTCGGTAAAGCTCTCGAAGGTGCGCGCGAGGAAGTTGCTCCATTCGCGACTCTCAAGGCGCGGCGACCCGTTGCTGTCGAAATGAATCATCTGACCGAGGTCGGCGTAGTTCCAGCCGCGAAACGGCACGCGCGGGACGAGGTCCTCCCGGTTGATGAAGCGAAAGGTCTTGCCCTCGAGGAGGCGATCATAAGCTCCGCAGAAATTATGCAAACCGATCCGTGGCTGCCCAAAGGTATAAACGCCGCCGACCGGTCGAATGATGCCGCCAGGCAGCATGGAGAAAACTCCGCCGGCGAGCGCGGCCAGCGCACCGCCGAGGCTGTGGCCGGTAATCCAAAGAGTCTTTTGCGGCGTGGTGGAAAGACCCTGCAGATTGGCCACCGCGGTCGCGACCGGTGGGATGACGCGGTTCATGGCGAGCGTAATTTTTTCCCAGGAATGGCGGAGGGCAAAGGCGAAGCCGGCATGCACTTCGCCGATGTCGGGCGCTCCGGAAAAGAACCAGGCGAAGCGGCCGGGCGTTGAATGGAGATCGGTCATCCAGTTCTTGAGATTCTTGGTGCCACAAAAAGCGATCGCAGCGAAGTCATCGCAACCAACGATGAGGGCGGAGGTGTTCTCCAGCGGCTGCTCAATCTCGACCCACTCAAATTCGGTGAAGCCCAACTGCTCGGCGAACGGGCGGGCATCCGCTTCCGTGCCGTAGGCGGTGTTGCAGAGCCGGGCAAGAAGAAGCGCGTTTTTCGCGCTGAATTTTGTCGCGTTGTGGTCGAAGTTTTGCATTGGTTGTTTTCTCGTTAGGTGTGAGTGCTGCGTGGCCGGAAATCGCGGCGCTCGCACGAGCGGATCGCTGTGCGAGAGACGACTTCGAGCGCCATCGTTTTAGCCCTTTAGAGTTCGATCAGGCAAGACTTGTCGGCGCGCTGGTTCGCCCAAAACTGGTTGCCGGGCCGCCAGGCCTCCGCGTAAGCTGCGACGCGCACCGCCGGTGTGGCGAAATGGCAGACGCAACGGACTTAAAATCCGTTTGAGAGAAATCTCAGTGTGGGTTCGAGTCCCGCCATCGGCACCCTCTGAAAAGCGAATTTACGAGGGAAACTCGCTCAACAACGCAGTTTGGAGCGGTTGCGAATGGTCCCGCACGAAAACGCACCAAAACGAAGTCTATTCGCCAAGTATTCGTCAAGCGGTCCGACCTCTTCTTATTGAGGGACCGCTGATTCAGGATTCCGCCTCTGAGAAATCCGGCCCGCCTCCTCAAAGAGATCTGCCGACTCGGGCGCGAAGGAACACCGTGGCTCAAGGACCAGGAAACCTGTTTTGCCCGTGGGTTCGCGAATCCCACCCCTTCCGCCATCGATCGCCATGGACTTCGGCGCGTCGAGGAGCACGCGGCTGCTCGGCGGCACGGAACGCGAGCGCCGTTGCCCGATGGCCGCGCTTCCTACTTGACACGCTGGCGCAATTTTCTCCAGACTGCATGCCTCTAACGGATTCGAATCCGGCGGAGGACATTTTCCCCGCTAGGTTCTTCGCCCCTTCCGAATCCCGCGAATCACTGAATCAACGTAGCAGGGAAAAAGAAAGGAAGAACCATGAATCCACTGATTCAATCCAAAAACGCAACAATTCTGCCAGTTCTCATCGCACTAACGCTCGGCTGCTTTGCGTTTTCGCCGCAAGTGCGAGCCGTCTGCCACGAAGGCTGCTTAACGAATCAAAATACGCTTCTAGGTGACGATGCGCTGAATGACCTCGCCTCCGGGGTGGCTAACACAGCCTGCGGTTTTGAGGCGCTCTTTTTCAACACCGACGGCCATTACAACACCGGGATCGGTGCCTTTGCGCTTCAGTCCAACACCACCGGCATCGAAAACACGGCCATCGGTTATGGAGCACTGCTCTACCAACACCACCGGTCAATACAACACGGCCAGCGGTCAGATCGGCGCTCTTTTTCAACACGACCGGCAGCAATAACACGGCCACCGGTATGCAGGCGCTTCAGAACAACACCACCGGCAATAACAACATCGCACTGGGCTATCATGCCGGTGGAAATCTCACTACGGGCAGTAACAACATCGACATCGGCAACGTTGGTGTAGCTGGCGAGTCCAGACCATTCGCATCGGCAGACCGAGAAAAGCACGCGAACACCTTTATCGCCGGGATCAGTGGGGCAACCGTTCCAGACAGGTGTAGCAGTTATCGTCGATGCCAACGGTCATCTCGGCACGACCACTTCCTCGGCGCGTTTCAAGGACGCGATCAAACCGATGGACAAGGCGAGCGAAGCGATCCTCGCGCTCAAACCGGTGACCTTCCGCTACAAGCACGAGCTTGACCCCGAGGGCATCCCGCAGTTCGGCCTTGTGGCTGAGGACGTGGAAAAGGTGAACCCCGCTCTGGTGGCTCGCGACGAGCGAAGGGCAAGCCTTACACCGTGCGCTACGAAGCGGTGAACGCGATGTTGCTCAATGAGTTTCTCAAAGAGCACCGCAAGGTCGAGGAGCAGGAAGCGACGATCACCCAGCTAAAGTCTGCCGTGGCGCAGCAACGATCGACGAACGCTGAACAGCAGAAAGAGATTCAAGCCCTCACTGCCGCACTCAAAGCACAGGCCGCGCAGATCCAGAAGGTGAGTGACCAACTTCAGACCCAGGCTCCTGCTCGCCGCGTGGTGGCGAACGATTAGATCTGCTGGCCCTCGGACAAGAGCGGATCAAGCAGGTCGAGACAGGCGCGCCACGTCGCAGCGGCGCCGACTCCCTGCAGAAATTACTCGAGTCAGCGGCCAATGGCCTTACCCAAAATCCCTGAAGAACGACCTCAGACGTATGGTTAGACGTCTTTCAGGTGGTGCTTCTGATGCTCCAGGCCGTGTGCCATTGAATTCGACGAGTGTAAAAATATGTCGCCATGAGAAAGTCATAAGTGGCGCAAAAGAAAGGTTAACCCAGTGGCACCGATGTGATCTGCTGAGGACCCGACAGGGTAGCGGCAGCATGAGCGGTGAACTCGTGCACGGCGCCCCATGCCCCATGTAGCAGGTATCCGACTATGAGCACAAATGGGACTCGGACTCCCACTAAGCCGCAAACGGTAAAGACTCCCACCGCTGCCGTTTCTAACCGCCACGCGTCATTATCTCCAAAGTGAGCTGTGAATGCCAAATAAAAGCCGGCGATCGGAATTAGAAATAACCCGAAAACTATTTGTTCTGTCTTCGGATTAAAAATCAAGCTCCTTCGACCCGAAACAAAAGTCGGGCCTCCTCGTGATGAAGCCAAAAGAAAACGCGAACCAATTCACGCCCCGCGCTGGCACCTGCCACTTCTCGTTACGCGCCATCGCCATGTTAGCACGCGACTTTTTATTGCGCTTTTTGTGCTCCTGAGCATCGGGCGGAATGGAACCCAAAAGAGCCGGGATTTTTTATCGAGATGATCCGTTTCCCGCGCCACGCAGCCTCAGTTGTTTAACCGCCGATGCTAGTTTTGCCAAACCTTGTTCAATTTGCGCTTGCGACCAGGCCGCAAATCCAAAGACGAATGCCGGATCCAGCTGAGCCTTGATGCAGAAGAAAGAAAGAGGCCGCTTCCGAACGCCGGTTCTCTCACAGGCACGCATGAATAACGGTAAATCTTCCTTGTGCCGCAGCCAGGCCACGAAATGCAAACCGGCCGGCGTTACTTCCAGATCGAAATAGTCGCCCAGCCATTTTTGGAATTGCTCGATAAAGAATACGCGTCGCTGGGCATAGAGTTCGCGGATCCGTTTCACATGGCTGAGGAAAAATCCTTCGGTGATGAAACGCGCCAGGGTAGCTTGATCAATCGTTGGGGAGTGCTGGTCCATGACAGCGCGCACCTTGACGAGGGTGTCGACAAGTTGTGGCGGTGCGACCAAAAAACCGAGGCGTAGCGATGGGTAAAGGATTTTGCTCATAGTACCGGCATAAATCACCCTGCCGGCATTGTCCAAACCTTGAAGGCATGGCAGTGGCGGCCCATCGAAACGAAACTCGGAATTATAATCATCCTCCAGGATGTAGCCGCCGTGCGACTTCGCGAACTCGATCAAAGCTTTCCGCCGCTTAAGGCTCATCGTCACACCCAAGGGAAACTGGTGCGACGGTGTGACGAAAATGAGTCTCGGAGAATCTTGCCGTGAGCACTTCCCGATTACCAGCCCCTCACGATCGATCGGACGCGGGACTATTTTGGCCCCGGCAAAAGCGAAGACATTACGTGTCTGATGGAAGCCGGGATCTTCGATCCATGCCACTTCACCCTCATTGATTAATGCCAGTGCGCACGCCAGCATCGCCTGTTGCATGCCGCCCACGACTACGATTTGGTCGGGCTGACAATTGGCGCCGCGGAAGTCGCACAAGTAAGCAGCGATTGCCTTCCGTAGTTCGATCTCGCCACGGCTCGAAGCATAACGCAATAGGTGCGCTCCCTTTTTCGCCAAAACCTGCTGGCGCAAGCGTTCCCAAACAGCAATCGGAAATTCATCCACGGCCGGCAACCCCGCGACGAATATGACGGACGGCGGGCCGGCAATGCCGACATCGAGTTGTCGGCCGCTGCGACAATCTCCCATTCTGGTCACTCGTCGGGCGACACGCGGGGAATGTTCCGTGCGCGCGGTCGTCGCCAGCCTGGCAGCCTTCAGAAAAGTTGCCGGTAAATGATCGGCGACAAAGATACCAGACCGTTTCCGGGTTTGAAGATAGCCCTCTGCAAGCAGCTTTGAGAACGCCTGGTTTACGGTCGGTCTCGAAATCCCGAGAGTTGCGGCGAGAACTCGTGAAGAAGGCACACGAGAAGCGCTTGAATCAAAACTGCCGCTCTCAAGTTCTTCTCGTATTTGACGATACAATTGTTGATAAAGCGGCTCAGACGACGCGCGATCCAGCCGCACCATTTCGAACGACATGACTGAACGACGCCGGCGCTGCTTTGGGACCGATGAGCCCGTGCGTCCGTAGATTGCGCCATTCATTTTCCCGACACGACTTTCGCATCCAGAGAATCCTTTCTCAAGGTGAGATGCTGCCGTCAACAGTGAACCCAGATAACACGCAAACTGGTCACATCGAAATTCGCCAACTGGTCATTGTGCGTTGCCACATCGGCGCTTTAGAAATGGAAATTCAACTAAGGAGGCAATAAACATCATGAAACCAAAACAAATACTTATCAGCATTCTGGCAGTTCTATTCGTGTTCCCATTGGTGGGGACGTTCGCTCAGCAAGCGTCGAACGCATTCTCTATTCAAGTGATCACGACTTTTGATTTTCCGGGGACGGGAAATTCGACCCTTCCGCAAAAGATTAGCGAAAAAGGGGACATCGTTGGCGAGTTCATCGATTCGAGCGGAGTGACGCGCGGTTTTGTCCGGTTCAGCGATGGTAGCTTTAGCGCGCCGCTCGTCGACCCTAACGATACCGTCGGTTTTACCGAGGGACGCGGCATCAATAACCCAGGCACGGTAGACGGTGATTACGTCGGCAGCGATGGTTTTGTACACTCGTTTTTATTGTCGGGCGGTACCTTCACAGAATACGATGTTCCCGGCACGATCCAAACCAATCTGCTTTCGATAAACAATTCCGGCATCCTTACCGGCGCGTTTGATCCCGACGGCAGCGGGATCTTCCAGGCGTTCATCGACCGTGGCGGAACGATAACGTCGTATAGCGTCCCTGGTGCTGCCGGGACCCTTGCTTACGAGATGAATAATAACAAAAAGTTGACGGTAGGATACTATATAGACGCCTCAGGAGTCCTTCACGGTCAGTACCCGGGACAAGGATGGGGCGCTGCACTTCCCGATCGATCCTTCGGGCTCCGTTGCGACAGTCCTGTTTGGAGTTGACAATAAGAACGACGTGGTGGGCAGATATGCGGATGCCTCAGGCGTGACTCATGGACTCTTCTTTGTCCCGCCAAGCACATTTATCACCTTCGATTATCCCGGATCAACTTTTACATCGCTAAACGGAATCAGCGAGCAGGGAAATATCTGTGGTCGTTACGTCGATGCTTCTGGCATTGCCCACGGATTTATAGCTCGCGCCACAGGCAATCCGTCGGGAAGTGCGACTGGCACGCCGGTCGCTCCAATCAACCCATCGTCGCCGGTCACGCCACTTAACCCGTCGCCCTCGGCGTGGGGAGATGCAATGCCGGCGCGCTGAGTTGAGCATCAGGGCCCTTTGCGGTAGACCTTTTGTGACACGCGGGCCTGGATGGCTGGCCCGCGTGCCGCATAGTTCGAGCGCACAATTGCGTTCGATTTGACGGCTCCGCCGTTCCTCCCGCGATTAACCGCTCGTCTCGGTCGTCCGTAGCTCACTTGGATAGAGATTCCGCATCTGTTTGGCGCTTAGCCACTTTGGAGCTCATCCAATCTATCAGACCCGGCCGACGGTCCGTCACAGGGATAAAGATCGTAGCGCGATATGTCTTGGCACCTAAACGACGACGGCCGCACCGTCAGCGCGATGGATCGCAGGGCGGTATCGACACAAATATTTGAGAATCTGGGATTTATTTTCGGACCAGCACGGCTGACGCACCGCGCGCGCGCGTTGAACGGCGGAATCCGCGCGCCGTCGCTGGACCCTACGGCTGCGCGTGCATGACGCGGCAAGGTTCGGCGCGGCCCGGACTCTCCGACGCGCTGGCGAGGCTCCTAGCGCGTTGTTCGGAAGTCACTCGTTAGGCCGTTGTCACTCAAATCTGATACTGCCTCTTACTTTTGAGGCATAAATGAGATAACGTGGTTTGCTGTTCTTGGGATGCTATTTTTACCTATGAGAACGCGGTCTTGCCGGGCTTCCATTGGTAAAAACCGGAACCGGCGAAAATGCGCCTGCAGCACGGTGTAAACGCGCCGCTCTACCACTGAGCTAACCGCCCATTCGCCTCTCGACTTTTAGGCCACGCAACCGGGCCTGTCGAGTAGCGGCAACCGCGACGACGCCGTCCACTCCGGTGCTTTGGTCGCACTACCGAGACCTTTTCCAAGCGCAAAGTCTCCTACCGCGCTAGTCCGTCGGTTATTCCAAGCTCCTGATCGAGCACGATGTCGATGAACAACACGTGCCCCGATCTCGAGGTGAATCACTCTTTTAAATTTCGCCGGCCGTAGCAGGCTAATTCGACCTTATCAAAGGGCCTTGACATCATTCTCTGGATGGCACCGGGCTGCGGAATATCTTTTTTACGAGCGCCCGGAACCGTGGCTCGGACCGCACGTTTTCAAACTGGGGTTGAATATTGAGAAAGACCAGGAAGTCGTCGGATTGCTCGTAGGCCTTTTCTAGCCAATCGACTGCCTGTTCCTTGTCGCCAAGAATGGCGTAGATTCCAGCTACTGCGCTAGCAGTAGCGCGACCGTCATCGTACTGCTTTGTTGCTGACGCGAGCCGGTCTTGCCAATAGTTTGGCCCACGGAGCTGCTTGTAGGCGTTCTGTAATGGGCCGGTCAAAGCGTACCATGCGCGGGGAGCATCACCGCCGCCCAAGTCAATAGCTTGTCCGCGTCGGGCGAGCTCAAGAGCTTTTTCATGCTCGGCCAGCGCTTGCTCGTAGCGGCCAGTTTGATCGTACGCTTCTGCCAATGCGAAGTGTGCGAAAGGAAAATCCGAATCCATTTCCAATGCCTTCTGGAAGTACTCAATCGCTCGGTCGTATTGCTTCGAGTAGAGATAAGGGCAACCCAGTTCGATATTAATGATGATGGAAAACGGATCAAGCTCCCTCGCCTTTTCCATCTCTGCGATAGCCTCGGTCAACCTGCCTGTCACAGCCAGATAGATCGAGTACCACTGATGGCCAGTCGAGTAGTTCGGATTTAACTGAAGCCCCTTTTTAAACTCCTCCTCGGCGCCGTTGCCCCACCTATGCCACATCAGCACATTCGCAAGTGAGATATGCGCTTCAGCGAGGTTATCGTCGATTTCGAGGGCTTTCATTGCTGCCGCCTCTGCCATGGGATATGCTTCCTTTCCCGGTGTTTGACTGTAGTTAGGAAGGACTGCATAAGCGTCCGCTAGACCTGCATAGGCCGGTCCATAAACCGGGTCTTTCTCGATCGCTTGACTGAAGTAGCTGATCGATGTTTTTAGCCCGTCAGCAGTACGTTTGTTCCAGAAATATCTGCCTTTGAGATAGAGTTGGTGGGCTTCAGAGCTTTCGGTCGGGTGACTGCTAATCGCGTCTTTTTCTCGGCCAGTTAGCTTTGCCTGTAGTTTATCGGCAATGGCTTTGGCAATTTCACTCTCGATCACAAAAACATCTGTTAGCTTGCGATCGTAGGTGTCTGCCCATAGATGCGCGTCCGCTGCGGCATTGAGCAGCTGCACGTTAACGCGCAATTGATTCGCGGATTTCTGCACGCTGCCTTCGAGAATGTTCGCAACGCCAAGCTTATTGGCTATTTCGCGCAAGTTATCTGGTGAACTCCTGAACTTTGAGGCCGACGTGCGCGAGATAACTTTCAGCTCGGAAATCTTCGCCAGACGCGTGAGGATTTCCTCCTGAATACCCTCGGCTAGATAGGCATTTTCCTGGTCATGACTAAGGTTTTCAAATGGCAGCACCGCAATGCTCTTTTCTGGAATCGACTGAGCTACTGGCGTGGCGGAAGATTGCGACGTTTTTGATGTTGGTCCACGGGACAGGAAATAAAATCCTGTCCCGGCGGCGACGGCGAGAATAATGAGCGTGGCGACTAACTTGCGCGGTCCTCGAACGGGTTTTTCGGATGCGAGTATCGTCGGCGCGCTCTGCGTCTCTGTAATCTGCTGGAATTTCGCCGGCAGGTCCCGATTGCCGAGGTCCTCGGTGTAGAGATTGAAAACGTGGAGCCGAACTCCATGTTTCACCTCGCACTCACCCAAGTCGTGCAGAGGCGACCTCCATTGCCGGTACTGCACGAGATCTTCCGCTGCCCGGTGGGAAAGGAGGATGTGACCCGCATCGCCGCAATCCATTACCCGCTGCGCCATGTTGATGCCGGCCCCGGCGATGTTGGTGCGGCCGCTCACATCAGTCACTTCGCTCACCGGTCCACTGTGAATGCCCATCCGGACCGGAATTTCCGGATGCTTGCGGAGCGCCTCGGCGATCTCGAGCGCGCACCGCGCGGGCTCTTCCGCGCTGTGACGAAAGACCAAGGCCATCCCGTCGCCGGTCGGTAGCCTAACGAGTTGTTCGTCGGTCGAGTCGCGCACCTGCGCCGTCCCGAGCACGATTTTCGTCAGCTGGCCGAGGCGCTCCTTTTGTTCTTCGATCAGGAGTTTGGAGTAACCGACGATGTCGATGAACAAGACGTGCCCAATCTCGAACCGAAGGTTGTTCTCAGATTCAGAGGCCACGCCGTTATCCTTACACGGCTCGCACGCCACCCGCGATCATTTTCCGCCATCGAAGATTCAACGGAGCGTGGCTTTCGCGCGGGGCGCCGCCGAGGCGGACCGCGTTTCGAGCGTCTAATGAAGAGCGCAAGGCGATCGAGTAGCCGGTTGCTCTTCCTCCTAGGGCTTCCAGCCGAAATAATTCAAGAGGATGCCGGCACCAAATCGACCTCCGCTTGCGGCAACCAAGTTACCTGCTTCAGTGAGCCGACCAAGAAGACCCAGCTCATCGCACCCAGGAAACAGACTCCGGCGGTTATCGCAAACGCAGCCTGAAATTGTCCGGTCCACTCCACAATGAATCCTGTCAACGCTGGTGCGATGACTCCTCCGAGATTCGCAATTCCGTTTTGCAAAGCGGTCCAGCGTCCGGCTGCCTGCGGTCCGGCAAGGGTCTGGGAAAACGCCCACAGGCCCGAGTTGCCGATTCCGCACCCCACAGCCGTCACCATCAGCCATGCGAAATAAGAATTAGCCCCGGCCGACGAACAACCTAAGAAGCCCACGGCTGCCGTTGTCCATCCCAGTACCATAGCTGACTTGCGGATGACGCCAGCAGCCAAGCCTCGCCGAATCCAGAAGTCTGTGATGCCGCCGGTCGCAAGCGCTGCGGCAGCATCAAGCCCGTAGTAGAGCGCGGCTTTGTTAACCATGTCGTTCATCGAGAGATGTTGTTGATGAACAAGGTAGAAGGGAAGCCAGGTAACCATGAAATAGAGCGGGTAGGCCACGCAAAAGGCGCCTGCGGAAGTGGCCCAGAATGAGCGCTGCCGCAAGATGTCGATCACACTCGGGGAAATTCCTGGATGAATCGAGTCAGGATCGCGGGGCATCACCCTCATCCAGGCAGGAAGCCAAGCGAGACTGAGCAGTCCAATTCCGAAGAACACTGGACGCCATCCATACTTTGCCATCAGGAGTCCCGCGCCAAGAGTTCCCACCACAGGACCACACTTCATCCCCGCTATGATGGCGCCGTTGGCAAGCCCGCGGCGATGTTCTGGCAGATGCCATGCTAGAATCCTAGAATAAGCAGGGAAATGCTACTGACTCGCCGATGCCGAGCATCAGCCGCATGACCAAAAGCATTGCGAACCCATGAACGAGGCCGGTTGCCGCAGTGGCGAGCGACCATAGCAGAAAGCCGAACGCTAGCACGCGGTTAACGTCAAAGCAGTCAATTAGCCAACCGCAGACAAACAGCATAGCCGTGTAGGTCCAGAAGAACGCGGACAGCAGAATTCCCAATTGTGAGGCAGAAATGCAAAACTCTTCTTTCAGCAATGGCGCGGCAATCGAGAGGTTGCCGCGATCGATGTAGTTGATCAACACCGATAGAACTAATAACAAGAGCGGAAGTGCGAACGGGCCGAACTTCCGCGGTTCCATCTATCTATTCAGCTGATTGGCCGGCTATCCGTGGGCTTGCGCGACCAGGCCCCTAATAGCGGCACAACACTCACTACGGTCTTCGCTTCCATAACCTCGGCACAAATCCTGTCCGGAAGCGTATCGAGGTCTCCCAGCTCCTTCACAGCAATACCTTGCTGTTCAGCTAACGGTCGCAAACTGCGAAGTAGATCCGAGATCACCCGTAAGAAATCAATATCGCTGCCCAGCGGTATCTCCAGATGCATGTTCGGTGCAGGCAGCCCCACCTCTTGAAAGATGGGATATAAAGCGAGTCCCATCTCTGGGTTTGCGCCAGAACGCAAAATTGTCTCGTGAATCGAACGAAGCACGCGGGACCAAAGGGGGAGCCGGGCACCAAGGGCAAGCATCGGTATCCAAGATGGTTCTTGGAAGGCAAGCACCCCTCCAGGGCGAACCAAGCGCGAAACGGACCGCAACACGGAAACCGGGTCAGGAAGAAACATCAGAATGAAGCGGCCCACGGCGGCATCAAAGGGCTGATCGATGACGATCTTGTTCACGTCGGTTTTGAGAAAAGTCACGTTCAGCAAGCCCGACGCCGCGACGCGAGCCTTGGCCTTCTCAATCGAAGCGGCATCGCGTTCGATCCCGATTACCTCGCCCGAAGCGCCCACCAACCCGGCAACCAGCAGGGAGACGTCCCCCATGCCCGACCCGAGGTCTAGGACACGATGCCCCGGTCCGATACCTGCCTCGCGGAAGAGGCGCTCGGTATAAGGAGCGATCAGGGCGGCTTGTCGCATCAGGCGGTCCTGCTCCGCACTAGTGTAGCCCAGCGCGTAATCGACGATGGGTTGATTCCTGTTCGCGTCAGTATCGGTTGTTAGCATAAGTGCTCTCCCTACCGCCGGTAAAATAGAGTTGTGGGTCCGGAAGGGGCGAAGGACCTCGGAGAGGAATTGCCCTCCGCCTGATTCAGAATCCGTTAGCGACGCCCAGTTTTGAAGAAATCTCGACGGCTAGTCAAGGCAATTCGCCGCAAGTGCGAATCAAATTGCTGAAACGCCGAAAAGGGCCGCCGCTCGCGGTCGGCTCCGCCGCTTAGTTAAGCGCTTTAGGGACGGACTCCGTCCCGTCCTCGGGTGGGCACGCACTGCACCCGCAGCACAAACTATCTTTTGCCGTGTCTGACCACTACGCTTTCGGGTATTTCCGGTATTTCCGGCAGGTCCACGCGAGGCCGAAAGCGTTCGGACAAATTCGGACGGTCGCCGCGTCGCGCATTCGCGCTCCCGCACTACGCGCGTTGAATGGCGAAAGCCGCGTGCCGTCGCTGGGCCTACGGCTGCGCGTGCTTGACCCGACAGGGCCCAGCATCGCGGCCCGGCCTTTCCGACGCGCTGACGGGCTTGGAGCGCGTCGCTTAGAAATCACTCGTTAGGCCGTTGTCACTCAAATCTGATACTGCTCATTTCATTTAAGGCAAACATGGGATCACGTGGTTTACTATTCTTCCGAGGCCGATTTTACCTATGAAAACGTGGTTTTGCCGGGCTTTCATTGGTAAAAACCGGAACTGGCAAAAGTGCTCCCACAACACGGTGTAAACGTGCCGCTCTACCGCTGAGCTAACCGCCCTAATATGCTTAACTCATTTCAACGAAACCGTCTCTGATTGTGACGGTGATTCCGCTATCGAATCGAATCTGGGTCATGGGGTGGGGATCGGGAAACCTTACCTTTTGGGACCGGCATTCTTGCCCCTTCGCGGAGGTGGCGGCAAGCATAAACTAGCGATCCTTGACGTTGGCGACGCACTCGCGCGAGCGTTGAAACCGCGGGGGCCGGGCCGTCGCAGGGGGATAGCGACGCGGGCACTTACGATCAAAACCGTTTCGAATACCGCCATTCGCTCAGACGGCCAGCCTTGACTGCCGTATTCCGCTGCCTTTTGACCGTTCAAGCGTGAATTGCTTGGGGAGTCCGCCCGTTGTGCAGTCCGGGCAAAATCTACGCGCAGTTTTCTTGACCACAGCGCCGGGATAAGCTATTCTCTAAGTCCCGTCGCCCTTCGAACGGCAAACCGAGAAAGGATCGTTTTGAGCAAGCAACCCATCTTATCAGCCGCGTTCGCCTTCTGCCTGACTATCAGCCAAATCACACCCCTAAGCGCTGCTCCCCATACTTCGGACAAAGATACACCCGCAGCCGCGCAAGCGAGCGGCTCCGCCTTGCCTCTTAATCATCCCGCTGGCCTCGTTTATGATAGCGCCGGCAACCTTTATGTGGCTAACTCGGCCGGTAACCAGGTGCTGATTTACGGACCCAATCTGGTCCAGCGAACCCGCCTAACGATCACGGCCGGACTCAACAATCCTACCCGGCTGGCTTTCGATTCCCTGGGCGATCTCTACGTCGTGAATACGGCCGGGGGATCGATCACCGTTTACGATTCGCATTTGAAACAAGTCGTCTCCAAAACCATCAGCGCGGTCGACGTCCCACTCGGAGTGGCGGTGGATGCCTACGGCGATGTTTTTGTGGCGGAAAATTCGCAAAACAACATCAAGTTTTTCAATATCGACGCCGAACTGGTCAACACCCTAACCAAGGACAACAGCGGGCGAAGATTCAGAGCGCCGGGGGCGTTGGCGATCGCCGGCCAGAACCTCTACGTTGGCACGGGACCGACGCGAGGGGAGAACGATGTCACCAGTTATAATGTGGGCGAGTTTCTCGTCAGTAACCCAAAGGAAATCACCACCTACACCGATCCCGTGAATACCGGCCCCACCGGGATCGCTGTCGACTCGACCGGGAACGTTTACATTTCGGACTTTTACAGCGGCACCGCGACCAAATACAGCCCGGCTGGCGAGCTTTTGTTGGTGATTAACGACCAAACAATGGGGTGCTCCGGCATCGCGCTTGATCCCCCAGGGTGACATCGCTGTTTCCAATTCGAATAACACGATCACGATTTATTCGCCGGACGGCACGCTGCTGCACACTTTGCGGTAGTTTTTAGAGGCCTCAAGGTGTCCCGATCCGTCGGCGCCCTTCAAAGGTCGCCCAACTGCTGTCTCTCCCGGCCATACAGTCTTCCCGATGGCCCCCTTTCCAAGGTTTGCTATCCGAGTCCCAGCACGCGCGAACCGTCATCCCTCGAAGGAGGCGTGGGCGAGGTGCACGTCTATGGACGAGGCTGCTACATCGAACGAAGCATTGTCAT
>CAVZNJ010000012.1:0-161854 GCA_963776615.1 uncultured Verrucomicrobiae bacterium
AGGCGGGGGCCTCCGGTGGCCGGGCCGGCGCGTTGGACATCGACGCAAACGATTGGCGTCTCGATCATGCCCGCCATGCCGACGGCTTCGGTCATGAGGGCAAAGCCGCCGCCGCTCGTCGCGCACATCGCCCGACAACCGGCGTGGGCCGCGCCGATTATCATGTTCATGACGCCGATCTCGTCCTCGACCTGCCGGACCATGATGCCGAGCTGGCGCGCGTGCTGAGCCATCCACATGAGCACGCCGGTGGACGGACTCATCGGGTAAGCCGCGTAAAATTTCACGCCCGCCGCCGCGCCGCCCATGGCGGTGGCCTGGTTGCCGGTGACGATGCCTAACGGTTTCGGTCCGACCGGCGCCTTCCACGGGAACGGTTTGAAATTCTGTGCCGCATATTCGTAGCCGGCCCGGGCGACGGCGATGTTTCCGGCCACGACCTCGTCGCCCTTTTTCTTGAATTGCCGGGCGACGACCGATTCGAGCGGCTCCGATTCGATCCCGAGCAACTGAAGCGCGGCGCCGAGCGCTGCGGTGTTGACCGCGAGCTTGTTGCCCTTGGTCAGTTCCTTCATCGGCATCGGGCAAAGCTGCACGCCGTCGGCGGCCTGACCGGGCGTGACTTTTTCGCTGTCGTAAATGGCGCAGGCGCCGGCTTTCAAGAGACGCAGGTGGCGATCCATCGTGTCCTGATTGAGCGGAATGAAGACGTCGATCTTGTCCCCCATGTTGCGGACGGGCGCGTCGCTCGCGCGGATGGTGAGGAACGTGTGTCCGCCGCGGATGATCGACTGGTAGGCGTTGTAGGCGTTGAGGTGAAGCCCGCGCCGGGCAAAGATGCGGGCGAGAATGTCGCCGGTGGAGGCGATGCCCTGGCCGTTCTCGCCCCCGATGCCGACTGCGAAATCTACTGTGGTGAGTTTTGCCATCTGAATATTGGGAGGTGCAATCTGCGGGACGGAGTGCGCTTCGGCAAATTCAAACACCGCCGAATGAGTCGGCCCGACTGTCGCCGAGAGATCAACTGGCCCGGTTATTTACTAAAACGGAACTCCATCTGGCAAAGGTGCGGCCGGCTCTCGGCGGCGAGGCGGAGACGCAACGCGCGGAGCATGGCGAGGCCGCGCGGGATGCGCCGCGGATGACGCCGAATGTTCAGGGGAGCTGCCATGCGACGATTGATGCCGATATTTTTTGTCATGGGAGCAACTTAACCACCTGGGTCGGACATCGGCTGTCCAACAGACAAAAATAATTTCTTTTTTCTTAAACCCCTCCGCCACTGCGGCGCGCCGGTTTAGGATGCGACCGTGCCGGAGCCGGAAAAAGATTTCATCACAACGTCTACGTGATTCTGCTCGACCCGGCGGTGCTGAAGCACCGCTCGATCCTGCGCCTCAATCCGAAGCGCGATCCGGCCAGGCCGTGTGTTTACGTCGGGATGACCGGGCTTCCGGTCGAGCACCGCTTCGAGAATCACAAGCACGGCTACAAATCCTCGTGGGTGGTGGAGAAATACGGTGTGCGCCTCCTGCCCGAGCTTTACGCGCATCTCAACCCGATGCCGTTCGAGGCCGCCGCGCAGATGGAAATGGAACTGGCGGAAGATCTGCGCGCCGAGGGCTACACGGTAACGGGCGGGAAATAGCTCGATCGATGGCGATCGCACTTTTCCGACGCGCGAGTGGCAGAGCCGCGACGTTTATCTTCTTACTGACAAATCATCTTTGACTGCAATCGTCGTCGGTCGGGAAGGTCATCGTGGGCGACAGCATTCCGACACCGACCCCCACCGCCGACACCCTGGAATTAAACCGCGGTCGGGCGCGACTTTGCACTTCCCTTTCCGAGTCAGGCTCGTTATGAAATCGGGAGAACCGACTGGCAACAGGAGGAACCATGTTCTATTTCCGAATCGATCGAGTCCGTTTCCTGGATAATGGCGGAGTGAAATCCGGACTGGGAATTTTCGGGCACGATTTTGCCCAGGTGAAATTTCTCAGCATCGTCACCCCTTCCGACCAAAACGTGCCGCAGCTGGATAAATGGATGAAGACGAATGACCCCGCGGCCAAGCAAACGGCTTTGGAGAAACTGGTGCGCAAAGCGCTCAGCACGCGCGCACTCACCGAGGTCGATCGCGTGCAGGACAATGTGCCAGTGAGCTTCGGCGACACCGGGCTCGTTCTTTACGAGGCCGATGAAATTCCAGAGGCCTTTACCTGGACCTTCGTTGCCGTGCGCTCGTCGCTCGATGTGCGCGAGGCGGCCGGAGATGTGAACGAAATCTTGAGCGAACCCGGGTTCGCTTCTTTCTCCACGAACGTGCTCAGCCTTATCCAAACCGGCGCGGCACTGGCCAACCCGGCCTATGCCGCGGCCATTGAGGTGGCCAAGTTTGTCGCGCAAGCCGGGGCACAACGGCTCATGAAAAAAGGCGATCGCCAGCTCGGCGCGGTCACGACAAGCTTTATTCGGCCGGAACATTATCCTGCCGGCGTCCGCGAGAGCCACGATGTGCACGATATGACGGGCAACATGTTTTTCGACTACACTATCTTTGGCTACAAACGGGCGCTGCCCGTCATCCGGAAGAAACGCAAGCGATGAGAAACCCCGCCAAGCCGCTACGCGCCCGGCGAAGAAATGAGCTTCGACCAGAAGGCGCACCGTCGGGAGAAGAGCTGTAAGCGGCCCGGTCAAGCGCGGGGACAATTCCCTCATGGCCTGAGCGGAGGAACGCGCTTCCGCGCGTCCAAGACATGCGACCGAAGCGGATGCGAAGCAACCGCCGGGCTTCTGAGAGCATCTCGCTGGGATGAAGGCACTGAAAAAATGACGTGAATCCTGATTTCGATTCCGCCGATTCGCGCGACGCGAAACGACCAGCGCATGTTACTTTCTTCCGCTGCTTCGCAGCACTGCCTTGTTCACGCCGGCGGGTGAGAAATGAAGTCGCAATTTTTCCTGAACCAACGAGCCGGGCGGAGCGAAACCGCGCGTCCCCGACCGACGCGCGCGCCGCTCGCCTTCCATCGCCGCCTTCCCGGCTATCAACCAACACCGCTGATCGACGCACCCGAGCTGGCGCAAATGCTGGGCATCGGACAGGTGCTGGTCAAAGACGAGTCGAACCGTCTTGGGCTGCCCGCTTTCAAGATTCTCGGCGCGTCGTGGGCGGTTTATCGCGCGCTCGAAAAACGGGCGGAGGAAGCAACGGAGGGACGTGCTGGCTTCGCATCCGTTACGGCTGCACGTCCTGGACATGCGGAAGTATGCCCCTCCGGCGTCTTCGAACCGTGGTCTACGATCGAGGAACTCGCGAATCGTCTCGCGGTCCTCAAGCCGCTGACGCTAGTCACCGCGACCGACGGTAATCACGGTCGCGGCGTTGCACACGTTGCGTCGCTCTTTGGATTCGGAGCCCGGATTTTCGTTCCGGCTGGGACCGCCGAGGCGCGCATCGACGGCATTGCGAGCGAAGGTGCCCTCGTCGAAGTGGTCGATGGCACTTATGACGACGCCGTTCTGCGCGCCGCGCGCGAAGCCAACGATCGCTGTCTCGTTATCTCGGACACGTCGTGGCCGGGCTACGAAGAGATTCCGCGCTGGGTAATGGAAGGTTACTCCACGATGCTCTGGGAGATCGACGACCAGCTGGCGCGTCTTGGAGAAGAAGATGCCGATCTCTTGGCGGTACCATTCGGCGTTGGCGCCCTTGCCGCCGCCGTCGTTAGGCATTACTGCGACCGGAAGCCTAACGAGTCTCCGAAGATCTTGAGCGTCGAGCCCCTCCATGCCGCCTGCATGCTCGCGGCAATGGAGGCGGGCGAGATCGTCACCGTTCCGGGGCCGCACGATTCGATCATGGCCGGCTTGAACTGCGGCCGGGTATCGATCACCGCCTGGCCAATCGTCTCGACCGGTATCGACGCCTTCATCACGATCTCCGACGAACGCGCGCGCGAAGCGATGCGCACGCTGGCCCGGGTCGGGATCGTTGCCGGTGAAACCGGCGCGGCTGGTTTGGCCGGGTTGATTGAGCTGCTGACCGGCGCGGAGAGCGCACGGCACCGCCACGCGCTGGGAATCAACGAGCGGAGCCGTTCCCTGGTGCTCGTTACTGAAGGAGCGACTGATCCTGTTGCTTATGAACGGGTGGTCGGCACACGGCCGCAAGCCTAACGACAGAAGGGACGGAAAGGACTTGGACCGTTCCATCGTAGACGATGCGCGCTTTCTGAAAGGAAAGGAGGTTTTCGTAACCGCCATGCCTGGGGATGAAGTGGTGGGGCATGGGACGATTTTCTCAAATGGACATAAAAGTCGAAAAGGACAAAAGCGACATCGCGGCGGCGTCGGCCCCTTCGCTCTCTTCCGTCCCCTCGGTCCCTTTGCCAGCCCCTCACCCCGTTGCTCTCCCTGAGGCGAGCCGCTGCAAGGTCAGCCTAACGAGATCCTCGGCGGTCGCGATTTCCCTGCCGCTTTGCTGAATGTCGCGCACCGCCTTGTGCGCCTCGACCTGTTTGTAACCGAGCGCAATCAGGGCGAGGACTGCCTCGTTCGTCTGCTCCTGTTCGGGGGTTGGCGCCTGGGCGCCACTCGCCACTTCCCAGGCCGCCGCCACGCCGAGCTTGTCTTTTAGTTCGAGGACGATTCGCTCAGCCGTTTTTTTGCCGAGCCCACTGATTTTCGAAAGCGAAGCGACGTCGGAGTTCACGACCGCGCTTTTGAAATAGCTCACGCTCATCCCGCTAAGCACGGCGAGGGCGAGCTTCGGCCCGATTCCGCTGACGTGATTGACGAGCAACCGAAACAGATCACGCTCCGCCGCAGTCATGAAGCCGTAGAGAATCTGCGCATCCTCTCGCACGTGCAGATGGGTAAGGATGTGAACGGTTTCCCCCGGGACGGGCAGTTTGTCGAAACTCGAGAGCGGGATGAAGACTTCGTAACCGACGCCGCCGACATCGATGATGGCCTGGGTGGGCAGCGCACTCGTTAGGCGACCGTGCAGAAAAGTGATCATGTGTTTTTCAAAATGAGGGTGAGATCGACCCATCGACCCTTCGCAATGTCGAAGCCGTGGGTGGTAAACTTTCGATAGCCGCTTGGCAACGTCGGGTAAAGTCGATCCGCCACTTTACTCGGCACGACGACAAAGTGCGGGCCGGCGCTGGCGAGGAACGGCGGAATCTGATCTGGCTGCAAGGTCGCGACGTCACGATTGTTCTCCCGATTGTAATGCAGGAAGCCGCGCACCCGGCTGCGAAAATTCCAGACCAGGCTCGGCGCATCGAAGTCGTAGGCGGCGAAATCCATCCCGGGTTGGAGATAGGGTTCCGCTTTCTTGAAGAGGACGGCCGAGGGAAAATAAGGCGCGATCAAAAGGAACCCGATCAGGGCCACCGCGAGCATGATTGCCGCAGTCAGACCCGACCACCAGCGAAGCATTCGTTCGCCCACCCCCGCCTCGATCCAATGCCGCGCAAGCAGCAGCGCGAGCAGCGGAAAGGCCGGCAGAATGTAATGCGGCAGTTTCGTTTTCACGATGGTGAAAATCACCACGATGACGGCGATTCCAGCGATGAGATAGAGATCGAGTGGGTCGCGCTTCGTCCAAAGCCGGCGGGCGAGCCAGGGAATCTTGACCGACCAGGGCGCGAAGCTGACGAAGACGGTGAGAAAATAGAACGGCAGCGAAACGAGCGCGGTCACAATCGAGTTGCCGCCATGACCCTGCATGGTACCGAAAGAACGCCCGACCACATGGTAGCCGAGTCCGATGGTGAGGAATTCACCCTGTGTGCGGACGAGCGCGGGCACGCCCCAGAACGCGACAAGGGCAAGCATGAGCAAAGTTCCCCTAACGAAAAGAAGACGGCGGGCAAGGAACGGAACTGGCCGAAGAAATTGCAGGACGACGACCGTGCCCAACGGCATCCAACCGATCGGGCCCTTGGCCAAAAAGGCGAGTGCCAGCGCGAGATAAAAGAGCCACCACCAGAGGCGCAGACCTGTCGGCCTAACGACCACGCTGCGCCAGGTCCCGCCAAACCGGTCGCGCAGCAATTCGTAGCCAGCCCAATGCGCCAGAGTCATGAAAAGCACCAGCCACATGTCGGCCACCGCAGCCTTGGCGTGGATGAAAGTCTGGAGGCAGAGGGTGAAAATGATCGCCGCCCAAAACCCGGCGCGAGCCATCCGAAGACACGCGCCCCAGCCGAAAATCACGACCGCAGTCAACGCCGCCGCCAGCGCGCTGGGCAGACGCGCCGCGAACGGGTTCTCGCCGAAGAGATGATAACTGGCGACCTGACACCAGTAGGTGAGGGGCGGTTTGTCGAAACGATAACGATTGTTGAAATACGGCACGACATAATCGCCACGCTCGATCATCTCGCGCGAAGCCTCGGCAAAACGCGGTTCGTCGCGATCAACCAGCGGCAGCGACCAGGTGCCGGCCAGATGAAAAAGCAGGCACCCGCAGAAGAGGGCGAGGAAATTGCGAGTTGCAGGTTGCAAGAGAGCGATTCAAATGATGGCGCAGGCCGAAACTCAACCGGCAAATTTTTCGATGAATAAAATCGCGCCGGCCTGGAAATGGTTGCTCCTCCTCCTGCTCGCAATCGTCGTCATCGCGGCCTCCTTTCATTTCGACGTCGCCGTGCACCAATGGGTCGTCGAGCATTCCAATCGCACCGTTAAACAGGTGATGCGCAACGTCAGTCGCTTCGGCGACTGGCCGGAGCACGTTCTTGCCGGGTTGCTCCTCATCGCCATCGCAGCGTGGCGCGGCAACAAGCGCTGGGTCCATCTCGGCCTGACGATGATCGTGGCCTGCGCGCTGGCCGGCATCGCGGCGCGCGGTGTCAAGATCGCGACTGGCCGCGCTCGTCCCTCGGTCAAACAGGAACTCGGCTGGAACGGACCGCGTCTCAGTTCCAAATACAACTCCTTCCCGAGCGGTCACACCGCCGCGACCACCGCCTTCTTCGGCGTCCTTTTCTTCGCCAACCGTCGCGTCGCACTCGCCCTCCTGCCCATCCCGCTCCTCATTGCCGCTTCGCGCATGTACGTCGCAGCGCATTATCTGTCGGACGTCGTTTGCGCCGCCATCCTCGGCCTTTTGTGCGCCTGGTTCTGCGCGCGCTGGCGCCCGCCACCAATCAGCAATTAAACAATTAGCTGGCGGAGGGGGTGGGATTCGAACCCACGAGGGCTTGCGCCCTGCCGGTTTTCAAGACCGGAGCCATCAACCACTCGACCACCCCTCCAAAGATGCTTCGCCTTCCCTGTCGTCGGCTGGCGAAGCGCGGGCCACATTAGCGCAGGAGAGATTGACGCGGCAAATCTTCCCTAATAGCCAGCCAGAGATCTTTGGAATGTTCCCAGTCGGCTATCGGGTTCCGGCGAGCTCGGCGTTGACAAATTTGACGAGGTCGTCGGTGAGATACGGTTTCGCGAGGAAGCCGTGTTCTTTGTCCCGCTCAAACTCTGGACCGATCAGTTCGGCGCTGTAGCCGCTGGTGAAGATCACCTTCAAGTCGGGCTTATCAACCATGAGTTTTTGCGCAAGCTCGCGGCCGGAAATTGACTCGGGCATGACCACGTCGGTGAGCAGCAGGTCGATCTCCTCGCGGCGCTCGGCCCAAAGATCGAGGGCCTCCTGCCCATTGGCGGCTGAAAGCACCTGGTAGCCGCGTGAGCTGAGGGCAGTGCTGACGAAATCACGGAGCATCTCTTCATCCTCCGCGAGGAGGATTGTGGCATCGCGATGGGGGGCGGACTCTCCCGACTCGGCGCCCGGGCTACTGGCCGATTCGGTGACTGTTTCAACGGGGACTTCCTCGATAACGGCATCGCTCAGGGGGAGGAAGGCGCGTATCGTGGCACCGCGCCCAAGGGCGCTCTCGACTTCGATCCAGCCGTTGTGCTGCTTAAGCACGCCGTAGACCGTGGCCATGCCCATGCCGGTACCTTTACCAGGCTCCTTGGTGGTAAAAAACGGCTCGAAGATGCGACTCATGGTGGCCGCGTCCATCCCGTGTCCGTCATCTTTCACCGTCAGGCAAACGTGGGAACCAAGCTGCGCCTCGGAGCTGCGGGCCCGGTAGGCTTCGTCAATTACGATCTCGGCGGTGGAGAGGGTGAGCCGGCCGCCATTGGGCATGGCGTCGCGGGCGTTGAGCGCAAGGTTCATGATGACCTGATCGACGCTGCTCGCGTCGGCATAGACGAGCGGCAACCCGGAAGCGAAGTGAGTATCGATGGCGATATGCTCGCCGATGATGCGGCGGAGCATCGTGGCCGTTTGCCTGATGATTTCATTCAGATCAAGCGGTCCGCGCTGGATCATTTGTTTGCGACTGTAAGCAAGAAGCTGGCGGGTGAGGGCTGTCGCCCGCTCGGCCGCCTGCTGTACTTGTCGGAGATAGGAGGCAAGTTTCCCATCAAGCTGCGGAATTCCGCTCTGCATCATCGAGGAGTATCCGAGAATGACCGTCAGCATGTTATTGAAGTCGTGAGCGACGCCGGCCGCAAGGCGGCCCACGGCTTCCATTTTTTGCGCATGGCGAAGTTCATTTTCGAGCCGGACGCGCTCGGTGATATCTTGAAGAATGAAAAGATGGTAGGGAGCCTCGGCGAGAGCGAGATTTTCCGCCGAGACGAGGACTTCGCGCACATCGTCCGAGGCCGTTCGGACGCTTGCCGCGAGCCCGCGGACGAGGCGCCGCCCAGCGAGTGCGTCGCGCAGGATGCTGGCCATGGTTGGGTCACTCCACCACTGCACTTTGCCGGCGAGCACAGCGTCACGCGACGCGTCGACCAGCGCGAGGAAGCTGGCATTCGCGTCGAGGCAGTCGGAGCCGTCCGGTCGCTGGATGACCATGGGCACAGGGCTGCCGTGGAAAGCCTTGGAAAATCGCTCCTCGGAGCGACGCAGCGCCTCCTCCGCTGCGACTCGTTCGGCGACTTCGCCGATGAGCCGGGCATTGGCCTCGCGCAACTCTGCGGTGCGCAGGCTTACGAGCGCGTCGAGTTCCTCCATCTGCCGGGAGGCCATCTGCGTGAGCTGCCACTTTTTCGAGAGAGCATGTGCCATCTGAAGCACCTCGACATTGTCGAAGGGTTTCTTGAGGATGAGTAACTGATCGGTGTTGCCGATCGCTTTGGAAATCTCGTCCCACGAGTAATCCGAGTAGGCCGTGCAAATAACAATCTGGAGATCGCCAAACTCGGCCCAGATGCGCGTAATTGTCTCGATGCCATCCCAGCCGGGAGGCATCCGCACATCCACGAATGCAACGGCATAGGGATCGCCGTCCGCGACGGCGGCGCGTACTTTCTCGAGACCCTCTTCTCCCTGGAAGGCTGAATCGATCTGAAAGATCGACTCGCGCGAAGCGGGCGCCTCACCAAAGATGGCTGCCTCCTCATCTTCGAGTTCGCCCGCCAGGACCGAGTTCACTGGGCTAAGGACTTTTCGAAAGTCCTCATGAATCGCCCGGTTATCGTCGATAACAAGAATTCTATTGGTGATCCGTTTAGCGGTCGGTTGTGACATATTCATGAACGGGCGTGGGAGCTCCGGGGAGTTCCAAAGTAAAGGTGGCACCGCGGCGGAGACCGAGACTGCCAGCACTCAGTGAGCCACCCATCTCCCTGGCGGCGAGCGCGCCGCTGTGCAGCCCGAAGCCATGCCCGTCTTTGCGGGTCGTAAACCCGTGGCTAAAGATGAGCGCCAGATTCTCCTGCGAAATGCCGATACCGTTATCCGCTACGACGATGCGGACCGTGTTCTCGTTCGACGGGGCGATGGTAACGGTGATCCGTTTGTCGAGGCGTTGCACATCCTCGAGCGCATATTTGGCATTGCGGAGCAGATTAATGAGAATTTGCAGCACCCGGTGCCGGTCAACGTGAACCGGCGGCGAAGGGGAAAAGCGCCGTTCAACCACCACACCGTGGCGTTCGAAGGCGCCCATGTTCATCGCGATTGCGTCCTCGACCAGCTGGTCGGCCTGCAGGTTCTCGAAGGCGCCGCTGACCTTCGCGTAGCTCTGTTGCATGGCCACGACTTCCTTGATGTGCTCGATATTGCGCGCGAGGAGAGCGACTTCGTCCAGGATTTGAGCGTTCTCTTCGAGAAGGTATTGACTGAGCTTCGCCAAATAGCCGGGAAGCTTCCGCCCGTTGGGATCGTGCGCGAGGAAGTCGCCCAGATCGCCGTTGCGCTCCGTGAGCAACGTCGCCGCCCTACCCAGCTTGGAGACTTTCGAGGCGCGCAACTTTTCCACGACGAGTCCGGCCGAAACGTTCACGCTGTTGAGGACATTGCCGACGTTATGAAGAACACCGGTGGCGACCTCTGCCATGCCGGCGAGGCGCGAAGTTTCGAGCAGTCTCTGTTGCGAATCGCGCAGCATGACCTCCGCCGTCGTGCGCTCGCTGATATCGCGGATCACGCCGCTACAGAATGTGCCGGAAGCGGTTTGCCAGGTAGACAAGCCCAGTTGAAATGGAAACTCCGTTCCGTTCTTGCGCAGACCGAAAAGCTCCACCGTCTTGTCGAAGCCTTCGACGCTGCCAGTCTTGCGGAGGCTGGCCAAACCGGTCTCATACATCGCGCGAAAACGCTCCGGGATCAGGATCGACAGGGGCTGGCCGCGAATCTCATTGGCTTCGTAACCGAACATCAGGCGCGCACCCTTGTTCCATGAGACCGCACGCCCTGCGCAATCGGCGATGATAATTGCGTCTCGAGCCGATTCCGCGACGGAACGAAAACGCTCCTCGCTTTCGCGCAGAGCCGCATCCTGCGATTGAATCTGGGCGAGCATCTGGTTGAAGGCGTCGGCCAGCATACCCACCTCGTCGCTGCCCGATTTTTGCGCACGCACTGTGTAGTCCTTCTCCTGCGCGATCCGATGCGCGGTGGATGCAAGGCGCAGGATCGGCGCCGTCACCAAATGCTGGAATTGGCTGGAGAGGAAAAAGGCGATGAGAAGTGAGACCGCCAGAACGAGGGCAAGGATGCCACCGTAGAGCCTGAGCAGGTCGGAATAGGCCGCCTGAAAATCAGCCTGCAGATAGAGTATCCCCTCGTGCTGACCGTTGCTGATCACCGGCTGGCCGAGCGATACCCGCGTGCCATGAACGCCCAAGCCCCCGCCCGACGAGGCGAGCTTAAGCTCGGTCGCGTCGTCTTCCGCCCCAAAGTGTGCGAAGCGTGTGCCGTCATCCAAGACGAAGCTCGCAGATACGATCTGTGGCATCGCATCGAGTCCCGCGAGCATCTTGCTGGCACGCCCACGGTCGTGGGAGAGCGCGGCGGCGGCGACGTTATTCGCGACAATCTTGCCCGTTACCGTGAGCTGATTGATGAGGTCTTTTCTGATCGACCAGGCTTGAACGGCAAAGAGCACCGTGCAGGCGAGGAGCAAAACCACACAGGACGTAAGCTCGACCACAAGGGTGATCTTTTGCCGCATCGATCGATCTCGCAGGGGTTGCATGGCTGGTTCAGAATTCTGGCGTTACCCAAATCGCCTGGATGGGAGGCTAGATCGCAATTCGCGTGCCGCACCTTCATGAAATTCCAATCCAACGAACCGGCGCCTGACGACGGTATTTTCGCCGGAAGGGAGCTACTCCGGTGGCGTCTCGCCGTGCGCGGCAAAATATTCTAGCAGGAAAACAAGATCGCCCGCGTCTTTTTCGCGATGCGTATGCGCCTTCATTCGCCAGAGAAGCTGGGGCGAGGCGAACGGTATCGGCACTCCCTGCACCTCGCGAATGACCATGTCTTTAACCACTTCCGCATAGTCGGTCCCCGAGGCGGAACGCATTAGATCGATCACCACTTCATCCGCCACCCGCACGACAGTATACTCCGCCACGTCGCCACGTTTCAGCTCCCGGACTGCCTTGTCGGGGAGAACCTCGAGTGCGCGGTAAATGAGCGCTTCATTCTCCAGATCCGTCGCGACGATGAGATCGATGTGGCCGGTGGCCTCGGGTATCCCGACTGAATGATCGCAAAGCCGCCGATTACCACATACCGCGCACCAATTTCATTCAGGCGACGGCAGAGGAGAACGAGATCGTTCTCGGTCGGCAACCGCGGCTCTAGGTCTGAGAACCGTGAGCGCTTTTCACCAGCATCTTGATCATCCATTGGTCGGCTTCTTCATGGGATTTGAAGCGGAAAACACCCTTGAGACAAAGCCCTCCGTGACCAAAACTCCGCCGCAGCTCGTTTGCTGTTTTTTGTGCTTCCATCCCGAACTTCCAGGCGTCCCGGAGCTTTCGTCGGCCGACGGTCTTCCCGGCCGGATCTTCAATGTTGATCACCGCGCAGCTCATTTGCCCTTGAGTCTGCCATCTTCCCGCCTAACGAGCAAGGACACTCAGGCGGGGATGACTTTCAGCGCCGCGTCCATGCGCTCCAGTACTTTCCCGCGTCCGAGAATTTCGAGGAGGTGATAGAGACTGGGGCCGGCGTTGCTGCCGGTGACGGCAAGGCGCGTTGGGTGGACGAGCGCGCCGACTTTCACGCCGAGCGACGCGGCGGTCGACTTGAGCGCGGTCTCAATGGAGGGGGCGTCGAAGTTTTCCAAGGTAGCGAAGGCGTCGCGCAAGGCTTGGAGGCGTGGTTTGTTTTCCGCGATGAAATGTTTCGCCACGCCCTCCGGTTGGTAACTGATTTCGTCCGTAAAATAGAAGCCGCAGTAAGCCGGCAGCTCGCTGAAGATGCGGAACTTTCCTTTGCAGGTATCGAGCGCGGCCTCCACGTAACCGGGGGGATAATCCGCCGTGTCGAACCCGGCTTTGCCGAGCGCGATCAGGGCGAGGGCACGGAAGCGATCGCCGGGCAGCTCGCGTGCGTATTCGCCGTTCAGCCAGGTGCATTTGGCAAGATCGAACGAGGCGTTCTTGCGATGAATGTTCTCCAGTTCGAACAGCCTGACGACTTCCTCGGTCTCGATCTTTTCCCGATTGCCCTTTGGCGACCAGCCGAGAAGGCAGAGATAATTTCGCACCGCCTCGGGGAGAAAGCCCTCTTCGATATAGGTGTTAAGGCTCGCGCCGGCGTCGCGCTTGCTCATTTTGGATCCGTCCTGGTTGAGAATGAGCGGGATGTGAGCGAAGCGCGGCGGCTCGGCCCCGAGCGCGCGATAAAGTTCGATGTGCTTCGGCGTGTTCGAGAGATGATCCTCGCCCCGGATAACGTGGCTGATCTCCATCTCGATGTCGTCGACTACGTTGACGAAATGAAAAATCCACGAGCCGTCCGGCCGGCGAATCGTCATGTCGGGGTGAGTCTCTTCGTTCGAGAGGTCGAAATCAATCCTGCCACAAACGATGTCATCGACCACGACATGCTCGCGGGGTGAGCGGAAACGGATCGCGCCACTGTCTTCAAAGAGGTGGCCGTCAGACTCCAGTTTTGCGAGGTGCCGTTCGTAGATTTCCTTGCGCTCACTTTGAAAATACGGCCCGAAATTTCCTCCGGCCTGCGGGCCTTCATCCCAATCGAGGCCGAGCCAGCGAAGTCCGCCATAGATAGCCTGCGCGGCTTCGGCGGTGTTGCGCGCCTCGTCGGTATCCTCAACCCGCAGCACGAATGTGCCGCCGGTGTGATGAGCGAAAAGCCAGTTGAAGAGCGCGGTGCGCGCGCCCCCGATGTGGAGGTAACCGGTCGGCGAAGGGGCAAAGCGAACTCGGACAGATGAAGCCATGCGACTCTCACCCTGAGCGAAAGCGAAGCCGGTCGCAAATGCGGGCATGGTTGCGCGAGCTAGCCGTCCGACTGCCTTATTCGATGAAAATCTTGCCCGCGCGCCGCCGCACATACCGCCCACGAGCGAGATTGGTTCGGGCCGGAGCGCCGCCGGCAAGGAGTTGCCTGACGTCCTCGATGACAGCAAAACCCAGTTCCGATACGCCGCGTTGCGCCAGCCAATTCCGGATGACGCGGCGCTGGAGCGCGGGCGCGAGCGCGCGCACGCACGCCACCGCCAGCTCCTCATTTTTCGTTAGGCCGACCGGGATTTGTGATTCAAGAAAATCCTCCTCCTCGGCCAAAACGGTAGCTGCCCGCCAAATCGTAGCGCGAATATTTCGGCCAAACTGCTTTTCCAACCAAGGAATGATCTGGTGCCGCAGCCGATTGCGGCGCGCGTGCAATTTCTCGTTGGTCGCGTCATCGCGGAATTTCAGCCGATGTTCCTTGAGGTATTGATCGATCTCCGAGCGCCAGACCCCGAGGAGCGGCCGCAAGATTTCGAGCGAGCCGTACTTTGATCTCGGGCGCATCGCGCCGAGCCCGCGCCCGCCGGCGCCACGGAAAAGGTTGAGCAAAAACGTTTCAACCTGATCATCCGCCTGGTGCGCAAGGAAGATCCCCGAGCAACGCCGCCGCCGGTCGACCTTCTCGAAAAACGCCAACCGCTCCTGGCGTGCCGTGGTTTCGATTGATTGTTTCCTCCGTTTTGAGAGCGCGGGAATATCCGCGGAACCGATCTCGAATTTCAGCCGATGCTTTTCGGCAAGACTTTCGACGAAGCGCGCGTCCGCTCTTCCCGCCCGACCGCGCAGGCCATGCTCGAAATGGCAGACGATCAAGCGCCCGTAGCCTAACGATACGAGCCAGTGCAGGAGCACGGCCGAATCGCGCCCGCCCGAGACGCCGATCAGATAAGGCCGATCGTTAGGCAGAGCGGCGCAGCATTCTCTCCCCCACTCCTGCGACGGGCGTTGCTTCATGGGCTCGCAGTCCGCAATCCCTGTTCGCCCAGCCAGGGAAGATGTCGCCGGGCGATTCGCTTGAGGCCGAAGGGTTCGATCGCTTTCCGCCGGATGTGCTCGAGCGCGTCGGCCACTGAATCGGTCACGTAAACCAGATTCAGGTCCGCTCGATCAATCGTCCCGAGCTGCGCCATTTTTTCGAGCAGGGCGGTCAGTTCCCGCCAGTACTCCGTCCCCATCACGACGATGGGAAAGTTCTGGATCTTGCCGGTCTGGATAAGGGTAAGCGCTTCAAACAATTCGTCGAGCGTGCCGGCGCCGCCGGGCATGACTACGAAGGCGTAGGAGTATTTCACGAGGAGCGTCTTGCGGACGAAGAAATAGTAGAGAGTGACGCAGAGATCGAGGTATTCGTTAGGCTGCTGCTCGAAAGGCAGCTTGATGTTGCAACCGACGGAACGGCCGCCCGCTTCCTGCGCGCCGCGATTGGCCGCTTCCATGATGCCGGGGCCGGCGCCGGTCATGACGGTGAAACCCATCCGCGCGATGCCCGCACCCATTTCGCGCGCCAGTTCGTAGGCCGGGCTGCCGGGTTTGATCCGCGCCGAGCCGAAGACGGTCACGCAGGGGCCGACAAAATGCAGGACGCGAAAGCCGCGCAGGAAATCCGCCATGACGCGGAAAAGAGTGAAGAATTCATCGAGCCGGGAGTGCGCTCCCTGGAGCATGACCTCATCGGCTCGCTCGGGTGGCGCGGTGGAAGCCGCCCGGGTCGGCGTGGGTGGCTCGACGTTGGGCGAATGCTGTTTCACATGGTTGGATTACCAAGGTGAGGGCGGTTGCACAACCGCGAGTTGCGGTGGCAAAGCCGATTCACCAGCCGGTGATCACATTTGGCTGTCAGCGCAGTGGGATCCTGCGGCCCCGAGGTGTTTGGAGGCGTCAAAGGCTCGCCAGCGGCACGACCCTAGCGACTGTCGATGTGAGGACAGTCCGGAATCAGGAAGGAGATGGCTACTAGGAGGAGGATGCCCAACACGATTCCAATGACGCGAATCCAGTGTGAGCCGGAACGGTCTTTCATCGGCAGGAAAATCAATGCGAGTGCACCGGCAGGCCGTCGTGGCTGTGTTGGGTGATGCGATGGAATTCCTCGCCGGCTTCTTCTGCTGGGTCGACGTGGACAACGATGGAGGAGAGATAGTCGAGGTGGTGCATGAGCTGGTGGCGCACTTCTTTTGCGACCGCGTGCCCGTCGGCCACGGAAAGCCTGGATGGGACGGCGACGTTCAGTTCAGCATGCAGTCGGTGGCCGAGCCAGCGCGCGCGAATGTCGGTGATCTGCTCGACTTCGGGGACGTGTTCGACGGCGTGACGAATCTCATCGATGATCGCGGGGTCGATGCCATCGAGCATGCGGGTGAAGACGGCTTTGACTGATTGCCAGACGATTTGCACGATTGCGAGCGTGATGAGCGCGCCGACGATCGGATCGCTCAGGGGATAGCCGAGCCAGACGCCGACCGCGCCGAATAACACCGCCAGGCTCGTCCAGCCATCCGTCCGTGCGTGATAGCCATCGGCGATGAGGGCGGCGCTTTGTATTTCCTTGCCCACCTTGATGCGGAAGACAGCGACGGCTTCGTTGCCGATAAAGCCAATGATCGATGCGATCATGACCGCCCAGAGATAGCCAACGGGCTGCGGATGCAGGAAACGCGTGACGGTTTCATAACCCGCGACCACTGCGCTGAAGGTGATGGTAAGGACGATGGCGACGCCGGCGAGGTCCTCCACCCGGCCATAGCCGTAGGTGAAACGCTGGCTCGGCTTCCAGCGCGCGAGCGCAAAGGCCACCCACAGCGGAATGGCGGTAGCGGCGTCGCCGAAGTTATGGATGGTGTCGGCGAGAAGGCCGACGCTTCCCGAGAGGATGACGACGACGATCTGGACGAGCGCGGTAAAGAAGAGCCCGATAAAGGACCACTTGATGGCCCAGATACCACGCTCGGAGGTGGTAATGGAAGGATCGACCATGCCATGGGTATGCTCGTGTCCATGGCCAGCGTGACCATGTGAGCGGTCATCGTGATCTGAATGATGCTCGTGTCCACTGGGCATAAGCTCACTGGTTCTGGATGACGCTGCACCCTCGGGCTGGTTTTGGCCAGCGCAGAAAACAACCAGCACAGCTCTCGCCGGCCAGCGGCCGGTCAGCTCTCATTTGCGGAGCCGCGAGAGTCCGTGCTGAGGCCTATTCGCAATCGGAGTGCTTAGTTCGCCTGGTATCGAAGAATCTCGGCCCCCTGCGTGCCGAGTTGAGGTACCGCAACGAACAAAGCGTGTCGCTCCGGCACAAAAAGACCGGTGCGCGCGCCGGCGGCCGTCGGCACCCTGGCGGATGTTTTGTAAGTGTCGCGATCAATTTGCTCGATCACGTCGACAGCTCCGTCGCCGCAAATCGCATAGAGGCGATGGCGCGTCCCATCATAGAAAACATCGTCGGCGTCCCCGTCGATTTTGAAACTCGTCACCGCTGCACCCGAATCCGAGTTCAAGACGACGATCTTCGCCGGTAGACGACAACCGACAAACAAGCGGTGGTTCGTTTCGTCGAATGCGAGTGGATAATTGGCGAAGGCCCAATCAGTCTTCCACCTTGCAATCACTGCATCTTTGTGGCGATCGACCACCGCGACCTCTCGTGCCCCTGGGACATTGACGAAAATCCGCGGTCCATTTCTTTCCAAGACGAATGCTTCCGGGTGACCTGGTAACTCGATCGTGCCAATTTTTTTCCCGCTCGCAGCATCGAGGATGCCGAGTGCCCCGCCGCCAAAGCCGACATAAATGCGTCGGGTAAGGCTGTCGTAGCGCACGTTATCCGCGTCGTCGCCGAACTTCACGCTGCCGGCCAGCGCAAAGGATTTGCCGTCGTAGAAATTGCAGATTCCCTCCTGGTCATTCGCAACCCAGAGGCGACTGAGCTCAGGAACGTAGGCAACGCCCTGTGGCGCGCCGAGCCCGGTAATGGAATGCACGCGGACACCTCTTTCGAGATCGATGACCTCGAGCGTGTTATTGCCGAGCGCGCAGAGAAATAATCTCTGCCCGGCCGGATCGACCGCGAGATGATCGATCCGACCCTCGACGCCAGGGAGCGGGATCGTTTGGGTCAATTTGAGCGGGCCCTCGGTCTGGCCGCAGGTCCCGAGCACGTTAGCCCAAGAGAGCAGTGCAAACGCGATGCAAGCTTTCTTCGCGGTGAGACGCGCTTTCAATTCTGCGACGGGGAACTGACTTTGATCAATCCACCAACCAAAAGCCCGCCTTTTACTGTTTCCGCCAAATCTTTGGCCGTGCCTCGGCCCCAGTAATGAAAAAATAGGATCCGCGGCTCTTCGTATGTCATGTGCTGATGAATGGCGACGATGTTGATGTTGTTTGTCCGAAGCGATTTTAAAACAGGTTGCAATTCATCTTCGGTTACGGCGAAATCGCCATCGACTACGGCATTGTCATCGCGGCCAGCGAAAGCGGCCCAGGTGTTTATGCCCATGGTGCTATCGATCGAGACGCCGTGCATTTTGGCTGGTCGGCCAATGACAAACTTCACCATCCCATTGTTCACTTCGCCTTTCATTCCAAAGATTGCGTTCAGAGGGTCAGCGGAAATGGAGTTTTTCTCTGGTAATGCCGAAGAGCCGAAGGTGTCGGTCGGCTGCGGATGAGCGGCGCGCACCTGCTTGACGCTGTCGTAGACTTTGCGCACGGCCGCCGCGAGTCGCTCGACGCTGCCTTCGCCAGCGATGTGCATGAAGTAAACTTTGGGATGATCGAAGAAGAAATGATTATGCAGGGCGGTAACGGACAAGCCGGCGTCGAGTGCGGCGGACATGGCGGGATTTACTTCATCTTCGAAGACCACCGTGTCGCCCATCACCATCGCCTCGTCGTTAGTCCCCTGGAACGAGGCCCAGGTCCCGAGCCCCATAAAAGGCGGCAGTTTCCAGCCATCGACTGAAATGTTTACGTCGTTGCGCGGAAAGCTGACCTTGTAGACACCTTCCTTTTTATTCAGCTTGCCCTTCAAGCCGGTGAGCTGGTCGATTTTCGCCGTGTCGAGATCCGCCGCGACCGCGGTGGTGAGAAATGCGGCGAAGCCGAGCACGGTGGCAAGAGATCGTTTCATGGCATCGGGCGAGCGTGCTTCGCCACCGGTTGCGCTGAGGCGGACCGGCAGCGATCACTTGCCCCCTCTTAGTGCTCGTCCTTCTCGCCCTTCTCTTTGCTCTCCTCGTGACGGCTTTTCATCTTTCCGTTGGCGTCGAATTTATAGCCCCATTCCTCGCCGTTCTTTTCAATCACGGCTTCGTAGTTCTTTCCTTCCTTTTCCCAGCGAACGATTTTTCCTCCGCTGGCGACCTTTTCCGCCGCCTTCTGGACTGCTGCCGGGACGTCGGAAACGTTCAGGTTTTCTTCTTCCTCACCGAATGCGACCGGCGAAACGCAAACGAGCGCAAGACCGGTCGCGACGGCGACTGACGTAATGGGTTTCTTCATGCGCCTAAGAAAAGCCGCAGGTGTGTAATTGCAAATACTAATTGCAATACCTATTCCAAAAGGGCAGCGTTCCGACCGAAAGATGGAAACGTGGCTCCTGCTTCTCTACAGCCTGCCGACGAAGCGCAACACGGCGCGGGTCGCAGTCTGGCGTCGGCTGAAGCGGATGGGCGCGGTGCAGCTCACGACCTCCACTTACCTGCTGCCCGATCAGCCGGCGCAGCACGAGCAATTCCAGTGGCTGGCGAAGGAAATCCGGGACAGCGGCGGTGACGCTACGCTCGTCCGAGCGCAGGAGATCGAAGGCATGGCGCGCGAGAAAGTCGTCGGGCTCTTTAACTCGGTCCGCGACGCCGATTATGCCGGGCTCAAGAAGACGCTGCAGCCGTTGTTGAAAACGAGAAAGGCGAAGGCGGATGCGGCCGCCGCCGAACTGGAACGCGCTACTCGACAGTTTCGCGAACTACGCGAGATCGATTTCTTCGAAAGCCCGCGCGGACACGAGGTGGCGATGTTACTGCAGCGCCTGGAGCAAAATCCAAAACGAGCTTTGCCGCGCCTGAACCGAAAGGAATACCGCGGCAAAGCCTGGCAAACGCGCCCGCGACCCGAAATCGATCGAGCCGGCTCCGCCTGGCTCATCCGCAAATTCATCGACCCGGATGCAAGCTTCGTCTTTTCCGCAAAACTTCCATCGCGCCACGATACCATCCCATTCGACATGGTGGAGGCGGAGTTCTCCCACCACGGCGACGCCTGTACCTTCGAGACCCTGACGAAACGGTTTGGGATCGAAGACAAAGCGGTGCGGAGAATCGGCGAGATGATCCACGATGCCGATCTGGATGACGCCAAGTATCAGCGCGTGGAAGGGATCGGGATCGATCGCGTCCTGAAAGGCTGGGGCAAGACAGCGATGCCGGACGATGAGATTCTGACGCGCAGTTTCCTTTGTTTCGACGGACTCTACGAATTTCTTCAGAAACGCTGATGGATACTCTCGTTAGGCCAGAACAGCCGCGGCTCGCTCATCCGACTTTCGGCGAAGCCTTACGCTTCTGGATCAAGCTTGGCTTCATCTCCTTTGGCGGACCAACCGGCCAGATCGCGATCATGCAGACCGAGCTGGTGGAGAAAAAGAGATGGATCAGTCAGGCGCGATTTCTTCACGCCCTCAATTACTGCATGCTGCTTCCCGGGCCCGAGGCGCAGCAGCTCGCGACTTATATCGGGTGGCTCCTGCACAAAACCTGGGGCGGCATCGTCGCCGGGGCGCTCTTCGTTATTCCCTCCATCTTCATCCTGTGGGGTCTGAGTTTCGTGTATGCCGCCTACGGAAACCTGACGTGGATCGCCGCGATCTTCTACGGACTAAAACCCGCCGTCATGGCCATCGTGGCGGTCGCAGTCATTCGCATTGGGCGCAAGGCACTCAAGAACGAAGTGATGTGGACAATCGCCGCGCTTGCCTTCGTCGCGATCTTCTTTTTCAAGGTGCCGTTTCCACTCATCATTCTTAGTGCCGGCCTAATCGGATTTCTCGGCGGTTATCTTTGGAGATCGAAATTCAACGTCGTCAGCGGTCACGCTAAAGCTGGCAACGCTTCCGTGCTCGACGACGAAACAGAATCGCCGGCGCACACGCAGCCCTCGCTGTCACGTGCGATCAAGGTCACAATTGTCTGGCTTACCCTTTGGCTCGCGCCGGTCATCACAATCGGTTTGTGGCTAGGCTGGGACCACACCCTTTTCAAAGAAGGTGTGTTCTTTAGCAAAGCAGCCGTTGTCACTTTCGGCGGTGCCTACGCCGTTTTGCCCTACGTCACTCAACAAGCCCTCTTTCATTACGGCTGGCTTAAACCGGGTCAGATGATGGACGGACTTGGTCTCGCTGAAACGACACCTGGACCGCTCATCATGGTACTGCAATTTGTCGGATTCATGGGGGGATGGCAGCATCCGCAAGGTTTGTCGCCGTTGCTCGCGGCCACTCTCGGCGCGTTGATCACCACCTGGGTTACGTTCACACCTTGCTTTCTTTGGATTTTTCTGGGCGGTCCTTACATCGAGAAATTGCGCGGTAACATCAAACTGACCACCGCACTCTCAGCCATCACCGCTGCGGTGGTGGGCGTCGTCCTCAATCTCGCCGTCTGGTTTGCCCTCAACGCGCTCTTTCCGAGCCATCGCCAGCTCGATTGGTTTGCCCTCGGCCTCACTCTCGCGGCCTTGTGCGGGATGTTGAAATGGAAGTGGGACGTTATTCCGGTCGTCATCGGGAGCGGCTTGCTCGGACTAACTTACCGGACGCTAATGTGAATCGCTTATGAAATGGATTACTCGCGAACATGTCAAAGTCGATCGAGTCGCCTGCCCGTGGCTCATCAAAAAGTTTGTCGATCCCGACGCGGAATTTGTTTTCCTGCCGCACGAAACGGACTGGGCGCAGGTTGCCGATGGCACTCTTTATGACGTGTCAGGCTGCGAACTCGGCCACCACGGCGAAGATGTTTCCTTCAACTCCATTCTGAAAAAGTATTGCCTCACCGACCCAGCGTTGACTTTGCTCGGCGAAATCGTCCGTGCGGCTGACTCGCACCCGCCGAATCCGCACCAGGCCGGCGAAGGGCTGCGCTGGATCGCAGGCGGCTTCGCCGCGCTCGGGCTGAACGATGATGAAATTCTCGCACGCGAATTCATTGTTTACGATGCGCTTTATGCCGAGTGTCAGCACCGCGCCACGCCATCGGTCCCGACGGTCTAACGAGCGTCAATGGGAGGAGCGCCGCCGCGTGGTGAAGCTGAGCACAATGATTTCCGCGTGACGCGGCTGCCAACGGCTGACGTCGACCCGGAAGCGGCCGACGCGTTCGCCACGCGTATTGTGCTTTTGGTAGAGGAGCCGGAAAAGGCTTTCCTTTTCCGGTCGGGTGAAAAAGGCACTGTCGATGAATTCATTCACCCAATTCATCTCGCTGTCGTCGGTCAGGTAAAAGGTGACCTGGAGATCTTCATCCGAGTTTTCGACAATAATGACCGAGTAGTTGTAGGTGCGGGAGTTGAGCCATTCGCCCTCATAAAAAATGATGCAACGCTTCTGCACTTCGGTGGGACGAATGTGCAGAGTGTCGGAAAAGAACGAGCGCACGTTCGCAAAGGTGAGCGGCTGCGGCGATGGCGGTGAGGCAGCGCCCGGCGCAGGCGCAAACGCAAGCGTCGTTAGGCAAACAAAAATCAGGCGGTTCATTTCTTCAAGGCCCTCTTGGGAGTGCGTCCAACCCGCACCCGGTTCGGCACCACCAGGACCGGGCAGGGCGCATGACGCACAACATATTCCGCTGTGCTTCCGAGTAGGGTATGTTTCAATCCTGTCCTCCCGTGGGTGGAGGTAACGATCAACTCCACCCGCAGCTCCCGGGCCCGCGCGCAAATTTGCTCGCCGACATGTCCGCTCTCGAGCGTACCATCTACAGCAATGCCTTCCTGCGCGACGGCGGCGACCAGTTCCTTCATCTCCTGGCGCGCGGTTGCTTCCGCCGCCGCCAGGAGCGGCGGGTAGTCGCGCTTCTTTGCGTTTGTTGGCAAAAGGAAAGCGTTTCTTGCGCGGAACTCGCCTCTTATCGGGCGAGACTCTTCGCAAGCGGAAACAACTCCGGATTGAGCGGCTTTTGTTTCCTGACGATTTCGCCTAACGACGTCGCGGTGATCTCGGAACGCTGCATCCCGATGAGGACCCCGCGGCTGCCAGAGAGGAGATAGTCAGCCGCCGCCGCGCCGAGCCGCGTGGCCAGAACACGATCGAAGGCGGTCGGTGCGCCGCCGCGCTGGACGTGCCCGAGCTTGGTCACGCGGAGCTCGAATTGCAGGCGCGCCCGGTGCTCGGCGAAGTAGCTGGCCAGCCTCTCGGCGTTGTAGGCCGCGCCCTCTGCCACCACCACGAGAGCGTGCGACTTGCCCCGGGCATGCGCGTCGCGCAGCTCGGCCGCGACCGCTTCGGGATCGGTCGGCACTTCGGGAATGACGATCACGTCCGCGCCGCCGGCCAGTCCGGCCATCAAACCGAGATAACCGCAGTTGCGACCCATTGTCTCGACCAGAAAGCCACGACGATGCGACAAGGCGGTCACTTTCAGGCGGTCGATCGCCTCCAGCGCAATGTTCAGGGCCGTATCCACGCCGATCGTGACGTCGGTTCCACAAAGATCGTTGTCGATCGTGGACGCGACTCCGACGACGGCCATGCCGCGCTGCGCGATGTCGTGGGCGCCCGCCTGCGAGCCGTTGCCGCCAATCACGACCAACCCCTCGATCCCGCGCCTGGCCAAAGACTCCATCCCGCAACTCACGCCCGAATCGGCGCAAAATTCCGGGCAGCGTGCACTGCCCAGCATCGTGCCGCCCAGTTGTAAAATGCGGCCAACATCGCGCGGCCCGAGTGGCACGAGATCGTTCGCCATCAACCCAGCGTAGCCCCGGCGAACGCCGAACACTTCCGCCCCATGATAGAGCGCGCGCCGCGTCACCGCGCGAATCGCCGCGTTCATACCGGGCGCATCGCCACCGCTGGTGAGAAGGGCGATTCGTTTCATTGGCCCGACAAGAAATGCACGGCACGTCGCAATGCCCCCGCAGCAGGCGATCGCGTCGATGTCCTGATTACACACATATGGAAGCAGCCACCCAAAAACAGCCCAAGTCAGGTGGCGATGCAATCGAAAAAGATCCTCGTCCCGATGAGCGGGGGGGACCCGTTACCAAGGAACAAAAGGCTCCGCTATTAGTTGCGGGTTCGTGGCACACTATTCGCTTTGCTGGACGACAGATGAATTGTCGCCTCGCTCAGCAACGACTAATATCCCGGAGGCTCCTTTCGCTCCTGACGGTCATATCCGCGGCGGTTCTTCCATCTGCCTTTGGTCAGACGACCCAAACCGTCACCATCACGAGCACCGTGCCCCAAGTGCTGTCGCTGGGGGTCGACACCAACGCGGTTTCAATCCCGTTCCTGGCCAGCGATTACAACACGTCGACCGGCGCGGCGACCAAGACCGTGGCCAGCGCGAACACGCTTTCGGTCACGAGTAATAAAAACTGGACCGTCAGCTTGAGAGCAAACACGGCGACGTTCGCGTTTGTTCCATCTGCCGGCGATCCGGATCCCTCCAAACCGTGCGGCAATCTTTCCTACAGGGTCTCCGGCGGACCCAGTTTCATCACGATCACCACGAGCAACGTGGCGGTGAAAACCGGGAACAAAGGCGGCACGGCCACGAGCGGCAACACCTTCGCGATGGATTACCAGCTCACGAGCAATCTTTCCCAGGACCCGCCGGGTACCTACACCTTGGCGACCGTTTACACCCTGACCGCTCCTTAAGAATCTCCCAATCAAACCAAAAGAAAAACCATGAAACTGAAATACATGCTGCTTTGTGCAGCTTTTATCCTCGGCACGGGCTTTGCCTCTGCCGCAACGACACAGACAGTGACCTTCACGGTCACCGTCCCAGCCGTGCTGGCGCTGACCACGACGAGTAACGCGGTCACAGTCAACCTGACAGCGGCTGATTACGCCAGCTCCGATGCCATCACAACCGACGCGCTGGCCGCCCATCAACTGGCGGTCCGCGCCAATCGTGCCTGGATCGTCAGCGCCAGAAGTAACACAGCGAACTTCGCCTTCACTCCTACCTTTCCGGGAGACACGCGAAACAAGCCGTCAACCGACCTGTCGGTACGGAAGGCTGCCGGCACATTCCAGAGCCTGACTACGACCGACTTCACCCTCACCAGCGGAACGGCCGGCGGTGTCGGCCACGCCGGAAACACCTTCGCGGTCGATTATGAGATCGCGACGGACATTACGGTCGATCCCCCGGGCTCCTACGCGCTGGACGTCGTCTACACCCTGACCACCCCGTAAACGCATCCGCGAAGCAACTTCGCGGCTCTTATCATGAGCGGCTGACGAGCGAGCACCATCCTATGAAAGTCTTCTCCCGATTCCGAGTGCCGAGTCTTGCCCTGGCAGCATGTCTCCTCGCGAGCATGCTGCCAGCGGCCCAAGCCGGTCTCGTTGTTAACGTCGAAAAAATCGTTCTCGAGCTCGGCCCGGATGGCCGCACTACCCGCCAGATCGAGATCGCGAACACCAACGACAAGCCGGCGGATATCAGAGTCTTTGCCGCCGATTGGACACAGGATGAAAACGGCGCGGTCGACGCGGTCGATCCCAGTGTTGCGAAATCTCCGGACTCAGCGACCGGCTGGATCGCCGTCAGCCCACAACGCTTCGTCCTGAGCAAAGGCGAAAAGAAGGTGGTGACGATCAGCTTTGCCACCCCAAAGGAGGCGAGTCAGATGTCGCTCAAGGAATACCGCTCGATGATCTTCACCGAGACGACAGACATCCGTGAGCAAACGGCTGCGCCAGGGCGCGAAGTCCACATCCGGCTGATCGGTCGGATCGGGACCAAGATCTTTGTGCGCAATCCGCAGGGGTTGGCCAAGCTCGATTGCGAAGTGACCAATGTGAAGGAGACAAACCGCGACGGAGAGCGCGGTCTTCAGATTCAAGCAGCCAATCACGGCAACGAGCACATCCAGAGCGATGGATCCAAAATCGCGTTTCGCGATGTGCGCGGGGCGACGGTCGAGACGCTGCCCATCTCGCCCTTCTCCATCCTGCCGGGACACGAGCGGACCGTCTTCGTTGGCCTTCCGGAAGCAGGCAAATCGAAGCTCGAAAAAGGAAAGCATTACAACGCGCTGGCCGTGATCGATTACGGCGGGAGCGACCTGGTAGCGGGAGAGATCGGATTTACCTATTGAGCGGGGGCGATGCATGCGGATTCCGCGTCCACCGCTCATCCAGCGGCTCGTGCTGGCCACATTTCTTTTTTGCCTAACGAACTTAACAACTGGCGGCACCGAGGTGACACCGAATAGCCTGGAGTGGTCACTGAGCACGCCGCCGGTGGAAGCAGCGCCGCGCAGCTTCCCCGCCGTGGCGGTGCACGTGCAAAACCGTGCCGAAACTCCCGGCAAGCTCCACCTCCACTTCGATCTCGGGAAGCTGCGCTCCCTTGGCGGCGACGATTTGGAGGTCGCGCTCGACCCGCACGGGGAGAACACGGTTCTTTACACACTTTACGTTCCACCCGAGACGCCCGGCGGGAGCGACCTCGTGGTCACGGCCCAGGCCGACGACGGGACGCTGCGGCGGACCTCGATTCGGATTAAGAATACCCCGGCGTGTAAAGTCACGGCCGACTCAATGGATACCCGCTTCGTTCGACCCGGGGACAAGGTCTCCTACACAATGAAGATCGCCAATACCGGCAACGTTCCACTCCATTGCGCGATCGAGCTCAACACTTCGCCACCCGTTCCCAGCATGACAGTCATTCCGCAGAATCTCGTCGTCCCGGCCGGAGAGAACGCTGAAGCAACCGTTCAAGTCGTGGCCGGTCCGATGAAGACCTTCACTTCCTTTGTCACATCCGCAGAGGTCAAGACCGCGGAGCTAAGCGGCGACAACGCCAGGCAGTTTCTCTATTTTCACACCGAAGCATTTCCGGAAGCGGTTCCCCCGGATCGTACCCAGCTTTATGAGACGCTCAAAGGCAGCGCGTTTCTCGGCTTCGGCTCCGGCAACGGCAACAATAATGCCCAGGCGGGCGCCAACGGCCTGGTGATCGAAGCCCTCACGCTGGAAGGGATGATCACGGACAAGACCCGGATGCAGTTCATTGAAGCCTACGCTCATCCGTCGAACGATGACGGGAACTCATCCAGCGCCTACAGCGCGCTGCCGAGTGGCAGCACCCGCAACTTTTTTCACCTCGGCCTTTACAATCCCTCCTTCGACCTCGAGGGGGGTGAAATCACCACAGCACCGGCGCGATTGCTGTCGTCGCGTGAAACGGGTGATGGCGTCCGCGCTGCCGTCCGGCCGCTGGGCAACGACAAACTTCAAGTGGAGGCCTTCTGGGAGGAGAACACGCTCACCCTCAACAACGAGCAGGTGTTTGGCGCGGCCGTCAACGGCACCGTCCTGAACAGTCCGCTGGAGTGGTGGCGGGTCGGGGAATTGAGCAAACGCGGCGATATCGGGCCCCAGGGGAGCAATTGGAACGCGGTGGCGATTGATACCGGGTGGAAAATTCCCCTAACGATTCCTCTGCGGGCTGAACTCTCCCTGGCCGGGGGAGATAACGGCGAGGGCCATGGTGGCCTGGCTTCTTTGGCCGGGATCTACTACAACCGCACTCTGCCGGGTGAAACGAATGACTCTCCTCTCCAGGCCGGGTTCGAGTATGCCTACGGCGACAGGGATTACCCGGGCGAGCAGAATGGCCGCGACGATCGCCGCGCTTATCTGAGTTACCGCTTCAGTTCCAGCCCCACTTTGCTGGAGGCTTATGCCAACTACAACGACTCGAACTACCAGGTCGTGCCTGTCATCCAAAAAACGCTCGAGCAGGAGCAAAGCCTCATCCCCGATTTCCTGCTCACCAGCCAGACGCAGTTGATCAACGCCGGCTTCCGCTGGAACACGGTCGATGCCGCCCACACCTCCTGGCATCTGCCGACTGGCTTTGCCGAATACGAGGAGACGAGTTTTTTCAACCAGAGCAATTTCTTGGACAAAACGAGCGAGAACGCGGGCGCCATCAGCCTGCAAGTCCTCAATCAACTGCAGCCGCGTCCCAATGGGAACAACTGGCAACTCACGGTGCTCACCCGCGGAGGCAACGAAACCGACCAGAACAATGGAGAACCCGAGCGCGATTCAGGATTCGCTACCCTCGGGACCGACCTGAGTTTCAATTCTCACGCGCCGGAGTTTCTCGAACGAATCGGTGGGCCGGGGCAATTGAGCGCGCAATTGTCGGGCCGCTACACCTTTAACTTCGCCGACGACACCCAGGCGGTAAATCGTACCGGGGTTTCCATGACCGCCGCAGTCGCATGGCAATCAGAAATCTGGTCAGTTAAGACCGGAACCACTTTCTACAGCTACGTCGACCAGGGATTCTCCGCCCGCGTCTGGGCAAGCATGACCCGTAGGATCGGCAAGGGCTGGTGGGCCGGGATTGAGGGCGCTTACACGCATCGCGGAAGCGGGAGCTCGGGCACTGGCGAACCGGACCAAAGCGCAGTGCTCTTGACTTTCCGCCACGACTTCGAGCTAGCAGTCCCGTGGTTGCCGCGTCGCGGCGAGGTGGAGGGACACGTCTTCCACGACCTCAACAACAATGGCCGGCAGGATCCAGGTGAACCGGGTTTGGAAGGGGTGAAAGTCGCCGTCGGCAACGACCAGGCGCTGAGCGGTCCGGGCGGCGTGTTTAGCTTTTCGCCCATGACTGACGGCAGCTATCCAGTCACGGTCACGCCGCCGGGCGATATTCATCTTTCGCCGAGCGGCGAGTCGCCGGTCACGCAGACGGCGTTGCACAAAGGCGCCATCACGGACCTCGCCATCGGCATGGTCGAGCCGACCACTTGCGAGGGCAAGGTCCACTTCGTGCACGAAATCTCCGAAGCGGCGGACGATCACCCTGACGATAAGACGGAGGACCTCTCTGGACTGGAAGTCGTCTGCACCGATCCGGCCGGTCACATCGTGCGCGGTGGGACGCGGGCCGACGGCTTCTTCGCCGTTTACCTCGAACCCGGCACCTACGAAGTGAAGATCGATCCTGCCACGCTCAAAGCACAACAGGTCGTCAACCCGGAGAAGATATTCCTGAAAGTGGAACACAGCCGGATTCAGAATCTCAGCTTCACCGTCACCGAACGCGCGAAACGCATTCGCAAAACCTTCAGCACAGAAAATCCATGAAACGCTGCTCGAAATGCACGGTCTTCGTGATCACGTGTATCACGCTGTTATCGGTCCAGAATCTGTTCGGGCTGCTCACCCTCAACATTGACACCAATTCCGTCTCCATCCCCTTTCTCGCGACGGATTACAATTCATCCACCGGCGCTGCTCAAATCATTAAGACCACGGCCGAAACCCTTACGATCAGATCGACCTCGAATACATGGACGCTCAATGTGCGGGCGTTGACCTCCATCTTTTCGTTTGTCCCCAGCCTCGGCGACCCCAATCCAAACAAGCCCGCGGCCGACCTATCGGTCCGTGCTCCTGCATTCTCCGGCACCTGGCTCAGCCTGGCCACGAGCAATCAGGTTCTGGCGACCGGGCCCAAGAAAGCGGGGAACCAAACCGAACCGCTCGACTACCGGCTCAACTCGAATCTCGCTACCGATCCACCTGGGACCTACACGCTCTCGATTGTCTATACCCTGACGAGTCCCTGACCCCGCCTTTCCCTTCGCGCACGCAAGTTTCGCGTGACCTTTTGCCCGAGTGGCGGTCATTTCCAAGCGTGGACTCGAACTGGCCTGGGATGGGAGCACAACCACCGCATCGCGTGATGCTGGCCTTCTCCGCCTTTTGTGGACTTTGCACGCTGGCGGGATTCCTTCTCCCGAAGCTCGGTACGCCGGCACCGGCGGCGCTCCCGCTTTTCATCGCCGCCTATTTGAGCGGTGGTTGGTTCGCCTCGATCCAGCTCGCCGGCGAACTGCGGCGTGGAGTTTTCGATATTAACCTGCTCATGATCGTGGTCGCGATCGGCGCCGCGACGGTCGGCGCATGGGCCGAAGGTGGCACTCTGCTCTTCCTTTTTTCGCTCAGCAACGCGCTTGAGCAGTTCGCCAATCATCGCACCGAGCAAACGATCAGCTCGCTCCTCAAATCCGCCCCCGAGACGGTTTGCCGGCGCGAGCATGGCGAGTGGGTCGAGGTTCCCGCCGACTCGTTAGGCGTGGGCGACGAGTTGCTGGTCAAGCCGGGCGACCTCTTTCCAACCGACGGCGAAGTGTGTGAAGGTACGACCTCGGCGGACGAATCTGCGCTCACCGGTGAGGCGCTCCCGGTTTCAAAACGTCCCGGCGATCTGGTGAGCGGTGGAACGGTAAATCTGGAGGGCCGGGCGGTGATTCGCGTCCGGCGTCTGCCGGGCGAGAGCGCGGTGCAGCGGATCATCGATTTGATCGAAAGCGCGCGCGAACAGAAGGCGCCGGCGCAGCGTTTCACCGACACTTTCACCCGGTACTACACGGTTGTGGTCCTGGCTGGCAGCGTCGTTTTTCTCGGCTGGCTTTTGCTCTGGCAACGCGAGCCATTTGCGCAGGCGCTCTATCGCATGATGACGCTGCTCGTCGTCGCTTCGCCTTGCGCGCTCGTCCTTTCGATTCCCTCCGCCATCCTGGTCGCGATCGCCGCCGGGGCGCGCCAGGGAATCCTCTTCCGCGGCGGGATGGCCGTGGAAACGCTCGCCGGGGTCAATCATTTCGCCTTCGACAAGACCGGCACCCTGACGACGGGTCAACTGGAAGTGGCGCGAATCGAGACGGTGGGATTAACGGCGCCGGAGGAAGCGCTCGCCACCGCCGCCGCGGTGGCGCAAAACTCGACCCATCCCCTCTCCCGCGCAGTTGTGGCGGAAGCGGAACGCCGCAACCTCGAACCGGCTGCGACCGAGAGCGTGGCGAACATCCCGGGCTTCGGGATGGAAGCGAGAGTCGGACCCAACCTCGTGGTCGTCGGCAGCCGGCGCCTGATGGAGCAACGCGGGTTTAATGTCGCGCCGTTTCCCTCGAGCGGGGCGGAGGCTGAGGTTTGGGTCGCGCGCGAAGTGCTGCTCGGTGTGATCTACCTGCGCGACCGGCTCCGACCGGCCACCGCCGGCGGTGATCGCGGCGCTCCGGAACGACGGCAACTCCGTCGCGCTCGTCTCGGGCGATCGCGCGTCCGCCGCGGAGATGGTGGCGCATGCAGCCGGCATCGAGGAAGTGCACGCCGATCTCACGCCTAACGAAAAACTGAAATGGATCCATCGCTGGCGGCAGCAGGGCAAAACGGTCGCGATGGTGGGCGACGGAATCAACGACGCCCCGAGCCTGATCGCGGCTGACGTCGGGCTAGGAATGGGCGCGCGCGGTTCGGACGCGGCCCTCGCCCAGGCCGACGTCATCCTGATGCACGACCGGATCGAAAATGTACCGACGGCGTTGCGCCTGAGCCGGCGCGCCCGGCGCATCATCCGGCAGAATTTGGTCGTCTCGTTAGGCACGGTCGCGGTTCTGGTAACCTTCGCCCTGGCGCAGAAAATCAAGCTCTCGCTCGGGGTCGTCGGCCACGAAGGCAGTACCGTGGTCGTGGTCTTGAATGGCCTGCGCCTGCTCCGGATCGGACCTGCCCGCAAGACTTGAAGAAGCATCTCCGCGGTCTTTTAAGATGGGACGTATTTGGGGCCGGATCGGATAGTGCCGACGCTCGTCAAGCTCGCTGGCAGCGCTACTCGGTGTCTACCTGTCAGAGAAGCTCAAATCGACGGCTCGTCGCGCTCCTTTCTTGGCGTGGACAAATATGCCCGGCCATGGTCTAATTGTGGCTCCTTCAGCGCTATCCCATCGGAACATTTTCACGTCCAATGACGCGCACTGCCCGGCTCTATCTAATCATCACCAGCGTTGCCATTCTGGGCATTTTCGGTCTTTTGAAAATGGGCAATGAATTGAGCGCTCCCTCCGCTCCGCGTACGGTCGCATCTCAGTCGGCGCGTCCCGGTTCGACGGCTCAGGCTGTCGCCAAAGAGGGCGACTTCCTGACTGCGGCCACCAGCAGTCTTTATCAGAATGGAACGAGCGGGCTGAGCCGACTCTTCCTACAGCTCTTCGTGATCATCGCGACGGCCGCGCTTGCCGGAACAGTTGCCAGCCGCATGGGCCAGCCAGCGGTGGTGGGCGAAATGATCGTCGGAATCCTGCTCGGGCCGTCCCTATTCGGGCTCGTGGCGCCGCATGCTTTTGGCTTCCTCTTCGCCCCATCCAGCCTCGACTCGCTCCGGCTCTTTAGCCAGATCGGCGTCTGTCTCTTCATGTTCGCCGTCGGGATGGAGCTGGATGTCTCACAATTACGACGGCAGGTGCAGACGGCGATCGTGGTGAGCCATTCCAGCATCGTCATCCCGTATCTCTTCGGCGTTACGCTGGCGCTTTTTCTCTACCAATCTCTTGCCCAGCCCGGCGCTTCATTCGTTTCCTTCGCGCTCTTTATGGGCATCAGCATGAGCATCACAGCCTTCCCGGTGCTGGTCAGAATCCTCCGGGATCGTAAGCTTTTCGACACCCCGCTCGGGGCCACCGCTACCGCCTGCGCCGCGGTCGACGACGTCACCGCTTGGACGATCCTCGCCTTCGTCGTCGCGATCGCGCGCGCCGCCAGCATCGCCGGGGCGATGTTCAGCTTCGCCCTGGTGGTCCTTTTCGTCGGCCTGATGCTCATGCTCATCCGGCCGGGCCTTTTGTTCTGGCTCGGCCCGGAGCTGGAGCGTCCGAAGCCTAACAAATCCACCCTCGCGATCGTCCTGGCGACCGTCCTGGCGGCCGCTTTCTGCACCGAGGTCATCGGTATCCACGCTCTCTTTGGCGCGTTCCTCGCCGGAGTCATTATGCCCAGAACGGGCGATTTCCGGGAACACCTCACGGTGCGAGTGGAAAATATCAGCTCAGTTCTGCTTCTGCCTGTTTTCTTCGTCTTTACCGGCCTCAGAACACAAGTCGGCCTGCTCAACACCTCGCACGATTGGGCGATCTGCGGAGTCATTATCGCCGTCGCCACCGCCGGTAAACTGGGCGGCGGCGCGATCGCGGCTCGCGTTACCGGGATGGACAGCCGCACCTCCTGGCAGCTGGGAGCGCTCATGAACACACGCGGTTTGATGGAACTGATCGCCCTCAATATTGGCTATGACCTCGGCATCCTTTCCCAACGAATTTTCGCGATGCTGGTCGTCATGGCGCTGGTCACGACGTTCATGACCGGTCCGCTTCTTGGCCTTTTTCAGCGGAGCCAAAATCCGGTTCCCGACCCGGCGAAGAAACCTTTGTATTTCTAGTTCGCAGGCGGTTGGGGCGGATCCTGATAAACCGCTTCCGCGCGTTCTTGCAGGCCACAACGATAGCCGGGTTGGCTTTCTTGAATTGACAGGTTAAGCCGTCGAAGGCGCCGCTTCACAATCACGTCGCTTCGCCGCAAGGCACGCGCAGCATGCAGAGGAGTCTGCTCAAACAGAAATTCGAGCCAGCTCGGGCCACCGACCTTCGCGGCAAGCCACTCCTCCACGGCCGGTCGCTCCATCTCGCGATAGACGATCGGGCTCGTGCGCTCGAGCTGCGTTGTAATCGACGCCAGCAACCGGAAAGACGCCGCGCGTCGGCAATTCCGACCAAGTGGACGGCAGCACACCCACTCGCATCCGTGGATCGAATCCATCAGCCGCATGGCTGAGCGACCAAGTGCTGATTGAGATGCGCCGCAATCCGAACCTCCCCGCGCGAATCGTGATCCAGAAGTGGTCGATCTTGGCAGGATCGAGATCGACTTCCTTTACAAAGCGGACGATTTCGCCGGCGCCGACGACAAATTCATCTGCGCGGAAGACGAAGTCAGCGCTCTTGTTGCGGGCAATCGGCGAGTTCCCTACCAGGATCGAAGAATGACTCGACCCAGCGCAGATGGCGAACAATTAACTCGCGCCAAAAATTAGTCGCTTTGAAAAACATTACGGCCGACGAGCCACGCGATAAGAGCGATGACGCTGGCGGCGAGCAAAACAATCAGGTAGTCCATGGTTCGTTGTTTCCGTTCGTTAGGCAGAGGATGCCGTGGATGATTTCTGTTTCCGTTCACTCTGGCTGCGAAAGGCGGGAACCGGCCCGTTGAGCAGACGTGGCCCCAGCGATCACAATTCGCTGGAATCGATCGACGACTAATCTTCCAGTCATGATCAACCGCCGGAGCAACCAAGCTGGCTGGCAGCTCGTCCCTCAGCATGAAGGTGCTTGTTTGCACAAAATAACTAATGGCGCTGCCAATCGAATCGCTTGGCAATGCTTGCCATTTTCTGTGCGTTTTTTGCGCGCCCCGACGATCGCGTTGCAGTTCACGCGGTTCGGAAGAAAAGTCCGCTCACGCAACACGAAATCGTCGGGAACACGATGCCGGTGCTCGAAATCCAGCTCGAGGCCGGAGGAACGAATCGTCGCCGTCTTCGGGGAACTTTCCTGAATGACGAGCACGATTGACCTCACGACCACAACCCAAATGGGGCGGAGGAGGATGATTGGTGTAGGCTGTGGACTGCAACCGACCACGCAACGCGCAGGTCCCTGCACAAGCGGCCGACAAACTAAAGAAAGTCGTTCAACATCCTCACGCTTCCAGCGGAGCGCGGTGACAGAAAACAAGTCTTGACCCGAATGGCGTCCTCTCGGCGCCGTCGCCACACTAATTCGACTATTCGGCCTCCGCCGACGGCTAGGGACCAAATGCCAGGTCAAAGGGCGCCGACCCTACACCGGTAATTGTGTCAGAGACGGTCAGAGACGGAATATCGATAACCGTTAGAGTCGTGTCGGTGGAGTTGCACACGTACACTTTCGTGTCGTCTGCGTTGATCAGCATGGTCCAGGGATGGTGTCCGACGGGGAGCGTTGCGCTGACCGTATGCGTGGCGGTGTCAATGGCCGAAACAGTGTCGGAATATCCATTTTCTACGAAGGCCTTCGTTCCATCATGCGTAATGACCACTCGCTGGGGAAGATTGCCGGTAGGGATGGTCGCGACCACACTCAATGTGGTGGTATTGATGACAGAGACTGTCCCATCCTGCTGGTTGGTCGCGTAAACCTCCTCGCCGTTGGGAGTAATGCCAACTCCGATCGGCCGTCGTCCAATAGGAATGGTCGCGATCACTTGGTTCGTCGCCGTGTCGATGGCGGTTAGCGTGTTGCTTGCGTTGTTGGGCGTGTAGACGCGGTCACCCGCGGGAGAGATGCAAAGACGACGGGGGCGACCCCCGGTCGGGATACTCGTTACCTGGTAGGTAGTGGTATCAATCGCGTCCACTTCTCCACTGGAATTATTCGAGACATATGCGGTCCGTCCATCTGGCGTGAACAAGATGTCTTTGGCCTGATACCCGGGGAGAAGGACAGTCGTGATGATCTGATTGGTTGCCGTATCAATGACGTCGACGGGGCAGTTGCCATGGAGGCCGCTTAAGTGCAGGACGAAAACACGTCCACCATCCGGCGTGACAGCGATCTCTCCGGGTACCAAGCTCACCGGGATGGTGGCAGTGTTCGTGCGCCCCACCGTGTCTAGAACCGAGATGCTTGAGGAACGCGCGTCGGAAACAAAGGCCTTACGGAGATCCAATGTCATCGCAATACGAATCGGGAAAGAGCCCACGGGGATTTGGGTGACTACCTGGTTGGTCGAAGTGTTGATCACAGCAACCTCATTGGAGTATCTCGCGGGGCAAAAAAGGGATTGGGCCAAAGCCGAGGAGGCGAAGGCAAAGGCGAAAATAATTAACAGCAAAGGCAGGCGATATGTTTTCATAACTAAGAGAATGGATTAAGTTTCCCTCTTTAGACAATCCGCCGCGAATTGTCAAGCCTAATAGAGGCTATATAACGCGGTAAAATCTTTGTCACGGACACCAAAAGTCAACGGCGAACTGAAATTTTTGGGTCGCGGCCAAAACAGCAGCATGTCAAATCCAGTATGAGTCCACCCGATCTTGCTTCCTGCAAAGAAGTCGATCAGAAGATGTGATCGATCGCGGCACAGGCTTGGGCGCTCGTTTTATCGAGGTGTAGGCTGTGGACTGCAACCAACCACGCAACGCGCAGGTCCCTGCACAAGCGGCCGACAAACTAAAGAAAGTCTTTCAGCATCCTCACGCTTCCAGCGGAGCGCGCTGACAGAAAACAAGTTTAAACCGGATGGCGTTCTCTCGGCGCCGTCGCCACACTAATTCGACTATTCGACCTCCGTCGACGGCTCGTACTTCTTCTGTGGTCATAAAATGGGCTTGCTTCAGAACAGCTTCGCGGATGACGGGAATCTGACACTCCGGATCGCGCGGAATATGAGTATCGATTTAAGAGCGCAATTCGCATTCGGACCGACGGCTATCGACCAAACGCCAGGTCAAATGGCGCCAACCCTAGACCAGTAATTGTGTCAGAGACGGTCAGCGACGGAATATCGATAACCGTTACAGTCGTGTCGCCGGCGTTGCACACGTACAGTTTCGTATCGTGTCGATTGGCCAGCATAGTGAAAGGATTGTGTCCCGTGGGGAGCGTTGCGCTGACCGTATGCGTGACGGTGTCAATGGCCGAAACAGTGTCGGAATATCCATTTTCTACGAAGGCCTTCGTTCCATCACGCGTAATTACCACTCTCTGGGGAAGGTCTCCGGTAGGGATGGTCGCGACCACACTCAATGTGGTGGTATCGATGACAGAGACTGTGCCAGTCCCCTGGTTGGTCGCGTAAACCTCCTCGCCGTTGGGGGTAACGCCAATTCCGAGCGGTCCTTGTCCAACAGGAATGGTCGCGATCACTTGCTTCGTCGCCGTGTCGATGGCGCATACGGAATTGCCCTTGTCGTTGGCGACGTAGACGCGGTCACCCGCGGAAGAGATGCAAAGACGACGGGAGCCAGCCGCAGTAGGGATACTCGTTACCTGATAGGTGGTGGTATCAATCGCGTCCACTTCTCCATTGGAAAAGTTCGCGACATATGCGGTGCTCCCATCCGGCGTGATCAAGACGTGCTTGGCCCAATTTCCGGGGATAAAAACCGTGGTGATGATCTGGTTGCTTGCCGTATCAATGACGTCGACGGGACAGTTGCCATCGAGGCCGCCTTGATGCACGACGAAAAGACGTCGACCATCCGGCGTGATAGCGCTCTCTCCTGGTACGGCGCTCACCGGGATGGTGGCAATGTTCGTGCGCGCCACCGTGTCTAGAACCGAGATGCTTGCGGAAAGCCCGTTGGAAATAAATGCCTTGCGCCCATTCGGTGTCATTGCAATACGAATCGGGAAAGAGCCCACGGGGATCTGGGTGACTACCTGGTTGGTCGAGGTGTCGATCACAGCAACCTCATCGGAGTATCTCGCGGGGCAAAAAAGGGATTGGGCCAAAGCCGAGGAGGCGAAGGCAAAGGCGAAAATAATCGACAGCAAAGGCAGGCGATACATCAGAAAACAAGTCTTGAACCGGATGGCGTCCTCTCGGCGCCGTCGCCACACTAATTCGACTATTCGGCCTCCGCCGACGGCTAGGGACCAAATGCCAGATCAAAGGGCGCCGACCCTACACCGGTAATTGTGTCAGAGACGGTCAGCGATGGAATATCGATAACCGTTAAAGTCGTGTCGGTGGCGTTGCACACGTACACTTTCGTGTCGTCTGCGTTGATCAGCATGGTCCAGGGATGGTGTCCGACGGGGAGCGTTGCGCTGACCGTATGCGTGGCGGTGTCAATGGCCGAAACAGTGTCGGAATATCCATTTTCTACGAAGGCCTTCGTTCCATCATGCGTAATGACCACTCGCTGGGGAAGATTGCCAGTAGGGATGGTCGCGACCACACTCAATGTGGTGGTATTGATGACCGAGACTGTCCCATCCTGCTGGTTGGTCGCGTAAACCTCCTCGCCGTTGGGAGTAATGCCAACTCCGATCGGCCGTCGTCCAATAGGAATGGTCGCGATCACTTGGTTCGTCGCCGTGTCGATGGCGGTTAGCGTGTCGCTTGCGTTGTTGGGCGTGTAGACGCGGTCACCCGCGGGAGAGATGCAAAGACGACGGGGGCGACCCCCGGTCGGGATACTCGTTACCTGGTAGGTAGTGGTATCAATCGCGTCCACTTCTCCAGAGGAATTATTCGAGACATATGCGGTCCGTCCATCTGGCGTGAACAAGATGTCTTTGGCCTGATTCCCGGAGAGAAGGACAGTCCTGATGACCAGATTGGTTGCCGTGTTAATGACGTCGACGGGACAGTTGCCATGGAGGCCGCCTTCATGCACGACGAAAACACGTCCACCATCCGGCGTGACAGCGATCTCTCCGGGTACCACGCTCACCGGGATGGTGGCAGTGTTCCTGTGCGCCACCGTGTCTAGGACCGAGATGCTTGAGGAAAGCGCGTCGGAAACAAAGGCCTTGCGCCGATCCGGTGTCATCGCAATACGAATCGGGAAACGGCCGACGGGGATTTGGGTGAGTACCTGGTCGGTCGAGGTGTCGATCACAGCAACCTCATCGGAGTATCTCGCGGGGCAAAAAAGGGATTGGGCCAAAGCCGAGGAGGCGAAGGCAAAGGCGAAAATAATCAACAGCAAAGGCAGGCGATACATCAGAAAACAAGTCTTGAACCGGATGGTGTCCTCTCGGCATCGTCGCCACACTAATTCGACCATTCGGCCTCCGCCGACGTCTCGTACTTCTTCTGTGGTCATAAAATGGGCTTGCTCCAGAACAGCTTTGCGGATGACGGATATCTCACACTCGGTATCGCACGGAATAGAAGTATCGATCGAAGAGCGCAATTCGCATTCGGGCAGACAGCTATGGACCAAATGCCAGGTCAAAGGGCGCCGACCCTACACCGGTAATTGTGTCGGAGACGGTCAGCGACGGAATATCGATAACCGTTAGAGTCGTGTCGGTGGAGTTGCACACGTACACTTTCGTATCGTCTGCGTTGATCAGCATGGTCCAGGGATGGTGTCCGACGGGGAGCGTTGCGCTGACCGTATGCGTGGCGATGTCAATGGCCGAAACAGTGTCGGAATATCCATTTTCTACGAAGGCCTTCGTTCCATCATGCGTAATGACCACTCGCTGGCAAAGGTTTCCGGTAGGGATGGTCGCGATCACAGTCAATGTGGTGGTATCGATGACAGAGACTGTGCCAGACTGCTGATTGGTCGCGTAAACCTCCTCGCCGTTGGGCGTGATGGCAATTCCGAGCGGTTTTCGTCCAACAGGAATGGTCGCGACCACTTGTTGCGTCGCCGTGTCGATGGCGGATACGGAGTCGTCCCCGTTGTTGGTGACGTAGACGCGGTCACCGGCGGGAGAGATGCAAAGATGACGGGCCTTACCCCGCGTGGAGATACGGTTTATGGCATAGGTCGCGGTAGAAATCACGTCCACTTCTCCCTCGGAATTGTTCGCGATATATGCGAAGCGTCCATCCGGCGTGAACAGGATGTCTTTGCACAGATGCCCTGGGAGGAGGACAGTGGTGATGACTAGATTGGTTGCCGTATCTATGACATCGACGGGGCAGAAACGATTGAAAACACTCAGGCCAGCTTCATGCACGACGAAAAGACGCCTACCATCGGGCGTGACAGCGCCCTGTCCGGGTACCCTGCTCACCGGGATGGAGGAAATGTTCGTGAGCGCCACCGTGTCTAGAACCGAGATGCTTGCGGAATGCGCGTCGGAAACAAAGGCCTTGAGCCGATCAAGTGTCATCGTAATACGAATTGGGAAAGACCCCACGGGGATTTGGGTGATTACCTGGTTGGTCGAGGGGTCGATCACAGCAACCTCATTGGAGTATCGCGCGGGGCAAAAAAGGGATTGGGCCAAAACCGAGGAGGCGAAGGCAAAGGCGAAGATAATTAACAACAAAGGCAGGCGATATGTTTTCATAACTAAGAAGACGAGGAGCAAATCCACCGCGAATTGTCAAGCCTAATCTTTTGGAGGGCTGCGATTTAGCTCGGTGGGTAATTCGACAACCAAGCACTGGTCAAGGACAGCGATTTTGAACTGGCCAACGGGGATTTCCGCACGAACTGTCGGCTGGATGGCAAAATCACTTCTTCGGCTGAGCCGAAATATTCAAACGACCGCGATTTCAGTCGTCGTTTCCATAGTGCGAGAGCGACTACCTCCGCCGGCCGGCCGCTGGCCGGGAACAACAATTGAGGGGCGGCTGCTGCCGCCGAGCCACGCGGCGAAATCCACCCGCGATCGTGCGGAAGAAAATGGCAAGCGTCGCGCCACGCAAACCATTCAGTGCCTGTTCCAATTCGCCTGCCGCAGCCAGGCCAGACGCAAATCCGGATGGACGGCGCTCGGCCGCCGCTCTAAATCTTCTCTCCTCCAACACTCGATGCCTCGCCGACGAAAACTTCCAATCGACGCCGATGACGATGAGTCCGGTCATCCCGCCCCGGCGATGAGGCCACCGCTCGCTCCGGGCGAGCCGACTGATCTTGAATTGATGGAGGGAATTCAGCAGGAGGATCCCGAAGCCCTCTCCAAGCTTTACGATCGCTACGGCGGGATCATCAAAGCCCTTGTCCTGCGCGTGGTACACAACGAACCCGAGGCAGACGACTTGCTGCAAGAGATTTTCATGGAGCTCTGGAAGCAGGCGAAGAACTTCTCGGCCCAAAAAGGCAAACCACTTGGTTGGATGGTGACGCTCGCGCGGCGGCGGGCGATCGATGGCCTGCGCAAGAAGCAAGCCTACCTGCGGGCCGGCGAGCGGTTTCAGATTGAGAAGGAACAACAACCCGACGCCTGGGTGCACAATACGACCGAGAAAGAAATCAACCTCTCTGACACCCGGGCGCTGATTCGTAAAGTGATCAATGGGTTGCCTCTGGCGCAGCAGCAGGCGATTGACCTGGCATTTTTTCGCGGCATGAGCCAGCGCGAAATCGCGGCCCATACGAATACTCCTTTGGGAACGGTAAAAACCCGCCTCGAACTGGGGCTGAAAAAGGTCTATGACGGTCTCAAAGAATTGAAAGATGAGCTTTGAAGAATTCCAGAAAAGCGCCCGGCTCTACGTGATCGGTGCGCTGGAAGACAACGAGCTCCGCGAATTCGAGAAGGCGCGAGCAAAATTTGGACAGAAGGCAGAGGCTTTCATCACCGAATGCTATCGGCTGCACGAAGCATTCGCGCTCAGCCTTCGACCTGCGAAGGCATCCCAGGCTTTGAAGGACCGGTTGATGAAAATGGTCCACGAACGAAAGAAGCAGGGCGGCCCGGTTTCGCAGAGGCCAAAGCCCTAACGGCGGCGATTTGATTACTCGTCAGGCGAAGCGGGGCCGCAGTCCAACTCGCGCAGGATGAATTCCTGGAGAAACCCGTAAAAGTTCACCTGAAAAAGGCTCAGGTCGCGCCGGGAACCGATCGGCGAGCGATAGTGATCGCACAGTTCGGCCTCGCTGAAATCATATTTCGCAGCGATCGCGAGCCGCGCCTGGTTGAGGGCGTTGAGCCAGGCCTCGCAGTGTTCATGCGGGATGCGCAGAGCGCGGTTGGCGAATGGCTTTTCGTTCGCCTCCAGTTGGCGCAGATCGGTTTCGACGATCTCGGTCGCATTCTGGAAATGACGCCGTAGCTCCGGTTCGACATAGAGTTTCCACTCCGCGCAGAAGTCGTTCTCGTTAGGGCTGACCGGTGGACTGAAGAGCCGTTGTTCCGCCGCGGAAGCAACTTCGGTCCTGGTGCTGACCGGGATCTGGCGCAAAAGTTCGGCCAGAAAAGGATCGATCTCGTTGATCTCAAGCGCGCCGTTGTTGCGAAAGACCTCCATCTCAGTTCACCTGCTCGATCGTCGCGAGCAGCAGGTAGCCGTGCAATTGCTGGACAAACAGCTCGGCGCGCTCCCTCACCCCGCTCCACAGAATCGAGCGTCCCTTCTGATGCACTTCGAGCATGTGCAGCTCGGCCTTTTCCTTCGGATAACCAAAGACCTTTTGGAAGACCATCGTGACGTAGCTCATCAGATTCACCGGATCGTTATGCACAACCACATTCCAGGGTAAATCGACCGCCTCCTTGCTCCTGGTTTCCTCGGTGATCGCCGGGCTTTCTACGACACTGGAAATCTCCAGAAAAGCTGGCATAACGACGAACCCCGATGGTCTTCACGTCCCGGCCAGCAACCGGTGCGAACTGGATAAGCGGACGACCCAAAGCATAACAAAAACCATAACACGCAGGGGATTTGAATCAATCCCTCCCACAGGCTGGCCGATTTCTTAAGACGAAGCCCGCACGACAATCCTTTCCTGAACGCGCTGCATCCGGCGCCGAGCCACCGGCGCGCGATCGTCGAATCCGTGCAAATGGAGCAAGCCGTGAACAAGGTAAATGCGCAGCTCATGCTCCAGTGAAGTCCCGTAGGCCGCCGCCTGACGCCGCGCGGTCTCGACGCTAATGAATATCTCGCCGTGCTTGAAAGTAATCACGTCGGTCGGCCCGGCGATCTGCATGAAACGGCGATGCAGCTCGCTGATCTTGTAATCAGAAACCAGCACCACGCTGACTTCTTTCAGAGCCGTTAGGCCGTGCCCTCCTTCCGCCGCGCAGAGAGGCAAGGCACGGACCGCAAAGCGCGCCAGCGAGGCCCGGTCGACAGCGATCGCGCGCTGCCGGTTAAGCACTGCGATCGTGGGCAAATTCATTTTCGACGAATCTGATCCAGCGACCTGAGCAAACGACAAAGCATTTCGAGGCGCGGCGCGGCGACCCCCGCAGCCTGCGCGCGCCGGACCGTCTCGCCCCAGATCGACTCAATCTCCAACGGCCGGCCCGCCTCATAATCGAGCAGAGTCGAAGGTCTGTAGGCGTCCATCGCTTTTGTTCGCCTCATCAGATCGAGCGCGACGGCAGTAGGCAACCGATGTCCGCAGGCATTCGCAATTGCGATCGTTTCGTCCATTAGCTCGACCGTCAGTTGTTGCAATCCGTCGTCAGCCAGAATCGCGGCCGTGTCGAGGCCGCCGGCCACGACGGAGAGTCCATTGAAGGGAAGGTTCCAGACGAGTTTGCGCCAGCGTTCCAGCGTCAGGTCGTCCGCCACGTTGCAAACGACTCCAGAACGTTTGAACTCCCACGCGACGTCGTGCGTACGCGGCTGCGGATGACCGCGATATTCGCCAATCGTCAGGCGGCCGGCGTCGAGGCGCTCCACTACTCCCGGCGCCGTGCGGTTGAGGGAGATGTAACAAAGGCCACCCAGGATACGCCCGGCTCCAAAATGTTCGGCGAGAAAGTCTTCATTCCCAAGTCCATTCTGGAGGGTCAGAATCATGGTTCTCTCGCCTAACAATGGCGCAATCAGCGGCGGCAACTCCGAATTCGAGGTGGTTTTAACCGAGACGATGACCAGGTCGCAGACCCCGATCTCTTGCGTTGAACGATAGGCGTGCAGCTTAGCTACGTGAATGTTTTCCTTCTTGCTCCGGAGGCGCAGCCCCCGTCTACGCACCGCATCGCAGTCGCTCCGGAGAAGGAAATGCACGTCGCGGCCGAAGTGCGCCAGCTTCCCGCCATAATAAAGCCCGATCGCGCCCGAGCCGACGATCGCAATGCGGAGCTTTGGAAGAACGTGCCGGGATCGCATGGCTAACTAAACCACGAAGAACGCCAAGGACACGAAGGTTGGCTGATAGGTCCCTGCACCGCGATCTTCGTGTCCTTCGTGTGGCCAATCTGCCGTCTCATCCCAGCGGCCGTTGCTCGGCTTGGAAGTTTCGCGTGATGAGACGCGCGCCTTTGTTGAAGGTGACGTAAGCCCAGGCCCACTGGAACAGCACCAGGATCCGGTTTCGAAAGCCGACCAGATAAATCACGTGAACAAAGAGCCACGCGAGCCAGGCGAGCAAGCCACTGAAGTGGACGAAGTTTAAGTCGGCTACGGCGCGGTTGCGGCCGATTGTGGCCATGCTGCCCTTGTCCCAATAGTAAAAACGCTGTGGCTTCGCTCCCGCGACCATGTGCAGGATGTTAGTCGCGGCGTGCCGCCCCTCCTGGATCGCGACCGGCGAAACGCCCGGCAACGGTTTGCCCTCCTTGGAGGTGAAGTTGGCCAGGTCGCCGATTACCTGCACTTCGGGATGACCGGGAATCGTCAGGTCATCCTGCACGATGACCCGGCCAGCCCGGTCCACCGCCACACCAAGGGTCATGCCCACGAAGGAGGCGGCGTTTCCCGCGGCCCAGATTTTGACTCGGCACGGAATGAACTTCCCGGCCACCTCCAAGCCGTTCTCGGTCAGGTTCCCGGCGTGCGTCCCGGTGATCACCTCGACCCCCAGCTCTTGCAACTGTTTCTGTGCGCTGGCCGAGAGGTCCTCCGGATAACTTGCCAGAACCCGCTTCTCGCCTTCGACCAGAATGACGCGCGCGTTCGACGGATCGATATGGCGAAAATCCTTCGCCAGCGTCTCGCGCGCGATCTCGGCGATCGCTCCCGCCATTTCCACCCCGGTCGGGCCGCCACCGATGATGACAAAGTTCATCGCGGCCGCCCTCGCCTCCGGGTCGGTTGTCTTCTCGGCAAACTCGAAAGCCATCAAAATGCGACGCCGAATTTCGATTGCATCCTCCAGACTCTTCAGTCCGGGAGCGAGTTTTTCCCATTCGTCGTGACCGAAATAAGAATGGCGGGCGCCGGTCGCGACGATCAGGTAATCGTACGGGATCTCGCGATCCGCGGTCTGCACGGTTCGGCCCGCGACGTCGACCGCCTGCACCTCGGCCAGAATGACTTCGATGTTTCCGTATTTTCCCAGAATCCCACGCACCGGCGCGGCAATATCCGCCGGAGAAAGCGCGGCCGTGGCCACTTGATAAAGCAACGGCTGAAAGAGATGATAATTTGTCCGGTCGATCACCATCACTTGAACCGGTTTGTCGGCCAGGTGCTTTGCCGCCTCGAGTCCGCCAAAGCCGGCTCCGATGATCACGACGCGCGGGTCGGGCGGATTTTCGTTTTCCATTGGGAAACGATGATCGGATTCACCGGTCGGTAAACAGAAAATCGGTTGTCAGCCTCGGGTGACGTGCTTATCTTCCGCGCCTTATGCCGAAGTCCATCGCGCGCAGCAAGACGAGGAAGTCAGTCGCCAAACGGTTCAAGATTACCGGGACAGGCAAAGTGTTGCGCTCGCATGCCAAGCGCCGGCACCTCCTCTCGTCCAAGAGCGCCAAGAGCAAACGTCAGCTCGCGAAATCGGCCGTGGTCGACAGGACTGACGTTAAGCGAATCAAGGCCAACCTGCCTTTCGCCTGAAGCGTGCTGTCTCTCAGGTGCGCCCTGGGTTTCTAGGAAAGGCTTGACGCGCCGGGCATCCGGTCTCTAAAAGAGAAGCCCTTTATGAAATGTGCTTCCTCTTTCCGCGAGCGCGCTCTTTGTTTTTCCTCCTCGTCGCAGCCGCTCTGGCGGCTCCTGGCGCCCATGGGCAGAACAGCGCTGCGGATCGAGCGCGACTTCTTAGCAATCAATCGCAAGCCTTTACACCATCCCCAAACGTCAACGCCAATGGTGTCGATCAAAATTACGCCGCTTCCACCCCTAACGACAGCGATCTGGGAGAACAGGCGATCCTGAAACGGGCCGAAGAATACCAGCCATTCACGCTCGAAGCGGGTGTTCCTGTTTACTACACCTCAAACGTCGCGCTGGTGAACAGCGGCGAGGTCGGCGCAGTCATCACCGCTCCGGTCATCGGCCTGACCTACGCGCCACGATTCCAGCGCACGCTTTACGGCGAGTTCACTCTTCGACAGCAGTTTTTTTATTACACCAACAACTTGAGCAGTTTCAATTTCGCCAGCTTCGACGCGATCGCCGGCCTGACTTACTTCATACCGAAGTTCCACAATCTGGTGTTGCGCGCCGGCTTTGACTTCAATCGGCTTACGCCCACGGATAGTTTGGACGCTTTCTTTTCGAATCTCGGGCTCACGCTCAATGCCGAGGTCCCGATCCCCATCGGCCGCGCGCAGCAGTTATCATTTGGGACCTTTGCCAACATCAGCCTTTATGCTGATTCTCAGCCACCGCGCCGTAACGATTTCGGCCTCTATGCGGGCTATGCGGTGAATCTAAGCCGCAATTTTTCCCTAAACACTGCCTGCACCTTTGTCGCGCGACCTTACGATTCCGGCGGCCGGACGGATGTGAGCGAAGTTCTTTCCCTCAGCGCCAACTATCACATTCGCGACTGGCTGACCGTGAGTGCAATCAGCACGTACGTGGCCAATCAGTCGAACCAGAACGTCTTCCAGTACAACGTCTTCAATGGCGGCGGCGGCGTTACGGTTAGCTGGAAATTCTGATCTCGCTGGGTCCTCACGAGCGGGTTGTTCTTGTTCGTTAGGTAGACGTCATAAACGACCCGAATCTAATCGGTTCGTCTGGCGGAGTCATCCGCCGCTGCCTCGAGCTTCGCGGGGCGGCGCTGCAGTTTCGGTCTGCGTTCTCGCGCTTCGTTAGGGCCTCAGCCGCTTCACTGCTCCCCGAAGTTTAGGGGGCAGTCGGCCAAATTCCCGCACCATACTTGGATTTTAGGCTTGACGATGCGGTTTTGACGGCTCAAAACCAGCCCTCCTTATGAACTTGTGGCGCTCGTTCTTGAGCGTCTGGCTTCCGGCCCGGCGTGGTCCGCCATTTTCCTGCACGTTCGAACCCGCCCTCCCGTCGAAAAGTCCCGTGAAAAAAAACGACCCCGACTCGTTAACGCAATTCCCGCGTAACCGCCAACGCATCTGCTTTTCGTTAGGCCGCTTTAGTTTCCAACCGCCCGTTTTCGCTCTTCTTCTGTTTCTCACTCTGCCGCTCGCACATCTGGGCGCGGCCCAGTTGCAGTAGGCGCGCATCAGGGGCGAAACTCCGTCGAGCCGAGAGAGGTTGCGCCTCGCAACACGCCAGTTGCCCAGTCCACCGAGAACTAATCGAAGGCGAGAAAGCTTGACGCCGCGGCCACGAGTCGGCCACACTCTTGCGGTCCATCATCCTCGCCTTCGTTGGCCGCCTGGCCAACAGGAAGGAAGGTCAGGCTGGACGCAGTCCAACGTAGAGCGGTTTCCAAATCAACATGATTCCCAAAATGAAGAAGAACGACTCGCCTAAACAGACATCCTGCAACCGCCGCCCACTGCTTTCGTTTGTCGCTGCCGCGATAGGCTCCTGTTCGTTGCTCGCCTTCCTCCTCTTACCGTTCGCCTCCATCGATGCGGCGCAGCTCAAGGAAGCGCGCGTCAGTCAGGTGATCAAAGATGTCAATCTCCTTCCCGGGCAGGCCGCACCGCGCCCGGCGCGCGTGAGCGATGAAGTCCGCAATGGGACCGCGGTCCGCACTGGCGTGGAATCGCGCGCGGAACTTCTCTTCACCGATCAGACGCTGGCCCGTCTCGGCGCGAACACGATCTTCAGTTTCAACGAAGGCACCCGCAACTTGCAACTCGGCGGCGGCGCCATGCTCCTGCGCGTCCCGAAGAACGCCGGCGGCGCGCAGATCAACACCGCCGCGATCACCGCCGCGATCACGGGCACGACAGTCATGCTCGAGTTTCATCCGAACGCCTACATCAAGTTCATCGTCCTCGAAGGCACCGGGCGAATCTTTCGCAACGACCGGGTCGGCGAATCCGTCCTCGTCCACGCCGGCCAGATGCTGATCGTGAATCCAAAGGGCAAAGGCCTGCCCGAACCGGTGGATGTCGACCTGGATCGGCTGATGAAGACTTCGGAACTCATAAACGGCTTTGAGTCGTTACCGAGCGACGCGCTGATCGCGGAGGCAATCCTCGCGCAAGCGAAGATGATGAACGACGGCGGGTTGATCGAAACCAATCTCGTCATTTTCGGCGGTGGCACGATTGTGTCCAAGCTCGACCCGACGAACGCCAACGCAATCGACCAGGCAAATGCGAGTGGCGCCCGTCCACGGCAATCGCCGCCACCGCCCCAGACGCCCACTCCTCCACCCATAACACCCACGCCACCGCCCATCACTCCTACACCTCCACCCATAACCCCGACCCCGACACCCATGACACCCACGCCGACGCCGATGACTCCTACGCCGACGCCCATTACGCCGACGCCCACGCCGAGCAAATACGGGACGCCCACGCCCATTTCCTCTCCGGTCCCCTACGTCATCAGCAGCGCAACCACGATTGAGACTGATCCCACAATCACCACGAATGGCGTCACGAATTACGGCACGATCTACCGCGGCCCGACCGAGGATGGTCCGGTTTCGGCCTGGCTTTTTACCGCCACTTCACCGTTCGATACCCAGATCGGGATCGATAGCTTCTTTAGCGATCCCAACAATTTGCCGCTGGCCGCCTTGAAGTTTGTCGCCTTGAGCTTGACCGGCAATCCCACGATCACGATCGGGGACGGGGGGGCGACAAAGCTTGCGCTCATCAGCGTGGGTGATATCACCTCGGGCCCTCCGGGCGGCACCCTCACATTTAGCGGACTCGACACGCTGCTCCTCGCCACCCAGAACGGCTCTATCACTCTCACTTCCGATCTCGCCTTTCAGGATATCCCGGCTCTCGCTGTTTATGCGCGCGGAGCCGAATCGACTTTGACCTTCGATTCCACTGTCTCGGGCACGACCGATTTTGGGCTCTTTTCGGAAGGGAGCATCCTCTTGAATAACGAGCTGAGCGTCACCGAGACCAACGTCTCTGGCTCGCTACTGAATGTTTCTTTGCAATCCGGCGGCGATTTCACGGCCAGCAACGGTCTGACCATTAATCTCGATAATTCTGAAGGCGGCGTCCTCAATGCGGGCACGGAACTGCAGCTGACCGCGGGCGGTAGCATGACCGCCAACGGTGAAAGCGGCTTGAGCCTAACGATCTCGAATAATGGCGCCGGGCAGATAAGTGACGGCGCTTCGTTGGACGTAAGTACCGGCGGCGACCTGACGGCCAGCGCGATCAATCTCCTGATCAATAATCGCGACGGCGGCTCAATCGGCGGCGACGGGACGGTTTCAATGAACGCCGGCGGCGCAATCACCACGACCGGCGACGCGACGTTCGTCATTTCCGCTCGGGACGACGGTGGGGGCGCCGGCTCGATCGACGGCGACGCCTCGGTCGTAATGACAGCCGGAAGCGCTAACATCGGCGGAAATTTGATAGCGGGCATGAGTGCAGCCGCCGGCGGACAACTGGCGAGCGCGTCGGCCACTATTGGCGTGACCGGCGACGTCACGACTGGAGGTGGCCTCCAGTTCTCCGTTCAAAACGGTGGTTTCGATCCAGTGCTCGGAGAAGAGGAAGGCGGCGGAACAATTAACCAGGATGTTTTCGCTTCCCTCACCGCAAACAACGTGACGACCGGCGACTTTCTCACCGGCCTCATCTCGAACCTCGACGGCGGCCAAATCGGTGGAAGCGCCGCGCTTGGTCTCGCCCTAACAGGCAATCTCAGCGCCCAAGGCGACGTCACTTTCCAAATCGATAATAGTACCTCGATGGGCACTCTTTTCTCCAGCATCGGCTCCGATGCCACCATCGGTGTGAGCATCGCAGGCAACCTGAGCGCCAATAGCGAGAACGGGCTCGTCCTGTCGATCTTAAACACCGGTAACGGCCAGATCGGAGGCGTGGCTCTGGCCAACCTTGTCGTAAGCGGGACCCTCACTGCGACCACGGCCAATCTCCTCATCGATAATAGCAATGGCGGTTCGATTGGATCCTCTGTTGGGTTGGATTTGTTCGCGGGTCAGTCCTCGATCAGCGGCAATCTGGAGACCACCATTGCCAATAACTCGGGCGGAAGCATTCTCGGCAGCAGCGCCCTGCTTGCCTCGTTTACGGGGGATTTGAGCACTGGCGGTGAGGCGGACTTTATCATTGATAACTCGGCTTTGAGTGACTTTGGATTCACGGTCGGAGGAGATATTGCGCAGGACGCTGCGATCGGGCTGATTGCCCAGGATATTTCCACCGGAAGCGGGCTCTACACCTTCCTTTACAACGACGGGGGCGGCCTTATCGGCGGCGACGCCTCCATCGCGGCGGCGATCGTCGGAAATCTTACGACCCAGGGCGACCTCTTCTTCGACATTCAAAACTCCGCCGACCCGGGTCCAGACGGAACGCTTCCCGGCGGCACAATCGACGGCGACGCCACCGTCGCGGTCGGCGTGGGCGGCAACATTGTCTCGCACGGTGTGGGCGAGTTTGCGGTCCTGAATAACGATTTCCGTTTCCTCGACCAGGGTGGGACGATCCTGGGCGACGCGACCGTCGACGTTAGCGCGACCGGTATCACGACGACCGACTTTTTCCAGCCGCTGATCAACAACACCAATGGGATTATCGGCGGCGACGCTAACGTGTCGGTCACTGTGAGCGGTGATATTACTGTCGGGACCGACACGTTCTTCAACATTCTCAACAGCAGCGGTAGCATCGGAGGGGACGCAATCTCCAATCTCACAGCGGCCAATTTCTCGACTGGGAGCACCTTCAACTTCCAGATCCTGAACGACGGCGGCAGCATTGGCGGTAATGCCACCCTCACCGCCGATCTTACCGGCAACCTGACGAGCACGGGAGCGGCGACGATTCAAATTACGAATGGCGGCGGCAGCATCGGCGAAAACGCAACCATCAGCCTGACGGCGAATGCGCTTTCGGCTCCGTCTCTACTCGCCCAGATAGGTGACTCTGGCGGTTCGATCGGCGGCGATGCGTCGATCACCTTCAACATCGCGCAATCGCTCACTACGACAGGTGATGCCACGTTTAACATTGACCTGACCCCGGCAGGGCACGCCCACGCCAGCAACAACCAGCCGGCCACAATCGGGACGATCGATTTCAACGGCGGCTCTTATGATGTCGGCGGGACCCTTCTCGCCACCATCGTTGGTGGTGACGGCGGCATTACGATCGGCACTGCCTCGATGCATGCCGACATCGTGAAGATCGGCGCCTTCGGGAACAATGGCAGCCTAACGATCGGCGGCGGCAGCATTTCGGGCGACACACTTTTGAAGCTCTACGCGCCCGGGAGCAACGGGATGATCGACTTTGTCTCCAACGTCACCCTGAACAGCAACAGCAGCGTGCTCATCGCAGGTAACACTGTCACGGTCCATAATGGCGTCGTGGTGACGATTGCAGGGGACGACGGCGTTAACGCTTCGGTTTACACGAACGTCCCGAATTACACCGGGTCGGGCGGCAATGGGAGCACGACAGGAACGTTCGCCGGTAACGGCGCGACAACCCAACCGCTTGCCGATGCGCCGCCGTTTGGTCCGGCAACGCCGGACGCGCCTGCCAAAGGCTCCACAACCTCGATTGCGACCACTGCTCCGACTCCGGCCGGTTTGCCGGGAAACGGTGGCAACGGAGCAGACACGATCGTCCACCGCGTGAGGCCGCACGTTGCAGTCGCCAGGGTCGCAGATTCGAACGAGTTGCTGGATCTGGCGGATAAAGCCGCGTCCGCTCCGACCCAAACGGGACGCAGCAAATCGAACACGCCAAGAGACAGGACGGCGCACAATCCGATCAGCGCTTTGCCAGCGAAGGGGCGGCCATTATCTCCACCTCCAAATGCTGCTTCGGCAGAGCTGACCCTTAATCAGCGCGGAAGCGGCCGGCCGGCGTCGCTGCCCTGATCGCCGCGCGCGGGCGCGAATTGAGTTGACTCGTTAGGCCAACATACCCGAAGCCCGGGCTCTCCTGCCCGCGCTTCGCCTAGTCACGCAATTGTTCCTCCAGGTACCCGGACCCGAGCGCAATGCCCGCGAGCAAAAGCGCCCCAGCGGTCACCAACGGCACCGGATCAAATGGCGCGGGCGGCAGCGCCACCACTCCCCTCTCATCTACTGCCGCCGGTGCATTCACATATCGCCCGCGGCCCGGCGCCCGGAAGCGTTCCGCGAGACGTTGGAGCTGATCGGGCAATTCACCGCCGCTCATCGGCACGCCATGCCCGCAACCGACCACTGTGGGTCGCAAATCCGCCAGTTTCCTTAAGGACTTCCGGGTTGCGCTCCAGTCCATGTTGAATGGCGCACAGGCGCGGGACAGTTTCTTTTTGCCACCGACCAGGCCGCTCCACGAATCCATGTTCATGGTCGCAAGCGCATCGCCGGCCAACAGCACCCGGTCGGATTCGCGAAAGAATGAAATATGCCCGGGTGAATGACCCGGCGTCGCGATCCACTTCCAGTCTGGCAACCCCTGCAGCTCGCTCTCCGGCAATTCGCGCACCCGGTCGCCCAAATCGCGCGCGCGATATGGAATGAAACGCGAGAGAAACGCCATCGCTCCACCGATCGTCGGATCCGGCGGCGGATAGGCCGAAAGCCCGGTGAGATAAGGCAACTCCATTCGGTCGGCGAAAATTGGCACATCCCATCGCTCCGCGAGCGCCAGGGCCGACCCGGCGTGATCAAAATGACCATGTGTGAGATAGATCGCCTGCGGTCGCGACCCGGCACCGAAGCGCGCTTCGGCGGCGGCGAAGATTTCATCCGCGCGCCCCGGCAATCCGGAGTCGATCAAAGCCCATGGTCCACCTGAGTGGCCGATAAAATAAGCATTCACGAAACTGATCGGCTGCCAGCCGACATCGGGAGCAATTCGTTCGATCGCCTTCATAGAGGGTTGCTAAGATAAATCGGAATTACCCGGACTTCCCGCCGTAAATTACTCTCAAGCCAGATCCGAAGCCGGAAAATCCGAAATCCGAATATCGAAATTCGAAACAATTCCGGAAAGCCAGAAATTCAGGAAACACAGCAACCCGCCGCATCCGTGGTTTCGAAATTTCCCTTTTAAGATTTCACCTTTGTTTCGGGTTTCGAATTTCGACCTTCGAATTTTCCCTCATGGGATCACGAGCGTCTGACCCGGCTTGAGATCGCCCGGCTTGGAGATGGTGCTGGAGTTCGCCTCCAGGATCCGCGGCCAACGGGCTGAGCTGTTGTAAAACTTCCGCGCGATCGAGGCCAGAGTGTCGCCCGGTTGGACCGTATAACTGCGTTCCTTGGCAGTGCGCTTCGTTTTCTCGTCAGGCCTGGTCTTCGATCGAGGCGCGGCTTTTTCGGCTTTTTCCTGCGCCCAGTGTTCCCCAATCTGCTTGCGCAGGTTCAGATTTTCATTGTTCAACCGGACCAGCTTCAGAACGCGGCACCATCGAGTCGCCCGTCAGGTTGGTGAGCAAAGTCAGCTCGTCGCGTTTCATGAAGGCCTTCACGTCCTCGGCCCGTTTCCCGCCGGCTCGAGCGCGAGGAAGCGCTTGAAATGGTGCAGAGCGTTGAGCGGGTCATTCAGCTTGTCGTCGTAAATTAGAGCAAGCTTGTAATGCACCTCAGCCGTGCGGGCCGTGCCATCGAGCGCGGCTTCGTAAAGACTGATCGCCTGCGCATAGTTGCCCTCCGCCGCTTTCGCATCCGCATCCGCGCTCAGCTGTTCCTCGCGCTGCGTGATCATCCGGTCGCAACCGCCAAGGAGAACCAGCACGCCTAACGATGCGATCAGCCGCCACACTCTTTGTTCTCGTCCTCCTACTCCTCCTCGTCCTCGAAGCCCTATTCGCCTCCGAGCACGACGACGAGGACAACGACGACAGGGGACGTCAAGAGAGTCCTAATATCGCGGAACATTCGGAATCAATCTGTTCCGACCACGCGTCAATTCCGCCCGCGACATTTGCCACCCGCGCAAATCCCGCCGAGCGCAAAAACTCCGCCGCTCGCTCGCTCCGCATGCCGCTGTGGCAAAAGACAAAAATCTCTTTTTCTCGATCGAGTTCTTGCCAGCGGGCCGGGAGTTCGCCTAACGGAATCAGATTCGCGCCCTCAATCCGCGCCATCTCGAATTCAAACGGCTCGCGCACGTCGAGTAGCACGAAGGGCTGGCCCGACGCCATTCTCTCCTGCAACTCGCGCACGCTGACTTGCGGTGCCGCCGTCGTCAGGTCAGGTGCGCCAGCACAGAACATTTCGTAATCGATCGGCTCCGTGATCGTCGGCTGCTCGCCGCAGACCGGACAATCGGGATCACGCCGCAGGTTGAACTCGCGAAATTTCATCTTCAACGCATCGAAGTGAACCATCCGGCCGATCAACGGCTCGCCAATACCGAGAATCAGCTTGATCGCCTCGGTCGCCTGCATCGTACCGACAATTCCCGGAAGCACGCCGAGCACGCCGGCTTCCGCGCAACTTGGCACTTCGACCGGGCGGCGGCGGTTCGGGAAAAAGACAGCGGTAACAGGGCCCGCCGAGATGCGGCGCGAAGACGGTCGTTTGTCCGTCGAAGCGAAAGATGGAGCCGTAAACATTCGGCTTGCGCGCAAAGACCGCGACGTCGTTGGAAAGATAACGGCGTGGCGAAATTGTCCGTGCCATCGACGATCAAATCGTAGTCGCGCAAAATCTCCTCCGCGTTCCCGCTCATGAAACGGCAGGCATGCAGCCGCACCTCGAGATGTGGATTGACTTCCATCAAACGATCGCGCGCCGATTCCGTTTTCGGCCGGCCGATGTCTTTCGTCCCGTGAAGGAGTTGGCGATGCAGATTGGAAAGCGCCACCCGATCGTCATCCACAATCCCGATGGTCCCGACACCGGCCGCTGCGAGATAGAGCGCCGCGGGCGAACCGAGTCCGCCCGCCCCGAGACACAGAACACGCGCGCGGCCTTCAGCTTCTCCTGCCCGGCGAGCCCAATCTCCGGCAGCATGATGTGCCGCGAGTAGCGGCGTCGTTCCTCCGCGTTCAGCTCCGGAATGTGGGAGGGGCCTTTGCGCTCAGACTGCAAATTCGCTCTCTAGTTTTTTACCAGCTCCCATTTGATCCCTACGATCCGCTGATCCGCGAAACGCTTCAAGGATTTCGGGAATTCGAGATAGAGAGCGCCTCTTGCGTTCGACGAAGCCCGACGACAGCCAAATTCGCTCCCACTCTCGGACCGTTCGGATCGTCATGATGCGATGTTGCCGTATCTGCGATTGCAAATGCCGATCCTTCTGCGGCTCCTGCCAGAGCGTGTAAGTGTGCGGCTCGCCGCACGCTTCCACGATCGTGCGGCAAAACGCGCGGTTGTTCTCGCAAGAAGTTTCAAGGTGACAAGAACCGATCGCGGAGAACGCCGGGTGCGCAAGGTGCCTGTGCGTTTTCGCGAAAACCGTGCCCGCGTCATTCGCCATCGGGATGCGTTGCAACAAAAAGTCCGCCAGAGGACTACGGCAAAGAGGATCAGACTACCGTTGCTGCATTCCTGCCCTGGCGGGGTTCGTTAGTCCTCAGTCCATAGCCCCTGACGGAATGGCAAGTTCGGCGAAGCGGCAGGCGACGCAATTGGTTTCTGCCTGGAGAGGCCCGCTGACTAAATTTCGATTTTCAATTTTCGAATCTCGATTGAGAGCAAGCGCGCCAATCAGAACCCCAGGAGATCGCGCTGCCAGGCGACGAGCAGCGGTCTGGCTCCGCACCGGATCGGCAGCGATACCCTCGAGCGCGCTCCGCGGCGCAATGAAAGCAGGGCTCGATCGCCAGTTCCTCGCGTGATGATCGCGGCGTCGTCGCAGTTCTTCCACCTTCTTATCGAAGCCAGGCGTGCGGGTTCGACTCGCCCGCGGCGGCCGTTGCGGCCAGTCCGATTCCGGCGCGTCGATTCCGCGCGCGCCGCGGCGAGAAAACCGTGACGTCGACGCTCGGAAAGATGGCGAAACTCAGGCGTCTCCCCGGCCACGATCTGCTTGGCCGCCTCGATCAGTGCGCTGTTTTGCAAAATGTGAAAAGAAGGTCGATCGGACAGCCGCGCTTCGGCGTCGCGCCATTGCCAGAGCGCGCGCAAGACTGCGCAGGTTTGCGGGGAAAGCGTCCCGCTCCCGGCAATTCGCCAGGCTTCGTCGGGATCGCGCTCCCGTGTGACCAAAGTGAGCTCGAGCATGCGGCGACATGATTGTCGGAACCATTCCATCCGGCCAAGCGACTCGCATTTGTTCTTCCATCGTTTGCCGCCAGCGGGAGAAGATAATGGGTGTCGTTCTTCGCGTACGCTTCCATCGCGGGCGGAAGCGGCCGGCGCGCCCAGTTGGCTTTCTGCGATCCCTTCGCAAGGGTCGACGCCAAAGAATTGCTGCACCAACGCCGCGTAGCTGAATTCGCGCAGCCCAAGCATCCGCGCCGCGATCACGGTGTCGAAAACTTCGCGGACCGGCAGGTCGAACGCTCGGCGGAGACAGCCGAAGATCGAAATCCATCCCTTGAAGGACGATCTCTTTTTGCGCCAGCAAACTGCAGAGCGGCTGCAAGTTGACCGGAGCCAATGGATCGACCAGCAGATCCTTGCCGTCGAAGGTTAGCTGGATCAGGCAAAGCTTTTCGAAATAGCAGTGCAAACTGTCGGCCTCGGTGTCGACCGCGATCCGCTGGAACTTGTCCGAGCTCGGGTAGAAGGGCCGTGAGCTGCGAATCAGACGCGATCACCGCAGGCCGGCAAGCAGCAACTCGGCGTTCGTCTTCGTCGCGTGCAGGTTCTTGATTAATCACTCCATCGCCTCGAGCGGCGGGAGTGCATTCATCGATTTGCGGAGGAGCTTGACTCGTTCCCACTCCTCCGGGATGGTAAAGCAAATCATCCCGCCGGGTGCCGGACTGGAGGGTGTGAATTGCCGGATAAAGCCGTTTCTCGACTAACGAACGGTCGAGATGCAGCTCCATGTTTCCGGTGCCCTTGAATTCTTCAAAAATGACCTCGTCCATCCGGCTGCCGGTCTCGATCAGTGCCGTCGCCAGAATCGTTAGGCTACCGCCTTCTTCGACATTGCGGGCCGCGCCAAAAAACCGCTTCGGTTTGAGCAGCGCCTTGGACTCGACGCCACCCGACATCGTGCGGCCTTTGCCTTTAACGAGCGAGTTATAACCGCGCGCCAGTCGAGTAATGCTGTCGAGGAGAACGACGACATCCTTGTTTTGTTCGACCAGGCGCTTTGCTCGTTCGTTCACCAATTCCGCGACCTGCACATGGCGCGTCGGCGGTTCATCGAAGGTGGAACTGTAAATCTGGCAATCGACTTCGCGTTGCAGATCGGTCACTTCCTCGGGCCGCTCGTCCACCAGCAGGATGATGAGGACAATCTCGGGATGATTTTTCCGAATCGCTTTCGCGATCTGTTTGAGCAGGATGGTTTTTCCGACCCGCGGCGGCGCGACAATCAGCCCACGCTGACCGCGACCGAGCGGGGTCAGAAGGTCGACCGCGCGAACGCAGGGAGAATCCGGCGAGTTATTTTCCAGACATGATCCGGCCCTGTGGAAAAAGCGGCGTGAGATTGTCGAAAGCGGTCGGCGCCTGCCATTGATCGGCGGGCTGGTTTTCGATCGTGAGGATGCGATCGAGCATCATGCCTTTTTCGCGTTCGCGCGGGGCGCGGATCGTGCCCTCAAGCGCCTGTCCGGGGCGAAGACCGAATTCTCGGATGAGAAAATGAGGCACGCCCACATCTTCGGGCAGGGGAAGAAAATTGTAACGCGGCGAACGCAACATCGCTGGACCGTCGTTAGGCTGCTCCAGAAAACCACTCGTCAATCACGCTTTGTCCGCGCCCCACCGCCGCGCGCACCAAATCAAGAATCTGTTGGTGACGATTTCGGCCCGGATGCAGTCGAGACTCAGCCGTGGCAAACCACTCCTGGAGCGCGACCGGCGACATCTCCCGCACTTCCTCGAGAAGCAGCGGCGGAAAGCCTGGCGCTGGGCTTTCGTTCGGCGGTTCCATGATCGCGACGGCGGGCGCTGGTTCCAGCGGCAGTTCGGTGACGGCGGTGTTACTGGGTCCTTTTTCCATTAGTGGGTGGTGAGAAAATTGGCAAAAGTCGCGGCTTGGGATTCCAAAACCGACCGCGGCCCGTTGTTCCAGGCGAGATGATCGGCGCGGGAGATTTTTTCTGAGAGCGACATTTGGGAAACAATTATTGAGCGCGCGTCCGCCAGCGAGAGCGCCGAGCGGTTAACCAGTCGTTCCTGCTGAATTTGTTCAGAGCAGGCAACCACCACCACTTGATCGCAAATGGTTTCGCCTTCGGTTTCATAAAGGAGCGGGATATCGGCTAGGAAAATTTCACCGCCTTGACGGCTGGTCTCCGCTTCAGTAGCCCACTGACGCCGGATGCGCGGATGCAGGATTTGCTCGAGCGCGCGCTTTTTCCTGTGTCGGCAAAGATTATGCCCCGAAGTGCGGCGCGATTCAACACCTCCAGTTGCAGAAAAAATGGCCTCTCCAAATTCGGCCCGCGAAGAGCCTCCCGCACTTCGGGGTCCTGTCCGTCAACTTGCGCGCCGCCCTATCGGCGTCGAACAACCTTCCGCCCAGCAGTCGCGGAGGCAAGCTCGGGCGAAAGTGGATTTGCCGGTGGCGATGCCGCCGGTGATCCCGATTACGGTGCAGGCTTAGACATTACGGGAGGCAAATTGGCGGTATCGCAACAGCGGCCGATTCCTTTTTCAAGAAGATTTGATTCGCCACCAGATGGCAAGCTGCAGTTGCGAATTGTAGTCGCCAGCTTGGCGCGGCCGTCACTTTGACCGCGCTGCGACCACTGGAACGCCACAACTGCAGCGCCCGTTCTTTATGCTCGTCGGTGTATCTTTCACCGCTTCGAGCCGGTTCGGACAATTGTCTTTTTATCTGGGCTCCTTGGTTTTGACCCATAGCCCACTATCCGTCAAACCCGCGCAACGCCGATAGGACCCATCCGCTGCCCCTCTGGAATTTGGGAAAAGAACCGAGCCGAGGACCGATTCCTTTGGATAGTTTCGACTTCGAGTTCACACTGCCCCAGTGAGCCACCGAACGCCTAACCATAAATCTGAGGTTGTCTGACAAAAATTTTGAGTAAGGTTATTGGCTGGAAGATCAGGCGGATTCGACAAACTGGAGTTCGAGTTTGAGGGAGAGGAAGTCGCAGAACGGAGGCGTATCCATACACTTGACATTTGATGGTGAGGAGCGCGCTACGGAAACAACTATTTGCAATGGAATTTCAGACGTAAGGACGCGACCCCGGTTTATCCACCATCCCCTCGAAACCCCGAGCTGGACCCCTCAATGAGCGACGACCCAAAAGACGCTTTGCCTCCACGGGGCGGGAGCCTGCGAATTTTGGTCGTCGAAGATCACGCTAGCGCGTTGGAGTATTGGCCCGCCTGCTCGATCATTTCGGCAGCGGCATCCGATCGCTATCTGTTTGCAGCGCCCTCCTTCTGTTCGCAAGCGTCGCTTACGGTGCCGGCTCTTATCAGCGCACGAGAGATGGAAAAACGCTCGTCTGGAATGATTCATCTAAACGTGACGAGGTGGCAACGTGGTCCGGCAAGCGCGACAAAAATGGATTCGCCGTTGGCTCGGGTACACTGACGTGGTATAAAGTTGTGCCAACAATCATCACTGGCTCCCTCATTCCGGATACCAGGAGATACATGGTCGTCGTCAGCCGTGAGCCAGGCAAAATGGTGCACGGCAAATTGAAGAGAGTTGTCACCTCCGTCGATGCCAGTGGAAAAAGATTGCAGGCGACCTCCGTTAGCGGAGGTAAGAGGCGGGTGAATCGGCTGCCGCACGATCGCCGAAGCCCTCCTAAAAAGGCGACCCCTGCGCCAACCCCAGTAGTGACAGCAATCCCAACCGCAGAACAAACTCCTTCGCCAACTCCACAGCAAACGGCCGCGTCGACGCCCGAGCACCCAGCCGCACCGATCCCGACGCCAGCTCCAGAGCAGAGCCCTTCGCCAGCCGCGCAAGAAACCCCGACCGCAGTCCCACAACAGACCGCCGCCCTGGCGTCGCAGCAGAGGGAGACCCGAACGTCGGGGCAACAAGCCAGGCAACTTGATGCCCAAAGCACAATCGTCCCGATGCCAACCCCGCGTGGCGATTCTTTGCGATCGCTCACCCGGTCGCCATCGGCTTTACCAAAGCCGCCGCCAACTCTGGACGCACAAACCGTCGCCAAGTTAGACACTCTGTACCAAGCGGCAGTTAAGGACAATGACGTTGCGGTAATGGATCAGGTTTTAGACGATGACTTTGTTTTGGTAACAGACCGCGGTGTTTCTTTGACGAAAGCCGACTTGCTCAAGGAAGCGCGAGAAAAACGGACGATCTACGAGCAACAGGAGGAGGAGGAAGGCACGCAGAAGGTGCGAATATGGCGCGATACGGCTATTGTTACTGCACTATTGAGGATCAAAGGGACGAGAGACCAAAACCCCTTCGATTACAAAGTCTGGTTGAGTCAGACCTATGTTCGGACGCCTACTGGTTGGCGTTACGTATTTGGGAAAGCTGCGATTCCGTTGCCGGAACCCGACGCGAAATAGCGGTGGGAAGGAGAAGACCTTCGCCGCTGGTAATGCGCCGCAGGACAGCGGCGGCGTTGCGGCGGAATTCGAGCATCCTGACGGTCACATCGAGTTGAAGTGTAAGTTGAACTGGATCTCGAGGAAAAACCCGCAATCCCGTTGCGCTCGATCGGGCGAGGAATTTTAACTGGGCTCGTTAGGGCGGGGCTTGTTTTTTGTCTTTTGGACCGCTCGTCTCGCAAAAGCTTGCTTGAGGCAGGCGCTTCGATGGTCACAGACCGCCGCTACAATACCTGACGATCCGCTCGCTATTTTTTGTAGTAGGGAACCTGCGGCAACACCGACTGCTCGATCTGCGTGATGGTTTCCGTCTCCTCTTCTTCCTCGGTGGAGTTGATCGGCTGACCGGCCGGATTGACGGCTTTGTTCCGCTTCAGTGGCCCACTGACGGCGGATGCGCGGATGCAGGATTTGCTCGAGCGCGCGCTTCTTTCCCTTGTCGGCAAAGACTATCGCGCGAAGTGCCGCCCGATTCAAATCACCACTCGCAGAAAAAATCGCCGGGCCGAATTCCCGGCGCAGGAGCGTGCGCACTTCGGCATCTTCGTTAACGAGCTGCCGCGCCGCATGATCGGCGTCGAAGCGTTTCGCGCCCGCCAGGTCGCGCAGGCGTTGACAAAAGGTGGATTTACCGGTGGAAATTCCGCCCGTGATTCCGATGACGTGGCAGGGTCTGGGCATTGCGTGAAAGCCGCTTCTAAGGGAAGCGATCGAATCTCGTCAATCTTTGTCCGCCTCGCCAGTTCCCCCTTGCCGGATAGCAGCAACGCCGCGTCGCTTGGTCTTTAGTAACCCGCGGCCTGGCCGTCCTTGCGCGATTCGCTCGCGCCGACGTAGACGCGCTGGCCGTCGTGCATTTCGACCTTGATCGCCTGGTAACCGCCGTAGCCGCCGACGTCGCAAGCGAACGTCGTGGCCGCGCTTCATCAGTTCGCGCGCGGTTTCGTAGGGAATGCCGCTTTCGAGTTCGACGTAACCGCCGGTCTCCATCTTTTCGCCGGTCGGTTCGTTGTCGCCTTCGTGTTGCCAGCGCGAGGCGTCGCCGGCTTCCTGCACGTTCAGTCCGAAATCGATCTGGTTGGTCAGCACCTGCACGTGACCCTGCGGTTGCATTCCGCCGCCCATGACGCCGAACGCTTCCCACGGCTTGCCGTCCTTCATCACGAACCCCGGAATGATGGTGTGAAACGGACGCTTGCCCGGCGCGTAAACGTTGGCGTGGCCCGGTTCCATCGAAAAAAGTTCGCCGCGATCCTGAAACATGAATCCGAGCCCGGGCACGACGATGCCGCTGCCCATTCCGCGATAGTTACTTTGGATCAGCGAGACCATGTTGCCTTCGTCATCCGCCGTGCACATGTAAATCGTGTCGCCCTGGTCGAGCGCGGATTGCCGGGCGCGACGGTTTTCGCGGCGTGCTTCGGGATCGATCAATTTGCGCCGCTCGGCCGCGTATTCTTTCGAGAGCAGACCTTTGAGCGGAATTTTGGCGAAAGCCGGATCGGCGTAAAACTTCGCGCGATCGGCCCAGGCGATTTTCTTCGCTTCGATCATGGCGTGCAGACGTCTCCGGCGAATTGCGGCCCATCGCCTTGCAGATCGAATCCTTCGAGGATGTTCAGGATTTGGAGCGTGGCGATGCCCTGCCCGTTCGGCGGCAGTTCGAAAACATCGTAGCCGCGATAATTCGTCGAGACCGGATCGACCCAGGTGCTGGTGTGCTTTTCGAAATCGACTTTGCGCAGGTAACCGCCGTTCGCCTGCATGAAGGCGTCGATCTTGTCCGCGATCTCGCCTTTGTAGAATGCGTCGCGTCCTTTTTCGCCGATCAATCGCAGAGTGTGGGCGAGCGCGGGATTCTTGAAAATGTCGCCCTTGGCCGGGCGTGCGGCCTTTGCCATCGAGGGTGTAGGTTTCGAGAAAGGCGCCGGGCAAGCCTTTGTAAATCCGCGGCCCGAACGACCAGTAAAACGCGATCAGGTCGGTGACCGGAAAACCTTCCTCCGCGTAATGGATGGCCGGCGCGAGATCGTCGCCTAACGTCAGTTTGCCGAATTTCTTGTGCAGCTCGGCCCAGGCGTCGACCGCGCCGGGCACGCTGATCGGCAGCATTCCGGTCGGCGGGATCGTCTGGCGATGGAGTTTGTCGAGCTCGGCCTTCATCTGGTCGTAGCTCAAGCCGAGCGGCGAACGTCCGCTGCCGTTGATTCCGTAAAGCTTGTTCTCCTTCGCGCTGTAAACGATCGCGAAGAGATCGCCGCCGACGCCGTTCGAAACCGGCTCCATCAAACCGAGCGTCGCGTTGGCGGCGATCGCCGCATCGACCGCGCTGCCGCCGCTTTTCAGAATGTCGAGACCCGACCTGCGTGGCCGCCGGCACGCTGGTGCAAACCATTCCGTGCCGCGCCAGCACTTCCGAACGCGTGGCGAAAGTCTTCCCGGTGATCCGATCGATCTGGGCGTCGAGCGAAAGAGCGGGAATGAGAAGCACGGCAAGGGCAAAGGCAAAGCGGCTGAGTGAAGACATGGGCCAAGAATAACGCGTGACGTCAGCGAAGAAAACTGCCGTGTAAGCCTTGCGCGTTTGACCGATCGAAACTGCGAAATGCGGATTTGGGCGCGGCGATCCAGATCGCAAGGCGCCTCTGCGCGGAATTACTTCTTGTAAGATGGGACCTTGGGCAGGACCGGCGGCTCAAGGCTGGGCTTCGGTTTCCTCTTCTTCCTCCGTCGAATTGACCGGTTGACCGGCCGGATTGACCAGACGCGCGGTCACGAAGATGATCAGGTTGCGCTTGATATGTTGCTCGGAGTTGGTACGGAAAAGGCGCCCAACCAGTGGGAGGTCGCCAACGATCGGAGTGCGATCCTCGGTCTTCTGCACGTCTTCGCGCATCAAGCCGCCGAGCACGACAGTCTGGCCGTCCCAGACGCTCACGCTCGTCGTCACTTTGCGCGAGCTAAAGATCGGCTGGTTAATGACGTTAGGCGTGAGGACCTGCGTCGAGGCTGACATTCCCAGCGCGTTGCGTCGAAAATGTTTGGATCGGACTTCCGTAGTTGATGAAGCCTTCAAACTCGACCACTTGAGGCACGAGATTGAGATCGATCGTGACACCATCGGGGCCGACGACTGGTTCGACTTCCAGAGTCACACCGGTATTCCGGGTCTCAAACCCGGTCGGAGTGGTCGGCGTTACCGGAAATGCATTACGGTGGTATCCGCCCACTACCAGAGTGTCACCGGTAGGCTCCCGATGTCTGCGGAATCTTCGGCGGATCGAACTGTGTCGGATAACGAAATTCCCGCACGATCTCGATCACGGCGCGCTGACCGCTCTTGGTCGTGACGCGCGGTGCGGAGAGAAGATCGACGCCTTTCTTTTGGTTCAGTGCTCTCACCACAACCTGAAATTGTGGATTGGTGAAGACTCCGCTCAGGGAGAAGAAGCCCGGCGCGACCGCACTGGCTCCCGGCACCCCAAAGAGAAGCGCATCAATCGCGTTGGCTGTGATTGCCAGGTTTCCACTGCGATTGCCGGCAGTGACGGGAAACTGGCCGACCGGCACACCGTCCATTGCAGAAGTCGGGTAATTGACCGGGTTCACGCCCGGAGCATTGCCGGAGGTCCCACCGGCCCCGAAGACCCCCTGACTGCCAATCTTGAAATGGCCCCAACAACCAGTCGAAACCAAGCTCCTTCAGATTGGTTTGCGTGATCTCAACGAACTTGGATTCGATCTCCACCTGCTTCGGACCGGCGACGTTGGCCTGTTCCACCAGCGCGTCGACCAGCTCGAGATTTTCCTCCGTGTTGCGCACGATCAAGCGGCTGCTTTGCGGCAGGAAATTCGCACTCGCCCCGGGCGGAAACGGAACGCCCTGATCCTTCAGAAAATCGAGCGCAGTCTGGCGATTCACCAATTGCTGACCGCCGGTCGTTTCCTGGGTGTCCTTGCCGCTCCACCCTGCCCGATACGCGTAGCTGGACGATCGAGCGCACTCGCGCCGATGTTCACCGAGCTGCCGATGAATCCCGGCGGCACGCGATATTCCTTCGTGAAAAGATCGTTGCTCTGCTCGCTGATCGGAATGATCGAGACTGCGTATGGCTCCACCTTCACCTTCAAGCCGGCCTGGCTCGCAATGTAGCGGAGCGCCTCGCCTAACGGAATCTCAGTGAGCGTGATCGTGATCCGCGCATCCGCCGGCGAGATCGAGGCCAGCTGGAACCGGCGCCGGCTACCGGGGTGGGTTCAACCCCGGTCTCGGCGCGGCGCCGGGCAAAGGCGACGTCGTCTCGCGGCAGCGGCGGGGGCGTCTCTCGGCTCGGCCTAACGAAGTCGTCCGCAGGACAATGTCGACCCCGTGCTTGCCCTCCGTCGAGGGATCGTTCGCCGCAGCTTGTTGCCGGAGAAAATCGATCGCCTCCCGGATGCTCGCGTCGCGAAACTCGATCTTCGGAATGATGATGCTGTTCAGCTTGTTGGTGATCCGCGCCGTGCCACCGGCGTCGCGCGCGAAGGCGTCGCTGATCGGGCCGACGGTCTGGCCATACTGGCGGACGGGTTCTTCCCAGCCTTTTTGCACCTGCCAGAGCTGGCGCGAGCGGGTTTCGTTGTATGCCTCCTCGCCGTAATGCGTCTTCGTCATGTCAATCCGCTCTTCGCCGCGGCGGGCGGCGACGTTGTAGGGATCGAGCTTCAGCACCTGCTCGTATTTCTTGAAAGCGAGATCGTAACGGCCCGAGTTGTAGTAGCCGTCGGCGTCGCTCAGGAGTTTCTTCACGTCCTCGACCTTGGCGATGAACTTCGGGCCCATCGTCTTGTTGAAGTAGCCAGGCTCGGACAGATGGGCGAGGAGCTCGAGCGCCGCCCGGCAGTTTGGATCGTAACGATCGCTGACCAGTTCCCGCACGATCTGTTCCGCCTCGCCGTATTTGCCTTCGGCGATCCGCTGCTCGGCCAGTTTCACCCCGCTCTCGCAAAACCCTTGCACCGCGGCATCGTGCTGGTCGGCGGTTGTCAGCGCATCGGGCAAAAAGGTCACCGCCACCCGGAATTCGTCATGCGCCTTGGCAAAATCCTTCGCCTGCATCGCGAGCTGCCCACGGGCCAGCGCGCCCTGTCCTTGCACGACCGCTCGCCTGTCGCCGGGCGATCTCGTGTTCAGCAATGCTCCGCACATTTTGCGCGACGGATCAACGGCGACCCGGCGAGGAAAGTGAAGAGAAGTAGGAGCGGGATGGAACGGCGGGGTAGTGTGCTCATGGGAGGTCCGGTTAAGGATGAAGAGACGGAAACGAGGCAAGTGCGCTATGGCTTGACCGGACCGATCTCGATCTTCTCGTTAGGTTTTTGAGTGTCTATGATGATGGCTTTGTCGGGCTCAACGTCGAGCAACTTATATTTGATCTCTTCCTGCGGTTTCAATGAAAATTCCTGATCTTTTTTGACCGCGAAGGACTGTTCAGCTCCGCCCCAGTCATAAAGGAAGCTTGCGACCGACTCCGGCGAGGTAGTGCGCTTTTCTTTCACCAAGACGACAATGTCGTGCGTGTCGACCTGTTCGAGCGTCAATTCCGAGACGTCGATCGTCGTCCCGTATTTGTCGGTGTCGGATTTCTCGGTGTACTTCGTCAGCTTGTAGTTCGTTCCGCCGACCATTTGGCCGAGGTGGAGGAACTGCGTCGGCTTGCTTCTGTCGACATTGTTGATCGCGTAGGTGTCGCCGATCGAGGAGGAAAAAATGAGCGGGAAGATCTCCTGGGCGTAGGAGCGCAACTTGAGCTTAAAGGTGTAGGGTGGATGCGATTCCTTGTCGATCGGGTTGGATTGGCCATTCCACTCGTCGAGGTTGGTGAAGCCGTCGTTGTCCGGATCCTGGACAAGGACGTCGGCGTCGGTAGCGGGGAGACCGAATTCTTCCAGCCATTCGTTAGGCACGGGCGGATGAAGAAGGGTGTTGCGAAGGGTCGCAGGCTGTCCATCCGCCCCAATAAAATGCTTTTCCGGAACGAACAAACCGGAGCGCCCGGTCGCGGTCCATTGCGACGGCGCCCGCAATTTTTCCATCGCCTCCGCGATCTCCGGCCCCTTGCTCGCCGGGATTCTGCTGTTCGGCGGCGGCACATTTTGCAGGGCGCTGAATCGTTCGCCGAAGCCGGAGACGCCGAGCAAGATAAAGAGCGCGCAAAGAATAAGGAAAAGCGCGGCGGCGAGGGCGGCCGCGCGATCATAGTTCGTCCGAAGCCATTCCATTGCCTAACGAGTCTCCTTTTCCGGAAGAGTGAATTTCAGAATTTCGATTTTCGCCGCCACGTCGATATGTTCGGTCCCGACGATAAAGGAGACGGCTGGCTCCTTCCCCCTGGCTCCAGGCGCGGGCGAAGCCGGCGCCGGGGTCATCGTCTCCGGCGTCCCGCGCTTCGGACCTTTGTCGACCTGATTTTTCACCAGGAGCGCGCGGATGATGTAGAACTGCTCTTTGGCGGCGGCGATTTCGTTGCAGACCCGGCGCGCAGCGGCGGGGCTGCCGGAAAACGAAAGGTCGACTGACGTTCGATCGACGATTTCCTCTTTTGTCGCGGCGGGCTTCAGCGGCTTTGCGGGGCGCGATGCGGCCGGCGGAGTCGGGCTTCGGCCCGTTTTTTCCTGAGGAAGCGGAGTGCGGACCAGGCCGTTGAGCGCATCCACATGCGCCTCGATGATCGTATTCGCAATCCATTCGATGGCGCGCAACTGCTGGCCGAGACGCGGGGCGGCTTCGCTATTCGGCAGCGACGTCGCGTAGTCGTCGAAGCCAAGGTAAAAATTGACCGGCAGCTGGATCTTGTTCGCTGCCGCCCGCTCGCTTATCGCCGTGGAAGCGAGTCGCAGTTGCGCCTGGAATTCGTTAGGCTGAAGCGGCAGTTGTGCGAACATCCGGTTCTTCAGATCATTTTCGAGCGCAAGCAGTGAGCTACGGTAGCTCTCGGTTTGCGCCCTGGTCCTGCGCAAATTCTCTTCGTTTGGAAAGGGCCTACTTCGACGCAGACGGGTCAGTTCATTGATTGTTTGCTCGAGCCGGGACCGTGCCTCGTCGGCCGCGCCCTTTTCGTGGAGAAGGAACCAGGCACTCATGAGCATGGCCAGAGAAAACGCCCCGAGGAAGGTGCCAACGAATCTGTATTGCCGAAACCAGCTCATGGCAGGGGGAAGGGCTGGCGCAATTTCAGCCGCAACTCGTAGGGATAGCCCCATTCCGTGCTCGTCGGCGTGCTCGGCCTGATCACCTCGGACTGTTTGGTCGGATCGACCTCGAAGACGGTCGAGCCAATCAGGTTCCGAAAATAATCGACCACGATTTCCTGCTGCTTCGGGTTAGAGAGATAAAGTCCTCTGACGAATACGCCGTCGACCACTGGGACGTTCTTCTTGTCCGTCGCTCCCGGACTGCGGCTTATCGCCGACGATGCAGGCGCCGCTTGCGCTGCGCCCAGCTCTTTTTCGCCCACGATGCGACCGCCGGAAGTCGGCGCGAGCTCCGTGATCCAAATATTCTCCTCCGGCAGGCGCGTATTCAGATCATCGAGGATGCGCAGCCACACGCCGCGCTCGCTGATCGCGCTCAGCAGAGGCGTGGTCGCTTCGTCGAGCGCGGCGGTCTCCCTGCGCAATTGATTGAGCTGAGTTTCGATGCTCCGCATCCGGGCGACCTGTATCTGCGCAGTCTCGACGACACGCGTTTCAACCTGATCCGCGCGCAGAAAATAGGAGCCCCAGGCGAGCAAGCCGAGCACGAAAAAGACGCCCGCCAGGATGAAGAACGGCTGGCGCTGCGCAAGGCGCTCCCGGAGCACGACAGCCGTCGGGCGCAGGTTCAACTCCATCGGGCACGTCATCGTGTTGCGCAGGGCGAGTCCGACCAGTTCGCCTAACAAATGCGCGGAACGCGCCGCTTCTTCGGCCACGACCACATTGGAGACGGTCACGTTTCGGAGCGGATTGAAGAACTCCGTCGGCACCTGGAGTTTCTCGTGGAAAAACTCGCGCACATGAGGCGTGCTCGCCGCGCCGCCGCAGAGGAAGACGCGCTCGGGCCGGCTCTCCTGCTGCTGCGTTCGATAGAAACTAATCGAGCGCGCCACCTCGGCGTGCAGCCGCGTCATGCCGCCGCGGATCAGCTGCGCGACGCGCGCGACATCGGGATCGGAGGCCTCCTCTTCGGGGCCGCCAGGACCAACGAATCCGTCGTGCCTCTTGCGCAGCTCGGCCGCGTCAAAGGGCTCGTTGAATTCCTTCGCGATCGCCGAGGTGATCGAACTGCCGCCGATCGGGATGCTGCGGGTGAAGACTTTCCCCGGCGCGACGAAAAGCAGATTGGTCGTGCGCGCCCCGATGTAGATGACGAGCGAAGAGCCGGTCAGCTCACTGTAGTTGAAACGAAACGCGTTGTAGATCGCCATCGGCGCGACGTCGACCCGCCTGGTCTGCAAGCCGGTCGCTTCGACCGCGGCGTTCATCCCCTCGAGCAGGTCGGCCTTGATCGCAATCAGCACGACCTCGATTTTGTCCGCCTCGCTGCTAGCGACGAGCTGATAATCCCAGACCACTTCCTCGATCGGAAAAGGCACATTTTGTTGTGCCTCGAAAGTGATGATGCGTTCGATTTTATCCCGATCGACCAGGGGCAATTTCACAAAACGCGCGAAGACCGATTGCCCCGGAACCGCGTAATCTATCGGGCCGCCCCTGATCCCGAGTTCGCGCAGCATGGCGGACAACGCTTCGCTGATTTGCTGGTTGCGGTCTGTTGCCGCACCGGGATCGGCCAAAATCTCGCGTCGCCGGTAGCCGGTGAGGACGACGCCGCCGTTAGGCCCAGGCTGGAACGCGGCCAATCTTAGCGTTTGCGAGCCGAGGTCAAGACAGAGGATGCGGGGGGACGCTGACATGAATCGCGATCAACGGCCGACCGGTTTGACCTGTTCGTAGTAACCCCAAAACAGGGGCGCGAATGGCGTCTTGCTCTTGTCCAGAACCAAGCCGGGCAAGGTTGGCAGGGAAGCGAACCATTGCGGCGGCCGGGCCCGGGCCATACTCAACTCGTCTTTCACTTCTCCTTTTTCTAACACCTGCACGGCAACATTTTCCACCGAGGTCGTATTCGGCGGGCGATTGCCCAAGACATAAGCGAGTGCATGCGGCGGCACATACACGCAGGAGTAAAGTTCCCGGCCCGCGAGCACGTTGATGTGCGTCACTTCGCCCGTCAGCACCTTGCCGTTCATCAGGATGTAATACTTGAGGGTCAGCTCCTCCGTGAAATCGGGCGCGGCCGAGAACTGGACATCGACCCGGAGCCAGCGTTCATGCGTCTCGCGCTTTTGTTCGGCACCACTGTAGTTGAATTGCGGCGTCGTAATCAGGTCGCGGCTAATCTTCGTGATTTGGAAATCGTTCCCGTGATTTTGTGCGGAAACGGAGCCGACGAGAGCCAAAGCAAAAATCGACAGGGGGATCCTTCGGTTCATGGGTTGCGCATTTTGAGACAAAGCACGCCAGAAAAGCGAGCAAGAATTGTCAGGGTCTTCGAAAGGCCAGCCTCGCCTTCGGCTGCGAGGTTGCGTTTACGCACTGCCCGATCTTCGAAACAGCCCAGCACCAGGGACGTCTCCCGGGTTTTAGAGCCACGCACTTAGCTGCGGCAATCTGTTCGGACGCACCGGGATTTAATGTCCGCAGGTCGTCGTTGACAAAAATGTTGCCAAACTTATGGCGAATATTGTATTCCTTGTAAATGTCAAGTCGCCACCGGGAACCAGTTTTCACTATCGGTCGAGAGCCGCTCGTCGCTGGAACGATTGTCCTTCGAAACTACATCCGTGCCCGCAAACAACACCAGCGGCAGCTGAGATGGAACGCTCTCGCGTCCCGTCTTCGCCTCTTTCGGCGGACTACAGTAAAGAAGTAGCATCTCAGCCCCCGGCACCGCAACGGCCCGGAGGCCGCCCGGCTGTTTCGGCTCCGGATCGACTCGGCGAGTTTCAGATTGACAGCGGAACGGGTGCGCCATCACCATGCGCAACCGAACAGATCTGGCGCAGATGTTTATCGCTGGGGCTTCTTCCTCTTTTCCAGACCTGCAATTGCGGGTCAACCACCAAGTGAAAAGAAACGTGCAGTTATCGACCGATCATGGCGCGACTCCCCTCGGCCTTTGTCGCTCGCGTTGGCGAGGCTGGGGCGAATCGATATTGCGGCGGATATTTGCCGGCGCAGCCACCAAGAGGAGCGGTCGCGTCTGCCTTCCAAAATCGTGACCGTTACCTTACAATTCGCGACTGACGTCGCTTCCCTCTTGACGCCAGAGGGTGCTAGACTCGGAACATAACTTGGATGTTGCGCGCTTCGTTGAGAAACCGGACCGCCGAGCCGCCGGACAGAGAGAACCCTGAACGGATCGCGCTGCCGCGACGGCGGCATGACCAAACGAGACGCGAATCACAGCTGCCGACGGAAGAACTGCTAACCACCGACACGCAAGGGCATTCTGGCAACGCCATGCATGCATTTGATGTTGTGACGCTGGCTGCCTCGGACTGGAGCGACCGCGATCAGGCCAGTGAGATCAAGCTGCCTGCTGACGTAATCAAATTCGCAACCTCCTCCGGATGGGCGTGTGTCGTTCAATCGTCACAACAAGTCCCGCTGGAACTTCGGAACCGCTCTTTTGCTGGTCAGTTGAAGGACTTTCGCTATTACGAAATTTCGGCTGAAACACTCAAAGGGCAGTTCGACCATCGGTATCTTGTTTTAGAAAACGCGCGGACGGGTGAAATGGCCATACAGTCTGTCTTTCTCGTTAAACAGGACATCCTGGCCGGACTGCCTGCGAAGCTCCGCGCTACTCTAAGCTTGCCCCGCCGATTTTCCCAGAGCTGGCTGCAGACGCGGATGCTCGTAGCCGGGTGTTCAGCGGGCGAAGGGGCGCTCGATTGTTCGGCTCCGTGGGCCGTGAAGGCGCTCCAAGAGGCGCTCGAGAGTTATGCCCGGCGGACCAAGGTTGCGATGATATTGTTGAAGGATTTTCCAGCCAGGTATCGCGCGGCGCTGACCCCATTGACTCACGGTGGTTATCGCCGGGTGCCGAGCATGCCTGGGTGCGTGCTGGATTTGGATTTCGGGAGCTTCGAGGAGTTCATGAGTGCCCGGCTCGGGCGCAAACTTCGATACAAATACATCAAGCTTAACAAGCAGGCTCCGATTCCGATGGAAGTGGTGACAGATGTGACCGCGATCGCGACGGAGATTTGCGCGCTCTACGGACAGACCTACGAGCGCTCGAAGATGCGCTTCGAGCGGCTGACGCCGGAATTTTTCGCCCGGATCGGGCGCGAAATGCCGGACCGTGCACGTTTTTTTCTCTGGCGGGTCGACGGTCGACGACTGGCTGCCTTCGCGCTTTGCCTGCTAGGAGACGGTACGATGCAGCACTTGAACGTCGGATTTGATTACGACGTGGCACTAGACCTTAAGCTTTACTACGTGACCATGCGGGACCTCTTCCGATGGGCGCTCGATCACGGGATCAAGCGCTACGAAACGGGGCAGCTCAACTACGATCCGAAACTGCACTTTCGCATGAGGCTGGCGCCGCTCGATCTGTATGCGAGACACACTTCGCCTTTGCTCAATCCACTGTTCAAACGCACGCTCGGCTTCCTCCAGCCCGTGCCTCACGATCCGCTAATCCGACGGTTCCCGAACGCGGACGAACTATGACGGCGGTTTGATCCGGCGCGATGCCTCACGGACGGGGGGCGCCACTCTTCTTTCAGACCTGAAATCACAGCAGCCCTTAAGGCACAGGCAGCGCAGATTCAGGAGGTGAGCGACCAACTGAAAACACAAGCTCCTGCTCCGCGTATCGTGGCTACTGACTTAGCGTTCGCTCGCGCGCTCCAACCAATGCCGAAAGTATTCGATTGTGCGCGTGATTCCTTCCTCAAACTCCACCTTCGGCTCCCAGCCGAGGATTGTCTTTGCGCGCGTGATATCGGGCTGGCGCACCTTCGGGTCGTCGACCGGGAGCGGTTTGTATTCGATCCCCGATTTCGTGCCGGTGATGCGGATGATCTCCTCGGCGAATTGTTTGATCGTCATTTCGCGCGGGTTGCCGATGTTGACTGGCTCGTGGAAATCCGATTGCGACAGCCGGTAGATCCCGTCGATCAAATCGGAGACGTAACAAAACGAGCGGGTCTGCGAACCGTCGCCGAAAATGGTGAGCGGCTGGCCCCCGAGCGCCTGGCCGATGAAGGCCGGCACGACCCGCCCGTCGCGCAATCGCATGCGCGGTCCGTAGGTGTTGAAGATGCGGACGATCTTGGTGTCGATGCCGTGATAACGATGATACGCCATCGTGATCGCCTCGGCGAAACGCTTCGCCTCATCGTAAACGCCGCGCGGCCCGATCGGGTTGACGTTGCCCCAGTAGTCCTCCCGCTGCGGATGGACGAGCGGGTCGCCGTAGCATTCGGAGGTCGAGGCGAGGAGAAATCTCGCCTTCTTCGCCTTGGCCAGACCGAGCGTGTTGTGCGTCCCGAGGGCGCCGACTTTCAAGGTCGGGATCGGCAGCTCGAGATAATCGATCGGGCTGGCCGGCGACGCGAAATGGAAGACGTAGTCGATCTCGTCCGGGACCAGCAAATACCGGGTCACATCCTGCTTGATAAAGCGGTAATTTTCGTTCCCGGCGAGGTGCTCGATGTTGGTGAGATTGCCGGTGATCAGGTTGTCGATCGCGATCACGCGATGGCCTTCGGCGAGGAGGCGGTCGGTCAGGTGGGAGCCGAGAAAGCCGGCGCCGCCGGTAACGACGGAAACCGGTTGCTGGTTGGCGGACTGCGCGGGCATGCCGCATTTTATCTAAATGCAGGCCGTGCCTTTTGCGAGCAGAAAGGCGCAGGATTTACGCCCATGCCTCCGCCCGGTCATGCGGCGAAGGCCAGGAGCGCTTGCTACTCACACTCCCGGGGCACGGCGGCAGTCGGCCAGAAACATTCTGCCGCGAAGTCGAAAACCTTCCGGGAAGTTGCCATTCTTCAAGGCAGCGCTGACGAAAAGCTTGACCAAGGCTCGGGGACGTTTGCAGATGCTCATAACCCTGGACGTCGGGACGTTCACTAGATCCTCGTTGCATTCATCCCCGAGCTGGAAAAGTCGGAGTCTTTACAAATTCCAGCGATGGCCGATTAAATGCTGACAGCATATGAAACCTGGGTCATTTTAGGAAGGCTCCGATTGGTGCCCTCGTCTCGAAGCCGCAGGTTGAAACTCAAGGTATGAATTCAAAAACGGATAATGTGGTAATTATTGGCGGCGGACCGGCCGGATCAGCTCTGGGATGCTACCTGTCGAAAGCGGGGATCAAGAACACCATCTACGAGGCAGCCAACCACCCCCGGGCTCACGTGGGCGAGTCCATGGTCATGTCATCCGTCCAGGTGTTTGACGAGATTGGATTTTTGCCCGTGCTGGAGCGGGAGGGATTTGTCAAGAAACATGGCGCCTCGTGGCATCCACCGGTACGCAAGGGAGAGGCGGCGATTGCGTTCAGCGAGTTTCCCTCGCCCCATGTGAAGCAGGACTACACCTATCACGTGGATCGGCAGAAGTTTGACCTCCTCCTGTTGAAGCATGCGGAAAGTCTCGGCACCAAGGTTTACCAGGGAATCGGCGCGACCAAGGTGATATTTGACGACGAAAATTACGCTCGCGGCATACGCGTTCGTTTGGCCGAACAAGAGATCGACATTCCGGCACGTATGGTGGTGGACGCAAGCGGCCGCCAAACGCTGCTGGGAAAACAGCTCAAGGTGAAAAAGAACGACCCTATTTTTGATCAGTTTGCGGTTCATGCGTGGTTTGAAAACGTCGACAAGAGTCAGGGAGATTCAGCGGAATATATCCACATTTTCTTCCTGCCGGTGGAGAGGGGTTGGGCGTGGCAAATCCCCATCACGCATGAGATTACGTCGATGGGCATCGTGGCCGAGAAGGCCGTGTTTAAGAGCGGGCGTTTGGAGCCCGGAGAATATTTTCAGAAATACGTCGACTCAAACCCCGACCTCGCGCACGCGATGCGGAACGCCAAACGCGTCAACGACTTCAAGCTGGAGGGCGACTACAGCTACAAGATGGACACGTTTGCCGGCAACGGCTTTGTCCTGATCGGCGACGCGGCCCGATTTGTCGACCCGATTTTCTCGTCCGGCGTAAGTGTGGCGCTTTTTAGCGCGAAGTATTCAGCGGAACGGATCAAGTACGCCTTCGAAAACAACGATTTCAGCGAAGCGGCTCTTAAACCTTATGAGAAGAAGCTCCGCTCCGGCACTGAGATCTGGTATGAATTCATCCGGCTCTACTACAAATTACTCCCGGCCTTCACTCATTTTATCAAATCCAAGGAACACCGCATAGAGGTGCTGCGCCTGCTCCAGGGTGAGGTGTTTGATCGTCGGGAAGTGCCGGTTTTGGACGCGATGCGGAAGTTTATCCACACCGTCGAGACCACGCCGGGTCATGCCTTCGCGGGTGTGCTTTCTAACATTTCGATTGATGATTAGGTCGCGGTCTCGCGGCTCCGTTTCGCGCCCTTTTATTCAGGCGCGGCGTCTGCAACCGAACAAACTTAAAAGCGGCCCGGTCATGATCGTCGTGACCAGGGCCATGATGACGAGGATGCTAAAGACCCGCTGGGAGAGAATGTGCAATTCGTAACCGAGATTGAGGGCAATCAACTCCATCAGGCCGCGAGTGTTCATCAAGGCTCCGAGCTGGAGGGATTGGCGCCATCCCATGCCCGTTAGCCAGGCGGCGAAAGAGCTGCCGCCAAGCTTGCCGATGGTCGCAAGCGCAATGACGAGAAGGCAAATCAGCCAATCGGCACGCGTCTGGAGCAGGCCAATTTCAGTGCGCAAACCCGAGAAGGCAAAGAAGACGGGAAGGAACAAGACGGAGCTGATGTTCTCGATGCGCACACCAAGCTTACCGCGAAATCCTCCGCCCGCCGGAATGACGAGGCCGGCGACGAAAGAACCGAAAAGGGCCCGGATCCCAAGTAGCTGAGTGCACAGGGCGGATGCGAGAACCAGGGCGATCACGATCGCCAGGGTGCTCGTCGCCGGGGCGGGTTGTTCCAGAGCTTCCTTGCCCAACCAGCGGGGCAGGTTCCGCTTAACAACCATGAACATGAAGGCCACGAAAACAAGCACGAGCCCGAGGCAAAAGGCAGCGGAGGCAAAATCCGACGACTTGGCGATGGCCACGACAAAGGCGAGCAGGGCCCACGCCGTCACGTCGCCAACCGCGGCGCAGGCCGAAGCCACCCGGCCTAACGAGGACTTGAGAATGCCGCGATCCTGCAGAATCCGAACCAGGACCGGGAAAGCGGTGATACTCATGGAGAGCGCGACAAAAAGGGCAAAGGCGACAAACGGCGCGCCGGGCTCCGCGAGCCGATCAAAGAGAAAATAGGCGAATCCCGCACCGAGGAGGCAGGGAACGGCGATGCTGACGTGGCTAACGAGGATAGCCGCGGCAGCCTTTTGCCGGAGCTCGGTCCAGTCCATCTCCATGCCAACGGTGAACATAAAGAGACAGACCCCCACCTGGCTGATGAAACGCAGCGGGTCCAATGATGAGGCGGCAAAAACAAATTGGAATGCGGTCGGCGAGAGCCAACCGAAGAGCGAAGGCCCGAGCAGAACTCCGGCCATCATTTCTCCGACCACAGCTGGTTGCCCGCAGCGAGTGAAAAGCCACCCGACGGAATACGAGACCGTAATGACAACAAAGAGCTGAAGGAAAAATCGGCTGAGCGGATCAGCTGCGTTTTGCTCCAACCGTTGCTCTACCGCCTGGTTGAAAGGCGCAGCCGCAACCGGTTTTTCACTCTCAGATGTCAGGCTCGTCCCGGAAATCGGGAGCTGGACTTCTGGGGCGGGCAGATGGCTGCCGGCGCGGAGGATTAGGACCAGGACGGCGACGGCAATACCGACCAGAAGAAGATAGTGCCGCGCCGCGGTTTGCATCTCGATCTCGCCGTTATGTTGATTCGAAGAACAAGACTGGAGAAGAATCCTCGCAACCGGTTGGCCAGTGTCTTCCGACGTTTCGAGGTTCCTCTGGTTCTCGGAGAAGCATTCCGAGAGGAATGATCCACGCCTGGCTTCGCCTATTATTCGGTCGCGACGGTTTCGTCAGTACCTCACTTCGTTTCCAAAGGCGTCTTCGAGGCAAGGAGCCTGCTCAGGCTCCGCAAACTGGCGAAGTTCTCCGCGAGGAGCTCCTCGTCTTGAACCTGAATACCGAGCTCGCTCTCCATGAAAGCCACCAACCGAATGAGCCCAAGCGAGTCGATCTGAAGCGGCTGGTCCGGGTCGCTGATCGCAGGGAGCGGCGCCCGCGCTTCGTCGAGATACTCTTTGAGCCGTGGCGGAATGTTCGCGCTAGTGTCCATGATCTTATTCGTGGTTGGCGCCACCGCTGGATTCGAGGACCCTATCGTCGTCTTTGCCTCCCCTCCCGCGCTTGATCCAGCCCTCCGTCGTCTCGACCGGTGAGTCCGGCTCCCACAACGGAGCGCGCTCGGGATGATAGCGCGAACCGATCGGGATCGAATAGTCGTCGGCGTCGTACTCGCGCGTCCGTTTGAGCAGTTTGCGGAATGACATGATAGCTCTCGAGGGCTGGTGCTCGGACTCGTAGATTCGCCCAGCAAAAGCGTCAGTCATTTCTTCGACGTAGCGGGAATGGACGAAGGTCGCGAAGGCGAAGGGCTGTTCCCAGAAGAGATCGATCATGTCTTCGAGGTTATCGATCCCTTTCTCACAGGCAATCTGGTGTTCAGCGAACGGGTTCTCCTTGTCATCCAGCTTGCCCTCGAGATACTGGCGGATAACCGGCGCCGCCAATTCTGCCTCGCGCATCGTAACCGTCACCCCGAAGGAAAAGATCGGATCAATGAAGCGATGCGAGTCACCCACACAGATGAATCCCTTACCGCAAAAGCCGCGGACCTGGTAGGAATAGTTGGGCACGACATGGACCTTCTCGACCAGGTTTAGTTTTGGCACGCGACGGACTAATTCCGGATTGATCGTGAAGAAGTCATTGCGGAAAAACTCTTCCGGCGTTTGCTCTTTCGCGAGAAAATCGGATCGCGGTGTCACTAACCCGACGCTTACCGTCTCACTATCCACGGGGATGAACCAAGCCCAGTGAAATTTGGTATGGTAGAGAATGAGGGTGTTATCCTTGGCGTTTTCGCCTTCCGTCCCCGTGTCGCGAATGGCCCCTTTAACGTGGGAGAAGAACGCCACTTGTTTGTCGTAGCTGCCCACATATTTCGGTCCCGTAACCTTCTGATTCGCGAGGAAGGTGGATTGGCCCGAACAATCGAGCGTCACCTTGGCTTCGATTTCTTCGGTCGTGCCGTCCGGCCAACGGACCAGGACCCCGCGCATCGTGCCATCTTCCCCCTGCAGCGCTTTGACCGCGGTGCCGCGCAGAAGCTTGGCGCCGCGCGAAATCGCTTCCTTTTGCATCATGTCGTCGAATTCACTGCGGCGCACCTGCCAGGTGGTGTTGGCGTAAAGATTCCAGTCCTCATCGCGCGAAGAAACCTTCACATACCAACTGTTGGCGGCGTTCGGGCCGTAGACTTTCACGCCATGTTTGACTGGAAATTGCCGCTTCTCCATTTCCCCTTTCAGCCCAAGCCGTCGCAGGACTTGAGCCGACTCGCCCGTGAGCGATTCGCCGATATGGAAGCGGGGAAACTCCTCCTGCTCGAGGATGACAGGCGTGATCCCTTCTCGCAGCAGGAACATGGCTGCGGTCGAGCCGCCAGGCCCGCCGCCGATAATAAGAACATCAGTTTTCATTAGGATAATGGCTGCAATTGAAATCTGCGGTTGGCGAGCGCTGGTTCTGCTTGATCGGAGATCCGGTGCAGGAGAGACACCTCGATCAAAGCCCGATACTCGCGTTTGTTGCTGCTAGACCAGAATCGCAGCCTCCGAAGAAACGAACAATTGTCAACTCGCTAATGGTCGGACATGTAATATTTCTGTAATGTTTGTAAAAGGAAGCCCTACGCGTTGTTTGTCTGTCGGCCCGTCTGCATCCCGCCCGATTGTTCGCACTCGACTTTGCGCGCGATCGGCTCTTTCCTATTCCCCTCATCAAACACCAGAGGAGGTCTGCTCATGTGTCGGAACATCAAGATGCTGCACAACTTCGAACCGCCGGCGACCGATGAAGAAATTCGGGCCTCGGCCTTGCAATACGTCCGGAAAATCAGCGGCGGCGGCGCACCCTCGAAGGCGAACGAAATCGCTTTCGCGCTCGCCGTGGAGCAGGTGGCACAAGCGTCCCGGGAATTGCTCGATGCTCTTGTGACCAAATCGCCCGCCCGCAATCGCGAACTCGAGCGCGCGAAGAGGGCTGCGAAATATCGCGCGCGCTACTCTGCCACGGGCCTGCCGACCTAACGATCAATCCATTACTTCCCACCGAAGCGCCCCATGAAAAAGATCAACAGCAAGGAAATCAAAGAGTCTCCCTGGGCTTCGCCGAAAGGGAAATTTGTCGGCGCCGGGAAGGACATTTCGGAAGCGCTCGGCTGGGATCCGAAGTCCGGCGACGCAAGGGCGCGGCATCCATTTGCGGTGGAGATTCTCCGGATCGCGCCGGGCCAGACTCCCTACCCCTATCATTCGCATGCTGCGCAATGGGAGTTCTATCACGTCATCTCAGGTAGAGGCGTCGCCCGCGATGACTCCGGCAAAATACCGATCGCGCAAGGGGACGCCTTCATTTATGGGCCGGGCGAGGCGCACCAGTTGATCAATGACAGCTCGGAAGACCTCATCCTTTATGTTATCGCCGATAATCCGATCGGTGAATCCTGTTATTATCCGGACAGCAAGAAGTGGCTCGTTCGCTCGCCGGAGCGAAGACTCCTGCACGGGAAAGCATTGGATTACTTTGATGGTGAAGAGTGAGTCAACATCGTAGCGCGAGCTTCCAGCTTCCGAGTTCGATTCTGGACCTGAGGCTTGCGCTATGTTTGGCCAAAAACCGATCGTGAAAAGACAACCCAAGCCGGTCTCATTACGCGTCGGGCAGCTTGAGTTTCTGAAGCTCAACGCCAAGGGACAGGAGTGGCGCGATATCTATCACTGGATTCTGGCGCTCAGTTGGCCGCGTTTCATCCTCCTCCTCCTCGGAACCTACCTGAGTATCAATTTGACCTTTGCCGGTCTTTATACAGTTGGCGGGCCCTGCATTGCGGAGATGAGTCCCGGGTCCTATCTCGAAGCCTTCTTCTTCAGCGCCGAGACCCTGGCAACCGTGGGTTATGGCCATATGTATCCAGCGACGCTCTATGGTCATATCGTTACGACGAGCGAGATCATGGTGGGGTTGTTCCTGCTCGCGGTCATCACCGGTTTGATCTTTGTTCGCTTTTCCCGGCCCACCGCACGCATCTCGTTCAGTGACAGTCTCGTGATTGCCCCTTTCGATGGGCAACCAACCCTTATGTTGCGCGTGGCCAACATGCGAACCCACAGCATGGTGGAGGCGGAGTTCCGGCTCATGATGCATCGGGATGAGCCGACCCGGGAAGGTGATGTGATCCGGCGCTTTTATTCGCTCAAGCTGCACTTCGACCGGTTGCTGGCTTTCCCGACTGTCCTCACGCTCCGGCATACGATCGATGAGCGGAGCCCGCTTGATGGTATCACGCCCGAGCTTCTGCGCAGCAGCGAGACGCGACTGATGGCTTCGGTGGTTTGCGTTGATACCGTCATCCCGGCCTCGGTGCAAAGTCAACAGGGTTATAGCTGGCGTGATATTCGCTTCGGCGAGCGCTTCGTCGAAATCTACACTGAGCTGGGGAATGATCGTCTAAGCGTGGATTACGGCCGCATCCATGAGACGGAGCCGGTCCCACAATCCGTCAGCTCTTGAAGGTCCCCTCGCAAACCGCTTTCTTGACCCCCGCTCCGCACGTGAATCCTGCGCGCGACCTCATGTTTCCACTCCGCCGCGGCGCCGGCCCGGAGTTGCGCTCACACCAGGCAAATAAAAGAACTTGTTCTTTTTGGAGGATTTGCTACCACTTGGCCATGCGTCAGCTACCCTGCCTCGCGGTGGCCCTTGTCGGATGCCTCAGCATAGGTCAGGCCGCCCCGGTCGAAGCGGTCTATGTCGGCCCGTCCGGCACTTTCGATGAAGAACCGACTAACTACACGATCGCGAACAATTGGTCTCCTTCCGGCGTGCCTAACAACATCGCGGGTAGCGTCTACAGCGTCACCATCCCGAAGGACGTTTTCGTCGACATCCCGATCACTGTTAACCAGGTAACGATCAATGCCGCCGCCTCTTTCACGATCAAGGATACGGCCGACGCCGCAGGCACTTACTCTGTTGGCGTGGCTTTCGAAAACGACGGCGCGCTGTCCCTCTACAATTCCAATTTTAGTTCGCACGGAACGTTTCCCAACTTCGATGCCTCCACCGGCACTCTGAACGGCGGAAGTTATTTTCTGCAGGGCTTTGATCTTTCGACCGCGCAGCCGCGCGTCTCGGTGTTCGAATTCGGGAACGCGAATATCATTACGAACAACAGCTCCATCACCGTCATCAATCATGCGATGATCGTGGATGAGCTCGGTCGAGACGGGTTGCGAAACCTTCTCAACAACACCGCGAATGGCAGCTTCGTCGTGGGCTCCGGTTACAGCTTTACCGCTTCCGGCAATTTCACGACGGCCGGGACTGTCGTGGTCCAGCCTGCGCTGCCTGACGTCAATGGGTTCCCAATCGGAGCCGGCTCATTTGTCGTCCTTTCCGGTCATGACTACCTGCAAACGGCCGGGAGCACTACGGTTAACGGTTCGCTCACGGCCGATTTGGGCGATTTTCAAGGAGGCACGATTTCGTTAGGCGGAACAATTGCGGGACCTGTGACGGTCGAAGGCGCGACGCTCCTCCCCATGGGGCAAACTGGTCCCACGATCACCGGCGATCTTGCTCTCAGTTCTGCCTCTGCCCTGCGATATTCCATTCCGAGCCTGGTCACGATCGCCGATGGCCAGTTCACCAGCGGTGCCTACGACCACTTGACGGTGGGGGGCAGCGTTGTGCTCGGGGGCAGCACCCTGGTCGTGCAGGTCGCGACCGGGTACCCGATTTCGAGTCACTCCATCTTTACCATCCTCGACAGTACCGGTGCGGTGAGCGGGAAATTCGGCAACGTCACAAGCGGTTCGCGCCTGACTACCGAGGGCGGATTGGGTTCTTTTCTCGTTAGTCTGAGCGACCAGGCCCTCCAGCTTTCCGACTTTCAGACAACGCCACCAGCCGCCCAGTTCGCCAACCTCTCCACGCGAGGCGAAGTACCTCATCGGCGACAGCGTCCTGATCGGTGGATTTATCGTCAACGGCACTCAGGCCAAGAACGTTCTCCTTCGTGCCCTCGGTCCTTCGCTTGCCGACCAGGGAATTGCCGCGCCGTTATCCGATCCAGTCCTTGAATTGCACGATTCGACCGGTGCCACGATCGCTTCGAATGACAACTGGCAAGACACGCAAAAGGGCGCCATTGAAGCTACCGGAATCCCGCCGGTAAACGACTTTGAGTCCGCCATCGTTACGTCGCTCCAGCCTGGAGCCTACACCCTGGTCGTCTACGGCAAGAATGGTGTGACCGGCACCGCTCTGGTGGAGGCTTACGACCTTTCACCAAACGTCGACTCGACCTTGTCAAATTTAAGCACTCGCGGATTTGTCGACGCGGCCAATCCGCTGATCGGCGGATTTATTGCCGGAGGAACTGGCACGGGCGATTGCGAAGTGGTGGCCCGCGCGATTGGTCCGGATCTGGGCGATCTAGGGATCGCCAACCCGCTCGCTGACCCGGTACTCGAAGTGCGCGACGTCAATGGCGACCTCGTAGTGAGCAATGACGATTACGTTCCCGGAAGCGACCCGATCATTACAATCGACGGTCTGGCGCCTGCGGATTCCCACGACGCAGCGGTCCGGTTGGCTCTGGCGCCGGGAAATTACACTGCCCTTGTTCTGGCCAAGGGCAGCGACAGCGGCATCGCCTTGGTCGAACTCTACGACCTCTATCACTAGCGAATCGAAACTATCGCCCAGGTCTGCAATCTGGTCGGAGCCCAGCATACGGCGATATTGTGGCTCGTTAAGTCCATGTCTGCCGTGACAGTGATGGGTTGCAAGTCGGTGCAGCGGAATGGTCATTTTGACCTCGCCTTAGGGCAACTGACAATCAACTAACACTAGCACAGGAAGCGTTCCCGGACCTCGGATCGATGTCCACCCTTCCCATCGCGAATCGGCTACAATTGGCAAGCAAAGGGAAACAGGAGTAATGAACCGTCAGACAGACGACGATGGCTTACGTTTCCTTTTCCCAATTTCTTGAAACGCTCGACAAGGCGGGCGAACTGCAACGTATCTCGACGCCGGCCGATACCGACCTGGTGATCGCGGAATGGGCCGACCGCGAGATGAAATCGCCGGGTGGCGGCAAGGCGCTGCTCTTCGAGACAGCCGCTTGGTTGACGGCAAGGTCTCGAACTTCCCGGTCGCGATCAACACCATGGGCTCGGAGAAACGGATGGCGATGGCGCTCCAGGTCGAAAGCATCGATGACCTCGCGCAGGAGATTGCAGCTTATTCTCAAAGCGAAACCGCCGACCGATCTGCGCGAAGGCTGGAGTCTGCTGAAGCAGGGAATCAACCTGCTGCACGCGCGCCCGCAAGCAGGTGAGGTCCGGCGCCGTGTCAGGAAGTCGTGCATCGCTTCGAGGAGACGCTCAACTCCAACGACTCACCGAATCACGGATCGAGGCTTTTCTCTCCTCGATCTGCCGATCCTGAAGTGCTGGCCGAAGGATGGCGGGCGCTTCATCACCCTGCCGAACGTCCACACGCGCGATCCGGAAACCGGCGCGCGCAACCTCGGCATGTACCGGATGCAGGTTTACGACGACCTGACGACCGGGATGCACTGGCAGGTGCACAAGGTCGGCGCGCGTCACGGCAAGCTTTACTACGAGCGCAACGAGCGGATGCCGGTGGCGGTGACGATCGGCGGCGATCCCGCTTACACCTTCGCGGCGACCGCGCCGCTTGCCCGATGGACTCGACGAAATTCTCTTCGCCGGTTTCGTGCGCAAGAAATCGGTCGAGCTGGTCAAGTGCCAAACGAACGATCTCGAGGTGCCGGCCGATGTCGATTTCGTGCTCGAAGGTTATGTCCAGCCGGGCGAGACGCGGCCGGAAGGACCGTTCGGCGATCACACCGGCTTCTATACGGCGGTCGAAGATTATCCGGTCTTTCATCTCACCGCGATCACGCATCGGCGCGACGCGGTTTATCCGACCACGATCGTCGGCGATTCCGCCGATGGAGGATTTCTATCTCGGCTCGGCCAGCGTGCGGATTTTTCTGCCGGTGTTCAAAATGAACTTCCCGGAGATCGTGGACATGGCGCTGCCGGCGGAAGGCGTTTTTCACAACCTCGTCTTCGTCAGCATTCGCAAGCAGTACCCTATCAGGCCTTCAAGGTCATGCACGGACTCTGGGGCATGGGGCAGATGATGTTCAGCAAATACATCGTGGTGGTGGACGACGATTGCGATGTGCAGAACACCAGCGAAGTCCTTTTCCGGCTTGTGCGCCAACACCGATCCGAAACGCGACAGCACGATCATCACGAACCCGAGCGACTCGCTCGATCACGCGCCAACTGTGCAGAACGTCGGCTCACACATGGGCTTCGACGCGACGCGCAAACTGCCGGGCGAAGGCTATCACCGCGGCTGGCCCGAGCTCGGCGAGATGGATGAAGAGACGCGCAACTCGTCGATGATTACAAGGGAAGTGTAGGCAGCTCTGCCTGACCGGTCGCCGGTTTCCGGCCCGACGAACGGAGTTATCAATCAATTCGCAGCAACGAGCCGGGCGGTGCAGACTTAGCAACTAAACGGCCGACATCAAACTGGAAGCCTGGCTTCCGGGAGTTACTACGGATTACGAAAGATGCCGTCGGTCGAGGGATCGCGCACCAACGCGCCGGCGGGCACACCGCGCACGTCGATGACGTGCTGTGGTGGCCATACGGACTGTAGACGTAGCCCGGCGTGCCGGTGCGTGCCGCGTACGGGATAACCTCCGGGAGGCGCGTGATAGTAGTGCGCCTGATCTGCGCGATCGCCGCGCCAGAAGCGCTCCGGCGACGGCACCGGCGGCGGCACCGATCGCTGCGCCCCGACCGCCGGTCGGCAGCGCCACCGATGAGCGCACCGGCGGCTGCGCCGGTGAACGCGCCGATACCGGCTCCCTGACCCTCAGGCGTTTCGCAGGAGCTAAGACCCATCGGGATAAGAATCGCGGCCGATATCGTCGGGATAAAATACTTTTTCGCAATTGATGCTCTTAGAATTCGAAGGTTGAGGTTAAGACGGATGCTCCGGCGCGGCTATTCAGCAGTAGCTTCAACAGCCGTCGCGCAGACGTGCAAGAACTTCGACAGCGTGCGCATCCGGTAATTGCGCTCGAAAACGCGGAAGCGGTCGCGCTCCATTTGCTGCAAGAGCGCACCGTAGATCGAACCCATGATCTCGGCGCTGACCATCGAGCGGCGATCTTCTCGCGGCAGGAAGGCGGCGGCTTGCGCAAAATATTCGTGGGCCCGGTCGGCTTCGAATTGCATTAGCCTGACGAATCGATCGTCGTAAATCCGTGCCGCCAGGTCGACGGAGGAATAATCAAAGCGGGTCATGTCTTCTTGCGGCAAGTAGATACGACCACTGACGAAGTCGCGGGCGACGTCGCGCAGGATGTTGGTGACCTGGAGTGCCAGCCCGAGTTCGACGGCGTATTCTTTGCAGGCCGGATTCTTGTAGCCAAAAATCTCGATGCTGACGAGGCCGACCGCGCTCGCCACCCGGTAACAATACAGGCGCAGCGCGGCGAAGGTTTCATAGCGCGAGATCGTCAGGTCCATCTCCACGCCGTCGATGATCTCTTCCAGCATGGCCGGAGTAATCGGGTATCTGCTCATCAGGCTGCGCACTTCGGGCGCGAGCACCGGCTCGTCCGGCCGTGGGCCGCGGAGCGCCTCGCGCCAGCGGATCAGCTGACGAGTCTTTTCTTCGGGCGAAAGTTCGAGGCGTATCGGCGATGTCGTCGATCAGCCGACAAAAGGCATAGAAGATGGTGATGTCGCCCCGGCGTTCCTTGCCTAACGAGATAAAGGCGAAAGCGAGATTGGATTTGCTGGCGCGCGTGATCTCCTTAGCGGTGGAACCGGACGACGACATGACTCAATAGCGGATCCAGGCTTCGCGATTCACCTGCCCTATTTCACACTGCCGGAAGAGGGAGACCCAGCTCGCCAGCAGCCAGCCGGTAACGAAAGCGCGCGCCAACAGATAAAGCAGCTTCCAAAGAATGAGAGCGAGCGGGCGCTCCGTGGCGGCGGTGCGAATGACGGTGTCGGCCACCGCGAGGAACCAAAAGTGCAGCCCGCAGATGAACAGGAACCAGGCAAAACGGAAAGCGTGCCGCCGAACGAATTGCCAGTGCGCTCGGAGCGCTTCGCGCAGAGTGTCGTTGTGCAACGTGAGTGAAATCTGCATTGCAGCAAAAGAGATGATGAGCGCGGCCATCATGCAACGTCCGGTCGGCAGATAATCGAGCACGTCCGGCACATTGCGAAAGTAGGCGACGAGAAGCGGGAGACGAAGGAGGAGCATACTCGCGAGCACCACCAGTCCGACCCATTTCAAGACAAAGCTGAAACGGCGCATGGCGAAGCGAAGCAATTCCGCCTCACGAAAATGCAGTCCCTTGATCCACGCGAGCGAGACCGTGATGAGGTAAACCTGGATGTAGACCGCGCACAGATATTCAAAAACGAAAGCCACCGTATCGACCACGGCCGAGGTTTGGAGAAAGTGCGCAGGCGAAAGAAAGCCGGCACGATCCGGCAGGAGCCAATAGATGAGCGGTTTGAGAAGCGAAGCGAGCGCGCCAAGCAAAACCGCGACGTAAATCAGCCAGCCACCGGGACCGAACTGCCGGCGCAGGGCGCGCACCAGGCTGACGTGGAGTCCGCGCCAGTTCACAATGAGGAGAACTGCCGCGATGACAGAGAGCGGGAACGTCGTGGCAGCGGCATCGAAGATTCCCGCAACGGATTCGAGGGTGTGGAGCAGGCTCTCGCGCCAAACCTCAGAGAAGGGCGGCCAATGCCAGAGCGGGAGAGCAAATTGTCCGAGCCGCAGATCGGCCGTGCCATTGAGCGGAGTGAAAACCGCAAACTGAAAAGCGGCGTAGGCGAGCGCGAGAAAGGCGAAAACGAACCAAAGACGCTTGAAACGCAGGACACAGCGGAAGCCATCTCGCAAGGCGACCCGGACCGGGTTGGTCCGCATGACGAGCAGATACCCGCCGAGCATGCCAAGGAGGGAAAGAAGAGTTGGCGTGATGGAGTATTGGAGTAGTGGGGCTGCGAGCGATCCCATCACTCCATCACTCCAAGATCGCTGCCCTAGCGAATTAATCCCCAGTGCTGGCCAAACGGCCAGTAAACCAAAAGCCCGCGGCCGACCACATTTTCCTCCGGCACCGGCCCCCAGTAGCGGCTGTCGTAGCTGTTGTAGCTGTTGTCGCCCATCGCGAAATAGTGATGCCAGGGCACTACGAATGTCGCCTTCGGCGTGGAGAGCCCCGGACCGAAGGCGCCATTCAAGAGCTGCATTCTTTGCGGCCCCTGCGAGTAGCCGCGATACGGCGGCTCCGCCGCCATCACGCGCTTGATCCCATAGCTGTGCGCTTGCTGACCGTTGACGTATAACTTGGGCGAATCGATTCGCAGCTCGTCGCCCGGCGTGCCGGTCAGGCGTTTGATGTAATAGGGTGCGCCCGCTTCAGGATCTTCGCGGATGCCGGGAATGTGGTTGGTGCGAAAAACAAAAACATCGCCCCGATGCGGGTGAACAAAGTTGTAGCTGAACTTGTCGACAAAAACCTGGTCCCCCGTATCGATGGCACCACGCGCCATGACCTGGCCGCGGCGATAGCGATTTCCGGGGTAAACCTGGAAATCCTGGCGCAGAATCTCCGGCGGCGCGTAGACCGTGAACGATTGACGGTCGCACTCGATGTGGGAGAGGGTGAAAAAGAAGAGAAATTTTCGCGAAGTGATCCTCTCGACGATGTTCTCATCGCCCGAAACGACGTTGATGTAATTGCGACCCAGGACCACAAAGTCAACAATCTGGGTGAGAAAGTTGGGCGCGGGCTCGGTCGAAGGATGACCGATGATGCCGTTGAGGGTCGGTTGCATCGAGCCGGTCGGGATTTTGAACGGCTGAATGAAATAGGAACGAATGCCGACCGCGACCACAATCGCGACGAGGATGACCTCGACATTCTCCCGCCAAACGGCGTCCTTGTGCGGCGGGGTGTGGGCGTCGAGGAGGGCGTCGAGCCGCTCCGATTCCTCGTGGGCGGCGCGATTGTCTCGCGCCTTGAGGGTGGCCCGCACCTTTCCGATCTGCGCCTGAAGCTCTGCGATCGTTTCAGCGCTCAAACGGTCGCGCCGATAACGAATCAACTTCTCGGCATGGCGAATAAGGAGGTGACTGTGCTTGACGTAGCGCGGTTGGAACATGCCGCGAAACGCTAGCTGAGGAATGGGTTTTGCAAAGTAGCTTTGTCGGCAAGTTCGCGCGGAAACTGGGCTGCTGAGGCGAGACTCTGTCGAGCCGGGGGGAGGCTGCGCTTACAACCGCGCCCACCCAGTCTCGCCGAAGTCTCGCCCCAGCAGGATGGCAATCTCACTGCGACGATTTCAAGACCTCAATGAAGGCTTCCTGCGGGATGTTGATTTTGCCGATGCTCTTCATCCGCTTTTTCCCTTCCTTCTGTTTCTCGAGCAGCTTGCGCTTGCGCGTGATGTCGCCCCCGTAGCATTTGGCAGTAACGTTTTTGCGCAGAGCCGAAATTGTCTCGCGCGCCACAATCTTGCCGCCGATCGCCGCCTGGATCGCGACCTGGTAGAGTTGGCTCGGGATCACTTCCTTTAGCTTCGAGGCGAGCTGGCGGCCGCGCGCCTCCGCGCGATCGCGGTGGACGATGGTCGAGAAAGCGTCGACCGGTTCGCCGTTCACGAGCAGGTCGAGCTTGACCAGCTTCGAGGCGCGATAGCCGGCGTGCTCGTAATCCATCGAGGCATAGCCGCGGCTGATGCTTTTGATCTTGTCGTTGAAGTCGACCAGGATTTCGTTGAGCGGCAGCTCGCAGTGGAGCATGACACGGCGGGTGTCGAGCGATTCGGTGTGGTCCATCGTCCCGCGTTTCTCAAGGATGAGCTGGAGGATGTCGCCGATGCATTCGTTAGGGCAAAGAATGTAGGCACGCACGATCGGCTCGCGGATTTCCTCGATCACGCTCGGGTCGGGCAAATGCGCCGGGTTATCGACCAGCACGACTTCGCCGCGCGTGGTGAGGACCTCGTAAATGACGCTCGGGGAGGTGGCGATGATGTCCATGTCGTACTCGCGCCGAAGCCGTTCCTGGATGATCTCCATGTGAAGCAACCCGAGAAAACCGCAGCGGTAACCAAAGCCAAGCGCCACCGAGCTTTCCGGTTGATAAACGAACGCCGAGTCGTTCATCCGCAGCTTTCCGATCGCGGTTTTCAGGTGCTCGAAATCGGCGGTGTTGATCGGGTAAATTCCGCTGAAAACCATCGGGTGAATCTCCTGGAAACCGGGCAGCGGCTTTTTCGCCGGATGGCGCTGATCGGTCATGGTGTCGCCGATCTTCAGCTCCGAAGTCGTCTTGATGTTGGCGATGACGTAGCCCACGTCGCCCGCCTGGAGGGTCGGCTGCGCGAACATCTTGGGGGTGAAGACGCCGACCTCCTTCACTTCGTAGCGCGTGTCGGTGCTCATCACCTTGATCTGTTGATTCGCCGCCACTTTGCCGGAGAAAACGCGCACATAGGCGACCACACCACGGTAAATGTCGAAAACCGAATCGAAGACGAGTGCGCGCAAAATGTCGTCCTGCGGTTTCGGCGGCGGCGGGATTCGATGGACCACGGCCTCGAGAATCTCGTCGATCCCGATGCCCATTTTCGCGCTGCAATCGATCGCTTCCTCGGCGGGGATGGCGAGGATTTCCTCGAGCTGGCGATGCACCGCGGGGAGATCGGCGTTCGGCAGGTCGATTTTGTTGATCACCGGCACGATCGTCAGGCCCTGTTTGTGGGCAAGGTGCACGTTTGCAACCGTCTGCGCCTCGACACCCTGGGCCGCGTCCACAATGAGAAGCGCGCCTTCGCAGGCTGCGAGACTGCGCGAGACTTCATAGGCAAAATCCACGTGTCCCGGCGTGTCGAGCAGGTTGAGTCGATATTCCTGGCCGTCCTTTGCTGTGTAGCGCATCGCCACCGGGTGCGCCTTGATCGTGATCCCGCGCTCCCGCTCCAGATCCATCGAATCGAGGAGCTGATCCTGTTTCTCGCGGTCGTGGATCGTGCCGGTTCGCTCGAGCAACCGATCCGACAGGGTCGTTTTGCCATGATCGATGTGCGCGATGATGCAGAAATTGCGAGTCAGCTCGATCGACATGAAGGGGCACACTATGCGGGTGCGCCGCATGGTGGTCAACGGACCCGCCCATCTGACGGAACAGCTACGACCCACTCGGTTTGTCATCCCGAACCGCCGAAAGGCGGAGAGGGAACTCTCAAATTACGTGCGATCGTCGTTAGGCAGAAGGGCGCTGCGAGTTTGCTTGCAAGGTGAGGTGGTTGGCGCGGGTGCGAGCCACATCGCAATTTGCTTGCGAGGTCCTTCGCCGCGCTTCGCCGGCTCCGGATGACAAACGGAGAGATTTCGACGTCCCTTTCTTAGGCTAACCTGGCAATTGCGGACTGGTAAACGGTAGGGGTTTCCTCCGGCCCAACAATTGTTGCGTTCAGGTCGCGGAGCAATCCGTCCTCTATTCCGTAAATCCACCCATGCACCGACAACTCCTGGCCGCGCTCCCAAGCGTCGAGGAGGATGGTGGTCTGACAAACATTCGCAACCTGTTCAATGACGTTTAGCTCGCACAGCCTCCGGAAGGTTTCCAGTTCGGCGCTGAACTGCCCGAGATTCGAGGCGTGCTTCCGTTGCACATCTTGGATGTGACGCAGCCAGTTGTCGCTTAGACCGATACGATGGCGGCGCAACGCGGTCTGCACGCCGCTGCAACCATAGTGTCCGCAGACGATAATGTGGCGGACCTTCAGAACATCAACTGCAAACTGGATGACGGAAAGACAGTTCAGATCCGTGTGCACGACGAGGTTGGCCACGTTGCGATGCACGAACAATTCGCCCGGGAGCAGGCCGACGATTTCGTTCGCGGGCACGCGGCTATCGGAGCAGCCGATCCAAAGATATTTGGGCGACTGCTGCCGGGAAAGCTTGAGGAAAAAATCGGCGTCCTGTGCCCGGATGCGCTCCGCCCAGGCTTTGTTGTTTGCGAAGAGGTGGCCCAGCGTGCGCATCAGGAGCAAGACGATCGGTTTCGCAGAACAAGATCAGCGGATACGGGAAGAGGCGAGCAGAAATCGCAATCCGCCGCCGCTTTTATTCGCGACCCAGATGGCGGACAAACCGGTTCCGGTTGACGGCCTTGAAGCGGTTGCGCCTGTAGAGCGGAATCGCCCGACGGTGGCCAGCATCGACTTCCAAATCGAGCGCTTTCCAGCCGCGCTCGGTTGCAACCGCCAGCACCGCGGCGAGCAACCGGGAGCCGACTCCTTTCCCACGCCAATCCGGCAGGACGTAAAACTCCTCCAGCCATCCGCTCCAACCACCATGCTCCAGGCTGAGAATGCGCGCGGCATAGGCAACTCCGACGGGTGAACCCTCGCAATTCGCCGACAGCACGAAGCCTTCGTCCGGCTGCCTCCGCAACGCGACGAGTACTGCATGCAGTTCCTCCTGAGAACGAATGATGTGATGTTCACGATGTTGCCGCTCGAAGAGCGCGAGTAAAGGGTCGAGCTCTTGCGTGTCGGCAGATTCAATCGTGATTTCGTTCATGACCCCGCCGGGGAAGTTTGCTTCCGTGCCGCCGGCGGCCACGGTAGCTTTTGGATCTTCATATTCCGCAGGATGAGTTTGTCGTCTTTGATTTGATAGGTCTCGCATATCGCGACGATCTGGTGCTCCAAATTGTCGAACCCAAGATAGGTCTTCACCTGCAACTCGCTCGATTTAGTCCAGCCATGCGCGAAAACGAAGAGCTTCAGGAAATGTGTCGCATTCAGGGCGGGGAAACGTTCGGTCACGGGATCCAGGAGCGACTTGACCAGACGCTCGTAGGCATCGGGTTCGGCCTTACCTTGCGGACCCGTGTCGACCGGCTTTTTGATAGTCCGCCCGTCGCTTAACGAAAAGACCCAAAGGTAATCGCCGCTGTTCGCGTGACGGTTGTCGACCGCTACATAACGCCCGTCGGACTCCAGAACGCGTCGATGAGGTAACCCGCGGTCGGGAATTGGGAAAGGACCTGCTCCCCATCCCATAGCGTGAGGGTCAGGAAACCATCATCGGGATCGGAACCGGGACCTGGTATCACCCGGCTCGCAGGGCGTCGCGAGACTGCTCAATCGCGCCCAAAAAATAAGAAAGAGGCGCGCCGCTACTGGCAGCGCGCCTCTCGAGAGCTCCAGCTTGTGATTGTTCGTTTATTTCCCGTAACGCTTGGAAACTTCGTCCCAGTTCACCGTGTTCCACCACGCTTTGAGATAATCGGGACGACGGTTTTGGTATTTCAGGTAATAGGCGTGCTCCCAGACGTCCACCCCAAGGACCGGCGTGCCTTCGCATCCGGCGATCGCTTTGCCCATGAGCGGGCTGTCCTGATTGGCAGTGGAACAAACTTCGAGCCCGCCGCTTTTGTTTTTGATCAGCCAAGCCCAGCCGCTCCCGAAGCGTTTCGCTCCCGCATCGGCCAGTTTTTCCTTGAACGCGTCGAAGCTGCCAAAGGCGGATTTGATGTCATCAGCCAGTTTGCCTTTCGGCTCGCCGCCGCCGTTCGGGCCCATGATTTGCCAGAAGAACGAATGATTGGCATGACCGCCGCCGTTGTTCCTCACAGCAGCGCGGATTTCTTCCGGGACGGCACCGAGGTTGCCGACCAGGTCCTCGATCGATTTGCCTTCAAGGTCGGCCTTGCCCTCGATCGCTTTGTTCAAGTTGGTGACGTACGCCTGGTGATGTTTATCGTGATGGATCTCCATCGTCTTCGCATCGATGTGCGGTTCCAGTGCATCGTTCGGGTAGGGTAATTTTGGTAGTTCGTATGCCATAAGAATTGAAACTTCGGACTGCTTTGCGCAGTTGGGTAGCTTTTTTTCCAGCACGCCGCGGACTCGCTCACTTGCGCAAGCGAGGGGCAGAGGTTACTTCCCCCCGAGTTTGACCATGGAAATTATCTCCGTCCGCCGCCTGACGATCTCGCTCTGCTCTCTTATTTTTCTTCTCGGCGCGTTCTCTGCTTGCCAGCGCAAAACCGAAACAGGGAGCGCGGCCTCGCCCGTTCCGTCGTCAACCGTCGTTCCCCCCGCGGGCGAATCCGCTGCGCGACCAGCCATTGCCGGACCAGTCACCCCCGCGCTCGTCACTGAGGGGAGTGATTCGATCACCCACTACCTCCATTATCCTAAGGACCCGGAAACATCGAAGCTCGACGGGGCGGTCCAATTTTATTGCGACCTTACCGACACCGGAATGGTGGAGAGCACGCAAGCGCTGGTCGGGAACAATGATGCCTTTAAGGCAGCGGTGCAGGCCGCGCTCGATTGGGGACGCTTTACGCCCGCGACTGTGAATGGAAACCCGGTCCGCGCCTACCTCGGCGGCACCGTCCTCTTCATGCACCAAAACAACGAAGAATTGATCGTCGTCTCGCTCGCGACCCACGACCGCGACCGCGTGGGAAAGCTAGAAAATTATGTTCAGCCGCAGTTGCTCGGCGGCCTGCGCCTTCTGATAGAGAAAGCGATCAGTACCCTCTCCCAGGGCGTTCTCGTTAACGGCCAGGCGGAAGTGCTCGTGAATGTAAACGACAAGGGCGCAGTCACGGGCACCTCAGCCATCTCGGAGAATCCGAAAGGCAGCGGCCTCGGCAACCTGCTGGAAAGCGCATTGAAGAAGGCGCAGTTCACTCCCGCCTACGAGAACGGAAAAGCGACGACCGGCGGCATCAATGTGGTGGCCGACTTCGGGAAGTTCTGATTCCGGTTGCCGCTAGGCGGCGGCGGAATCTTTCGCAACCGGGCGATCGTCGTCTTCGAGCAGCTTCTTGAAATGGAGCTGGCCGACGCGACGGCCATCGGTTTGCGTGACCGTGACCCGGTAATCCTCGATCTGTACCTGCTCGCCCTGTTTCGGAAGGTGACCCAGCAAGTGGGTAACATACCCGCCGACTGTGCTCACATCGGCATTCTCCAGCTCGATATCAGCCAGGTCGCGCAACTCATAAAGCCCGAGACCGCCGGCAACCGTGAACTCCTGGTCGTTGATCTTGCGAAACTCCGCCTTCTCCGTGTCGAACTCGTCCTGGATATCGCCGACCAATTCCTCGAGCACGTTCTCCATCGTCACCATCCCGACCGTGCCGCCGTATTCGTCGACCACGATCGCAAGATGAGCGTGCCGGACGAGAAAGAGGTTGAGCAGTTTCTCGAGCGACATCATTTCCGGCACCGGGATCAGGTCGCGCCGGATTTTCATCAGGTCGGGCGCGGGATCGCGCATCATGGGCACCAATTCCTTGATGTGAATGAGGCCGATTGTGTTGTCGAGATGCCCGCGGCAGAGGGGAAACCGGGTGTGACGCGACTCGAGCGCCTTCTTCACATTGTCGTCGAAGCTCTCCTCGATATCGAGGTAGACCACGTCGGCCCGCGGCGTCATGATGTCGCGCACCACCCGCCGGCGCATGTCGAGCGCGTTGACGAGGATCTCGCGGCCGATCGAGGAGACTTCGTCGGATCGTTCGCTCTCATCGAGAATGAGCCGCAGTTCCTCTTCGCTGTGGGCGAGTTCGGCACCGCTCACCGGTTTGAGGCGCAGCATCTTTTGCAGGAAAAAATTGGACGATTTATTCAGGAGCCAAATGAACGGCCGAAAGACCAGATGAAACATCGTCAACGTCCGGACGAGCCGGAGCGAAACGGGCAACGGATTTGTGATCGCGACATACTTTGGCGCCAGCTCTCCGAAAACGATGTGTAGAAACGTGATGCCGAGGAAGGCGAGCACCACTGACACTGTCGTCACGATCGCAGGGGAGGGAATGTGGATTAACCCGAAGACAGGTTGCAGGATCGAGGCGAGGAATTGTTCGCCCGCCCAGCCTAAGCCAAGGCTCGCCAGCGTCACGCCAAGCTGCGTCGCCGAAAGATAAGAATCGAGATGACCGCGGACGTGCCGGGCAAAAACGGCCCGCCGTTCGCCCTCGTCGATCAGCGTGTCGAGCTGGCTGATCCTTACTTTGATGATGGAATACTCCGCCGCGACGAAAAAGCCATTCAATGCCACGAGGGCGGCAATGGTCGCCAACTTGCCCAACAACACGGCGGGCGAATCCCAGTGTTCGGTTACGCCTTCGGCGACTGTCGCGAAGGCCAAAATTGATAGAAAAAAATTCATGGAGCGGATGCGGAGGCAGGCACCCGAGACCCCGGCTGAAGCGGGCTACCAGCTCGACTTGGTCACACCGGGAATGAGACCGGCGGAGGCGAGCTCGCGAAAGGTCAGGCGGGATATCTTGAAACGGCGAATGAAGGCGCGACGGCGTCCGGTCACCTGGCAGCGGTTGACCACCCGGGTGGGGCTGGCATCGCGCGGCAGTTGCGAAAGCCCAATGTAATCCTTCTTCGCCTTGAGCTCAGCCCGAAGCGCGGCGTATTTCTCCACCGTCTTGCGCTTGCGTTCATTGCGATTGATCCACGAAGTCTTCGCCATAAGGGAACGCGGAAGTTAGCGGCAAAAGCGCCGGGCGCAACCAATTTTCTTCCCGCTCCGGCCTGTTCCTGAGGAATGACCTTTTATCGTCCCAAACATAACGTGAACAGAAGTTTGATCCAAAGCCGCCGGTATACAGGAATTGCCAGGTTGGAAGATTCGCTGTCCCACGTTCCGCGGGCAAGTCTTGGCAGCCTGGTTCTATCGTTCATCAGTCTCGATTGGCTCTCGCGGAAATGCGGACCGTAGCCGAATGTCCCAGTCGAAATCAGCGTGACATGAACGAGAACCACGATAACAAGACACAGACGGCGGCCCCACAAGCCCAATTGCTCCAGATGGCCACGGCACACTGGATTTCTCACATTGTTTATGTCGCGGCGAAACTGGGCCTGGCAGATCACCTGGCCAACGGACCGAAGAGTGCCGACGAGTTGGCCGGAAAAACCGGCACCAACGCCCCGGCTCTCTATCGCCTCATGCGAACGCTGGCGAGCCTTGGCGTCCTGACGGAGGATGCCTCGAGCCGCTTCGCTCTCACCCCGGTGGGCGAGGCGCTCAAGACTGATGTATCCGGCTCGATGCGCGCGACCATCCTGACTCTGGCCAGCGACATGTGGGTGCGCGGCCTCGGGCAGTTGCTCTATTCGGTTCAGACTGGAAAAAGCGGGTTTGAGAAGATGCTCGGCATGCCCATTTTCGACTGGCTGGCACAGCATCCCGAGGAGGCGTCGATGTTCAGCGAAACGATGATCGGGATCCACGGCGGAGAACCTCCGGCCATCGCCGCCGCCTACGATTTCTCTGGCCTAACGACAATCGTCGATGTCGGCGGAGCCACCGGCAATCTCCTGACCACCATCCTGGTCCACAATCCCGACGCGCGCGGCATTCTTTACGATCTGCCGCATGTTGTTCGCGACGCGCCGGCCCTGATCAAGGCGCGCGGCCTGGCGGATCGGGTCACGATAGAGTCGGGAAGCTTCTTTGAGAAGGTTCCGAGTGGTGCCGATGCCTATCTGCTATCGCACATCATCCATGACTGGACGGAGGAGCAGTGCCTCACAATTCTCGGCCACTGCCGGCGCGCGATGAATTCGGCCAGCCGTTTGTTGATCATCGAGATGGTGTTGCCGCAGGGCGATGCACCGCACCCGGGCAAGATTCTTGACATGATGATGCTGGTCGGGCCCGGCGGGCAGGAGCGGACGGAAGAGGAATACAAAGCGCTGCTCGGCAAGGCGGGTCTGCGTCTGACACGAGTGGTTCCCACTGAATCACCGGTGAGTATTGTCGAAGCCACGCTTGCGTAGTTAGTTGGTGAAGCGCGCGAATACGCGGCGTCGGGTCGCAGCTAGAGATAACAGGATGATCGAAGAGCGGATGCGGAAAATCGAGAAGCGGATCGAGCAGGCGCCGGGTCTGCCTGAAACCGAACGGGGAAAACTTCTGCGACTGGTGGCGACGTTGCGCGATGAGATCTCCGCCCTGGCGCGCAGCCACGAGGAGGACGCACAAAGCATTGCACATTTTCTCGATGCCTCGACTCACGAAATCAGCCGGACGAAGAAGCAGGCCAAACTGATCGAGGCCGCCCGGCATGGCCTGACTGCGTCGGTCGAGGATTTCGAATGTACCCATCCCAAGCTGTTTGAAACGGTCAGCCAGGCGGCGGTCGTTTTGGCGAACATGGGACTTTAGCGGAGCTGCCTGATTATCGGTCGCAAAGCGCCGAAGCCGAGCACGGGACCCTTGCTTCCTCGCTGACCTTCGCCACTCCTGTAATTAGGATCGCATCTGGCGTCCGACCGCGCATGCAAAAACGTAGCTCTTAGGCGATGTTTCCGTTACCAGGCAAAAGTTTTCCGGCGGACGCTGAAACGTTGCGCGCAGCGTTGGAAGAGAGTCTGCGCAAGGTAGTAACTCCGGTGGGACCGATGGTCGCGGTGGAGGAGAAGAGCTATCCCGAGCTGGCAGCGATTCGCCTGTCGCTTGATGGCGCGACGGCGAGCGATCGTTTGCCTCCGCGGCCGGCACCGCCCGAGGGAAAAGCCGAACCGGCTTTGCGAGTGCAATGCTTTGAGATGGGCGGTCGCCCGGTGCATGTGCAAGGCGCAGCCATCGATCTGAGCTGCCGGGCATGCGAAGTGGAGATCAACCAGGCACGTGATGCGGAGGGCAGGCTGCTGCTGCTTTTGCAAAATGCCGCGGAAGGAAGTGTCGAGATCTCGATCCCGGTCGCTCAGCTCGAGACGCTCGTGCGCAGGGGCGCGACCGCCGCCGCCAAAAAGCAGGGCGTCATCATCGAAAGTGCTCGCGTCCAATTGCTCGCCCGTACGGAACGCGCGCTTGACGCTGTTGTGCGGATCCGGGCGCGAAAGCTCTTCCTCAATGCCGCGATTCGCATCAACGCCAGCCTGGAGATCGACGACCAACTGAAGGCGCGCCTCTCCGGACTCGAATGTGCCGGCGAAGGCACTCTCGGCACGCTCGCCTGCGGCTTTCTCGGGCCGCAATTGCAGCGGTTAAACAACCGCGACTTCTCTCTCCTGGCCCTGCCCTTGGGAGAATTGCGATTGCGCGATGTGCAAATCGCGGTTGGCGACGTGTTGCGGGTGACAGCGAAACTGGGAAGAAGTGAGAGAATTAGAGATTGAGTGAGCGAGTGATCTCCCGCTCAATCACTCAATGAAGACACGCGGTAGCCTCGCGATCTTGCTGGCTTTGGCGGCAGCACGACTCGCCCTGCATTGCGCCACCAACTGGCACTACGGCTTTCATCGTGACGAACTCGGGGTGCTCGATGACGCGCGTTTTCTCGACTGGGGTTATGTCTCCTATCCGCCCTGCACTCCGTTGGTCGCCCGGGTTGCACTGATTCTCTTTGGGCCATCGCTCGTCGGGCTGCGCTTTTTTGCCGCGCTTGCCCAAAGCGTCGCAATGGTTGTGACCGGCCTGATGGCGCGGGAGCTCGGGGGACGGCGCTGGGCGCAGGTCGTCGCCGCGCTGGCCGCGGCCGTCTCGCCGATGTCCGTCTGCATGGGGACCTTGTTTCAATACATCTCCTTTGATTATCTGTGGTGGGTGCTGGCGGCTTACTTCGTGATCCGTCTCTTGCGCAGCGAAAATCCGCGCTGGTGGCTCGCTATCGGCGCCGTTCTTGGCCTCGGGATGATGACGAAATACACGATGATCTTTTTCATCGCCGGCATCGTCGCCGGAGTCGTCCTCACCTCGGCGCGGCGCTACCTGGCGAGTCCGTGGCTCTGGGCGGGCGCGGCACTTTCGCTCGTGATCTTCGCCCCCAACATCATCTGGCAGATGCAACACAACTTCGTTTCGCTGGCTTTTCTGAATCACATCCACGTACGCGACGTCGAGATCGGCCGGACCGACGGTTTCCTTGTGCAGCAGCTTTTCGTGAGCGCAAATTTGTTCACCCTCCCGTTGTGGTTGACGGGACTTTACTTCTATTTCGTCTCGCCAGCCGGGCGGCGCTATCGGGCCCTTGGTTGGATGTTCCTCGTCCCGCTCATTCTTTTCTTCCTGGCGCGTGGCCGCGTCTATTACATGGCGCCGGCTTACCCGATGCTTTTCGCGGCAGGGACGGTGTGCTGGGACGGTTGGCTCGAGCGGCGGAGCGCGCTCGGTAGGCGCCTCGGCCGGGTCGCAACCTGGACGGCGCTCGCCGCGAGCGCCGCCTTCAGCGCTGTTACGATAATGCCAATTGCACCGATCAATTCGTGGGGCTGGCGCCTAACGAGCAAGCTGCACGATAACTTTACCGAACAAATCGGCTGGCCGGAACTGGCGCAGACTGTCGCCGGGATCTACGCCGCATTGCCCGAGGCTGAGAGATCGCACACCGCGATCCTGGCCGGCAATTACGGCGAGGCGGGTGCGATCAATCTCTATGGCCGCCAATACGGACTGCCCGAGGTGATCAGCGGAATCAACACCTACTGGTGGCGCGGCTACGGCGCGCAGTCACCCGAGGTCGTGATCCTGGTCGGGTTCTCGCGCGAGTCGGCTGAATGGTTCGCCAACGATGTCGAGTTCGCCGGGCACGTAACAAACCCTTATGGGGTACGAAACGAGGAGACGAAGGATCATCCGGATATTTTTGTCTGCCGCAGATTCAAGAAGTCCTGGCCGGAGTTCTGGAAAGGTTTCCAGCGTTTCGGGTGAGAAATTGCGGCGACCCACGGTCGAGACGACCGTAACAGCCGATTCCCCGTTGCCGGCCGGCGGCCAACTTCGCGGACGTCGCCCAACAACATGCTGATCAAGATCGGATTCGACATCGAATTTGAACTGCGAGGGCCAACTCCGATGGTCCTGATGCTCTTCGTCCATCCTTCGCGTCAGGACGATTTGCAGCGACCGGAGGAATTGCAGGTCGAGCCGGTCGTGCCCGTTTCCTTTTACACCGATCTCTTTGGGAACCGTTGCGCGCGCCTCTTCGCGCCGGCGGGCAATCTGCGCCTCGCGCTCGAGACGCTGATCGAGGACAGTGGCGAACCCGATCCGCAACGCCCGGACGCGATCCAGCACGCGATCGAGAATTTGCCTGACGAGACCCTGGCTTTCCTCATGCCGAGCCGTTACTGCGAGGTGGATAAGCTAACCGATATCGCCTGGAAGCTTTTCGGCGAGACGCCGCCCGGTTGGGCGCGGGTAAAGACGATCTGCGACTGGGTGCACGACCACATCACCTTTGGTTATCATTTCGCTCATCCGTCGAAATCGGCCTTCGACGTTTACCAGAGCGGCGAAGGCGTCTGCCGCGATTTCAGTCATCTCGCGCTCACTTTCTGCCGTTGCCTCAACATCCCGGCGCGCTACGCGACCGGCTACATGGGGGACATCGGAGTGCCGATCGTTCTGCCGATGGATTTCAGCGGCTGGTTTGAAGTGTATCTCGGCGATCGCTGGCACGCCTTCGACGCCCGCCATAACGTCCCGCGCATCGGTCGGGTGGTAATGGCGGTCGGGCGCGACGCGGCGGATGTCGCCCTAACGACCAACTTCGGGAGCGCGACGCTTAAGAAGTTTTTCGTCATCAGCGACGAAATCCCAGCGGAGCCGGCCTAACGACAGGGCCACTACTGCTTGCTCAGGCGATAGAAAAGAATTCCGCCGATAACGATAAAGAGGAGGTTCGGGAACCAGACGAGCAAATCCGGATGGATACTCGCGTTGGAGCGCATGGTGTCGGCGATGATGATGAAGAGAAAATAGAAAACCGCCACGATCAGACCGGTGGTGAAACCGACCGAAGTCTCCCGCCGGTGTGTGGTAATGCCCAGCGGCACTCCGATGAGGGCAAAGGCGATGCAGGAAAAGGGAAACGAAAAGCGTTTGTTGATCTCGGTACGGGTCGCGCTGCGGTCTGCGCGACCTGCGTCCGATCTTAATTGCTCCATCAACTGGGAAAGGGAGAGCGCGGAGCGGGTCGGGCGCTTCTTCTCTTTTTCGTAAAGTTCCTCGAGACTGATCGGTAGAGTGCCCTCGGTGAGGCTGATGCCGTCACGCATCTTGCGCAGGTCGTAGGGATTCTGCGCGTCGCGTTCCTGGTAACGCGCATCGTAGAGGTGCAGAAGGAGCCGTTTGTTAGGCAAATCCGTTTCCAGCTTGCCCGTGCGCGCATGCGTCACCCGCACCGGAAGGTCGTGCTCGTCCATCTGGAAAACGATGATGTTCTCCAGCTTGTTCCCGTCCTTTTTGCCAACGTAAATCTTGCGCCCGGGAAATTGATCGATCACCTGATCGCCTCCGAAAAGCGCGATCGGGTTTTGCGTCGCCAGATCGAAGATACTGCTGCGCAATTTCTCCTGTGCAGCAGGCGCGACATCGACATTGAGCCAGAGGCAAATGACAGTGCAGACAATCGCCAGCGCCGCCAGCGGCAGGGAAACGCGCGTTACGCTCACGCCATTGGCCCGGAGGGCGATCAGCTCGTTATCCGCCGAGAGCCGCCCGAAGACGAGCAGGACCGCGGTCAGCAATCCCCATGGGATGGTGAAAATGAGCGAGAAGGGCAAAACGTAGGCGATGAAGGTGAGGAGAAACTGCAGCGGGACATCGTGGTTCACGAGCAGCGGGAGCAGCTTGCGAAAGATGTTGCCGACCACGAGCACGAGGCTGAGGACCGCGATCGCGAACAGCACGTTCACGATCAGCTCGCGTCCGACGAAGCGATCGATCAATTTCATGACAGCTTTTCCAGGTGCCGTTCCATCCCGCTCGCACCCCGCCTTGTCAACGCCTATCCGGACGGAACGACGCAGATCGAAGCAAGGCTGGCCGGGACGCACCTCCTCGCGTCTGCGCAGGCAATTATGAAAAACATGAAAAAAGGTTGGCCATGAATCAGATTTTTTGATACACCCATCAGCGTCAACAAGGGATTACACATGAACAAAAACGACAACGAAATCGAAAGTGCCGAAGCTCATTCGCCCCAACTCCCCGCTAATAACGGCCCCAGTCGTCGCAAATTTCTCAGCCAGATAGGTGCGGCGCTGGCGGGTGGCGCAGTCTTCGGCAAGGCCGCGGTTGCCTCCGCTCAATCCTACAACCCCGCCATCGGCGATGGTGTGACGTCGCTGCCTGACAAGACCGATCCACGAATACAAGCGTCCTTCAAGATCCGCATGGATGCGGCCCAGAACGAAAAACATATCCCGGTTCCACCGCACACAACCAACGGAGATGAGCAGCGTTATCCCGACAAGTCCGGCACCTACACGAAAGGTATTCTGCAGGATGGAATCGGCCTCGTGAACCTGGCCGCCTTCCAGACTTTCCGGAATGCGATCAACACCGGAACTTTCGCCGCCTTCGAAAGCGTGATTACCGGCGGCACCGCGAACGCAAAATGGACCGCTCGGAGGCCGCGCTTTCGCCTTGGAAGGCAGCGATGACGTTCAGTTTGGCAACGCGAGTTCTCCGGCCAATCAAATCAACCAGATCGTCGTCCCGCCCGCACCTGCCGCCGCGAGCGAGGCGTACGGAACCGAGTTGGTCGAAATGTATTGGGCTTCACTCCTGCGCGATGTTGCGTTCACCGATTACGCCTCCAATTCCACCGCCGCCCAGGCGGCCGCTGAGCTCACCACAATGCCCACCTACGCCGGGCCGAGAGACAGCTCCGGCAACGTGACACCGGATCTGCTTTTCCGCGGTCCGTATCCAGGCGACACGCTCGGGCCTTACCTCTCGCAGTTCTATCTCCAGCCGACTTACTTTGGCGCGCAGCCGATGACTCAACAAATGGTCACTTTCGTGCCGAACGTCGACTTCATGACCGATCCGACGACTTTCCAACAAGTCCAGAACGGCATCAACACGGGACAGGTGCTGCAGTTCGATCCGCAGCCCCGCTACATGCACGATGGCCGCGGGCTCTGCTCCTACACGCACGTTGACGTGCTCTTTCAGGCATACTTCATGGCCTTATCTCGTGCTCGGAACCATGGGAGCCCCACTTGAATCCGGGCAATCCATACGTCGGCTCAACGAAGCAGAATGGCTTTGGCACCTTCGGCGGACCCGACATTGCGGCTACCCTCACGGCCGTCGCCCGCCTCGCGCTCAACAGCGTCTGGTATCAAAAGTGGTGGATTCACCTTCGCCATCGCCCGGAATCCGGCGGCGGGATCGCTCGCCAGATCCTGAGCGGCTTCGGAAACACGATCCAGGGACACCTCAACAGCAACGTTCTCAATTCGCAGGCCGTGCAGGCCAGCTTCGCAAAATACGGCGATTACTTCCTGTCGCAGGCCTTCCCCGAAGGCTCGCCGACTCATCCGGCCTATCCGACCGGTCACGGCACGGTGGCCGGCGCCTGCATCACCGTCCTGAAGTTCTTCTTCGATGGGAATTTTGTGATTCCAAATCCGGTCGTCTCGACCAACGATGGGCTTTCGCTCCTCCCCTACACGGGCGGCGATGCGGGCCAGCTCACGGTTAACGGCGAGCTGAACAAGCTGGCGAACAATGTCTCGTTCGCCCACGGAATTCACGCCGGCATCCACTGGCGCACCGATACCTCCTCGTCCGTCCAACTGGGCGAAGCGGTGGCGATCAGCATGCTGCAGGATCGGGCGGCGACCTACGCCGAGACGTTCACGATTAGCTTTGAGAAGATCGACGGCACGATCGCGACCATCTCCAATCAGTAATCGCCCCGGCGACCTCGTCAGGCATCGTCGTTAGGCGGTTTGCTTCCGGCGCGAGTTGGCTAACTTGATCGCCGCATGTCTGAGGCACTCTACGACGTCGCGATCATCGGCGGCGGCCCGGCGGGCAGCACCGCGGCGACCCTGCTCGCCCGCGCCGGCCGGCGCGTCATCGTCTGCGAGCGGGAGAAATTTCCCCGCTTCCACATCGGCGAATCGCTTCTCCCGATGAGCATGAAAACCTTCACCCGTCTCGGGGTGCACGAGAAATTCGAGCGCGCCGGGTTCCTGCGAAAATACGGCGGCGAAATGACCAGCGCCTGCTGCGAGAAGGGAGTGAAGTTTTATTTCAAGGACGGTATGCGCTCGCAAACCGAGACGTCCTATCAGGTGCCGCGGGCCGAGTTCGACAAGGTGCTGCTCGATCACGCGGCGGAGAACGGCGCGGAAGTGCGCGAGCAGACCACGGTCAGATGGCGTCGAGTTTTTTCCCGATCGCGTCGAGCTCGCAGCTGCAATCGAAGATCAGGCGCACACGGAAAAAATCAGAGCCCGCTATGTGATCGATGCCAGCGGCCGCCATTCGGTTCTCGGAAATCATTTCAAGCTCAAGGAAACCTACCCGCACCTGCAGAAGATTTCGATCTTCGCCCACTACGAAGGCGTGGACCTGGAAGAAGGCCGCGACGCCACTCTCACTCGCCAGGTGCGCGCGCCGATCGCTGGTTTTGGTATATTCCGTTGCCTAACGATCGCTCGAGCATCGGTGTCGTGCTCGACACCGCGCTTTACAAGCAAGCAAGAAAATCGCCCGAGGAGTTTCTCGAGGAATCGCTCGCCGAACAGCCGTTTCTCGCCCGCCGCATGAGCCGCGCCCGCCGCGTCACGCCCGCCTACGCGAGCGCGGATTTTTCCTACCGCCAGACGCGCCTCACTGGCGATCGCTGGCTGCTGGCCGGCGACGCCGCCGGGTTTCATCGACCCGGTTTTCAGCAGCGGCGTTTTCCTTGCGCTCCTCGCCGGCGAACAATGCGCCGACATTCTCGACGTCGTGCTCGATCATCCGCGCAAGGCGCGGCGGCTCTTTGCCCGCTACGAGCGTCTGCTCCGCCGGGTAATGAAAGGTTATCTTCGTTTCGTCGACGCCTGGTATTCGAAGGAATTCATCGAGGTTTTCCTCTATCCGCAGGATGTGCTCCAGATTCCGCCGGCCGTGAACGCGGTTCTCGGCGGCAACATCAGCGGCAGCTTCGCGATCCGCTGGCGAATGTCGGCCTTTTATTTCATCGTCTGGCTGCAACGTTATCTCCCGCTCTGCCCGCGCCGCACCCTGGTCGCGAAGGCGAAGCGAAATACCTGCGCCGAATCGCTCCGTCCCGCTGCCTAACGATCAATGGATTTTCATGACGTGAAAGCGGCCAAAGTGCGAGCGCTGTGCGCGACAGCGCGCTGCCTGTAACAAAAATTTGGGCCCCGTAACGCAGTCCCGCGGACGGCGCCGCTCTTTCACACCTTCGCCATGTGCTCCTCCTCGCTCTTCTTTGCCTAACGAGTTGCGAGACCCTGCGCCACCAGTTCGTCGAGCCGGAACCGGATTGGCAATGCGCAGGTCGGCCAGCTCCAATATCGCGGCCCAAAGACCTCCCTCATCGGCGAAGTGCTGATTCGTTATTCGAGCGCGGGCGACTTCGAACTCACCTTCAGCAAGGGCCCGGCGTCACTCTCCTGACTGTGCGCCAGGACGATAAGTTCGTCCGGGTTAGCGGTCCCCTCGCCCGCGGCTCGTGGTCCGGTCCGCCTAACGAAACACCATCCCGCCTTCGCGGCTGGGTCTCGCTCCGCGCCCTTTTTCTGCACTCGCCTAACGAACCGCTGATGCGGCAGACGTTTTGGCCGCGAAACATTCACTTTCGCATTCTGATCGCGGCCGGTCGCTGATGTCTTACTCGAAGCTCATTGCCCATCTTGTCACTCGACGTCGCGGTCTCGTCTGGCTCGCGGTCGCGCTCGTCACCGCGCTCAGCCTCTGGATTCTGGTCACCCGCTTCATCTCGACACCGAGGTGCTGAATCTTCTTCCGGCAAAGTTCGAATCTGTCCAGGGACTGAAGATTTACAACCGCGACTTTGCCCAAACCCGCGAGCTGACTTTCGCCCTTGTCTGCCAGCCTAACGATGCCGATCGCCTCGAGGAATTTGCTCCGATCTTCGCCGAACGCCTGCCGCAGCCAACCCTGGTGCACTCGCGTCCTGAGTGGTTCGCCGATGGAGATCGCCGGAGGGAATTCCCGACCTCCAGCGGCATCGCGGTGCCGCTGCTTCTGAATCTTGAGCCGCGGCTTTGGAAGAGACCATCGCCATTCTGCAACCCGACAAAATGCAGGCGCGACTCGCTCGTCTTCACCAGGAAATCGAGGCCGGCTCGCCCCGGCCCGAGCTCGAACTTGCAGCTCGATCCGTTAGGCGTCGTCACCCCCGCGCTCAAGCCGTTCGCCGGCAACGCCTCGCTCCAGGAAGGACCAGCCTCTGACTTCGCCTGATCGCACCATGCGGCTCGTTCTCGCGGTCACCAACCAACCATCGATCGGCGCGTTCGATTGCCAGAAGTTGATGGAAAAGGTGAACGCCTTTCGCGCCACCGCCGGCGAGGGCTGGGAAGGCAGCGGCCCACTCCAGATTCTCGTCACCGGTCGCTCCGCCTACGTCGCCGAAATTTCGCTCAGCATGCGCCACGACATCGTCGTCACGCTCTTCAGCTCGATCGTTCTCGTCAGCGGCGGTTTTCTTCATCGGCTTCCGTCGCTGGCTCCCGCTCATCGGGATGGGCTTCTCGCTTCTTCTCTGCTGCCTCGTCGCGCTCGCCGCCGGGCTGCTCATTTTCCACGAGCTCAACATGGTGACGATCGGGATGTGCGCGATCCTCATCGGACTGGGGGTCGATTTCGCGATTCTGATTTTCGGCCGCTACCAGCAGGCACGAAACGAAGGCCGCACACACTCCGCCGGCGATCGAAGAAGCCGTGGCCAAACTTGGGCCGCGCCATTTTCTTCGGCGCCCTAACGACTGCGGTCGGTTTCCTCGCCTTGCTCCTGGCCGGCTCAGCCGGCTTCACCCAGCTCGGCGTCCTGATCGCGATCGGCATTCTGTCGCCGGCCTTTGCATGACGAGCGTTTTCTGCTCTTCACTCGGCAACGTCGCCCCGCCGCGGCAGCGACTGGGTGCTCGCGCTCGTTAGGCAATATGTGCGCCGCATGCTGCGCGCCCCGCGGTCTGATCCTCTGGATTGCGGTTCCCGATTCTGCTTCTGCTTTTCGCGCTCGCGATCGCGCCCAAACCGCCCCTGATCTTCGACTCCAGCGCTCATTCGATGGAGCCGAAGTCGAGCGAGGCCGGCTACGCTCTCAAGACGATCATGGCAAAAATGCCGATTCGCTGGGAGCCGGTTCTCGGGCATCGTGCGCGCGCCTGACGAGGAGCAATTGCACGCGGACTGGCAGAAAATCGAAGCGCATTGGCGAGAAGTCGAAACAGGCCGGAAAGATCAAGAGTTTCTCCACCCCCGCCGCACTCGCGCTCTCGCCGCGGCTGATGGAACAAAATCGCCAGCGTCTGCGTGCGATCGATTTCGCCGCCGCCCGCCAGGCTCTGGAAGAAGCGATCGCCAGGGAAGGATTCAGCCGCGAGACGTTTCGGTGCGGGTTTCAGCTCGCTCGATCACTTGAAGCCGTCGCACGCGGCACGATGGCCGATTCCGAACTGGCGCAAGGCGCTGCCCGCCTCCTCGAGCTGGTGGTTCCTGGTCGATCGCTACTTCGCAGCTGATCCACTGCTCACGGTCGGCTTCGTGACCACGAAGAAGCCGGTCGAAACCTCCGAGCAAAAGGAAATGCTGGAGCGCGAGCTGCCGGTCGCCGGTGCGCCGATGACTCTCTCCGGCTGGAGTTTCACCCTCACCGATCTCATCCCGTGGTCGCATCAGCCAATTGATCCTGATCAGCACGTTGATGGCATTTTTCGACGCTTCCCTCCTCGCGTTTCTCTATCGCGACTGGCGGCTCTGGCTGATCCAAATCGTCACTCTCGCGCTTGCGATCGGCGCGATGATCGCGACCATGAAACTCGCGCATATCTCCCTCAATCTGCTCAACGTCCTCGCCTTCCGTCTCGTCCTCGCGATCGGCGTCGATTACGGCATTTACGTCCTGCTCGTTTGGCAGAAAGCGCGCGAAATCGAGCACGACGTGGCCGGCGTCCTGAAGCCGGTCGCGCTCGCCGGCCTGACCGCGATCGCCGGCTTCGGTTCGTTGGGCTTCGCCAATAATCCGACCCTCAGCGGTCTCGGCATCGCCTGCGCCATCGGGCTCACCTGGAGCCTGTTGGCCACGATTTTCTTCACCCTTCCCGCTGCCGCTCTGGTCGAACCGAGGAGAATCGAATCAGGCCACGACGCACCGCCTCAGGCGAGGGGCGAAGCCGGGCTTTCAAGGCAAACGAGCAGGAAGAATTTGCCAACCTGAGCAGGTTGATCGACTTCATTTCCTGCTTTCCTGCCTTCCCGAATCGTTGCCCCCATGCAAGAGCAGGAGGGTTTTTGAGAAGCCATGACGACCAAATTTGCTCTCCTTCCCATCCTGCTTCTGTTCGTATTTGATGCGGCGCAGGCCCAGCCGCTCGCGCCTAACGAGGTCAAAGCGCTTCTCGAAAGCATCCGGGCGAAACACGCCGCCGCGCCCCAGGTACAGGCCGATTTCCAGGAAGAAAAAGACGTTCATCTGATGAACACACCGATCAGAAGCTCAGGCAAGGTCTGGTTCGCCGCCCCCAACAAATTCCGGCGCGAAGTGAAGGGCAATTCGCCCAGCATCACGGTGAGCGACGGACAACAACTCTGGATTTACTACCCGAAGTTCCAATCGGCCGAGCACTATTCGTTAGGTAAACACTCCCCGCTCGACGCCGGAATTGCCGCCCTGACCGCGGCCCTCAACCTCGATAACGTGGAAAACAGCTACCACATCACGGCGCGCAAGCTGGAGCAGGGCTACGAGCTCCACCTCGTCCCGCGTAATCCATCGCTCAAGCGTCTTCTCAAAACCTTCACCGTCCAGATGAGCGCGGACCTTGAGGTGCGCCGGACGGAAATGGACCAACCTAACGGCGATCACATCGTGACCACCTACGCGAACGAATCCCGCGCCCCGATTCCGCCAGCAACCTTCGAGTTCACTCCCCCGCCCGGAACCAACGTGACCAACCCGCTCGGTCGTTAGGGACCAACAAACAATCGCGCGTCGCCGCGCGATGAGGCGTAAGCTTCGGGATGCCACCGGCCGACAATCCAGAAATCTCGGTCATTATTCCGGTCGCCAATGAAGCGGCGGCATTACCCTCCTGCCTGGCGCGAATCAATGGCGTGCCTAACGAGATTATCGTTGTCGACGCCAGGAGCGAAGACCAGAGCGGGGCGATCGCCCGAGCGGCGGGTTGCCGGCTAATCGAGCGTCCCGAGCGGCATCGGGCGCGCCAGATGAATTGCGGCGCGGCCCAGGCGCGCGGTGAGATTCTCCTTTTTCTCCATGCAGACACCTGGCTGGCGGAAGGGGCGCTGGCCAGAATCGCCGAATCGATCGGCCGCGATGGAGCCGTCGGAGGCGGCTTTGCCCGGCGTTACCGATCGAGGTCCGTGACACTCGCGCTCACCAGCCGCCTCGCCAGTCTGCGCAATCGACTTTGCGGCTGGCATCTCGGCGACCAGGCGATCTTTGTTCGGCGCGATATTTTTGAAAAGCTCGGCGGTTATCGCGATCTCCCAATTTTTGAAGATCTCGATTTTTCCCGGCGACTTCGGCGCGTCGGTAAGACTGCCACCCTGACTCCACCGGTCTCTTCCTCAGCCCGCCGTTTCGTCGCCAAAGGCCCACTCCGCACGACTTGGAACGACCTCCTCCTGACCAGCCAATATTTGTCTGGAAAAAATCCGAATCAGCTTTGCCAAGCGCGCGCTGATCGCCTAAAAGCTCTGCAAACCTATGAACGAATATCTTGATCGCCTCGACCAACAGATCGCTGCCCGTCATCTCCTGACCCATCCGTTTTACCTCGCCTGGACGCGGGGTGAATTGCACAAGGCAACGCTGGCCGATTACGCCTGCCAATATTATCGACACGTGGTCGCTTTCCCGACTTATCTCTCCGCCGTGCACGCGCGCTGCGACGATCAAGCGACCCGCCGCCAGCTGCTCGCCAACCTGATCGACGAAGAAGCGGGCGACCCGAATCATCCGCAACTCTGGCGCAACTTCGCCGCTACCCTAGGCGTCACGTCTGAAGAACTCGACGACGCAGCAGCCTGGCCGGAAACAGCAGAGTTGATCGCAACCTTCCGCTCCGTTTGCAGCGAGGGCGATATCACGGCCGGTCTCGCCGCGCTTTACGCCTACGAAAGCCAGATTCCGGCGGTCTCGGCGTCGAAGATCGATGGGCTGATCAAACATTACTATTTCGAAGACCCGGAAACGTACCGCTATTTCACTGTCCACATCGAGGCCGACCGTGAACACGCCGCCTCGGAAAGAGCGCTCCTCGAAGCGCACGTTCGACCGGACAATGCGGGAGCCGTTTCGACTGCCGCCGATCGCGTGCTGAACGCGCTCTGGGAACTGCTTTCCGGCGTCTGCCGCCGTCACGCCCTCGCCTGTTAAGGGCCGCCGCCTGCGCCGTTAGACGTCATTCCCAAACGGACGCTCAACGGATCCTGCGCTCGATAACGCAAGATACAGAGAAGAAACCACCCGAAAACGACGAGCGGATGCACCAAAGCCGGGTAACACAGGCGTCTCGCCGGTGCGGAGCAGCCGTCCAGGCTGCAGCCTGAACCCGGCCTCGGCCATGATCGTTTGGCAATCTCGCCGCCGTGTGCGCCATCGACCCATTCAGCCACACTAGCATTAATCAGCCAGTCGAATCCGAGCCGCCGTGTTCCCGGCTTCCGGATTCCTCGGGCCTCTTCCAGTCGATACGGCCCGCCGCTACAGGTTCGTGATCCACAGCCCGCGCTGGCCGGCGGCTTCATCCGATGGATTTGCCCTGCTACCGCTACTGCTACTTCTCCTTCTCCGGGCGCAGATACAGGGTGCCGCTGTTGAAATCGAAAATCGCTCCATGCAAGCCGAGATACTCCGCGCCCAGTAATCCGCCCGCCTGGAGCTCGCCGCCGATGATATCTGCGTCCAGGTCGCTGATCGTGACGCTGGCGTTCTTGATCGTGAAGTCGCCGACCTTGAGTTCGGAGAAATGACTGTAACCCATCCCGCGCCCATTGGTCCCGAGTCCCTGGGCATTCAACCCAGTGTCATAGCCGCCGATGCGCGCCCTGCGTGCAAACTGCCGGTCGATGACGGTAAAAAATGCCCCCGTGTCTACAATCAATTTGCAGGGGGTATTGTTGACCACCGCCGGGACTTCCAGGTGCTCTGCCACCAGGGAGAGCTTGATCGGCGTATATCCTTGTTTCGTCAGTATGGAACGAATCCCGTCAGCGATTCCTTTCATTTGTCCGCCGGGATGAGCGAGGAGGAGGTGATTGTTGAGGTCGAGCACCATGCCGTATTTGAGCATCTCACGCAGCCCGAGCAGACCATCGGTGAGCCCATAGGGACGATATAGGCCATTACCGACGAAATCGGAGAGGACACAGGCTTTCACGTTCATGAGGGTGAGATTTCCCATCGCAAGCTGGTGGATCGTGACGACGCTGATTTTTTCTTTGCCTTTGCCAAACGCGCCGTGCACAGGCTCGTTCGTCCCCGTGGGCGTAAGGCCGAATTTTCTCACGCTCGCTTTGAAGATGATCGAGGTCGAGGCGCCGGTATCGATCGTCAGATCGCCGACCTTGCCGTTGGCGTTAATTGGAACGCGGTAGGTATTTTCCGCGTTGACGAACTGGGCGCCGCCGTAACCGTGCGAGACGACAAACGCATCGAGCGCCGTGAGCGGCGCGGAACTGTGGGCGGGCGCACACGTGAGCACCAGGAGAAGCATGGGAACAATGATTCGTCGCATGAGGGCAGGAAATAATTGTTCCGGCACGCCTGGTCAATCGCGCAAAGACCGGGCCGCCGACTCGCGCCTTCAATTCCATCCCGCGTCGTTCTAAGCTCGCGCCATGGAACACCACTTCCTGCGTGGCGCCCGCGTCTACCTTTCCGGGCCGACGGATTTCGTCGCCTCGCGCGCGGACGAGGAGAAGCTCGGCTGGCGCAATCGAGTGGACGAATTCCTGCGGGAAAAGCGCGCTTGTTTTCGAGCCCTGGTTCAAGTCGGAGGTGCGCGGCGCCCGGCATTACGGCCTGGAGGACATTCACACGATGGATCTGCGCGCGGAGTGGACTTTCGAACAGGGCCAGACCGGTGACGAAGCGACAATGCACCGCAAGGTTCTGGGAAACGCTCCACATCGATTTGCGAATGGTTGCTACGAGCGACTTCACGATCGCCTTTGTCCCGACAAATATTTACAGCGTCGGCACGGTGCACGAGATCGTGCGATCACGGCTGCAAAGAAAGCCGGTGCTTTTCGTTAGTCCGCCAGTTGCTTTTCCCGCCCTCGAGCTCTTGCGTGCTCACTTCGAGCAGGGTCGGGACACGCACGCGTTGCAACTCCTGGATCGGCTGGTCTCAGAAGTTCCGATAAAACCGAATCCCGCGGCGATCCCTAACCTTTGGCTGCTCTGGGAATTGGAGACGCCGCGCGACGAGGCGCAAAGGTAATTGCAGCGTTACGACGTCATCGTGATCGGTGGCGGGGCCGCCGGCCTGATGTGCGCCTTCACGGCCGGCCGGCGCGGTCGGCGCGTCGCCTTGCTCGAGCACAATGCGCGGGTCGGCCTCAAGATCGCGATCTCCGGCGGCGGTCGCTGCAATTTCACCAACGTCTTGGCCGCGCCGGAAAATTATCTCTCCGGGAATCCGCGCTTCTGCGCCTCTGCCCTTACCCGCTATACGCCGCAGGATTTCATCGCGCTGGTCGAGAAACATCGGATCCCGTTTCACGAGAAAAAGCTCGGGCAACTCTTCTGCGATTTCAGTTCGCGCCCAATCATCGAGCTGCTGCTTGCGGAATGCGCGATCGCGGAGGTGGAGGTGCGCTGCGGATGCCGCGTCGCGGCGGTCGAAAAATCAGCCACTGGGTTTTCGTTAGGCACAAACCTTGGCGAACTGGAATGCGACTCGCTCGTCATCGCGACCGGCGGATTGTCGCTCCCGCGACTCGGCGCTTCCGACTTCGGCTATCGCATCGCGCAACAGTTCGACCTGCGCATCAGCGCGACCCGTCCGGGTCTGGTGCCTTTGACGCTCGCAGAGGAGGAGCGCGCCGCGTTCGCCTCCTTGAGCGGCGTGTCGCTGCCGGTCGTCGCCCGGGCCGATGCCGGGTCGTTTGCCGAGGCGATGCTCATCACTCATCGCGGACTCAGCGGTCCGGCAATCCTGCAGATTTCGTCGTTCTGGCGCACCGGGGAAACGGTCACGCTCGATCTTCTCCCGCAGCATCCTGGAAGCGATTGGCTGATCGGGCGGCGTGATTCAAAACTCACTGCACAGACTTTGCTTGAGCGCGAATGGCCGGCCCGTTTCGCCGAGCTGTGGTGCTCCCGTTACGCCTCACAAAAACCGCTCAGCCAGGTTCGGAAAATCGAACTCGAGGAACTTGCCCGTCTCCTCCACGCCTGGCCGGTCCGGCCTGACGACACCGAAGGTTATCCCAAGGCCGAGGTGACGGTCGGCGGCGTCGAGACCAGCGAACTCTCCTCCAAAACAATGGAAGCGCGCCGTGTTCCCGGGCTCTATTTCATCGGCGAAGTGGTGGACGTGACCGGGTGGCTGGGCGGCTACAATTTCCAGTGGGCCTGGGCAAGTGGACACGCCGCGGGCGAAGTGGCCTAACGAGAATGAATTTTCGCCGCTCGTTCGCCCTTTGTCATCCCGATTCGGCGCAGCGCGCATCGGGAAGAGAAGGGTTACACAGAGGTTGTCAGCATGCCCGCGCCGGCGCATCATCACCAGCGCAACGATGAAGACCTGGATCGGCACCTCCGGTTTCCAATACGCGGAGTGGAAAGGCACGTTTTACCCGGAGGATTTGCCCGCGAGCAAAATGCTGCCCTATTTCGCGGCGCGCCTTTTTACGACCGAAATCAATTACACCTTTCATCGCATCCCCTCGCCCAAGACGATCGAGAACTGGCGGGCGCAGACTCCGGAGAATTTTCGTTTCGCGCTCAAAGCCCCGCAGAAAATCACTCACTTCGCCAGGCTGCGCGATTGCCAGGACACGCTGGATTACTTTTGTCGCGTCGCGGCACAACTGGGAGACCGGCTCGGTCCGATCCTGTTTCAGCTCCCGCCAAATTTTAAAAAGAACGCGGATGTCCTTGATGCATTTCTGCGCGAGCTGCCGACCATCCGTGCGGCTTTTGAGTTCCGGCACGCCTCCTGGCTCGACGACGAAATCTTCGGTCTGCTCAAGTCGCGTAACATCACCCTTTGCCTGGCCGACACGGAGAAGTTGACCGCGCCCACGGCCGTTACGGCCGACTATGGCTATCTCCGGTTGCGACGGGAAGACTACACCGACGCCGATATCGCACGCTGGGCGGAGTTCGTCAGGGGAAAAGAGGCAGACTGGCGCGAAGTCTTCGTTTACTTCAAACACGAGGAAAGCGGCGTCGGCCCAAAACTCGCGAACCAAATGATCGAGCGGATGAATTCCTGATGGAAGCGATCGGCGAAAATTTGGCCCGGGTGCGGAAGCAGATTGCGGCGGCAGCGGCGCGCTCGGGGCGCTCGCCTGACGACATTGAGCTGGTCGCCGTCTCGAAGACGCACCCGGCCGAGAAAGTGCAGGCCGCGGTCGAAGCCGGTCAGCTCCTTTTTGGCGAGAGCCGCGTGCAGGAAGCGCGGGTCAAGATCCCGCTTGTGCCCTCGCGCCTGCGCTGGCATTTCATCGGCCACCTCCAGAAGAACAAGATCCGGCACGCTCTCCCGCTCTTCGAACTCTTTCACGGAATCGACTCGCTCGCCCTCGTCGAGGACATGCAGCGCATTGCTGACGAAGAAGGAATGCGACCCCGGATTTTGCTCGAGGTGAACGTGGCGGGCGAAGCAAGCAAACACGGCTTTTCCCCGGAGGCGCTCCGGCGCGACCTGGAACCCGCATTGTCGTTAGGCCGACTATCGATCGAAGGTCTCATGACGATTCCGCCGCTCGCTCTGGAAGCGGAAGGATCGCGCCGCTACTTCGTCGCGCTGCGCGAATTGCGCGACCAGGTGGAGGCTGAGTTCAACCTCAAGCTGCCGCAGCTTTCGATGGGCATGAGCGGCGACTTCCCAATCGCGATCGAGGAAGGCGCGACCCTCGTGCGAGTGGGCACCGCGATTTTTGGCGAGCGCTCGCGCCCAAAACGCGAGTGATTCGCTTCCTGACGAAAGACGCATCCTCAGCCCGCCTCGGTTTGCATTGCCTCGCCCGCGCAAATTGCTAGGCTTTTCCAGCGATGCGATTGGAGCCGGTCAATATCGAGCAAATCGGGAGTGAACTCGCCATTCAATGGAAGGACGGGACGGAGACCTTTCTGCCGCTCCGCTTTCTCCGGACCGCCTGCCCGTGCGCGGCCTGTGGCGGGGAGCCCGATGTGCTCGGCGATGTCGTCAGGCCGAATGTCAGCTATACCGACCAGAGTTTTCAGCTCCGCAGCTGGAACCTGGTCGGCGGCTACGCCTTCCAACCGACCTGGGGCGACGGACATAACACCGGTCTTTACCCCTTCGATTATCTCCGCCGGATCGATCCGGCGCGGCCTTCGTAAGCCATGAACCGTCTGCTCAAAATCTCGCTCCTCCTCTTTTTCTTCGCCCTCTGCGGCGCGGCGATGATCGCGACGCATCTCACCCGGCAACGCACTCCGGTGCCGGCCGCGCGGGAACTCTATTCGGTGGTGAACCGGCAGCTCTCCGACTTTCGCGCGGCCGATTTCGAGAGCGCCTATCATCATGCCGCCGCCGGCGTCCAGGAGAAATTCTCGCGTTCGCAATTTGAGCTCATGATCCGGCGCGATTTTTCATCGTTGACCCAGACAGCCCAGGTAGAATTCGGCGCCGCTCGCGTGGCCGGGGAGGGCGCGCTCGTCCCGGTCTACCTGACCACGCCCGATGGACTGACGCGCGCCTATCTCTACAGCTTCACCGCGGAGCGGGACGGCTGGAAAATCGACGGCGTGCAGCCGTTCGGCCCGCAGCCGGTCCGGCATCTGCCCGGCGTCCACATCTGAAAAGGCGAAGCCCGTCGCCCTCGCCTAACGACTGGGTAGAGTGATCCGGAGCAAGCTCGTTCCGGGCGCAGCAGGCAGAAGTTCGCTCCCGGCAGCGCTCGCTGGCACAAGGAAGAATTCGCCGGGGACGATTGGCAACCCATTCACTTCCACCGCCCCGTGCAGGCAAACCAAAAGAACGAAGGCCGCGTCTTGTGAGACATGGCGCCCTTCCCTGAGATTCCACTTCTCGACGACGAAATGCGGACATCGGACCAGCTCTTCGTCAGGCGATCGGACCACTTCCGGCTCGAAATCATTGAAGTCGATCGCCTGCAAGGCCTCCTCGATTTGCAGCTGGCGCGGCGTGCCATCGGTGGCCCTACGGTTCCAGTCGAAGAGGCGAAATGTCGTGTCGCTGTTCTGCTGAATCTCGACGAGCAAATTGCCGGCGCCGATGGCATGCAGCCGTCCGCTCGGCACAAACAGCGCGTCGCCGGTCTTGACTTTGAGCCGGTGCACGAGATCGGCGGCTTTCCCATCCTGAACTGCCCGCTCGAGTTGGTGTCGGTCGACGCCGCGCCGCAAGCCGGCATAGATTTCCCCGCCCGTCACGGCATACCACATCTCGGTCTTGCTTTCGCCGCCGAGCGCACAGGCCGCGTCGACGCCGGGATGCACCTGAAGCGAAAGTTTCTCCTGCGCATCGAGCAGCTTGGCAAAGATCGGGAAGCGCGGCGCATCCGGCATCTTCTCGCCGAAGATCTCCGCCCGGTGATCGCGCCAGAGCTCGTGCAATGTTTTACCCTTCCAAGGTCCTTGCCTAACGACGCTCTGCGCTTCCGGCCGATCGACCAGCTCCCATGATTCGCCAATTTTTTTGCCCGGCGGAAGTTGCTTTCCAAAGAGGCTCTCGAGCCGCCGCCCACCCCAAACGCGCTCCATGAAGAGCGGTTCGAAAACGAGCGGTTGAGAGGGCGCAACGGTCATTTGGCCGCGAGACTAACCCGAGAGCGCCAGTTTGTCAGACAACGCCCGCCGTTTAGTGTGCGGGCTTGAGTTTCCGCGAAATCCTTAGGGCCTGGCTGCCGGTCGCACTCTGGTTGGCGCTGATGTTTTTCGGCTCAACCGATCTCATGTCGGCCGAGCACACCTCGCGATTTCTGATTCCCTTTCTTCGCTGGTTGGACCCGAACATTTCATGGGTCACGATCGCGCACGTCCACCTTTTCTTGCGCAAAGCGGCCCATGTGACGGAATACGCGATCCTGACTGGCTTGCTCTTTCGCGCGTTGCACGGATTGATTGGCGGCTTTTGGCGACGAGCGGCGGTGGCGTTTGTCCCCGCGATGATTTTCGCTGCGGTCGACGAATTCCATCAGACGTTCGTCCCTTCGCGCACCGGTTCGGTCTATGATGTGCTCGTCGACTACAGCGGCGCATTTCTCGGTATCCTGATCTGCCGCGTCCTTCACCTCACGCTGACGCGGCGTGGACGAGCGGCGGGATGACTGTGCCCGGCGCAGGGTTCTCGATAAGGTTTCACTTCCACGGCGACCTGCCGTTTTTCGTTAGGCCAAAACGCGGGACAAGCTTTGTCCACAGGCAGCTGCGGGAGAAGACCTCGGTCAAAGACGCTATCGAGGCCTGCGGCGTGCCGCATCCCGAGATCGATCTGATTTTGATCAACGGCGCACCTGTCTCCTTTCGACACTGTCTGGAGTCGGACGCGGCGATTGATGTATATCCGGTGTCAGCAGATGGGGACCTGTTTCCCAACGCGCGTTTGCAGCAGCGCGACCTTCGGCGCTTCGTTGCCGATGGGCATCTCGGAAAACTGACGCGGGATTTGCGACTGTTGGGCATCGACATTGCCTATCGCTCGGTCGCTTCGGACGCGGAGCTGGTCGCTCTTTCCGTCGCGGAAAATCGGGCGCTGCTCACTCGCGACCGGCTTCTTCTGATGCGCGCCGCGGTCGCGAGCGGGTATTACCCGCGTTCCCAGATGGCCGAGGAGCAGACGCGCGAGGTTATCGATCGCTTCGATCTGCGCGGAATCATCGCGCCCTTCACGCGCTGTCTGCGTTGCAACGGATTCCTCGCCGGCATTGCGAAAGCGGAGGTGATCGAGAAGTTGGAGCCACTGACAAAAATCCATTACGAGATTTTCCGTCGCTGCCGCCAATGCGGCCAGATTTATTGGAGCGGCTCGCATTTTGAAAAGCTGCAAAAGCGCGTCGAGCGGCTACGCTCGCGGACGACCAAATAGAGTGGGCCTGAAAGGATTCGAACCTTTGACCCTGCGCTTATCAAGCGCATGCTCTAACCAGCTGAGCTACAGGCCCGGGAGGCGCGAGGCGCGCCAAAGGAGTGAATAGTGATGGGTGATCGGTGGTTGGTCAAGGCACCCATGCACGATTCGCGGTTCCGCATTCAGATCCCAGGAAATCTCCTCTCCGACTGCGATTCGCGATTTAGCTCAACGAAGTTCCATGTATGGTGTCGAACCCGTCGTGAAATTTCATCTCGCCCTTGTCGCGCTTCTCGCAGCGCAGTTTTCGTTGGCGCAAGCGGTCACCCCAGAAGCGAGCCCACCCGCCGTTTCCGTCCCGTCCCTCCGCTTCCAGCACGAAACTTTGCCTAACGGATTGCAGGTTTATTCGGTGGAAGACCATTCCAGCCCCACGGTCGCGGTCCAGGTCTGGTATCATGTCGGCTCGAAGGACGATCCGCCGGGCCGCAGCGGCTTCGCCCACCTTTTCGAGCACATGATGTTTAAGGGCAACGAACATCTCACGCCCGACACCTTCGATGAGCTGACCGAGAACATCGGCGGCGAAAACAATGCCTACACGGCTGAGGACGTGACGGTTTACCACGAAGTCGTGCCGTCGAACTATCTGGAGCCGATCCTCTGGGCGGAGGCGGAACGAATGTCGTCGCTCGCGCTCAACGAAAAGAATTTCAATTCCGAGCGCGACGTCGTGAAAGAGGAATATCGCCAGCGCATCCTGGCCAACCCTTACGGCGAGTTCTATCTCGACACGATCAAGAATTCCTACGCCGTTCATCCCTACAAACGGCCGGGAATCGGCAACATCGCCGAGCTCGATGCTTCCAACTTGCCCGAAGTGCGCGCCTTTCACTCCACCTTCTACCGGCCGGACAATGCCACTCTCATCGTGGTGGGCGATTTTCAGCCTGACGAATTGCACGACTGGGTGGAAAAATATTTCGGCGCGATCAGGAAACCGTCGGAGAAAATTCCGCGGGTGAGGGCGAAAGAGCCGCCCCGGCCAAAGGACAATGAGATCATCGAATACAGCCCCAAAGCCCCGTTGCCGGCGATCGCGATCACTTATCTCGCACCCTCCATCCGGAGCGCGGACACGCCCGCGCTGCAACTCGCGACCGAGATCCTCGCCGGGGGCGAGTCGTCCCGGCTTTACCAGGCGCTGGTTTACCGCGAGCAGGTCGCGCAACGCGTGACGTTCGACGCTGACCTGAACGAGGACCTCGGCCTTCTGACTACGCGCATGATTCTGGCGAGCGGTAAGTCGCCCGCCGAAGCCGAGGCTTCGATCCGCAAGCAGATCGACGACGTTTTGAAAAACGGCGTGACGGAAGCAGAGCTGGAAAAGGCGAAAACCCGCTTCCTGACCGGCAAGTTGCTGGAGCGCGAGACGAACAACGGCAAGGCGAGCGCGCTCGGCGAGGCGGCGGTTCTTTACGGCGACCCGAATCGAGCCAACACCGATCTCGCCCAATTGCAGGCTGTGACCACCGCACAGATCAAGGAGGTTCTGAACCGCTATCTCTCGGGCCCGAAAAAGGTCGTGATCGAATATCTGCCGGAAGCAATGAAGCCCGCGGCGAAGAAGGAGGCAAAGAAATCATAATGCCTGACTGCGAACAGCATTGTCATCTCGCGCCGGCGCAGCGCGGCGAGCGACCCTACAGACAACCCCGGGCCCGGCTTGGAAGGTCCCTCTACCTACTCCGGCGAATCGGGATGTCAGGCGTGGTGGTGATCGCCCTCTGCCTGGCGGCGATCGATTCTTCCTTTGCGATCGGGGGCGTCGACAACCCGCCTGCGCCTTCCGCGAAGCACGAAACGAAATTCGCGACGCCCAAGGAGACGCGTCTGGAAAATGGGCTGCGCGTGATCGTGGCCGAGCGCCCCGGTCTCCCGCTCCTCGCCGCGCAGCTCGTGATCCGCAGCGGCGCCGAGGTCGACCCGCCAGATCTCGCCGGTGCCGCCAGCATGACCGGATCGTTGTTGAGCAAAGGAACCGAGACGATGTCGGCGCCCGAAATCGCGAGCGCGATCGAGTCGTTAGGCGGTTCGATCGATTCCGGCACGGGCTGGGACTCTTCCGCGGCGAGCCTGGTGGTGATGTCGACCAAAGCCGACGCCGCGCTCAGGATTCTGGCCGACGTCGTCAGGCATCCGGTCTTTAAACAGGAGGAAATCGACCGGCTGAAAAGTCAGTTGCTCGACGGCTTGCGCGTTGCCATGCAGCAGCCGGGTTCGGTGGCCCGCTTCGCCGCGGCGCGGGTCCTCTTCGGTGCGGGCGCCTACGGTCACGCGGCCAACGGCACGCTCGAGACGGTGCCGGCCATCAAGCGCCCCGATATCCTGCAGATTTACCAAAAATATTATCAGCCGCGGAATGCCGCTTTCATTCTCGCCGGCGATGTCACCCTCGAGCAGGGAAAGGCGTTCGCGGAGAAATATTTTGGCGATTGGAAAAACGCCACGGCTTCGCCTGACGAAGCGTTGCATGCGGGTGCAGCCGATTGGAAACCCGAACGCGTCGTCATCGACATGCCGGAGGCGGGACAGGCGGCGGTCATGCTGGCGCGGCCGGCGATCAAGCGCGCTTCGCCCGATTATTACGCGGCCCTGGTCGCCAATGCGGTGCTGGGCAACGGGTTCGTCTCGCGCCTCAACCGCGAAATCAGAATCAAGCGCGGCCTGAGCTATGGCGCGGGCAGCTCGCTCGATCCGCGACGCGAAGAGGGCCCATTCAGTGCTTCCGCTCAGACCAAGAACGAGTCCGCGGCCGAGGTTGCAGAATTGATGGAAGCGGAATTGAAGAGCTTGGTGAGCGATCCGGTGAAGGATGAAGAATTGAAATCGCGCCAGGCGGTCTTGACCGGACGTTACGCGAGAGCGCTGGAGACGAATGAGGGTTTCGCATCGAAAATTTCCGATCTTGCAGTTTACAATCTGCCGCTCGATACGCTCGATAATTACATCCCGTCGATCGACGCGGTGACCCGTGATGCGGTAACGGATTTCGCCAGGAAATATCTCGATCAGCCGATGAGTCTGATCATCGCGGGCAAGGCCAGCGCGTTCCTTGACGCGCTGAAGAAGACTTCTCCAGACATGCGGGTAATCGAGCAAAAAAATCTCGATCTGAATCGCGCCGACCTTACCAAGCGAAGTAACGCCGGGGACTCCCGCGCCAACGGGTTCCGGCACGGACGCACGCTTCAGCCAGTCCATCCGCGCAAAGCTCGCTCCAGTCGCGACTGGTTCATGGCACACATCGGGACGGCCTCCCATTCTCCGGTCGGGCGATTCCTGCCTGCGCCACCCGGCTCGCATCCATGAAATTGTTCGTCCCGAAATTGATCGTGTGCTCTCCGGGCAAATTGCGCCTCTCGCCTGTCACTGCGGGCGAGTCGCGAACTGGCCGGGCGACGACGAGCGCCAGCGCCCGCCTCAGACTGCGCCACGCGAGCCCCGGATGGGGCGCAAACACACCTGCGATCCGATACGGCAACAAGGAGCCGCCCGCCTCAGCATCCGTGGTCATGGTCGAGATCGCGCCAACCTTCTCCAGGATATCGACCATCAGTTGCTTCGTCTTTTCGTCGTTAGGCGAAAGCGGGAAATCGCGCGCGCCGCATCGTTCAGCGAGCAGCGACACCCCCGGTTGCAGTCGGGATGGCCGCCAAGGAAGGCGCTGCCACCGAGTTGCAGTCGCATCCCGCAACACAACTGTCGCCAAGCGACCGCCGGCGCGACGGGATGACGGGAGAAAACGGTGCGACCGTGTTTGCCTCCGGTTGGAAACTGAGGATGCGCCGGATGCGGGAGCGCGCCGGATCGGCCAGAAACCAGCGTACGACTTCCGCGATTGATTCGATGTTTCGTTCCGTCACGGTGCAGTTTTGCGCGAGCTCGAGGCGCAGAAGCGTGCGCCCGCGAATCTTCCGGGCCAGCTTGGTGAAGGCTTCGCGCAGCGGATGAAGATCTTTTCCAGATGGCGGCCGGCGAGCTGATCCGACGCCCTACGTTCGTTAGGCAAAGACTCCCAGCGGACACGCAGCAAGTTCCTGTTTCTCGGGATCGATCGGAAAGCGGAACGCCTGCCAGCGCGCGCCCCACTTAGTCATCGCGTCGCCGCCTCCGCAAATGCCACCTCGCCCGCGCGCAAATCGAGTTCCACTTCCGCCGGCGTTCCGAAAATACGCGCTCGTTCCTCGTCAAACTCTCCTTCCCAGCGCGCCACCACCACCGTGCCAAGACAGTTGCCGATCACGTTCACGCAAGTGCGGCCCATGTCCATCAACTCGTCAACCCCGAAGATGACCGCGACACCAATCGGGCCGAGTCCGGCGGGCAGGAAACTGTTCAGAGTTGCGAGTAAGATCACGAGCGAAGAACGCGGCACGCCTGCCACCCCCTTCGACGTGATCATGAGCGCGAGCATCGTGGTGATCTGTTGCCCAAGACCGATGTGATGGCCGGTAGTCGTCTCCGCCGCCTGGGCAACGAAAACGGAAGCCATCGCCAGATAGAGCGTCGAGCCAGTGAGGTTAAACGAGTAACCCGTTGGCATGACCAGTCCCACGATGTGCGGAGGCACGCCAAACCGCTCCATCGATTCCATCGCTTTGGGGAGCGCCGATTCGCTGCTCGTGGTGGCAAAAGCGAGCGTCGCCGGTTCGCGCACTGCCCTAACGAATTGGCGCAACGGAATGCGGAGGAGCAAAATGATGCCACCAAACACCAGCACGATCAAAATCACGAGGGCGACATAGAGCGAGAGGATGAGATTGCCGAGGTTGAGAAGAACGCCGAGGCCCTTGCGTGGCGATGGTGTGCGCCATGGCCGCGCCGACTCCGATGGGCGCGAACATCATGACGTAATTGGTAAACTTGAACATCACCTGCATCAGGCTCTCCGCCGCGGACACGATCGGCTTGCCTTTTTCGCCGATCGCCGAGACCGCCATCGCGAAGAGAACGGAGAAGGCGACGATCTGGAGCACGTCGCCCCGCGCCATCGCGTCGATCACGCTCGCAGGGAAAATGTGGGTGATGGTTTCGAGGAGCGTCTTCGGATGGGTGTGCGCAACGGTGTTGACAATCTCGTTAGGCCCGGCGACCAACGCGACGCCGACGCCGGGTTTGGTGAGATTGACGACGGCCAGCCCGATGAAGAGCGCCGCCGTGGTCGCGATTTCGAAGTAGACGATCGCCTTGAGGCCCATCCGCCCGACTTTTTTCAAACTGCCCGCTCCTGCGATGCCGACGACGATGGTCGAGAAGACGAGCGGGGCGATGATCGACTTGATCAGGTTGAGGAAAATGTCGCGGAGAAAGTAAACCTTGTTCCCCCAGTCCGGCCGCAGCCAGCCGACGAATCCGCCAACGACGAGGCCGATGAAGATCTGGACGGTCAGGGAAGGCCAATACCACGGGCGACGAAGAGGCGATGAAGGTTCGGTTCGCGTAGTCATGCCAGTTTGCGATCCGCAGATTACCCAAGTTCACGCAGATGGGTGGAGGGCAAAATGCCGGTTTTATTAATCCGGAAAAATCTGCGACATCTGCAGATGACAATCCACCTATGTTTCTAACGCATCTGACCTGCACTTCGTGCGGCCTGCGGCACGAGTGGTCGCAATTGCAGAATCTTTGTACGGCCTGCCAGAAACCGCTCTTTGCGAACTACGACCTTGCCGGGGTCGATCGCGTGCTTACTCGCGACGCCCTGGCGACCCGAGAAAAAAGCTTGTGGCGTTATCGCGAGGTTTTGCCTTTGCCACTCGACCAGGAACCGGTGTCGTTAGGCGAAGGCGGCACGCCGCTGCTGCGCGCGGGTCGCTTCGGCAAGGATGTCGGCCTGACCAATCTCTGGGTAAAGGACGAAGCGCAAAATCCGACGCAAAGTTTCAAGGCGCGCGGGATGGCGGTCGCCGTCTCGATGGCGAAATATCTCGGCGCCACGAAACTGGCTGTGCCGACAGCCGGCAACGCCGGCGGCGCGCTCGCTGCCTATGCCGCCCGGGCGGGACTCGAGGCGCACATTTTCATGCCTAACGACACTCCACGGGCCAATGTGATCGAGTGTCGCGAAACCGGGGCGCAGGTCACGCTCATCGACGGATTGATCACCGATTGTGGAGCGGAGATCGCCCGACGCAGGGAAAAGGAAGGCTGGTTCGATGTCTCGACCCTGAAAGAGCCGTATCGGGTCGAGGGCAAGAAGACGCTCGGCTATGAAATCGCAGAGCAATTAGGCTGGGAATTGCCTGACGTAATTCTTTATCCGACCGGCGGCGGCACGGGCCTCATCGGCATGTGGAAGGCATTCGATGAAATGGAGACCCTGGGCTGGATCGGGGCGAAGCGTCCGCGCATGTTTTCGGTCCAGGCGACTGGATGCGCTCCGATTGTTCGCGCTTTCGAGTCGGGCGAAACGAGCGCGGCCGAGTTTCCCAATGCTCGCACCTGTGCCTCCGGTCTGCGGGTTCCAAAAGCGATCGGAGATTTCCTCATGCTCAAGATCCTGCGTGACTCTCAAGGTGGCGCCGTCACAGTCGATGACGAGACGATGATTCGGACTACGCGTGAAGTCGGCGCCACCGAAGGCCTTTTCGTCGCCCCGGAGGGTGCGGCATGTTTCGCCGCCTTGCGGTCGCTCTGCGCGGCAGAAAAGATTTCATCGGAGGACCAAATCGTGATCTTTAACACGGGCTCGGGAATCAAGTATCTCGAGTGCTACGAGGGGTAGGACCTTCGCGTAGAGTCCGCCTTCGCCCAGGTCGCGGCACAACATTTTTCGCGAAGCGAAAAATGGAGGCAAGGGGATTCGAACCCCTGACATCCAGCTTGCAAAGCTGGCGCTCTACCAACTGAGCTATGCCCCCGCAGTGGAATTCCGAATGTCGAATTTCGAAATCCGAATGCAAGAAACAAAAATGCCGGATAGCAAGCCATCCGGCATTTTTTGAGCCAGCAATCAAACAAAAACTGAATTGTGCGCTACCGTTTCGATCTTCCCTGAGCTCTGGTTTCTTTCGATTCCAGAGTCTTCACGGCATCTCCGAAATCCCGAAGGATTTTGGTCTTAGCCGTCGACCTGCGCTGAAGCATCCACTCTTCGAATCGCGATTTAACGCTTCTCGAATCACGGTGCTCAAGCACTTCTCCTTAGAAAGGAGGTGATCCAGCCGCAGGTTCCCCTACGGCTACCTTGTTACGACTTCATCCCAGTTACCGCTCATAGCGTAGGGCGCTGCCTCCCTTGCGGGTTGGCGCGCGGACTTCGGCTACAAGTGACTTCCATGATGTGACGGGCGGTGTGTACAAGGCCCGGGAACGTATTCACGGCGCCGTAGCTGATGCGCCATTACTAGCGATTCCGGCTTCATGGAGGCGAGTTGCAGCCTCCAATCCGAACTGGGCCCAGTTTTGATAGATTTCCTCCACCTCGCGGTCTCGGATCGTTCTGTACTGGGCATTGTAGTACGTGTGCAGCCCTGGCCGTAAGGGCCATACTGACTTGACGTCGTCCCCACCTTCCTCCCCGTTTCACAGGGCAGTCTGAACAGAGTGCTGTCCAATCAAGGACGTGGCAACAGTTCACAGGGGTTGCGCTCGTTGCGGGACTTAACCCAACATCTCACGACACGAGCTGACGACAGCCATGCAGCACCTGTGCAAATTCTCCCTTTCGGGAGTCACGCGCTTTCACGCGCTTAGAGATGCATGTCAAGGCCAGGTAAGGTTCTTCGCGTTGCATCGAATTAAGCCACATACTCCACCGCTTGTGCGGGCCCCCGTCAATTTCTTTGAGTTTTAATCTTGCGACCGTACTCCCCAGGCGGCACGTTTAACGCGTTAGCTCCGGCGCGGAAGGGGTCGAATCCTCCCACACCAAACGTGCACCGTTTACTGCCAGGACTACCGGGGTATCTAATCCCGTTTGCTCCCCTGGCCTTCGTGCCTCAGTGTCAGGAACTGTCCAGAGACCCGCCTTCGCCACTGGTCTTCCTCACGATCTCTACGCATTTCACTGCTACACCATGAATTCCAGTCTCCTCTCCAGTCCTCAAGCACGGCAGTATCGAATGCAGTTTCGGAGTTAAGCTCCGAAATTTCACACCCGACTTACCGCGCCACCTACGCACCCTTTACGCCCAATGAATCCGAACAACGCTTGAGACCTCTGTATTACCGCGGCTGCTGGCACAGAGTTAGCCGTCTCTTCCTCTTCTGGTACTATCAAGCTCCGCGCAGTTATCGCGTAGCCATTGTTCCCAAATGACAGGAGTTTACAACCCGAAAGCCTTCATCCTCCACGCGGCGTCGCTCCTTCAGGGTTGCCCCCATTGAGAAAAATTCTCGACTGCTGCCACCCGTAGGTGTCTGGACCGTGTCTCAGTTCCAGTGTGACTGGTCGTCCTCTCAGACCAGCTACCCGTCATAGCCTTGGTGAGCCGTTACCTCACCAACTAGCTGATAGGCCGCGGGCTCATCAAGAAGCGCCAGGTTGCCCCGGCTTTGATGTCGGAAAGATGTCTTCCCTGATCACATGCGGTATTAATTCGCCTTTCGGCGAGCTATCCCCCACTTCTCGGCAGATTGCCCACGTGTTACGCACCCGTTCGCCACTAAACTTTTCCCGGTATTGCTACCAGAAAAAGTCTCGTTCGACTTGCATGTCTTATCCACGCCGCCAGCGTTCGTTCTGAGCCAGAATCAAACTCTCCGTTAAAATTTGGAGCCGGTGGTCATTGCTGACTCCGGACAAAGTTTGCCGAGTCCCGCGTTTGCAGCCCCGAAATTCTGACCATTCTTGCCCGAGCCACCTGCCGTGAGCAGGAAGCCAGGTTCGTCCGATCTTTTAATTAAGATCACCGGTTCGTGAGAACCGGCGAAATTTTTGTTCAAAGAAAATCGACGTATAACGCACAATTCAATTTTCGCTGACTTCTACCTTCTGAACTTCGTTCGATTGAAAAATCTGTCGTGATGACGAAATCCAGAATTGCACTATCAAAGATCGACCGTCCTTCTTCCCGCTCCGCGACAAACGCCGCCCGTTCGTTGAATCCAACAAACAGCGGCTCGCGTTAAGCCGGAGAAGAACACCCCGGGTAACCCGGGACCGCCATCAGCGGACGAACAAGGTATCGCGGCGAAATCGCTCGTCAACGCGGAATCTGCATTTTTCTCCAAGGTTTTTTTGCGGCGAACATGTGGTCAAAGCGCAGCCGCCAGCTGCGACCTCGCCAGCGGGCAGAACGCGTTCGTCAGACGTGGCCGCCGCATCCCGAGTTGCGCTGTTTCCATTGCACTGTAGAACGGGCAGACCATGCCGCGCCGATTTCTGCCTACGGTTCTTCTGCTGCTCACGGCGCTGCTCTGGAGCCTGGGCGGGGTCCTCATTAAGTCAATTGATTGGCCGGCGATGGCGATCGCGGGCGGCCGCAGCGCGATCGCCATTCCGCTCATGCTGGTTTGCAGCGGGCGTCCCCGTTTCACCTTCTCGCGGGCCCAAATCGGCGGCGCAATCGGTTACGCGCTGACGGTCGTGCTTTTTGTTTTCGCCACCCGCATGACGACCGCTGCGAACGCGATCTTCCTGCAATACACGGCGCCTATTTACGTCGCGATCATCGGGCGTTGGTATTTGGGCGAGCGGGCCCTGCGCGTTGATTGGCTGGTCATCGCGGTCGCTCTGCTCGGGATCGCCCTTTTCTTTTTCGACCGGCTGACCGTCGCCGGCTTCTGGGGCAATGTAGTCGCGCTTGGGAGCGGACTCGCCTTCGCTTCGGTCGCGCTTTTCTTGCGCAAAGAAAAGGCCGGCTCGCCCGTCGCAAGCATCATCCTCGGCAACATCCTGGTTGCGCTCGCCGGAGTGCCTTTCATGTTGCAAACATCGTTGGGCGAAGGCGGTCTCTGGCGCCTGGTCTTGCTCGGCACGCTGCAGCTTGGCCTGCCCTACGTTCTGTATTCCACCGCCATCAAGCACGTGACCGCGCTCGAAGCAACGCTCATTCCGTTGCTCGAACCGGTCCTGAACCCACTCTGGGTGATGCTTGCGCTAGGTGAAAAGCCTGGCCCGTGGGCGATGGTGGGAGGAATGCTCGTGCTCGGCGCCGTGCTTGGCCGCGGCGCGTTGATGATAAAAGGAGGGCGTGAAAAGAGGAATCTCGGCACCCAAACTTGAACCGCTCATCCCGCATCAGGCTCGACTCGTTGGGAACGCCCAGCTGGTCTGAGCGCACACGGACCAAAGCCACAGGTTCCGCGAGTCTTCTCAGCGACGAAGCGGCCTTTGGGTTCGATCGCGCTCAAGCTGCGATGGACGTGCGGCACGTCAGCAAATTGCCGGCTGTATCCAATGCGCGAAAAATCGCCCGCGCTACTGAATCCAGCCGCCGGCCGATTGCACCGGCACAAGTTGATCCCGATGCGTTACCCAAACCGCGACCGCTTTGCGCGGAGCAGTTTCGCCCGTTGAACCGATCGTTAGGCTGCCAATCGCGCGACCCGCCTCGCTTTTCATCGGCCCGCTTTGCTGGGAGAGAACGACAAAGTCGTGTTGACCAGGTTGCGGCCACTGTTTTCGCCCGCGCCGATTTTCGAAGCGATACCTACACCAAGGAGTGCAAGATGTGCTTCCCAGTCTCCCGCCTCGCCCTTCGCGGGCGAAATTCAATCGACCACCTTTTGCCATCGTCGGTTGAAGCCTCCAATTGGCCGCTCCTGTTTGTCGTTAGGCGCAGGCGTCTTGCTTGACCAGTTTCGCCACTCTTTGCCGTCGAGGACGAAGGCCGGAGTATAGACGGATTCGCTTGACCAGAGGGCGGCGTAGCGACTCTGGCGCTCGGTCCATTGCGGAGAGGAATAACGATCGTGCCAGCCGAGACGGTTCCAGTAATCGACGTGATACGCGACCGGGACGAAGGTTTTCCACAGGCCGGGATCGTCTTCAACCGGCTGAGCCAGGCTTCAGCCGGGCGGACAACTGCTGCAACCTTCGGAGGTGTAAAGCTCGATGAGGGCCATCTGTTGAGGCCCGCTCTCGAGATGCGTTTTTGCTTCCGCGATTCATCGTTAGGCAAAGAGCGCGACCCGACGAGAAGAATTCTTTTCATCGTTGGTTATGAGGCCGACCGGCGGCCAGCTATTCCCGTAAACTTGTTCGTTAGGCAAGATGCAGGATGTGTTTGATCCCGCGGATCGGGATCACCACCCAGTCGGGACGGTGATTCAGTTCGTAGCCGACTTCGTAGACTGCCTTGTCGAGCAGATAGGCTTCGAGCAACGGCGTGAAGTCGCTCTTCCTTTTGCGGCAGGAATAGTCGCGCCCGTCGCGGCTTCGAGGTAACGCTCGAGGAAAGTGGCGCTCATCTGGCGATACCAAAGATCGGCCCAGTGCTCGAGAAAGGGCACGTCTTCGGTCCGCATCGACGGTTGCCAGAGGGCGCAGTAGGCCGCGTATTGAAACGAGCGCATCATTCCGGCGACGTCGCGCAGCGCCGAGCGCTTCAGTTTTCGTTCGCTCAACGGTCGCGCCGGTTCGCCTTCGAAATCGAGGATAACGAAATCCTTTCCGGTGTTAAGCACTTGCCCGAGATGATAATCGCCGTGAATGCGGATCTTGCTCGGCGGTCGCATGGCGTTCGAGCGTCTGCTGTTCGATGGCGAGAATTTGCTGCTCCGCCGCCAGGACCTGCGCTGCTTCCGCACGCGAACGCTTCCGGCAATTCCGGCAGCTTCTTTCTGCAACGAGCGCGAAGGCGCGCCGAAGCGAAGCGCGCATCGATTGATAGACCGATCGCTGCGCCATGGCATTGAACGGCTCGGGCGCAAAGCGCTTGTCCGCTGGGTTCGACGCGAGCGCGAGATGCATTTCGCCCGTGCGCTGCCCGATCAACTTTGCTTTTTCGGGATAAACGCCGCCGAACAATTCGTCGAGCAGCGGGCCGGATGCGACGGCAGCCGCTTGCAGGTCGCTCTTGCGCGCGAGCACCCGCTCAAAATATCGGCCGACCGCGTCGAGGGTCAGCGTCCAGGCATCGCCCTCGTTGGACGCAGCCGTCTGCAGGAGCGCGACGACGGTCGGCTCCGCCCGCGAGCGACGATACTCGATCGAGCCGACGAAAGCCGGGACGTGCGAAAAATGGCTCCGCTCGGTCAGGAAGCGTGTGACTTCTACGTCGGGATTCATTCCGTCCTCCAGCTTGCGGTAGAGCTTCAGGAAAAAGCGATGCTCGAAGAGCATCGAGGAGTTGCTCTGCTCGGCGTTCAGCACCTGCGAAGCCGGCACCTTGCCGGCAGGCTCTCTGCGCCAGCAGGGCGCTACCCACGCCGACGAGGTGGCCGCTTTGACCTTTGAGGATCGCGCTCGCTCGCCATCAATCGGAAAAGCTTTTCCCGAAAATCCGCATCCCAGATCGCATCGTAAAGAACCGCCCGTTGCGCTTCGATGCGCGCGATGACCGCCTGGGGCGAATTGCGGGCGATTGCATCCGCCGCCGCGCCCGCTCGCCAATTGCACCGGGAGCGAATAGATGTCCGGCGCGCCGTCGCTGTAATCGACCTGCAGGAGCCAAAACTGCGCCGCGCCTTCGGCCACCGGAATTTGCTCGATGATGCGCATCTCGCGAATGTGCCGTGCCTTCGCGCCAAACCAGCGGCAGTTGCGCAGGTAGTCGGGCAGGATCTGGCGCTCTAGCTCGGTCCGCGGACCTTTCGTGAGCAGCGCGGAAGATTCGCCTCGACGTCGATCGTGGGCACGATTCGCTTCTTCGCTGAACGCTTTGCAGCGTGTGATTGGAACGCAAACCAGTAATGGCCATGCGGACCGATCGTTAGGACGTAGGGCGCTTTCCTGATCGATGGAAAAAGGTTGCGGCTGAAAACTTCCATCGGCACGCACCCGGCGAAGCGCGAGAGATCGATCGCGACCGACTGGGAGAAGCGGGACAAGTTTACCGACCACCAGGATCGTCTCGTCCTCGTGGCGCCGGAGGAAGGCAAGCACCTTCGAATTATCCGGGAAGAGGAACTCGAGCGAACCGCGCGAGAAAGCGCGGAAGTTTTTCCGCATCGCGATCACGCGCCGCATCCACCAAAGCAGCGACGACAGATTCTTCTGCTGATTCTCGACGTTGATCGCCTCGTAGTGGTATTCGGGATCGATCGTGATCGGGAGGTAGAGCTGTTGCGGGTTGGCCTTGGAAAAACCGGCATTGCGATCGCTGCTCCACTGCATCGGGGTGCGACAACCGTTGCGATCGCCGAGATAAAAATTGTCCCCCATCCCGATCTCGTCTCCGTAGTAGAGCACCGGCGTGCCCGGCATGGAGAAGAGGAGAATATTGAGCAGCTCGATCTTGCGCCGGTTATTGGCGAGGAGCGGCGCGAGCCGGCGACGGATGCCGAGATTAATCCGCGCCGTGGGATCGGTCGCGTAGACGCGCCACATGTAGTCGCGCTCTTCGTCGGTCACCATCTCGAGCGTCAGCTCGTCGTGGTTGCGCAGGAACATCGCCCACTGGCAGTTTGTCGGGAATCGCCGGCGTCTGCTCGAGGATGTCGATGATCGGAAAACGATCCTCCATTTGCAGCGCCATGAACATCCGCGGCATGAGCGGGAAATGGAAATTCATGTGCGACTCGTCGCCCTCGCCGAAGTATTTGACCGCGTCTTCCGGCCACTGATTGGCCTCGGCTAGGAGCATGCGGCCGGGGAATTTTGCCTCCATGTGCGCACGCAATTGCTTCAGGTAAACGTGCGTCTCGGGCAGGTTTTCGCAGTTCGTCCCCTCGCGCTCGTAGAGATAGGGAATGGCATCGAGCCGCAGACCGTCGACGCCCATGCCCAGCCAAAAATCGAGCACCTTCTCCACCGTCTCGTGCACTGCCGGGATTATCGAAATTCAGATCCGGTTGATGCGAATAGAACCGGTGCCAGTAGTAGGCTTTCGCGATTGGATCCCAGGACCAGTTCGAGGTCTCGAAATCTTTGAAGATGATCCGCGCATCCTTGTATTTCTCCGGCGAATCGCTCCAGACGTATAACTCCCGCTCCGACGAACCCGGCGCCGCCCGGCGCGAGGCCTGGAACCACGGATTCTGATCGGAGGTGTGATTGATCACCAATTCCGTGATAACCCGTAGCCCGCGCTCGTGCGCGGCGCCCAGAAAAGCCTGAAAATCGGCCAGCGACCCGTAGTGCGGGTTGACGTCGAAATAATCCGCGATGTCGTATCCGTCATCGCGCATCGGCGAGGGATAAAACGGTAGCAACCAGATCGCGGTCGCACCCAGCTCCTGGAGATAATCGAGCTTCGCAATCAACCCGCGGAAATCGCCCATCCCATCTCCGTCGCTGTCGTGAAAAGTCTTAACGTGCAGCTCGTAGATGACCGCGTCTTTGTACCAGAGTGGATCGGGAGCGAGTGCGTCGTCGGGCATCATTTAACCTTTGCGCAGAACAAGCCGGGTGCAATTTCCCTGCCGAAAATGAAAGAAAAATCGCATTTTACCCTGACTTCTTGCCAGGCTGAGGACAACTTTAGAACGCGCCAACCAAGCATGCTCATGCTCGGATCCAACCATCGAAAAACCCAATTCACCCGCAGCGGTGATCTCCATATGGCCTGCCAGGTGACCGGCGAAGGCCCGCTCGACCTTGTCTACGTCCCCGGGCTGGATCTCGCACGTCGAACTGGCTTGGGGAGAACCGACTCTGGCCGCCTTTCTTCACCGGCTCGCTTCATCTTCCCAAATGATCCTTTTCGACAAACGCGGAACGGGTCTCTCCGATCACTGACTAACGATCAATACCCGACTCTGGAGCAGCGCATGGATGACGTCCGGCGGTGATGGACGCGGTCGGATCGGAGCGGGCTGCCTTTTGCGGATTTTCCGAAGGCGGCAACATGAGCGCGCTCTTCGCCGCCACGTGTCCCGAACGCACGACCGCCCTGATCATGTTCGGCACCTTCCCGAAACGGATTTGGAGCCCTGATTATCCCTGCGCTTCCACTCCAAAGGAGCACCAGCGAAGCTACTACCTGATCGAGAACGAATGGGCCGACCTGCTCGACGCGAAGCGATATGCACCAAGCAAGGCGGATGACCCGGCCTTTTGCGAGCGCCTGGCGACGTTATCTCCGGCGCTCAGCCAGCCCAGGCGCGGCCCTTAGCCTCCTGCGCATCAATACGAAGATCGACATCCGTCGCATTTTACCCGCGATCCGCGGCCCGACCCTTGGTCAGTAATCGAACGGGCGACTTGGAGGCAAAGGTTGGACCGGGGCGCTGGATCGCTTCCCAGATTCGGCAGGCCCCCTTTGTCGAGTTTCCTGGTCCAGACCACTTTCCCTGGGTCGGCGACGCCGATGCCGTTTTGGATGAAATTGACGAGTTCCTCACCGGCGAACGGCGGGTGTCAGAACCGGATCGCGTTCTGGCAACAGTGATGCTTACCGATCTCGTGAGTTCAACCGAACACGCGGCGAGCATGAGCAATCGCGCGCGGCTCGATTTGCTCAGGCAACATCACGCGCTCGTGCGTAAAGAGCTGGCGCGCTTTCGCGGGCAGGAAATCAAAACCGCAGGCCACGGTTTTCTCGCCACCTTCGATAACCGGCGCGGGCGGTACGTCGTGGATGTGCGATTCGCGACAGCGTGCGCCGTCTTGGCATGGAAGTCCGCGTCGGGCTCCACACAGGCGAAATCGAGCTGACGGGAAACGATATTGCGGGCATCGCAGTGCAGATTGCCACCAGGGGGTTCTCGCTCGCTGGCGCGGGGCGAGGTCGTGGTTTCCAGCACGGTCAAAAACTTCGTCGTTGGCTCAAGTCTCGACTTTACCGATTGCGGTCGGCAGACGCTCAAGGGCTTTTCGATCAGTGGCATCTCTTCCTGACCGATTGATCAGGAATAGAGATACTCGTCGTGATATTCGCGCTGGGGCGCGAATTGCACGCTTGCGATTCCACTTTCCGGATACTCGAAAATTTTTCCCTCGTAATTGCGGATGACGATTTTCTCGTTGTCGTGGTAGAGGACGTAGCCGGGATTGATCGGCACCTTGCCGCCGCCGCCGGGTGCGTCGATGACGTACTGCGGGATCGCGTAGCCGGTGGTGTGACCGCGCAGGCCTTCGATGATCTCGATGCCCTTCGCGACCGACGCGCGGAGGTGGGAGGAGCCGTTGATGAGGTCGCACTGGTAAAGGTAGTAGGGGCGCACCCGACAGATGAGGAGCTTGTGCACGAGCGTTTTCATCGTCTCGAGATCGTCGTTCACGCCCGCGAGCAGGACGCTCTGGTTGCCCAACGGGACGCCGTGGTTCGCCAGTCGTTCGAGCGCGACGCGCACTTCGCGTCGTGAGTTCGCGCGGGTGATTGACGTGGATGCTCATCCAGAGCGGATGATACTTTTGCAGCATCGCGCAGAGCTCCGGCGTGATCCGTTGCGGGAGAAAGATCGGGACACGCGTACCGATGCGAAGAAATTCGATATGCGGGATCGCGCGCAGCCGGCTGAGCATTTTCTCCAGCTTCTCGTCGCTGAAAAGCAGCGCGTCACCGCCGGAGAGCAGCACGTCGCGCACTTCGGTGTGTTCTTCGAGATACCGAAACGCGGCTTCGAATTCGGTATGCAGTTCCTGTTCGCCCACTCCGCTGACGACGCGGCTCCGCGTGCAATAGCGGCAGTAGCTCGCGCAACGATCGGTCACGAGAAACAAGACGCGGTCGGGATAACGATGGACCAGACCCGGGACCGGCATGTGCGAGTCTTCGCCGCACGGGTCCGCCATGTCGTAGGGGGACGCCCAGGTTTCCTCAATCCGCGGGATCACCTGGCGCCGGATCGGGCAATCGGGATTGTCGCGGCTCGATCAGGTTGAAAAAATGCGGCGTGATCGCGAGCGCGAGCTTGTCGCCCGAAAGCAGCACGCCCGCCCGCTCCTCCTCGGAGAGAACGAGGTGTTCCTCGAGTTGGGCGAGCGAAGTGACGCGGTTCTGCAACTGCCATTTCCAGTCATTCCAGAGTTCGGGCGCAATATCGGGGAAGTATCCGGGCGCGTGGGAGACGAACTCTTTTCCGTCCTTTTTACCGTCGGCAAGAGTAAGCATTTTGGTTTGAGGGATAAAAGCTAAAGGCCGTAAATTTTGTGTCAATGAAGGCACCTTCGGGTGCGCCGCGACCCTCCGGGTTCCGCCCTCTCGCGCCCTCTCCTCGCGCTCGTGCCAGCCCAGAGGGATGTTTGCCGTGAGTATGCTTCCCGCTCACTGCTTTTGAACAGCGCCGCAGCGCGCCCTGTCGAAAACTGCCACTTATGCGTCGTCTTCTTTTGCACCCTTTCTCTCGCGATCATCGCCGGTCCGTCTCTGCTCTGGGCACAGGCGTCTCCGGCTCCGGTCGCGTCTCAACCAACGCTCGACCGTCCCACCTGAAGCGGCCGCGCCGGGGAAGGATGTCGTGCACCAGCTCAACAGCGCCTTCGAAAAAGTCTTCGAAACGGTCGCGCCGAGCGTCGTCATCATTGAGGTGACGAAGAAAAACGACGCCAACGACACCTCGCTGGACGATCTTTTTTTCCAGGCGCCGGAAACGATCCGCATCAGACCGCCAGACTGCCGGAGCCGGTGCAAAGCGAAGGCTCCGGTTTCATTGTTAGGCCGGATGGCTACATCTATACCAATTTCCACGTCGTCGAGGGCGCGGACAAAGTAGAGGTGAAGCTGAAAGATGGCCGCGAGTTCCACGGCCAAGGTGGTCGGCACCGATGAGAAGACGGACATCGCGGTGTTGAAAGTGGACGCGACCAATCTGCCGGTCGTGCAGTTGGCGGACAGCGACGCGGTGCGGGTCGGACAATTCGCCTTCGCGATCGGGGCGCCGTTCAAGCTCGACTACACCTTTACCTACGGCGTGATCAGCGGGAAAGGCCGGAGCAAGTTGCTCGAGACCGGTGGCTACAACATCGCGGATTATTTGCAGACCGACACCTCGATCAATCCGGGCAACAGCGGCGGCCCGCTTTGCGACATCGACGGCAAAGTGGTCGGGATGAACACGCTGATCAACGGCCTCAACCGCGGGCTCGGTTTCGCCATCCCAAGCAACCTGGTGAACGAGATCGGCACGCAGTTGATTGCCGGGAAGAGGATCGTCCGGCCGTGGCTCGGTATCCGGATCGAAACGCTGGGCGACGATTCTTCGATCCGCGATTTGTTCAAGGGCTCGATAAGGGCGTGGTCGTGCGCACGATAGAAGCCGACGCGCCGGCCTACAAGAGCGACCTGCGGCCGTTTGATGTCATCACGCAGATCGACGGCCAACCGGTCACGACCGACACTCAGCTGCAGCGTGAGATTTTGAAAAAGAAGGTTGGGCAAAACGTGGAACTCGGTGTCTGGCGCAAGGGGCAGACGATGAAGATCGCGGTTACGACCGGCGAATTGCCTAACGACAATCGGCCAGCCGCTAGCGCTCCAGCCGGCGCCGCGAGCCGAGCCGCTGCAGGAGGACATCAACAAATTTGGGTTGCAGGTGCAGGACCTGACCAAGGACGTGGCGACCCGGCTGAAGTTGAAGGTGCAGCAGGGTGTGATCGTGACTGACGTGGCGGACGACAGCATCGCCGCCGAACAGGACATCCAGCGCGAAGACGTGATCACGGAGGTGGACGGCCAGCCGGTGACCAACGTGGCCAGTTTCCGCGCCGCCCTCACGAAAGCCGACCCGGCGCGCGGCATTCTGCTTTATCTCGATCGCAAGGGCAGCCGAACGTTTGCGGTCCTGAAGGCGAGCCAGTAGGCGGTTTTCCGGAGCGCGAGATGGTGATGCAGCTCACGCGTGCCGGCGCACTCTTTTATCTTTTCGCGACCGCCGGGATCGCGCACGCCGGGTGGCAAATCAAAAGCGCAGTGCGGGAGGCTTCGCCTAACGAATCCGTCGATCACTGGATGGCGGTAGTCGAGGATTCGGAGACGGGCGCGCGCGCCAGCTTGCATCTTGCGGTTTTCGAAACTCGGGTCGCAACTTTGCGCGTGATCGATCAACCGAACGCGCCGCGAAGCGATCTCTCCGAAGTGATGGCGAGGACGGAAGCCCTGGCCGGGGTCAACGGCGGCTACTTCGATCCAGAGGACGCGCCAGTTGGTTTGCTTGTGAGCGAAGGCCGCGTTCTTTCTCCCTTGCGCAAGGCGAAGCTGCTCAGCGGCGTGCTTCTCGCGACCGGAAGCCGGGTCGATGTCGTCAGGACCACGCACTTCTCCATGAGCGACAAGATCAAATCCGCTCTGCAATGCGGGCCGCTACTGGTCGAACGCGCCGCGCCCGTCGTGGGTTTGAACGACACGCGGCCGGCCCGGCGGACCTTTGCGGCCGTAGACGGAAACGGCCGCGCCGCGCTCGGGGTTTGCTCCGCCGTCTCGCTCTCGCAGTTGAGCCGGATTCTTTGCCTAACGAATGTCGCGGGGAAAATGAAAATCTCGCGCGCCCTGAACCTGGATGGCGGATCGTCGAGCGCCTTTTCGTTTGCAGGCAAAGACGGGATTACCTCGATTAAGGAACAGAAAACCGTGCGGGATTTCGTGGCGATCGCGCCACGCTGAACCGGGCATCTCCCCGGTCCCAAACAGATTTTACAAATTTGAAGAGGGCCGCCTTTAATCGGTGGAAATCTGTGTAATCTGTGGGCGCTTATGCGCACGTTCGGCGGCTTTCTCCATCGCAGCGGGCACGTTTACGGCGAAGTCCGCGGCGACAGAAGTGCACCTTCTCGCGCGCCCTTTCTGGCTTGGCCTGGAATTCACGGGCGAAATCCGTTCGTTAGGCGAGCTGCCGATCGATCTGCCGGTTGCGCCGAGCAAAGTGATCGCGGTCGGCTTGAATTACTCCGAACACATCAGGGAAATGCAGCGGACCGAGATCGGTTCGCCCCTCATCTGGTTCAAGGCGCCGAGCTCGCTCCTTCCCCACGACGGGACCATCCGGATCGCCTTTCCCGAGCACAAGACGGATTTCGAAACCGAGCTCGCGGTGGTGATCGGCGCCCCGGCGAAGAATGTCGCCGGTCGAGCGCGCGCTCGATTACGTTTTCGGTTATACGATCGCGGAAGACATCAGCGATCGCGATTTGCAGAAATCGGAAAGACAATTTGGGCGCTGCAAATCCTTCGACACCTACACGCCGGTGGGGCCGTTTGTTTACACCGAAGTTGACCCGAGCGATCTGGAAATTTCACTGGAACAAAACGGCGAGTGAAGCAACGGGCCCGCACCAGCCAGATGATTTATCCGGTGGCGGCGATCATCGCTTTCGCCAGCCAATCGCTCACCCTGTCGCCGGGTGATTTGATCCTGACGGGGACGCCCTCCGGAGTCGGCCCGCTGCGGGCGGGCGACGAGCTGATTGCCCGGTGGGAGATTGGCCGATCTTGCGCAATCGGGTCGAAAACGCGGACTGCTGATGAAAAAAGTCTTGCCTGGACGCAATTTGCCTGGCTTGCTCTACATCCATTGTGTTGGTGAATCCGAAATCACAAATGAGTTTGGGAGCAATCGCCACCGGCGAAAGAATTAAAAAAAATTGCTGGACGGGCGATTATTTCCTCTTGATAAAATAACCAAGTTCAAACAAAGCGGAAACTTCGGTCGAACCTCAACCTGCCTAATATGAAAAAATCGCTAATCGTTAGTCTGTGCTCCGTCACCATCGCGCTCAATAGTTTCGCTCAAGATCCGGCCGCCTCCCCGGCGACCAGTCCGGCCGAAGCAGCGCCCGCTGGTGTCGCGGCATCTCCCGGCCTTTCCACTGCACCGGAAGCCGCAGCTCCCGGTGCTTCTGTCGCAGAGGCGCCTGGGACAACAGTTGCACCGGCTGTTCCGGGGGCACCGGGCACCGCTCCCGCGACAGCCGCCACTTCACCGGCTGCTGTTACTTCACCCGCTGTCACAGCCACTGTGACGCCCGAAGCCAGCCCCGCTCCACCGGAGTCCACGGCTAGCTCGAATTTCTTCATTCGAAACTTCAGGGCAGGCGGGCCGATCATGTGGCCGATCCTGATCGTCTCTATCGTCTCCTTGTTTGTGGTCATCGATCGCTGCATCTGGTGGGGGTTCCGCTGGTTTCGCCGCGATCCGAAACGGGTCGAAAAGGTCTTCACCGCGCTCGAGAGCCGGCGACGTGAACGAAGCCTCAAAACTGGCACGCGGCACGCGCGACCCGGTTTTACGCATGATTTGGAACGGCTTGAATCATCAGCACTCGTCGCTCCAGGGGGCGCTGCAGGTAGCGGCCGGGATCGAGATCAAACGTGCGGGCGCTTACCTCGTTGTGATGGACACGCTGGTCACCCTCGCGCCGTTGCTTGGCTTGTTGGGCACGATCACGGGGTTGATTCGCTCGTTTAGCTTGCTCGGGAGCGAAGAACTCGCCGTGCAAGCCGTCACCGGCGGTATTGCGGAAGCGCTCATCGCGACGGCGTGCGGTCTTGGCATCGCGATTTTCGCGCTGATTCCATTTAACTTATTTCTCGTCTCGAGTGTCTAACTTAGAGTTCGAACTACAGACGGCAGCGACGAATCTTGAGGTTATGTTGGGAGCTAAAAGTGCGAGCGAGGTAACCGTTGCCGGGACAGCCCATAGCTCCGCCCATGGATCGTCCCTCTAACGAATAAGGATCCCTCTAATGCGTGTAAGCTCACCAATTCCGCACCACAAAGCACGGATCGAGATCATTCCGTTGATCGACATCATGTTTTTCCTCCTGGCGAGCTTCATGATGGTGAGCCTGAGCCAGGTGCACGTGAAGGGCATTAAGGTGAATCTTCCTACTGGCCTTAGGGTCAGACCCAGTCAAGGCGTGAGTATGTGGCTCTTTCAGTGGATAAGGACGGCGACATTTATTATGACAAAGTAAGGGTGGACCCGAACGAGGTTTATTCGAGGTTGGTGAGTGTGCATCGCATCGCCCCCAGTGCCAAGATTTTCATTCGTGGCGATCGCGATGCCTACCACGGCGATATCTTGCGATTGATCGAGCAGGTGCGCGCAGCAGGTTTTTACAAGATCGCTTTTGAAGTGAAGAGCCCGTCGCTGCCCACTGAAGCTGCCCCATAATTCGAGAGTCATGGCCAATGCATTATTCTTTAAGCCGCGGCCCCGGTGGCACTTCGTTGGTTCCTTGGCAGCCGCCGTCGCAATCGAACTTGCCGCTGTGGCCATAGCCAGCATTCATCGGGCGGAGCCACCTGCCGAGGAGATTGTCATGCCGTCAGCACCGGTCGACGCCGTCATCACTGAGTTACCTCCGGAGTCGACGCCGCCACCGGAAGAAGAACCGCCTCCGCCCCCTCCGCCGCCAGACGAACCGACTGAGTTCACCATTCAAGAGCCAACCCCTCCCCCGCGGCCGCCGCAAGCCCCACCCCCGAAGCCGAGACCGAAAGTCTCGCAGAATAAAGGCACGGGCTACAGCGGGGTGGCTAACTATTCGTCGGCTAGGACTAATTGGGTCAGTGCGCCGCACCCTAATTACCCCTACGAAGCGCGGCGCACCAAGCAGACCGGCAGCGGCAAATTCGTCATCACATTTGATGACAATGGCAGTGCAACGGACGTCTCAACCGCCCAGAGCACCGGGAGCCCGATTCTCGATCAGACTTCGATCAGCACGTTCATGCGCTGGCACTGTAAGCCCGGCGCTTATCACAAGGTCTCTGTGCCGATTACTTATACGCTGCAAGGCGCCCAACTCTAAACGAACTCTGCCGCTATGACGTTCAATTCGCCAGTTCCAAAAAAAAGGGCCCGCATAGAAATCATTCCGCTGATCGATATCATGTTCTTCCTCCTGGCCAGTTTCATGATGGTGAGCCTGAGCCAGGTCCACATGAAGGGCATTCGCGTGAACCTGCCAGCGATAGTCCCGCCGACTCAGCCGACGGCCACGCCGCCCCCGAACGACCACATCAGTTTGTTTGTCGATCCCGACGGCATCGTCCATTTCGATAAGGAAGTCGTAACTGACGGTGATGTGATGCCGCGTCTCCTCGCGCTTTACAAGGCGAATCACGATGTGAAGATCTTCATCAGCGCGGACAGAGAAGCACTCCACGGAGACGTGATGAAGTTGCTCGATCGCGTGCGCTCGGCACGAATCGAGAAAGTCGCCTACGAAATCAAAATAAAGCACGGCGCCGCAGGCGCACCGGGCGTGCCGGGAGCGGCAGGTGCGCCTGTAGCGCCCGGTTCGGCACCACCACCTCCACCACCTCCTCCGCCTCCCTAACCGTAATTCGTTAGGCGGCTCCTTCTGTTGGCGTTCCTCCCCGATTCTCGGATTGCCTGACAGTGCGGCGGCGCCGGCTGAGGGCGCTGGTTGGAGTTCCCCCATTGCCTAACGACACCTGCAAGACTCTCGAGCGAGGCGGCCCGCCAATTCGTGATTGCAGCCTGGCCGAATTGATCTCAACTTGCGCTCGCCGCTCTCAATTCGGATGCGGTGAAAAAGAGATGGCACGTCCCAAATCCAAAAATGTCGGCGTGATCGGGCTCGGGATCATCGGGTCGCGGATCGCGGGCGCGCTGCGCAAGCGCGGCCTGCAGGTTTTCGTCTGGAATCGCACTCCGCGGCCGGAGCAAAATTTTGTCGGTTCGCCGGCTGAAGTCGCGTCGCTCTGCGACGTGCTGCAGATCTTTGTCGCGGATGACCAAGCGCTGCTCGAGATGGCGCGACAGCTCAGCCCTGCCCTGACGGCGCATCACATTGTGACCGCGCATTGCACCGTCTCGCCGGAAAGCATGCGAGCTGCAGCCGAGATCGTCCTTCGGCGCGGGGCACGGTTTCTCGACGCGCCGTTTACCGGGAGCAAGGTTGCTGCCGAGAATGGCCAGCTCGTTTACTACATCGCCGGCGATGAGGCGGCCCTCAAGCAGGTGCGGCCGATCCTCGAAGCAAGCAGCAAGGAAATCGTTGTGCTCGGGGAGAAAATCGGCGACGCCTCGATCATGAAAGTGGCGACCAACATGGTCACCGCCGCCACCGCTCAGGTCGCGGCGGAGGCGCTCGCGCTCGTCCGTAAAGCGGGGATCGCGCCGGAGCTTTTTGTTCGCGCGATGAAGAGCAACGCGAGCAATTCGACCACGATCGAAATGAAAACGCCGTTGATGGTGGCAGGCGATTTCGAACCCCATTTCTCGGTCAAACACATGCTGAAGGATGTGCTCATCGGGTTGAAGCTGGCCCAAGAATATGGGCTTCACCTGCCCGCGACCGAGGTCTCGAGCGACATGTTGCTCGCGGAGATGAAACAGGGACGTGGGGACGCCGATTACTCCTCGATCGCGCAGAAGTATTTTCCCGCACCCCTGAAGATCGCCAGCCAGGAGCCGGCAATATTCGTGGAGATGCCCAAACCGATGGAGATGCCGGTCACGCAGAAAAAAGAAGAGGGCGTGGCCAAACCGACCGAATCGGTGGCTGCGTTGCAAGAGGTTGTAGAAAAGCCAATCGAACCGGCAGCACAGACGAACGTGGCCGAGACGCCAACCGCCAAACCAAAGCCCGAGGCAACTCAAGACCAGACCGGGCAAGAGGAAGCGAAGAAAGAAGAGATCCCGGAAGGCGTCAATCTTTCGGGAGGAGTTCGCGGCTGGTTGAGCCGGTTTGGCGCATCATCACGGCACGAGTCCTGATGCCACTCTTCGACCTTTCCGATCGCGTAAAGCTGCGCCTGCGCGGGAGCGATCGGGTGCGGTTTCTCAACGGGCAAGTGACGAACGACGTCCGCAAAGCAAACACTACTCTTTCGCTGCCGGCCTGTGTTGTGAGCGCGAAAGGAAAAATCGACGCTTTCGTTACTATCGCTGCGGAGCCGGAGGCCTTGCTCCTCGATGCGGATGCGGAGTTGCGTCCGACGCTCGCGCTGCGTCTCGATCGTTATCTCATCGCGGACGATGTCACGATCGAAGATGTAACCGCGGAGCTTGCGCTTTTTCATCTCACCGGAGAACTCTCGCCGGCCTTGCCTAACGAACCAGCCTGGCGACGCAGCAAGCGCTTCGGCACGGCCGGTTGGGATCTTGTAGTCGAGGCCGCGGAGCATGATCGGGTGCGGAAAGCGCTGGCTGAGAATGAAAAACTTTGCGACGCGGCTTGCGCCGAACGACTGCGCATCGAACAGGGCGTTCCCCGCTGGGGCCGTGAATTGACCGATCAGATCATTCCGGTAGAAGCGAACCTGGAGAACGACGCGATCGATTACGCCAAGGGCTGCTATATCGGACAGGAAGTCATTTCGCGCATGAAAATATCCGGCCAAACGAACAAGCGACTCTGCGGTTTGGTCGCGGGCGAGGGCACTCCGCTTTCTCCCGCATTGCGACTTTTCACCAAGGATGGTGAGAAGGACGTAGGCTGGATCACGAGCGCGACACGGAGCGAGCGGCTGGGCCAAGAGATCGCGCTCGGGTATGTGAAGCGCGGTTTCAATCAAGTCGGCAGCCGCTTGCGCGCGCGGAGAGCAAACGACACAGCGGATGAGGTAGAAGTCGAGGTCGCAGCATTGCCTTTTCGTTAGGCGGCCGTTCTTTTCCGATTTTTTCCGGAGGCAGCCGGGTCGGGGCGAGAAGTCGATTGACCCCTTTCCGCCTCCTCCATACTTTGGCCCCTCTGCTGCATGGCCAAGGTCTCAGTCAAAAACGTTTTCAAGATTTATCCCGGCGACAAAGGCGGCGACGTGACGGCAGTGAAGGATTTCAGCCTGGAAATCGCCGATCGCGAGTTCGTCGTTCTTGTCGGACCATCGGGTTGCGGCAAATCAACCACCCTGCGCATGATCGCGGGTCTGGAAGAGATCTCGAAGGGCGATGTCTACATCGGTGACAAACGCGTTAATGACGTGGCGCCGAAGGACCGTGATATCGCGATGGTCTTCCAAAATTACGCGCTCTATCCGCACATGAGCGTTTACGACAATCTCGCCTTCGGCCTGAAGCTGCGAAAATTTCCCAAGACTGAAATCAAAAAACGGGTGGCCGACGCCGCCGGCATTCTCGGGATCGAGTCGTTGCTCGATCGCAAGCCAAAAGCGCTCTCCGGCGGTCAGCGACAGCGAGTCGCAGTCGGGCGCGCGATCGTCCGCCAGCCGAAGGTCTTCCTCTTCGACGAACCGCTCTCGAACCTCGACACCAAGATGCGGATCCAGATGCGGACCGAAATTACGAGGCTCCATCAGCGGCTTCAGGCGACAATGATTTACGTCACACACGACCAGATCGAGGCGATGACGATGGCCGACCGCATCGTGGTCATGAACGAGGGCGTCGGTACAGCAGACCGACGCGCCGCTCGCGCTCTACAACAAGCCAGTCAACCTTTTCGTCGCGGGCTTTCTCGGCAGTCCGCCGATGAATTTCGTTTCCGGCAGGCTGAAACAGGACAAGGACAAAATCCGTTTCTGCGAAATCGAGGGCGGGACAATCGAGGTCGCGTTTCCGGCGGCGGACCGACCGGCGGCGCATGAATTTGTCGGGAAAGAGGTGATCCTGGGGATTCGCCCTGAAGACCTCGAGGTCGCGACGTTCACCCGCAAGGAAGGCAAGGCGGCGGGCGTCGGCTTCCCGGCGATCGTGGACATCGTCGAACCAATGGGCGCAGAGACTAATCTGCACCTGCAAACCGGCGCGCACACCCTCATTTGTCGCAGCCAAAGCGCGTTCGATCACCGCGAAGCGGGGCGCCGGTTGCAGTTCGAAATGGACCTGACAAAGGCTCACCTTTTCGACCCGACTTCGACGAATCGCCTCCCCTGAAGTCTCTTTCGCCGAGATATTTTCGTCCCATGCAGAGATTTGCTTGCGAATGAATGCGCGCTCTGCGTATAAACCCATTTTGCTTCAGTAGTTCCTCATGGAGGTCAATGTGAACCAACGCTTACTTGCCGAAATTGGCCGCACCCAGCGCCTTGAAATTCTCAATACTCTCAAGCGCACCCGCGGGCTCTCCGTCAATCAACTCGTCTCAAAAATGAAGATGAGCTACATGGGCATCAAACAACATTGCCTCACGCTCGAGCGCGACGGTTACCTCGACACCTGGCGGCGCCCACAAAAAATGGGTCGGCCCGAAATGGTCTATCGCCTGACCCGCCGCAGCCACGCGCTTTTCCAGGCCGACAGCAACGTCTTTACCCTCGATTTGCTGCAATCGATCGAGGAAATTTATGGGCTAAACGCGCCGGAGAAACTGCTCTACAACCTCTTTGAACGAAAGACGAACACGCTCAGGGAAAAAGTGAAGGGCGACACGGTCGAGGAGCGTGCGAAATCGCTCGCGGCCATTCGCGACGACGAAGGCCACATGTCGCAGTTCGTCAACAAACCAAACGAAGGCGGCCCGCAAATTCTCGAGTGTCATTCTCCGATCATGAATTTGATCGAAAAATACCAGATCATTGGCCGACTCGAGCAGGAGACGTTTGAGAAAATCCTCAACACGCCGGTGCGGCGAGAGGAGACCCGCACCTCGGGGCTCTACGAAGCCGCCTTTTACTTTGCGCTCTGAAATCCGCCTTCCATTTCACGCTCTGATTTTGTAAGAGGCGGGCGTGTCGCCCGCAGACAGCCCTTTGCCCTTCAGCAAAGCGCGCCCTCGCGGCCAGCCTCTACATCCGCAATCTCAAAGCCCCGTGGGCAATTTGCTCTTTCCCACCTCGCTGATTTCAGTTGATTGAACGATGCCCGCACAATTCCCGGCTGCCGTGATCGAGAATTTGCAACCACTCGTCGACGGCGGCCGTTATCCGATCAAGCGCGTCATCGGCGAAGACGTGGTCGTCGAGGCGGATATTTTCAAAGACGGGCACGACATCGTCGCCGCTTCCTTGAAATGGCGCGTGCTTGGCCAACCCGACTGGCACGAGACAGCCATGAAATTCGTCGACAACGATCGCTGGCGCGGCGTCTTTTCGGTTTACGAAAATGCGACCTGCGAATACACGGTCGAAGCTTGGACCGATGTCTTCGCCGGTTGGAAGCATGAATACGCGGCGAAATTCGAGGCCGGGCTCGCCGACCTGACGAGCGAGAAACTGGAGGGCGCAGGCCTGCTCGCCGCCGCGGCCAAACGCTCCCGCGGGACCGATGCCAAACGGCTGCGCGAGTTCGCCAAGGGGATGCGCACCGGGGACAATGCAGAGGTCAATCGCCTCGTCCATTCCGGTGAACTCGAAGTCCTGATGGCCACCTACGCGGCGCGCGACGGCGCGACCCGGTACGCACCGCCACCGCGTGTGATCGTCGATCGCGTCGCGGCTCGCACCGCCGCCTGGTACGAATTCTTCCCTCGCTCCGCCGAGGGTCGAGCCGATCGTGGATCGACCTTTCGCGATTGCCTTGGGCGGGTCGATGACGCCAAAAAGATGGGCTTCGACGTCATCTATTTCCCGCCGATCCATCCAATTGGCCTCACGAACCGCAAAGGCCGCAACAATTCCGTGACCTGCAAACCAGGCGAGCCGGGCGTACCCGTACGCGATTGGCAATCGGCATCTCGGCCTGCCAAACGGCGGTGGCCACAAGGACATTGAGCCGTCGTTAGGCACGCTGGAGGATTTTGCCTGGCTGGAGAAACAAATCCGCCGCCGCGGCATGGAGATCGCGCTCGATTTGGCGATCAATTGCTCGCCCGATCATCCCTATGTCGCAGAACACCCGGAGTGGTTCTACAAGCGCCCCGACGGCACGATCAAATACGCCGAAAATCCGCCGAAGAAATACGAGGACATTTACCCGCTCAATTTCCGCTGCGGAACTGGCAGGAGCTCTGGGAGGAAATGAAGAGCATTATCCTCTTCTGGGCGGAACACGGCGTGCGCATTTTCCGCGTCGATAATCCGCACACCAAGCCGGTCGCTTTTTGGGAGTTTCTCATCAGCGGGGTGCGCGAGAAATTTCCGGACACGATTTTTCTCTCCGAGGCCTTCACGCGCCCGAAAATGATGAAAGCGCTGGCCAAGGCCGGCTTCAATCAGAGCTACACCTACTTCACCTGGCGGACGAGCAAATCGGAGCTGACCGAGTATTTCACCGAGCTCACCCAGACGGAGATGCGCGAATATTTTCGCGGCAATCTCTTTACCAACACGCCCGATATTTTGCCGTTCCAACTGCAAACCGGCGGGCCTCCGATGTTTCAGATCCGCGCCGTGCTCGCAGCCACGCTGTCGAGCGTTTACGGCATCTACAGCGGCTTCGAGCTTTGCGAAAACGCCGCGCTTCCCGGCCGCGAAGAGTATCTCGATTCAGAGAAATATCAGTTCAAGGAACGCGATTGGGATGCGCCCGGAAACATCAAGGAGCTGATCACCAAGTCTGAACCGGATTCGGCGCGAGAACCGCGCGCTCCATTTCTACGACAACCTCCGTTTCCACCCGGTCGACAACGACGCGCTGCTTTTCTACAGCAAGATGACGCCGGCGCGCGACAGCATCATTCTTGTCATCGTGAATCTCGATCTCGCATCTATACGCAGAGCGGATTTGTCGAGACGCCAATCGAGCATTGTTCGGCGAGATCGGTAGCGAGAGTTACGAAGTGCACGATCTCCTGACCGACGCGCGCTACGTCTGGCACGGGAGACGCAACTACGTCGCGCTTCATCCGGGGGTGCAACCGGCGCACATTTTCGGGTCGCGGCGGTTGAAGCTCAATCGGGCCTGCCTCGCGCGCCGGCCAGATCCCTTATGGCACGAGCAGGAGAAGGATGAACGGGCGTCACCAGAGACCGTGTCTCTCCTGCCGGTGAAGTTGCATCGCCGTGCCCACGCCTATGCTAAGCCCCAATTGAGCATGAAGCGTTTCCTTTCACTGCTCGTTGTCCTCGCGAGCGCCGGCTCCGCCCTCGCACAGGCTCCGGCGCCGGATCAAGCCGTCCTCCCCGCACGACGAATCTTCTCGAAGCAATGATCGCCGCCGGGCCGGTCATGCTGTTGCTTTTCCTCCTCTCCATTTTTTCGGTCATGCTGATCGTCGTCTTACTTTTTCACCATTCGCCGCGGCGCGATCGTCAGCAGCGGCTACATGGCGACGGCCGATGCGCTTCTGCGCAAGCGCGATTATCTCGGTCTCCTCGCGGTCTCAAATCGTCATGGCGAAGCGATCGCGCGCGTCCTTCAAAAGACGCTCGATTTCATGACGAAAAATCCGAACGCGGACTTCGCGCAGGTGCGCGAGATCGCGGAGACGGAAGGCACGCGCGTCGCCACCAATCTGCACAATCGGGTCACCTATCTGGCTGACATTGCGACGATCGGGCCGCTGGTCGGCTTGTTCGGCACGGTTATCGGCATCATCCGTTCATTTGGCGCGCTCGGCTCCGAGCTCGGGCCGACGCGCTATATCCAGCTGTCGAAAGGCATCAGCGAAGCGCTCATTAATACCTGTGGCGGCCTCGGCATCGGCATCACCGCGATGATTTTCTACGCAATCTTTCGCGGTCGCGCACAGCGTCTCGTTTCCGATCTCGAAGCCGCCAGCACTCACATCGTGGCGCTCCTCTCGCTTCAGCAGGGTCAGGGGCGGCAGCGGGAACGCGCTCCGGCGTTGCTGGAAGATGAATTTTGAGCCGCGCTAGAGCGTCGAAGCTTTTGCGTTTCTCCCGGGCGCTAATTGGTCAAATGAACTTTCGCAGTCGCACCACTCCACAACACCCGGGCATCCAGCTCGCGCCGCTGGTCGACGTGCTCTTGCTCCTCCTCATCTTTTTTCTCCTGACCTGGAACGCCGCCCGGAACGAAAATGAGCTCGACATCAAAATTCCGAAGGCTAGCGCCGCGACGGAAAAGAGCGCGCCGATCGGCGACGTGATTGTAAACGTCAAATCCGACGGCAGCGTGGTGGTGAATCGGCGGACGCTCTCCGGGCCCGACCTGACGAGCTTGCTTAAAGGCCTGGTGCAGCTCAATCCCGATCAGGCGGTCGTGATCCGAGGCGATGAAGGCGGCGCCTACAAATACATCGTGAACGTGCTCAACACTTGCAGCGAAGCCGGGATCACGAACATTGCCTTCGCGACCGCGAAATGAATTCGCGGCGAGCGAGAGCCGCGCTCATCGTTGCGGCGACGGTGTGGCTCTTGAACCCGCTGCACCCGCGCAAGTCGCTACGCCAATTCCGGTACGACGCGCCCTGCCGTTGCGGGAGCCACCGGTCGCGCGCGCCATTCCGGTCGAAACGCCGTCACCCACCCCGGAGCCAACCGTTAGGCGGGCGTTCCCGGTCCCGCCCTCAACCGAAATGCCGGTCCCGCCAACTGCGGCGATCCAGCCGTCGAGCGACGACACGCCATCGGAGGGCGGGGAGTCGCCCGCGCAACGTCAGCTCAATTACGCCAACGGACTTTTCCTCCGAAAACTCTACGATCTCGCGATCCCGGAGTACGAGAAGTTTCTCGGTCTTTACCCGGACTCACCCGATCGGCCGACGGCACTCTTTTACCTGGGCGAATCGTATCGCGTTCTCAGTCGCATCACGCCCGCGCGCACCAGCTTTCAAAAGTGATTCTGCAAGATTTTCCCGACGACGAACTGGCCGGGCCCGCTTCCTACGCGCTCGCGGAGATTTTTTTCAACGGCAAAGATTATTCGTCTTCGCTGCCACTTTTTCATCGCGCGGCAGCCAAGGTGAAGTCATCCGCACTCGCGCTCTCCGCCCGCTATTTTGAAGCGCGCTGCCTCGAAAACCTCGATCGCAAAGATGAGGCGCGCGATGTCTACGAGCAGGTTATCGCAGCCGCAAATCCCAATCCATTTCGCGATGATTCGCGCCTCGCAGTCGGTGCCTTTTTTCTCGCCGCCGGCCGAAAGAACCGATGCGCTGAAACAGTTTGAAGCACTCGCTTCCGAGACGCAGCAAGCCGTCGCTCAAAGCGGACGCAACGGTCCGGGCCGGATTGGTCGCGCTCGATCTCGCGCAAGACGACAAAGGCCAACCGGACAAGGCGATGACCACCAAAGCAGCTGGCCTTTTGCAAAAGGGACGCAATATGCCGGAAGCGGGACGTTGGAGCGGAATCGCCACGGTCGGTTTGCTCCGGCTCGAGTATCAGGCCGGCCAATACGCGCCAGGCGGTCGCCGATTACCAAAAGAGCAAGGACAAGGTCCCGGATGAAGTGCGACCCGAGATGATGTTGATCGCCGGCGAATAGCCAGCGCCAGCTCGGTCATTACAAGGAAGCACAGGAGATCTATCGCCAGATCTTGCAGAAGTATCCGGACCGCGCCGAGGCGAAGGACGCGCAATATCAGCGCCTGATCGGACTCTATAACGCAAATGATCCGGCGTTGCGCAACGAGATCGACACCTTCATCAACGGACAATCCGGACGGCGAACACACCGACGAAGCGAAGTTGATCAAGGCCGAGGCGCTCTACAAAGCGCGGGATTTCGCCGGCGCCGCGACTGTCTATGCCGGACTGCGGGATTCCAACCTTCCCGATGAAACTGCGTGCGGAAGCGGCTTTCAAACTCGGCTGGTGTTACGTGGAGACAAAAGAGCCCGACAAGGCAATCGAAGCGTTCGGTTATTTCCTGCAGGCGTTTCCCGACAATCCGCAGGTCCCTTCCGCTCTCGCCCAGCGCGCTCTCGCCTACCAGGAAGACAAACAATACGATCGCGCGCGGAGAGATCTCGATCAGTTGCTTGCCAACTATCCGAAAGCGCGCGCGAGCGCGAAGCCGCGCTGCAACAAGAGGCTCTCGTCCTCGGACAGCTCGACGACAGCAAGGGCATGGCCGCGACTTTCCAGCAATTGCTGAAGGAATTTCCAAAGAGCGCGGCGGCGGCGCAAGCCCATTACTACATCGGCAAGGCGGCTTTCGAGGCGAAGGATTACGAGACCGTGATCGCGGAGATGAACCAGGCGCGCCAATTGAACAAGGATCAATACGGCGGGCCAGCCGCGCTCCGCATCCTCTCGTCGTATTTTTATCTGAAGCAGCGCAACAACCTCGCGAAGGAGGTCGACAAGTTCTATGCCGCCGCGCTCAAGGACAGGTCCCGGCTGAAATTCTCGAGTGGCTTGGGATCGATTTTACAACGCCAAAGACTATGCCGCCGCCGCCAAATATCTCACCACGCTGAGCAAGACCGGCAACGTCGACGAGCGTGAAACCGGATTTCTGGTTTTATCTCGGCGACGCGCAAATGAAAATCAATCAACCGGCCGAGGCGGAAGCTTCGCTCCAGAGATTTTTGGAAACGACGACCGACCCGGCCGCGAAAGCGAAAGCGCTCCTCGCCCTGGGCCAGGCGAAAATCGGCGCGCACAAGCCCGACGACGCGCAGAAGATCGCGGAAGAAATCATGACGTTGCAGCCGGAAGGTCGGGTCAATGCGCAGGCGCGTCTGCTGGCAGGCGACGTGGAGATGGAACGCCAGCAGTTTGAAGAAGCGGGCAAAGCCTTCATGAGCGTGGCTCTGCTCTACGATGATCCGGAGATCACGCCGCAAGCGCTCGCCAAAGCGGCCAAAGCCTACGAAAAAGCCGGCAAACCCGTCGAAGCCGAGCGTGCCAGCGCGCAGCTCCACCAAAAGTATCCCGACTACGCCGGCGGTTGATTCCGTTGTGCAATCTCACTGGAGGGACGACCTCTGTGTCGTCCGTATTTGGAAACTGGGATGGGGACGGACCCGTCGCTCTGGTGGGGCGAGACTCCTTCGAGCCGGACGAGGCGCGCCGCGGACGCATCAATCTTCTAATGCCATGCAGCTCTCTACAGACACGGCAAATGAAGCAGGGTTTCGAGCGACAAAGGCGCGAGAAACTTCTGCGGATCGTCCACCTGCAGGACCGGGTCCGCCAGACAGGCAGCGAGAAAGCTGAGATCGGGCGTTGCCGCCAGGCCCGCCTGCGCATTGAGCTGCAATTTCGCGAGTTGCCTAACGATGCGCTCGACATTTTCCCGACAATCTTTCCGCGAGGTAAAATGTACCGTGCAAACTCCCGGTGCGGTCGCTTCGATCTCCGGCGCGAGGGTTGCGGCGTGATGGAGTAAAATTTCGCCGGCGATTCTCTCCTGAGCGCGCGCGCGCGGTTTAATAATCAGACTCAAACACCGCGCCAGCCCCTGGCTCGCGGTCATTCCCACATGCACCCCGGCTGCGGCGGCGCTGGGCGTGAGCTGGAAGATGGTCGCTTTCGCTTCTTCGTCATCGAGCAAGGCGACCGGCTTGGCGCGCAGCTCCGGCTCGTGCCGAAGAGCCGCCTGCAATTCGAAATCGGGAAGATAAAGAGCAGCAAACATGGCGGTGAGGTTGAAGCGATGAAGGGTTAAAGCGAAAAAGGTGTCATCCCGAGCCGGCGTAGCGCGACGAGGGACAATTGTAATCGTAAGCGTCCTGGGCAGAGGAAGCGTGGCTTGCAGTTGAGAGGTCCTTTGCCGTCTACGCGGCTCAGGATGACAAGCTTTCGGACGAACGCTTCAACCCCTCCCACCCTTCATCGTTTCAACACGCCATCTCCCCCTCCCTCCTCCATTTGTTAGGCTGGGCGCGGAGGAGCCGGAATTGCAGCTCCGCCTGCAAATCGGTCGACACCCAATCGAGCTGCGGCAGGCGTCCAGCGATTCTCCAAAACGAGTTTCCATTGCGCGCTGCTGATCATGCTCCGCGGAGTAAGAATCAGAAACGCTGTCGGCGCCGGCTCGATCAAACGTTGCAGGCGATACCAGTTGCTCGCGAGGAATCCGGCCCAATTCCGCCAGCGGGTTGAGAATGAGATCGAGAATCACGAGCGGAAAATTCCCGTCGCGCAAAAGCAGGTCGGCCGCCTGCATCGCCTCGCTCGCTTTGTGGCAGCGCACCCAGAGCAGATGGTGCAGTGCGGGGTCACCGATGGATTGTGGATCGAACGAATCGCGTCCGTCGATCAGGGCGATGAAATAGCGCTCGCGACAGGCGCGTTGCAGAAGCGCGGCAATGATCGACGCGCTGCCGGCATTCGGAGGCGCGCTGCTCAATTCCGTGATCACCCCTTTCGTTAGGCCGCCGCCCAACGTTTCATCGAAAGCGGGCAAGCCGGTGATCAGCCGATCGGCCGGCGGCAACGGCTCCTGCGGGAAAGCGTTCCGCCAGAAGCGTGCGCAGATCGATGATCCTGTTCGCCGCCATGCCACAAAGCATGGCACAGGAGGACATATGTTCAAAATATCATATTAACGCCGCCCTGTTGTCATCCTGAGCCGCGCGGCGGAGAAGGACCTCACAAGCGATCGCGACATTGCTTTTGGGAGAGACGCCACACGTAGTTCGCAAGGTCCCTCTCCGTCCTGCAGCGGATCGGGATGACAACGCAGGTGGTCGAAGTTATTCAGGGAATTGCTTCCGCACGAGCGAGGTCATCACGCCTTGAATCCGCAGCTCGCGCGCCGGAATCAGATCTGGAAATTTCGGGTTTTCCGCTTTCAAATACGGCCGGCCGCGCTCAGTGACGTAGCGTTTCAGCGTCGTCTCGCCATCGATCAGTGCCGCGACGATGTCGCCATTTTTCGCAGTCTGCCGATCTTCCAGAATCACGATGTCGCCATCGAGAATATGGGCGCCGATCATGGAATCGCCGCGCACCCGCAAGGCAAACGTGCGCGCGCTGCGCGAAGCGTTGAGCGAATCGAGATCGAGCGCGACGTGGCCCTCGATGTTTTGCTCAGCGAGCGTCGCCATCCCGGCCGGGATCTCGCCGTAAATCGGGATATCCACTACCCGGCTATGCGGCGCAGAGGTGATCAAGGCGCGCGCCTTGCGCGCGTGGCGCTGCAGGAAACCCTTTCGCTCCAGCGCGCCAATGTACTGCATGACCGAGGTTTGACTCGCGAACCCGAAGTGCTCCTGGATTTCGCGCGTGCTCGGGGTCAGGCCTTTACTGCGTTGTTCGGCCTGGATGAATTGCAGGACGTTCTTTTGCCCGGGCGTGAGCATGTGAACATGTTGGCAAAAACGCCCGCCCGCGCAACTGGATAATGAGGGAGGGGCCTGGGGTGCCGCGAGGGGGTTGAGCAGCCACAGCGGATCAGGGCATAAAGGCCCCTCTCACATTAGACAATCAGCCCGTCGTTAACTGGAATCTTTTCTCCGCGGTCTGTTCAAGGAGCCGGGCGAGGTAGGCAATGGAATCGTAGCGCTCCACCAGCCCCTTTAATTCGTCAGGCGAACTGACCTTCCCGCGCGGCAATTGCGCCAGCTCGGCCTCGTAGGCGGCGCGCAACTGCTCCTCAAGTCTGCCTAATCTTTGCTTCAACTTCCCCCGCTCCGGCTGCAACAGCGCGCGCGAGAGCGTGCTCGTCGCCATCTTGTTTCGGAGCAGCCAGCGCTCGATCTCGCGCAACAGCGTTCCCGTATTCCAAAACAACTCTGCCACCGACGGTGGAACCGGCCGGCCCGCGGCAAGATCAGCTCCTCCCAGGGTGAGGAGATGGTGCAGGCGCAACTTTGGCTCGCTCAGGACCCGAAACGCTTCGTTTAACTCCGCGTCCGCCGGTCGCGTGCGAGCGAGCGCGAAATATTTCTCCTTCAGCTTCTCCGGATCAAGCCAAGGCTGCCGCGCTTCCCCGAGGAGCGCGAAGTAATCGGTCATGCCGAGAAACTCTCGCCGCAGGAACAGTGCGCGACCGCGTTCGGGTTCGTCACTTTGAACCCGCCCTTTTGCAGGTCTTCGCTGAAATCGAGGACCGAGCCGCTGACGAAAAGTGCGCTTTTCGGATCGACCACCACCCGCACGTTGCAGGACTCGACCATGATGTCGCGATTGGCCGGGCCGTCGACCAAATCCATCTTGTATTGCAGCCCGGAGCAGCCGCCGCCGATCACCGCGACACGCAAGGCGCCGTGCCCGCGACCCTGCTTTTGTAGAAGCGAGGTGAGTTTGCGCGCGGCGTTCTCGGTCACTTTAACGAGACGTTCGTTGCCGATTTTGAATTTGATCTCGCCATTCGGCGAAGTGGCTGCGGACACGAAGGGAACTTACGCGTTACCGGACAGGTCGCCAGTTGGAGGGCAACGCTCCGTCGTTGCCGAGCTCAAATCAGACACGGCGGCGATGGAGCATTGCCCTCCAGCCCCACGAGATGATCGCGGGCGATTTTCTCGACTTCGCGCAGCGCGCTAACGTGCTGAAATTTCTCGCGAAGCAACTTGCCCGCCGGCATTCCCTTGGAATACGCCATCAAACGTCCGCGCATCGAACGCATGGCGAGGTCTTCGATGCCGCATTCCTCCACCGCCAGCATGCAATGGCGCTGAATCAATGCCCATTTCTCCGCCAGTTCGGGCGGCGGCAGCAACTCACCTGTCGCCAGATAATGTTTCGTCTGGGAAAAAATCCAGGGCGAGCTCATCGCGGCGCGCCCGATCATGACTCCAGCGATGCCCGATTCCGCCCTTCGCTTTGCGACATCAGCGGCACCGAAGAGATCGCCGTTGCCGATCACCGGGATGGAGGCGGCAGCAGCCACCTGCGCGATCACTTCCCAATCGGCCGCGCCGGAATAACCCTGCGCACGAGTCCGTCCGTGCACGGCGAGGGCGGCGACGCCTAACGACTCGAGAAGTTGCGCCACGCTGACCGCGTTGACCGAATTGTCGTCCCAGCCGATACGGATCTTGGCCGTGACCGGCAACGGAGCGACCGCCCTGACGACTGCGTCCGCCACCCTGCCCAGCGTCGGGCAATCCTTGAGCAGCGCGGAGCCGCCGTTTTTCGCCACCACCTTGTTGACCGGGCAGCCGAAGTTTAGATCGATGAAATCGGGCTGGACCCAGTCGACGACCTGCCGTGCCGCCTCCGCCATGTGCTCGGCGTTGCCACCGAAAAGCTGCACGCCGATCGGCCGCTCGATGTCGTCGAAGTCGAGGTAGCCGCGGGTGCGTTCGTTGCGCCGGAAGACGCCTTCCGAAGAGACGAACTCCGTCACCAGGACATCCGCTCCACGCTCCTTGCAGAGCTGGCGGAAAATCTTGTCCGACACGCCGGCCATCGGCGCGAGGTAGAGCGGGAAACGCCCGTTGGAAAACCAGGGAAGCATGGGAACAAGTTACAATGACGAAATCCTAATGCGACAGAAAACGTCCGCACCGACTTTTCTCATTCGAGCTTCGTCATTAAGGCAACGACCTCGACCTGGACGGCGTCCAGTTCGTCGAGATGCAGTTGCGGGTCGGGCACGATGAAGACGTCGCCGGTCTTGGCGTGCTCGTAAATCAGGACCCGGCCACGGTCGCGATCCTCGGTTTGGATTTGCTTAAGAATTCGTCTTTCGCTCCAGCATTGCCGCCAGCACGTAGCAGGCATTGGCGTTGGCGCCATCCGCCGCTGCCACGAGACGGCGAAAAAGTTTCTCGGCGTTCTCCTTTGGCAAAGGATCGGGCGGTGCCGGTGGTGGCGGCTCGAAACGCGTTCGCCAAAAAGAGAACGGCTGTAAATTCTCGTTTCGTTGCTGCCAGGCCTCTTCACTCAAATCCTGGCGGCGAAAGCCATCGCCTTCGCGAAAGAGCAGAGTGTAAAAATTCTCGCCCGAGGCAAAAGGCCGGCCGGTCACCGCGCACACATCGGAGCGGTGCTGGATCGACCATTCGTCAGCCAGGGGATTCATCGCGCGCGCAAACTACGCCAGAGCACGGCGGGATTAAAGCTGGGCGCCTCGCGGTTCGTCGCGCGCAGACGGAGCAAATAGAGACCGATCACAAAATAGATTACGTTCGGTGTCCAGGCCGCGACGAGCGGCGAGACGCGGTCGCCTTCCCCGAGCGCGAGAAAGAGGTGGATCAAGAAATTCATTGTAAAGACGAGCCCGATCGCCACCGCCACGCTGGCGAGAATGCCGCGACGCGAGAAGCCGATCCCGAGCGGCGTCGCCATGATGGCCACGACCATGCAGGTCCACGGCAGCGCCCAACGATATTGCAGCTGGGTGCGGAAAGGCGCGAGCAATGTCTCCGGAAAATCCGAGTTGTAACGCAGATATTCCCGCAGCTCGGAGACGCCGAGAAATTCCGGACGCACGTTGGCGCTGCTCAGGCGGAAGGGCGTTTCGCTCCAGCCGGTGATCGTTAGGGACGGCAAGAGCTTTTCATCCGTGATGTTGCCGGCGAGGTCGTAGTTTACCACCTTCACGTTCTCCATTCGCCAGCTTTTCGTGGCCGGCTCGTAGAACGCCTCTGTGGCAATGTAGTTGCGGGTAATATTTCCCTGCGCGTCCTGCTGCACCACCTGCACGCCGCTGAACTGATTCGAATTCCGCCGGAAACGCGCGATATACCAGGTGCGGTCGTCGGTCCGGTTGCGGAAGACTTGCGCTGTGATCGACCACCTCGCGCACTCCCCCGCGATTCACCTGGTCGAAGAAATTCTTGCGCGCCAACTCGGCGTGAGCGGCGAGGGAATAATTGAGGGCCTAGGTCCCGCCGTGGTGAGAAGCCCGATGATGAGCAACGGGAAAACAACCCGTGGCACGCTCACGCCGGCGGTAAGCATGGAAACGATTTCGTTCGCGCGCGACATCCGGCCGAGGGCAAAAGAGCAGCGACGAAAAGCAGCGAGACCGGCAAGGAGGATCACGAGCACCTGCGGAATCTGGGTCCAGTAAAAATGAAGCACGACATCCCTAATGCCGCGTGCTCGTCGAAGATGGTGGAACTGTTGTCGCTAATGTCGAAGATGAGCCAGATCGAGAGGAAGCCGATGATGCAATAGATGTAGGGCTGGAGGAAATTGCGGACGATGTAGCGATCGAGCAGTCTCATGGTGAATTTGAAATTCGAATTTCGGAATCCGAAACAAACACCAAATTCAAAATCCGAGTGTTCGAAAAGACGTGCGGCACGGGAGGTTTCGGATTTTGATCATTCGTCATTCGGATTGGAAAGCCCGGCCTCGTTTTCGACTTCGTTACGGGTTTCGAATTCGGCATTCGATATTCGAGTTTCCCGCGTAACTATCGCAGACAGGCATGATTGCGCTCAAAGATTCCCTCGGAAGCGATTTTGTCGAGCGGGTGCGGCGATTTTTGCCGCGAAGATGGCCTGCTCGCGAAGGCGCGCAATTTCGAATATCGGCCGGAGCAACAGGCGATGGCGGTGGCGGTCGCGCAGGCGCTGGAGGAAGAGCGCCATCTCGTGGTCGAAGCCGGCACCGGCGTCGGCAAATCGCTTGCCTATCTCGTCCCGGCGATCCTCTTCGCGATCGAGAAAAAGAAGAAGGCGATCATTTCGACGCATACGATCAATCTCCAGGAACAGCTGCTGCACAAGGACATCCCGATCGTGAAAAAGATTCTCCCGGTCGAGTTCGAGGCCGCGCTCATGAAAGGCCGGCAGAATTATCTTTGTCCGCGGCGCCTGGAGCGCGCGATGCAGAGTGCGAACGAACTCTTCAACACGACCGAGCAAGCCGATCTCGCCCGGCTCGCCGATTGGGCGCGTACGACGATGGACGGCACACTGAGCGATCTGCCGATTGAGCCCGATCCCAAAGGTCTGGACACAGGTTTGCAGCGAAGCGCACATCTGCACGACGAAAACCTGCGGACAGGATCCGCACTGTTTCTTCCAGCAGGCGCGCAAACGGCTGCTCGCGGCGGACGTGGTGGTGATCAATCACACGCTGCTCTTCATGCTGCTCGGCAGCCCGGAGGAACAGGAGGAACGCGAGGAAGGCTATCTTTTCCCTAACGACTTCGTGATCTTCGACGAAGCGCACACCCTCGAGCAGGTGGCCTCGCGCCAGATCGGGATCGGCGTTTCGCAATATGGCCTGCGCTCCGCCATCCAGCGACTCTACAACGCGCGCTCCAAGAAAGGTCTCTTCACCGTCACACGCGACGCGGCCGGGCGTGACGCTGGCGGCGTCGTTAGTCGAGGAGGCCGACCGCTTTTTCGCCGCGATCGATGAACGAGCCGATTTCAAGAAAGGCCGCGAATATCGAGTGCGCCAGGCCGATTTCGTCGAGGATCGGATCACGGGGCGACTCGCTGCGCTCCAGGTGCGCATCATCGAAGTGGTGCGCAAAACGGAAGATGAATTTCTAAAGGTCGAACTGCAGGAGACTGGGACGACGGATCGCCGAGGCGCGCGAAGGCATCTCGATTTTCCTTCAGACAAAGCGCACGAAGATCATGTCTACTGGGTCGAGCGAACGGGAAAGGCCGCCCAGAATATCACGCTCAACGCCGCCCCGGTCGATGTCGCGCCGGTCCTGCGGCGAATGCTTTTCCGGGAAGACTGCACCAGCATCCTGACGAGCGCGACGCTCGCGGTCGGCCGTCCCGACCTCGCTTATTTTCGGCGCCGGATCGGAGCCAACGAAGCGGAGCCGCTGCAGCTCGGCAGCCCGTTCGATTTCCAGAAGCAGATGCAGCTCTTCGTCGTGCGCAAGATGCCGGACCCGCGCGACGAGAGTTACGGCGCGGCGCTCGCCGAATGGGTGGCGCATTTCGTCACCGATACGGATGGACGCGCCTTTGTGCTTTTCACCAGCTACCGCGCGATGCAGCAACTGGCCTCGGAGATGGAATCATTTTTCCTCAGGCAAAAAATGAATCTGCTCGTCCAGGGCAAAGGCGCACCGCGCAGCCAGTTGCTCGAGCAATTCAAGACACGCCACGCAGCGTGCTCTTCGGGACGGACAGTTTTTGGATGGGCGTCGACGTGCCGGGCGAGGCGCTCTCGAACGTCATCATCACGCGGCTGCCCTTCGCCGTGCCCGATCATCCGCTGATCGAGGCGCAAGCTCGAGCTGATCCAGGCCCGCGGCGGAGACGCCTTCACCGAGTATTCGCTCCCGGAAGCGATCCTGAAGTTCCGCCAGGGCGTCGGCCGCCTGATCCGGACGAAGAGCGATCGCGGCATCGTGGTCATTCTCGACAATCGCGTCGTGACAAAGACCTACGGCCGGGCCTTCCTGAAAGCGCTGCCGCAATGCCCGGTGAAGATTTTGTAAGCGTGCGCAGCGATTTCGCTATCAGTTTCACCGACGTCATGCGTCGCATTTTCGTTGTGCTCCTCGCCGCGGACTCACTTTTGCCGCCGGGATGGCCGTCGATCGTTATGCTCTCTCCCATTCCGGCGGGTCCACCGGCCGGAGCCGCCGCCAATTCGTTAGGCGATTACCCTTTTGATCTTCCCGGCGACGGGACGGAAGACGTCTCGGTCCGCGCAAGCCGGGTGACAAACCGGTCAACCTATCCAGTTCCGTCGACTCAATTGTCGCTGCCATTCGCAACGCAATGAATCGGCCCAACGACCGCGCGGCTATCTCCGGCAAGCAAATTGATCGACGGAATCGAGCCCTCAAGAAGATCCGCGCAGTCATCGCCGCCTTCCAGAGTTTGCCTAACCAACGCGAGAAATCGGTCTACCTCGCGATGCTGATCTCGCGCTGGGCCGAGGTCGAACCGCAGGCCGCGGTTGCTTACGCACAAAGCGGACCGGCTTCCGATCGCAAGATGACGGTGGTCGCCGCAATCCGATCCTGGGCAGAAAAAGATGCGGCCGCGTGCCAATGCCTGGGTGCAGCAACTTCCGCCCGGCCAGGATCGCGAACGCGCCCTTCAGGCCGTCGTCTCGTCCCTGGCCGAGTCCGATCCGCAGAGCGCACTCACGATGTTGCAAAGGATGCCCAGCGGGCGGCAGCGGACGCCAGAGTTTTTATTGGCCGATTTTTTCGCGTTGGACGAGCACAGATCCAGTGACCGCCGCCCAGCAGGCGATACAACTTCCAACCGGTCCGGGTCGCGACACCGCTCTCCAGGTCGTCGCTTCCACCTGGGCGAACGACGATCCGGAAGGCGCGTTTAACTGGGCCAGCAACCTGGCCGACCGGTCAGATGCATGACAACGCGCTGCCAGACGATTTTGTCTGCGTGGGCAAACAAAGATCCACAGCGGCCGCGGGCATGATCTCGACTTTGCCGCTCGGGCGATACGCGATCGCGCGGCTGGCAACATCGCGCGCCAATGGGCACAGAACGATCCCGTCGCCGCACTGGCCTGGAGCCAGAATTGCCGCCGGCGACGGACAACATCGCGCGTACAGAGCGTTCTCTCGAGCTGGGCGCAATCGGATCCAACAGCGGCCGCCAATTACGTGAATACGTTGCCTGCCGGAAAAAACAGGATGACGCGGCCAAACTAATCGCGCGTCAGCTGGCGAACGCCGATATCGAGACGGCCCTGACCTGGGCGCAAAAACTCCCCGCAGGCGCAGCGCGTCAGGACGCGCTCGATCCCATCATCTCGCAATGGAGCAAAGTGATCCGGCCGGCGCAGCCGATTTTACCCTAACGAATAGCAGCGGTGATACACGCCGCAATTTGCTCGACAGTATTTCGCGGCAATGGGCGCAGGACGATCCGCAGGCCGCGTTCAATTGGGCGCAGGATTTGACCGACCCGGACGAGCGTAGCACGGTCC
>CAVZNJ010000013.1:0-45450 GCA_963776615.1 uncultured Verrucomicrobiae bacterium
CGGCGATGCCGCTCATCCCGCTGCCAGCCACGCCAATTAAATGGATCGCGTGCCGTTCCGCGGTCAGGAATCTCTGAAGATCAAGCTCAGGCGGCAAGGGCGTCATTAGGCTGACTGTATCTCTCCATCGTTTCGACGATCAAAGTGGCCGCGTTTTTGGGGGCGAGCGCCGCAGTGCTGGCTGACATGGTACGAAGCGCGTCGCGATTGCTCAAAAGGCCGCGAATCTTTGTCGCGAGAAGATCGCCGGACAATTCCGATTCTTTCACCATCACAGCGGCTTTTCCCTTCACGAAAATCTCGGCATTGCGCGTCTGGTGATCGTCCGCCGCATAAGGATAAGGCACGAGCACCGTGGGCAGAGCGAAGGTCGCGAACTCGGCCAGACTCGAGGCGCCGGCCCGGGCGATCACGAGATCAGCTGCGCTATACACTTCCTCCATCCGATGGTGAAACGCGACCACGCGCGCCGGGATGTTTTCGCGCCGGTAGTTGTCCTCCAGCAAGCGTGCGTCCCGGCTGCCGGAAAGGTGAATCACCTGGAGCGACAGACCCTGCAATGACGGCATTGCCTTGATCAACGCCTGATTGATTCCATTCGCACCCTGGCTGCCGCCCATCACGAGCAGGGTCGGAATTTCCGGCTGCAGGCCAAACCTTTCGAGCGCTTCGCTACGATCGATTCGCCGGAGGCTGGAACGAATTGGTGTGCCGGTGAATTCGGTGTGCGCTTTGGGAAAAAACTCGGCGCACTCCTTGAAACCAAGCAGCACGGCACGAACAAAGCGCGTGGTGTGGCGATTCGCCTTGCCGGGGATGGCATTCGATTCATGGATGAAAGTCGCGACGCCGCGCATCCGTCCGGCAAGAATCGGAGCGGTTGAAGTAAAACCGCCCATCCCGAGCACGACGTGCGGCTGGAATGTGCGGAAGATCGCCCGGCAAAGCGAAAGGCTCGCGTTGAATCGCCTAACGAAGGCCAGAATCGCGGGCGAAAAGGGCGATGGCAGCGCCACAGTCGGAAGTTTCTCGTAGCGAAACTCCTTCCGCCCCTCGACCGCGAGAGTGTCGACTTCTTTCTCGGAGATGAAAAGCAGCACCTCGTGCCCGCGCGCCTGCAATACTTCGGCTACGGCCAAACCGGGAAAGAGATGCCCGCCCGTTCCGCCACATGCGATGACCGTGTTCATAAGCTGCTCCACTGAAGTGCCACCACGAAGGACACGAAGAAAGGCGGGGTTCCGAAGAGGAAAACCGCCGTTCCTCTTCGTGAGCTTCGTGTTCTCCGTGGTGACGATCCCATTTCAGATCCTCGGCGTGACGCGGACCCGCATCGCCATTTCCTTTCTCGGTGCGGGCTCGAGCACGCCCTGTCGGTAGATGTTTAAGAGAAGCCCAACTCCAAAAAGCGCCACCACAAGATTTGAACCGCCGTAGCTCACGAAGGGTAACGGCAGGCCCTTGTTCGGCAGGAGCGAGGTTACGACCCCGATGTTGATCGCAGCCTGGAATCCAATCAGCGACACGATCCCGCTCGCAAGCAGCATTCCGAAGCGGTCGCGCGCGTGCAGCGCGATCGTCATCCCGCAAACAATGATGAGAACGAAAAGGAAGACGACCAGCAGGCTAAAGCGCAGCCCGAGTTCCTCGCCAACAATGGGAAAAATGAAATCGGTGTGCGCATACGGCAGGTAGGACATCTTTTGCCGTCCGTTGCCGAGCCCGAGACCTTCGATTCCTCCGCTGCCCCAGGCGATCAGGGCCTGCATCTGCTGCAGGCCCGCTGTTAGCTTGTACCGTTCGGGATGGAGAAAAGCAAGGAGCCGGCTGTTGCGCTCTGCGATACGGGTCGCGAGATAAAGAATAGCGCCGATTCCGCCTAACGAAAGCGTGCCCAGAAACGCGAGATTGGTCCCGGCGATGAACATGACGACAAAGGAAGTGGCGCCGATCAGGACGGTGGTGCCGAGATCAACTTCGGTGATGATGAGAGAGACAAGCAGACCAACAATTGCCATCGGGAAAACGAAACCGCGCCAAAGCTGTTTGCTTTCCGTTTCGTAGCGGGAAAACCAGAAGGCGAGAAAAAAGGCCGCGGCGATTTTGGCGAACTCCGACGGCTGACAGGTGATGCTGTGATAGGCCAGCCAGCGCCAGGAGCCATTGATTTTGTGCCGGAAGGGCGGGAGAAAACAAAGCGCTAGGCCAACGAAAGCGAGGGCGAACCAGATCCACCAGGTGCGCTGCCAAAAGTGATAATCGACCAGCGCGGCGACGACGCAGACAACCATCCCGATCCCGAGCCAGATGGCGTGCCGACGGAGAAAGTAATAGACGTCGTTGTGGCTGTCTTTCGCGAACGCTCCGGTGCTGAAAAGAATCACGATGCCCAAGGCGAGCAAGCCAAGGACAGCGAGAAACAGAATGTAGGCGCTCTTGCGGTGCATCAGCCGTTTGACTCGTTAGGCGCAGCCCGTGCGATTCGATGCCATTTCTAGTCCGATCTGTGTTTTGCCGTCACTTCCTGCTCCGGGATATGCAGCTTTTGGCCGATCTGTAATTTGCGCGGATCGGTGATTTGATTCAGCTCGAGGAGCGCTTCGTATTTAACGTGAAGATGGCGCGCGATCGTGACCGGGTTATCACCTTTCACTACGGTGTAGATCTTGCCCGAATCGGGCGCCTCCGTTGTCTTCGCGGCCGGTTTGGGCGGATCTGCGGTTTTGGCCAACTCGACGGTTTTCGCCGGCGCCTTCGTCTTGGTCTTCTCCACGACCTTCGTGATTTCGTTAGGCCCGCTCGTCGCGGAATCAGTCGTCGTGCTTGCTGAAGGTGGATCCGCCGGCGCGGGGGCGGCCGTTTCCGCGACACCGGTGGTCACCCCCTCACGGGTTTTGATCGTGTTAAAGGCAATGATCCCGGCGACGGCAACGATGTGCAGCACGAGCACGATGAGCAGAGCGCGCGACAATTTCATGTTCGGCTCCGACATCTCTTCGTAGTCCATCCCGTCGGTGAGCCCCATGGCGCGGGAGCGACGCGCCGTGGCAGCGCGCAGTTTCTTTCGCTTGATGATCGATGGCATTTTCATGGTTGTTGGTCGGGTAACCCGCGCACAAGGGCACGGAATTGATCGCCGCGGTCGGCGTAGCTTTTAAACATGTCGAAGGAGGAAGTGCCGGGGGAGAAAAGGACCGTCTCGCCCAGCTGAGCGATCGCCTGCGCGCGTTCGACGGCCGCGCCTAACGATGAAGCGACCTCGCATTCGGTCGCCTCGCTCCAGTCGTGCGCGACGCGCTGCCCGATTTCGCCGATCAGAATGGCCCGGCGCACCTTGCGCGCCACGAGCAGCGCAATCGAATCGAAGGCAAACCCCTTGTCCTTCCCACCAGCGATGAGAACGATCGGCCTGGTCGCGCTAAGGAGCGCCTTTTCGAGCGCGTCGAGATTCGTCGCTTTCGAGTCGTTGATGTAATCGACGCCGGCAATCGTGCGGATGAGCTCAAGGCGGTGCAGCTGCGCGCGGTAAGCGCACAGCGGCGGCACCATTTCCTCGAAGCTGAGCCCGCGCGCGCGGCCAATGGCGAGCGCAGCCATCATGTTCTCGGCGTTGTGCGGCCCGCGGAGCCGCGCCTCCGCCAGGTTCAGCACCGGCTTTTGTCGGTAGAGAATCCAGCCGTCGCCTAACGAGAAGTCCCCGTCGTTCCGCCAGGCGCTAAAGGTGGTGACACGCGCCTTCAAACCCGGCAGATCTTCTGAGGCATTGATCACCGCGGTGTCATCTGGCGTCTGCTTTTCGAAAATGCGCAGCTTGGCTTCGCGGTATTCGCGGATCGAGCGGTAACGATCGAGATGGTCGGGTGCAAAATTGAGCCAGACGCTGATCTCGGGATGAAATTCGCGAATCGTCTCGAGTTGAAATGAGCTCACTTCCACGGTCAGGACCGCGAGATCGTCGCTTTCGCGGGCCGCTTCCACCAGTGGTTTGCCGATGTTCCCGCAGGCGACGGTGCGCTGTCCACAGGCGTTGAGCATTCGCGCCGTGAGCTCGGTCGTGGTGGTCTTGCCGTTGGTGCCAGTGATACCGATGACGGGCACGCGACAAAACTGCCATCCAAGTTCCAGCTCGCCGATTGCCGGAATATTCTTGCGCGAAAAATTGCGGGCCAACGCCAGCTCGGGGTCAATACCCGGGCTGTAGATACCGAGGTCGTAAACCGTTGGATCTTCTTCCCCCAGCGGACCGCAGAGCAGATAAACACCGCGCGCGCGCAACGGCTCGAGACCGGCCAGTTTTTCCTCCGGCGCGCTGTCGAGCATCGTGACCTTCGCGCCTTCCTCAGCGAGCAAGAGCGCGGCCGCTTTCCCGCTTCGGCCAGCGCCGAGGACCGCGACGTTTTTGTTCTTGTAATCGGGGTTCATCGCAGCTTGAGAGTGGCCAGACCGAGGAGCGCGAAGACGATCGAAAGAATCCAGAACCGGACAATTACGGTATTTTCCTTCCAGCCACTGAGTTCGAAGTGGTGATGAATCGGCGACATGGCGAAGAGCCGCTTGCCGGTGAGTTTGAAGCTCAACACCTGGAGGATGACCGAGACGGCTTCGATGACGAAAACTCCACCCACGACCGTAAGGAGCAGTTCCTGTTTACAACAAATCGATACGACCCCGATCGTCCCTCCGATCGCGAGCGAGCCGGTGTCGCCCATAAAAACTTTCGCCGGATGGCAATTGAACCAGAGAAAGCCGAGCCCGGCTCCAACGAGGGCCGCGCAAAAAACCGCCAGCTCGCCGGAGTAGGGATAAAACGGGACCTGGAGATATTGGGCGATGCGGAAATTGCCCGCCGCGTAGGCCAGCAACGCATAAGCAAATGCGACCGTGATCGTGCAGCCGATCGCCAGTCCGTCGAGACCATCCGTCAGGTTGACTGCGTTCGAGGCACCAGTGATGACGAACGCGAAAAAGAAAAACGTGAATGGGCCCATGTTTACGATCACCGGAAGTTTGAAAAATGGCAGATAGAGCGAGCGGGCCTGCACTTCGATGAGCGGATTGAAGAGAAAAAAAACGGTCACGATCCCGGCGAGCACGATTTGGAAAAACAGCTTAAGGCGGCCGCTGATCCCGTCGGATTTCTTCTTCGCGACCTTGAGGTAGTCGTCGACGAAGCCGAGCGCCCCAAGATAGACCATGCAGAAAAGGGCCAGACAGACAAACGGGTTGTCGGGCCGCGCCCAGAGGAGGGAAGCGAACACAACCGAACCGATAATGAGCACACCGCCCATCGTCGGAGTGCCTTGTTTGCCACCGTGCAGCTCGGCCAGCTGGCGCACTTCGGAGGCGTTACGGATCGGTTGGCCGATTTTCAGCGAAACCAGCTTCCGAATGATGTAGTTGCCAAAGAGAAGCGAGATGGCGAAGGCCGTGATCGCCGCCAGGACAGCGCGAAAGGTGACGTAATAGAAAACATTGAAGCCTTTGAATTGCTCCGTCAGGCGATGCAGAAAAAACATCATGACGCGCAGCGACTTTCCATCTGGCGTTTGGCGAATTCCTCCAGCACCCGCTCGGTCCGGGCGGAGCGGCTACCTTTGACGAGGACGAGATCACCCGGGCGCGCATTCTCGCAAAGCAGATCGGCCGCCACCTCGGCTGAAGAGACGACGGTGATGTTCGTCAGGCCAGCAGCCTGCGCACCGGCTGCAATTTCTGCCGAGCCTTGGCCGAGTGTGATGAGGCGATTGATGCCTAACGACGCGGCCGTTTCGCCGACTTCCTGGTGACCTTTCTTGGCTTCCCTCCCAAGCTCGGCCATTTCTCCGAGCACGGCGATGCGCTGGCCCTCGGTATCCAGTTCGGCCAGAGTGCGCAGAGCTGCCTTGGCCGAGTCGGGGTTAGCGTTGTAGCTGTCGTCGATGAACTGGACGCCGTGGATCGTCTTGATCTGGAGGCGCGCCTTGGCCAGAGGCGCGGCGGCGAGGCCGGCAGCGCAGTCCTCGAGGGAAAGCCCAAAGACGCGTCCGGCAGCGACGGCGAGGAGGGCATTCTGCACCATATGCAGACCGGGCACAGGCAGAACCGCGTGGCAGCGATGCGCGCCTTCCAAAATCGAAAATTCCGCACCACTCGCCGTTTGTACGATCTCGCGCGCCTGCGCTTCACCCCGGTCGATACCGGCGAAAATCACCCGGCCTCTCGTTCGTTGCGCGATTGTCTGGGCAAAGTCGTCGCTGCTGTTCAGAATCAGGGTGCCGTTGGTGCCTAACGATGCCGCGAGATCGCCTTTCTCCTGCGCGATGGCGGCGCGCGACCCCAGGAATTCGATGTGCGCGACGCCAATGTTGGTGATGATCGCGACGTCGGGTTGCGCCAGTTGCGCGAGGCGAGCGATTTCGCCCGGATGATTCATCCCGATTTCCCAGACCGCGATTTCATCCTCGGCAGTCGCCTCGAGAATTGTGCGCGGCAGGCCGACGTGGTTATTGAAATTGCCTTCCGTCTTCGTGACCCGGAAACGCCGGGCCAAAACCGAGGCCGTGAAATCCTTCGTGCTCGTCTTGCCATTGCTGCCCGTGATCGCGACGACTTTCAGGCCCAACGAGCGGCGATAGTGCGCGGCGATCTGCTGGTAGGCCAGCAGCGTGTCCGCCACGCGCAAAAGCGCGAAATCGGGCGGAGTTTTACCGCTCCATTTCGGCTCCACGACGGCACCAACGGCGCCGCGCACGAAGGCATCGTTGACGAACTTGTGGCCGTCAAAGTTTTCCCCGGCCAGCGCGACGAACAGGTCGCCGGGCCGGGTCGTGCGCGAGTCCGTACTGAGATGGTTGACCGGCATTTCTTCCCGGCCGTTTTGTCTCTCGGCTCCGGCAAACTGCGCGATTTGGTCGATTGGAAGCGAGTCCATGATTAGTAGGGCGATCTCCGGGGAGCGCACGCGACCCGTTCCGCGGCCGCGTGAGCAATGGCGACCCGCCGTCGCGGATTGTTGCTGACGTTTCGGTGCAGAAAAAGTTCGTCTCGGCGAGTCGCCGAGACCAGCACACGGGTCGCGTGCGTTCCCGGGAGTTTGCTGCGGCGTCTTTGGGCGGTCTCCATCACTAAAATTCCAATGGCCGGTTTTCCAAGGCGCGAAGGGCAATCTGACAATCGTCGAAGGGGATCGTGTGGTCGGCGAATTCCTGGTAGGTTTCGTGGCCTTTGCCGGCAATGAGTATGATGTCGTGCGGTTGCGCGAGGGCGATGGCGCGTGCGATCGCTTCTGCGCGGTCTGCGACGGTTTCGAAATTCGAGGAGCGAAATCCCTTTTTCACTTCTTCGATGATGGCCAGCGGATCTTCCTTCCGCGGATTATCGGAGGTGATGATGCTGTAGTCGGCATTGTGGTCGGCGACCCGACCCATGAGGGAGCGCTTTTGTTTGTCGCGGTCGCCACCCGCACCGAAAACCACAATGAGGCGGCGCGGTCCGAGCTCGCGCAGCGTCCTGAGGACATTGAGGAGCGCGTCGTCGGTGTGCGCGTAATCGACGAAGACCTGGAACTGGCGTTTCGCCGGGACAGCTTCAAGCCGCCCGGGAACCTGCGGTGCCTTGGCCAGACTGAGAACAGCTTCGCGCAGATTGATGCCTAACGAATTGGTGGCGGCGAGCGCGGCGAGCGCGTTCAAGACGTTGAAGCGACCGATGAGCGGCACGCGCACGAGATAGATCTTGCCCCGCGCATCGAGCTGGAAGGACGTGCCACTGAACTCCGCGCGGTAATTCGAAGCGCGAAAATCAGCCCGTGCGCTCATGCCATATGTGACGACCGGCACGTCGTGGCCGAGACGGCTAACAAGCTTTTCGCCGTAAGGGTCGTCGATGTTGATCACGGCGCTCGCCTGCTTTTTGTTAGGCTGATTCTTCAATCCCGCGAAGAGACTCGCCTTTGCCTCGAAGTAATTCGCCATCGTCTGGTGAAAATCGAGATGGTCCTGCGTCAGGTTGGTGAAGAGGGCGACGTCCCATTCCAGCCCGCGCGTGCGCTCCTGCGCGAGAGCGTGGGAGGAAACCTCCATGACGGCCGCTTTGCAGCCGGCGCCGGTCATTTGCGCGAGCAATTCCTGGAGATCGAGCGACTCGGGCGTCGTCCGCGTTGCAGGTAAAACCCGCTCGCCGATTTCGTAGCGGACGGTACCGATGAGGCCGCAGCGGAGCCCGGTGGTTTCGCAAATGTGCCTGATGAGAAAGGTGGTGGTTGTCTTGCCGTTCGTCCCAGTGACGCCCGCCATCTTCAACCGCAGCGCCGGTTTCTTAAAAAAGGTGAAGGCGAGATCCGCCAGGGCCACCCGGCTGTCCGCCACCACGAGCGAGGTGGCGTGGGAATGGGTCTCCGGGCGTTCCACCACGATCGCCGCCGCGCCTCTCTCGATCGCCTGTTCGGTGAACTTGTGGCCATCAAATTGCGTCCCCCGGAGTGCGACGTAGAGACCGTTCTTTTGCACCCGCCGCGAATCGTAAAAGATGCCGTCGATCTCCCGATCGAGCGGGCCGAGGATTTCCCGGACTGGAATTGATTCCGCGAGAAGTTTGAGCTGCATGAGGCGTGGACACGCGAGGCGCGGGAACTTAGCGGCGGGCATTAGTTAAGGCGACTCGTCGGGCCGCGTCTGGCGTTCCAATTTCCTCATGCGGCTCAAGATCGAGGTACCGCGCCGCCTGTTCCGCGACGCGGGAAAAAATGGGTCCGGCGACCGTGCCGCCGTAGTTCAGATTGGGATCTTTGGTGTGGGCGTCGTCGAGCACGACGAGACCGACAAAGGCCGGATTCTCGGAGGGGAGAAAGCCGCTGAAAGAAACGATGTACTTATCCTTTTCGTAGCCGCCTCCGGGCGCGGCCTTTTGCGCGGTGCCGGTCTTGCCGGAAACGGTGTAACCGGGCACGGCTGCTTCCGCGGCCGTGCCGCGCTTGCTCACCACGCCGCGCAAAGCGCAGGCGATCTCGGACGCAACCTGCGGTGAGATCACTTGCCTAACGATGGTTGGCTTAAGCTTGCTGATCGCGTTTCCCTGGTCGTCGACGATCGACTTGACGATCCGCGGTTGCACGAGCTTGCCGCCATTCGCGATCGTCGCCATTGCCACGATCATTTGCAGAGGAGTAACGCCGACTTCCTGGCCCATCGGAATGCGCGTGATGGAAATCTTGCTCCAACTTCTCGGCGGATGGACCATCCCGCGAATCTCTCCCGGCAGCTCGATCCCAGTGCGATCGCCAAACCCGAAGCGCCGAATGTATTCGTAAAACTTCATCTCCCCGAGCATGCAGGCCATCTTGGCCGCGCCGATGTTGCTCGAGTGGACGAGAATGTCCTGCACGCTTAGGTCGCCGTAGCCTTTGTGGCCGTGATCATGGAGCGGGCGGCCACCGACGTTCCAAACGCCATTCTCGCAGAAGATCATCGTGTCGAGCCGGACCTTGCTTTCGTTGAGCGCGGCCGCGGCGGTGACAATCTTGAAGGTCGAGCCCGGCTCCATCATGTCGATGATGGCGCGGTTCTTCATCTGCGCCGGTTTCGCCTCGGCGCGAAGGTTGAGATCAAAGTTAGGCCGGTTCGCAAGAGCGAGGATTTCGCCGGTCTGCGGGCGCATCAGAATGATGGTTGCCTTCTCCGGCGTGTATTCACGCATCGCCTCATCGAGCTCGTTCTCGACGATGGTCTGGAGATGCAGGTCGATCGTGAGGTGGACCTGGTAACCGTTGCGCGGTTCGTGTTCCAACCCGCGGTAGAGGACGATTTCGCGACCTTGCGCGTCGTGCTCGACGTAGCGATAACCGTCTTCCCCTCGCAGATATTGTTCCATCGACGCTTCGACGCCCTGGATGCCGTGTTCAAGGAAATCCGTGAAACCGACGACGTGGCAAAGCATCGGGCCGTTCGGATAAACCCGCACTGTTCCCCGCTCGCAACGGATGCCATGCAGCTTCGCGTTCTTCAATGCGGTCTCCAGACCGCACGCGTCTGCTTCCGGCACTTCCCGCTTTAGGACGATATAAGGCCGGTGGCTGCTGATCTTTTCCGCGACCTCGTTAGGCGGAAGGTGCAGTCGGTTGGCTACGAGCGGAACGAGCGCGCCAGCGTTGTTGATCAGGGTTGCGTCGGCGACCACGGTCGCCACCGGGACGTTTTGCGCCAGCACCTCGTTCTGGGTGTCGTAAATCGCGCCGCGCTCCGCCGGGATGATGTCGCGCCCGACGTTCTTCTCTGCCGCGAGCTGACTATAATGATCGTGCATCACGATCTGGAGATAGATGAGGCGATAGGAAAAGACGCTGAAGAGAAGGGCGAAGAAGACGCAGACGAGGGCGCAGCGCGTGCGGCCGTTCCACTTCATTGCGTGCCTCCCTGGTTGACCACCGGCTGCACTTCATCTTCACCGGCCGACCGCGTGGGGGCGGTCAGCCTAACGATGCTCTGCTCCGTGATCGGGATCATCTTCAGGTAGCCTTCCTTCAACCGACGTTGAAGCGCGGCGCGTGAAGTGAGCGCCGAGATCTGCACCCGGGCGTCTTCGTTCTGGGTGCGGGTGGCAGCCAGCTCCTGCTCGAGCGCGCTTTGCTGCACCCCCTGATGATGCAGCTGCAAGGTGAGGTAGACGTAGCTCAGGCCGGTTACCGCCGCGAAAGTCGTGAGCACAATCCAGCGCGCGAGCGAGGCCGCGTCGATCGGGTTGAAGTTTTTGCGGCGACGACGGTTCATCCGATCCTTTCGGCGACGCGCAACCGCGCGCTGCGCGAACGCGGGTTGGCGCGCCGTTCGACGGCATCCGGCTCGATCGGCTTCGGCGTGACGAGCCGAAGAGAAAAATCAGGATTCGGCCGCGGCTCAGGCCATTCCGGCCGGTCGAGCCATTCGCGGCTGCGATCGCGGAAGAAATTCTTCACGATTCGATCCTCGAGTGAATGAAAGGTGATGACCGCGACGCGGCTGCCGGGTTCGAGACGACTGGTCAGGACAACGAGCCCGCCCTGAAGCGCACCAAGTTCGTCGTTCACTTCCATCCGCAGAGCCTGGAAGACTTGCGTCGCCGGATGACGCCGGCCGTGGCGGCCGACGAGTTTTTCGATCACCTTGGCAAGCGCGAGCGTTTCGCGAAAGGGTGTTTCCTTGCGCAGCTTGACGATCTGGCTGGCAATGCGGCGCGCGGCCGGTTCTTCGCCCAGCTCGCGGAAAATGCGCGTCAGTTCTTCTGCCGTGTAGCTGTTGACGACTTCAGCTGCGGTTAGTTCCCGGCGAGGATCCATTCGCATGTCGAGCGGACCGTTGCGCATCAGGCTGAAACCGCGATCCGCGTTCTCCAGTTGCCGCGAGGAAACGCCGAGATCGAGCAACGCGCCGCCGATTTGCGCGATCCCGAGTTCGTCGAGCACGCGGCCCGCGTCGCGAAAGTTTGTCCGGCGCAAAGTCACACGCTGGCCAAAGCCGGCGAGGCGTGGACGTGCGAATTCGAGCGCATCCGGATCCTGGTCGAGCGCGAGCACGTCCGCGCCGGTGCTCAGGATCGCCTCGGCATGGCCACCGCCGCCGCAAGTCGCGTCGAGGATTAGCGAACCGGGTCGTGGCGCGAGCAACTCGATCGTTTCGGTCACCAGGACCGGTCGATGATAACCAGTGTCTTCCATCTCGTGCGTCTCTTCTTCAATGAGCAGCGGGCCGGTCGCGAACCGGATCGGCCTTTCGAATAGCAACCCGTTCATCGGCGGCTCGTGCATCAAAGTCCGACCATGTTGGCAACGGCCTGGTAAGTGGGATGCTCATCGGCGTGAGCGCGTTTCCGGCGCGCCAGGTTCCAGATTTCAAAACGGCCGCGGCCGCCGACGAGGGCGACCTCGCCTTTCAGGTCAAGCTGCTTGCAAAGTTCATCCGGAAGGAGAAGCCGGCCTTGTTTATCGGACGATCCATGCTGGGCGCGCGCATGCAGTTGGCGCAGATAGATGCGCAGATCGCGCGGTGAAACGCCGGGAGCATTTTCCGCCGCGGCACTGATCCGCTCAAATTCGTCCGGCGACATGACGAGCAGAAATTGACCGTTCGGCTCAGGCACCATCAGGAACTCATCGACCGCGCCGTTGCGCCGCCAGCGCGACGGAATGGTGACGCGATTTTTGTCATCGATTTGATGACGGAACTCGCCCGCATAGAAAATGGCGTTGGCTAAGGACGAAGGCATGCGCAGGAGAATTAATCCAAATTAATCCACTTCCCCCCACTTTAAACCACTCGATTTTTCGCCGGTCAATAAAATAAATGCCGGTTTGCGTGCTTTTCTTTCGCCTCGTAAATTCCCGCCACGCGCATGTTTTTGAAGCTTTGTCATCTCGCCACATGGTCTTTGTGCGGTTTCGGCGGTTTGACGGTCAGCCGCTCAGACCGCAGACAACACGGTCCGCGTAACGGTCGCAGTGAATCCGGACGGCTCGAAAGCCGTTTACAAACCAGCGGCGCCAATCATCAAACGATCGCCACGACGACCGGCGTCGATGGCAAAAGACGCGCGAAAATCATCTACAAACTCGACGGCGCCGGTCGTTATGAAAGCGGCGAGGTCTTCGCGGCCAATGGCGCCCTGCGTTTCAAGACTCTCTACGGGTTTGACGCGGCCGGGCGATTGACCCAGGAAACGCAGCTGGCGAAGGACAATTCTGTGCGCAACAGGATCGTCTACATCTATGACACCGAAGGACGGCAAACCGGCTATGCAATCTATGATGGCGACGTGCGGTTGATCGGAAGGACGACGGCGCAGGAACCGGCAGCGCAGAATGACGCGGCTGGTCGCAGCCCGTTCCCCCCGCCGCCCTGAGCGGAGTGCGTCAGGTTGATTCGTTCACTCGTTAGGTCAGGAACGGGCCGCCAGCCGGCTTCGCCGCTTGCCAGCAGTGGCAAAGCAGAGTTATGGGGTTTCCGCATGATCGATTACATCCAAAAGGGTGGTCTGCTCATGTGGCCAATCCTGGTCTGCAGCATCATCTCGATCGCCGTTTTCGCAGAGCGGCTCTTTTATTTTCATCGCGCGACGATTCACGTCGGCGAATTCCTCCAGGGACTTTCCAATCTCGTGCAGCGACGCAATTTTGCCGAGGCCTTGCATGAATGCGCCGGCACGCCCGGCCCGGTGGCTCGGGTCATTCACGCCGCCATCATTCGGCATGAGGCCCCGCGGGCGGAGCTGCGCGAGATCGTGCAGGAAGCCGGGCAACTCGAGGTGCCGAAGCTGGAGCGTTTCCTCGGCGTGCTTGCGACCCTGGCTTACCTCGCGCCGCTCATTGGATTGCTCGGCACGGTGGCCGGCATGATCGAGGCCTTTGGCCTGGTTTCGTCCAACGGCGGTTACGCAACGGTCACCGAGCTTTCGACCGGAATTTACAAGAGTCTGCTCACGACGGCCGCCGGTTTGGTCGTGGCGACACCCACTTTCGTCGGCTACAGCTATCTCTCCGCGCGGGTGAATACCCTGATGCACGACATGGAGCGCGCCGGGATTGAGGTTGTCCACATGTTGACCGATCGCGCGCCTTCCGCCGAGATCATCAGCTTCGAGTCGGCGCAGGAAAAAAACGCGGAGCGGCGCTTCGACCGCTAGGGTCGTGCTTCGTTCTCGCGCCTAACGAGAGATGAAGCTCTCGCGAACCACCAGCATCAACTTCGGCTGGCTCTATGTCTTTCCCCTCCTCGACGTGGTTTTCCTGCTTATCTTTTTCTTTCTGCTCAGCTCGAACTTTGTTCTGCAACCAGGGATCTCCGTCACCGTGCCGTTCTCGCGTTTCACTCTCGGTCCACAGCCGAATCAGCAAATCATCAGCATTACCGGCGGTCCGAGTCCGGCGATCTATTTGCGGGACCGAAAGGTGACGCTCGCCGAGCTCGGCTCCGCGCTCGACGCCACAAAGCGCGAAGGGCGCTCGATTGTCATTAAAGCGGATCGGACGGTTTCCTATGACCTCGTGATAATCGTCACGAACGCGGCGCTGGAACACGGTATCACCTCCGTCGCGCTCGCGACCGCGCCACAACCGTGAATGCGTCGAGCTACGCGCAACCCCACGGGAGCCTGCTCTTTCATTGGGAACGACCGCGCCAGAGGAAAGTCGCGATCGCCGGATTTCTGCTCGCTTCGGCCAGCCTGCACGCGCTTTGTTTCTATGTCTTCCAGGTCGTCTATCCGCCCGCGATCGCTCTCCTCCCGCCGCCGGCGCAGGTCACGGTGATCGCTCCGACCACGCCGGAAGCGCGCACTTTTTTGAACTGGCTGAACGCCGAAGATCCGGCGCTCGCTTCGCAAACGCAGCGCCCGGAGGATGCGCGCGCCTTTCAGCTCCCGAAACTCGCCCACCTCCCTTCCTACCTCGCCGCCCAGCCAAAGCTGAAAGAGATGCCCCCTCAACACAGCACTCCTGTCGCGCCGCCCGCCATGCCGCCGGCGCCGGTTCCCGTCGCTCTAGCAGCGAATCCGCCGCCTCCGTTGGCCGCGTCCACGACTTTGCTCTTCGCCGGTTCGCTGCGCGATCTCCCGGTCGCGCATCCGGATTTCAAATTTCGCGCCTCAACCCGGGAAGCCCCGGAGAGCGCGCGCTTTCTGGTCGCAGTCGATTCGCTAGGTGTGACTCGCTACAGTTTCCTCGAGCAGTCTTCCGGTGACGCCGCGCTGGACGAACAGGCGCGGCATTATCTTGCGCTTTGCCGCTTTCAAACCAACCCGGGCAGTACGCCTGAAAACGCACTCACCTGGGCAAGCGCGACCTTCGAATTCGGGACTGATCTGCAATTGCCGCCGAGCACGCAGGAGCGAGCGCCGTGATTCGGGTCAGCCTCGCTACCCTGATCACGATTTATCTGCTGCTTTTTCTTGCGGCGGTTTTTCTCCTCTGGATATTTGGCGAGTGGAATCGTCGCCGCCGCGAGCAGCGGGCGTTGCGCTACCGGTTGCGGTGTGTGATTTGCGCGTTCGAGTTTGAAGACCGGACGACGACGCTTCTGCCGCGCTGTCCGCGCTGCGGCAGCCTGAACGAACGTTTCAAACTGGATCGAATTTAATCATGGGAATGTGGATTGGCCGGAACCGAAAAGCGCGCGTGACCTATGGCTTCGACGAGATCGCTCTCGTCCCCGGACGCGTGACGATTAACCCGAACGAAGTCGACATTACCTGGCGGCTGCCACGGCGCCATACCGCGCCGCTCGAATTCAAGATCCCGATCCTGGCCAGCGCGATGGATGGCGTGGTTGATGTGAAGTTCGCAATCGCAATGGGCAAACTGGGCGGCCTCGCCGTCCTCAATCTCGAAGGTGTGCAGACGCGTTACAAAAATCCTCAGGAAGTCCTGCAAAAAATCGTTGACGCCGACAAATCGGAAGTGACGGCGTTGCTGCAAAAAATTTACCAAGAACCGGTGCAGGAAGATCTGATCGCGGCCCGCATTCGCGAGATGAAGGACGGCGGCGTTCCAGTGGCGGTCAGCTCGATTCCGCAACGCGCGGCAAGTTTCGGCTGCATCGCGCAGGAAGCGGGCGCCGACATTTTCGTCGTGCAAAGCACCGTCTCGACGGTGCGCCACATCTCGAGCGAGTATCACTCGCTCGACTTGGCGAAATTTTGCGCCGACATGCGCATTCCCGTGATCGTCGGCAACACTGTCGGCTTCGACGTCACCCTTGAAATCATGGAGTGCGGTCCGGCTGCGGTCTTGATCGGCGTTGGCCCCGGGGCCGCCTGCACTTCGCGCGGCGTGCTTGGTTTGGGCGTGCCGCAGGTCACGGCGACGGTCGATTGTGCCGCGGCGCGCGACGCTTATTTCAAAAAGACGGCGCGCTACGTTCCCATCATTACCGACGGCGGAATGAGCAAAGGCGGCGATGTTTGCAAAGCGCTCGCCTGCGGCGCGGACGCGGTCATGGTCGGCAGCGCCTTCGCCAAAGCCTACGAAGCGCCGGGGTCCGGTTATCATTGGGGCATGGCGACGCCACACGCCAATCTTCCGCGCGGCACCCGGATCAAGGTGGGCGCCACCGGTTCGCTCAAGCAGATTTTATTCGGGCCGGCGGAGGTGGACGACGGCAGTCAGAATCTCGTTGGCGCCATCACCACCTGCATGGGCAACGTCGGCGCCAGCAATCTTCCAGAATTCCAGCAGACCGAGATCATCATTGCGCCTTCGATCAAGACCGAAGGCAAACTTTTCCAGACCGTCCAAAGCGTCGGCATGGGCACCCGGTGAAGGAAGTGACAAGTGGCAGGTGATGAGTGACAGGTAGGCAAAATCCCGTCATGTCACTCGTCACTCCTCACTCGTCACTCAGCACTTCCCAATGAACCGCCGAGTCGTCATTACGGGAATGGGCGTCGTCACCCCGTTCGGCAACGATCTCGAAACCTACTGGAAGAACCTGCTCGAGGGCCGCAGCGGCATTGTTGATATCTCGCGTTTCGATACGACTGGCTACGACACTCGGATTGCGGGCGAGGTGCGCGACTTCGACGCCAAAGCGTTCTTCAACAATCCCAAGGAACACAAGCGCACCGATCGCTTCGCCCATCTTGCAATGGGCGCGACAAAAAGCGCAATGCGCGATTCTGGCATCGACCTTGAGAAAGTGAATCGCGACCGGTTCGGCGTGCTCGTGAGCAGCGGCATCGGCGGATTGAAAACGCTCGAGGACCAGCACACCGCGCTGGTCACCAAAGGTCCCTCACGCGTCTCCGCCTTCACCATTCCGATGCTGATCAGCAACATGGCGAGCGGGCTCATCTCGATGGAATTCGGTTTGCGCGGGCCGAACCTGTGCATCGTCACCGCCTGCGCGACTTCCAACAACGCCATCGGCGAATCTTGGCGCATCATCAAATTCGGCGACGCCGATCTCTTTCTCGCCGGTGGCTCGGAGGCGTCCATCGTCCCGATTGGACTGGCCGGATTTTCGGGGCGATGAAAGCGCTGAGCACGCGAAACGATGAACCGCAGCGCGCCTCACGGCCGTTCGACCGCGATCGCGATGGATTCGTGATGGGCGAAGGCGCCGGGGTAATGGTGGTCGAGGAGCTCGAACACGCCAGAGCGCGGGGAGCAAAAATTTAGTGCGAGCTGACGGGTTACGGACTTTCCGGCGACGCCTATCACATGACCGCGCCACCGCCCGACGGCGAAGGCGCGGCGCGGGCCATGAAGATGGCGCTCGACCACGCGGCCCTCGGCCCGAGCGAGGTCGATTACGTCAACGCGCACGCCACTTCGACCGGGCTGGGCGACATTTGCGAGACGCGCGCGATCAAGAGCGTCTTCGGCGACCATGCGAAGAATGGCCTCGCCATCAGTGCGACCAAATCGATGACCGGCCATTTGTTGGGCGGAGCGGGCGCAGTCGAGATGGCGATCTGCGCCATGGCCATCCGTGACGGCAAGATTCCGCCCACGATCAATCTCGAGAATCCCGATCCGGAATGCGATCTCGATTACACCGCGAACGTCGCGCGCGAGAAAAAGGTGCGCGTCGCACTCAACAACTCCTTCGGCTTCGGCGGCCACAATGCCACGTTGGTTGTGACCGAATACAGGGAGTAAGACGTTGACGTCTGGCGAGATAATTTTATCATGACGCGACAGAAATTAGGAAATTCTGGCACTCAACGCCGTTTGTCCCCTTCAACATCATTCTAGCCGGTTCCGAGAAATTGCATGTTCCGCACCCGGACTTCCTCGCCCTTTCGCCTAGCGGCCGAGTCGCCCGTGTTTGGCAAAGGGTGAATGATTACACCCCCGTCGACGTTATGTTGATCACCGCCCTTGAGAAGACTCGGAATGGCTCGAACTTGCGGCGCCGCCGCGGTTAGTCAGGACGATGATTCCCCCACAAGGCTGGCGGAGCTAATTCGATGACGTTCCCGGCCGGATCGCGAAAATATAGCGAGCGACCTCCGCTCGGCCATTGAACTTCGGCCTCAATCGCCACGCCGCAATCCATCAACCGGCTTCTCCACGACTCGAACTCGGAGTCGTCGATGACGAACGCAATATGCCCTTCCCCGTTGGCGCCGTGCGGCGGCACGCCGGAATCGGGAACGCGCGTGCGCGCTGGATCAAAAACGAGCAGCACCGTGGCACCGCAGCGGAAGGCGACGCCGCGATCCTCCAGACTGAAAATCTTCTCGAGACCTAAAACGTCGCGATAGAACTTCTCCGCCGCAGTAAGGTCGTTCGCGTAAATGGAGGCCTCGCTAAGTTGACCGAGCTTCATCCTGCGAGCATGAGATCGGGCGCACGGCAAGACAAGGTTGCCGGTAGTTCGGCGGAACGCGATGTTGCCGGCGGGATGCAGGAAATCGGCAAGATGCTGGTCGTCTTCGGCGCGGCGATCGCGCTCGTCGGGCTCGCGCTGTGGAGCGGGTTGGGCGCGGGCTGGCTGGGCCGTCTGCCGGGCGATATCCGAATCGAGCGCGGCCATTCGGCTTTCTATTTCCCGATCGTCACCAGCATCATTCTGAGCATCGTTTTGAGTCTGTTCCTTTCACTTTTCCGTCGTTAGGCACATGGCCGGCACGACGGAGAAACGGAAGCAACTCGCGCAGCATGTGACGCGGCTGCGAAACTGCCGGCGCTGTCCGCTCATGCATCCCCCACCCGTCTCCGGCGGCGCGGTCGTCAGCAAGGTGATCATAGTCGGACAGGCGCCGGGCGTTCGCGAACCGATTGCCGGGAAACCATTCGCCTGGACCGCGGGCAAAACGCTTTTTCGCTGGTTCGAAGATGCCTGCGGTCTGACGGAAGAAATGGTCCGGGCGAAAATCTATTTCGCCGCCGTCTGCCGCTGTTTCCCCGGCAAAGCGTCCGGCGGCAGTGACCGCGTGCCCAATCCGCAGGAGATCGAGAATTGCTCATCGTGGCTCGATCGCGAGATCGAAATCCTGGAGCCTCGCCTCGTCATTCCGGTCGGCCGGCTCGCGATCGTGCAATTCATCGCGCCCGCGAAACTCGACACGATGATCGGCCAACGTTTTCGTGTCCGCCGTGCCGGCCGGCAGTTCGACGTCATCCCGCTGCCGCATCCATCCGGCGCCTCGCCGTGGCATCGGATCCCGCCGGGCCGCGACCTGCTGCGACGAGCTCTCGCGCTCATCGCGCGGCATCCAGCGTTGACCTGATCTCCCGGCGAGCATTCGGTCATTTCGTCATCGCAATCTTTTTCATCGGTCCGCTGCTCGATGCGCGCCGCAATATCTGAGTGATCAACGCCCCGAATAATCGCCTGCCTGCTTGTTATTCCGACCGCACGAATTCTCGGCGGCATCCGTCAGCTCCCGCTCTGGTGGCGCCTGATCGATTGCGCGTTTGGTGCCGTCGACGTAATCCCGCTCTGGCTGGCGCGGCGCTGGACGCTCCGTCTCTCGGAACCGGCAATTCGTTAGTCAAGCAGCTTTCCGCACGGGGAATCTGAGTCGAGGGAAACTTCAATTTCCTGCTTGGAAAGCCCGGCCTGATTTGCAATTTCGTTACGGCCTGCGTTCCTGATTTCATCCTTTCTTGCACCATGGCCAAGCCGATCCGCGTTACCGTTTGGGGCGAAAACGTGCACGAGCGCAAGAACCCGATCGTGGCCCAGGTTTACCCCGACGGGATGCACAACTGCATCGCCGAAGGTCTGCGGGATGACGCAGGACTGGACGTCCGCACCGCCACCCTGCAAGAAGCGGAACACGGCCTAACGGAAAGCATTCTGGACAGAACCGATGTCCTCCTCTGGTGGGGCCACGCCGCTCACGGCGAAGTGAGCGACGCGGTTGTTGAGCGTGTCCTCAGCCGGATCTGGGCAGGGATGGGATTCATTGCCCTGCATTCGTCGCATTACTCGAAAGTCTTCAAGCGCCTCATGGGCACGAGTTGCTCGCTGACCTGGCGCGAAGCGGGCGAGCGCGAGCGGCTCTGGGTCTGCAATCCCGGGCATCCGATTGCGCGCGGAATCGATCGCTGTTTCGAGATCGAGAACAGCGAGATGTATGGCGAACCCTTCGCCATCCCGGCGCCGGACGAGATCGTTTTTCTCTCCTGGTTTGAAGGCGGCGAAGTTTTCCGGAGCGGCTGCACCTGGAAACGCGGCAACGGCAAAATCTTCTACTTTCGTCCGGGCCACGAAGCTTACCCGATCTATTTCCAGCCTGTCGTTAGGCGAGTGTTGCGCAACGCCGTCCACTGGGCCGCGCCCGAGGGCCAGCCCTGGATCGACGGTTGCCCAAACGTCCCAATTAAAGAGGCGCGCGAAAAACTCGTCGCGAAAGGCCCGCGCATGCACAAGGAGGGCGAAGCGGGATTTCGTTAGGTGCCGTCATCCACATTGACCCGCCTCAGGTCGTTGCCGAAGCGGTGTTGGATGCGATAAAGTAGGAGGATGGCCAGGCTCCCAAGTCCGGCGACCAATCCATACCAGAGGCCAACCGCGCCGAGGGGCGTGTGGAAGCCGAGCAGATAACAGAGCGGCATCATCACGATCCAAAAGGCCACCATGCTCATTACCATCGGCACACGTGTATCGCCGGCACCCCGCAAAACGCCTCCGGCGACGACCTGAAGTCCGTCGAAAACCTGAAAGATGCCGGCTACGGGAATGAGGCGCGCGGCCAGGATGATCACGCTCGCCTGCGTCGTATAGAGGGCCGCCAGTTGAGTGGGAATGATGATGAAGGCGAGCGCACTCAGGATCATGAATGCAGTCCCGCAGGCGAGCGCCGCGCCGGCGTGACGCCGGGCACCGTCGGGATCGTTCCGGCCGATCGCATTCCCGACCAGCACCGCGGCCGCCGCGCCGATCCCGAGTGGCACCGTGAAGGTAAAGGCGGCGAGATTCAGCGCCACCTGGTGACCGGCGAGCTGTTCGATCCCGAGCCAGCCCATCAAGAGCCCGACAAGAGCAAAAGCGCTGTACTCGATTTGCAAATTGATGCCGACCGGCGCACCGAGAGACAGCATGCGCAGGATCGGAGTCAGCTCGAATGTGCGAAGCCGAAACAGACGAAGGTGCGGCCGCAGACTTGGCCAGCCCGCGCCGAGCATGGCCAGCAGCATGAACCAGCGGCTCGAAGTCGTCGCCAAAGCAGCACCGCCGACTCCACCGCGCGGAAATCCCAAGTGACCAAAAACGAGCGCCCAGGCGAGCGTGGCATTCACCAGGTTTGAAATGATGATCGTGAGCACGATCGGACGCATCCGGTGTTGCGCCTGCAGGGTTTGCCGCACGACCAGGAAGGCGAGCAACGGGAAGATGCCCGGAATGCAAGCCCTGGCGTAGAGCGCTGCGAGCGGGATGACGTCGAGAGGCTGCCCCAGCCAACGCAGCATCGTCTCAACCGGGAGAACAACGGCACTGGATAGAATCGTGAGCCCGACAGCAAGGACAAGTCCGCGCTGGAGTCCGCGACTCACCCCAATCTCGTCTCCCGCGCCGACTGCCTGTGCGATGATCGGATCGAGCGCCATCACCACTCCCATTCCAAAAATGATGGCTCCAAAAAAGTAGAGATTGCCCAGCGCGACCGCCGCCAGCGCGACGCCTGAGAAATGGCCCACAACGATGATATCGACCACCCCCATCCCCATGATCCCGACCTGCACGAAAGCCACTGGAGCCGCGAGCCGGAGCGTGCGGCGTAGATCGTCGCGACTGGGAATGAATGGACGTAGATTCATTTGATATACGATGGGAAAACTTGAAAGCGACGCGCGACGCCTGCTCCGCGTCGGGCTTTTGTCGTTAGGCAACTAGACTAGCGGCGCACAAGATCGTCCCGGTAGACGGTCCCGCCTTTCATCACAAAGCCGACACGCCCAAGTAACGCAATGTCTTGGAGTGGATCGCCCGGCACCGCGATCAGGTCGGCAAATTTTCCCGACGCAACGCTTCCTACCCGGTCACTCCAAGCAATGATTTCGGCATTTAAACTGGTCGCGGCTACAATCGAAGCCGCGGCCGACTTCACCGAGGCTGTGACGAACCACGAATTCCTTCCAATTCTCTCCGTGTTCGATAACCGCAGCGTCGGTGCCGAAACCGATCGGGAGTTTGGCCGCGAGTGCACGTTTAAAGCCAGCGAACATGATGTCTCGCATCTTTCTGCTCCGCTCCCGTTCGGATTCCGGGATGTGATTCTTCGCGCCGTCCTGCTCGATTGCGTCGATTACCGAGAGCGTCGGCACGTAATAAGTCTTGCCCTTCGAAGCTTTGATGAGCTTGATCGCTTCCTCGTCGAGATCCGATCCGTGATCGACCGTCCGCACCCCGGCGCGGATCGCGGCTTTGATTCCACTCGCGCCATGGGCGTGGGCCGCGACCTGGCCGCCCCAACGGCTGGCCTCATCCACCGCCGCTTTCATCTCGGCGTCCGAGTATTGCTGCCGGCCGGGCTCGATCCCTTTCGAGAGGACGGCGCCTGTCGCCATGATCTTAATGAAGTCCGCGCCGTTTTTGAAATTGGTCCGAACCGCCTTTGTGATCTCCTCTGGTCCATCCGCCAAGTTCTTTACCAGCGGAACGTCGACATAAATGGAAAACTGCTTCGCATCGCCGGCGCCGCCGGTGGAAGAAACATAATTTCCGGACACGAGCAGGCGCGGTCCGGGCACCGCGCCTTCATTGATCGCATCGCGCAGATCGACATCGACGAATGGCCACGTCGGTCCCATGTCGCGACAGGTGGTGAATCCCGCCAGCAACGTGACCCGCGCGTTGCGGGCACCCCAGAGCGCATCATGGCCCGGCGTCGTTTTGACCAGCCCATCCTCCCAGTGGATGTCCCTTTTGCCGGTCAGATGGGTGTGCAAGTCGATCAATCCAGGTAGCAAAGTGGCATCACCCAAATCGATTACCTTCGCGCCCGGCGGAATGGTGAGATTGGTTCCGACCTCGGCAATCTTTTCGCCTTCCACCCGTACCATCGCTGGTGCGACAGGCGGTCCGCCTCGCCCATCGATCAATTGCCCCGCTTTAATGATGGTAACGGACCCCAGTGGTGTCTCGGCACTCGCCGTTAGACACACGAAACCACTGATCGACAGAAGGATCCCTGCGAATCGATTAAACATGAAACGGAGGGTAACTATGAGATCAGTCGCAAACCAAGCCGTAACTTGCAGCTGGTCCCCCATGGCGATCCCTCGACTTCGCCGGGGATAAGGGCATTTTGCGTCTGCAAAATATGACTGACGAAACGAAAACTCCCACCCGCGACGAGATTCCCGAGGCCGACAAGTGGGATCTCTCGCACCTTTTCAAGAGCGCGGACAAGTGGAGCGAAGACTTCGCCTGGATCCAGGCAACCTTTCCCCGCCTAACGAGCTGGAAGGGACGGGTCGGCAAATCGGCCGCGGCGCTGGCAGAGTTGCTCGAATTTGAGAAGACGCTCGACCTGAAAATCGAACGCGTTTATCACTTCGCCTCGCTCCAGTTGGCCGAGGACAACGCGAACCCGAACTATCTCGCGCGGATGGGCCAGCTCCAGAACCTGCTCACGATTATTAGCGAGGCGGCTTCGTTCATCGTGCCGGAAATCCAGGCGATCGACGATGAATCGTTCGCGCGTTTTCTTGAAGATCCGGCGCTAAAGGAATGGCGCGTCCGCCTGCACAAGATCCGGCGGATGAAGCCGCACATTCTTTCGGAAAAGGAAGAACGACTTCTCGCGCTCGGCAGCTCCGCGCTCGCCGGCTACGACGACGCCTTTTCGCAATTGACCGATGTGGATATGAAATTCGGCGTCCTGCTCGACGACAACGGCGATGAGCGGCCGCTTACGCAGAGTTCATTCAGTGCGTTCCTCGTGAAGCGCGATCACGCGCTGCGCAAACGCGCTTTCCATCAGTTCTACGACGAGTTCCGGGATCACCAGTTTACGCTCGCCGCCACTCTCGCCTACTCGGTCAAAGCGGACGTCTTTCGGGCGCGGGCCCGCAACTACCCCTCGGCACTGGAAGCCTCGCTCTTCCAGGACGATATCCCGGTCGCGGTTTATGACAGATTGATCGCGGCGGTGCGGGCGAATTTTCTACCACTCTATCGCTACTACGAGTTGCGCCGGCGCGTGCTCGGGCTCGACGAGCTGCACGCCTACGACACCTATGTGCCGCTCGTGGGGGAGATCGAGACGGATGTTTCTTTCGATGAGGCGATCGAGAAAGTGCTCGCCTCGCTCTCGCCACTGGGCAGCGGAGTACGTCAATTCGTTAGGCGAGGGCCTGCGCGGGCGCTGGTGCGACCGTTACGAATCGAAGGGGAAACGAAGCGGCGCTTTTTCCAGCGGAAGTTACGGCGCACCGCCTTATATCCTGATGAATTACAAGCGCGACGTTTTCTGCGATGTCTACACGCTCGCGCACGAGGCGGGACACTCGATGCATACCTGGTTTGCGCAGCGCCACCAGCTCTTTCAGGACGCCGATTACCCGATCTTCCTCGCGGAGGTGGCCTCGACCTTTAACGAGGAGCTGCTCACTCATCATCTCCTCGAGCAGACAAACGATCCGAAGATGCGCGCCTACATCATCAATCGCCAGATCGACGACATTCGCGGCACGCTTTTTCGCCAGACGATGTTTGCCGAGTTCGAGAAAATCATTCACGCGATCGAGGAACGGGGCGATGCTCTCACCCTCGATGTTTTCAAAAGCGGAATATCGGAAGTTGCTCGAGGCCTATTTCGGGCCCGAGCGTGGTGCTCGACGCGGAGACTCGACCTGGAGTGCCTGCGCATCCCGCATTTCTACAGCGCCTTTTATGTCTACAAATACGCGACCGGCGTTTCGGCGGCGATCGCGCTCGCGGAGCGGGTCCTGACTCGACGTGCCGGGAGCGGTCGAAGCTTATCTCGGGTTCCTCAAATCCGGGCGGCTCGAAATTTCCACTCGAAACCTTGCGCACGGCCGGCGTCGAGATGACCTCGAGCCGCGCCGATTGAGAGCACGCTGCGACTTTTCGATCAACGACTGAACGAACTCGAAGCGCTGCTCTAGGCGCCACGTTTCGTGCCGCACGGAAGCAAGGGACGGAGATGGGCGCGCGATTTGCTTTTCAAAGACCAATGAGGCTCGAATGGCAATTGCGCACTGCTTGCGGTTACGCGGAACTCGGGATGGAACGCGAATCCATCGCCGAGCTCAACGCCATTCCCGAAAGCGTCTGCAGGGCGGCCCGAAGTCGTGCAACTGCGTTGCATCACCTGATGATGCGCAAGTCGTGGAAGCGGGCACTCACCCTCAGCCGCAAGCTCTGTCGCGTCGCGCCCGACTGCGGGGCCGGATTTCTCCATGCCGGATTTTGCCTGAATCAACTCGGGCGGACGGAGGAAGCGCGCAACATGCTGCTGAAAGGCCCGCGCGCACTCCGACGGGAGCCGATCTACTACTACAATCTCGGTTGCTACGAGGCGTTGCTAGGCGAGACGCGCGATGCGCGTCGCCATTTGGAGATCAGCTTCCGGATGGACGCAAGCTTTCCGCGAGATTGCGAGAAAGGATCCCGATCTCAAGTCGCTCCAGTCCGAATGGTGAGGCAGCGTTTCCAATTCTGCGCATCCGCCGTTAGGCCGGAGGCCCGCCGTCGGAGCCGGACAGCGCATCGCCAGAATCCCGTTGCCGAGTCGGTCGATTCTCGTGAAAACATCTCCCACCGCCATCGCCACGAAGTTCTTCGCTCCACATGCCTAACGATATCGCAACTGTCGCCGCCTACTCCCGCACCAATCCTTTTCCAGCCGAGGTGCTGGTCAATCGCCGGTTGAACAACCCCGATGCAGAAAAAGAGATTCGGCATTTCGAACTTTCCCTGGAGCGTTCCGGTTTGAGCTACGAAGTGGGAGAGTCGATCGCGGTTTATCCGACGAACTGGCCCGACCTGGTCGAAGAGATCCTCCTCGCTCTTCGCGCGACGGGCGACGAATTCATAACCAACAACAAGGGAACATCGACCACTTTCCGCGAAGCGCTTTTCTGCGATTACAACATCACCCAGCCGACTCCGAGATTTTTGCACGCCATCGCCGAGCGGGCGTCCGCCGCGCCGCTCCTCAACGAGCTGCTCGATCCGGAACGCAAACAGGAACTCGACACCTATCTCTGGGGCGTGGGTATCGTCGATTTCCTGGTCGAGCATCCCTCGGTTAGATTCGAGCCTGCTGAGTTCGTTAGTCTGCTCGCCAAATTGCAGCCGCGGCTCTATTCCGCGGCCTCGAGCCTGAAGGCGTTCCCGGAGGCGGTGCACTTCATCATCGACGTCATCACGTACGAAAGCCACGGCCGGTTGAGAAAAGGCGTTTGCTCGACCTTCCTCGCCGAGCGCTGTTCGAACTCGCCGGCGCCGGTCTTTCCGAGCAAATCGAAATTTCATCTCCCGGAGGACGACGACGTGCCCATCATCATGGTCGGGCCCGGCACGGGCGTCGCGCCCTTCCGCGCCTTTCTCCAGGAACGCGCTGCGATCGGTGCGCGTGGCAAGACCTGGCTCTTCTTCGGCGCCCAACATGAGCAGGGCGATTTTTATTATCGAGAAGATTTCGAGAAATTCATGGAAGACGGCTGGTTGACGCGAATCGACACGGCCTTTTCACGCGATCAGGCGCACAAGATTTATGTGCAGCACCGGATGATGGAGGCGGCGGAGGAGCTCTGGAAATGGCTCGCGCAAGGCGCCTATTTTTACGTCTGCGGCGACGCCAAACGGATGGCGAAGGATGTCGACGCCGCTCTTCGAAAGATCGTGCAACAGCAGGGCGGGCTAAACGTCGAGCAAGCGAGCGACTACGTCGAAAAACTGAAGAGCGATGGGCGCTACCGGCGGGACGTGTACTAACGGCGGCTCGCCGCTTAGAGCACCACCGGCCGCCCTTCCGTCATCAGCAGCACCTTGTCGTCGACCCCGTTGGCGCGCGCGCTTGAGAGCAAACGCTGCGGCGGCTCGTCGAGCGGCTCGAAGCCGAGGCGGAAGGTCCCGTAATGCATCGGCACCAGTTTCCGCCCGCCCAGCTCGAGAAAGGCGCGCACCGCTTCCTCCGGGTTCATGTGCACTTCGCGTTTGCTCGGCGCGTCGTAGGCCCCAATCGGAAGGAGCGCGATCTCGATCGGAAAGCGCTTCCCGATTTCCTCAAAGCCAGAGAAATAGGCGCTATCGCCGCAGTGAAAAATCGAGCGACCGGCACCCTCAATGACAAATCCGCCGAAGCCGCGATGCTGGTCGTGCAACATGCGCGCGCCCCAATGATGGCACGGCGTGAGCGAGATCTTGAGCGGGCCGAGCTGCACCTCCTGCCATTCGTCGAGCTCGTGCACGATGTTAAAACCCAGATCGTGCACCAGATTTCCGACTCCGGTCGGTACCAAGATCGGCTGATCGGCCGCGACCCGGCGTAGCGTCCGGCGGTCAAGATGATCGAAGTGAGCGTGGGTCACGAGCACGATATCGATCGAAGGCAGGTTATCGATGTGCAGCCCGGGACGTTTGAGCCGCTTGATCACGCTCAGCCACATCGACCAATTGGGATCGATCAGGACATTCATGCCGCCGAGCTGAATTAGGAATGAGGCGTGGCCAATCCAGGTAATGCAAATCTCTCCCGCTTTCACTCCGGGAAAAAGCGGATTGGCACGCAGGCCGGAGCGTTTGGTGAAAAGCGACGGAATAAGGACTTCAGTGAGGAAGTTGCGCTTATGCCAATCGAGCCCGGGCTTCAGCCCAACGCGGCGCGCGGATTGTTTCTTCGCTCCGTTCTTCGCGTCTGCTCGGACGACGTTGCTTCGCTTCCGTGCGCGAAAAAGGTGTCGGCACTGTCGGCCAACCATATTAACTAACACGGGTGAAGCAATCGTTTTGCGCAGCGGTGAGGCGGCCGGAGCGGTCTGCCTAGCAAAAGAAAGGAGTTCCTCGAGACACGATGAATCCCCCCCGGCAGCCTTTGCTCGGCGCGGCTCTGTCAGCGGCCGGCGGCATCCTCGTCGCGGAATTCCTCCCGGCGCCGATTGGGCCGCTCTGCTGCGCGATCATCCTTGTTGCTGTCGTGGCTTTTATCCGACCAGCGGCATGGCTCACCCTGCCTCTCGTCACTGCGACCTTCTTCGCCTTGCATCTGGTGCAGATGACCGACGCGCCAGGGAAAGCACTCAGCGCCCGGCTGGGGAACCGGTTGCGAGTCGTGACGGTGACCGGCACCGTCACAAGCGAGCCGAAGGCTTTCGCCCCACGATTACGCGACCTTTTTCATTCGTCTCAAGACGATCGAGCTCGATGGACGGAGGGAGCCGTGCGCGCCACGGTCCGGATTCGGTGGAAAGGCAATCCGCAATTCGGCGACGAGATAGGACTGCGCGGCCTCATCGAACCGATTCCACCGACGCGCAACCCAGGCGTTTTCGACCTTCACAGTTATCTCGCGCGACGCGATGTTTACCAGGGCCTCTTCGTTCGCTATCCGAGCGACGGGAGAATTCTAGCAAACTGGCGGCGGCAATTTCGTGGGGCGCGCGGCGGCGCAAGCGCGAAAGTGGATGCAGACGACGCTGGCACGCGGACTGGAGGATTCGCCGCAATGTGGTTGCACTGATCAGCGGCATGGCACTCGGAATCCGGCACGATTCGCCCAACGACATCGAGCAACCGTTTCAGCAGACCGGCACATTGCATCTGTTTGCCGTCGCCGGCTTGCACGTCGGCATCATCGCGCAACTGCTCTGGATCGTGACTTCGCTCCTGCGTTTCCCGCGGAAAGTCGCCGCGGCAGTGATCATTCCAACTTTGTTCTTTCTATTCCGCGATTACGGGTTCCATGTCTCCAGCTGCGCGCGGCCACGATGGCCGCCGTTTTGTTAGGCGGAATCTTTTTCGATCGACCCGTGCTCGCACTCAACAGCTCGCCGGCGCCGCCATCGTGATTCTCGCAGTCGACACGCAGCAGCTTTTCACATCCGGCTTTCAACTTTCCTTCGCGGTGGTCGGCGCCATTCTGATTGGCCGGGGCGGATTCTTCGCTCCTTGTTGCGGCCGGGCGCATCCTGACCCATTTCTTCCGCGCAGTCTCGTTAGGCGCAGCCGGCGTGTCGTCGAACGCCGTCTATCGACGATTGGCCGGTGGGCTGGCTGCTTTCCGCCGCAGCCTGGATCGGATCGCTGTTCTGATCGACGTTTGGTACTTTTTCCTATTCACGCCCATCTCTCTCCTCGCCAATCTCGACCATTGTGCCGATCGCGTTCTGCGTGCTGGCGGTCGGGCTTGATGTCGCTCGTGGTATCGCCGCTTTCGCCGGCGCTTTCGCTCGTTTTCAACCACGCGAACTGGAGCCTGTCGAATTTGATCTTTCGCTTCGTGCAGGTCTTCGCGCGTCTGCCGACCGGTCACTTCTATGTCGAACGGCCACATTGGCCGACGGGCGCACAGACGGAGATTACGGTGCTCGATGCTGGAGCCGGCGCGGCCGTGCACTTGCGTCGAGGAAGCGCGGACTGGCTGTTCGACACCGGGTAGCGCGCGCGATTACGAACGTTTCCTGCGCGATTATTTGCACTCGCGCGGGATTGATCGGCTCGACGGTCTTCTGCTCAGTCATGGCGATTCGTTGCACATCGGCGGCGCGATCGCGGTGCTCGAGGAGTTCCAGCCCAGTCGGGTGATCGACAATGCCGCCCCGGATCGATCGAGCGTGCATCACTCATTAGTCGTTAGGCTGCCACAGCGGGAAATTGCGGCGCGTGGGGATTCCTTTGCTCTTTCGCCTCTGGAGATGGCACATATTCTTTACCCGGTGGCCGGGAGCGAGACCAAGGTGGCCGATGATCAGGCGTTGGTTGTGCAGTTGGTGATCGAAGGAAAGTATCGCGTTCTCCTCATTTCCGACAGCGGAACCAGCCACCGAGCAGCCCTGCTTTCTTCGGCCTGTTGAACTGCAAAGCGACGTTCTGATCAAAGGCCAGTATTACAGCGGCCAATCTGGCTCACCGGACTTTCTCGATGCCGTCCGACCCGCAGCTAATTATCGCGACTTCGGTCGATTTTCCCGCTCGTGAACGAATCTCGGACGACTGGGGCGAAATGGTGCGGGCGCGCGGCATTCGCCTTTTTCGCCAGGATAAAAGTGGCGCGGTTCGCCTGGAATTCTTCCGATCAGTGGCGCGCGACCGGTTTCATCAGTCACGAAACTTTTCGCAGCTCAAGTCGATAAATCGGTGCACCTTCGGCGACGAAATGGCGCTCAAAAGTCGTGACCGGGAGCGACTCGTTAGGCGAGCGGGCTTTTTCCACGAATGCCGCGGGCGAAAGCAGACTCGCGAATGGCGTTGAAATAGTATTCCTGGTCGGTCGCGATGCGGAAACGCCCGTCCGGTCCGAGTACGCGATGCACCGACTCAAGAAAGGCCGGTTGGACGATTCGCCGGCGCTTGTGTTTTCGTCTTCGGCCATGGATCGGGAAAAAGCAGATGCACGACTTCGGCCGAACCGGGCGGCAGCAGGTATTCCATCGCGTAGGTGCTTTCGATGCGCAAAAACCGCAGGTTGCGAACCGCCAGGCCGAGCCGCCTTTTTGCAACCCCGCTGCACGCGACCGCCGAGCTTTTCGATTCCGAGGTAATTCCGTTCCGGAAAGGTCTGCTGCCAATTGCGCAATGAAACCGCCGTCGCCGCAACCGAGGTCGACCTCGAGGGGCGCGACTCGACCAAAGACCGCGACGAGATCGAGCGGCACAAAGTAATTCTCCGGGAACAATTCGAACTCGAAAGCGGGCGGCGTATCCTCGCGCCTTGCATCCGCCTCCGGACTCGAGGACGGAACTTGTTGGAATATTTGATCGCTCACCTCAGTCTTACCGGAAACCATGCACAAACTTCTTCTCATGCTCGCCTTTTGCGGCCTTGCTGTCACGGCCCACGCGGAAACGAAAACGGCGGTCTTCGCCGGCGGCTGTTTCTGGTGCATGCAGCCGCCGTTCGATCAGGCCAAAGGCGTCACAAAAACAGTCGTCGGTTATACCGGCGGAAGCAAAGAGACGGCCAACTACAATCTCGTGTCGGCCCACAAAACGCAGCACCGCGAAGCGATCGAGGTAACCTACGATCCGGCACAGATTTCCTACGATCAATTGCTCGACATTTTCTGGCATAACATCAATCCGACCCAGGCTGACGGACAGTTCCACGATATCGGCCTTTCTTACCAGGCGGCCATTTATTATGGCAACGAAGAGGAGAAAGGGCTCGCCGAGGCTTCCAAGGAAAAACTGGCCAAATCGGGCCGATTTGATAAGCCAATCGTGACGGAAATTCTGCCGAGGATACCGTTCTATCCGGCCGAAGAATATCACCAAAAATATTACCTGAAGAATCCGGAGGCGTTCGAGGCCTATCATATCGGATCCGGTCGCGTCAGTTACCTTGAAAAGGTCTGGGGGAAAAAGTAAGCGAGCCTGAGGCACGTCACCTGACGATGTGGCTAATTTTCGCTCTTTTTCTCGGAAAGGATGTGACCGCTCATCGCGTCCACCGAAACGTGCATTATGTGCTGCGCCTTCGATTCCGCGACGTCAACCAACCAAACCATTTTGCCCTGCACGGTTTCCAGCTTCGCCGCCGCGACCCGCGCCCCGACATGATTTCGGAGAGCAATATGCTCTGCTTCGTTCTTGGTGATTTTCGCGACGCCCTTCGAATCCTCGGGACTGGCCTGGAGCAGCGAAAGGCTGACGACAATTGACGAAGCCAAGAGAATGAAAAGCTTCATTTTGAAATGAAGCGGCTTCCTGCGCCGTAACGCAAGCAAAAGCGTTCCGATCTTTCGCGTGCCCGAGTGGAAATCGAGTTCTTCAATCACGAAACTTTGATTGGAAGGGCCGCCTTGGTACAGGCGGTGCTTTAAAGAAGCATGCGAGCTGGGAAGTCACTACTGCAATACAAAAAGTCACCGTAACGTTCCCGAGCCTTCGCAGCGCGACTAGCAATGGTCGCGCAAATTTTTTGCCCCTTGAAGGACGCTGCCGGATTGGCGCGGCCAGCCGCTCTAGAACTTGTAGAGGTCAGTTTTGTGCGGCTCCACAAACTCTGCCCGGCTGACGGTCAAACGCTCGTTCAGGGCCTTGGACAACCCCTCGGCCAGGACGCTGGCGATGATCTTCGGTTCACGTGTGTAGACCGGAATGGGGAACGACCCGGCGTTGCGATCATAGCCGTAGATGGTGCCCTCCGTCTCCCAAACGCAGTAGGCGTGACCGGCCGGATGATCCTTGTAGCGAACGAGGAGGATCCTGGCCCAGAAATTCGGCTCCAAGCTGTGCTGGGTTTGGACAACGGCGAGGTAGTTGCACGCGGAAATGACACAGCCATTGAGCACGACGAGGTCATTTTCGCCCGGCGTGAGGACCACTTTCTGCGGGTGGCAGGCACCGAAAGCGAGAGACGCGACCAAGACAAGGCGACCGGCCAAGCCGGAGAAACGACGAGGACAAGACGGAGCGCGCATTGTATGAAACCTATGGTTGTTATAGCACTGCCCCCCCCGGTTGGGAAGCGATTTCCGAGTCCACACCGGTCGCCTCCTCAGTCTACGCCAAACTTAATTCGCCGCCACCGAGCGGCCGAAAGTCGCAGCGGGGTCGGACTCGCACCCGAAGCCTCAAGGAGCCAGTGGCGTTCTGTCGGTAACATTACAAGGGTTACATTCGCCAGGCATTAGGCGAAAGCACTTGTGCGATTGATCGCGGTAAGGCACAATTTATGCAATTAGTAGGCGTTGCGTGCGATTCGGATGTCCTCTCACATCCCAGTCTCAAATCGCAGAGGCTCAACTCCGAGGATTCCAACTTCAGCAAACCACTTTATGAAAACAGACGTACTCATTATCGGCGGTGGCCCCGGCGGCGCGGCCGCGGCGATGTTTCTACTGCGTGAAGGAATCACTCCGGTCATCCTTGAACAGGAGGAGTTCCCGCGCTTTCACATTGGCGAGTCTCTCACCGGTGAGGCGGCGCAAGTGCTCCGGCGGCTGGGGCTGCAGGAGAAAATGGACGCGATGGAAAACCCCATCAAACACGGCGTGCGCGTCTACGGAACGAACGCCGCCACGACCTGGTATGTAAAGGTTTCCTCACGCGACACGGATTGGAACCTACACGACAGTACGACGTGGCAGGTACGCCGGAGCGAGTTTGACCGGATGATGTTGCAGGAAGCCGTCGATCGTGGGGCGAAGATTCTTCGCGGCACTGCGATCAAAGCTCTGCAGAAGGACGGGGCGCTCACAGGCATCAGGATTCGCCAGCCGAATGGCGGAGAGGAAAACATCGACACCCGGATCGTGTTGGACTGCTCCGGTCAGGCGACCTTTCTCGCCAACCAGAAGGTTACCGGCCCCAAGTATCTGGGAAGCTATGACAAGCAGGTCGCGTTTTTCACCCATGTCCGCGGCGCGATCCGCGGCAGTGGCACCTCGGGGGAGCAGGCCAAAGACAATACGCTCATCCTTTACGATAAGAAGTTTCACTGGGCGTGGTTTATCCCGATCGACAAGGAAGTGGTGAGCTTGGGAATGGTGACGCCGAGGGCCAAGTTCGTCGAGAAGAAGCAAACGCCGGAGGAGTATTTCCGGAGCGAGATCTACAGCATCAATCCCGAGATCGGGCGACGCGTTCCCAAGCTCGACATGGCCGAAAAGGTGCACGTGATTCCAAACTACTCGTATCAGGTACGCGGATTCTGCGGGAAGGGCTTTATCTGCATTGGCGACTCGCACCGTTTCATCGATCCGATCTTTTCCTTCGGCGTCACGGTAACGATGCGGGAGGCGGAGTTTGCCGCGCCCATCGTGCGCCAATACCTCGAGGGAAAGCTGCATGGGAAAGCGAATCCATTCGAAGAGCACCAGATGGCTTGCGAGCAAGGGATCGATAACCTGGAGGACATGATCGATCTTTTTTGGGAGCAGCCGTTTGCTTTCGCGACTTTCGTCCACTCCCGCTATGTCGAGCAGATGACCGACGCGTTTGCAGGGCGGATCTACGGTTTCGAACATCAACCTTCGACATCGATCGAGTCGTTTCGCAAGCTGCTGAAACGGACTCGTGAATACGACGCCGATGACTATTCCATCCCGATCGGCTCGCGTTATCATCCGGAGCGCGCGCCGCTCTGGGCGCCAGATTCACCGGTGCCAGGAACCGAAGAATGGGTCGCGCGCGGCCGGGGACAAGAATTGGTTGCACCGTAAAGGTTGGGGACGGTTGAGAAAACAGAGAGCCGACACTCGCGGGGTGTCGGCCCATCTCCTTGACATTCCCGGCTCTTGGCGGGTACTTCGCACCTGCCCTTGAAGCCATTATTTGTTCTTCGCAAAGTGTTCGTTAGGCTGTCTTTCCTGGCTGCCATTCTTCTGGTTCTTGGCGGTTGCGGCCGAAGCGATGACGCGCAGATCACCGTCTATCGCATTCCGAAAGAGACGCAGCCGGAGTCCGTCCCACAGCAGGAGGCGATGCCAGCCAACGCTCCGGCGGCCGAAGTGCATTGGACCGCACCTTCGAGCTGGGAAGAACAACCAGCCTCTGGTTTTCGCAAAGGAAGTTTTCTCGTGCGCGGCGCGGATGGAAAGACAGCGGATGTCTCGGTCATTTCCTTCCCGGAAGCCGCGGGCGGTTTGCTGGCGAATGTCAATCGCTGGCGTGACCAACTGAAGCTCGCGCCAGTCTCGGATGCAACCCAGGCGGGCGCGTCGATGTCGGTCGCCGGCCGTGACATGTTTTTTGTCGACCTCGTGAGCGAGCAGCCGATCGCGCAGGACGGTTCGAAGTCGCGCATCCTGGGCGGAATCTTTCCAGCAAACGGACAGACATGGTTTTTCAAAATGATCGGGCCGGATCAGCTGGTCGAATCGCAGCGGGACGCCCTCAAGCAATTCTTGGAGAGCGTGCGTCTGACCGGAGCCTCATCCGCCGCGGCCGAATCGGCGCCGGTTTCGGTCCCGATGAGCGCGAATGCTGGCGGCAACAATACAAATGCCCCGAAACCGCCCGCGATCGAACCCTCGCAAGGTGCGCAGCTGCAATACAACCTGCCATCGGGTTGGCAGGAAAAGCCACTTTCGCCGATGCGGCTGGCCAGCTTCAACGCCGCCGCGCCAAACGGAAAGGAGACGGATGTTTCGGTTGTCTCGCTGCCGGGAATTGCCGGAGGCGATCTCGCGAATGTAAACCGCTGGCGCGGCCAGGTGAATCTCGGCCCGATCGATGAAGACACGCTGGCGAAGACGGCTGAGCATTTGAAATCGAACGGGCACGACTACCTGGTGGTCGACCTGGTGAGCGATGCGCCGATGGGCGACAAACAGGAAAAGCAACGCATCCTGGCAGCCATTCTGGATGAAAACGGTCGCTCATGGTTTGTCAAAATGACGGGCGAAGAGGCTGCCGTGGAATCGCAGAAGAGCGCTTTCACCAATTTCCTGCAGAGCCTGAAAATGCCCTAACGAATGTTCGAAACTGTCGTCCATCCGTTTCCACTGAAGTCGCCGCTTCGCGTTCTTTCCTCGCTTCGGTTGACCGTGGTCTGTCTCGGGCTGGGAATGGTGCTCGTGTTTCTCGGCACGCTGGCGCAGGTGCACCTTGGGATTCACGCCGTGCAGGCGCGTTACTTCCAGAGCCTGCTCGTTTTTTGGTCGCCGCCGGGAGCGAGTTGGAAGATTCCGATTTTACCTGGCGGTTATCTGCTGGGATCGGTCCTCCTGATCAACCTGCTGGCCGCGCATGCCACGCGTTTCCAACTTTCGAAGAAGAAAATTGGTATCATCCTCCTGCACCTCGGCGTCATTCTCCTTTTGATCGGGCAGTTGTTGACCGGCCTCTTCGCGCGCGAGACGCAGATGCGGATCGACGAAGGCCAGACGCTTGGCTACTCGGAGGCGCCGCGGGAAGTGGAATTGGCGGTGATCGATTCGACCGATCCAAACTTCGATCAGGTCGTCGCCGTCCCGGAAGAGATGCTGGCTCACCAAGGCACGATCCAAAATCCGACTCTGCCTTTCACGCTCAAGATTCAGCAGTTCATGCCGAACTCGCGTCTCGTGATGCGCGCGCAGAATCCGCAGGCGCCCCCCTCGCCGGCGACGATGGGGTTTGGAAAAAACGTTGTGACGACGGAAGAGCCGCGCACGGTGAAGGACGACGAGCGTGACTTGAGCGTGGCTTTCGTCGAGATCGACGGCGTGCAGAGTTCGTTAGGCACATGGCTGGTTTCGAACGCGATTCCCAATTGGCAAACCTTCACCCTCGACGGCCACACCTACTCGCTCGTGATGCGGCAGCGGCGTTTCTACAAACAGTTCGCGCTCACGCTCCTCCACTTCGCGCATGATCGTTATGCCGGCACCGACATTCCAAAAAACTTTTCCAGTCGCGTTCGCTTGGTCGATTTCCAGCGCAATGAAAACCGCGAGGTCCTCATCTCGATGAACGATCCCCTGCGCTACCGCGGCTTTACCCTTTATCAGTCGGGTTTCGACAACAATGACAAGACCAGCATTTTGCAGGTGGTGAAGAATCCCGCGATGTTGCTGCCCTACGTTGCGTGTGGTCTCGTCGCGCTCGGCCTCCTCACGCAATTTTCGATGCATCTCTTTGGGTTTGTAAAAAAGAGGCGCCGGTGAAGAAGAGCCGTTTATTGGTGATTTGCCTGATTGTGGCCGGAGCGCTCCTCTATGCCATCGCGCCACTCTTTCAGCACGATACCTGGGGCGGTTTCGAGATGCAGAAATTTGGCCACCTCCCGGTCCTGTTGAATGGACGGATCAAGCCGCTTGACACCGTCGCGCGCAATTCGCTCCTCATCATTCACGGCAAGCAAACGCTCCGCACCGATCACGGCACGCTCACAGCAATGGATTGGCTGGCCGAGGTGCTAATGAAGCAGGACCAAGCAGATCAGCGGAAGATTTTCGTGATTCGAAATCCGGAAACTCTCACGGCGCTCAGCTTGAGCCCGGAGGCGGGCAAGTATTTTTCCTTCCACCAATTCGTCCCGCACCTGCAAGAGGTTGAGCAACAGGCCGCGCTCGCCGAAAAGGTGGACGCGCAACTACGCTCGCCGTTTCAGCGCGACATCATCAAGTTGTTTGAACGCCTGACGCTTTATCACCGGCTCGAAAACACTCTGGAGGTCGCTGGCACGGTCGATTTCAAGAGTCAGATCGACGAGTTGGTAAAAAACATTCATCCGTCGCCGGTGCCGATGAATACCGGCATTACAGCGGAAGCGTTGCAAAGTCTCGGCTTCCTTGCCGAAACCGGATATTTTTTCCCGATTCCGCCCTTTCCGCCTAACGACGATCCGTTGCAGTGGCGGAAGATGGGCGAAGGCCTGCTCAGCTTCCTGACCGATGGGAAATTGCACCCGGCGGTGAACGCCTGGGCAGCGATGGTGACGGCCTTCGCGGGCGAACGATCCAGCGGTTTTCAACAAAACGCTCGACAAGTATTCAGCGGAGTTTCAGCACGACCTGCCGCGGCGCGTTTGGAAGGCGAAGGTCGAGTCGGTCTTCAATCAGCTCGAACCATTCTACAGCGCGATGGTGATTTATGTCTTGATCTTCATCCTCGCCGCCGCCTCATGGCTGGTTTGGCCGCAGACGCTCGGCCGTTACGCTTTCGCGCTCCTTGTCGTGACCTTCTTCGTCCATTCCGCCGGTTTGATCACGCGGATGTATCTGGAAGGCAGGCCGCCGGTGACGAATCTCTATTCTTCGGCCGTCTTTATTGGCTGGGGCGCGGTCTTGCTTGGTATTTTCCTCGAGCGCTTTTTCCGCAATGGCATCGGGAGCGCGACCGCGGCCATGATCGGCTTCATCACCCTCCTGATTGCGCATCATCTCTCGATGGATGGCGACACCATGGAAATGATGCGGGCGGTGCTCGACACCAATGGCTGGCTCGCCACTCACGTCGTCTGCGTCACGCTCGGTTACGCTTCGACGTTCCTCGCCGGATTCCTCGCCCTCACCTATATCGTAAGGGGTGCCTTCACGTCTTCGCTCGATCGCGGCACGGCACAGTCGCTCTCGCGCATGGTTTACGGAATCGTCTGTTTCGCGACGCTGTTTAGTTTCGTCGGCACGATCCTCGGCGGGATTTGGGCCGATCAATCCTGGGGCCGCTTTTGGGGTTGGGATCCGAAGGAAAATGGCGCGCTTCTCATCGTCCTCTGGAATGCGATCATCCTGCACGCCCGTTGGGGCGGACTCGTCAAGCAGCGCGGCTTGATGGTGATGGCGGTCTTCGGCAACATCGTTACAAGCTGGTCATGGTTTGGCGTGAACATGCTCGGGATTGGGCTCCATTCCTACGGATTCATGGACAGCGCTTTCCCCTGGCTGATTGCCTTCGGCGCGAGTCAGCTCGCCTTCATGATGATCGGCCTCCTCCCTCCGCACCTGTGGCGGAGTCGACTCGAAGCGGTCAAGCGCGTGCCGGCTCCGGAAATGGTCGACGCGCCCGCGTGATCTGAGTCTCCTCCCGATCCCGCGCCTGAAGGCGTCTGACCGCCTCCAAGCGCCGTGGGATCTGAGGATCTAGGGGTTAAGCCATCGGTACCTGACACCGAAGTGTCTCTACCCTTTCCATGCGCAAAATTTCTCCGGCGTTGCAAAAATAATTCGAAAGTCGGGAAAAAGTCAGAGGTGAAGCGCGGCTGCGACTTCCTCGCGCAGGCTACCAGGTCGGTCTGACGGTCAATAGATCGTCGCCGGCTCCGGGTTCCCGAGGATTTTCTGAAAACGTGTATCCTTCCGCACGGGGTCCCATTGCCAGCGCAGACGCAGATCCCAAAGCGTGAGGCATGCTTCGTTGAGTGGCGAAACACAACCCGGCTGCTGGAGAAGCGATTCGACCATCGAGAGCGCCTGATCTCTATCGCCAATTCGGGCATAAATCAACGCGAGGTTGCAGAGCCACTGGTGACCATCGATGGCGTCCTCGGATACTGGCACGAGTCGCGTCGCGCGTTCGCCCTCTCGAATGGCATCCATCTTCCTGCCCATGTAAGCGTAGAGCAAACCGAGCCGGGCATGGCGCATGGCATCGTTCGGGTGAGCGAGCGTTTCAGCTTCCATCGAAGGACGCGCGGCCTCGAATAATTCCTGCGCCCGCGCGTTCTCGCCTTGAGCCAGCAAGGTGCAGCCTTTCAAATAGCTTTTCGGAACCGGCGCGCTCAGAACGGACGGCAAGGTCTCCAACGGAAAGCCGTCAATCGCCGTCTGGGCCGCCACGAAATCCCGCGCAAGCATTGCCTCATCCCAGCGCCCCCAGGACAGATTACCTTCTGGATCCCCAAACCCGTTCAGGTCGCGAAGGAATTCTTGCACCGGCGTAAGGTTGCCATTTTGCCAAAACGCCACGAGCGCTCGCTCGCCCTTCAATGGATCCATTTTGGGCGCCAAAAGCGAAGCGCGAACGGCATGGCTCGCTGCCGACGGCCAATCGCGCAGGAGACAAGCTGTGGCAAAGAGTTCATGTTCGTACTCGTAATTGAGGGGATCGCGAGCAAGGGCACGCTCCTGATCCCTCCGAGCTTCCCGCCATTCGCCGCGCCGGCGGTGAATGAACGCTGTGGTCACTTCCGCCTCAGTGTCATTCGGGAGAAGGCGCCTAGCGGTATCGAGCTCCGGTAGGGCCCGCATGAAGTCGCGCTCGATTCGATAGTGACACAGGCCTTGGGCAAGATGCGCTTCGCCCAAATGGGGCTCGAGCCGCAACGCCTCACGAGCTTCCGCGTGTGCAGCATCCTTTAGGTCTTCGGATGGCCCGCGAAAGCGATAAAGCAATCCGAGCGTAATGGTGAGCCGGGCATGGGCCAAGGCAAAACCCGGATCAAGCGCGACGGCCTGCCGGTAGAGGGCTTCGGCGCCTTCGTAGGCAGAAATCGAAAACGCGGGGTTTTTTTCAAGCTTGCGGCCTCGCAGGTAGAGCACATAGGCATCGGGGTTGCGGGTGGAGTCGGCCCGCACGTCGCCTCTTTCGCGCGGGCTGAGCTTTGCATCGAGCGCATCGGCGATCTTACTCGCGAGTTCACCTTGCAGATTGATCGCGTCCACCAGCTTGCGGTCATAGCCTTCGGACCAAACCTCGTGTCCATCGCGCGTGTCGATCAACGAGACGTGGAGCAAGACCCTATCGCCGGCACGGCGCAGACTTCCCTCGAGAAGATGCCGTACCCCGAGCGTCCGGCCGATGGCGCGCAGGTCCCGCGGAGCATTGGCCTGAAAGCGCGATGCCCCGACGTGGTTGATCACTTTCAGGTCACGGACCTTGACCAGGCGGGAAAGAATGTCGTCCTGCACGCCTTCGGCGAAGAAGGCGTTGGCCGGATCGTTGCTCAGGTTGCGGAATGGCAACACGGCAACGGACTTGTCCTGCGGAGCGGACAAGGGCGCGAAATAGATAGACGCGCCGACTAGCGCCGACGCGAAACTCAGGCCAACAGCCACCGCCCAACGCCGCGCGCGCTGGCGAGAAGAGGGCGTTATGCTATCGACCGCATCAAGGCAATGCTGTAACACCTCGGTCAGCTGGACGGCAGAATGCGGCCGATCTTCCGGGTCGGGTGCAAGCATCAACCTCAAGAGCGCGATGACGGGTGCGGGGATACGCCGCCCGGTGAGTTGATCCACTGGCAAAAGCGTGTTGGCCGGATGGACGCCAGGGAGTTTGCCGGTAAGCGAATACCAGAGGGTTGCGCCTAACGAGTAGATGTCGGAACGGCGGTCGACCCCGTCGGCTAATTTTTGCTCCGGGCTGGAAAACGCCCGCGTTCCCAGAAAACGCCCGGTGGTGGTCGAATCCCTCTCATCGCCGACGAGTTTGGCGAGACCAAAGTCGATCACTTTCACCGGCACTCGCCAGTTGTCGCCCAAAGCGTCACGCACCAGGAAAACTTCCTCGTTAACCGCGAGCATGATGTTCGACGGTTTCAAGTCGCGATGAACCAGGCCACGTTTCTCGGCCGCGGCCAGGGCGCGCGCGACCTGCAACGCGATATCGAGCGCGAATTCCGCGTCGAGCGGGCCGGTGCGTCGCAGATGTGTCTCGAGCGATTCACCGTCGACGAACTCCATCGCGTAGAAGCAATCGCCGCCAGGGCGTTTTTCTCCGCTAGTCGCTTCGGTTGCGGGCAACGTATCGTCGATCGTGCCAAAGTGAAAAACACTGGCGACATTCGGATGACGAAGTTGTGCCGCAGCCTGGGCTTCATGCAGAAAACGCCGGCGGGCCTCCGGACGGGCGGAAAAGCGGGCGTTAATCACCTTGAGCGCAACGAGCGTGTCGAGGTTCACATCCCGCGCTTTGTAGGTGACGCCCATCGCGCCCCGACCCAATTCCCATAGCGATCCATCCAGGCGCGTCAGGACTTCATAATGCTGATAAATACGCCTAACCGGTTCGTTAGGCAAAGCCTGCGCATCCTCCGGCTCACCCTCGATTCCGGTGCTGAGTAGACAGTTCAGGCAGCCTTCCTCACCCGCCAAGCCAAGTAGTGGCGCGCCGCACTGTTCGCAGGCGGGCGTCTTGTCTCGAGTGGGTATTGCCATGAACTGAGGGCGACGCAGCCGACTAATAAACGGTTGGCGGTTCCGGCCCGGCGAGGATTTTTTGAAAGCGCGGATCGCTCCGCAGTGGATCCCATTGCCAGCGCAAACGCAATTCCCAAAGGCTCATGCTGCCTTCGTAGAAAAACACGCCGCCTGGCATTTGCAGCAACTTCTCGATCATCGAGATCGCCTCATCGTTGTCTCCCACCCGGGCGTGAATGAGAGCGAGATTGCCGAGCTGCTCGGGACCGTCGAAGGCGTCCCGCGAAACGGGCTTTAATTCCACTGCCCGCTCTCCTTCGCGAATCGCATCGGCTTTTCGGCCCATGTAGGCATAGAGCAACCCGAGCCGGGCATGACGAAGGGCGTTGTCCGGGTGGGCGATCATTTCCGCTTCCGTCATTGGGCGAGCGGTTTCGAAAAACGACTGGGCTCGGACATTTTCGCCCTTGGCGAGCGCGATGCAGCCTTCGAGATAACTCTTGGGCACTGGGCCGCTGTAGACAGATGGCAGGGTCTCGAATGGGAAGCCGTCGATCGCAGCCTGGGCTGTCTCGAAATCGCGCGCCAGCATGGCCGCATCCCAACGCATCCAGGCGAGAGTCCCTTCGGGCTCGCCATAAGTCTTGAGATCCGCAAACACCTCTTGAAGTGGGCCAAGGTTCCCATTTTGCCAGACGTCGACCAAGGCACGCTCGACCTTGAACAGGGAATAGTTGGAATTTATCGCTTCGGTCTGTCTGATCCACTTCGCGGCAGCAGGCCAGTCACGCAGCAAATAGCCCGTGGTGTAAAGTTCCTCCGCATAGGTTGCATTACGCGGGTCGCGACCCAGCACCCGTTCCAGCCCTGCACGTGCCTCACGCCACTGGCCGCGCCGACGATGAATGTAGGCGACGAAACTCTCCGCTTCGGTATCGTTAGGGAGCAGACGGCGGGCAATTTCCAATTCTGGCAGGGCGCGATCGAAATCACGTTCGATCCGATAATAAGAGAGACCTTTTGCGAGGTGAGCCTCACCCAAATCGGGGTTAAGCCGCAGAGCTTCGCTGATTTCGGCGCGGGCGCCATTCTTCAATTCCTCGCTGGGACCGCGGAAGCGATAAAGATAGGCCAGCGTGGCGCCGCGCCGGGCATGTGCCATGGCAAATCCCGGATCGAGCGCGATGGCCTGGCTGTAGAGCGCCTGGGCCGCTTCGTAATCAGAGACGGCGAAGGTAGGACTGTTATCAAATTTTCGTCCGCGCAGGTAAAGCACATAGGCGCCCGGATTGCCAGTGGGCTTGGATTGCACCTCCACCTTTTCCTGCGGACTGAGCGTGGCATCGAGCGCATCGGCGACGGCGCTGGCCAATTCGCCCTGCAGGGTAATCGCGTTCGCCAGGGTCCGGTCGTAGCTGTCCGTCCAAAGCTCATGCCCATCGTGAGTATCAATCAGCGCAACGTGTAAAAGCACTCGATTGCCCTCGCGACGCAAGCTGCCTTGGAGAATGTGCCGCACTCCGAGCGAGCGCCCGATCGCCGGGAGGTCGCGCTGCCCGTTAGCCGGATAACCCGATGAACTCAGGCGGCTGATCACTTTCAAGTCGTGGATCTTGACCAGGCGCGAAAGAATGTCTTCTTCGACGCCCTCGACGAAGAAGTTGTTCGCCGGATCGCTGCTCAGGTTCCGGAAAGGCAGCACGGCAATCGATTTGTCCTCCGGCGCAGAACTGGCGGAACTCAGAATGATCGCCAGCCCGATTAGGCCGGCCGCGATCCCAAGACCGCCGGCAGCGAGCGCCCACCTGCGAACACGGGTGCGCGGAAGCCGAATAGCTTTGCGTCCGACTCCGGTAAGATCCTCCAGACGAGCCTGCAGCACTTGTGCAAACTCAGCCGCCGTGCGCGGACGATCATCTCGATTTGGCGCGAGGGCCGATTCGAGGAGCGCGATGACAGAGGCGGGAACATCACGCTCTACGAGGTGAGCGATCGGCAGCGGAGCGCTTATTCCCGGATCATGTTTGTCATTGGGCGAGCGATCGGGAAAAGGAACCTTCCCGGTCAGGGAATACCAAAGCGTTGCCCCTAACGAATAAAGGTCCGACCGCGCGTCAACTTCTCGGACCTGAATTTGCTCCGGGCTGGCAAAGGCCGCCGTTCCAATAAAACCCGCGTCCGGTCGTTCTGTTTTGTCGCAGAGCTTGGCCAGGCCAAAGTCGATCACTTTCACCCACGCTTCGTCGGCGCTCCCCAGCGCGCCTCCTTCCCCCTCCGACGCGAGCATAATGTTGGACGGCTTCAGGTCGCGGTGAACCAGACCGCGACGCTCCGCCGCCGCCAGCGCCCGCGCCACCTGCAGGCCAATCTCAAGGGCAAGGACCGGTGTCAACGGTCCGCTACGGCGCAGACGCGCTTCGAGCGTTTCACCTTCGATAAACTCCATCGCGTAGAAGCAGTCCCCGGCATCTGCGTTCTCCTCCGCCGTCGTCGCTGCGCCCTCAAACGCGGGCAGCGTGTTGATCGTCCCAAAGTGAAATACGCTCGCCACATTCGGGTGTCGCAGGCGCGCCGCCGCCTGCGCCTCGCGCAGGAAACGTCGCCGCGCATCCGGCCGCGCAGAAAAGCGAGCGTTGATGATCTTGAGCGCGACCAGCGTGTCGAGATTGATGTCCCGCGCCTTGTAAGTGACTCCCATCGCCCCGTGGCCTAATTCCCAGCGCGATCCATCGGGACGGGCCAGGATTTCGTAGTGCTGATAAAAGCGCGTGCCGAGTTCGTTAGGCCCAGGGACCTCTTCGGCTCCATCGGCCTCAATCCCCGCCTGCAAAAGGCAGTACAGACATTCGTTTTCGCCCTTTCGCCTCTGCAACGGCGCGCCGCACTGTTCGCAGATCAGGATCTGATTTTCGGTCTGCGACGGCATGCGACAAACGACGAACCTGGTCGCCTTTCGATTAACTACCCGCAATCAGCACGCGACAGAGATAGCGCAGTTCGTCGTCCACATCTTCCTTGCGCGGGACTGTTCGGCGCACCTCCGCGCGGAGCAGCTCCCGATACCGCGCGCGCAAACGACAAAGATGACTGCGCAATGTCTCCATCGAAACGCCGAGATGCGCGGCCGCAGCTTCCTGGGTCGGCAAGCCAACTCCTCCCGTCAAAAACGGTCGCAACTCGGCAAAGAGCCGAGCTCTTTGTCCGCTGGAATATTCCGCGCTCAGAGTTTCCAAGGCACGATTGACGAGCGCCGCGGCCCAGCTCCATTCAAACAGTCGCTCCTCATCGAGTGGCGCTTTGGTCGAAAGTGCATCCTCCATGCCTTTGTCGAGTGCGTCGAGCCTGTCGCAGTCGAGAAAAGACCACTTCCTCGAGCACCACCACGTTTCTGTCGGCACGGATGCGCGCGCGTCGCGCTCAGATAACGCTTCAGGAGCACAAGAAGAAAAGTACGGAACCGCCCTTTTCTCCGGTCCGGCGTGGCGAAGGCTTGTTTTTCAAGGAGATAGGCAAAGAAACCCTGGGTCAGGTCCTGCGCATCCGCCTGCTGTAGCCCCGCGGCGAACGAATCGTGAGTGGCGGCCAATAATCCTGGCAAAGCCGTGTCAGCGCCGCGTCGGCACGTTCCGGCGCGTCTGTTTCAGGGCGAAATCGCCCACCACGCTCCAGTGCGTGGTCAAAAACGCTCCCCTTGCGGTGGGAAATGTAGTATATCGTTCAAGGCGGCGCGAGATTCCGTCGCGATCGGTGTCGTTGGTCAAGCTTCCACAACGCTCCTGAACTCGCGAAGAATTCTAGGACGCGTCGGGTCTTGCGCATCGTGCTGGTCGCCCTCCAGTCTCGCGGCGGACGGTCGTTTC
>CAVZNJ010000014.1:0-280851 GCA_963776615.1 uncultured Verrucomicrobiae bacterium
CATTTCCCCCGAAACCCTCGCGGAAATTGAAAGAGCCGTGAAATTGTTATGAACCGGAAATTTTTGATGGCTCACCGGTCGCGGCGTCGCCGTCATGTGAATGTCCGGCAATTGTAACAAATCTCTTGGCGTTTTCGCTTCCCCCTCTTCTGCGAAACTGGCAAAACCATTTCGTGACGCCCCCACGAAATAAAATTCTGGGCTGTCTGCGGACGCTGTTGCATGAGATGACGCCGCTCGGCGGCGGTTTTCTGTGCGTTGCGTTGACTGTCTTCCCCGTGGGCGCGGAAGCGCAATCCTCCGGCCAGCAGCCCAAGATGGCGGCCGAAATCCGTCTGATATCACGAGTCCTAATTCTGTTGAGACATTGCTGGGTACCTGCTAGAGTCCTTCGATGGCCTTCCGGACAAAGAAACGGTCGCAAAAGTTGACGACAACCTCGACCTCATTCGGGGGTGAGGACGTATTCCTGAGTCCGCAATCGGCTGCATCCACGCTGGCGAATATCGAAGGTTTGAAGTCTGTAGGAATTATTTCTTCGCGCGAGAGAAGGGCGAATTAGGTCGGCGCGCCAGGAGTCGCGCTAAAAGACACAAAAATCAAAGAGGCAGGAAACAAAATGAAACACAAACTATTAGTCGAATGGGCCGCTGCGTTCTGCGCGGCATTTACCCTACTGAGCGAATCGTCATTCGCACAGCCAGATCAACGGCACGCCAGGTTCTCCTGACGCGACCATGACCATAAGCGGCAAACAACTTCCACCGCCTGATCCGAAGTTTGGCGGTGTGATCAAGGATACCGCCGCCGATTCCAAACCGTATTGGCCTCCGACAGTGGTGCCACCCAAGGGCGCGCCTAACGTGCTCTTAATCATGACCGACGATCAAGGGTACGGTGTCTGTAGCACCTTTGGCGGCGTCATCCCGACGCCGGCAATGGATCGGATCGCGAAGGCGGGATTGCGCTACACCCAATTCCATTCCACCGCGCTGTGCTCTCCCACACGCGCAGCCATAATCTCCGGCAGAAATCACCATTCGATGGGATTTGGTGTGATCTCGGAGATGGCTACCGGCTACCCGGGCTACGATAGCGTCATTACCAAGGATAAAGCGACCGTTGGCAGGATCCTAAGTGACAATGGTTATGCCACCAGCTGGTTCGGCAAGAATCATAACACACCGACCTATCAATACAGCCTTGCTGGACCCTATGACCAATGGCCCAGCGGGATGGGTTTCCAGTACTTCTACGGGTTCATGGGCGGCGAGACTAACCAATGGCAGCCTTATCTCTTTCGCGATCATACCGCGATCTACCCGTGGATCGGGAAGCCCGGCTACAACCTGATCACCGATATGGCGGACGAGGCGATCAAGTATATGAACGGGCTGAATGCGGCGGCGCCTGACAAGCCGTTCTTCCTCTATTACGTCCCCGGCGGTACGCACGCGCCGCATCACCCGACACCGGAATGGATCAAGAAGATCAGCGATATGCACCTCTTTGATGGAGGCTGGAACAAATTGCGCGAGACGATCTTCGCGAACCAAAAGAGGCTCGGAGTTATTCCTTCAGGTACCCAACTCACTCCGTGGCCAGACATCCTGGCGAAGTGGGATACACTCAATCCTAATGAGAAGAAGCTGTTTATCCATCAGGCAGAAATATTCGGCGCCTATGCCGCGTATACGGACCATGAAATTGGCCGGGTCATCCAGGCGGTTGAAGACCTGGGCAAACTCGATAACACGCTGATCATTTACATCAGCGGCGACAATGGCACGAGTGCCGAAGGCTCCACGGTTGGGACAGTCTTCGATATGGCAGCGATTCAAGCCGTCAACATGCCGGTCGACCTCCAATTGAAGTACTACAATGTCCTGGGCTCGGATCTTACCACCCCGCATATGTCGGTAGCGTGGTCCTGGGCGTTCGACACTCCGTTCAAGTGGACCAAGCAGGTGGCGTCATTCTTCGGCGGCACCCGGCAGGGCATGTGCATCTCCTGGCCCGGCCACATCAAGGATGTCGGCGGCATTCGCACACAGTTCCATCACATCATTGACATCGTCCCGACAATTCTCGAAGCCGCTGGCATTCAAGCACCGGAGACGGTTGATGGTATAAAGCAGGCGCCGATCGAAGGCGTGAGCATGGCTTACACCTTTGACAGCGCGAATGCGAACGCTCCGTCGAAGCGTCAGACACAGTATTTCGAAATGTTCGGCAACCGCGCGCTCTATCACGATGGCTGGATCGCGGCCACCGTTCCGCCGCAGCCCCCGTGGCTCATGGGCACGGCCAAAATGCCGGATCTCATGACTGGCTACAAATGGGAACTATATAATATCGCCGATGACTATTCCGAGAATAACGACGTCGCGGCCCAGCATCCCGACAAGCTGAAAGAATTGCAGGGACTCTTCATGGATGAGGCCAGGAAATATCAGGTGCTCCCGCTGGATAATTCCATCCTGGAGCGCGGCCTTGCGCCGCGGCCGAGTGCGATCGCCGGACGGACCGAGTTCACCTACGATCACGAAGTATCCGGTCTGCCTGTCGGGAACGCCCCCAACATACTTACCAAATCCTTCTCTATCACCGCCGCTGTGGAAGTCCCCGAGGGCGGCGGCGAGGGAGTGCTCGTCACCGAGGGCGGACGCTTTGGTGGCTACGGGCTCTATTTGCTCAAGGGCAAACCTGTCTTTACCTACAACTTCCTCGCTCTCGAACGTTTTCGCTGGGAGGGTGCGGATGCACTCGCCGCCGGCAAACACACCATTGTGTTTGACTTCAAATACGACGGGCCCGGCCTGGCCAAGCCTGGCACAGGCGTTCTCTCCGTGGACGGCAAGGAAGTCGCCAAAAAGACCATTCCGCACACCATCCCGGCCCTGTTGACCTTGGACGAATCGTTCGACGTCGGGGTGGACTCCCGCACCAGCGTGGACGACAAGGATTACCAACCGCCCTTCCGCTTCACCGGCAAGCTCGGCAAGCTGACCATTAAGCTGGGACCGGCGCAAATGGCGGATGCCGATCGCCAAAAAGCCGCGGAGATGATCGCCACAGCGCACGACGATCGATGATTCCCGCCCAGTCCCACATGGATAGCTGACTCGCCACTATATGCGACTCGAATCGAAAATGAACGGCGCCCTGTTTCGGGCACCTGGAAGCACACATCAACCACGAAGATCATAACCAAACCCAGCAAATGAAAATGAAACACAAACTATTAGTCCAATGGGCCGCTGCGTTCTGCGCGGCATTTACCCTACTGAGCGAATCGTCATTCGCCCAGCAGATCAACGGCACGCCAGGTTCTCCTGACGCGACCATGACCATTAGCGGCAAACAACTTCCGCCGCCTGATCCGAAGTTTGGAGGCGTGATCAAGGATACCGCCGCCGATTCCAAACCGTATTGGCCTCCGACAGTCGTGCCACCCAAGGGCGCGCCTAACGTGCTCTTAATCATGACCGACGATCAAGGGTACGGTGTCTGTAGCACGTTTGGCGGCGTCATCCCGACACCGGCCATGGACCGCCTCGCGAAAGCGGGATTGCGCTACACTGGATTCAACTCCACCGCGCTCTGCTCACCCACGCGCGCCGCGCTGATCACCGGACGCAACCACCATTCCGTCGGCTTTGGGATGATCTCAGAAATGGCGACAGGTTATCCCGGTTATGATTCGATCATCGATAAGGATAGCGCCACCATCGGTGAGATTCTTAAAGAGAACGGCTACGCTACTTCCTGGTTCGGCAAGAATCATAACACGCCGACCTATCTGTATAGTCTCGCCGGCCCCTTCGACCAATGGCCCAGCGGAATGGGCTTCCAGTATTTCTATGGGTTCATGGGCGGTGAGACTAATCAGTGGACGCCCTATCTCTTCCGCGACCATACCCAAATCTATCCGTGGGTCGGGAAGCCTGGCTACAACCTGATCACCGACATGGCGGATGAGGCGATCAAATATATGACCGGGCTGAATGCGGCGGCGCCTGACAAGCCGTTCTTACTTTACTACGTGCCCGGTGGAACGCACGCGCCGCATCACCCGACGCCGGAATGGATTGCGAAGATGAAGGGCAAGTTCGACATGGGTTGGAACGAAATGCGTGAGCAGATTTTTGCCAACCAGAAGAAGCTCGGGGTCATCCCGCAGAATACCCAACTCACGCCGTGGCCGGACAGCCTGGCAAAGTGGGACACGCTCAATCCTACTGAGAAAAAGGTGTTCGCTCACCAGGCGGAAATATTCGGTGCCTACGTCGCGTATACGGACAATGAGATTGGCCGGGTCATTCAGGCCGTGGACGATCTGGGCAAACTCGATAACACGCTGATCATCTATATCAGCGGGGATAATGGCACCAGTCCTGAAGGATCCACCGTCGGAACTGTCTTCGATCTCGCCGCCATTGAAGCCATCAACATGCCCGTCGATACCCAATTGAAGTTCTACGACGTTTTGGGTTCGGACAAGACCACACCGCACATGTCGGTGGCATGGTCCTGGGCCTTTGATACGCCATTCAAATGGACCAAGGAGGTGGCGTCATTCTTCGGTGGCACCCGGCAGGGCATGGTGATCTCCTGGCCAAGCCACATCAAAGACGTAGGTGGCATCCGTAACCAGTTCCACCACATCATTGATATTGCGCCGACGATCCTCGAAGCCGCTGGTGTCCAGGCACCGGAGACGGTAAATGGCGTCGCCCAGAAACCGATGGAAGGCGTAAGCATGGTTTACACCTTTGATAACGCGAACGCTCCCTCAAAGCGCGACACGCAATATTTCGAGATGTTCGCTAACCGCGCGCTCTACCACGATGGCTGGGTCGCCGCGACGGTTCCTCCACAACCCCCGTGGCTTTTGGGCACGGCCAAAATGCCGAATATTATGACTGGCTACAAATGGGAACTGTATAACGTCGTCGATGATTTCTCCGAGAATGACGACCTCGCCGCAAAGAATCCCGACAAGCTAAAAGAGTTGCAGGCCCTCTTTATGGATGAGGCCAGGAAATATCAGGTCTTACCTCTGGATAATTCGTTCCTCACGCGCGCCACTACGCCGCGGCCGAGTGCGGTCGCCGGACGAACCGAGTTCACTTACTCCAGCGAGGTATACGGCTTGCCCGCCGGCAACGCACCTGACCCAGTCGGCAAGTCCTTCTCCATCACGGCTGACGTGGAAATTCCGCCGAAAGGCGCCGAGGGAATGCTTAACACGCTCGGAGGTCGTTTCGGTGGCTACGGTCTTTACTTGCTGAAGGGCAAACCTGTCTTCACCTACAACTTGCTCGCTCTGGAACGCTTCCGCTGGGAAGGAACACAGGCGCTCACGCCCGGCAAACATACCATCGTGTTTGACTTCAAATACGACGGGCCCGGCATGGCCAAAGGCGGCACGGGCGTCCTGTCGGTGGACGGCAAGGAAGTCGCCAAGAAAACCATCCCGCACACCGTCCCGGCCCTCATGTCGATTGATGAGACATTCGATGTGGGAGTAGATACCCGGACAAGCGTGAATGACAAAGACTACCAGCCGCCGTTCCGCTTCAGCGGCAAGTTAGACAAGCTAACGATCAAACTGGAACCCGCGCAACTGGCGGATACCGATCGCCAAAAAGCCGCGGAGATGATCGCTACAGGGCACGACGACCGGTGATTCCCGCCCAGTCCCACGTGGATAGCTAATTGGCTACTATATGCGCTACGATTAACAACCAACATCCCATAGGCCTAAAGTCCTATTGCCAGCCGTTCCAGGGGAACAGTAGGCGATTATGCCAAATGGGACCCCTCCTGAATTGATACGAAGTCACCTCAATCACTTTCCAACAACGCGAGACCAAACCACCGCAATGAAAACAGCAAAACCACAGATTATGAAACGAAATGAAATTCTGAGTTGTGTGCGGGCGCCCGCCGGCGTTATCAAGCCGAATGCACATGCCATAGTAGATTATTGCACATCACGAAGTCGCCGGTTGCTCCAGCGCCTGAGATTATTATCCCGCATTTCCGAGTCCGGAAAGCGTTTATGGTTCACCCTGAAAGTGGGCGTGTGTCCTGCACTTGTCGTAGCTCTTCTCATGTCTCCTGGCGGGACCTTTTCCGCGGAGCCTCCCGCGCCCGCGGGCACAGAGGAGGGCGCGGATCAAGCCGCAGAGCTTGCCAAACAACTGAACAACCCCGTCTCCTCGCTCATCAGCGTGCCCTTCCAGGCCAACGAGGATTTCAATATCGGGCCGGCCGGCGGCAACAGATTCATTCTCAACATTCAGCCGGTCATCCCGTTCTCCATCAGCCAGGATTGGAACCTGATCCTTCGCACGATCCTGCCTGTGATCTCCCAGACCAATGTCTTCGGCCACTCCGGCACACAATCGGGCCTTGGCAACACCACGCAGAGCTTCTTCCTCTCACCCAAGGCACCCGGTCCCGGTGGCATCATCTGGGGCCTCGGACCGGTCGGTTACTATCCAACGGCTACCGACCACCTGCTCGGGCCGGAAAAGTGGGGCCTCGGGCCGACCTTCGTCGGCGCTCGTGCAAAAGGGAGGCTGGACCATCGGCATCCTCGCCAACCAGATCTGGAGTCTTGGCGGCGATCCCAATGAGCAGAACATCAGCGCGACGTTTCTTCAGCCGTTCGTCAGTTACACCACCAAGACCCATACGAGCTTCGGGCGTGAACACCGAGTCCACCTACGATTGGTAGAACGACCAGTGGACCGTGCCAATCAATCTCTTTGTGAGTCAGGTCCTGAAGATCGGGAAGCAGCCTGTCAGCATTCAGCTTGGTGGCCGCTATTACGCCGTATCTCCGAATGGAGCCCAACACTGGGGCATGCGCCTTAACTTCACGCTCCTCTTTCCGATCGCCAAGCCCAAGCCGGCAGCTGTTCCCGGGACATCGGGCAAATAGAATCAACAGGCACGGCAAGGAAGAAAACTAACTAACGAAAGAACCCCGGCGTGCCGAACAACACAGCCCCAGATCACCGAGAAACGGCGACTAACACAGTGAAGACAAAATCCCTATTTACCCTGAGAAGTGGCGAATCGTGGGTTCCACCGTGTATGGACCGGAGAAGGCGGTCTTCGAAAGAGCTTTCTAAGCTGCCGGACATCGAAAAATTCTGAAAGTGATTAGAAGGTGAAACGCGAGGGCCGTCTCTCACGAGGCGGCCTGCAGATTTACGGACGAGCAGACCCAGCCTCTCGATCGACAGAATTATCCTATGACGTCCACCTCCATCGCACTGTTCATCGGCATGTTCACGACATTGCTGGCCATTATCAATCCCTTGGAAGCGATCCCGGTATTCCTGGGTCTCATGCAGGGCAAAGACGACGCGGAAAAGAACAAGGTCGCGCGCCAGTCGTGTTTTTATGCGTTGCTTCTCGCGTTTTTCTTTCTCGTGTTTGGAACACTCCTGCTGCGTCTCTTCGGCGTTCCCCTGAGCATGATCCGGGTGGTCGGCGGGATCATTCTCACCCGCATCGGTTTTCAAATGTTCGCACCGTCACCGCAGTCGGTTCATGGTTCCGGAAGCGGGCCGGACGCCAAGAATGACGATGTAGCGTTCGTCCCCCTCGCCCTGCCGATCATGTTCGGCCCAGGGGCCATCGCCACGATCCTCGGCATGGCATCAACCGTGAAACATTCCGGCGAAGAATTGGAGTCCTTTATCGCCCTCTCCCTGGCGATCATCGCTACGATGGTCGTCACCTGTCTGTCCCTGGTCTATTCCAAGGGGATTCTCCAGAAGGTCGGGCCGAAGGGGATCGATGCCGCAACGCGCATTGTCGGATTTTTCGTCTCCGCCATGGGAATGGGTCTGATCTTTCATGGGATGGTGGAATTTCTCCGATATCGTACGGGTTGTTGGCGGCAAGGTTGCGGATTTGACGGCGCGCTGACCGATGCCGAAACGGATGTAAAGCGAGGATGACAAGTGCGAAATAACGATGTATTGCAATTTCCCTCGCGCTCATGATGGGGTTGTCAGGCTCCTGCGCCGCTACGGTCCATTCCACGCGAATACTCCCGCTGAACCGGCGAAGTCCGTTCGGGGGCCGGCCGATGGCCGCGATAAGATGGCCTTCGTTGAATTCGGCGACCAGGGGTCGGCCCTCGATCCTTCACAACGCGTCGCGGCCATCAACATGATTCGCAAAGCCGAGCGCCCTCTCCTCTTTGTCTATATTCATGGCTGGCAAAATGATGCCGTTTCCGCCGACGTCTGTCGCTTTGAGCATTTCATCGATACGGTTTCCAGGTTTCCGGAAGTTGCCCGGGAAAAAACTAACGTGATTGGAGTTTATATCGCGTGGCGCGGAAAGGATCTCACCATTCCGGGTTCGACCTGCTCACCTTCTGGAATCGAAAGTCCACGGGCAACGAATTGGCTGAGCAAAACGGCTGCCTCGCCACGTTGAACGAACTGGCCATCGCCGCGCGCGAGCCTGGGAAGAAGGCGCATCGCTGCGTCCTGATGGGGCATTCCTTTGGCGGGCTGGTCTTGGAAAATACGATTTCAACATTCATCCTCGATGCCAGCAGCACGGGGGAGCGCAATTCCTGCCCGTGGGATATGGCGGTCGCGTTTAATCCAGCCGACAACGCCATCAGCACGCGGCAGCTCATGTCTGAACTCGACTATCTCTACAAGTACGACGCAAAGCGTCATGCCTACGTGGGCCGTGCTCCCGGTGCAGAAGAGGGGAGCGTGTTGAATGAAAACCGGCCTCTTCTTGTCATTCTTCAGTCGGAAAACGATCAGGCGACGGGGAACTTTTTCCCAATCGGGACGGGCCTCGCCAATACCCTGGCCCTTCGTTACCACTGGGATCAGGTGCCGGTTCCCGGCGGCAACGGGCAGAAGATATCGGAACGCGAGTTTGATACCCACACGCCCGGGAACGAGAAGTATCTCGTCAATTTCCACGTCGAGTCCCTGGGCGAAGCTGCGCCGCCGGCGGGATTGCGCTCGACGGAGAACAGAGCGCTGGAAGCCAATATGTGGCAGAAGGTTCGCGGGCGAACCTTTACACCAGCGAAAAGAACGACGGCCATGAAAATCAGTTTTGTCTTAGTTCAGCCTACAATCCCAATGAGACGCGACCGGCGACCGGCAACGAACTCTGGCAGCGGTGGGGAGTTTGCTTATACGGGCAACGCCCGGGTGCCGCTCTGGATCGTGCGCGTGCCGAAGGAAATCATCTGGGGTCATGGTGGTCTTTGGAGTGATAACTCGATCGCCATGTTCGGCGCGCTCTACCGTTTACAGTTTCCATTGTCGGCCACGGGTGCGACGTCTACCCAAGACGCCGGTGCAGGTTCCAAGCCCCGGACCTGGAGCATTCGCAGAAAGACAAGCCACACTGACCTTCTTTGGCAAACTGTGCTCGCCGCCCGCATATCCAGGACCAAGGTCCAATATCCGGGTTGGGCGGAACTGCTCGATGCTCATTGGGTGGACATCAAGCGCAGGAAAAAGTTGTGCTCGTCAAGCTCGGTCCGCCCATGCCGTCGCTTGGAATCGTGAAGACGAAAAGCGACCCATGGAACGAGCGAAACGACCACGCTTGAAATGAGCCGTTTGCGTCGTAATCTCACCTTCGGGACACAGAGAGCCCACACCCAAATCATCCGGGGCCAGGCCGAATCCGAATCAATCATGAAACCACTGCGCAAATCCTTCGTCGTCGCATCCGTCATTCTGCTGTCAGCCTCTGCCGGCTATGCCCAGCAGGACCCAAAAGATGGAAAAGAAATCCCGCTTCAACAGGCGCCGCAGACCGCCAGCCCGGACGAGTGGCAGGTTTCCATCACTCCATATTCTTGGCTGCCTACGGTCAATGTTGACCTCTCGTTGCCAACTGTGAACATCGGCAACCGGACCATCGGGGGCGACTTCTCCGTGGTCCAGCCCTGGTGGGACACCCTGGGCAAGTTTAGCAACGACTTCTACGTTCTTTCGATCGGTGGGCGCGTCGAGGCGTTGAAAGGTCGCTGGGGCGCATTCCTCGATGGCTACTGGATCTTCGGCAAAGAAACGATCAACAACAGCGATTCCAGGCTCGTATTCCGAGACCGGGTCGATATCACGGCATCGTCCACTGTGACCGATCGTTTTGGAACCGGCCAGGTCAATTTCGGACCGCAGTTCGTGCTCGGAACCGCGCCGCTGGGCCCGACTTCCAATGTCGCCTTCCTGCTCTATGGCGGCGGCCGGATCAACTGGTTAACCAACGATGACAACGGCACGATCACGATCCGGGCGTCAGCGAACGTGGGCGAGATTGGGCAGTCATTCAATTTTAGCACGAGCAAAGGCCGGGCTTTCATCGAGCCGATGATCGGCTTGAAGAGCAGTTGGACGCTGGGCCCGAAAGTTAAGGTCCTACTTCGAGGCGATGTCGGCGGTTTTGGCGTGGTCACTTCGAACAACTGGGATTGCGACCTGGAAACCGGGATCGCCTGGGAAGCCTGGCACAACATCTCTCTCGATTTTGACTATCGTGCCCGCGGGCAATGGCAGGATCTCGGCTCCAATAGCAAAGGCAATGTCCAAGGGTGGTATTACGGACCGCAGCTGGGCGCGACTTTCAGCTTCTAGCAGGCGCTCACCTTCGGAACAGGTAACAATGTGATCGAGGCAATTGGCGCGGCGCTTACTCATTTACCCGGGCGCGTCATTTTCTTTGGCGCCACTGCAGGAAAAAGCTTGACCCAGGAGAGAGATCGGACGCAAAGATCAGCGGCATTACTTGCTCCAGATGAAAGTCGCCTCCCCGGACAACCGAAAAGTTAAGCAACCCACATCCAAGAAACCAATAAGATGAAACAGATCCTAACCACAATGAAATTCCTCACCGTGATCGCGCTCGGCGTGTTCGCGGTCAGCTGCACCACCGAAAGCGAGAACAAACAGAACCTGGCCGTCGCGGCCGGCTTCAAGATCATTACGCCGAAGAATGCGCAGCAGCAGAACATCCTTAACCAGCTGCCGGCGGACAAAGTGACTCAAATCACCTATCAGGGGCATACTTTGTACGTCCTGCCGGACGCGAAGAACAACCAGGCTTACGTTGGTCGGGCCGCAGAATATCAGGCCTACCAGCAACTCCGCCTGGCCCAGCACCTGAGCAATGAAAACCTGCAGGCGGCGCAGATGAACCAGATGTCCTCCATGAATTGGGGCGCATGGGGCGGCTGGTACGGCTATCGCGGCTGGGGCTGGCGCTAAGCCGACCCATGGCCGGCAACCAACCTGCTTGATCCGGCAGGCAGACGATTCCTTCCGATCGTGAAATGCGCGGGCCGTCTCCCACGAGGCGACCCGCGACTTCACGGGCGCAGGTTCGCCCGATCACCATATTCGGCGGTACTTTATCATCGCGGATTCTATCATCGGATTCTCCCTTGATCGCCTCAAGGTCCGGCAAGAAATGCTCTGTCTTTCGCAAAAAGCGCGTAGACCGGAGTTCGCCGATGACTAAACATAAATTCATCTGATGAAGAGAAAGGATCGTCGTAGCAGCTGATCGCAGTCTTGGCTCTATTGCCATCGCGATAGCCTTCTTCACAGCCAATCCGAAACAGGTCATCGACCAAGGGCAGAAAAACAAAACAATGAAAACGAAACGCAATCTAAACACACTTATCGCGCTTACCGGCGCGCTGATGGTTTCGGTTCTGCCGACGGGCAGAGCCGATGACAAGACGAAGACCCAGGACAACAAGGTCCAGTTGATGTTCGTGCAAACTGCCGATGATCTAAAGACCGACGGCAGCACGTTGCGACTGGTCAATGTCGGCCAGCAGACGCTGTATTTCTCCGACCGTCCGGCGCGTGTCGCCGGGCACCTCACCATGCCGGCCTACATGGACGAATGGAAAGCGCAGGAGGGCCCGGACAACTTCAGCAGCGACCCGCCCAACGCCACGCTTTCCGTCTATGAGTCCGGGAATCAGGAAAACACGCTGGCCGTGGTTAAGATCAGTCATCCGGTAATTGATGGAAAGGACCTGGTCTACAGTTACAAGCTAATCGAAGGTACGATGCCGAAAGCCGGTGGCGCAGCGGCGTTGTTCATCGATTGGATCGGTGCGGGCGGCGGAGTCGGGGTCGGTTTTCACGGCGTCGGAGCGGGAGCTCGTGGGGTCGGTCTGCGGCGGTAAGTGGCCCAGTTAGATTCCGCCAACAATGTTGTTTGGCTGAGCGCAAAGGAACACGAGCGTGGTTCAGGGCCATCTAAGAACTCTTCTTCTTACGGCGTCGCTAATTGCGTCGCTCACCGCGTGCGATGTCGGCGAGTCGCAACCCGCCCTGGAAATCGCGCCGGGCGTCCGGTTGTTCGCGCGAATCAGCGATCCGCGAATCAAGGAAAGCTCAGGTGTTATCGCCAGCCGGCGCTATGCCGATGTCTTCTGGACACACAACGACGGAGGCGGACCGAAGAAGCAAGTCCTTTACGCCATCGACGGCAAAGGCGCTACCCGCGCCGCCTTTCCGGTTACCGGTCCGATGTTCCACGATTGGGAGGATATCGCGATCGACGACACCGGACACCTTTATCTTGGCGACATCGGGAATAATGAGAGCAGGGAAGACTCGCTTGCCGTCTATGAAATCGATGAGCCGGATCCGAGGACGGCGGGCACTCGTTCTGTCTCCCCCAGGCGCGGGTGGAGACTGAAGTTTCCCGGCAGACCATTTGATTGCGAGAGCCTTTTTGTCTGGAAAGGCTACGGCTATGTGATCTCGAAGGTGTTCAACAACGCGCCTGCCCAGGTATTTCGCTTTCCTCTTACGGAGACCAATGAGCCGCTGACTCTCCAGCTTGTGGCGACGACGAAAATCAAATCGCCAGTCACGGGAGCGGACATCTCCGCCGACGGACGCCTGCTTGGCCTCGTCTCGAAGGCCGGCGCCTGCGTCTTTCGCATCGATGGCGACGTGGCTCACGTCGCCGACGCGCCGCCACACTGCACAAAGTTAACGGACAAGCACATCGAAGGTTGTTGCTTCGTCCCTGGGGGGCTGCTGGCGACGAGCGAGCGGCGGGAGATTTTCCTCTTCACCAACCCGGCCTTTCGCGGCGAGTAACGAGGCTCGAGCGTCGCCGAGAGCTGATGTCGGGTCCGCGGCAACTGGGCACCACCAACCGAGCCGGTGAATCTTCACTGGCCTGGTGGAGCAGCGCGGTGCTTTACCTGGGTCAGCCGACCGAACCGACCGAAGGACCGACGGACTTGCGGGGAATGTGGATGCTGTAACCGGCGGAGATTACCCGCCGCGCGGGTTCGCCAGTTGCCGGGTCGTGGTCGAGCGGATCGTCGTGCACGTTTTGTGTGACCTCAAAGTTTCGAAGCGGCTTGGCGGGGTTCGTTGTCTCATAGACGTACGTGGGCATGGCGACAGCTTACACCCTAATGGGCTATCCACATGCTCTTTCACGTCGCGAAGAAATCGAGCGGCAGAGAATAAGATTAGGTAAAGCGCATTTGTGGTTTAGATTCGTCGATCGCTGTCAGCTGCTGACTCGCGGGCCGCGGGCGAGTTTCGATAAGAAATATGGAACCGACCGTTACGCAAAACAGCTCGCTCTATCTCGCTCATCAACGAATCTCGGAACGCCGCTTCGCATTCTTCCGGCGCGCCGCCGCTTGCGCCAAGGTTCAGCCCGCCGACCGCCGGCACCGGATGGTTCCGGCCTCCTTTCGGCGGTCCACTGACAATGGTCGGTGACCTGGTGCCGTTTGGCGACTAGGAGATTGTTGAAATACTGGAGTGGCCCGCGCGTAGAGGCAGAAGGGGTGGATGGCGAGGAGCGAGCGAGGCGCATTCCCACGGTGGACTGCAACGAGTAAGCGACGCGGCCAGCCGCCCCTTCTGCCTTGCGCCCGCAGGGTTGCGCCGATCTTGGCCCTGGCCGGCGTTGCTCGCCGGGCCGAGATCGCTGCGGATATCGGCGCTGCGCTCGCGCCTTGGCCAGGGCCAAGATCGACAGCAACGCGGGCTGCTCCAGTATTTCAACAGTCTCCCAGGGCTGCTTCAAAGAGCAGGTGATCCGGGCGACGTTGGCAGCCCGGAGCAGGCGCAGTTCGATCAAAGCTTCATTGTTTCTTCCTCCAGGGGCCCGTGCTTCCAGACGATAGGAGAGATGCAAGCCGCGACTTCCGCGTCAGTTTTTCACCACGAAAGATATCAGGGCCCGAACCGCATTAAGGAGATCACTGTTGCCCTCCCGGCTGTCGATCTGATCGAGAGTCATTATGCTGATGCGATCGCATAAGATACGAAACTCTTTCCACTTTTCGCCTCGCCCATAACATTCCTGCATCGGGACCTGCTCCGCGGCAAAAGAGGGAGACCTGATTAGAAACAATTCCGCGACACGCCCATGGAGACCGAGGCTGCTGTGGAAACCAATGCGGACTTCCGATTCCCACGCCTGAACGAAAGCAAGGAATCGCTGCCGAGATAGTTCGCGGTGTCTCCGGCGGGAAAGCCAACGTTCGCCCAGCACGGCGACGGTGATCGTAAGGATCGCAGCAAAGAGCCCGGTGGAGAAATCGATTTGCATCCGGCGATGTCCCACCATCGCAGCCGGTCCGTCCAAAGCAACCCGGGTTATCGCAAGGTGGGTGACAAACTTTAAGAACGAAGGTCGGGATAAGTGCGAGAGGTTAGAGGACAGCGGAGAGAGGACTTGGATTGTTCAAGATGCAATCACTCTTTCTCCGACCCCGTTCTCTTTTTTGACCAGGAAGAATGCTAAAGTTTCCCGGTCGCGTTGGCGAGGAACCCTGTGGCGCGCTCTTCGAACCATGGGCGAAGCCTGCCTGCGAACTCCAGAAATCCAAGATGGCCGCCCGACTCGGGGGTCTCAAGAAACAGGCACGAGTTCTGTTCCGCTTCCGCAAATGGGAAACACTCAGGCGCGAGAAATGGATCGTTCCGCGCGTTGAGCAACAAAGCCGGTCGCGTAATTTGCAGCAGGAATTGCCGGGCGCTCGCCTGTTTCCAATAATCGGCGGCGTCGCGAAAACCGTGCAACCGCGAGGTGTAGCGGTCGTCAAACTCCTGGAAAGTCCGCAAAGCGCGACTTCCGCGCGCGTCGATCTGGCCCGGGAAACGCCGTGCTTTGGCTTCGACCTTGGTGATGAGGCTATCGATAAAGCGGCGGAGATAGATGCGATTGCTCCAGCGTTGGTCCAGGATGCGCGCGCTCGCCGCGAGGTCGACCGGCGCCGAGATGGCCACCGCCGCCCTGACCGCGCGATGGGGCGGCGCTTCTCCCATATATTTAAGAGTCAGGTTACCTCCGAGACTGAATCCAATCAGCGCGATGCGCGAATAACTCGCGGCCGCGTGATTGATGACCGCTCCCAGATCCTCTGTCGCCCCACTATGGTAAAGGCGAACGAGCCGGTTTGGTTCTGTCCCGCAGCCACGGAAATTCCAGGCCAGCACATCCCAACCGGCGGCCGCCAAAGTTGCGGCCATCCCCCTGATGTAGCCCTCGTCGGCCGAGCCCTCCAGCCCGTGCGACAAAATCGCGAGTCGATCGCGACCCTGGCGAAGCCAGCGGAGATCAAGGAAATCACCATCCTCCAGTTCTAAACGCTCCGGCTCGAACCTGGCCCCACCAGCCCGCCGCAAAAACGCGCCGACGACTGTCTGGAGATGGCCGTTCCGGAGAAAGGCGGGCGCCTCGTAGGTGGATAGAACGATTGGCATGCGATGGAGAGCAAGCCCCCATCTTACACCGGAAAGATCGCGCCTGGTGCGATCGTTTTCCTCACAGAACGGGAAGAATGAGGAAGGATGAATCGAGAGTTACGAAATTAGAGGGCTCTTCGAACGTTTTTTTGCGAATTGTCTGGGCGATCGCTCCGCCTTGGTTCATCTTCGTGAGTTTCGTTAAAACTGGAGAAAATTATGTTTCATTTAATCTGGTACATCCTTGTGGGGCTCATCGCTGGAGTTCTCGCGAAGTCGGTCATGCACGTTCATATGACGATTTTCTGGACGATCGTTCTCGGCATCATCGGTTCGATTATCGGCGGTGCGGTGACACACCTGTTTTCGCGCCCGAGTAACGAACGATTTCATCCGGCTGGCATAATTTTCTCCACGCTCGGTGCGATCCTGGTCCTCTTCATTTGCTACAAGCTGAAAATTCACTTTCCCAAGGTTGGATCTTTTTAGCTGACAGGACTTTCGCCTTTCGATTCGCTTTGCTGGAGACATCGCCAATAGGCGGGCTTTCGAAACATTGGTGTTTTCCTGCTTTGAAAAGCCCGGCCACGCCCGCTGCGTGTGCTGCATCACCGCTGGATTTTGGGTTCATTCCAAACGGAGGGAGGTCGCTTGTGTTTCGCGCGGGATGGACTAACGTTCCGGCAGTTTCTTCGCTGCGAACCACCATGACGCGCTCAGCGGGCGCGAGGGTGGCAACCATCGTCAGTCGCGAGCCAACTCCTTTATGAATGCAAATCTCATTGCCGCTGCTTCCCAGGTAATTCCCTCTGCCGAACTGCTGGTGAATGTGGTTTCGCGCCGCGTTCGGCAGCTTTCGGTGGGCCATCGTCCCATGGTGCAGACGGCACCGGGCACGCTCGCCGCCGACATAGCCCTGGCCGAGATCATCGGCGGAAAGCTGACGTGGCGACCAGCGGTTCCCGCGGATGAAACCGAAGCGGACGTAGTTCCGTTTCCGGGCGTAATGCTGAGCGGCAAGAAAGCCGCGTGAGCTAAGTTCTGACAAGGCTGCGATGACCCCGTTGGTTGCGCAGCAACGCGGACTTTCGGGTCACATGGCGAAGGCGAAGCTGCGCTTTCAAAGCTGAAGCGTCAGAGGTCAGCGCACGTAAAGGTCTTCGGCCTCACGCGCCCAATCCTCCGGTGGTATCTCCTTGCTCCAACGCACCGCCGAAAAGAAAAAGCCGCCAAGTCTCGGACTCGACGGCTTTTCGTTGCGAGCAAGCTTGTCTTAATCCAATCCGAGCGAAGCGAGCGTCGGCTCATCAATCGCTGCGGTGGTATAAAGTCCATTGTCGGATTGGTAGCCGGTAAGCGCCTGGCGCGTTAACGGGCCAAGCAATCCATCCACTTCACCCTGATAGTAGCCCTGGTCCTGCAACGCGGCTTGCACATTGGCGATCACTTGATCGGGTGGCTCCGCCTGGGAGCCGACGTAGATCGGTCCATCATAGACGTAATATGACGCGGAAGGATTGTAACCCCAGGCGGGATACCAATATCCCGCGTTCCAGTAGTAGTAGCCGCCACCGATTAACTCAACCCGGCTGTAACGCGAGCGATACCAGCCCTGGTCGTGCATTTGAGGATGGTAGGAGCGGAACGCTACGTAATTCTCGCCCTGCCAATTGCTCGCTGCCGTTGATCCGGAGGCTCTGGTTGAACGTGACGCCCGGGACCTGCTGCGGTTTTGGTTGCGCGTGAAAGTTGGCATGCTGGGCCTTGATCGCCTGGATATCCGGCTTCTTCGTCTGGGCAACCGCCCTGTGAGCGCCTGGGCTCGGCTTGACGGTCTGCGGCGCGATCGGAGCCTGGGCTTGGGTCTGCGCAGTCGCCTCGGTGTGAGCCGGGATGACCGGCTGGTTTGCCGTCGTAGATGCCTTGGACGCATTGCGCTCTTTTTCTTGCTGCCCTGCCATCGCCTTGGCGTGGGGGGTCGCAGCAACTGGCTCTTTAACCGTCTTCACGGCGTGTGGTTTCGGCGCAGGTCGGGTGGCCCGTGGTTCTGCCGTCGGTTTCCCTTGCTCCGCGGCGCGGGCTTTTTCCGGCTGTTTCTTCTTCGGTGTTGGCTGCGCTTCGTCTTGCTGGGCCAGCGCACCGGCGGCCAGCACGAGCGAACAGCTAATCCATATCGTGATAAACTTCTTCATATTATTACTTAGTCGGGTTTCGTTGGTTTTTGTTCACATTCCCTGAGCGTTTTAATCTAAACCCATCCAGACCGCGACCATCCGACCAATGAGATTCGTGGAACCGATCCAGTTTGGCTTCCCCGTCGCAAACATACGCGGTCTTTCGTTGAATGGAGCGACTCTTAAAATGCCGACACGCTGACGAGGACTCCGCCATATTCGTCGTCTGACTGAGGACGGGGAGGGCTTTTTCGTCACCTCGAGAGTGGCCTTAACTGGATTCAGGTGCGGCATATCTTGATTGGATTAAATCATCATTTCCTTAACGTCTATGATTTGGCGGTTGCCTCGTTTACGACATTCCCAATGAGTGGGACGGCTATTGGAGATTGAAAACCTCCACCAGCGCAACGCCTGTCCCGTTATCTTTCCCGCGCACCACTGCAGTGTAGTTACCGGGCGAGAGCGAATCGATGATCGCGGATTCGGCGTCATTGGTCGGGGTAAGTCCGGTCGATTGAATGAGGGTTTCTTGCGAATCCCGCCAATTGTCGTCGCTCATGATGACGACGCCGTCGGCATCGTAGAGATCCAGCGTCGGATCCTGCAACGGATTTGCGATTCCGTCGTCGGTCAGTGAGGGCCCGATGGCCCTAACGACTACGGTATCGCTTTCACCGGTGCCGATAATGAATCCGGCGATCAACACGTCGTCGCCTGTCTGGACGAGGCCGCGCGTGCTCACGTTGCCAAGCGTAGAGTTGACCGAGGTGTCGAGATCATAGATCTCAAACAAGCCATTGCCCGTCTCTCCATTGTTACCACGCAGAACCACGGTGTAGCTCCCGGGAGCGAGTGTCGCGATGATGGCGGATTCCAGGTCGTAGGCAGGAGCGATTCCGGTCGCCTCGATTTCGGTTTGCTGTGAATCTTTCCAATTATCGTTACTCATGACGAGGATATCGCCTTGGTAGAGATCGATCGCCGGATCGGCCAGGCGGTTAGCCAGAGGGACTCCATTGACGGCCAGCGAAGGTCCCAGCCCCCTAAGGATCACTTGTTTCGAATCGGTGCCGGTGACGATGAAACCGCCGATCAGCACATTGTCGCCAGTGCCCACGTTAAGACGCGCGGAAAAATTGAGTGCCAGCGCAGGCGGCAGCGCGGTCCCGTCGAGGAGCGCGAAGGCGGCCGCGGCGATCTGATAATGCCCGGCGGTTGTCGGGTGAAGGTCGTCCCAAAAGAGGTACTCGTCCGGATCGACGGATTGGCCCTGGGCGCTATCGCTGATGTTGGTGAAGCCGTAATCCTCCGGATTCGTCGCGAGCCGGTAATAGAGCCCGTAGGTATCGAGCCGGTAAAGCGTGATCGCGATCCCCTCGCCCGCGAGAGTGGCGGTGGCAGCGTCGAGATCGGCGTTTAACTCCGAGCGATATTGAGCGGAGGCTATGTTCAAGGCCGTCGCGGTTGCGGCGTCATCTTTGTAAAGTGGGACAAGACCGAGCGGCGGGACGTTTGGAACCAAGATACTGCGAGCGCCCGCGCGAGCGAGCTGCTCCACCAACCCGGCCGCGTTCGAAGCCGTCTCGGTGACGTGAGTGGAACTATCGTCGTCAAAAAGATCATTGCCACCGCCCCAGACAACATACAGCGCGGCCGCGTCGGGCGTGTGGCTGGCGAGATAATCGTCCACCTGTTTCCCGAGATTATCCACCGTAAGGGTGAACTCGCCGCCACCCCACGGAAACGGATTTGAGATGACCGTCCGGTCGCTCGTCCCGCTCGCGGTCGTCGCGCCGCCAAAGGCATAGTCCGTCCCGCCATCGAGGCTGTTAGTGGACGCCGGCAAGCCGAAAAACGTCTGCGCCAACTGCTCGTGCCACGTGCCGGCGTAGGTGGTGGAGTTCGGGTCGGTGTCGGAGCTGTCGGTGAAACGGCCGTCGCTGTAATTGAAAAAACCGCTCGGGTAGCTGATGAAATACTGGTCTTCCATGATATGCCGCACGTTGCCGTCGTCGGACAAACTGTCGCCGAAGACGACGGTCTGGCTAAAAACCGGCGCAGCTTGAGCCCTGCCGCTCGTCGGCAGAGTGAGTAGCGCGGCCATCAGCCCGAGAGACAGATGGTACAACTTAGGACGAGACGATGGGAATAGATTTGAGATCATGATTAAGATGGATGGCAGGTGTGTCTGCGAGGCACAATTCGCGGCGACATGCGTGAATGGACGTATACGTGTGCTCTTACGCCGCCCCTGAATTGACGGTTGTCTCGTTTACGACATTCCCAACGACTTGAGCGTTGGCTGATCAATCGCCTCGGTCGTGTAGAGACTGTTGTCGCGTTGATAGTTACCCAGTGCGGCGCGGGTGATCGGACCGAGCAGGCCGTCTACCTCGCCCTGATAATAACCCTGCGCATGCAGCGTGGACTGAACATTCGCGATCACCTGATCGGGAGGGAGATTGTTGTAGGCGTAGATAGGACCATTATATGGGTAGTACGCGACAGCTGGATTGTAGCCCCACGCCGGATACCAGTAGCCGGCATTCCAAAAATACCAGTCCGCCGCTAATTAGAACGATGCGGTTGTAGTTATTGTGCCACCAACCTTGATCGTGCCATGTACCTCTGTAGTTTTGGAAAGCGACATACTGTTGACCTTGCCAGGTCTCGCTGCGCTTCCGGCCGTTTCGGTCAATCTGTTCGATATGTCGTGCGGCGAGCAGTTTCGCGCGCTTGAAGATGGCAAGCTCGACCTTGGTTTCGTTGGATTACACGCGCCAATTGCGCTGCGCGGATTAGAATTCCGGGCCATCGCGTCTTACAAAACTCTTGTCGCCTTGCCGCAGGACAATCCGCTGGCGGGCAAAACCACGGTCGATCTGAAAGCCCTGGCGTCCAATTTTTTCATTGGAATGTCTGAAGCGAGCTATCCCGGTTATCGCGAGTGGCTCACCAAGACGTGCGAGGCCGCGGGCTTTACGCCAAGGGTTTTGCAGGATGTCGATCTTGAGCGAGCGATGATTCAGGCCGTAGCAGCGGGATTGGGCGTGGCCCTCGTGCCGGAGCAATTAAAGAAACTTGAGCACGAGAATGTCGTGTTTCGGTCACTAAATCCCAAGGTCGGGACCGAAGGCTGTGTCGCATGGAGGAGCGAGAATCCATCGGCTGCCCTAAAGGCGTATGTCCAGATCGTCGAGCAGATGGGCCGCAGTCTCCGCTGATCTGCCGAGCGATAGGGGTTGGGGCAAAGGGTGCGGTCAGGAAAGAGCAACGAACCTGGCCAGATACTCGACGGGCGTAGAATAACGACAAAGACCGTGAAGCTGGATACTACGGTGGCCCTTTCGATCCGTGAAGCGGTCGCACCTCCCGCATGCAACGCTCATCAAGCAGAGCGGCCCTGCCGCAGGAGGTTGGCGCTTCCATTTCTGCTTTTTCTGAAATCTTCTGAGACTGGAACTCGCGGCCCAGAGCTAATCGGGGGAATCGGCCCCTTGGGGCAACGCGTCTGTGTGGACCTGGCGCACTATTTGACCGGCCTTTGCAGAACTGGACTAGCCAAGTAGCGCCGTCTTGTTTAATGTATTGGAACAAGACTGTGTTTTTCGACAATTTACCGCTGGAAATTACCTGCCTTAAATGTGGCAAGCAGATCAACGAGACTGTCAAATGGCTTAAGGCTGACAGACGCGAATGTCCCTTTTGCCACGCGCTCATCGATACGGCGGAGTTTCGACGGGGAGTTGATGAGGCTACAAATCGGACTCACGAAATGCTGCAGAACCTTCAGAGCAGCCTTAAAACCATCAAGATAGCCATTAAGATCTAAAATCGCGGTGCCAAGTCGGCGCCAGCAGCCAATTCCCACCACCTCGTCCGCGAGTCGAATCCTGATTCGACAGGGGGAGCCACCGGCCATTACGACCAGCGGCTCGAACTCCGCGTCGGACATTTCTTTACCGGTCCGTGAACGCCGCCGCAAAACTCAGGTCGTAACCATCAAACTGGCTCGAAACTTTGGAGCTAGTTGCGGCGAAGAATTGATTCAGAAAATCCGCAGCGGCCATTACCGCGAGCGTAACCCAATACTCGATCGCTTTGACGGGGACGTGGAAAAACGCGCGCGCCGCTGGTAACGGTTGGTCTGCGAGTATATTCATGGGTGACCGAGAAGACCTCGATGAAGCCTGAAGGACCAATATGAATCCTCCTCATGAATCCCCCAAACCAACCGTTACCCCCGAGACGGGGCCCGCTCTCCCGCTTGCCGCCTCGGGTTATTCCGCCGTCAAGTTCCTGGTGGCGCTGGTGCTTCTGTTCGTCTCCGCGCCGTTCGTCGAGGATTTGCCGCGGGGCGACGTGATCGAAGGTGCACTGCTGACGCTGGTCATGGTGTTTGCCGTCCTGGCCGTGAGCGGGCAGCGCCGGAGCTTGTTCATCGCTCTGGTGTTGGTCATCCCCGCGGCCGTGGGAAAATGGACCAATCATCTCTATCCTGACCTGCTGTCTCCGACGTTCTTTCTCACCCCCATGGCCGTCTTCTTCGCCTTTGTCCTGACGCAGACTTTCCTCTTCATTTTGCGGGCGCCCCGGGTTGATACTAATGTCCTGTGCGCAGGCGTCGCCGGCTTTCTAACGCTCGGGCTGATCTGGGTCCCTCTTTATACGCTCGTCGGCCAGTTGAATCCTGCCGCCTTCACCGTAGCACGAGGACCGGGAACAGACGCCGCCATGGACGGTTTCAACGCCTTCTATTTCAGCCTGGTGACCCTTTGCACCGTCGGCTACGGAGATATCACGCCAACTTCCAGGGTCGCGCGGATGCTGGCGGTAATGGAAGCTGCCAGCGGACTCTTCTACATGACGATACTTATCTCGCGCCTGGTGTCCGTCTATTCCACGACCGAACGAGTCCTTGGGGCAAAGGAAAATCGTCCTTGACCTTGCGCCGAATGCGTCAGAAGGCACGGTTTGCCCAGACCAGACTGTCGCCCGGATGCATCCTACGTGTGGGACGCCCGACCATCCGCCATCAGGGGAACCGCGGGCCGGCTTTCGGGCCAATGGAAAAGTCACCCGGTTGGACGCGGCGCGCCTCAAATCCTTTGTCGCGCCGTCCGGACGGCGGCCCGGCAGGGGAGTCCATCGAGAGTGCCAGCTCCTCGGCATTGCGCAGATCCGATGGCGTTTTTGGCGATCCATTTTCCGCTCAGGACAGCATGAAATTGCTTTACAAAATGTCGTAAATCTCCCAGCATGGTTATTAAACACGAACGAAATGGCGGCCTTCAAAACGGAGGATTGCGCTCATTGTTAGCTCTCGTCTCTTACGTTACTGCGATGGTTCACAACATGCTCTGGAGAAGGTCGGAGATTCGCCGGAGACGCAACGACCAAACATTTTTGCGCTATGAAAACTGATGTGCTGATTATCGGCGGCGGCCCCGCGAGCTGGCCGGCGCGGAATAATTTTAACCAACCAATCAAACATGGAAATACCACAGAAACTCAAGGACTACATTAACGAGAGCCGAGCCCCTTTGCCTCCGGTCGCCGACCCGGATGAACCGCTGCAAATCGACTCGCTCGGCTTGATTCGTCTGGTGTCATTCATGGAAAGCGATTGCGGCATCCGGGTGGAAGATGAGGAACTCGTCGCGGACAACTTCGCGAGCCTGCGCAGCCTGGGTGACTTTATCGCCAGAAAATCTCAGAACGCCGAAGCCTCTTCCTAGCGGCTTTCCGACTCAGGTTTCCTGCTCTTCGATCATCTTCGGGGCACAGCCTTTGCCAACTTCGTAAAGGTTGCTACGGCGCTGTTTGTGTCGATCAGCCGCAACAGGCCGGCTTCCTCGACGACAATGCGTCCTTCACCGCCAGTTCGCCAGACCGGGGGAGCGTACCAATAGCTCAGCTCCACCGCGGGGCCATGATGTGGCATAGCCGGCGCCCGAACCAGAATTAATCTCCTCCGCGTCATTCGCGCACAAGCCTTCTGTTTCCTTCGTTTCCATTCGCCCACGCCGCCTGCTGCATTCCGCGCGGGAAATTTTTTTTCAAAATTTTCTTGTCTCGCTCGCGGGAAGCAGATACAACGGCCCGTCTATGACCACGCACCCAAACCGCACATCCACGGCGTCGCGATTGCGGCGTATTCTTTGCTCATTATTCCTGGTCGCAGCTGCCGTAGCTGCGCTCGGCGCGATTGCCTCTTCGCGCGCTACGAGCCAGGGTAGCCCGCCTAACCAGAACGCGACCGCGAAAAAGATCGCGCCATGGGTGATCGATCACACCGCCAATGGCCAGCAGGCGGAATTTTTCGTTGTGCTGGCTGATCAAGCCGACGTGAGCCAGGCCGCCACCTTGCAGACGAAGGCTGAGAAGGGACGCTACGTGTATAACACCCTGCTGAACAAAAGCCAGACCACGCAAGGGCCGATCCTGCAATGGCTGCGTGAACGCGGCATCGAGCATCGTTCCTTCTATATCATTAACGCAATTTTTGTGAAGGCCAGCCGGGAGATTGCGGAGACGCTGGCCGCTCGGCCGGATGTGGCCAGCATCGAGGGCAACCCGCGCATTCAAAATTCGCTCCCTGAAGCGGGGCCAACTCTGGAAGGGCCGTTGCAGCCTGCCGCGCCGGCGACGATCGAGCCGGGAATCGCTTACACCCACGCACCGGACGTCTGGGCGCTCGGTTTCACTGGACAGAACATCGTCGTTGCGAGCGCCGATACCGGTGTTCGGTGGACGCATAACGCGCTCAAGCCTCACTACCGCGGCTGGGATGGACAGAACGCCGATCACGATTACAACTGGCATGACTCGATCCACGACAGCGTAGGCAACCCCTGCGGTAACGACTCACCATTCCCTTGCGACGATTTCTTTCACGGCTCTCACACCACCGGCACAGCGATCGGTGATGATGGCCTGGGCAACCAGATCGGAATGGCGCCCGGCGCAAAATGGATCGCTTGCCGTAACATGGACGAGGGCAATGGCACACCGGCCAGATACATCGAGTGCATGGAATTCTTCCTGGCCCCTTACCCGGTGGGCGGCGGACAAGGCGACCCGACCAAAGCACCCGATATCACGATCAACTCCTGGAGTTGTCCGACTTCGGAAGGCTGTTCGGCTGACACGTTGCAAGCCGCTGTAGAAGCTCAAAAAGCTGCCGGCATTATGATGGTATCCGCCGCGCAAAACTCCGGTCCAAGTTGTTCCACTGTGACAGATCCGCCCGGAATTTATGCGGCTTCCTACACAGTCGGAGCGCTCAACACCGGCACCGATACCATTGCTTCCTTCAGCAGCCTCGGTCCCATCACTGTTGATGGAAGTGGCCGGATAAAACCGGATATCACTGCTCCGGGCACAAACACTCGCTCGGCCAGCAACACTTCCGATAGCGCCTATACCTTTGCCAGCGGCACGTCAATGGCGACTCCGCATATCGCCGGGGCAATGGCCCTGCTCTGGTCGGCCATTCCTAGCCTGCAAAACCAAATCGATGCGAGTCGGACAGCCTTGGATGACGCGGCTCATTTTATCTCTTCCACTCTGTGCGGTGATGCGGGGCCGCCAAACAACGTCTATGGATGGGGCCGGGTCAATATCCTGACCGCAGTAGGCGGAACTCCAACGCCAACACCAACGGTGTCGCCGACGCCGACGCCAACAGTGACGCCGACGCCGCCGTGCAACTGGTCAGGGGGTCCGGACATGCCGAGTGTCGCGGTCCGCTCGGTGGGTGATTATTTCCCGGCCAACGGGAAGTTTTACGCCGTGGGCGGGCGCAGCTCGGACGTAGCGGGCAGCGATTTCATGCACCCATTCGAGTACAGCCCGTCCAGCAACCTTTGGGCGACCAAGTCGGCCACCTTCCCTGATAACCAGGTCAATAACATGGCCTGCGCGGTACTCACGGTCACCGGAACGCCCTACATCTATTGTGTGGGAGGTTCGGCCGCGGGGGCAGCTACCGCTACCGCTCGCGTCTTTCGCTACAATCCGGCTACGGACACGATCGACAACCTCACCGTGCAGACGACTGGCCGGGCGATGGCACAGGCACAACTCTGCCTGGTGGGTTTGCCGTGGCGAACAACAAGCTGTACATCCTGGGCGGGTTCAACATCAACGTCGCCTCGACCAACCAGATATGGGAGTTTGACCCCACGGCGGGCGTAGGCGTGAAGTGGGCCCAGAAGGTGAACACGCCGGAAGGGATCATGTACGCACCGACATGCACCATCGGTGGCATCATCTACGTGGGGGGAGCATCGGATTTCTCCGGTGGCCTGGTGATCGACACGACCAACTCATTTAGCTTCAACCCTGTGGCTAACAGCATCGGCACGATAGCAGCCGATACCGAGGGCCACGGGCGAGACGCGTGCGCTTACGCTCAACGGCCAGATGTTGGTGATGGGCGGCGGGAGAGTTGCTCCCAACCCCAGCAATGAGGTGGACGTCTATAATCCAGGCACGAACACCTGGTCAACCAGTATTGCGGCATTCGTCACCCCGCGGCGCAACTTCCCAACCGACACCGACGGCGTCAGTCGCATCTGGCTGGCTGGCGGCTATGCCCCGACGTACCCCGATTGCCTCGATGGAAATCTTCAACTGCGCAACGCCGACGCCGACGCCGACGCCGACACCGACGCCAACTCCGACGCCAACCGCGACGCCGACGCCAACCGCGACCCCGACGGTGACGCCGACCCCGACGCCGGGACAGATCGTGCTCACGGCGCAATCGCGCCGGACGAATGGGGGGCTGCAGGTGCGTCTGAACTGGAGTGGGGCGACCACGGCCCAGGTGGACATCTACCGCAATGGAACTCCGCTGGCGCGGGTGGCGAACAGCGGGACCTATACCGAAACGCTCACGACCTTCGGGACCTACACCTACAAGGTGTGCAACAAGAACACGATGAACTGTTCGAACGAAGTGACCAAGAGGTTCGGCGGCCAGTAGGGAATGCTATAGTAGCCATGCGGGAACTCGCGAGAGACTTTGCGAGTTCCCGCTGGCTTTCTCAATCCATGGTAGTCTTTCGCGGGCAAATCATTCGCGGAAGGGTTTCGGTTTGAGAAGATCCGCCCGGGGAGGCAATCAGACTCTCCGACCGGCTATTATTATTATCGGGTCGGCAGTTTAGCCGTACTTTCCGCAAGCCCCTGTCGCGCCGCGGCGAGTTCAGGATCGATTGCGAGCGCCTGCCTGAAGAGAGCAATGGCGCGCTCGTGCCGATTGAATGAGGCGAGATACCGCCCACGATTGATCAGCATCGTGGTATAGACCGGGAGCACCTTTAGCCTTACTACGTCATCTCTCTCAAACCGCAGGGTGCCGTCAGCCAGACCACGGATCTGCAAAGGCACGTCAGGCGAGTCGTGAAAGCTCTGGTCCCTCGCGAGGTTGAAAACGAGTCCCTGCGGAACAGGTTGATAGTTTTGAGTAAGCCACGTGGTCAGTTCCCCATCAGGTCCGTTGGGGAATAGCAATTCTCTCGTGATGTAAACCGGCCCGACACGATTCTCGTTCGTCACCATTGACTGCATCATCTCCTCAAACGCCGCGGTAATCCTTCGAGTAAGCGCCTCACTCGTGGCAAAGGCTCGAGGATCGCGCTCCCACTCTTTTAGATTCGCAACGAAGGCCTCAATCTTATCGCGCGATCGCTCGATCAAACCAGGATAAGCGTGTTTCAGATAATCAAAATACCACGAGCGCCGCAGGAGATTGATGTCCACAACTTTCACGTCGAGCCGGCGCTGTTCTATCTCCTGCGCGTAGAACATCGGCGATGCGACCTGCCAGTCGGCCGTCAGTAAGAGGCCGTCAGGCTCGATCGCACCAAGGAGATTTGCTACATAATCATGCGCAACGAAGTAATGCCTCCGATTGTTGAAAGGCCAGTTCCCCGTAAACGCTATCGCGAGCATGAGCAGGACGGCAATCGCAGCGATGAGGTAGGACTTTCCAATCAGGATCCGCTTGGAGACAGTCAACTGAATCAACCAACGGATGCCGAAGCCGGCGGCAATCGCGATCGCAAGGAATGCCGGCAGATAGTATGCATCCTTGTCCTCCGCGATTTCGTAGTTGAACGCATAAGCCCAATCGGCAATGACCGTAAACGAGAGAAACCAAAAAGCTGTGGGGTCCCGTTTGAAAGCGCTGCGGAAGCCGGCGAAAGCGAAGACGAGCGGCAATGGCAGCCAGGACAAACTGAATTCGCGCAAGAGCATCTTAAAGAATTCCAGAAACTGCTCTCCCATTTGTTTCGGCGTAAAGGAGAGGAACACCTGATACTGCCGGCCCGTGATGTGCCACCAAATTTCCTGCAGCGAGCGCGGATTGCCCCAGTTAATGACCGGCGTGCGCGCCGCTGCAAAGGGCAGGTAGCTGTAGATAGCCACCAGAGCGCAAACGGAGATCAATGCGGCATAAAGCAGTCGTCTGCTCCTAAAGAATTTCAGGCCCTCGGTCCTGTAAACGATGACAGCCTGAGCTGGAAGTATCAGCCCCACGCTGACATGATGGACTCCTAGCGCGAGACCGAATACGAGCGCAGCCCCGTAAAGAAAAACGTCGTGCGCAGTGTTTGCGGGTGCGCGGTGCACATCTTCCACAGGCGCGCCAACCCGCCTTCTGTCTGCGATGATGCCGCGCCGCCATCGAAGCATCAGAAAGAAAATAACGCAGATGAGCAGCGTGTTAAGGGTATAAACCTCGGCGATCGTGGCATAAGACCAAAGCGTCCGCGAGAATCCCATGAGCAAGCCCGCGCCGATCGCGGGAGCAAGCACCAAGAGTCGGCCGATGCCTGAATCATCGTCCTTGCCTTCCCAGGCGGCATGGGCCACGGGTTTTTTGCGCCGCTGCGCGCGCTTTCCCCTTCGCTTTGGCGCGGTGAGATACGAAGACGTAATCATTAGTTCCGCCACGGCAAGAGTGAGCGTTGCGGAGGCAAGCGCAGCAAAGAGGGCCGAAGAAAAATTGATGCGCAGGGCAACGCTTCCCAGAGGCACGAGTGACGCGAGATGGGCAAGAATGACCCAGAGCGGAAAGCCGGGTGGGTGCGCGACCCCAAGGCCATGAGCGACCACGATCAACTCCCCACTGTCGATCAAAGTGACCGTTGGAGCCAGCGTCCAACCATAAAGCAAAAGCGTGGTGACAAAAACCATGCCGGCGCAGAGCAACTCGACCGGAAAAGAACGAATCTGCCTGCGCGAAATCATTTGGTTCGAAACCGACGCCAGGAAAGTAAAACGGAAAATCATGTGGCGCGCCCAAATTTTTCATTGGCACACCTACCGGCCCAGGAGGCGAGGCCGAGGAAATCGACACGCTGTGCCCGCGTTCGCCGCTCGAACCTTCTTTTCCACAGAGCCAGGAGATAGCAGAGTTTAAAAAACGTCTTCATCTTGCCCGGCAGGCGTGCAACATTTGGACGTGGGCAAACAGAGAATGACGAAATCCGAATGGCGAAGCTCGAAGGAATGACGAATGGCCAAATGACGAAGGATGCGTGAGGCCGGTTCTTGGGCATTCAGGCTTTGCCTGGCACGCCGTAGGTCGTCGGAGCGACCGAAGACGGGTGCTTCTTTTGACCTTCGACATTCGTGCTTCGTCATTTCTTGCCGTGTGATTCTGATGGTAGTAGCCCAAACATGCATCGCCTCGTTGGCCCACGCACAGTCTCCGAACATGATCGGCAGTTGGAAGGTGGATATCACGTTCACGAACGGCGAGAACCGTTCATTGCGCTTTGACGCTCAAGGCGCCGGGAAAGGCTCTTTCCTGTTGCTCGATCCACGATTGAAGGTCTGGGGGCCCGGCAAACCTTCGGAGGCAAAGTGGACTCAGGGTGAAGGAAACTCGGTCACGTTTTCAGGACCAGTGGAATTTCTGATCGGCAACGTCGGGCGCGACGCGGGAACGTTGGCGTTCAAGGGAAAATTTGCAACGGATGGCTCGATCAGTGGCGAGGTCGAATTCTCCTCCCTCGTTGGGGGTCAACCCTCGAAGCACGGCACATTCAAAGCGACCCGTGCCCCGAGCGGATAAACCCATAGGGTTAGCCCCGGAGCTTCGGGGATTTACGTTGCCAACGCGTACCACCTAAGCGCATTTGTGGATCGGGTTTTCCGGAGACGGAATGCGAGGCAATTCGGGAGAGTCTTTAAGAAGAGTTACAAAAAAGTAAGCTAAAAAAGCTTGCCATTTGTGCACGCATTCAAATAAAAACGGCGTTAATTGCACAAGGAAAAAAACAACAAAAAAGAAAAAGTGTTGACGCGTTTCTGGCATTGGTTGCCATAAGCGCCCGTTGAAAGTCAAATTCCATCCACATCATATACATCCATGAAAAAGAAATCCGCTTCACAATCCGCCTTCTTTAATCCACGCGTTTTAATTGGCCTGTTTATAGTCATGGTCGGCGTCTTTCTGGCGCTCGTTGGCTTTGGCATGTTTTCCGCAACTGCTGCCAACGACGTAAAAGGGCAGCAAAAGCCAAAAATTATCACCAACTCCCAGGACCCGCTCGTCCCGGACGGATTTGACTGTGCCACGATTCACGAGAAGGGCATCGATCGGCAGGAAAACTTCCGGGCTGGAGCCATCATGATTGCTTGCGGCGGGGCGTCTGGCGATTCGGATTCTGCGACTCTCGGTCTCGGCGGTCAGCTTGTCCAAAAGCTGTTGAACCCGCTGGCGTATGGCGCGGCCGACGTCGACCTGATTACCGGTACCGAAATCTCTCCCAATGTTACCCAGTCGGAGACGATGACTACGGCTAATCCAGATGACCCCACCCAGATAGTCGTGGCCTACAACGACTCACGAGGCCGCAATCTATCCCTCATCAACATCTCCGGTGCGTCGGTCTCCACTGACGGTGGCACCACCTTCACCCGCGTCACCAACGCCAGCGGTCAAAGCCCCTTCTCTAATACCTTGGGCGACCCCGTTGTTATGTACCACAGACCAAATGGCACCTGGTACACGATCTGGCTCGACGTCGCCTGCGGCGGTCAGGGCGTCGGCGGCTACAAGTCCGCCACTCCCTCGGATCCCAATAGCTGGAGCCATTTCTGCGTTCACAACGAGCGCAGCGACGACCGCGAGTCTGGCTGGGCCGACAACAACCCGGCCAGCCCGCACTACGGGCGGATGTACGTTTCCTGGAACGACTTCAATGTCGGGGTCGGCGCCCTCTGGCCACCTACTCCGACGACGGTGTCACTTGGCACCCGACGACAGTGGCCAACATTAGCACCTTCATCCGCGACGTCCAGATCACGGGCGACCTTTCGGGCAACGGGAACGTGTACATCGCGGGCATGGACGAAGGTGGTGGCGGCTTCCCGCACAACGACATCAACCACATGTACAAGTCCACCGACGGTGGCGTGACCTGGCCAACACCTACACCGGCCCCGCGTTTGCTGGACCGGGCGTCACCGCTGTCGGTTACTTCGCCTGCATGTTTACCGATCTGGGTGGCTACTGGCGGCACGAGGGCTGGGGTGAGCCTGCTGCCTTCAACAATGTGGTTCACCTGGTCTATGCCCAGCACGGCGCCGGCGCTGACGCGGGCGATGTCTATTACATCCGCTCGACCGACGGTGGCGTGACCTTTGGCGCGCCGTTCAAGTTGAACAGCGATTCCACGACCCGTCCTCAGTGGCAGCCTAACCTCTCGGTCAACCCGACCGGCGTCCTCTTCGCCACCTGGTATGACGGACGCGAGAGCACCGGCTGCCAGGTTGGTAACCCAGCCGTTCCGTGCTACCGGATGTGGTCGCGCAAGTCCAACGACAACGGCGTGACGTGGTTGCCCGATGATACGTTCTCGGACGTAGTCAGTCCTCTGCCGGCGCAACCCGACCCGGGCATTGTCTCAGACCTATGCGGGCGACTACGACTACGGCTCGGCGATCGCCACGAAAAGCCTTAGTTCATGGGCGGACGGGCGCGTGGCCATCAGCGGCCAATCCCAGCAAGATGCCTTCACCGACAGGGATCTGGCAGGCTTTGGCGTGAGCAGTACCGACCCGGCCTGCTCCAGCCTAATCTCCACCCAGCCGACTGACTTCGTTGTCAACGTAACCGACCCAGTGAATCCGACCACTCTCCAGGCCAGTGATTTCACGGTGAACGGAATTCCGGCAAACAGCGTTGCCTACACGGCGGGCACGACGACGATGACCTTCCACTTCAACAGCACGCCGGTGACGACGCAGGGCGAGCAGACGATGCATATTCCGGCCGGCGCATTTAATGATTTGAACGGCGACGCGGAATTTGGATTTCACGTGCACGTTCTGTTACGCCGCAACGCCGCTACAGGTGACTACAACTAACCCGCCTGTTGGCGGCACGTTCCAACCGCCAGCGCCGGGCGACTATCAGTATGCCGTGAACTTTAACCAGGCTGTTGATGCAGCATCAGTCACGACGAGCGATCTGATCCTGACCGGCAATGCTGGCGGCACCGTGACCGCTGTCTCGGTCAGTGGAAGCACAGCTACGTTCACCGTGCATTTCGCCTTCGGAGGCAGCGTGACGGCGAGCATTGGTGCCGGAGCGATCACTGCTAATGGATGCAATGGTAACGCGGCCTTCTCCGGGACCTACACGGTCGCCGGTTGTCCGCCGCAAGATCATTACGATATTGAGCAGATAGGTGGCAGCATCGTGCCAGGCACGGTGGACACGGGCAACCACTGCGATGATTGCACGACCGCAATCACGTTGCCCTTCTCCTATACTCTGTATGACCAGACGTTTACCTCGGCGAATGTCGACTCGAATGGCACACTGCAATTCATGACCCCGGTGTCGATCTTCACGAACAGCTGCCTGCCTGACATAAGCCGCAACTACATCATCTTCCCGTACTGGGACGACCTGTACACGCTAAACGCTGGCTTTGGGATCTTCACCTCGGTAAGTGGCAGTGCCCCCAACCGCATCTTCAACATCGAGTGGCGCAACCAATACTTCCCAGGGACCGGCACTGCCGACTTCGAGGTAAGGTTGTACGAGGGGCAGAGTCGCTTCGATGTAATCTACGGTACGGTCGACAATGGGAACAGCAGCGCGACCGCGGGAGTACAGAAAGACACCACCGCGTTTGACCAGTACTTCTGCAGCGGCACAGGTAGTCCGGCTACCGGCGGGCAAAGCTACACTCTGCTGTCTTGCACGCCGACCCCGACCCCGACGCCAACTCCGACGCCGACAGCAACGCCCACTGCAACCCCAACCGCGACACCGACGGTGACGCCGACCCCGACGCCGGGACAGATCGTGCTCACGGCCCAATCGCGCCGGACGAATGGGGGGGTGATGGTGCGTCTGAACTGGAGTGGTGCGACCACGGCCCAGGTGGACATCTACCGCAATGGAGCTCAGCTGGCGCGGGTGGGGAACACCGGGACCTATATAGACACGCTCACGACCTTCGGGACCTACACCTACAAGGTGTGCAACAAGAACACGATGAACTGTTCGAACGAAGTGACGAAGAGGTTCGGCGGCGGTAGCGAGTAGGGAATCAAAAGCAGGCAACTGCCAATCAAGGCGGCGTCGCGCAAGCGGCGCCGCCTTTGCTTTGCCGTCGGAGCCGTGCAACGCCTGCGGCTACCGGTAAGCGCCAAGCGCCGGCTCGTACTACGGGGGCTTTTGCTGAACAAAAGGCAAGGAAGAGAACCAAGCTTGTTTCGCGCGTGCCCAGGCCTTTTGTTCCCTTGGCCCGCTTCTGCTGATTTTACCACGCTATTGTAGCCAGGACCCGACGATCCTGGGCCGGTAGCTTTGCGTGATCTTGAGGTTCTGGAGTGCGCGGACAGAGGTTGGAAGGGGCTGGGCTCTTCGTCATTTCAGTCGACATTTGTCATTTGATCGGCAACCTCGGGCGCGACGCAGGAACGTTGGTGTTCAAGGGAAAATTTGAAACAAATGGCTCGATCAGTGGCGCGGTTGAATTCTCCTTCCTCGTTGGAGGTCAACCCTCGAAGCACGGCACGTTCAAGGCGACCCGTGCCCCGAGCGGATAAGCCCGTAAGGTTAGCCCCGAAGCTTCGCGGATTTACGTTGCCAACGCATTCCGCGTTCGAGTATTGGTCGATCGAGTTCTCCGGGGACGAAATGCGAGGCAAATTCGCGGGTTTTTAGGAAGAGTTACAAAAAAGTAATCAAAAAAAGCTTGCCATTTGTGCACGCATCCAAATAAAAACATTGCGGAGTTGCACAACGAAAAAACAACCAAAAAAGAAAGTGTTGACGCGTTTCTGGCATTCTTTGCTATGAGCGCCCGTTGAAAGTCAAATTCCATCCACATCACATCCATCCAATGAAAAAGAAATCGTCTCAATCTGCCTTCTCTAATCCGCGTGTTTTAATCGGTCTGTTCATCCTTCTGGCCGGCGTCTTTCTGACGCTCGTTGCCTTTGGCCTGTATCCAGAGGCGTCCGCCCTGGCCCAAAGACAAGGTCAGCCACAGACACAGCAGTGGCAACCCCATTGGGTTACCGTTCACTCATCTCACAACGACGTTTCAGCGCCCCTGCGCGAAATGGCAACCTGGGCTCTCCCACCTGCTCGTGAACACGAGGCTCCCGAAAACCCGAAAATTGGCATTATTCGTGACAGTGGAAGCAGACCTGACACGGTGGTCCAAAAGAACATTGGGGAAGAGTCTGCTGGTCAATGTAGTCCCCGGTCTTAACTTTGACGGCATCCCTTTCCCGGGCGTCGTCTGTAACTGCGCCCCGCCCGATACGAATGGTTATGTCGGGGCCACGCAGTACGTCGCGCTCGTAAACGAAGGTTACCAGGTCTTTGACAAGACCAATGCCCATTCGCTGCTTGGACCAGCGAGCATCAGGTCAGTCTGGGCTGGCTTTGGCGGTGTTTGCGAAACCGGTGGCTCCGGCGACCCGGTCATGCTCTATGACAAGATGGCCAACCGCTGGGTCATCAGCCAATTCGCTGTCGCTGGTTCCGCCCCTGACGAGGAGTGCGTCGCCGTTTCCACCACGAGCGATGCCACGGGCACATGGAATCGTTATGCGTTTAGTCTCATCCCCTTCGGCAACAACTTTTACGACTATCCAAAGTTGGGCAGCTGGTCTGATGCATACTATATGACGTATCAACGTGTTCAACGCGGCAGGCACGGCTTACCTCGGCTCGCAGCCGTTCGCCATGGACCGCACGAATATGTTGGCCGGCAACCCGGCTACCATTATCAGTCCGGGCCTCCCCGGGTCGCCGGCAAATGGCGAGGACCCCTTAATCCCCTCCGACTTCGACGGTCTGAACTTGCCGCCGGCCGGCGCTCCGAATGTGTTCCTGGAGTTCCCGGACACCACAGGCAACAATGCCGGCCACTACAGGTACTGGCAGTACAGCGTCGGCGTGCCTTTCGGCACGGGACCGACCTTCACCATGTTTACGGGTCCAACAGCAGCGCCCTTCACGTTCCTGTGCACTACCACGTCGCGCCTGCGTGCCCCAGCTGGGTTCGGCTGACAACGTGGATGGCATTGGCGACCGCTTGATGTTCCGGCTGGCCTATCGGAATTTTGGCACCCCCGCGGCGCCGAACGAATCGTGGGTCGGAAACTTTTCGGTCCTTGCGTCGAACAGCGTAGCAGCGCCGCGCTGGTTCGAGCTGAAAAACCTCGGCGGACCCAGTGGCACGATCCATCAGGAGAGCACTTATGCGCCTGACACAACGTGGCGTTGGATGGGCAGTGTCGCGATGGATCAGGTGGGAAATTTGGCCGTCGGCTTTAGCGCCTCGAGCGCTGCCATCCATCCTCAGATCCACTACGCCACTCGGGCGGCGACCGATCCGTTGGGCACTTTGACTGGTGAAACCGATGCATTTGATGGCACTGGCAGCCAGACCGACACGGTTAACCGCTGGGGTGACTACAGCGCCATGACGGTTGACCCAGTGGACGACTGCACCTTCTGGTATACCCAGGAATACTATTCGACGACCAGCTCGTTTAACTGGCGCACCCGCATCGTCAGCTTCAGGTTTGATACCTGCGGCGGAGCGCCCACACCGACACCAACGCCCACAGCAACCCCGACACCGACAGCGACACCTTCGCCGACACCGACGCCAATGTGCGCCTGGTCAGCGGGTCCGGACATGCCGAGTGTCGCGGTCCGCTCGGTTGGCGATTATTTCCCGGCCAACGGGAAGTTTTATGCCGTGGGCGGGCGCAGCTCGGACGTAGCGGGCAGCGATTTCATGCACCCATTCGAGTACAGCCCGTCCAGCAACCTTTGGGCGACCAAGTCGGCCACCTTCCCTGATAACCAGGTCAATAACATGGCCTGCGGGGTACTCACGGTCACCGGAACGCCCTACATCTATTGTGTGGGAGGTTCGGCCGCGGGGGCAGCTACAGCTACCGCTCGCGTCTTTCGCTACAATCCGGCTACGGACACGATCGACACCTTCACCAGTGCAGACGACTGGCCGGGCGATGGCACAGGCACAACTCTGCCTGGTGGGTTTGCCGTGGCGAACAACAAGCTGTACATCCTGGGCGGGTTCAACATCAACGTCGCCTCGACCAACCAGATATGGGAGTTTGACCCCACGGCGGGCGTAGGCGTGAAGTGGGCCCAGAAGGTGAACACGCCGGAAGGGATCATGTACGCACCGACATGCACCATCGGTGGCATCATCTACGTGGGGGGAGCATCGGATTTCTCCGGTGGCCTGGTGATTGACACCACCAACTCATTCAGCTTCAACCCTGTGGCTAACAGCATCGGCACGATAGCAGCGATACCGAGGGCCACGGGCGAGACGCGTGCGCTTACGCTCAACGGCCAGATGTTGGTGATGGGCGGCGGGAGAGTTGCTCCCAACCCCAGCAATGAGGTGGACGTCTATGATCCAGGCACGAACAGCTGGTCAACCAGTATTGCGGCATTCGTTACCCCGCGGCGCAACTTCCCAACCGACACCGACGGCGTCAGTCGCATCTGGCTGGCTGGCGGCTATGCCCCCGCTACCCCGGTGGCCTCGATGGAAATCTCCAACTGCGCAACGCCGACGCCAACGCCAACGCCGACGCCGACGCCAACTCCAACGCCAACTGCGACACCGACGGTGACGCCGACCCCGACGCCGGGACAGATCGTGCTCACGGCGCAATCGCGCCGGACGAATGGGGGGCTGCAGGTGCGTCTGAACTGGAGTGGGGCGACCACGGCCCAGGTGGACATCTACCGCAATGGAACTCCGCTGGCGAGGGTGGCGAACAACGGAACCTATAGCGAAACGCTCACGACCTTCGGGACCTACACCTACAAGGTGTGCAACAAGAACACGATGAACTGTTCGAACGAAGTGACGAAGAGGTTCGGCGGCCGAGTAGGGAATCAAAAGCAGGCAACTGCCAATCAAGGCGGCGTCGCGCAAGCGGCGCCGCCTTTGCTTTGCCGCCGGAGCCGTGCAACGCCCCGCTGGCTACCGGTAAGCGCCAAGCGCCGGCTGGCACTACGGGGCTTTTCCTGAACAAAAGGCAAGGAAGACAACCAAGCTTGTTTCGCGCGTGGCCAGGCCTTTTATTCCCTTGGCCGGCTTCTGCTGATTTTACCACGCCGTTGTAGCCGGGACCCGATGATCCTGGGCCGGTAGCTTTGCGTGATCTTGAGGTTCTGGAGTGCGCGGACAGAGGTTGGAAGGGGCTGGGCTCTTCGTCATTTCAGTCGACATTTGTCATTTGCCGGCCATGCCGGGGTCTGGCAAGGCTCGAGGAAACATTCGCGCTGGCCATTTTCAAATCCCTTCCGGATTAGGCGCAGGAAAACATCCCAAAAAACTTTAGAAGAAGCTTGACACCCGTTTGCGCTCCTCGCTAAAAGGAGTGCACGCGACACGAGTAGAAGAGAGAAATAGAAACGAGTTTTCGCGGGAAAATTTCAAAAGAAAAACTAAAAAATAAGAGGCCAAATCCAAAATGAATAAACAACCTGCTACAATTAGGACGTACCTGTTTCGAGGTGCGTTTTTGCTCAGTCTGCTTGGTGCAATCGTGATCCCCATCGCGCTGGGGCAGCAAGACGCCAGCAAGGGAAACGTGACCAAGCCTGCGGCCAGGCAGAATGTCGCCGCGAATACCTACCGCACTGGGCCGCCTGTCACCGAAATGTTCTCCGCACACCCGCAGCAGCCGAACATTTCTCGCACCGAGCTGTCGCATTTGATTACGCCGACGAACGGCGCGACGGGCGTTCGCTCGGTTCCGATTTTGTTAGCGCCGAAATTTCCGCAGGTCGTTCTCTATGATCAGTACAACAATGGTTCGACCACCGCCAGCTTGTCTGCTACGTTTACTGACTTCTCGACCTTCAACGCCGATTTGGCTGACGACTTTGTCGTGCCCGGAGGCCAGACTTGGAATGTGCAGTCAATCGACGCCGATGGGTTGTACTTCAATGGGGCTGGACCTGCCACCAGTTGGAATGTTTTCATTTATGCGGACAACGGTGGGCTTCCCGGCGCGCAGGTTTACAGCACACTGAACCAGCCGGTGGTGGTAAGCAATACGACCTTTACAGTAAGCCTGAGCCCAGCGGCGGTCCTCACAGCGGGGACGTACTGGATCGAGATCCAGGCCAACATGACCTTCGGTACGCAAGGCGAGTGGGGTTGGACCGACCGCACGGTGCAATCCAACAACGCGGCAGCCTGGCAAAACCCGGGCGGCGGCTTCGGGTTGTGTCCGAGCTGGACCACAAAACTGGTCTGTATACCCACGGCCGGCGGACCCGACCAGGTTTACCGGATCAACGGGACGCTTGGGGGCCCTACACCTACGCCTACGCCGACACCGACTCCGCCGCAGTGCACCTACAACGTGCTCGTCGTGTCGGCCGACTGTGGCGACCCCGAGACTACTCTGCTGGCTAGTCTGCGCGCGGAACCTGGCATCGGCACTGTAGACTTTTTCGATGCCACCATAGCCACGCCCACCCTGGCCCAATTGCAACAGTACGCGATAGTGCTGGCCTTCTCCAACTGCGGATACCAGGATGCGACCACACTGGGCAACAATCTCGATGCATACCTGGCGAATTTTGGCATCGTCGTCGCCCTCAACTTCGACTGGTTTGGCGGCGCGCAATCCATCGGCGGGGCCTGGATAACCAACGACTCGCCATTCAACGACAACGCCACGGTCAATTTCATCAGTGGCACGCTCCAGACCTGCACTGACGGAGCACTATGCGATGGCGTGACCACCCTCCAATCCTTCTTCCGAGAGATTACGACGTTGGCTAGCGGGGCAACAGCAGCAGGCACATGGAGCGACGGCTCAATCATGATGGCCACCAAAGGACGGACGGTGGGTATCAGCGGCTACTTCGGCGACTACGCCGATAACTACAGCGGCCAGCTCCCGAGGATCGTCGCCAACGCCGGGCGCTTGTTTTTGCCGTGCCCAACACCTACGCCAACGCCCACGCCCACGGTGACGCCAACGCCAACCGCGACACCGACGGTGACGCCGACCCCGACGCCGGGACAGATAGTGCTCACGGCCCAATCGCGCCGGACGAATGGGGGGGTGATGGTGCGTCTGAACTGGAGTGGGGCGACCACGGCCCAGGTGGACATCTACCGCAATGGAGCACAGCTGGCGCGGGTAGGGAACACCGGGAGCTATATAGACACGCTCACGACCTTCGGGACCTACACCTACAAGGTGTGCAACAAGAACACGATGAACTGTTCGAACGAAGTGACGAAGAGGTTCGGCGGCCAGTAGGGAATCAAAAGCAGGCAACTGCCAATCAAGGCGGCGTCGCGCAAGCGGCGCCGCCTTTGCTTTGCCGCCGGAGCCGTGCAACGCCCCGCTGGCTACCGGTACGCATAAGCGCGGGCTCGTACTACGGGGGCTTTAACAATCGCATCCTGAACAAAAGGCAGCGAAGAGAACAGCGGTCATGTCCGCTTTATCGGACTCTGACGCCGGACGATCATTTTCGATATTGTCGTGCGGCACAAACTGCACCTCGACCAAACGCGACAGACCTGCGTCGTATTTCACAGGATGAGCGCTCTCAGGGGGAACTGGGAAGAATGGGGCTGACCGCAGTTGGCAATTCGCATGAGGAAGCGAAGGCCATTTCCGTGCAGGAAAGATCCCGAAAAAGCACGAAATCAAAAGGATCGGAACTCCCCAAAGAAAATACTTGACACCTGTCTGCGATCCCGAATAAAAAGGGAGTCCTCTCCAGAAAGTATTAAAATAAAAAGAAAAAAATAAGAGGCCAAATCCAAAATGAATAAACCACCTGCTAGTATTAGGACGTACCTGTTTCGGGGTGCGTTTTTGCTCGGTCTGCTTGGTGTAATCGTGATCCCCCTCGCACTGGGGCAAGGAAACATCAGCAAGCAACGCGCGACTAAGACGAATGTCGCCGCGAACGTTTCTGCGCCGGCTTCCGCCGGAGCGATTTCCGCCCAGCAGGCGCCGAACATTTCTCGAACCGAGCTGTCGCATTTGATTACGCCGACGAACGGCGCGACGGGCGTTCGCTCGGTTCCGATTTTGTTAGCGCCGAAATTTCCGCAGGTCGTCCTCTATGATCAGTACAACAATGGTTCGACCACCGCCAGCTTGTCTGCTACGTTTACTGACTTCTCGACCTTCAACGCCGATCTGGCTGACGACTTTGTCGTGCCCGGAGGCCAGACTTGGAATGTGCAGTCAATCGACGCCGATGGGTTGTACTTCAATGGGGCTGGACCTGCCACCAGTTGGAATGTTTTCGTTTATGCGGACAACGGTGGGCTTCCCGGCGCGCAGGTTTACAGCACACTGAACCAGCCGGTGGTGGTAAGCAATACGACCTTTACAGTAAGCCTGAGCCCAGCGGCGGTCCTCACAGCGGGGACGTACTGGATCGAGATCCAGGCCAACATGACCTTCGGTACGCAAGGCGAGTGGGGTTGGACCGACCGCACGGTGCAATCCAACAACGCGGCAGCCTGGCAAAACCCGGGCGGCGGCTTCGGGTTGTGTCCGAGCTGGACCACAAAACTGGTCTGTATACCCACGGCCGGCGGACCCGACCAGGTTTACCGGATCAACGGGACGCTTGGGGGCCCTACACCTACACCTACGCCGACTCCTACAGCTACGCCGACACCGACTGCGACCCCTTGCGGGACGAGCAAGATCTATAACATTGCCGGCTTTGGCCTGGGGATTCAGACCACTACAACCCGTATTTACGACATTGGTACGAACACTTGGACTACGGGCGCGCCGATACCCGAGCCCAACGGGTTGTCCGACCAGGCAACCGGCTATTGGAATGGGAAGGTCTACATAGCAGGTGGCTTCAATGGAGCGGGAGCAACAAACGTAGCCCGCGCTTATGACATCGCCACCGACAGTTGGTCCACGCTTGCGTCGATGCCTACAGCAGTCTATCTGCCCGGGTTCGGCGCCATCAACGGCAAGTTCTACGTTGCTAGCGGTAACAATGGCGTCACTGAACAGTCGGTGTTGCAGATCTACGACACTGCCACAAACACTTGGACCATGGGTGCGCCGGTGCCTACGCCGGTGACAGGCCCGGGCAGCGCGGTGTACCAAGGGAAACTCTACCTGTTCGGAGGCGGGGCGCCGTTCCCGACGCTTATCACCACCACGCAAATCTACGATCCGGTTGCCAATAGTTGGACGACCGGGCCGTCCTTGAACACGGCCCGGGTGTGGTTCTACGGGGGGAATATAGACGATACCAGCGTCGTGGCTCCTGGAGGCGATAATCCAGTAGGCATTCCGATTAGTACCGACGAACAGTTGACTGGCACCTGGATGCTGAGGGCCCCGTTGCCTTATAATGCCCGGGGACCATTCGCAGTCAGCGACGGCACGTTCGTCTATATCGGTGGCGGCTACGATGGCAGCACTGTTCATACAGACTTGCTGCGTTACGATCCAGTGGCAAATACCTACACGCCGCTGGCGCCTTCTAGCGACGGCCATTTCCTGTCGCAAGCCGTAATCGTTAGCAATCCATGCCCAACACCGACCCCAACGCCGACGGTGACGCCGACCCCGACGCCGGGACAGATCGTGCTCACGGCCCAATCGCGCCGGACGAATTCGGGGCTGATGGTGCGTCTGAACTGGAGTGGGGCGACCACGGCCCAGGTGGACATCTACCGCAATGGAGCACAGCTGGCGCGGGTAGGGAACACCGGGAGCTATATAGACAACCTCACGACCTTCGGGTTCTACACCTACAAGGTGTGCAACAAGAACACGATGAACTGTTCGAACGAAGTGACGAAGAGGTTCGGCGGCCAGTAGGGAATCAAAAGCAGGCAACTGCCAATCAAGGCGGCGTCGCGCAAGCGGCGCCGCCTTTGCTTTGCCACCGGTTACACCTGGCGAATGTCCGCATTGCCGTAGAGCACGAACCGGCCTTGGCGCCGCCGCGGCGGTGGAAAAATCAAAGCCAGACCAGACCAGCCACGATCGCGATCGCGAGCGCGCCGATACGAATGCGAATGCGTTTTCTTTTCACCAAGTCTCGTAAAGCCCGAAATACCAAAGCGCGTGGCTGTCGCCCGCAACCGTATGACCGGCGCTAAAGAGCAGGCTGAAATGTTCTGTAACATTGTAGAAACCGCCGAAATTCAGCGCGCCAAATCCTTTGTCGCTTTCCGTGTCCTGGCCTTGCGCAAAAACTTCGCCGCCAAGCACGAGGTGTTTGCCAAAGTTACGCTGCACCAACCAGCCGCCAAAAGGATAGTTACGCTGTCCCGGCGCAGAATTTACCACTGCGCCACCGCCGCCGTAGGTCGTCCATGGGCCCCAGCTTTTTTGCACCCACAACGGCAACCGGAACCACGTCCGCCCATTGCCCAAACCGCGACTCTCGTTGCCGGTCGGCAATTCAGCCATCGGGAAGATCCCGATTTGCGGGCGTTCGTTCGTTTCCTGTACGAAGCGATATTTGATGCCCAGTTCCGTGTCACCCAGGCCGGAGGCGGCCGACATTCCCGGGCCATCAACCGAGGTGATCGGCACGATCAAATGCAATTGAGTCTCAGGTAGCACACCATAGTTGAGCTCCACCGCCGGGCCTTCAAAGTCGTAGCCGTCGCTGGAAGTCATGCCGGAGGTAAACAGATAGGCCTCCCAATGGTGAAGATCCACCGGCTGTGGGTCGTCGGTCAAAAACGGCGGTCCTGCGAAGATACGAGTCGTCAGAATCAAATTAAGACAAAGGGCAAGGGCGACAGGCTTGAAGATGTTGCGCACGAAAGGACGGCAACGATTCACTTCGTTTCCCTTCGCGCCGCGGGCTTGGGTGCATAGGATCTGTCCGATCAGCGGCGTGATTGCATTGACTGAGTTTGGGACGGCAAACATCGCCGCCGGCTTGATCCCGGCATCCACCAACCGCGCGTGCATTCGTTCGCCGACGCTCCAGACCGTGTGGCGCCCCGGCATGGTGCCCAGTGTCTTCACGGGAAATTCCGCGAGCACTTCATTGAATTGCCCAACGAGTCCCTGGTCCGAGCCAAAAACGATCGCGCCGGTTGTTTTCGCGGCGCCGGGTGCAGCCGGCCTAACGAATGAGGCGATGCTGATCTGGCGAAGGCTCGCGACCAAGCCCAGTTCGACCGTGCGATAATAATCGCCGAGGGAGCGCACCACTTTTTCGTATTGACGATGCTCGCGGCGGCCAGCGCTTTCATCGTGCGCACGACGGATTGGAGTTCTCCTGCACCGGCAACATTCCGTCGCAAACTTTCTAATGTGTCACTCATTTAGTTCGAAACACGGCTCCCAGTTTTGCCACGACGACGACGAGCAGGGAAAGCGAAAACCATACAAGTTTCAGGGGCCGGTTCGGCCGTTGCGTAGCGTCGGCTGTTTTCATGCAATGGCTCACTCACGCCAGGGCCGAGGCTTCGTGGCGAGCGCAGCAAAGCGGAGAGCCTGTTCGTCATCGCCTAGTCTCCCAGTTCCTTGAGCGTTCCGAGGACGGTCGCCCGCTTCGGATTGACCGGATAAACCGCGCCGGAGAACGAACGAAGATTTTCCATCAGGGCGCGGCCGACGCTGCCTGACGACTCGGTTGCGCCAATCATCGCGATGGCGCGCGGCGCGAGCACGGCGGCAAGAGCCGGCTTTTCTTCGTTGCGCTTTTCTTCAGTCGTCGTCTTCGCGCCTCTCCCACTTTGGCATCAGGGCCGGGAGATGACCAAGAGTGGACCCGCGAAAAACAAGGGGCGCGCAGCCATTCGCAAGATTTGCCCATTAGTTCGATGCGCGGGCTCGTCGTTAGGCATAGGGATGGTCGTGGCGCAAAGGCCCCTCCCACGTTGGTGCAGTTGATGACAAAAACATAAGGATAAAAGGTTTGACAGAGCCTCGCCCAGGCTCGGTACTCTTTTAGTTAGACGAAGGATAAAATAATGAAGATTCGAGGATTAGTTTTGATCTGTATCGCGGTGGCGCTTAGCGTCGCTCCGCAATTCGTTCAGACTGCGAATGCGCAGGGAGGCAGTTATGCTGCCCAGCTGATTTCGCCGGCGGCTGGCCAGGTTGTCCACCCGGGCCAGGTGGTGAGAGTTGAGTGGAAATCCAAGCTACCCAAGATAAACCTTGGGGCGTGTGAGGCGGAAGTCTGGTTGTCGTTGGACGGCGGCAGGACATTCACGACGTGGATCAGCCCTTGGTTGGACCCGAGTGGGCCCAGGTATTTCGATTGGGTTGTCCCGGACTGGCCGACATCAGAAGCGGTTATGGACGTTCGATTCGGATGTGAGCCGGGCTATCCCGAAAGCTATGCTCCGCAGCCTGCGTCGACCTTTGTGATCGCAGACCACTAGCGCGGCCCGAGTAAAGCGAATCAATCCGTTGATTCATTGGTCGCGATAAAAAAGGCGTGCCGTTTTCGCGGCACGCCTTTGTCGTTTGTTGCGGCACACTGGATCGCTCCATTTACGCTGGCCGGTGCTGCCACCGACGGCGCAGAGCCAAGACCAACCGTCTGAAGATGATCTCGGACGAGCTGGCGAACGGAGCTTGCGTACTCTCATCGCAAAGAGCGCCCCGGAGCAGGGACCGGTAGTCGTTAGGCATAGCGATGGTCGCGGCGCGAAGGTCCCTCCACATTTTTGGGTAGCCGAAACCAACAGGAAGAGAAGTTGAGCGTTCCGCCGTCGGCGTGGAGAGTCCGGGTATGAGCGACAACCTTCTTTCACGTTTCCTGCGCTACGTCCAAATCGATACCCAGTCGGACGAGAACAGTAATTCCTTTCCGAGCACGCCGGGCCAATTGGTGCTGCTGGAGATGCTGAAGCAGGAGCTGAGTGAGCTGGGCGCGGCGGACGTGCAGATGACCAGGCACGGTTACGTCACGGCGAGCATACCGGCCAACACGCGCAAAGCTCGCGTGCCGACGGTGGCTTTTCTCGCCCACGTGGACACGGCGCCGGACTGCTCCGGCAAAGGCGTGAAACCCATCGTTCATCGCAAGTACGACGGCCGCGCCATCAAGTTCCCGGATAAACCCGGGCTGACTCTCGACCCGCGCGACATCGCCGGAGCTTCAAACGGCCGTGGGCAAAGACATCGTGACCGCCAGCGGCACCACGTTGCTCGGCTCCGACGACAAGTCGGGTGTGGCGGTAGTCATGACTTTGGTCGAGCGGTTGCTCCGGGAGACGAAGCGGAAGCACGGTCTGATCCGAGTCTGCTTCAATCCCGATGAGGAAATCGGCCGGGGCATGGACAAACTGGATCTGCGCACGCTCGGGGCGGACGTGGCTTACACGCTGGACGGCGGCGCGCCGGGGGAGATTTGCTGGGAAACGTTTTCCGGGGATGCGGCCGAGGTCATCATCGACGGCATCACCACGCACACGATGGAAGCGAGGTCCAAGGGCATGGTCAACGCCGCCTATCTGGCGGGCAAGCTCCTCGCAGCGCTGCCGCGCGAACGTTGCGCGCCGGAGACAACCGACGGGAGGGAGGGATTCATTCACCCGATCCACGTGGAAGGCCGGACTGAGCGGGCCGTGGTGAAATTTCTCCTGCGCGATTTCGAGCTGAAAGGGTTGGCGGAGAAGGGCAAAATTTTGCGGGGTCTTTGCGCGGGGTTACAAGCCACCGAGCCGCGGTCACGCGTCCGTTGCAAGATCCGCAAACAGTATCGCAACATGGCTTACTGGTTGCGCAAGGACATGCGCCCGGTGGAACTGGCGCGCGAGGCCTTCGCGGCGGCGGGACTCAAGCCCTATGACCACGTCATCCGTGGCGGCACCGATGGCTCGCGCCTGACCGAGCTGGGCCTGCCGACCCCCAACCTGTTCTGCGGCGAGCATAACGCACATGGCCCTTTGGAATGGGTCGCGGTGCAGGATATGGAGTCAGCCGTAACCGCCTGCGCCCGCCTCGCTGAGTTGTGGGAAAGAAAAGGCTGAGTTGAAATTTCCCTTCCGGCAAAGGTTGAGAATCAAACACGTCCTTCTACTTCGAGTGCCCGCTGCTCCTGCTGTCCATTACCGGCGTTCCATCCGACCAGATGTCAGCATTCTTCAAAAACCAAAGTCCTTTGGACGCAGCCCCGATTGGCGAATGATCGAACGAGTCGTCCCGATCGGAATCTCTCGCTTCGGATGCGGAACAATCGCTGTGCGGCCAAGCGCATTCCGATATTTCACGTGACTTCCTCGCTGCGAAACAAAGCTGAATCCATTTGCCTCGAGCACGCGGAAAATCTACGCCGACCCGAGTCGTTTAGGCATGGATCGATTCCTGCCCAACCTCCGCCTCCTCGATAAGAGAAAAGTCCTCTGGAGGAGCGTCTTCGAAGTACAGCTCCACCGCCTCACGCAGCGCCTTCAACGCTTCCTCGCGTGTCTCGCCGAAGCTGGAGACATCCACATTCAGGCATTGAGCGACGTAGAATTTGTCCTCGCGATAGAGGCAGTAGGTAATTTTCCTCACTCCCGCGACATTATGCATTTCGATACCGGGAAGCAACCACCTGTGACGCTCGATGCCGCCGCCTTCGAGAAAGTGGTCGACGAAAAAGTCCTGGCCAAGTCACCGGTTGCGGACCGCGGCTGAGACAATTTCGTTGCAATTTCTTGGCAGCTCTTGCACCGGATGATAGAAACGATTCAAGCCGAGTCGCCGCACCATTGCCAGCATGAATTCGTTGCCCGTTTTAGATCCGCAATCGCCTGAGGCGCGCGCGATTTACCATCTGGCGATCGTTTCGGGAATCATCTTTGCCATCATTTTCATCGTCGTTGCCGGGATGATCGTTTTCGCGCTCATGCGCTATCGGTGGCGCGAGGGTGCGGCGGATCCAGAGCAGGTCGCCGGAAACAAAACGGTGGAGATTGTCTGGACGGCGATCCCGTGTCTGATCGTTGTCGCGCTCATTCTCCTCACCTGGCAATCAATGAACGCTTCCGACCCGCCCGCGCCGGCCACACCCGACATTGTGATCACGGGTCACCAATGGTGGTGGGAGGCGCGTTATCCGAAATCGGGCGTGATCACGGCGAACGAGATTCACATTCCCGCCGGTACACCTGTTTCGATCCGGCTCGAGTCGGCGGATGTGCTGCATGAATTCTGGGTCGCGCAGTTGACCCGCAAGATGGCGACGGTGCCGGATCATCCGAATCATATCTGGATTCAGTCGGACCATCCCGGCACTTACCTCGGGATTTGCTCGGAGTTCTGTGGGACGCAGCACGCATGGATGCATTTCCTGATCGTCGCGGAACCGCCGGAGCAGTTCGCGGCCTGGGAGCAGGCGCAACTGGCGCCAGCTGAAATTCCAGTGAGCGGCGGCGCGGCGCAGGGCCTCGCGCTTTTTCAAGAAAACAGCTGCATGAATTGCCACGCCATCAATGGCACGGCGGCGGTGGCCCGGGTTGGCCCGGATCTGACTCATCTGGCGAGCCGAAAAATACTGGGCGCCGGAGTGGTCGAGAATACTCCGGCCAATCTCCGTCGTTGGTTGACCGACCCGCAGCAGGTCAAGCCGGGAGTGAAGATGCCTGATTATAAGTTCAACCAGACGCAGGTGACGCAACTGACCGATTACTTCGAAACCCTAAAATGAACGAGATCGCCACCGTTTTGGATCGGGCCGGGATTCTGTCTCCGGAACAGCGGGCGCATTGGAAAATGGCGTGGCTCTCCACGGTCGATCACAAGCGGATCGGCATTCTTTACATGGTGACGGGGCTGGTCTTCTTCGTCTTCGCCGGAATCGAGGCGCTCCTCATTCGGCTGCAACTGGCCGTGCCTAACAATACCCTGCTGCAGCCGGACAACTACAACATGGTTTTCACCATGCATGGCACGACGATGATTTTTCTCGTCGCCATGCCGGTGCTCTTCGGTCTGGCCAACTATGTAGTGCCGCTCCAGATCGGTGCCCGCGACATGGCTTTCCCGCGTCTCAACGCTTTTAGTTTCTGGCTCGTTCCTTTTGGGGGCATTTTGTTGCACTTCAGTTTCCTGGCGGGCGGCGCGCCCGCGGTGGGCTGGTTCGCCTACGCGCCGTTGAGTGAGACCGCCTACTCTTCGCAGCCCGGAGTGGATTACTGGGCGCTCTCACTCCTCGTCCTCGGGATCGGATCGGTCGGCACCAACATTAACTTCATCGCCACCGTCCTTTGCAGTCGCGCGCCGAACATGACCCTGCGGCGACTGCCGCTCTTCTCCTGGATGATTTTCGTCAACGCCTTCCTCGTTATCATCGCGTTGCCGGTCTTAAACGCGGGGCTGGCTATGATTCTGATCGACCGCCTGCTCAGGACTCATTTCTTTCTTGTGCCCGGCGGCTCCGCCATCATGTGGCAGCATATCTTCTGGGCCTTTGGGCATCCGGAGGTTTACATCGTTGCAATTCCGTCGTTCGCCATCCTCTCGGAAATCATCCCGGTCTTTTCGCGCAAGCCGATTTTCGGCTACGAGTTTGTCGCCGGCTCGACGGTCGCGATCGCCTTCCTCAGCCTTGGGGTCTGGGCCCATCACATGTTCACGACCGGGCTGGGTCACACGATTGACCTGTTTTTCGTCGCTTCCAGCATGCTGATCGCGATCCCGACCGGAGTGAAAGTCTTGAACTGGAGCGCGACCATGATCGGCGGCCGTCTTCGTTTCGATGTGCCGATGCTCTTTTGCATCGCGGCGCTCCTCCAATTCCTGGTCGCAGGCCTAACGGGTGTGAGTCACGCCTCCGCCGCGCTCGATTGGCAGACCAAGAACAGTTACTACCTGGTGGCACATTTCCACTTTGTCTTTGTCGGCCTGATCGTCTTCGCCATCCTCGGAGCGCTCCATTACTGGATCCCAAAAATAAGCGGACGCATGCTCTCCGAGCGACTGGGCAAGTGGTCCTTCTGGCTCATGGTCATCGGGTTTAACATGACCTTCATCATCCAGCATTTCCTCGGGCTCGCCGGGATGCCGCGTCGCGTTTACACCTACGGGGATCTGCCAGGCTGGGCGTGGATGAACATGGTCTCGACCATCGGCGCTTTCTTCATGGCTGCGGCCTCGCTCATTTTCGTCTGGAACCTGGTCGTTAGTCTGCTCAATGGACGCAAGGCGAGCGACAATCCGTGGGATGCCTGGACGCTGGAATGGGCGACCACGTCGCCGCCGCCGCATGAGAATTTCCATTACCTGCCGCCGATTCACAGTCGTCGCCCGCTCTGGGATGTGGCGCATCCGGATCGGCCCGATCCAGTCGTCGGGAGCAAGGGCGACATCGATCAATTCAAGCCGGAAAAGAACAAGACCAGCATTGTTTCCTTCATCATTTCCGAGACCGGCTTCTTCGCGGTGCTGATCCTGGCGTTTCTCTATTACAACGCAACGCCGCAACCCGGGCCCAATCCGCACGAGCTCGACCTGGTCAAGACCGGTTTCTTCAGCCTTTGTCTTTTTGCGAGCAGCTTCACGATCTGGCGCGCGGAGGCCGGGCTTCGCCACAAGCAATCAGCGCAAGATGATTGGCTGGCTGAGCGTGACGATTATCCTTGGGGGAATTTTTATCGGCGGCCAGGGGCTCGAATACTGGCATCTCTTTGAGAGCGGCGTCGACGTGAACACGAATCTTTTCGCGACGACCTTCTTTACCCTGACCGGCTTCCACGGATTGCACGTCTGCGTCGGGCTGATCGCACTGCTTGTTCTGCTGGGCCTGGCGATCGCCGGTGATTCAAAGAAGCGGCCCTGGCCGGCGCTCGACGCGGTCGGGCTTTACTGGCACTTCGTCGACGTCGTCTGGGTTTTCGTCTTGTCCGTCGTTTACATCCTGCCTCGAATCCGATGAGCACTGAACAATTCCTTCTCTCAGCCTGGACCTGGAATCCGGTGGCTCTCTTCGCCGCTGCGGCCGGGCTCACAGCCTTTCTCCTTGTCTTTCGCGCCGGACGCCGCCTCGGCTGGTTCCTTCTCGCGCTCGCGGTGTTTCTTCTTACGCTCGTGTCGCCGCTCAACGCGCTGGCTGACGGCTATCTCTTCAGCGCGCACATGCTGCAACACATCCTGCTTTTGCTCGTCGTGCCGGGGTTCCTGCTGCTCAGTCTGCCGCGCTCGTTTTCGTTAGGCGGGCGGGCGCGTCTTCTCGCGCATCCGCTAACCGCCTGGCTTGCCGGGGTTGGCGCGATGTGGTTCTGGCATTGGCCGACACTCTGCAACGCCGCGGTCACATCGCGTTCTGTCTATGCTGTGCAAACCGTTTCGCTGCTCTTCTGCGGGACGCTCTTTTGGAGTCAGATCATCGCGCCGCGCGACGAGGAACGACTCTCGCCGCCCGCGGCGGTTCTTTATCTTTTCAGCGCCTGCGTGGCCTGCAGCGCGCTCGGGATGATTCTCACTTTTTCGCCGATCACGGTCTGTTCGATTTACGCGCTGCCGGTGGGTGACCGTCTCGGAATGTGGCAAACGATTCGATACAATTGGGGATTTACTCCGGAAAGAGATCAGCAGATCGGAGGTCTCCTCATGTGGGTGCCGATGTGCTTTATCTATCTCGGCGCGATTTTTGCCCAAATTGCGCGCTGGTTCGGGGAGGCTCCCGCTCCGCGCCCGGTAACCTAACGACGCTCATGGAACCAAAGACCGAACAATCGCACGAAGGCTGGGAGGTGCTCCCGGATGAGCATCTGCCGAGGCCAAATTATTTCCCGGCCGGGCTGGCCATGGGGACGACCTTCTTCTTTTGGGGCTTCGTCACGTCCTGGGTCATTCTCGCGGTCGGCGCGGGTCTTTTCATCGCTTCGCTCGCCGGATGGATCAGCGAAATTCGCCATGAACGAAACCACGCCTAACGAATTAATATCTGCGAGGGGTTCGTCGGAAGAGATAACGCGCCGGCGTTTCTTCGAAAAGATCTCAATCGCACTCGGTGGCCTCTGTGCAGCCATTCTCGGAGTGCCGCTGGTTGGCTTTGTTATCGCCCCGCTCTTCCGCAAGGCGCCTAACGACTGGCTCTCACTCGGAAAGGTGGCTGATTTTGAAGTCGGGAAGACCGTGAATGTTACGATTACCGACCCGTCGTCGCTGCCCTGGGCGGGTATTTCGGCGAAAAGCGCCGCCTGGCTGCGCCGCGTGAGCGAGGATCAGTTCATCGCCTTTTCGGTTCATTGCACCCACATGGGATGTCCGGTGCGCTGGCTGTCGGACGCCGAGCTCTTCATGTGTCCGTGTCATGGTGGCGTTTACTATTCAGATGGCACCGTCGCGGCGGGTCCTCCGCCCAACCCGCTCCCCCGCCTCCTGGTGCGCGTCGCGAACGGTCAGGTGCAAATCAAAGCCGGCCCGATCCCGATCACGACCAAGCTATGAAGCGGCTCGTGCTCGGAGCCTGGCGCTGGATCGACGACCGGCTCGGCATCGTCGATTTGATCGGCCCCGCCGCCAAGCATCTCGTGCCGCACGATGCGCGCTGGTGGTACACCTTTGGTAGCGCCACGCTGGTGGCGTTCATCGTTCAAGTCGTAACGGGCGTGGCGCTGAGCTTCTCCTACGTCTCCTCGTCGTCGCAGGCCTATGAGACGTTGAAGTTCATCACCGACCAGGCGCCGTTTGGAAATTTCCTCCGCGGCATGCACTACTTTGGCGCATCGGCCATGATCCTGATGGTCGGTGCCCACATGGCGCAGACTTTTCTCTTCGGCGCTTATAAATTCCCGCGCGAGATGAATTGGACCACCGGCGTCCTGCTTCTCGCCTTCACTCTCGTGATGGGATTTACCGGACAGCTTCTGCGCTGGGATCAGACCGCCACCTGGTCGGTAGTGATTGCGGCCGAACAAGCCGGGCGTGTTCCGCTCATCGGCGACTGGCTGGCGCACTTCATCCTCGGCGGTGCAACCATCGGTGGCGCCACTTTGAGTCGCTTCTTTGCCATTCACGTCTTCCTCGTGCCGGCGCTGATCTTCATATTCATCGGGATCCATCTCTGGCTGGTGTTGCGCCACGGCATTTCAGAACCACCCGTCGCAGGTAAGCCCGTTCATCCGGATACCTACCGAAAGGAGTATCACGAAGAGCTGGAGAAAACCGGCGTCCCCTTCTGGCCTGACGGCGCCTGGCGAGATTTTGTCGTGGGCACGATCCTCATCGTGGTCATCGCGTTTCTCGCCATCTATTTCGGGCCGCCCGCCCTCGATAAACCACCCGATCCGAGCATCCTGAAAGCGGATCCCCGCCCCGACTGGTATCTGCTCTGGTATTTTGCCGTGCTGGCGCTGATTCCACCCGCGCTGGAGGGCTACGTCATGATCCTCGCCCCAGCGTTGGCTGGCGTTCTGCTACTCGTCGTTCCCATCCTCAACAACCGCGGGGAGCGCGCGGCTTCGCGCCGACCGTGGGCGATCGCGGTCGTGCTTCTGAGCGTGATCATGATCGGGTCCCTTTGGATCGCGGGCGCACGATCGCCCTGGTCGCCTAATTTTGACCCACGCCCGCTCACTCCGAAAATCATCGGGGCGACGAGCGGGCCAGTGTTTGAAGGCGCGCGTCTCTTCGACGAAAAGGCATGCCTCAAATGCCACCTCATCGAAGGCCACGGCGGCCGGCGCGGACCCGATCTTACCTGGGTCGGTGACCGCCTCACCCACGATGATATCGTCATCCGGATCGTAAACGGCGGCGTCAACATGCCGGCCTTCAGCAAATCGCTGACCCCAGACGAGCTGGCCAAAATCACGGCCTTTCTGGAATCACGGAAACAGCCGGTGCCAGGCGCGAGCCTTGGAAGCGGCGAGAGCAAGTAGCCGGATTGCTCATTGCAACCGCCTTGTGAAGACGCTCAAAGTCCCGGACTGCTCTGCATGATGCCGCCATCGGTGAAGATGGTTGTCGCTGTGATGTAACTGGCTCCATCGCTGGCGAGAAATGCGACAACACCGGCGATCTCCTCCGGCCTGGCCATGCGGCCCAGCGGAATGGCGCTATCCAGTTTCTTCAACAACGCCGGATCATTCATCGTGCTGAGATTGATCGGCGTCGCCACAGCGCCCGGACCGACGCCGACGACGAGAATGTTGTGCGGCGCGAGTTCGACGCCCGCGGTACGGGTCAACATCCGCATCCCGCCTTTCGAGAGGCAATAGGGGGTGTTGCCGGGCATCGGCCAATCTTCATGCACCGAAGTGATATTGATAATGCGACCGCCGCCGCCCTGCTTGATCATTTGTTGCGCGGCGAGCTGGGTGCCGAAGAAGGCGCTCTTGAGATTGATCGAGAGCACCTTTTCGTATTGCTCCTCGGTTGTCTCGAGGATGGAGGTGCGCGTCTCGATCCCAGCGTTATTCACCATGATGTCCACCCGTCCGAATTCACTGACCGCGGCCGCAATCAGCTTTTGCAATTCAGCGACCTGGCTGACGTCGGCCTTCACACTGATGACGCGATCACCCAAGGCAGCGACTTGCTTTTCCAGCGCATTCGTCGCTTCAGGATGCGCAACGTAGTCGATCACGATGTTGGCGCCTTGCCGGGCAAGTTCCAATACGATGGCCATGCCGATGCCGCTATTGCCACCGGTGACGATGGCGACTTTGTCCTTAAGGTTCATGATGTTGTTTCCTGGTTGTCGTCAGTTTGCTGATGGAATTGAACGTTAGGCTGGCGCCGCAGATTTACCCGTGATGACAAAGGATAGCGCGGCCATCGCAAGCGCAACTATGGCGGCGCCGACGTAGATGGCGCTCAAATCCAATCCTGCCCAAGTTTGCAAAGGGCCGACCCCGAAGGGCCAATCTGATAGAAAGCGATCAGTCCGCCGGCTACTGAGGCGGCGATGGTCGTGAGTTGTCTCTGGCCAAAACTGATCGCAATGTGCAAAAGCGCCGAACAGCCGAGTCCGGCCAGGGCAAAAGCCAGGATGCCAGACAACGAACGGGTTTTCGGCACGCAAGCGCTGAGCATGAAACGCCGCCGACACCAGGAACGGCAGGGCGCGGACAACCAATCGCTCGGAAAGCCACTTTTCGATGACAGCAAGTCGATTCTTCGCCAAAATGTGAGTTTCAAGAGGAGTTGGTCGCAAGGTCTTCCGGGGAGCGCGAGCGCCTCGTCTTCGCGAACTTCCTCTGCCTCACATCGGGTAAAGTGCCGGCACCAACAAAAGTTCGTTGCGACGAGGCTGCGCAATCTGCGCGCGGGCGCGCGCTCCCCAAGCGGGACGAGCAGAAGCTCTGCCCTCCGATGCCTGGCTGATCTGCTCGTGATTGGAAATCGACATGCCAGAGCCAGAGTACCACTGGCGGGAGGAGGAGCAAATCCAGCCCTTTGGCCTGGTGCGGTGAGTCAGAAGAAACTGGACGACATCAACGCGAGCCCACCGGAGAATCGCGTCACTCGTCCGACTCAGTAATCAATGACTCGCTGCACCTAACGAGATCGCCTAACGAATCGGTCAGACAGCGTGACGGCAGAGGCCGGCTTGGACACGCAGCTCGGCAAGCCGCACCTTGACCGTCTCGCAATGCCGCAGCTCTCCGGCGGTTTCGGCTTCGGGCAAAGTTTGCTTTTCGTAGGGCGAGCGGGAGCTCTGCAAACAATCTTCCGCAAAGTCGTTCGCTGCCGCCGCACGCCGCAGATTCGCTTCGCTCGGGTTCCCTTCTGCCTCGTGGAAAAATAGATTGCGCGCAGCGAGGTAGGCGTGGATCTCAACGGCGGCGCCGGTCGCATCCGAAGACGATGTCGTCTCGCGTGGCAGGTTGCGGGAAATGGTGATGGGCCGGTCGAGCGGGAGAGTCGCTTGCATGGCCATTTTGGAGCAGGTCCCATGCTCGCGGCAGCAGTGGGATTTGGAAAATTTGTCCTCAGTTGTCGGCCGACGATCTCGAATGCGAAACCGGAGAATCCCGAAGACGGAACACTAGCGGGTTTTTGCATATTCTGGACAAAAACTTGAAACATCTATGGCGTAGTGACTTACGAAGTTTATTCTGGGCTGGTATGCGCCTTGCATCTCTGCTGCTGCAATGCGAGTTGCGACCGCTCTTTTTCTTTTCTTCACGCTGGTTTCGGCTGGTGCGGAAGACCTCGCTGGTCGCTGGGAAGGGTCGATCCAGATTCCGGGTCGGGAGTTCGATCTCATCGTTGACCTTGATCGAACCGATGGAAAAAATTGGACCGGTTCGATCATCATCCCGGGCCTGGAGGTAAAGGGCGCGGCGCTCACCAAGCTTGTGGTGAGCAATTCGGGAATTTCATTTACGATCAAGAGCGCTCTCGCGAGCGCCCGGACGGGCGTGGCGACGCTCGAAGGCCAGTTGAAAAATGCGGGCGAGTTGACCGGTAAATTTCGCCAGGCGGGAAACAGCGCGCCGTTCGCCTTAAAACGAACCGGGCCGCCGCAGGTGGAGCTTCCGCGTAAAAGTACCCCGATAAGCAAGGATTTTGCCGGCGAATGGAAGGGCGATTTCGAGATGGATGGATATCCGCGCCATGTCACCCTTACTCTGGCCGGGCACGGTGCGGAACCAGGCACGGCGCAGCTCGTCGTTGTCGGCAAACGCACAACCAACGCCCCAATCGATCTCGTAACTGACGAAAACGGTTTCCTCACGATCGAGTCGCACGAAATCGGAATCACCTACGAAGGACGCGCGCAGAAAGACGCGGGAGAAATCAGAGGAATCTTTACGCTCGGTCCGTTCGAGCTGCCGCTCGTTCTCCGTCGCACGCCCAAAACTCCATGAAAATGTCGGCCATCACAGTCACGCTGCTCGTTTGCCTAACGAGCGGACTTTGCCCGGCGCAATCGATGTTTCGCGGCGATCCCGCGCACAACGGCGTCTATCCGGGATCGGCGCCGCGGCAGTTTCATCGCATCAAGTGGAAGTTCCCAACCGGCGGTCGGATCGTTTCTTCGCCCGTCTGGAGTGACGGAGTGATCTACTTCGGCGGTGACGACGGCAACATATATGCGGTCGATGCGAAAACCGGTCGCCAGCTTTGGAAACACACCACGGGCGGTCCCGCGCCATCGACGCCAGCCGTAGTCGACGGAACGCTCTACGTCGTCAGCTACGACGGAAAACTGCACGCGCTCGATGCGCGCACGGGCGGTGTCCGTTGGAAGTTCGCAACGGGCGGCGAGCGTCGTTTCGAAGCGAAGGGCTTGAATGGTTTGCAACCCAGGAACCAGACAATTGCCGATCCGTTCGACGTTTTTCTCTCGAGCCCGGTGGTGGCGGAGGGCGCGGTTTACTTTGGGAGCGGCGACGGAAATCTCTATGCCGTCGACGTCGCGTCCGGTGAATTGCGCTGGAAATTTCAAACCGGTGATGTGGTGCACGCTTCACCCGCGTATGCAGATGGCGTTCTCTACTTTGGAAGTTGGGACAGTTATTTCTACGCCGTCGAGGCTGCGACCGGGAAAGAGAAGTGGCGATTTCACGGCGGAGAAGATCCGGTGCTGCACAATCAGGTGGGCTTTCAATCTTCGCCCGCGGTTGCGAATGGCGTGGTCTACACCGGCTGCCGCGATGCGCAGCTCCACGCACTTGATGCCGCGACCGGAAGGGAAAAATGGCATTTCGACAACGCGCTCAGTTGGGTCATCAGCTCGCCCGCGGTGAGCGACGGCAAGGTGTTTTTCGCGACCTCGGATTCGAGTCTCTATCACGTGGTCGACGCAACAACCGGCAAGCCGATTCTGAAGCAGCAGGACAAGGCCTACATGTTTTCCTCTCCGGCGGTTGCAGGCGACGTGGTCCTGATCGGCGTCCTCAACGGCACGCTCCAGGCCCGCGATCTCAAGACCGGTGAAGTGCTCTGGAATTTCCAGACCGAAACTTCAAAGCAAAACAAAGGCTGGGTTCTGACCGCCGACCGAAGCTTCAACGATCCTTTGCTTTACCATTCCATTTGGCGCGAGGCTCCTCTTGTCGCAACCGATCGACAATTCGGTATCGGCGCGATCTTTTCCTCGCCGCTCGTCGTTAATGGCGTCGTCTACTTCGGCAGCACGGACGGTTATCTCTATGCGCTCGAATAATTTCATTTTGCTGAATCCAAACGGCCCAGCCGGCCCATCCAACCTGTACGACGCCGATAGGCTCCGGGCTTTGAACCTCATTTTCTCGACCAACCATCAACTGAATAACTGCCATGCTCTTTGAATCATTCTTTCAGGATCTCCGCATCGGTCTTCGCATGCTGGTAAAGGACAAAACGTTTTTTGTCCTCGCCGTCGTCGTCCTCGCTCTCGGCATTTGCGGCGTCACGACCCAGTTCACGATGGTGAACGCAATCATGCTGCGCGGCTTTTCCTTTCCGCATCCCGAGCAACTCATGAGCGTCGGCTTCATCGATCCGCAGGCCTCGGATCAAAATAACAACTTCGGCAACGGCAACATCCCATCGTCGCAGGATTACGAAGACCTCCGCGCGAGTCAGAAGTCGTTCGCCATGATGAGCGCCTATCTCAACGGCTCGACCATCAACGTCACCTACAAGAAAACTCCGCAGCGCTACACTGGCGGCTATGTGACCGAGGATTTTTTCAAGATCATCGACGTAAAGCCGATCCTCGGCCGCGATTTCACCGCCGACGACAACAAGCCTGGAGCTGAGAAAGTGACGATCCTCGGGAACGAAATCTGGAAACGCGATTTCGACGGCGATCCGCACATTGTCGGCCAGGCGGTCCGAATCAACGGCAAAGCCGCCACCATCATCGGCGTCATGCCGCCAAATTTTAAGTTCCCGCAAAACGAAGAGCTTTGGGTTCCGCTCTACAACGAGTTCCCGCTCAAACCGCGCGGTGATCCCGCCGGCGTCGGACCGCAAATCATTGGGCGGCTAAAACCGGGCGTCACACAAGACCAGGCCAACGCTGAGTTTATCGCCCTTGCCAAACGGATCGCAAAGGACAACCCGAAGACCAACGAGCATCTCGTCTCGGCCAACGTCCAACCCCTCCTCAAGTCGTTCACGGGACAACAACTGACCCAGATCATGTACGCGATGCTTGGCGCCGTCATCGTTGTCCTCCTCATCGCCTGCGTGAACGTGATGAACATGCAGTTTGGCCGGGCCGCCCTGCGCTCGCGGGAGCTGGCAATTCGCGGCGCGCTCGGGGCGACGCGCGGGCGCATCGTTAGGCAAATGCTGACCGAAAGTTTCCTCATCGCTCTGCTCGGCGCCGTCGTTGGCGTCGCGCTGGCCTACTGGGCGGTTGATCTCCTCACGCAAATCACGAGTACGCCCCAATTCCAGTTGCCCTATTGGATCGTCTTTGCGATCGACGCCAAGGTCCTCGGCTTCACTCTCGGGGCAGTCCTGCTCGCAACGTTCGTTTCGGGGTTGGTGCCAGCCTTACTCGCGGCCCGAGGGAACGCTTCCGAGATGATGAAGGAAGGCGGCCGCGGCAACAGCAGTCGGTTGGTCAACGTCATCACCCGATTGTTGGTGGTCGGCCAGATTGCGATGACGGCCGCGCTGTTGATCGCCTCGGCTCTGCAAATCCGTTCGATCCGCAACCAGGTGAAACTGGATTATGGCTACGACGACGAGGGCATTTTTTCGGCGCGCATGGGTCTCTTCGAAGGCGATTATCCGACGGACGATTCGCGTCGGCAATTTTTCAAACGTGCCGTGCGCGCGCTCCGCGCCAACCCGGCCTTTGATGGTGCGGCGATGACCGACCGTTTCCGAATGACGTTCGACAACTTCGGCCAGTACGAAGTCGACGGTCAGAAGGTACGCGACCGATCGTGACCGGCCGAAAGGCAACTCCGAGGCGGTCTCGGGTGGCTACTTCACCACACTCGGTTTGAAGGTTCTTGAGGGCCGCGATTTCACCCTCGAAGACAGCGATGCCAAGCAGCCGGTGGCGATTGTGAACGCCAGCTTTGCGCGCAAATACTGGGGCAACCAGAGCCCGCTCGGGCACCAGGTTCGTCCCTTCAATCCCGCGCAACCGCAACCGTGGCGAACCATCGTCGGCGTTGTCCCCGACACCCTCATGCAGGGGCCGTTCAATCGGGAGGCCGATAGGGCCGGTTTTTATGTGCCGCTGCTCGGGGCGAGCCCGGCGCCGCAGTTCTGCACCATTATCGTGCGCCCGCATCCCGGCCAAGCGGCGGAGACTCTCGGCCCCGCGCTGAGCAGAGCCGTCGCGCAGCTCGACTCAAATTTGCCGGTCTATTTCCCCGGCACTCCGGCGCGCGCGCACGCCGAAGTCCTGAGCGGATCACGGCTGGTGGCTCAGCTCTTCAGCATCTTCGGTGTGGTCGCTTTCATTCTTTCCGCGGTCGGTCTTTACGGCGTGATGAGCTTCTCCGTCAATCAGCGGACGCAGGAATTTGGCATCCGGATGGCGTTAGGCGCGGATGCCGCGCGGATCTTCAAGATGGTGATGAGCCAGGGTGCATGGCAATTGGTCATCGGGCTCGGACTCGGAATCGGTTTTGCGGCGCTTTTCCTCGGCGTCATTGCGGCCGGCGCGTTGGAGAACATTCTGTTTAAAGTGAACGCGCTCGATCCTCATCATTTACACGACGGTCGCCGCGCTTCTGACCGCGGTCGCGGCCGTGTCGTGTTTCGTCCCGGCGCGTCGCGCGACTCGCGTGAATCCGATGGTAGCGTTACGCACCGAGTAGGCCGGGCTTTGGATGCGACAGGAGCGCGTTCCCTGCGGCGACGCGCCGCCGGGTCTCATGAGAATCCTCTTTTCATTTGAACCTGGGCCCAGGTTAACGAAAGAAGGTGATCGTGAAGATCGCCGTCGCCCAAATCGCCTGTGAACTCGGGGATCTCCCGCCGAACCTGCGAAAGATTCGCAACTTCGCCGAGCGCGCGAAGGAAGCCGGCGCGGAATTGGTCGTGTTTCCGGAAATGTCGGACACCGGCTACGCGATGCGAGTCATCCGGGAGCGGGCGGCGCCATGGAGCGAAGGAGCGGTTCCCGAATTGCAAAACATCGCGCAAACTCTTTCGATCGCGATCATCAGCGGGGTGTCGGAACGAGCAGACGATCGCATTTACAACTCGCAGGTCGTGATCGATTCCGAGTGGGGCGATCGTGGCGAAATATCGCAAGACTCATCTTTTTGCGCCGATCGAAGAGGACAAATTCTGCACTGCGGGCGATGCTCTGGCCAGCGTCAACTTCGGACCATTGCGTGTTGGCCTGACGATCTGCTACGACCTTCGCTTCCCGGAAATCTATCGGGCGCTGGCCATCGACCACGGGGTCAATGTCTTCGTCAATTCCTCTGCCTGGCCCTTTCCCCGAGTTGAGCATCTCCGCGTTCTGGCCACCGCTCGTGCGATCGAGAACCAAAGTTACGTCATTCTTGCTAATCGCGTCGGCCGAGATGATGGCGGGTGGTTTTGTGGGACGTCTGCGGTTATTGATCCAGCCGGCGTGGTGGTTGCGGCGGCTTCGTCCGAGCAGGAAGAGTTGGTTCTCGCCGAGGTCGGGGCGGAGACGATTCAAAGCGTGCGAGACGCGATGCCGGTCTTCGCGAATCGGCGGGAAGATCTCTACCGACAGACGCAGCCAGGATGATGAGCGCGGACGCGAAGCCGCGGCTGGAGCGCTCCTTTAACCTGCGCGATCTCGTTCTCTTCAACCTCGTTGCGGTCATCGGTATCACGTGGGTCGCGACCGCGGCCAAGGCTGGTCCCAGTTCACTTACCTTGTGGTTGTCCGCTCGCACCAGGCTCGAATCGGTGTGCAGCTTGCTCCCCTCAATCAGTCCCGCCTCCAGGCACTGCTGCACACTTTGGCGAAAGAGCCGGGCGAAGACCTCCCCGTCCCAGCGCCGCCGCGCCTTGGAGAGCGGAACTAGGTCACCTGCTCGCCCAACACCTATTCCCTACTATTCTACCGAGCGTCCGATTTCAGACGTCTCGCGAGTGCTCTCTCGTCCGAATTTACAGTTCCTTTCTCCAAACCATCTCGCGACTTTGGTTGTCGAGTTGATAAATCTCGCGTAGGATGAACCGTTCTGAAGTTGCATAGAGCTTGCACCGGTATTCGCGCTCGCCACTTCCGCCAGCCCATGCAATTATATTCTGGTCTTGGGGAAACTGATCGAACGCGAAACTGATGAACATCAATCTGCTCGATCCACGGATCATACATGCAGGAGGTCTCCCGGGGCGTCTTCTTATTTCCTTCTACAAAAGTCAGTTTCGCCAGTTTTGTGTGAGGAACGCCCCCATCAGTGCCAAATATGGGCTTGATGCTTCCCGTCTTATCTCGACATTCCTTAAGGTCATAAGGGATCATCACGTAGTCGATCGCGAATCCATTGCCTAAATCCAGTCGACCCTTCTGCGCGTCGGGAGGTTCAGCCCGTAATACGCCGGCGAAGAGCAACGGAAGTGACCAATATCTGTGAAAGCAATCTCATGGGTCAGGATATTGAATATTGTGGATATTGGGGTCAGGGCGCGAAAGTAAGAATCGAGCGAAGTGTCACGCTAACACTGGTCAAAAAAAGCCAGCACGGTGGACTGGGAGGGCTTTCACGCGTCGACTAAATCGAAAACAGAATTGCTGGCCAAGAATTTCTTTCGAAAATCTTTCTGGACGCGTGCTCTCCAGAATTTACTCCGCCGCCGTCCACGGGGTCGACGCTCATATTCTTTCCCGCGAAGCAGGCGTTCGACCGGCAGAGCATATCGCTTGGCCACCCGCGCAATGATCCCGCGCCGTTCGTGCGGACGCGGCGGGCGAATGGCCAAATGTTAAATTGTTTTAGACGCGACCCCGGAAGCGTTAATCCTTTCTCCCTTAGCGCGTTCTCTCGCTAAACTACTCCGGGCTGGACAACGAAAAGCCGACAACTTCCTTTGACCGAACGTAGAAGGACACCAAGGTTTCGGCAGCGCCGCTATCGGAACGATATGTATACAAAGTCGTTTGAACGTCAGCGAGCTTCGCTGGTTCAGAACGAAACGGAGGCCCCCATTGCTTTAACACATCATCGGCTTTGTCGCCGATCTTGACGCTCTTCAATTGCAAACGCCCAATTGGCAACGCGGCTGCAACTCTGTTGTCACCAAGCGGCAGCGCTGAGACTAATATTTCAGTAACAGGTTGCAGCTTCGTTCTATTAGCCTCAACTTTGCAGCGTATCCATAAGTGTTGGCCCGCGAGGTAATACGTATGCCAGGTTTCCTCCTTGTACGGCCTCTTCACATCACCTTTGCCGTATTTCCGTATAAGCTCGGTTTCAAGCGGAAATCGAGAGTTGAATCTCCCGTTTTGCAGAATGCGTTTAATGGATAATTCTACTTTGCTCTCCAGCGACGAGGAAGTCGCTGAAAACGGCAACAAGAAAGACAGTGATGCAACAGCACTGTGCGGCAAAGCGTGGTTTCATGGTCGGATATCAGCCAGGTATAATTCCTGGGTGCAGGCTATTCAACAAGTAAGGGCTAGGCCAGTAACGTTGATAAGGTATCGACTGTCCGGGATTTGCGCTGTTCCAGTCCAATAAAAGCTTTGTCAGGTCATCTATATCCTCGTTCTGCATACGGGTGCACCCATGTGTTGGATACCAGCCCTGGTACGGCGCGAGCGGGTTATCCAGCAGGAGACCACCTCCGTGTATCCAACGATATCGCGGATCGTCCGTTTCTATGATGGCGTTTGGCCCGTACGACCTCGGGTTATCATTGTGTGGCCCTGGCAGAACATAAACATTGGGGGAGGTATAAGGACCCGCAGCTCCGGGCTCTGAACGCGGCACAATTGAGTTACTGGATGGAAAGAAGTATGGGCCTCCATTGCCTTGTGGTCTAGGATCGAACACCGTAATGCCGGTGCCCGCATCTCCCTCAACTGTGATCAAAGCGGCTAATCCGCTAGGATCGACAGCATTAACTGAATTGTTGCCGACATACCCATACAGATTCAGTCCGCCGACTTCCACGATCGGGATCGCGGCTTAGCCACCTTCCAAGATCGGGATCGTAAAGGCGATACGTGGCCATATCGAGCCCACTCTTGGCGTGTTGGTAGAGGCCGGTGAAGTTGAAGTCTGGTTTGTTGGTGCCAATCACAGTCGTGGAGCGCCCCCAAGGATCATAATCATAGCGAGCAACGACCGTGCCGTTTACGTCGGTCATTTCCCGGATCGAGCCCAGATGATCGCGCGTGTAGTAATACGCGTTGGAACCGCTCTGGTATTGCCCCTGGCTGAAGAGCTGGAGCTGCACCACGCCGTTGTCGTTGCGATATTCGCACTTCTCCGTCCCGCAGAGCACGAACTTGCGCGTCGAGTTCACCGTGTTGCCCGCCTTTTCCACGATCTTCACACAGCGATTCAGCCCGTCGTAGGAAAATTCGCTCCGCTGATTCGGTCCCGGTGTAATTGACCGCAACCAGCCGGTTCGCTCCGTCCCACTCGAAAGTGCGCGTGCCGCCGTCGCTCGTCAGGCTGCCGTTGAGATCGTAGGTCAACGTGCGGTTGGTCGCGCCGCTCTGGCTCGCGATCTCGTTCACGTTGTTCGGCACCGAGTTGGTCGTGGCGTTGCCTACCCGCTCCGAGGTCCGATTGGCAGCCGAGGTCGTAGCCGTAGGTGTATTGCCGGATCAAGGCGTTGTTGGTTGTCTTCTTCGAGCGGCGCGTCAGCAACTGATCGGCGTTGTCGTAGCCGAGGTCGTGACGCTGCGGCGTGGGCAGGCCCGGATAGTTCTTCGTCCAGGTGAGGAGTTGGCCTTCCGCGTCGTAGGTGTAGTCGAACTGCGAGAGGAGCACGCTCGCGCTCGTCTGGTTCTTGATTTGCTGCAGCCGTTTGTCCTGCAGGTTCGGGAAACTAGGTGTAATTGGCGGTTGTTCCACCCGGGTAGGTGAGCGTTTGGAGCCGGTTGGTCACGCCGATGTAGGAATAGTTGAACGTGCCCAGCTTGTTCGCGTCGCTGCTCAGCCGCCCGAGGCTGTCGAAAGTCCACGTCTCGGAATTGGCGCTGCCATTGATCTTGCGATTGGTCACCCGGCCCAGCTCGTCGTAAGCGAACGTAATCGTGTCGTTGGGCAGCGTGCCGTCGATGCTCGGCGAGGCGATTGGCGCCCACGAGCGGGCGGCGATGGTCACCGGGTTGTAGCCATAAACGGTCGTTCCGCTGCCATCCACCATCGTCAGGATTCGATTGTAGTTCGGATCGTAGGTGCAGCTGAACGAGGGCGTGGGCGGATTGAGCGGTTGCCCGCTCGTGTCCGTGTAAGTGATTTGCGCGAGGTTGTCGTCGGCAAAGTAGCTGTAGTTGGTCCGCTGGTTCTTGGCGTCGGTGGAGGACTGCAGCCGACTGGTGGCTCCGGCGGTGTTCGGCGCGTTTGGCCCTCGTAGAGGTAATTGATCGTGGTGCCGTCATTGAACACTTTCTGGTAGACCCGGCTCTGGATGTCCCGATTGAAGGTTGTGATCTGGTTTTTCGGGTCGGTGATGGATTCAAGCGCGCCGCAGTTGCACCAGCCGTATTGCGTGGTCCGGTTGGCCGGATCCGTGATCGAATCCATTTGCCGGTTGGCGTTGTAGTGGCGATACGTCCAGAGGCCGCGCCGATCCCGGCTCCCGGTCAGGTCGAGCGTCATCGCGCCGGTCACGTTGTCGGTGTATCGGAACTGCTCGAAGGTGGCGTCGGGATACGTGATCTTGGTTTTGCGATCCAGGCTGTCGTAATCGGTCGTCACGGCGTAGCCGTCCGAGTCGGTCACCGTCCGGACACGATTAAAGCTGTCGTAGGCAAAGGTGGCGACGGCAGAGTTGCCATTGAAGAGCGGGCTGGTGACGGTGGCGAGGTACCCATCGGGGACTGTTCTACCGTAGGCGAAGGTGGTGGTTTCGTTTCTGGCATTCTGTCGGGTCAACATCTGGCCAAAAGGGTTGTAGGAGAAAACGGTCGTCTGGCCGGCGGCGTCGGTCTCGGTGAGCGGCTCGTGCAGCGTATTGTAGGTGTACGAGCGCAGGAGATCGTTATTGGTGCCCGTGGTTTGCCGGACTTCGAGCAGATCGACATTGTTCGTGTCGTAGATCGAACTGATGACCCGGCCCACCGGATCGGTCGCTTTCGTCGTCTTGCCGATTGTGTTGTATTCGAACTGTGACAACTGCGTGCTCCCGTCGCCGAGGACACGCGCGACCTTCGAGGGGTTCGCGCTCGGGCCCACGTGCGTGGGATCCGGTTGCCCCGCGTAAGTGTACCAGACGCGATTCTCCAAGGCCGCCTTTTCGCTGGAAGCGATGCCGGAGATCGTCCCGTCGGCGCTGTAGAGCCAGTGGGTAATCTTCGCCTTCGTGTAGTCGCCTGGTGCCTCCTCCATTGCCTTTTTGTCCCAGTAAAATGTGTTGGCCACATCGAGACCTGAGTTGACAATGCCGGGGATATTCGGCGCGACCGGATCGCTGGCGGGAATGTTCGGAGCATTGTCGCGATACTCCACCCGTTCTTTCCCGCCCAAGGGATCGGTCATTTCGATCCAATGATTGGTGCCATTCTCGCCGCTGGAGAAATTGGTCGTGCCGTAGGGCGTGGTGAGCGAATCAATCGAATCGGTCCCGCTCGCATAGGTAAATTGCGACTGAATGCCGATCTCGTCCGTGATGGTCGTCAATTGGCCCGAGGAATATTGGAAGGTCGCGAACCGACCAAACGGGTCCGTCACTTTGGTGATCTTGAACACATCACCCGGCTGCTCGTAAGCAAGCGTGGTCACCAACCCGAGAGCGTCGGTCAAGGTCGTGATTCGAAAGCTCGCATCATAGCCGATCGTGACGGCGTTGCCCGCTGGGTCGACCATTTGCGTCATGAAGATCCTCCGTGGATACGAGATTGCCCCGTCGCTCTGCGCGAAGATTTGTTTGGAACCGTCTGGGAGCCGGCGCTCATAGGTCGCCGACCCGGTTTTGACAAGAGTGGCGTGACTTTGCGGGTGAGGGAGAAAGGATTGGGAGCCTTGATCGAAGGAATAGATTTCCGCGCCCCCGTTAGGGACGTAGACCGACATCTGGGGCAGCTGCACGGTTGGATCGTCGCTCACATACGAGAGCCAATTGAAAGTCCACTTCGGGCCGAGATTGCTATAGGAAAACGCGGCCGGTTGCTGGGTCTCCTTTTGATTGTAGGTGACGACAAAATCGATCGCGGGACCACGCGGTGGCATGTAGCGCAGCGGGCGATCCTCGATGTTGAGGCTGACCAGCATCGAATGGACGCTGTATTGCGCCATCGGCGGGACGCCGACGCCTTCTGGATGACATTGGTTTCCACCATCTTTGTGGTCATGGTTGGTGAGGTTTGTACCTGGAGTGGGAGTTGGGGTAGGACTAGGAGTAGCCTGGCCGCCGATTATCGAAATGGTTAGTGGGCCAATCAACTCGCCAACGTCACAATGTTCGTAGCCGGCCACAAAGACGGTGAATTCGACGCCATCGGTGGTCCCAGCACCCGCCCAGTCAAACCATTTTTTGTGTTCGCAGCGATCGAGAGAATACCCCGCGTATGTTGCGTCCTGGTGGAAGGAGCCAGAAGAATCGGTAACGAACTGCACCCAGTCACCACTCCAGCTCGGGGGAGGCAGTTCATTCCCGCACCCACTGCCTGGAGGATCCCCTACGCAATGGCTCGCCGCTGCGTAGCCATACATATAGTAGACTTGAAACCAATGGTTTGGGGGAAAGCCAACCACATCCACTCCGTTATTGGCAGATGCACTCAAGGGAGTCGCCGCTACACACAAAAAGAGCCACGCCACGCGCCAATGTGTTCTTGATTGCGCGAAAATTTTCCAAGCGGGCCGTCGCCTAAGAGCCCAGTGGTGTTGGCAGGGAAGAGAACTATGAACAATGGCAGCCGAGCCGGTCAATTCTGGGGGAACAGATTTCATATTTTTTGGGGTTGATTGGTGCGTTTTTGATCCTTTTCAAAATTAGCGTCAATACTTTTTTTCTTAAGGCGAAAACGGAATCGCGTCTGGGGTTGCACATAATTCGACATGGACGCGACTTTGTCGCTCTCCGTGGTGGCGAGCGAGAGTTCGATCGTCGGCTCTGCGTTGGTCACGACGAAAAGGATCCCTCCGAGCATGCCGGTGGTCGGCTTTCCATCCAAGGCGGCCGGGTTGAAGCGGCCTCGTCGGAGCGCGTTTTCGACCGCCGCGGCGAAACGGTCCTGTCCCTTCCCGCAAAGCGTCGAGATGTGACCCGCCTTTCCTTCGGCGGAAACCTCGCAGTAAAACTTCGCCACGTCCTGGGCGTCCCTCTCCAGTTCCGGTCGCGATTCGACCGCCGCTACAACATTTTGAAAACCAACCCTGTTTGCCGTCGCAGCCCGACGGCTCATGTTTTCTGAGGCTGTGAAATCAAAACCCAAACGAATCAAGGTCAACGATCGGATGCAGCACGGTTACGAGTATCTTTTGACCAAGCCCGTTGGGAAGGATTTTTCCGCTGGTTTCAAACCCGAACTGACACCAAAACTGATGCTGCAACTCGGCGTCTTCGGCGGCAGGTATATGACCGACTGTGCGGCGGAGTTTCCGTCCGATTGGTTTGCGAAGGCGAAACTTTGCTCAGAGCGACATGATCCGGCACTCAATTTTTTTGGGGTAAATGCTTCGCAACCGCTCTCAGTCTGGCGCGAAAAGGGATGGATCTACCACGAAGATCCGCGGGGCTGGTTTCAATGGTATTGCCGCTATTACCTTGGACGGCGTTGCGTTGACGACGAGCGACAGATCAAACGCTGGCAGGCGGTCCGTCGCCACATCGCGCAGCTGAGAAAGAACTGCCGGCCCGGCGATCTCACCTGCCGACGGAAACAGCGGCAGGCGTTGCTGCACTGGGCCTACGATGGGCGCAAAATCTGATGCTCGTTAGGCAGGTCGCGTATTTCGCGAAAAAAAGCAGGATGACGACGAGAGCCGGTCAGCTAGATAAGAAGCATGGTTCTACTGTTGGTCTTTGCCATCACACTGGTGGTGGCAATCCTGCTCTCTGAACTTGCCGATCGGAGCATTCTATCGACTGCGGTGCTCTTCCTCGCGGCGGGCTTTGCTTTTGGTGGCAGTGGTTTGAACTGGATTCCCAACAATCCGCGCGAGCAATGGGTAGAGCAGGTGGCGCAGCTCGCTCTTTGCAGCGTCCTGTTTACCGATGGAATGCGCGCAGGCGTGCGTGATCTCGTCGCGGCGTGGAAGCTCCCGGGACGCGCCCTGCTTCTTGGCTTACCGCTTACGCTTCTGGCCACCGCGCTGCTCGCCCACTGGCTGGCTGGCGTTTCCTGGCTTCCCGCGATCTTGGTTGGTGCCATTCTTTGCCCGACGGATCCGGTCTTCGCTGCGGCGATCATCGGCCGGGATGAGATTCCGGGCCGCTTGCGCTTCCTCCTCAACGTCGAAAGTGGGATCAACGATGGAATCGCGCTGCCGATCGTGCTCGTGTTGCTGGCTGTGATCGGGCATGAAACGCCCGCGCTACTCTCCTTCGGCGGTGCAGTGCTTGGGGGAGTCGCGTTGGGTGCGCTCCTGCCGTGGGCTATCTGCCGCCTGCAAAAGAGCCGGTTCTTCGGCATCGCAAAGTCCTACGAGCCTCTCTTTGCTCTGGCGATCGGCTTGCTCGTGTTCGCGCTGGCTTCGATGACGCGTGCTAATGTTTATCTGGCCGTGTTCGTGGCGGGCGTCACGATCGCGTCCGTCACTCCAGAGCTCCGCGATGAATTTCACCAGTTTGGATCGCTGCTCGCAGAGCTGTTCAAGCTGGCTGCTCTTCTTCTCTTCGGCGCCATGATCGTGCCGCGCTACTTTACTGGCCTGCAGGTCGGCGATTTTGTCTTTGCGATTCTCGCCCTCGTCCTGGCACGCCCGGTGGCCTTGATGATCGCCCTTGCCGGTAGCCCGCTAAGCTGGCGCGAGCGGGTCACCGTCGGCTGGTTTGGTCCGAAGGGATTCGCCTCGGTCGTTTATGGATTTCTGCTCCTGGAAGCCGGAGTGCCGGACGCAGCACATCTCTTTCATCTCATCGCAGTCGTGATCGTTTTTTCGATGATCGTGCATTCTTCAACGGACGTTTTAGTCGCGCGCTGGTTCGAAGGCCAAGCGGCGCAAAATCCCGAGCGGCCGGCCAACGTCTGATCGCGCGAGGGCTGGGCAAGCGTTCCTTCGGTATCGCCGGGATCTCCGGAGCTAAGCGGCCGTCAAACCCAGGTCCTTACGGAATTTTCGCAGCCTGGAGTAGGACGTTTTCCCACTCAGCCGTCGGATGGCGCATTGCGGCGGCGAAGAGTAGAATTGGTAACGAAATTTGAATTGCAAAAGGAATGGACGCGCAACGTGAACATCGGAAGAAAACTGGCTGCCTTCCCCAAAAAACGGTTCCCAGACGTGAGCGAGCACACCGAGCTGATAAAGCGCCAGATAGCTTGCAAGACCACAACCAACTGCGCGCCAAGAGCAAGACCGGCAGGCAATGCCGCAAAGCGGAAGGATTTGCGTCATCTAAATATCGATCTGCATTTACAGACGGATTTTGAGCTGACTCGATTGTAGGTATTTTTGGTCTCGAAGGATACGCGCCGCGGCAAACGCAACGGTGGCATTGACGCGCAAGTTCATTTCCACAAGGAAGGGTGGTGCGGATGGACGTCGATCGCCATCGGGCCTGCGTCCGTCTGCTGCCTGAGAAATCTTCCGAGGCAGGCCTCCGAATTTTGGCCGCTCAGGCCGCGCCGAGGCTGGCGCAATAGGTCGCATACATCGCATCGCTCACCTCGACGAGCCGCTTTTGAATCGCTTCGAGGTATTGGTGCAGGCCGCAGGCGAAAATCTCTCCGATTGTCGCGAAATCGACATCCGACCGCAACCGGCCCAAGAGTCGTTCCGCTTCATTCGCGTAGTGGTTTTCATCGACGCCGGAGATGCGATGGAGCGCAGAATCAAGAGAATCGATGCAATAACGAATCGAGCGCGGAAAGTCGCGATGCGTGATGAGGAATTCCGCCACTTTCCAAGGCGCAACCTGGCTGACGTAAAGTTTACAGTAGGCCTCGAGCGCGCTGCATGATTTTAGCACGGCCATCCATTGAATGGTGTCAATGTTACCGCCAACCCGTTCACCGGACGGGAGCAAAATGTGATACTTCACGTCGAGAATGCGCGAAGTGCAGTCAGCGCGTTCAAGCAGCGCCCCGATGCGGATAAAATCCCAGCCTTCGCCGTGCGTCATGGTCGCGTCGGTGATGCCTTGAAAGAGGTGCGAACCCGCCGTGATGCGCTTGCAGAACTCGTGCGGACTTGTGCGGAGCAGCCTTTTCGCCGATTCACTCTTCACAAACAGATAGAGCCGATTGATCTGCTCCCACATCTCGCTCGAAATCTGTTCGCGTGTCGTACGGGCGTTTTCGCGCGCCAGTGAGAGACAGGAAAAGATCGAGTTCGGGTTCTTCTTCTGTAGCGTGACAAACGCGGTGACCGATTTGCCGTCCGGCGTTTGGTAGAGGGAATCGAAGAACTCCGTTTCCTCGAGAGAGGCAATCACCGGCACCCAGTGCGCGGCCGCCTCCGCTGCCGGCTGGTTCCCGAGGTCGAGTAAGAGCTGAAGATTGACATCGAGAATTCGGGCGTTGTTTTCGGCCCGCTCGATGTAGCGGCTCATCCAGTAGAGGGAATCGGCGACGCGACTTAGCATGGCAATAGGCCAGGGGTCTGATCGAATCACGTTCTCTGCTCCGCTTCTTCCACTACCCAGGTATCTTTGCTCCCACCGCCTTGCGACGAATTGACGATGAGGGAGCCGGAGCGCAACGCTACTCTCGTTAGGCCGCCAGGAATGATCGTGACTTGTTCGCCGTATAGAATATAGGGCCGCAGATCGACGTGGCGTCCCTGGACCGAATCGTCGCAGAACGAGGGCGAACGCGAGAGGGGCACGATCGGCTGCGCGATGTAGTTGCGTGGGTTCTTCCTGATTTTGTTCGCGAATCTTTCCCGCTCCGTCTGGGTCGCCTGCGAGCCGATCAGCATTCCGTAGCCGCCACTCTCGTTGGCCGCTTTCACGACCAGTTCCGGCAGATGCTCGAGAATGTAGGCCAGATCGGATTCGTCGGAGGCGAGATAGGTCTGGACGTTCGCCAGGATCGCATCCTGATCGAGGTAGTAACGAATCATCCTGGGCACGAAATGGTAGACGACTTTGTCGTCGGCCACTCCCGTGCCGATGGAGTTTGCGAGACTCACTTTGCCGCGTCGATAGGCTTGAACGAGGCCCGGAACACCGAGCGCAGAATCTTTGCGAAAGACGAGGGGATCGAGAAAATCGTCGTTGATCCGCCGATAGAGCACGTCCACTGGCTGGGGTCCCTTTGTCGTGCGCATGAAAACGCGATCGTCCTGCACGAAGAGGTCGCGCCCTTCCACGATCTCAATCCCCATCGAGCGGGCGAGAAACGAATGCTCGTAGTAGGCCGAGTTGTAAACGCCCGGGGTCAGGAGCGCGACGATCGGCTCGTCTCCGCTGGCCGGTGCGATGTAACGGAGGAGGTTGAGCAACTCCTGGGCATAATTCTCCACCGGTCGCACGTTGTATTCCGTGAAGAGCAGCGGGAAGACACGCTTCATCGCCTGCCGATTTTCGAGCACATAGGAAACGCCCGAGGGACACCGCGCGTTGTCTTCGAGCACGAGGTAATTCCCTTCGCGATCGCGAATCAGGTCGGTGCCGCAGATGTGAATGTAAATGTTGCGGGGCACATCGAAGTGCATGAACTCCGGCCGAAAATAGGCCGCTTCCCAGACGATCTGTTTCGGGATAACTCCGTCGCGCAGGATCGTTTGCCCATGATAAATATCGTGCAGAAAAAGATTGAGCGCGGTGATCCGCTGCACGAGTCCCCGCTCGACCAGGTCCCATTCGCGCGCTGGAATGATGCGCGGAATCAGGTCGAAGGGAAAAATTCGCTCGGTCCCCTGGTCGTCGTTATAGACCGTGAAGGTGACGCCTTGGGTTAGAAAGCTGGCCGCGGCCAGATCGCGTTTGCGCTCAAAGTCCGCCGGCCCCATTTCCTTGAAGGTCTCGAGCAACCTGCGGTAATGAGGACGCGCCACGCCGGGAGCGGAAAACATCTCGTCGAAAAAATCGTCGACCTTGTAATGAGCAAAAAGGTCAGACATTGGAGTATTCACTTTGTCAGTGCACCGGAGCCACGCAATGAAAAATGGATCGTCAGCGAGCGCGCATGAAGAAGCCTGCGTCCGGGTCGCGGCGCGCTTCGAGGAACGCTGGCTGCGCATCTACGTGAACTGGAAATTGCGCGCCGACCCAATTTATCTCACTGCTTTTGACTTGTTTCGGAATTCGGATCAACCGCTCGTCGATATCGGCTGCGGCGTCGGACTACTTGCCTTCTACTTGCGGGAGCGAAATTTCGTCGCGCCGATCAGCGGTTTCGACCGCGATGGCCGCAAGATTGAGCGGGCCAACACAGTGGCTCATGGCGTTTGCCAGGACGTGGAATTCATCGAGCAGGATCTCTGCCAGCCGATCATGCAGACGGGAAACATCACACTGTTTGACGTCCTGCATTATCTCCCGCCTGACGAACAGTCGCGTCTCCTTGAGCGGTTCGCGGCGCGCCTTGCGCCGGACGAGCTGGTGGTCATTCGCGATTGTCCGCGGGACGGGAACACGCGGTTTTGGCTGACCTCCTGGGCGGAGCGCTTCGCACAGGCAACGACTTGGAATATCAAAGTGCCGCTCCACTTTCCGCCGCGTGAACGGATTTTTGCCGCCTTTGGTGAAGAGCAATTCTCGCGCACGATCCGGCCGCTCTGGGGTAACATGCCCTTTAACAATCACCTCTTCATTTTTCGCCGGCGCGCGGCCGGCACTGCTCCGGCGTAGGCAGGACACAACGGTAACTCGCGTTCGTCAGGGCACGAAGCGTGCGTTCGAGACAGCGCGGGTGAAAATCCGGATCGTCCTCGGTGTGATGCCCTTCGTGCAGCAACACAATCGCGCCCGGCCGCACGCGGCGCAGAATGCGCGCTGCAACTACATCGGCGTTTTTGCTAATCGTATCAAGACCGCGGACCGACCATCCGACCAGCTCCATCTCGCGACGTTCGAGCGCGGGATGAACGAAGAAGTTCTTCATTCCCGCGGGAGCGCGGAAATAGCGCTTGGCTACGTGGCATCGATCAATCTCCGCCGCGATGCGCGAAGGCGAAAGGCACCAAAACGTTGCGCTCGGATGCGTCGCAGTGTGATTCGCGATCTCGTGTCCCGCCGCGCGAATCGCGTCCAGTTCGGCCGGAAATTTTGCCGTGCGTTCGCCGATGACAAAGAAGGTCGCTTTCGCTTTAAAGCGTCGCAGGATTTCGAGCATATGCGGTGTCTGCACCGGGTCTGGTCCGTCGTCGATCGTGAGCCAGACTTCGCGCCGGGTTGTTTCGAAATGCGTGATGACCGGGCCCCACCATTGGCAATTTGCCACGAGCGTCGGAAAGAGAATCAGCAGGTGGGAAAGGAAGAGAACGCCAAGCGCGAGCAGCGGATGAAAAGCCACCACAGCGAGAAAAAAGAGCGTCGCGCAAAGCCCGAAGCCGAGGATTAATCGCCGGCTCAGTTTAGGCTTCATCGAGCAGTTTCTCGAGGAAAATCGCGAGAAGATTGAGAGCCAGAAGTGCGAGCCAGAAAGCGCCTAACGACCTCATCCAATCGGTTTGGTCGCGTACCAGGATAACGGCCAGAATGGTAGTGAGCGACATGATGACGACGTGCTGAAACGGATTGTTCGTGACCGCGGCGTAGATCCGGAGCTTTCGCAGAAAGGCGGCGACGAGCGAGTTCACGTAATAAAGTAAGAGATACGCGGCCCACATCGCGAAAGGGAGGAGGAACAAAACGAGCAACTGCCAGGCGAGCGACCGGACGAGCGGAAATAGCCCACGCGCAACGAAAACGCAGCTGACCCCAAACACCAAAACGCCCACACCGTAAGCCTCGCCACTGCTGAATTCTGCCCGGCGGACCTTGCGCCCAGCCAATCGCGCCACGAGACGCGGCAGGGCGAAGGCATAACCAAGTTCGGTTTTTTTTCCGCCATTCATAGGCTCCTGCTACCGAAAGATCGGGACTAACGAAAACCATTGCGACCAGTGTTCGGCGATTACCTTCTCCAGCGTTCGGGTCCACGCCTGCATCGCTTCCTCGATCATCGCGTCCCGGTCGCGCGCGGTGCGGACACAATGAATCGGTTGGCGAGCGATGATCTTGTAACGGTGAAAGGAGGTCCGCACGATGAAGATGGGATAGATCGGCGCCTGGGCGACGAAGGCGAGCATGAACGGACCGTCCGGCAGCCTGATGGGTTCGCCAAACAAACGCGCTGCGTGCTGCGAGACGTCAGACACCGGACGATCGCCCTGGATGGAAACGATTTCACCTGCGCGGATGGCGTTGAGCAGCTCGAGGGGCAGGGTCAAGTTCGAGGTATTGTAGGCGACCTTGACCGCGCCCCCTCCAGCCCGTTCGAGCGACTGGTCGAGATGTTGCGCCGTCTGCCGATCGGATTCCGGCGCGCGTACCATGCGGATTTCGCGCTGGAAGCGCTGCGCAAAAACGGCCGCTCCGAGATCGTAGCTGCCCATGTGGGCAGTGAGCAGAATCGCGCCGCGCGCCGCCGCCAATTGCTCGAGAAATTCTTCGCCTTCCACTTCGTAGGCGAACTCGGTTTTGGCGAGCTTGTAGTCGGCCGCGTCGGCAATCGTCCAGGCAAAGTTGTAGAGCGTCAGCCAGGCACGCGCCTGGTTCAGGAACGGATTCGAACCGGGCAGCACGACTTTGAGGTTGCTCAAAATTGCCCGGCGCGCCGGGGCGGCGAAAAAGAAAAAAAAGATCGTCCAAAAGAAGATCGTCATTGGTCGCAGATAAAACGGGACGTTCGTTAGGCCAAAGTCGAGATACTGTCGCCAGAAAATGCCGCGCACCGCGAAGCGATCGAGCCAGCGACGGAATTTCGTCATGGTAGCGCAAGCTTCCAATCTGCGAGATGCGGCCTGCAAGCGGGAAAGCTCGCGCTACAAGGCCTCGGCTTGGGCGGTCGCAGGCTCATTGACCGCCCGTCTCCGGCCGTGGACGAGAAAGCGCAGATTGAGCAGCTCCGCTTTCCACCAACGGAGCAGACCTTTGCGGATCGGTTTGTGTAGACGAAGATCGGGCACAAAGCCGTCGTAGAGTTCGCGCCAGCCGGCGTTGTGCCCGCCGCCGACACCGTGCGCGATGCGATTCCGCCCCAGCGCGCTCAGCCGTCGATTGTAGAACTTCATCAGCGCGGCAAAGAGCCGGCCCGGGTTACCCTCGAAAGGCAGTCGCAGGAAAAAACGCTCCGGGTCGGCATAGATTGGCCTGACGAGTCCAGCAAAATAGCTGCCAACATCGAGGAGCAGCGCGGCCGACATCAGATCGGCTTCGCCCAGATAGAAGTATTTGTCCTTGTAAAGCGCCTCGAACCAGAAGCGGTAAGTGGTCGCGAACTGCTCGTTGTAGTATCGCCGCCGTTCCGTCACGTCCTCGCCGCCGAGCGCGCGGGCCACAAGGTCACTCACTACCGAGGTGGTATAGGCGCAAAGATCGAGCCCCGGGCTGTAAAGTGGGTCGATGAAACCGGCCGCGTCGCCCGCGATCGCCCAGCCATCACCGCACACCTGCGCGCTGTGATAGGGCAGCGCGGAATAGGCGCGGGTGTCGTGTTCGACCAATTTCGCGTCGCGAAAAACTTCGCGCCCGACCGGATGGGTAACGGATGTGCTCAAGCAACCGAGCGCCAGGGCTTGCGCCGTCCGGCAAACTGAAAATCCGGCTGTCGTAAACCAAGCCCGCGCTATAATCGCCTCCTTTGAGCGGAATGATCCAGCACCACCAACCCTGGCCCATAAGGTGGTTCGTCGCCCAGCTCCGCCCGGTACGCGCGGCGGCGGCGTAAGCGGGAAATCTTTCCCGCCACTCGTAGCTATCCCAGTCTTTCACTCCGGTGAAGCGGGCCCAGACAGCGTTGACCGGATGCTCCGTGTTCTGGCGGAAATGGCCGAGTTTGCGGGCGAGAAACGAGGCACGTCCAGTGGCATCAACTAGCCAGCGACAACGCACTTCGCGCTCCGTGCCCCCGACACTTACGCCTAACGACTGGCCGTCCGATCCACTCAGCTGGCAGCGCGTCGCGCGGGCCGGCTTCCAGACTTCGCAGCCAGCTTGCGCCGCCAGGTCGAGAAGATGGGCGTCGAGTTTTGCGCGATCCACTTGGAACGTCGGGAGCCGCGCCTGATAACGCGCGCCGATCTCGACGCAGTCGTCGAACGGCTGCTCCGGCCGGTTGGCGAACCAGAAACGCAGCCCCTGTTTCACCAAGTGCTCGTTGCCGAGATAGCTCGTCAGGCCAAGAATCCTGGTTAAGAAACAACCGCTCACCTCGGTCGTTGATTCGCCGACCTTGCGATCGAATTCGGTCGCCTTTTCGATGAGCAAAATGCGCGCTTCCGGCCTCCGACGCCTGATCAGGAGCCCGGTCGCCGCGCCGGAAAACGCACCGCCGAGAATCGCGACATCGAACTCGGCGGTCATTGCAGGAGGATGATGGACTGCCGCCAAAGTAAACGCAATGATGCTCCCGCCCATGATCCTTACCAATGGCCGGCTGATTTTTCCCGATCGAATCGAGGAGGGACTTTCGCTTCGCGTGGCAGGCGGAAAGATCGTCGCGCTCGATCGCGAACTTCCGGACGCGGACGAGGAAGTAATTGACCTCGCGGGAAAATTTCTCGCTCCCGGTTTCATCGATTTGCACGTGCACGGTGCAATCGGCCGCGACACAATGGAAGGAACCGCGGAAGCGTTTCGCGCGATCTGCGATTATCACGCCGGTGGCGGCACAACTTCGCTCCTCCTGACTACGGTAACGGCGCCGCTTGACGACATCGTGCGCGTCGTGAGGCAAATCGAAACTGCGCGCGGAACGATCCCTCAACTACACGGCGCGCACGTCGAAGGTCCATTTATCTCGCACGAAAAAGCCGGGGCGCAGCGCGCCGAATTTATCCTCGACCCGAAACCGGAGTTCGTTCGGCCGCTGCTTGAGCTTGGAACAACGATTCAGCGCGTGACGTTGGCGCCGGAGTTGCCGGGCGCGCTCGATTTGATTGCTCGCCTCACGACGTGCGGTATCGCAAGCAGCGGCGGGCACAGCATGGCCTGGGAAGAAGAAGCGCGCGCCGGCTTTGAGCGCGGCATGCATCAGATCACGCATACTTTCAACTGCATGTCTTCAATGCGGCGCCGTGATGGAGAGCGGGTTGCGGGTCTGCTCGAATTTGCCTTGAGCCAGCCGGAAATCTTTTGCGAGTTGATCGCCGATGGTCATCACGTCGGCACCACCCTGATGCGAATGCTCTACCGCGCGAAAGGCGCGGCCGGGATCTGTCTGGTCACGGATGCCACGGCCGGGGCCGGTTTGCCTAACGACAGTCGTTTCAGTCTGGGCGATGCCGAATGCGTGGTGCGCGATGGCGCCTGCTGGGTGGCGGACGGTTCAGCCCTGGCTGGCGGCGCCTCCCGCATGATCGATCTGGTCAGGCGAATGGTGGAGGAAGTTGGGAGGCCGGTGCACGAGGCGGTCCGGATGGCCACAGAAACACCGGCGCGAGCAATGGGGTGGAAGGGCAAAGGCGCGCTCGCAGTCGGGATGGACGCGGACCTCCTGGTGATGACCTTCGACCTTCAGATCGAGCGTGCGTTCCTCAAGGGACGGGCGCTGTACCCTCCGCAACTCTGAAACGCAGTCGCCACAGAAGGTGTCCCTCCACGCCAAAATCGTTGCGCCATGGGCAAAGGAAGTCAGTCGGTCTCGACTGACTCAGCGCGCAGCCTTCCAGCCTGCCCGGACTTGCGCCACGTTTCGGAGCCGGCGGGCTGGAAGGCCGTCAGTCCGAGTCAGACGGGACGTCTAACTTCCGGATGGGTTGCGGCCGACACGCCCGCCGCTTCACCAGTGTTGTTGCGGAATTATTTGCGTGCAGCGGCAGGCAAGGTTTTCTTGCATATCCACCGCTGCTGCCAGGTATTGGTGCCTTATGCCGTCCGACGTCCCTTTTTCCGCTTCTTCTTCCACGCCGCCGGCCAATGTCGTGGCGATGTCGCCGCCTAACGAACCCGCGGCCAAGACGCGATTTCTCCGATCCGAAAAATTTCATCAATCGCGAACTGAGCTGGCTCGAGTTCAATCGCCGCGTCCTCGAGGAAGCGCAGGACCCGACCCAGCCGCTGCTCGAGCGGGTCAAGTTCCTCGGGATCGTCAGCTCGAATCTCGACGAATTTTTCGAGATCCGCGTCGCCGGCATCAAGCAACAGATCGCGAGCGAGACGAGCGACGTCGGTCCCGATGGAATGAGCCCGACCGCGACGTTTGAAGCGATCGAGCGCATCGTGCACGAGATGGTGGCGGAGCAATACGCGCTCTGGAACAAGGAAATCGAGCCGCTCCTGCGCGAGAACAATATTTTCATCCAGCACATGGATGAGCTGAACGCGAAGCGCGCCTGCTTGGGCGCGCCGCTATTTTCAGCAGGAAGTTTTCCCGATGCTCACGCCGCTCGCGGTCGATGCGAGCCATCCGTTCCCGCAGCTCCTGAACAAGAGCCACAACCTGCTCGTTAGGGCGCGAGCGAAAAAGGGCGGCGACCCGATGCATGCCATCGTGCAGGTGCCGCGCGCGGTCTCGCGCCTGATCCATCTGCCGCGCGGCGACAAGGGCGACGAGAGCTGGAACTACATCTACCTCGCCTCGCTCATCAAACAGCACGTGGCCGATCTCTTCCCCGGCCTCATCCTCGATGGCGTTCACGCCTTTCGCGTCACGCGCAACAGCGATCTCTACGTCGACGAGGAAGAAGCGGACAACCTGCTGCGCAGCATCGAGCAGGAACTGCGGCGATCGAGCCGCGGCAATGCCGTGCGTCTGGAAGTGGAGGCCGATTGCCCTAACGAATTCTCAAATCTGCTCCTCGAATCTGTTTCAACTGACGGAGGCCGATCTTTACAAACTCGAGGGCCCGCTTTCCATGACCCATCTCGCGCCGCTGGTTGCGAACGACGCCTTTGCCAAGCTGAAAGACCGCGTTTTTCAGCCGGCGCGCGATCCGGCGCTGCCGCCGCATGCGGATATTTTCGAGGCGATGCGGAAGCAGGACATTCTGCTCCATCATCCCTACCAAAGTTACGACCCGGTGGTCGAATTGGTGGAAAGCGCGGCGAAAGATCCGCTCGTGCTCGCAATCAAGATCACCCTTTACCGGACGAGCGGCGATTCGCCGATCGTCGAGGCGCTGATTGACGCGGCGAACAACGGCAAGCAGGTCACCGCGCTGGTCGAATTGCGGGCGCGCTTTGACGAAGCGAACAACATCCAGTGGGCGCGCCGCCTCGAGGAAGCGGGCGCACATGTCGTCTACGGCGTGGTCGGATTGAAGACGCACTGCAAGGCGCTCCTTGTCGTTAGGCGCGATCCCGATCGGCTCCGCCAATACGTCCATCTCGGGACCGGCAATTACCATCCAAAGACCGCCCGCATTTACACCGACTTCAGCCTTTTCACGACCGCACCCGGACCTGACCGAGGAAGTGGCGATCGTCTTTAACACCCTGACCGGGCTGGCCGGTTATCCCGGCTTGAAAAAGCTCCTCGTCGCGCCTTTCGATTTGCACCAGCGACTGATCGGCCTGATCGAGCGCGAGCGCGATCACGCCATGGCGGGCGAGCCGGCTCGAATCGTGGCCAAGCTGAATTCGTTAGTCGACCAGGAGATCATCGAGAAGCTTTACGAAGCCTCCTGCGCGGGGGTGAAGATCGATCTCATTGTCAGGGGAATTTGCTCGCTCCGGCCGAAAATTCCCGGGCTGAGCGAAAACATTCGCGTTATTAGCATTGTCGGGCGCTTCCTTGAGCACAGCCGGATTTACTATTTCCAGAATGACGGCAAGCCCGATCTCTATCTGGCGAGTGCCGACTGGATGCCGCGCAATTTCTATCGCCGGGTCGAGATCGCTTTCCCGATCGAGTCGCCACCGCTGCGAGACGAAGTGATCAATGAAGTTCTGCCGCGTTTCCTGACCGACTACGGCAAGGCACGCGAGCTGCAACCCGACGGCAGCTACGTGCGCCTGAAACCGGAAAACGGCGGGCCACGTTTACAGGCCCAGCTGCATTTCCGCGAGAATTCGCGGCGACAAGCGAAAAAACTGGCCGAAAAACAACGCGCCGCCAAAATGTGCTTGTCGCCGATCAAGAGTTTGCCTAACGACCGGGCATGAAGAAAATCCTCGTCCTCGACGTCGGCGGTTCCAACGTCAAGATGATGATCTCGCAGGAGGAGAAGCGTCGAAAATTTCCTTCCGGCCCAAAGCTCGGACCTGCGGAAGCGGTTGAGCAGATCAAGGAAGCGACGAGCGATTGGAGCTTCGACGCGGTCTCGATCGGGTTTCCCGCGCCGGTGACAGGAAGGAAAGATCATGAGCTGATCCGAAGCATCTCGGAAAAAACTGGGCCGGTTTCGATTTTGCCAAAGGCGCTCGGAAAACCGGTGCGCATCATCAACGATGCCGCCCTTCAGGCGCTCGGCAGTTATCGGGGGGCGGGCCGAATGCTTTTTCTCGGGCTCGGGACGGGACTGGGTTCGGCGCTCGTCTGGAAAGACCATGTTCTCCCGCTCGAATTGGGCGATCTGCCGTATGGGGACGGGATCATTGAAGACTGGCTCGGCGACGAAGGAATGAATCACCTGGGTAAGAAAGAGTGGCAGCGCGAAACAGTGCAGGCGCTCGAGCAACTCAAGCTGGCCGTGATTGCTGATTACATCGTGCTTGGCGGCGGCAATGCCAAGATCCTCGAGAAATTGCCCGACGGCGTCGAACTGGGTCACAACCGCAACGTTTATCCCGGTGGCGTCCGGCTTTGGGAAACCGATCCGGAAACGAAGCGAGCCGCGCTGGCGCATCATTTAGGGTTCGTTAGGCCGACGCTTTTTTCATGTGGCAATATCAGAATCTTCTTCGGCTCGTTTTGGAAAAGGGACGGCCGCGCGCCGATCGCACCGGCACCGGCACGCTCTCCGTTTTCGGCGCGCAGGCCCGCTTCGATTTAGCTGAGACTTTCCCGTTGCTGACGACGAAGAAGCTTCATCTCAAATCGATCATTCACGAACTGCTTTGGTTCTTGCGTGGAGACACCAACGTCGCCTATCTGCGGGAACGCGGCGTTACGATCTGGAACGAGTGGGCCGACGAACAAGGCGATCTCGGGCGGGTTTACGGCGCGCAATGGCGCGACTGGCGCGGGCCTAACGATCAGCGGATCGATCAGATCGAGCGCGTTATCGAGCAGATCAAGACGAATCCCGACAGCCGGCGGCTCATCGTCACTGCCTGGAACCCGGCCGAGGTCGATGCCATGGCTTTGCCGCCCTGCCACGCGCTCTTTCAATTCCACGTCCAGGACGGCGACCTCAGTTGCCAGCTTTACCAGCGCAGCGCCGATCTTTTTCTCGGCGTTCCGTTCAACATCGCGAGCTACGCACTTCTCACCATGATGGTGGCACAGGTTTGCGGCCTAACGAGCGGTGAATTCATCCACACCTTCGGCGATCTCCACCTTTACCGGAACCACCTCGAGCAGGCGCGCGAACAACTGGCGCGCGATCCGCGTCCGCTCCCGCGCATGAACTTGAACCCGGCGGCGAAGAACATCCACGATTTTCGGTTCGAGGATTTCACGTTGGTCGGATACGATCCGCATCCAGCGATCAAGGCGCCAATCGCGGTCTGACGCTTTGTATCCGTCACCCCGTGGGGGAAACGCGGAAATCAGCGTGCAATTGAAGAATTGAAGCGACCACGATCGGTGAGATTAGGCATCGACATGAAAGATCATTGGCGCACCAAGGTGGCGTGCTCTTTTTGCATTCTCGTCGCGGGCATCCTTTTCCTGGCAGGTGCGGCGACTCCGCCGGTCGAGCCGCCCGCGGTAACGCTAGATGTGCCACCTGTCTTTCGGACCGCGATGACAGTCGAGCATTTCCACGCCGGGGACGACGTCCTCCATATCGACTGGATCAAAGACCGGGCGATTGCTCCTATGACCGCCAAGACTGGCGACACTGCTGATGAACATCCGTGGACAATCGATGTCTACAACATCGCAAGCCCAAAAGTGGAGGCGGCATATGCACACGCGAAAGACGGCTATGAGGCCGACTTGGACGAATGGAAGGAGTTTCTCTTGCCTCCGTCACCTCGGCTCCCCGGTACTTCGTCTCGGACTGCACGCGCTTACCTCTTTGCGCGATATGCAAGGAAACATTTTCGCTGGGGGAATGCGGTTTCTTTCTTCAGCCAGGCGACGCAGGACACTGCGATCTACGCGCCGGACAATGGTCACCTCACCTGCGAAGTTTGGGGTGTCACAAAGGATCACCGCCATACCGTCGTAGGGTGGTTTCGGGTCAGTCATCCAAAGCTTTCTGACTGGGGCGAAGGCGTGCGCGACATGCGCGACACTCATCATGACCTCGATTCCGAGATGACGGATGCGATGAACCGGAATGACGTCCAGCTAATCACCAAACTACGCCAAATGATGGGAGACCGGGAGGATGCAGCCATGAGGAGCGACCCCGGCTACAAGTTGTCGCAGAATTGCAGCTCCGATGAATTCGAGCCCAGCCTCAGTGCGGTGGATAAACTCGTCGGCTCTTTACGCGTGAAGTAGATCACCGCAGTCTTTTCTCGGGCCGCGATTCGCCGCTGGTTCGAAACGCAATGCCCATTATCCGGTCGCGACTACCGCTTTCCAGAGCCGGAAATTCGGTGTGCTCTTATCAGCACGGAATAACTTCGTTAGGCGGCCGCCTTGTGCACAACGAGCTGGCCATAGAGCCGTTCGTAGCTTTCCGCCGCCAGCGCCCAGGAAAAATCGAGTGCTATGGCGCGTCGCATGAGGCGCCCCCATTCAGCGTGATCGGCGAAGACTTCCTTCGCGCGTTTGATCGCGTCCCAGAGCGGTTCACTCCCGTATTCGTAAAAAAGGAAGCCGTATCCGGCGTCGGTCGACGGATCGTAATCCACGATGATTTGCTCAACCCCGCGGGTAGCGCGGCCGATCGGGAGCACGCCGTACTTCAAGCTGTGCATCGCGCTGAAGGCGCCCGGCTCGACGCGCGAAGGGATGAGAGCGAGGTCACTCCCGCCCTCAATCAGGTGCGCGAGTGTCTCATCGTAAGCGTGCTGGTAGGCGAGGCGATCGGCATATTTGCGCGCAGCGATGGCGAGCGCCGTCTCGTAGGCCGCATCGCCTTTCCCAAGAATCACGAGGCGCACATCGTCGGCCAGAAGGCGATCGAGGACTGGCATGAGAATGTCGAAACCCTTCGCGCCGACGAGTCGCGTAACCATGCCGAAAACCGGGCCGCGCGGGGCCGGCGCAAGCTGAAATTGGTCGAGGAGGGCGTCCCGCGAGGCGGCTTTGAGATCGAGGTTGTTCGGGCCGTAGCAAGCGGGAAGGAGTTTGTCCGTTCCCGGATTCCAACGACGGTAGTCCGCTCCGCCCAAAATTCCGGTGAGGCGGTGAGCGTGTTCGCGCAGCACCATGTCGAGTCCTTCGCCTAACGATGGCGTCTGAATCTGGTACGCGTAGGGTTCGCTCGAGACGACGATGCGATCGGCAAAAAGGATGCCGCCCTTGAGAAGGTTGAGGCGACCGAAAAACTCCAGCCCGCTCGGCTCAAAATAGCGGCCAGGCAAATTCGTTAGGGCAAAATCCCAGCTATCGAAATTCCCCTGGTCGGCGAGGTGATGGATCGAGAGCACGGTGGCGAAGGGCAATCCCTGATCGCGCACCAGCATCGGGACAAGGGCAGCGGTCCAATCGTGGCAATGCAGAATTTCCGGGGTCGGCGTCATGCGCCGGGCGAGCTCAACCGCGGCCTTGCTGAAAAAGATAAAGCGAGCGGCATTATCGGCGTAGGGCTCGCCGCGTTCCTGGTAAACGCCGGGGCGATCGTAAAGCTCATCGCAGCGGACGAAAAATATCTGGAGATCCTCGGCCGTCCGACCTTCGAGAAGGTCGGCGGTGAGACGTTTCTCGCCTAACGAGATCTCGAGGCTGACCCGCAGCGGCTTCGTCCTGATCTTCCTGTTCTCGCGAATCTCGCGGTAGTAGGGCATGGCGAGCGCGATCTCGTGGCCACGGCACTTCAGTTCCCGGGGGAGTGCGACGAGCACATCCGCCAGCGCGCCGGAGCGCGCCAGCGGCCACCCTTCGCTGCTGATCATGAGGATTTTCATCGAAGACAACTAACCACGGATTGCACGGATGACACGGATAGAGAAGTCACTGAACCGCCGCCATCCGTGGCATTAATGACCATATTTCCCGGGACGCACAGCTTTTGACCCGATTCGAAGTCGTGAGATTAGTATGAGAGTGCAAACTCGTAGTATCCCAATCACGCTGATCCTTCTCATGATGTCGGCTTGCTTCTCTTTGGGACAAACACAACCCGAATCGGGGACGGGAATCGAAGGCATGATTACCGTTGCCCCGATCCATCCGGGGCCCAGCAGAGAAGGCATTTCCGATTCGGGTCCACTGGCAAAGGTTGCTTTCGTCGTGGAAAACGAGAAGGGCATCGTGACGTCCTTCACGACTGATGATCAGGGTCGATTTCGTGTTTCTTTGCCTCCTGGTCACTATACCGTGTCGATGAAAGAGAAGAAGCCTGCCATCGGCCGGAGCGGTCCGTTCGGAGTCGATGTCGCGGCGGGCAAGATGACAAGTGTCGCGTGGCAATGCGACTCTGGAATGCGATAGCATGCCAGAGGATGTCTAGCGGCGAATTCTCCGGCGATCGCTAAGATTCTGCAGTCCCTGCAAAGAGGCTCAGTTTGCCATGAAGCGCGTTCCGTTTGTCATCATGGCGCAAGTGGATGCGGCCCCGAGCGCCCAACCTGGCGACCCCGTCAAACTAGATGAGTTCGCTGATTTTCAGTGTCCCTCGTGCGCCTTGCTTGCGGCGCTCATCTTTCAGTTTGAGCGAACATATCGCACCCGGATTCAGGTGACATTTTGGTACTTTCCGCTCCCGATTCACCGGCATGCCCGGGAAGCGGCCTTTGCCGTCCAGGCGGCCTCTTTACAGGGACACTTCTCCGAGATGCATGACTGGCTTTTCCAAAACCAGGCCAACGGGAGCAAGGCCGCAGGTGTGCGTCCGATCTTCGACTCTTACGCCAAAGAAATCGGCTTGGATATTGTGCGATTCCGCACCGACTTCGAAAGCAAGGAAGTGGCCGATCGCATTACCGCGGATCAGGAGCGCGACATTGCACTTTGGGTCGAGAACACGCCAACGCTTTTCATCGACGGCCGAGAATTTAGTCCCCCCTTCACCCTGGCCCGGGTACGCGAGGCGATTGAAGCGGCGACGGTCCCGAGTAAGACCGCGCATTCCGATCACTGATAATGACTCCTGGCATCCAGGCTGCGGCAGCCCTGGGGCGGGCGACCAGCCTTCGCCACATCGCTTGAACGCATCAAGGCCTTTCCCCCCACTCCTTCCTTAACCACGCCAGCGCTTCCTCACGGTCCCGCAGGGTCCCTTCCAACTGTCGCGTCTCGATCGCTTCGAGAATTTGCCCGAACTGCGGTCCGGGTTTCATCCCGAGCGCGATCAGGTCGTCGCCTCTGACGAGAGGCGGCGGAATGATCGGCTCGTTGGCAAATTCTTGGCTCTTCCTTTTCAGGAACTCGTAGTTGTCGAGCATCCCATGGCTCCCGAGGCAATCGACCCGGTGCAGTTCCAGTTCATCGGCGAAATGCGGACGGGCCATAAAGCGCTTGAGGCGCGCGACCCGCATGTTGGGCACGTCCTTAAAGACCATGTGTTGATCGACCGCCTCAACCGTCGCCTCAATTTCCGCGCGGGAAAAACGGAGCCGATGCATGAGCGCTTCCGTCATGGTCGCCCCGAGCTTGTCGTGTCCGCTGAAGCGAATTCGCCCGGATTCGTCCACGCTCGCCGTGGCGGGCTTGCCGATATCGTGCAAGAGAACGCTGAGAACGAGCGGCAGTGAGACCTCGGTGGGCAAAAGCTCAAGCATCAGGCGGGTGTGCTGAAAAACATCGCCTTCGGGGTGGAACTGCGGCGGCTGCGCGCAGCCTTTCAAGGCGTCGACCTCGGGCAGAATGGCTTTCATCAGTCCGCTCGTGTCGAGCAGGTCCCAGCCGCGAACGCGATGCGGCGAAAGGAAAATCCGCACAAGTTCATCGCGGATTCGTTCTGCGCTGATGGTGTTGATCGTGTCGGCCGCCCTAGCGATTGCGTTCCAGGTCACCGGTTCGATTTCAAACTCCAGCACGGTGGCGAAACGGACGGCGCGCAGGAGCCGGAGCCGGTCTTCTGCAAAACGTTGCGCCGGATCGCCGATCGCCCGCACGAGTCGAGAGGCAAGGTCGGCCCGCCCGCCGACGAAGTCGATCACCGCGTCGTTAGGCGGATCGAAAAACATCCCGTTGATCGTGAAATCGCGCCGACGCGCATCTTCTTCGGGCGAAGAAAAATTCACCGCTACGGGATGGCGACCGTCGAGGTAAGCGCCATCAGAGCGAAAGGTCGCGACTTCAAATTGCCAGTCGCCTTCCAGCACGACAATGACGCCAAAATGCGCCCCAACGGCGTAGGTGCGGGGGAAAAGTTCCTGCACCTCTTCCGGGCGCGCGTTGGTTGCGATGTCGATGTCCTTGGGCGTTTGGCCTCGAACGAGGTCGCGCACACAGCCGCCCGCGAAATAGGCAGTGTGCCCGGTCCCGCGCAGTCGATTGACGAGCGCGCGCGCGGTCGTTTCCATCGGGGTTATCTGCACGGGGAGAAACTTAACCACAGGGAAACCGATTCCGCAGAGATTTAGTTTTGCCCGTGCGTGGGTTTTCGATTGGTGGGGCGAGACTCCGTCGAGCCGACCGGCCCAACCAGAATCGCATCCCAACCGGGAGATCAAGCGATTGATCGCGCCTTCGCTTTGGAATCGCGGAAGGAATAAACGATGAAGCAGAAGACCGCGATGCAGATGCAGGAATCGGCGATGTTAAAGGCCGGCCAGGGATCGGCAAACGGCACGTGCAGATTAAAAAGCAGAAAATCGATCACGTGACCATGGAGGAGGCGGTCGGTAAGATTGCCGAGAATGCCACCCATCAACAAGCCAAGCGCAACGCGTCGCCAGGGATCGCGCGGCCCCGGGCGCAGCATCAGGACCGTCACGATGACGAGAGCGACGCAGGAGAGCGCGATGAAAAAGCCGTTATTGTTACGAAAGGAACCGAAGGCCGCTCCGGTGTTGGTGACGTGAACGAGAGAGAAGATATCGGGCGGGATAAGAATCGGCGCCGGCTGGGACGGGTCGATGAAGTGGAAAACCAAATACTTTGTGATCTGATCGAGCGCGTAGAGCGGCAGGGTAAGGAAAAGAAAAATTCTCACGCGCGCGCCTCCACAACCGCGGCGCAGCGATCGCATAATTCCGGATGAGCGGCGATCGCACCGACGGCTGGCCGATGCCGCCAGCAGCGCGCGCACTTTTTGCTAGGCGTTCTTGTGATGATCGCGCTCGGTTCTGCAGCCGGCGCCAATTTTAGATCGCTCAAGATGAAGAATTCCTCGATCTCCTCGCGGGGGATCGAGCCTGCGAAGCGCTCGTCGCAATGCAGAACAACCGCAGCTTCGAGCGCGTTGCCGATGAGCTTTTCCTGGCGCGCCTTTTCCACCGCCTGACCAATGACGGCCCGAAGTTTGAGGAGCTCATCGATTTGTTCCCTAACGAACGAGTCGCGCAGGTTGCCTTGTGGCTCGGGAAATAATTGCAGGTGGACTGAGCCTCGGTTGCCGCCGATGTAGCCCCACGCTTCTTCCGCGGTGAAAACAAGCATCGGAGCGAGCAGTACGCAGAGTGCTTCGAAAATCTGGCGCATGGCCGTTTGCGTCGCGCGGCGGCGCGGCGAATCGAGTGCGTCGCAATACATCCGGTCCTTCGTTATGTCGATGTAAAGGCTGCTCAGGTCGACCGCGCAGAATTGGTTGAGGGTGTGATAGACCTTGTGGAATTCGTAGGCCGCGTAGGCCGCGCGGCACTCCTCGATCACCTGCTGCAGACGATCGAGAATCCAGCGATCGACCAAAGTAAAGGCGGAGGGACGTGCTTCCGCACGTCCAGGACTCGCCGCGACGAGTCCCTCCGGAGAAGGGAAATCGTGCAGATTGCCTAACAAGATCCGGAGCGTATTCCGGATCCGCCGGTAGGTGTCCCCGAGGCGGGTGAACATTTCCTCCGAGAAGGGCACGTCGTCGGTGTAATTGATGCTGCTGACCCACAGCCGGACGAGATCGGCGCCGTACCGGCCGACGAAATGGCCCGCGTCCATCGGCTTGTTGTAGGTGCTCGACTTGGAGATTTTCTTTCCGTCGACATCGACCACGAAACCGTGCGTGACACAGGTCTTGTAGGGCGCGCGATTGTGCAGCGCGACGCTCGTCATGAGCGACGACTGGAACCAGCCGCGATGCTGGTCGGTCGCTTCGAGATACATGTCGGCGGGATCGCGCAGCGCGGGATGGGTCGCGCAGACCGCAAGATGCGAGACGCCGCTGTCGATCCAGACGTCGATCGTGTCGTTGCGATGCCGGGTTCCTTTCGGGAGTCCGAGTTCTCGCGCGAGAGCGGCGTCGTCGAGCTCGAACCAGACGTTGGATCCGCGCCGTGCGACGAGATCGGCAAGCTTGCGGATCCATTCCGGGTTGAGGAGCGCTTCCCCTTCGGCAGAGTAGAAAACCGGCAGCGGTACGCCCCAACTGCGCTGACGAGAGATGACCCAGTCGGGGCGCGATTCAACCGTACCGGCGATCCGATTTTCGCCCCAGGCCGGCAGCCATTTTACTTGCGTAATGGCCTCGAGTGCCTGCCTCCGAAGGTCGTCGATTCGAATGAAGAACTGCTCGACCGCGCGAAAGATGATCGGGGTTTTGGAACGCCAGCAATAGGGATAGGAATGCGGAAAAGGTTGCTCGGCGAGGAGCATGCCGCGGTCGCGCAGCAGCCTGACGATATCGGCGTTGGCGTCGAAAACGTATTTGCCGGCCAATTCAGGCAGGCCGACCTCCTCGGTATAGCGGCCGAGATCATCGACCGGCGAGAGGATCGGGAGCCCGTTCATTTTGCCTAACGAGTAGTCATCTTCGCCATGGCCGGGCGCGATGTGAACGGCGCCGGTGCCGGTGTCCATCGTGACGAAATCCGCCGTCAGCACAATCGCAGTGCGGGGCAGAAACGGATGCTGCACCCCGATGCCTTCGAGTTTGCTGCCGGCAAAGGTTTCGAGCGGTTCACCGACTGGTTCGAAGCCGCTCGCCGCACAAAACGGCGCAACCAATTTGTCGGCGATGACGAGTGTTTCGGAATGTGGGAAGGGCCTGTGCGCCCCGATCTCCACGGGGTTTGCAATGTTGACTGAAGCGCCACGCGGTCGCGGCCCAGAGTTGAAATTCTGAACTACATAACGCTCCTTCGGGTGGACCGCGATCGCGAGATTGGCCGGCAGTGTCCATGGCGTCGTGGTCCAGATGACAATGCTTGCCTTGTCTTTCAGTTGCCCGGTAACGATGGGAAACTTGACGTAAACGGCGGTGTCCTGCCGGTCCTGGTATTCCACCTCGGCTTCGGCCAGCGCGGTCTGCGCGCCGGTGCTCCAGAAGACCGGCTTGAGCGATTCGTAAACCAGGTCGCGTTCCACGAAGGCGGCAAAGGCGCGCAGGATCGCCGCTTCGTAGGCCGGGTTCATCGTCAGGTAAGGATGGTCCCAATCGCCGAAGACGCCGAGGCGCTTGAATTGCTCGCGCTGAATGTTGATGAACTTTCGGGCAAACGCCTCGGAGCGCTGCCGCACCTCGAGCGGAGAGAGGCCGCGTGTTTCCTTCACCACCTTGTATTCGATCGGCAGGCCATGACAATCCCAGCCCGGGACAAACGGGGCACGAAAACCGGCCATGGTTTTGGATTTCACTACGAGATCCTTGAGGATTTTGTTCAGTGCCGTGCCCATGTGGACGTCACCGTTGGCGAAGGGCGGACCGTCGTGCAGGACGAAGAGTTCGGCTTGGGCGCGGGCAGTCTGGATTTGCTCGTAGAGGTGCGCATTTTCCCACTTCTGAAGCATCTCCGGCTCACGCGTGGCCAGCCCGGCCTTCATCGGGAAATCCGTTTTCGGCAGGTTGAGCGTGTCCTTGTAATTCTGGCTCATCGCAGAGCGGCGACGCTAACATTCGTCCTCGGAAAAGCAACGCGCCGATGGCCCGCGCCGACCGTGGAATCACGTCCCATCAGGCGTTGCCTAACGAATACGGAAAGAGGCGGCGCGGAGATTTTTTATTTGGCGCGAATGAAGAAGTGACTAGAGTCGCCGCGCATGCCAAGGAGTTTTCGCCGGTCGTGAAACGTTTTCTTCCTTTCATCTTGATCGCGGTCGTCGCGTTCCTGACGGTGGGCATCGCGACCGCGGTTTACCGAACAAAAATGCGACCCACACCGGCGCCGGCGGCCGGAGCCTCCGTAACGTCAACCCCGGCGGAAGAGAAGGAAGATCCTTCGCTGCACGTGCGCGGTCCGCGCAACGCGCCCGTGACAATCGAGATTTACGGCGATTTCCAGTGCCCCTCCTGCGCCATTGCCACGGCCGCGATTGACAAGCTGGAGAAACAATTTCCAGGGAAGTTGCGGATTGTTTTCCATGAATTCCCGCTCGCGATGCATAAGCACGCGTTGGAGGCCGCGATGGTTGCAGAGGCGGCGGGGTTGCAGGGGCGTTTCTGGGAAATGCACGACATGCTTTACCAATACCAACCGGTCTGGAGTGAGGCGTCCAATGCTGGCTTCGTCTTCAGCGCCTATGTCAATTCGCTTGGACTCGATCCCGTCCGATTTCAGGAGGATGCGAAGAGCCCCGAAGTGCGGGCGCGTGTGGCCGCCGATGGCGCGGCCGGTGCCGCCCGGGGCGTGCAAAACACTCCCACTATTTTTGTCAACGGGCGCGAGGCGAAGGCTGCATTTGATCTGGAGAAACTGCGACAGGTGATCGAAGAGGCCCTCGCGGCAAAAAGGAAATCCTGATCTTGGCCAACAAAAAGAGGAACTGGGTGAAGCAAAAATTGGAGCCCGCCGGAGCACGTCCGCGGCTGGTCCTTTGCTGGATTCTGGCCGTCATCGCGATCGTTGGGTTGGCAGACGCGACCTTTCTTACCGTGGCGCACCTGACCGGAGACGATGCGGTCTGCGGCTCAAGCATAGGTTGCTCGACCGTCCTCGGAAGCGCATATGCCACGATCCGGGGGATTCCTACAGCGGCTTTTGGCGCGGTGGCATATTTTGTCGTCTTTAGCCTTGCCGTCCTCGTCGCTTCCGGTTACGCCCGCTTGCGGCGCTTCCTCATCGTCGTGGTCAGTGTAATGTTCCTGGCCTCGCTTTATTTTCTCTATTTGCAGGCGTTCGTCTTGCACGCCTTTTGTCCATTTTGCCTGCTGTCGGCAGCGCTGACATTTCTCCTTGCCGGCACTCTGCTCGTGGCTCCAGATGCGTCGTAGGAAATCGACGATTCTCGAGACGCTTACTTTAATATTCGCGTCTTGATTGGATTCGCACTCCGCTTTGCTCGGCGTCTTTCTGGCGCTAGTTGGCTTTGGTCTGGATCAGTCGGGAAAATTTGGCCCTCGGCTTTACGCCTCCAGCGCCGCTATCAATCCTCAGGTCTACTACGCCTTTCGCCTGTCGACTGATTCACTCGGCACTCTGCCTGGTGAGAACGATGCCTTGAATGGCACGGACATCCAAAGCGACACGAGCAACTGCTAGGGCGACTACAGTGCCATGCGAGTGGACCCGGTGGGCGACTGCACCTTCTGGACAAGCACCTTTCCAAATTATAAGGTTAAACCCCGTGACAGACCTTCCCTAATTTCGGTAGCCTTCGCAATTGGGTGAAACAAATTCACCCAAAACTAACACTTAAGTTATAAACTATCCAAAACGAAAGTCTGTTCATTCGCATGCTATGAAAAAAAAGAAATCCGCTTCACAATCCGCCTTCTTTAATCTGCGCGTCTTAAGCGGCCTGTTTTTAGTCCTGACCGGCGTCTTGCTGGCCGGCCTGGGCTTTGGCGGGTTCTCTGCGCAAGCGCAGCCGAGGAATAACGCAGCCTCCACGTCCATCAACCCGCTCGTCCCTGCCGGGTTTGACTGTGCTCAGTTTCGCGCACTTGGCCTCGACAAGCAGGAAAACCTTCGAGCTGGAGCGATCGCGATTTACTGCGGCGAAGCCCAGGGAGGCTCACCCGCGCTTTCCGGCGAATCTTCCCCGTTTGTCCAGGAACTGTTGGCGCCCCTCGCGTATGGCGACGGGGACGTCGATCTGGTCACCGGCACCGAGACCTATTCCGCACCGCTACCCAGTCGGAGACATACACTTTGGCCAACCCGGATAACCCCAACCAGATCGTCGTCACCTACAACGATTCCCGAACCGCCTCCGCTAACTACTCCGGAGCGTCGTATTCCAGCGACGGCGGCACGACCTTCACCCGCCTCAATCCAAGCCCCTTCGCAAGTGGACACGGGACGAACTTTGGCGACCCGGTCACTCTCTACAACAAGCCTACCAGCACTTTCTTTGGAGTGTTCCTGGCTACGGGCTGCGGCGGACAGGGCATCGGCGCTTGGAAGTCCACTGACGGCGGGGCCACTTGGGCCACTGGCGCTTGCGCTCACAATGGCAGCTCAGACGACCGCGAGTCTGGCTGGTCCGACAACAACCACGTGCTCCCATTCTATGGACGCATGTACATTTCCTGGAACAACTTCGCCGTTGGTAGCGGTGCTCTCTCCGTCACCTTCTCCACTGACAACGGCAATACGTGGCACGCTCCGGTAATAGTTAGCAATACCAGTACCTTCATTCGCAATACGCAGATCACCGGCGACTTGTCGGGCAACGGGACCATGTACATCGCGGGCATGGACGAAGGCGGCGGCGGTTTTCCGCACAACAATGTCAACCACATCTACAAGTCCACCGACGGTGGCAGACACGTGGGCCAACACCTACACCGGCCCCAGCTTTGCCGGACCGGGCGTCACGGCGTCGGTTACTTCGCCTGCATGTTTTCCGATTCCGGTGGCTACTGGCGGCACGAGGGCTGGGGTGAGCCTGCTGCCTTCAACAATGTGGTTCACCTGGTCTATGCCCAGCACGGCGCCGGCGCGGACGCTGGCGATGTCTATTACATCCGCTCGACCGACGGTGGTGTGACCTTTGGCGCGCCGTTCAAGTTGAACAGCGATTCCACGACCCGTCCTCAGTGGCAGCCCAACATTTCGGTCAGCCCGACCGGCACGCTCCTCGCGACGTGGTATGACGGGCGCGAGTTCGGCAGCTGCACATATGGCAATCCAGCCGTTCCGTGCTACCGGATGTGGTCGCGCAAGTCCACCGACAACGGCGCAACTTGGTTGCCTGACGATTCTTTATCGGACGTAGCCAGCCCGCTCCCAGCGCAGCCTGATACTACCGTTCAATCGACGTATGCGGGTGACTATGACTACGGCTCCGCGATAGCCAGCGAGCACCTCACTTCATGGGTTGACGGGCGCGTTGCCATCAGCGGCACATCCCAGCAGGATGCCTTCACCGACAGCGAGCCAACCTCGTCGGGGAGTGGTGCTAACCTGGTGAGCGCGGCTTCGCGTCTGACCCACGGGTCGGCCGGCTCGTTCGACATCGATATGCCGCTGAGCGGAACATCAGGAGTGGAAGACCGCGATGCGGCTGGCAACTTCCTGGCTGTCTTTACCTTCGACGCGGCAGTGACCTCAGGTAACGCCCAAGTCGTCGGCGGCACGGCCACGGCCGGCACACCGACCTTCAGCGGGAACGAAATGCGGGTCCCGCTCACCAACGTGGCCGACGTTCAGACCGTGACCGTCGAGATCTCGGGCGTGAACGGAGGCGGCGCGACGGCGGATGTAGCGTTCGGTTTCCTGATCGGCGACGTGGACGGCAATCGCACAGTCGAAAAAGCCGACGATAACATTATCCAGGCTGACAGGAATCAGCCGGTCACAGGCTCCAACTTCCGCGCCGACATCAATCTGAGCGGAGTGGTGGAGAAGCCCGACCACCTCGAGGTCAAGAACCACGCGCACAATAGCCTCCCCGTAAGCGGGGCGGAATAACTATCGCCTCCCGGGGGTTGTCCCATCCGACTCCCGAAAGGCTCGTGAGGAAGCTTACAAGTGAAGGGCATCCAGCGAAAGCGCTGGATGCCCTTTGGGCTTTTTTGTGCCCTAACGAACAAAGGATCGAACGACCGGGTCGGGCTTTGGAGCGCGGGCTACTCTTCGGCCCGGGCGAAAGGATGACCACCCAGCTTCCGACAGAGCGCGTCACCAATCTCGGAAATAATCTCGATCTTCGTCGGGTGATAATACTCGGCTTCTTCGAGTTGATAAATGGTGTGCTCGTGATCGATCGCATAAGCCGGCAGATGGATCAGGTTGGCGGCATCATTGCAGAGTAATCCGGCGCCGATCAGGCGGCCCGTTTTCGCGTCTGCCCAGAACTCACCGAAACCACGATCATCCCCCGCCAGGTGCAACTTGCCGATGTCGCGACTCTCGGCGGAGGCGCTGACCAGTTGATGCCCGTCCTTTTCCGCTTCCACTGGCGTGCAACCGGTGAAGGCAAATTCGGGATCGGAAAAGATCACCTCAATATTGGAGCGCTTGCTCCATTTGCGCTCGCCGTCGCTGCACGCGTTCTCGGCCGCGATGCCGGCTTCGATGTGTGCGTGATGCACCACCATCCGCAGCCCGGCGACATCTCCCGCGGCGAAAATGTGTTCCTTCCCCTTGACTCGCATGTCGTCGCCGACCTCGAGGCGTCCGCGCGCATTCAGTTCCACATCCGCAGCCTTCAATCCGAGGTGATCCACTGCCGGTCGCCTTCCGGTCGCGAGCAGAATTCTCTCGCAGACGATCGGGTCCATCGATTCGGCGCCTTCACCTTGGATGACAAATGCGCTGGATTGATCGCGGGTGATCCGCGCAACATGGCGACGAGTGAGAACCCGTACGTTTTCGTGCTCGTAAATCGATGCGATTCGTTCGCCAAACTGCCGGGGAAATTCCGCAAGAATCTCTGACCGGGAAATGAGCGTCACCGCCGAGCCCAGGCGTGCATAACGAAGGGAAAACTCGAGTCCGATCGCGCCGGACCCGATGACCGCGAGCGATTTTGGGATGCGCGTGTTGCGCAGAATCTCGTCGCTCGTCCAGACCCCTTCCCAGTTCGGGTCGAGTCCGTCGATCATCGGCAGAACGGTCACCGAACCGGTCGCGATAATCGCGGCGTCAAAGCGATGACGTTTGCCCTCGCTCAACACTTCTTGGTCGTTCACGAAACAGGCATTCGAGCGAACGATCGTGAAGGTGTCGCTCGCCAGTTTCCGGATTTCGTGCTGGCGATAGGCGCGAAACTTCGCGATCTCGTTGTCCTTCCAACGCACGATTTGCGCAAGGTATTCGTCAGGCTCCTTCGGCTCAACTTTCAGCCAGCCGTGTTGTTTCGCGTGCTGCATCGCGTCGATCGGTTCGAAGAGCGCCTTCGACGGCATGCAGCCAGCGTTGATGCAAAGCGATGCGTGATCCGCGTTGTCCCCCATGAAAAAGAGGACCCGTGCGCCGTTTTCCGAAGCGATTCGAGCCGCCGTGAAACCAGCGGAGCCACCTCCGAGAACTGCGATTGTTTTCATCCTCGAGGTCAATCTTCAGCAGCTTTGCCGGAGCCTAACGAATCAACTCTTCCCGCGCAACTTTTCCAAGGCGGCGATAAACGCCCTCGGTCCGCCCGGCATGTAGCCGAGTTCGCCGATCTTTTTCCCACTCGAATCGAGAACAATGACGGTCGGGAATCCGTAGATCCCAAATTGATCCGACAGTTTTTCGTTGGCCATTTTCTGCGCATCGGTCTGGGCCTTCGTGTGCGGGAAATCAACTTCAAGGAGGACGAGATGTTTGGCGGCGTAGTCGGCGAACTCCGGTTGCGAAAAGACCTGTCGGTGCAGCATAATGCAGGGCGGGCACCAATCGGACCCGGTGAAGTTGATCAGCAGCATCCTGTCTTCCGCCCGGGCCTGCGCCTGTGCGCTCGCAAAGTCCGTTAGCCAGTCCGCCTTTTCAGCCGTTGATTTTTCAGGCGCCTGCTCGCTCTTCTCCCACCGCCCGCAGCCGAAGCAGAGCAGGCCCAGAAGCAGTGCAATGACGAATCGCGTTTGTCGATTCATTCCGCTCCTCCCTCGGCCCCACCGTGGCCATAGCGCATCACTTTGACCTTCTCGATTGTGACCAGCCCGCCGCCCATTACCTGCTCGAGGAATGGAAAGAGCGATTTCACTTTCTCATCCGTATCAACGATCTCGATCACCATCGGCAGATCCATAGAGAGACGCAGGATCTTGGCCGTGTGAATGCGGCTGGCGGCGCCAAACCCCATCGGCCCGCGCAGGACCGTCGCGCCGGCCAGGTGCAGCTCGCGTGCCTTCAGCACGATCGCTTCGTAGAGCGGCTGGTGCTGCCAGCGATCGCTTTCGCCGATAAAGATGCGCAGGAGCAGGGCGTCTTCCGGAAGTTGCATAATGATTTACCTAACGAGCAAGCAACAGCATCGCCACGCTCCGGCCCAACCAGACCGCGAACAGACAACAAACCAATGAAAGCACAGAATTGAGCCCGGCGCGCAGCCAATCGCCGTCGCGCGCCAGCTCCAGCGTTTGCAGGCTAAAGGAGGAAAAGGTCGTGTAACCGCCGCAAATTCCGATCATGACGAATTGCCGCAGGCGCGGCCCGATAAGGTACGGTCCCTGCGGATCGATCAATCCGGCGAAGAAGCCAATGATGAACGAACCGGTTACGTTCACGAAGAGCGTGCCTAACGGAAAGACCTCGCCGAAGCGCTCGGCCACCAGGCCCGACGCCCAGAAACGGGCGCCGGTTCCGAGCGCGCCGCCGAGCATGATCCAAAAATATGTGAGCATAAAAAAAACTCCAACTGTTGCCTCTCTTAACCCGAAGCGCAGTAGGAGTCATCAGCTAATGCAGTTCTCTCGCCTTCAGGCGGGAAGGGGCAAACTCCATTGACCTGGGGGCATGTTAGCGAGTTCATCGGGTCGAGCAATTCGCATTTGATGCGGGTCGAACCGGTTGTGGAGACGAGGGCGAGGTGTTCGCGGTGTCCGGAAATGTCGTTTTCATGTCCGCACCGGTGTGTTGACAATAGCTGGCGGGGACTTATGAAAAGAACGTGATAACCAAACTGCTAAAGTCTCTCTTCGTCGTATCCTGTTTTCTTCCGTTGCTCGCTATCGCTGGTGCGAGCGGGGCTCAGTCAACGCTCACGTGGACTCGGCTTTCTCCAGCCGTTTCCCCTCCGGCGCGTTCCTACCTCGCCATGACCTACGACGCTGCGAGCCGGAAGGTTCTTCTATTTGGCGGATTTGACGGCAGTGGCTATTTGAATGATACCTGGACTTTCGACGGTACGACCTGGACGAGAGTAGATACGGCGGTAGCTCCTTCTGTACGAGCGAATGCCCAAATGGCTTATGACCGCCGCACTCACCAGGTGGTTCTTTTTGGCGGCTACAATGGAATAGATGACCTCGGTGACACCTGGCTCTGGGATGGGGGAACCTCGACGTGGACGCAAGCTGCTCCTGCTCACGTTCCACAGGCTGTGACTGGCCCGATGGTTTTCACAGATTCTGATGGCCAGGTCGATCTATTTGGCGGGTTCGATGGCAACTTTTATCAGGACATTATGTGGCGTTGGACCGGCTCGGACTGGAGGCGGGTCCACGTCAGCATGGTTCCCTACGCCCGGTCATCAGCCGCCGTTGGGGTCAATTACGTAACCAAGCAGATCGTCATGTTCGGAGGTCTGGGTGACGTCAATCCCTATAATACCTGGACCTATGATGGCCAGACATGGACCATGCAGTCTCCCGCCGCTCAGCCCCTTCTTGTCTATGCCAGCTCAACGGTGTTTGATCCAAACCTGAACACGGTTGTTCTTTTCGGAGGTGGCAGCGGCGGGATCGACCAGAACACGACCTGGTCGTGGACGGGAACAAATTGGGAGGAGCTTTTCCCCGCCCGATCACCCGGACCGCGCGAGGGCGCCGGCATTGCCTCTGCTCGGGTCCTTGGCCGCACCATCATCTTCGGCGGACAAAACCGAACGGCGGTGTTGGGCGATACGTGGGAGCTGAAGCCGTAGAGTCCAAACAAACTCTAGACCAACGCACCACCACAACTGGACCCGGCGCCGGCCGTGCAGCCGAAGCAATGTTCGCCAGTGAGGATCTCGCGATGCTCGACGCTCTCTGGATCAATGTCCCAAAGATGCAAACCCGCGCTGCCTCCGTTCCGCCATTGCATCTTGAGCATCTGATTGAAGTCGCAATCAAAGACTTCGCCGCGCCAGCTGACGTTGATAGTGTTGCGACACATGAGTCCTTCGACGGTGGCCGAGTTGAAGGCATCGTTGAGCAGCGCCATGTACTCGGCGAGCTGGCCGTTATGTTTCAACCAGGAGGCGAAGCGCGCGATCGGCAGGTTGGTGATCGTAAAGAGTTTGTTGAAGACGATCCCGAAATGATCTTTCAATTCGCGTTTGTAATCCGCTTCCAACTCGGCCTGCGGTCCTGGGAGAAAAGCGCCGTTCGGATTGTAAACCAAATGGAGCGGAAGCGCGGGATCGATCCCGTAGCCTAACGAATTCAAAAGCTGCAGCCCCTTGATGCTGCCATCAAAAACGCCTTCGCCCCGCTGGGCGTTGACGTTCTCCGGCGAGTAGCACGGCATCGAGGCGATGATCTCGACCTGGTGGCGGGCGAGAAATTGCGCGTAGTCCTTAAAACCTGGCTCGAGCAGGACCGTCAGGTTGCACCGATCGATGATGTGCCGCGGCGGCGTGAGCGCCTTCAGGCGTTCGACGAAATACTTGAAGTCTGGAATCATTTCCGGCGCGCCGCCCGTAAGATCAACGATTGGAATGTCCGTCTTCGCCAGCCAATCGATCACTCGATCGATCGTCTCGCGGGTCATGATTTCCTTCCGTTTCGGCCCGGCGTTCACGTGGCAGTGAATGCAAGTGAGGTTGCACAGTTTGCCGACATTGATCTGCAGGATCTCCGTCCGCGTGTGACGGAGTGGAAGCGAGTGCTCGGCCAGCTTACGCGCGAAACTGTTCGTGACCGTCGGGTTCATAGATGGCGCAGCAGGGCGTAGGCCGCCCGCGCCGAGCAGGGCTGCGCAAGGAAGAGTGATGATCCAGGAGAGAACGATATTCCGCATCACGCGCGGATTGGACTGGCTGGTCGCGAGCCCGATCCCGAAGAGCGAGCCGACGGAGACGTGCGTCGTCGAAACCGGCAAGCCGAAGAGGCTGGCCGCAATGACCAAAATGCCGGTCGCGAGATTAGCCGAGAATCCCTGGCCATGATTCATCGCCGTGAGTTTGTGGCTCATCGTTTCCGCAATCCGGCGCGAGTTGAGCAAGCCGCCGAGCGCCATGGTCGCGGCGACGGCGAAAAATCCCCAGCGCAAATCGAGCGCCGGCAGGAGGAGAAGCAGCGCGACGATTTTCGGCGTGTCGTTTAATCCGCGCGCGAAACTCACGACACCGGCGCTGAGAAAATGCGCGCCGTCCATGATTTGCTGCGCGCCGAGGCCGAGCATCGAGCCGCTGTAGCGCTCTTCACAATTCTCCATCTGATCCACCGTCAGGCTGACGGCCGGCGGCAGCGACCGCATCGTGAGGATCGAGGTTGGTTGCGGTAACGCGACGACCCGCTCTTCGCAGCCGACACAGATACACCATTCCTTTGTGATGCCGAGCGCGAGCCGCGTGCTGCGGAAGACGAAATAAAGCAGCCCGCCCAAGAACATGGCGAGAACAGGACTGAGGAGGAGCGGGAGAACGAACCCTTTGCCGAGTGCCGAAAAATTTACCGCGCCGCCAACCGCGACAAGGCCGCTGCCAATAATCGCGCCCATCAGACTATGGGTCGTGGAAATCGGAAATCCGAGGCGCGTCGCTAGGATGACGGTGAGTGCCGCTCCGATGACGACGGCGAGCAGAAACTGCGGGGATCCGACAATCGCGTCCGGGACGAGGCCTTTGCCGGAGAATTTTTTGAGCAAAGCCTGCGCGAGAAATATGGCGGCGATCGATCCGGCAAACGTAGTGATCGTCGCCCAGGTGATGGCCGCTCGATAGCTCGCTGCCTTGCAGCCGAAAAGCGACGCCACACCCTTGAAGTTGTCGTTCGCGCCGTTGGCGTAGGCGAGAAAGCAGGTCGCGAGAAAAAGGGCGATCACGATCATAGCCTTTGGTTCAGTTGTGCCAACGCTGCCAGCCAGGCCCATTCCATAATCTTCTGCTTAATCGCGTCTTGCACCGCACGAATGTGAGCGGGGGCGGCCTCAAAAAATTCCAAAGAAGTATGGGGGATATCTTCGAAAATCGCATCCCCAAATCGTGTCCAGTTCAACAAGCCCCGCATCAAGGGGCCGCTTGCCTTGTGTCTCCAGCTTATTTGGGACCTCCCTGGAACCCGGAATCGATTTGAATCGCGCGTTGGAAATGTTTTTCGGCAAGGTCTTTCATCCCGAGCTTTTGCAGCCTGAGACCGATCATCCAATGGTAAAGTGGATTGTCGGGAGTGAATTGGTCGGCTTGTTTTTCGTAAGCGATTGCTTCTTCGAATCGGCCGAGTGATCGCTCAGCGCCAGCGAGTTCATTGTTGGCCAAAACGAGGCGCGGATTGCGCTGCGCCGCATCGCTCCAAATGGAAATGGCTTCCTCGTTGCGGCCCAGTTGCCAGAGCGATTCGCCTTTTTCCTGACGAGCAAGAATTAAATCGGCTCGTTCCGCCAGAGCCTCGTCGAGGCTCGTCCGCGCTTGCTCATAGCGTCCCAAACGGTTCAGGATCGCGCCGCGATAATACAGACTCAGAGCTTTACCTTGGCCGGTTTGATGAGCTGCGGCCTGGCTGAGCAGCGCGATGGATTGCTCAGCGTCGCCGGAGAGATATTCAAACCAGGCAAGCTGCGACAGCGCTTCGCTGTTTGTAAGCAGCCCGAAGTGCGCGGCGGCCTGCAAGTGATTTTTTCCTTCGAGAATGTTCTCACGGTCGATCGCGCTGAGCCAGCGAGTGGGGTTTGTCTGGGCGAGGGCAAGCTCGTCGGGGATTTGGATTCTCCGAAATGCGCGATCGCCGAGATATTCGTGATAACGCACCCATCCGCTGTGTGCGGTCAGGCCAATCCAAACAACCGCGAACGCTACAAATCCCCATCCCGCTTTTCGAATTCTCCCTGAAGATTTCAAATCGAAACGGTAAAAGGACAATCCTTTGGCCTTGATCAATCTCCAGGTTTTTAAAGTGAGAAAGGTTGTAATTGTCGCCCAACCGAGCGCCATCAAGAACGGGACCAGCCCATAAACGCCTCGAATGGCCAGAAGACTTCCAAGAAACACGACCAGGCCAACGATTTCTTCAGGCCATGTTATGGAGTAGCTCTTCTTAATTGCGTTCGATTTCGGAACGAGAAGCGTCGGTTTCCCAAAACCGAAATACAAGGCGTCGTTTGGACAGACGCTGATGCAATCCATGCATTTCATGCAGCCTGGATCGACAACCATCCCGTATTGTTTTACCTCCGCGTGGACCAGCACGTTCGAGGTGCAGGTCGCAGTGCAGTGGCCGCATTGATTACAGGCGTCGGTGACGCGGATTTTTCCAGGCGAGAATCTGTCAGAGAGCCCGAAAAATCCGCCATAAGGACAGGCGTAGGTGCAAAAGCCTTTTTGCCCCAGAAAATAAACCGTCATGAAACCGCAGATGAAAAAAAACGGGACAGCGACTGCTACGGAAGGAAAAGTTTCCCAAAAATTCGTCGTGACCAAGTGGTTGGTAAATTTTGGGATAAGCGGTCCGTGGTCTGGGTTTGCGAAGACTCGATGTACGGTGGGCCAAACAAACAAATACAAGGCGCCGATGAGCGGGACATACACCAGCAGCCTCGAGCGAAACGGCTTGGGAGTGAGGCCGATTTTCTTCAACATCCATCCGCAGAAATCCTGCAGAGCGAGAATGTGACAGCCCCAGCCGCAGACAAAACGCCCGAAGATCAACGTCGCCAAAATCGCCAGAGCAAAGAAGATAAATCCTGCGTTGACTGCCCCCGCCTGGAGAGTGCGCATCGTCTCGGAAGGTTCGATGGGTGAGATCGTCCTGCCCATGATCCGCCACTGGATGATGTGGGCGATCATCAGCAGGTTGACAAGAATAAGCACCGCCGCGCGCCAGCGACCGGTTCTTGATTTGCGAATTCCGTTTTTTTGTAGCGGAGAATTTTTGAAACCAAGGCGCTGAATTGATCCCTGATTTCTCGTTTCCCGGCTAATACAACCGCTTTTCACAAATCTTTCCAGATTCCGCCCGCAAAATCGGCAGAATTCGTTCAACCCAAACTTGATGGAGATGGTTTCAAAAAAGTTTGAAAAAATACTCTACTTTTTGCCGCAGAGCGGATACAAAAACTAACGGCCTTGATGCATAATTATTGCAAGTGGCCCACAAAATTGGAGGACTAAAAGACAATGTCGAAGAAACTGATTACGTATTTGATGCTCCCACTACTTCTTCTTTTCTGCAACAGCTCGCAGAACTCTGTAGCAGGGTCCAAAGAGGAAGGCCCAGACGGCCAGACCGGGACTCTTCAAAAGATGATCGTCGCGGAGGGGAGCGTCACGATGGATGTGGATCTAAACCGGCTGAATGGAATCAGCTCCGCGACGGGAAAACCTGCGACGCTGCATTTCGCCGTGGCCGCTAATTCCTTTTTCGCTGTTCTGGTATTTAACGATGTCTTGCGTGGTGCTCAGCAGGGGGGAGCGTTAGCGCTCGTCCCGCAAAACACCGCCACCCTTCCTGCTGCACTAAGCGCATCCTTTAACCAACTCGTGGTCGAAAGACTCCCTTCCGGCGAAGCTTTCGATCTTGCCGTGCGCGATGGCAAAACGGGCTTCGTCTATTTCAATGTTGATAGACATCAATACAATTACAATGCCAGGTCACAATCCCTCAACGTCAACGGCGGAAGACTTCTGATTTCAACCCAGTTCGCCGAGGCGCTTGGACGCCCCTCGGAAGCTGGTTCGGTGGTTGGAGAGATTTCGATCGGAGCGAGCATGAAACCGATCGAAATCCAGACGCTCGTAAATGGCGAGCCGCAATCTGTGGTGATGCCGGCGGTTGGCACACAACCGGGACCTGATGTCATTGTTGGCGATCTGCCCAGTGTGGATCAGTTCGGGAGTGTCGGGACTCAGGTCGGCCTCGCGGTGGGAACAGATTCCTGCAACAACGGGCAGGTAGACCTGGATTGGTTTGCATTGCCGAATAACGATCATCCGGTCATCCCACAAAACCTGTATCGAATGAGTGGCGGAACTGACAATACCCAGCGCTTCGAACAAGTTGGCCAATCCTGGCTGAAACACGCTTTCGCGGCCGCATCGTCAAACACCTGCGGCTTTGGCTGTAACGGCGTGGGTGGCTCTCATCTTGGCTCCGGTTGTTCCGATCTGTACAGCTCCGGTTTGAATGCGAGTCAAAGCGGCCTGGGTTCACGCGCGTGGGTGAATCCCTTTACCGGCTTTTTCCCGGGATCGAATCCAAATCCGGACGACCACACGGGCCACTCTCACACAGGCACCTCGCACCGGGTCACGGTGGCAATGAGCGACCTGGACACGACGCAAAATCCCGGCGCGACCTATTTCGCCGAAGGTCAATACGTCACTCCCCATGAATACGCCTGGTGCCAGGCTCATCCCGGGCAATGCAACATGTACAACAACGTTTCGTATCGTCGGTTCAGTGTCACTGGCATCACGAATTTCACGTTTTCGCCCATTGGATCCACGGTGCGATCGCAACCTGCCATTTTTGCCTGGACCGGAGCAACCATCAATCAGATTGAGCCCGATCCGGGAAACGATGGCATTGCGTTTGTTGGCTACAAAGTGACAAACCTATCCCCTCGAATCTGGCATTATGAGTACGCGATCTATAACGAGAACCTCGATCGCGCGATTCAATCGTTCACGATTGGTACGGGACGCGTCAGAAACATAGCCTTTCATGCGCCGCCCCAGGAGCCTGGATGGCCAAACGATGGAACGGTGGGAAACACGGGATACAGCAGCACCCCCTGGACAACGGGAGTATCACACAGTTCTCTGACCTGGAGTTGCGAGACGCTTGCGCAAAACCCAAATGCAAATGCGATTCGCTGGGGTACTCTCTATAATTTCCGCTTCGATTCCAACCGTCCGCCGCAGGCTGCAACTGCTGTGATCGGTTTCTTCAAGACGGGAGAGCCAGTCACGGTTCCCATCCAGGCGCCACAGCTAGCCCATGACTAAGTAAAGCCGGCGATCCTGCCTGCCGGACGCGTGATCTGCCGAATAGTAATAATACCAGCAGGCAGAACTGTCGGCACCATCCAGTCATCGCCTCCCGCCGTCACGGGACCACCGACGGCGCTGATTTGCGAATGCCGATCGTTCCAAAAAAAGTTTGAAAAAATACTCTACTTTTTGCCGCGGAGCGGATATAAGTTGACGGCCTTCATGCATAATTATTGCAAGTGGCCCACAAAATTGGAGGACTAAAAGACAATGTCGAAGAAACTGATTACGTATTTGATGCTCCCACTACTTCTTCTTTTCTGCAACAGCTCGCAGAACTCTGTAGCAGGGTCCAAAGAGGAAAGCCCAGACGGCCAGACCGGGACTCTTCAAAAGATGATCGTCGCGGAGGGGAGCGTCACGATGGATGTCGATCTAAACCGGCTGAATGGAATCAGCTCCGCGACGGGAAAACCTGCGACGCTGCATTTCGCCGTGGCCGCTAATTCCTTTTTCGCTGTTCTGGTATTTAACGATGTCTTGCGTGGTGCTCAGCAGGGGGGGGCAATAACGCTCATCCCGCAAGACACCGCTGCTCTTCCTGCGGCACTAAGCGCATCCCTTAACCAACTCGTGGTCGAAAAACTCCGTTCAGACGAAGCTTTCGATCTTGCCGTGCGCGATGGCAAAACGGGCTTCGTCTATTTCAATGTTGATAACCATCAATACAATTACGATGCCAGGTCACAATCCCTCAACGTCAACGGCGGAAAGCTTCTGATTTCAACCCAGTTCGCCGCGGCGCTTGGACGCCCCTCGGAAGCTGGTTCGGTGGTTGGAGAGATTTCGATCGGAACGAGCATGAAACCGATCGAAATCGAGACGCTCGTCAACGGTACAGTTCGATCTTCTGTAATGCCACCCCTCAGGGGTGCGGTTGGCGCGGGAGGACAGGCTGCCCAGCCCTCGGATAGAACTATCCCGGGCCCGGATGTCATCGTTGGAGATTTGCCCAGTGTGTCGCAGGGTGGAAGTAATGGAAGCTTTGTCGGCCTGGGGGTGGGAACGACTTCCTGTAATAACGGGAAAGAGCCATTGCATTGGCTTGGATTGCCGAATAACGATCATCCGATCATCCCACAGAACATGTATCGAATGAGCGGCGGAACTGACAATACCGAGCAGTTCGAGCAAATTGGCCAATCCTGGGTGAAACATGCATTTTTTGCGTTGGAAGACAACGACTGCAATTTTGGCTGCAGCACCGCTGGTTGCACTACCGGCTCCAATCTGTGCTCTGGGTGCTCTGATCCTGTACTCGGCGAGCTTAAACTATAGCCAAACTGGCCTGGGTTCACGCGCCTGGGTGAATCCCTTTACCGGCTTTTTCCCGGGATCGAATCCAAATCCGAACGACCATACGGGCCACTCTCACACAGGCACCTCGCACCGGGTCACGGTGGCAATGAGCGACCTGGACACGACGCAAAATCCCGGCGCGACCTATTTCGCCGAAGGTCAATACGTCACTCCCCATGAATACACCTGGTGCCAGACCAATCCCGGGCAGTGCAACATGTACAATAACGTTTCCTATCGTCAGTTCAGCGTCACTGGCATCACGAATTTCACATTTTCGCCCGTAGGATCCACCGTGGCAACGATGCCTGCCATCTATGCATGGACCGGAGCAACCATTAGTAAGATTGAGCCCGATCCGGGAAACGATGGCATTGCGTTTGTTGGCTACAAAGTGACAAACCTATCTCCTCGAGTCTGGCATTATGAGTACGCGATCTATAACGAGAACCTCGATCGCGCGATTCAATCGTTCACGATTGGTACGGGACGCGTCAGAAACATAGCGTTTCATGCGCCGCCCCAGGAGCCTGGATGGCCAAACGATGGAACGGTGGGAAACACGGGATACAGCAGCACCCCCTGGACAACGGGAGTATCACACGCTTCTCTGACCTGGAGTTGCGAGACGCTTGCGCAAAACCCAAATGCAAATGCGATTCGCTGGGGTACTCTCTATAATTTCCGGTTCGATTCCAATCGTCCGCCGCAGGCTGCAACTGCTGTGATCGGTTTCTTCAAGACGGGAGAGCCAGTCACGGTTCCCATCCAGGCGCCACAGCTAGCCCATGACTAAGTAAAGCCGGCGATCCTGCCTGCCGGTATTATTACTATTCATTCGGCAGCGCACGCGTCCGCAGGCGCAGAGCGATCTCTCCGTCTTATCCGGCCGGGTCAATGACACTCGCGATCGGCACGCCCCCATCGGAAGCGCGATCATGAACGGTACGCCGGCCGGAAAAAGAATCGGTAGATTCCGCCGCCTAACAATCCCCCGGCAATCGGCGCGATGATATAAACGATCAACCAGCCAAGGCCGTTAGTCGTAAAGGGCACCTTTCCCCAGCCGGCAAGGGAGGAGAAAAGACGCGGCGCAAAATCGCGCGCCGGATTCAGACCCGCCATCGTCAGGGGACCGATGAGCGAGATAATCAGCGTGATGGTCAGGCCGATCGTAGCCGCGGTCAGGATTTGCGGCCGCGTCGCGTTGCGATCGTCGGTCGCGCAAAAAATGACGAGAACGAGGATGGCGGTCCCAACCATCTCAGCGGTGAAGGCGCGAACGGGGGTCATGGTGGTGCGTGCTTCGTTGTCGAGCGCCTTGCCGCCGGGATTGGGAAAGTAATCGCCGAAGACCATCGCGGTCGCTTCGCTTCCCTCGGCACCGCGCACAATGCCGTGTTTCGCTTCGTAGCCGGCAAGCGCGCCGGCAAAGATGAAATAGAGCATGGCCGCGGCAGCAAAGGCGCCGAGCAATTGCACCAGGATGTAGGGAATCACCAGCTTGGCGGGAAAACGTGACCACGCCGCCGAGGCGATCGTGACTGAGGGGTTCAGGTGCGCGCTGCTGAGCGAGCCCGTCAGATAGATCGCGGTCGCGATCCCGATACCCCAGACGATCGCCACTTGGAAAACGCCGACTTGGGCGCCAGTTGAGACCGCGGCGCAAACACTCCCGCAGCCAAAAAAGACGAGGAGGAACGTCCCGAAGAATTCACCGATCGCCCACTTCGGGATTGGTGTGTGGGCAACTTCGACTTCCGCGCTGACGTGCGGCGGCGGCTCGGGTCGGGTGGCGCGGATGGTTTCGGTCATGGTTAATAGGCGCGAGCTGACAGCTTGCATGTTTGGTGGCAGCAAGCTGGAAGCTTACGCTACCATCAGCAGCAGCCGCCGCCGTCGCAACAACTGCTCGCTTCCGTCGTGAGATTGTAATCCTGGCCCTTGGTTTCTTTCGGATTTCGCCGCGCAGTCCGCGTGCAATCGAATGGTTTCGCCTCCGCCAGCGGGATCTCCTCAATCGGCTCGACGAACTCGAAAAACTCCCGATAAGGCGCTTTGCGATAAAGGCTGTAGGTCTTGTCACAGACCGCGTAACGCACTCCGCGTTCCATCCGGTGATTGTCGTCGTCGAGCACTTCGCGGAACGGCCCGCGATAGATCACCGCCTGATTGCGCTCAAAGCAGGGCCCTTGCTTGCCTTTGAACGCCTCGATCGTGACTGAGCGAAACTCGATTCCTTCGACCGTTTGCCACGGCTTTTCGTCGCGTTGCAGGATTTGGATTCCATAAAAGCCGGCATCGCTGAACGCCTGGAGAAATCCTTCTTCAGTCAGGGCGCCGGAGATGCAGCCGCTCCAAAGTTCCGGGTCGTTTTGCAAATGTTCCGGCACTTCTTCATCCGAGACGATGTCGGAGATGACCGCGCGCCCGCCCTTTTTCAGGACGCGGAAGATTTCCTCGAACAATTGCTGTTTTGATTTCGGCTCGACGAGGTTGAGGACGCAATTGGAGACCACAACGTCCACCGAGTCGCTCGCGACGAGCGGGTGCTTGACGCGCAGCTCCTGCGCCAGCTCGTCCGCCCGCAGAAAGGAGGCCGCGTCGGTAATCGGCCGCGCCTTCAACTCGGCGTCGAGCTTTTCGAGATCGAGCGCCAGATCCTGAATGCGGCCTTTGCGGAACTCGACGTTGTCGTAACCGATTCGCTCTGCCACGATCGGCCGGCTGCTCCGCGCGAGGTTCAGCATCTCGTCGGTCATGTCGATGCCGATTACTTTTCCACTCGGCCCGACGACCTGCGCTGCGATGAAGCAGATCTTGCCCGTGCCGCTGCCGAGATCGAGCACCGTCTCGCCTGCTCGCAGATATTTGCTCGGATCGCCGCAGCCGTAATCCCGCTCGATCACCTCCGGTGGGATGACTTTGAGATACTCGGGATTGTAATCGACCGGGCAGCAAAGCCTGGCCTCGGCGGCCCGGGCCCCGGCGGCGTAACGTTCCCTGACGGCGGTTTCTGCGTTGATCGTGCTCATCGTGATAGAATGAATTGACGTCTTAAAGGACAGAATCGGTGAGAGGATTTTCCGGCCGCTTAATTCCATCGGCGTGTCCGGGATCTCTCCAGGCATGTGCTACGCTTCGCATAGGTGAAAAGATGCCGGGCGGCAAGTCTTAAGGGGCGGTGGCGCGGCTCGTCGAAGCAGGATATTGACGTGGACCCCTTTTTAAGCAACAAACATGGCGTGTTGCGCGCGCACCGAGCCATCGCCTTCCGCTGGGCAACGGTGACGCTGGCTGCCATCTCGTGGCTGGCCATTTCGAATCATTGCGCCCTCGGTCTCGCGGCGTTCGAGAGCCATGAAGCGCTCGCGATTGCGGAGCACGATTGTTGCGCGAGCGAAGTCCCAGCGCAGCCCAAGCCGGCGAAAGACCCAGCCGCCCCATGTTGCAAGACGCTGCAAGCGACCGCGGTCACTTCGGCCAACGTCTTTCAGGCGAACGCGACCATGTTCGCCGGAGCGCCGCTTGATTTCGCGATGCCGATGGTGGCTAGGCCGCCGCATTCGATCGGTCGCATCGCAGTTTCTTGATACCGGACCGCCGGGCGGAGAAACGTTCGCGGAGTCTGTCCTGCAACGGAGCCTGCTCGCGCACGCTCCTCCTTTCGCGGCCTAACGACCTGATCGCTCGCTCGTGCGAGCTGCTCACAGGTCGCTGCGTCAAATGCGCCCGAGAGGCATTGCCATCGGCTGCATTTCAGTCTGCTCGTTCAATGCCCATTCCTTTTTCCATGTTTAACAACGCGAGTTTCCGAAACATTGCTGCTCTTGCCGCGATCGCCGCGAGTATCTTGAGCGGCCGTGACGTTAGCCTGCCGCCGCCCCAGGGAGGCAGGTCATGAGGACGCGTTTGGTCTTGCCCGCGGTTGCCTTGCTGGCCGCCGGCTGTGCGACCCCGCCCGCTTCATTTGATCGTGTGCAATCAACGGTTGCGGAGCGAACAGGCAAGCGTGTGGAATGGAACCGCGGTGGCTCGGAAGACTCGCAGGTTGAACAAGGTGTCAGGGCAATCTTGCAGCGCGAGCTGACCGCCGACCGTGCTGTCCAGATCGCGCTCCTGAACAACCGCGAACTACAGGCGCGCTTCGAGGAGATCGGAATCGCCCAGGCGGCGGTGATCGAGGCGGGCTTGCTCAGCAACCCGAGTCTCGCGGCCAGCTTTCGTTTTCCCAACCGGCCGCCGTCGGGGAGCAATATCGAGTACTCGATCGCGCAGAATTTTCTCGAACTCATCATGCTGCCATTGCGCAAACGAGTCGCCGCCGCACAACTGGCGCAGACCGAGACCCGCGTGGCGGACGAAGTCCTGCGACTGGTCACCGAAGTGAAGACGGCGTTCTACACCGCGCAGGCGCGCCGGCAAATGCTCGATCGCTTCCGCGTCGTCTCGCAGATTAACGAGGCGGCGGTAGAATTCACCAAGCGGCTGCACGACGCGGGCAACACCAGCGACCTCGAGCTGGCCAATCAGCAGGGAAGCTACGAACAGTCCCGCGTTGAGGTCACCCAAACCGAGCTTCAACTCAAGCGCGACCGAGAACGTCTGAATCGTTTGCTTGGACTGTGGGGTTCAGAGATCGATTGGAAAATGGCCGATCATTTGCCGGAGCTGCCGGCACGCGAAATTGCACTCCAGAATCTGGAAGCCCGGGCTATCGCGCAGCGGCTCGACCTGAAGGCTCTCCGGATGCGCCTGAACGTCATCGGACAATCGCTCGCCCTGCGCACCAAGACGCGCTACGTGCCGACGGAGATCAAGGTCGGCGTCGATACCGAGCGGGAAACGGACGGCCAACGCGTGACCGGTCCGACGCTCGATCTCGAGTTGCCGATCTTTAACCAGGGTCAGGGCGAGATTGTGAAATTGACCGCGCAATATCGCCAGGCCCAGCGGGAGCTGGAAGCGCGGACGGTGAATGCGCGCTCCGAGGTGCGCGAGGCACGCGATCAGATGATTGCGGCGCGCGACCTTACTTCCTACATCGGAAAAAAACTCCTGCCCACCCAGCAACAGGCGCTCAATCTCACGTTCCAGCAATATAACTATATGTTGAAAGGAGCCTATGACCTGTTACTCGCGAAACAAAACGAAGTCGCCGCCGAGCGCAGTTACATCGAAGCCTGGCGCGATTACTGGATCGCGCGCGCTGAGTTGGAAAGGGCGGTAGGAGGAAGACTTAACTAAAGTAAATCCGAAATTCGAATGACGAAATCCGAAACAATCAGCAAAATAGTTGAAATCAAGGAAAGGCAGGAAACGGGAGAGTCACTCGCTTTTGCGCAGAATGGCGCCGAAAATGTTCATCAGCTCCCTGGCTTCGGTGGTGAGGCGATTGCGTTCAGGTTATTGCGCTGTACTGGTTCCGCGTTCGAGCAATCGCAACCAATAGGCGGATTCTTTCGACTCTTTCCGGCAGGTTTTGATCCGCAGGACGAAGTCTTTTTTGCTCACCGCTTCGTTGGCTTCGATGTAGTTGGCACCGATCGAACCCAAGGAGCGGACAAGCTGTGTGATGTCTTCCAGATTTCCAGAGGTGCGCGGAAGCTGCTTAACGAAGCTCCGAATTTCCTTCGCGAACAGAAACGTGCACTTTTCCAAGTTATAAGCTCGGTCATTCGGCCGTCTCGCCTTTTTCTCCATTTCACCCATTCAAACTCCATTTGTTTCGGATTTCGACATTCGAATTTCGGATTTTCCCTTCTATGATTACACGACGAAAATTATTCTCAGGGGTGGCCGCGCTGCTCGGCGCATCCGCTCTCGCCCAACGCATTGCCGGCGGAACGCAGTTACTCGCCGCGCAAGTTTCACCAACGCCGACGGCGGGAACGAAGGTCAATTATCGGCCGGTCGCCACACCTAACGGATCCAGCCTGCCGTGGACGATGAAAGATGGGTGCAAGGAATTCCATCTTATCGCTGAGCCGGTGAAGCGCGAGTTTGCGCCTGGCATGATGGTCAACTGCTGGGGTTACAATGGGCAAACACCCGGTCCGACGATCGAAGCTGTGGAAGGCGACCGGGTTCGCATCCTGGTCACGAACAAACTGCCCGAACCGACTACCGTGCACTGGCATGGTTTCATTTTGCCTAACGGGATGGACGGCGTCGGCGGGGTCACGCAAAAACACATTCCGCCGGGCGAGACCTATGCCTATGAATTTCCTCTCGTACAGCACGGTGCACAGATGTATCACCCGCACTCCGATGAGATGACGCAGATGGCGATGGGGATGGAGGGTTTCTTTATCATTCATCCGAAGGCCGGATATCCGGAGCCGGTCGATCGCCATTTTCTTATCTTTCTTCAGGAATGGGCGATCCCGCCGGGGGCCTTTACGCCCAACCCGAACGTCATGACTGACTTTAACATCTTCACCTTTAACAGCCGGGTCTGGCCGGGCACTGATCCGCTCGTGATCAAACGCAACGAGCGGGTCCGGATCAGCTTCGCCAACCTGAGCATGGATAGTCACCCGATTCACTTCCATGGGCATCGTTGGTGGGTGGTAGAGACGGATGGCGGTCAAATTCCCAAGACGGGCTGGTGGCCGGAAGCGACCGTGAACGTTCCTCCCGGCACCACCCGCACCGTCGAGTTCATCGCCGACAATCCGGGTGACTGGCCTCTTCATTGCCATAAGAATCACCACGCCATGAATGCGATGAGTCACACGGTTCCCAATGTCATCGGCGCCAACCAAAGCGGGGTCGCGCAGAAAATCGGCAAGCTCGTTCCCGGTTACATGGCGATGGGCGAAACCGGCATGTCCGGAATGTCGGAAATGGCGGAGATGATGCGCGGCCCGAAAAATACGCTTCCGATGATGACCGGCACCGGCCAGTTCGGACCGATCGAAATGGGTGGCATGTTTACCCTTCTAAAGGTGCGAGACGACATTCCGACCTATGAAGATCCGGGTTGGTATCAGAATCCAGCGGGTACGGTCGCCTCGCCGGTTAAGGTCGCGGAAAACTCTCACGAACCTTCGCGTGACAGGACCGACCCTTGAGAGAGTTTTGATGAATGAATGGCGCTGATGCTCAGGAGGATTTGCTCGCCTTCCTGAGCCGGCCCGAATCCTTTCCCGAGAAGCCGGCCAACGTCGAGATCCGCCAGACCCATATTTCGATCGTCGCGATCGCCTCGCCTAACGTTTATAAGATCAAGAAACCGCTCGATCTTGGTTTCCTGGATTTTTCCACGCTTGAAAGGCGCCGGCATTTCTGCGTGGAAGAAGTGCGGCTCAATCGCCGGCTGACACAGGATGTTTACCTCGGTATCGTGCCGATCGCGCGCCGCGAGGGGTCACTCCAATTCGGAGCCGAGGGCGAGATCGTGGAGTATGCGGTCAGGATGCGCGAACTGTCACGCGCAGGGTTCCCGCACGAGCGGCTTGGGCTCGGCGCGGCGATCATGCGCGATCGCGAGCGGGTGGCGACCAGGCTCTGCGACTTTTATCAGGCAACAGTTACCGATCTGCTCAAGGCGCTCGTCGATCCTGGCGGTTGAACCGCGATCCTGCGTCCGAACTGCTTGGCCGGGTTGGCAATGGGTTGACGCTTTTCAGCGCCGTCGTAGCCTGCTCACATGCTCTTAGCGATCAGCCGGGCCACGACGATTTTCGCGCTCTGTCTGTCGCTGGGCTTCCACTGGCTGGCTCTGCAATCGATCGCCTGGACTGCGATGCTGGTGGAGAATGGTCGGCACGAACCGCTGAGCGAGGCTGTCGCCAGAACATTCGATGGCAGTCACCCCTGCGATCTCTGTCACGTCGTGGCGGAGGGCAGGAAGTCGGAAAAGAAATCCGAAGTTCTGCCGACGATTGCCAAGATGGATCTCATTTGCATCACCCGAACGCTATGCTGGCTGCCGCCGTGGGTGCGACATGATTACGCGGCGATGCGCGTCTCCATTCCGGAGCGTTCGCTTGCGCCGCCCTCGCCGCCTCCGCGCGCCCTGTTGGGTTAACTAGCGATCGTTAGTCTTGGCTGCAGCGGGTGTGTGCCCGAGTCGCAGTCTTACCCAACAAAAACCGGGGTTCGTTGCGCCATGGTGCCGACCTATCCCAACTCCTGAGGAGAAATTCTTTTGAAAGCATTGCGGACTTATCTTTTGACAGGCATGGCCGCCTTGGCAGCACTTTTTGTAACGACTCGCCAGGCTTGTGGTCATGGTTTCGCGGGCGCACGATTTTTCCCGGCGACGCTCACGACCGACGATCCCTTCGTCGCGGATGAACTTTCGCTGCCCACCTTTAGCACGATTCGGACACCCGACGATGGCGGCACGCGCGAGATCGACGTTTCAATGGACATCGCCAAACGCATTACGCCGAATCTTGGAATTGAAATTGGCGAGGGCTTCACCTCGCTCAATCCCAGCGACGGCCAGAGTCTGACTGGCTTCGACAATTTGGAACTGGGCGCCAAGTATCAACTCCTGGAGAACGATGCGCACGAAGCGATCGTTTCGGTCGGGCTCGATGTGGAAGTGGGTGGCACCGGAGCGCGCTCCGTCGGCTCGGACTCGTTCTCGACCTGGGCGCCCGCGATATTTTTCGGCAAAGGGTTCGGCGATTTGCCAGATAGCGCGCGATTCCTGAAACCGTTTGCTCTCACCGGTCAGCTTGGGGTTGCGTTTCCATCGAGCGCGAGCAGTCGCACGGTCACGATCGACCAGGCAAGCGGTCTTCGATCGATTGATATCGAACAGCATCCGGACTCGCTGGAATGGGGTTTTGCGCTGGAATACAGCCTGATTTATCTGCAATCGCAGGTGAAGGACCTTCATCTGCACGCGCCTTTCGACCGGATGATTCCGCTGGTGGAGTTCGCGCTCGAAACTCCGCTAAACCGCGGTCAGGGCGGCCAGACCACCGGCACAGTCAATCCGGGTGTGATTTGGGCGGGGCAGCATTGCCAGTTTGGCGTGGAGGCGATCGTCCCAGTCAATCAGCGCACGGGCAACAACGTGGGAGTGATCGCGCAAATGCACTTTTACCTCGACGACATCTTTCCGCACAGCTTTGGTCGTCCGCTCTTCGGAGGGACGAAATGAAGCGAGCGTTCGTGCTCTTCTCGTTCCTCGTCCTGGGTGGCGTGGGAAGGCTCGAAGCGCACGCTTTTCTCCAGCGCGCCGAGCCGGGGGTGGGGAGCACGGTGGCGAGTTCGCCTAACGAAGTGAAGATCCAGTTCACCGAAGCGGTGGAGCCGGCTCTCAGCAAAATCCAGGTCTTTGCCGCATCGGGTAAGGAAGTGGACAAAGGCGATGTCCACGTGGACTCATCCGACCAGGCGTTGCTCAAGGTTTCGCTGCCGCTGCTCGGCCCGGGGACCTATCGGGTCGCCTGGCGCGTAGTCTCGGTCGATACCCATGTGACGAGCGGGACCTTCACCTTCCACGTCGACGGCTAGCCACGGGGGAAAGCAAATGCCGGTAAGTTTGCTTGTTGTCACGCGCGCGGTGCAAATCGGCGCTTCACTTCTTCTGGCGGGCATCTTCACCTTCGAGCTCATCGTGCTCGGTCCTGCGAATCGACGGGCAGGCGACGACTGGCATCGATTCGATCGGCGATTGTTTCGCCTCGCATTTTGGAGCCTCGGCACAGCGCTTCTCTCCGCTCTTCTCTGGTTCGCTTTTGAGGTTTCCAGCATGACAGGCTTGTCGCTGGCGGAGGCCTTCGCCGGTTCAGGCTGGCGGATTGTTCTCTTTGCGACACGGTTCGGACATGTCTGGCAGCTGCGCCTGGGATTGATCGCTGCGTGCCTCGTGTTGATGACTCTGCGCTTTTCGAACGGCCGAATGCTAACTCCCCTGAGGTTCGCCCTTTGGTTGCTCGGGGCAACGCTCCTCGTCTCCCTTGCCTGGATCAGCCATCCGGCGGCCGCTCCCGAGCAACCGCTCGGTCTCTTGGGCGATGCACTCCATCTGTCGGCGGCCGGCGCGTGGATGGGTGGGCTGCCTTGCCTCGCGATTTATCTGGCGATGAAGCCGGGAGCGGAAGCAGGTCAGGTTCTCCGGCGCTTTTCTGCGCTCAGCCTTTGTTGTGTCAGCGTGCTCACCGCCAGTGGTATTTCCAATGCCTGGCTGGTAGTCGGTTCCTTGAGCGCTCTTTTTTCTACCGCTTACGGCGCTCTCTTGCTCGTAAAACTAGCTCTTTTCGCCACCCTGATCGGACTCGGCGCGCGCAACCGATTGCGGGTAAAAACAAAGCTTGGGTTGACTAACACACCTCAGGACCTGCTTGGGCAACTGCGCCGCGATGTCGCTCGTGAAATTTGCCTTGGAGTCGCCGTCGTTGCGGTCGTCGGCTGGCTGGGAGCCACTCCGCCGCCGCGCCCGGAAAGCGCCGGAGGCGGCGCGCCGGCCTCGATGAGTGGAGAGAAGTCATGAGAAACTCGGAAGACCGGGGAACGCCGAAATTGCTTCCTCGACTCCGGGCAGGTTTAATGCTAAAGACTAAGCGTGTTCCGCAGGTTTGCGATCGTGCTCTTAGTCGGCATCGCGATGCTTCATGCGCCGCTCGCTCGGGCCACGGCACACTGCTGCCTCCGTCTGGAATCGCAGCAACACGCGTCCTTCTCCGACGGTTGCTGCGCGGCAATGGCTTGCTGTGTCATTTCGGACGGCACCGCGGAGAAGCCGATCACGCCGGCGCAGGCCGCGAACGAGTTGTCGGCCTTTTCTGCTCCAGTTTGTCTCGTTAGTCTGATTGATGTTCCCGCGAGCCCGCAGCTGGCTCGCGTCGCGAAAGCGCGGCCGGCGACTCACTCGCCGCCGCCATTCGCGCTTCTCTGTACCTATCTCATCTGATCCTCGGACGCTGACGCCCGCGGTGTGCCACGCCATGGCATGCCTGGTCTCTCAACCGTTCGCTTGGATCAATGAAAACAACCTATCTCTTACTTTGTAGTTTAACTTTAGCTCTTACCCTTCGCAGCGCGCTCGCCCGCAACGACGATCTCGCAGTGCGGCAGGGACGTCTTTCACTGCGCGAGGTGATCAGTGTGGTCACCGCGCGCAATCCCTCGGTCAAAGCCGCCGAAGCCAAATGGCAAGCCATGAAGGCCCGCGTGCCGCAGGCTGCGGCCTGGGAAGATTTGCGGCTGCGCGGCGAATCGGTCGTCGCCCGCTTCGTGAATATCAACCCGAACGGATTTACCGATCAAACCGTGGGGCTCGAGGCAGGAATTGCCGCTCACCGGCAAGAACCGCAGTCGCGCGCGCGCCGCCACCGCCGATGCGGGCGAGGCGTTTGAGGGTTTGCGCCGCACCCAGCTCGACGTCGTCTCGCGGACGCGGGCCGCCTATTACCGGCTCGCCAATGAGTACGCGCAGTTGGAAGTGAACCGGCGCAACATTGAGCTGCTCGGCCAGTTCGCGGAGTTGAGCCAGGCCCGCTACGAAGTCGGGAACGCGCGGGAAGCCGACGTCCTAACGGCCAAGACCGACAGCGCTCGCCTGGACGAGACCCAGGCGGACATTCTGCGCCACATTTCTGACGCGCAAACGGAGCTGAACGTGCTCATGAATCGCCCGGCGCAGGCGCCACTCGGCACCCCGGCGGCGCTTAATTTCGAGCCGGTCCCTCGTTCGTTGGGCGAGCTCCAGCAGGTCGCCCTAGAAGTGCGCCCCGAGGTACAGCGGGCGAGGAATCGGATGGAAGCCGAGAAAGCGCGAGTGCAGCTGGCGCGCCGGCAGCGGCTTCCCGATCCGGCCTTTAGCGTGAAAGCCGGGCGCTACAACGATACCGGACAGGCCGTGAGTGAGGTGGACGCGGGAATCTCACTCAGTCTGCCGTTCCTGAACGCCCGCAAGTATTCGGCCGGCGTCACTGAGGCGCAGAGAAATCTCGAGGCGGCGCAGCAGGAATTCGACGCGGCCCGGAATGAAACGCTCGGTCTGGTGCGCGATCAGATCAAGAAAGTCGAGACCGCCGCGCATCATTACCAACTTTATCGCGGCAAAATTCTGCCGCTCGCCGACCAGACTCTGAAATCGCATCGCGCCGCCTACGAAACGAGCAGTAACAATTTTCTCGAATTGATCTCCGCCGAGCGCGTTTTGCAGGACGTTGAGTCCACGACTCTCAATTACCTGGCCGACTATCAGATCGGGCTGGCCGAGCTCGACGCCATCGTCGGTCTCGGCGACGCGACCGCGCGGCAAAATTCCAGTGGAAAGGAAGATTCAGAATGAAGACTCATTTGCACACATTCGCCCGCTCTTTGGCGATCGGTTTGCTGCTCGTCGCGTTCCTTCCGGCGTGTTCGAAACGCCACGGTGCCGGAGGCAAGGAGGGCGACATCGACTACTGGACGTGCACGATGCATCCATCGGTGCATGCGAAGGATCCCGGCCGGTGTCCGATCTGTTCGATGGATTTGGTCCCGGTGTTGAAACGCGAGTCTTCTGGCGGAGCACCCGCGGCGACCGAGGGAAAAACGGCGTCCGCTCCGGGCGAAAAGAAAAGCGGCGGCATGGAAGGGATGCCGGGAATGTCCGGCGGACCCAGGGAAGTTGCCGGAGAAGCACCGAGTGAGTTTCGCGTGCCGATGGAACGACAACAACAGATCGGCGTAACCTACGCCACGGTTGAAACCAAGCCGCTCCATCACACCATCCGCGCGGTCGGCAGAGTCGCACCCGACACGCAGCGGGTCTGGCGCGTCGTCGCTCGCGCGGGCGGTTACGTGCAGGAGCTCGGCGTCAGCGCGCCGGGTGAAGTGGTCAAAAAAGGCCAGGTGTTGATGACGCTCTACAGTCCAGAATTATTCACCACGCAGCACGAGTTGATCGACCTCCTCCGGATGCGCGATAACTCTCCGAAAGGCGCGCAGTCCGCCTTCGCCGACGCGCAAAGTCTGATCGAGTCGGCCGAGCGCCGGCTTCGGCTTTGGAACATCACCGACGAACAGGTCGCGAAGATCGAGCAAACGCGCCACGCCGAAGAGTCGGTCCCGATTCTCGCGAAGATGGATGGGATCGTGCAGACGCTGCCCGTTATGCAAGGCATGACGATCGCGCCCGGTAACACGCTCGTGGACGTGGCGGACCTCTCCGTCGTTTGGGTCTGGGGCGAATTTTACCAGGAGGAACTTCCGATGCTCCGCGTCGGTCAGGAGGTCACGGTGACTTCCGATTCGTATCCCGGAGAAACGTTCAAAGGTCAGCTCTCGCTCGTCGATCCCTTCATCAACGACCTGAAACGGACCGGGCGGGTGCGCCTCGATATTCAAAACCCGGAATTGAGATTGAAGCCCGACATGTACGTCGATGTCTCGCTTGAGATGGACATGGGCAAATCGCTCGTCGTCCCGGTGAGCGCGATCATTCCCACGGGCAAGCGCAACATCGCGTTCGTCGACAAGGGCGAAGGGAAACTCGAACCGCGTTTTCTCGAGCTGGGCGGAAAATACGGAAATGTCTACGCCGTAAAGAGCGGCCTGAAGGAAGGCGAACGCGTCGTGGCGAGCGCCAATTTTCTGATCGACGCGGAATCGAAAATCCAGGGAGCAGTGAAGTCATGGTAAACGGAAACGGCGATACCGAAGGACCGCGCGGCACGCCCTTCATCGAACGCATCATCGAGGCGAGCGCGCGCAACAAGTTCCTCGTCATCATCTTCGCCCTCTTCGGCATTGCGGCCGGGATTTGGGCCATCCAGAGGACGCCGCTCGACGCCATTCCCGACCTCAGCGACGTGCAGGTGATCGTCTATACCGACTGGGAAGGCCGCTCGCCCGACCTGGTCGAAGACCAGATCACCTATCCGATCTCCACCCGGTTCATCGCCGCGCCGAAGGTGAAGTTCGTCCGCGGCGAATCGATGTTCGGGAAGTCGTTCGTCTATGTCATTTTTCGAGGACGGCACCGACATCTATTGGGCGCGCTCGCGCGTGATCGAATATCTGAATTCGGTCCGCGGCTCGCTGCCGGAGGGCGTCAATCCGGTGATCGGCCCGGACGCGACCGGCGTCGGCTGGGTCTTCGAGTACGCGCTCGTCGATGAGACCGGGAAACACAACCTCGCCGAGCTGCGCTCCTTCCAGGACTGGCATCTGCGCTACGCGCTCGAGTCGGTGAAAGGCGTGGCCGAGGTCGCGCCCGTCGGCGGCTTCGTCAAGCAGTACCAGGTCGATCTCGATCCGAACAAATTGCTCGGCTTACGGCATCCCGCTGTCGCGACGTGGTCGCGAAAATCAAGGCAAGCAACGACGATGTCGGCGGGAAAATCTTCGAGGTCGCGACGACGGAGTATTACGTGCGCGGGCGCGGCTACATCAAGAGCGTCGAGGACATCGAGAACATCCCGCTCAAGGTGGAGAACGGCACCCCGGTCTATCGTGAAAAACGTCGGCACCGTCCATCTCGGCGGCGACTGCGCCGCGGCGTCGCGGAGCTGGATGGCAAGGGCGAAATCGTCGGCGGCATCGTCGTCATGCGCTACGGCGAAAATGCGCTCAACGTGATCGACGGCATCAAGAAAAAACTCGAGACGATCAAGAGCCTCGCTGCCGGCGGGCGTGCAAATCGTGCCGACCTACGACCGCAGTGAGCTGATCAGGAACTCCATCGCGACGCTGCGCGAGAAGCTGATCGAGGAAAGCATCGTCGTCGCGCTGGTCTGCATGATTTTCCTCTGGCACGTGCGCTCCGCGCTGGTCGCGATCATCACGCTGCCGATCGCGATCATCCTCTCCTTCCTCCCGATGTTAAGACTTGGCCTGACCTCGAACATCATGTCGCTCGGCGGCATCGCCATCGCCATCGGCGCGATGGTCGATGCGGCCATCATCATGGTCGAGAACGCGCACAAGTTCCTCGAACATTTCCGGGAGGAGCACGGCCGCGACCCGAACGGCAGGGAACGCGTCGCCACGGTCATCATCGCCGCGGCCAAAAGCGTCGGGCGGCCGCTCTTCTTCTCGCTGCTCGTCATCACGGTGAGTTTCATTCCGGTCTTCTCGCTTGAAGCGCAGGAAGGCCGGCTCTTCAAGCCGCTCGCCTTCACCAAGACCTTCTCGATGTTCTTCGCCGCGCTCCTCGGCGTCACGCTCGTGCCGGTGCTGATGGCTCTGCTTATCCGCGGAAAGATTACGCCCGAAGCGAAGAATCCGATCAATCGGTTTCTGATCTGGGCTTACCAGCCGCTCGTCAATTTCGTGCTGCGCTTCCGCTGGCTCACGCTCATCGCGGCTGCGATCATTCTCGCGGTCACCATCATCCCATTCCGCAAACTCGGCCAGGAATTCATGCCGCCGCTCAATGAAGGGACGATCCTCTATCATGCCGACGGCCGTACCCGGCATGTCGATCACGGAGGCGACCAAGATCCTGCAAATCCAGGATCGCATGCTGCGCAAAGTTCCCGAGGTGGACCGCGTCTTCGGCAAGGCCGGGCAGGCCGAAACCCCGACCGATCCCGCGCCGCTTTCGATGTTCGAAACGGTGGTGACGCTGAAGCCGCCCGAGCAATGGCGACCCGGCATGACCTGGGAAAAGCTGATCGCGGAGATGAACGCCAACATCAAAACGCCCGGGCATGGCGAACATCTTCTGGATGCCGATCCAGACGCGCACCGAGATGCTGACGACCGGCTTCCGCATCGATACTCGGCATCAAAGTCTTCGGCCCCGACCTCGGCAGGATCCAGGACGATCGGCCGTGCAGATCGAAAAGGCGCTGAGCGATTTCCCCAACACGCGCAGCGTCTTCGCCGAGCGCACGACCGGCGGCTACTTTCTCGACTTCAACGTCGAACCGCGAGGCCGCCGCGCGCTACGGCCTGACGGTGGGCGACGTGAACGACATCATCGAAACGGCCATCGGCGGCAAGACCATCGCCACGACCGTGGAAGGCCGCGAGCGTTATCCGATCAGCGTCCGTTACGCGCGCGATTTTCGCGACGACCTCGATGCGCTCAAGCGCGTGCTCGTCCCGTCGCCGATGGCCGGCCGGCTGACACGAATGCGGCCGGCAGCACGATAGCCCCATCTCGATGCTGGCCGACATCAGCTACAAGACCGGCCCGCCCTCCATTCGCAACGAGAACGGCCAGCTCGTCGGCTTCGTCTTCGTGGACATCACGACGAGCGACATCGACGGCTATGTGCGACGCGCGTCGGCAAAGCTGCATCCGAGACGCGTCAAATTTCCGCCCGGCTACTACATCCAATGGGCCGGGCAGTTTGAGTATCTCAAGAGCGCCGAGCAGCGGCTCAAGGTCGTGATCCCGTTCACGCTGCTGATCATCTTCGTGCTCATCTACCTGAACACGAAGTCGGTGACCAAAACGTTCATCGTGCTGCTGGCCGTGCCGTTCTCGCTGGTCGGCGCGTTCTGGCTGCTTTACCTGCTCGGCTACAACATGAGCGTCGCCGTCTGGGTCGGCATCATCGCGCTCGCCGGCCTCGATGCCGAGACCGGCGTCGTCATGCTGCTCTATCTCGATCATGCCTGGGAAAAATTCCGCGCCGCAGGCCGCATGAACACGATGAGCGATCTGCACGCCGCGGTCAACGAAGGCGCGGTGCAGCGCATCCGGCCGAAGATCATGACCGTCTGCGCCATCCTCTTCGGCCTGCTCCCGATCATGTGGTCGCCGACCACCCAAGCCGGCGCCGACGTGATGAAACGCATCGCCGCGCCGATGATCGGCGGCGTCGTCACCTCCGCCATTCTGGAACTGCTGATTTATCCGGTGATCTTCGTCCTTTGGAAGAAGCGCGGATTGAAAAGGCAGGACAAGAGTGAAATCCAGCTCGTTGCGCCAAGTCTGATACCATCCGCGTTGCCTCGGTGAGACATGATTTATACGGAGCGTCCGTTCGAGCAGTTGACCGAAATCGAGTTGAGCACCGCCTACGTTTATGTCGTCGTTTGGTTGTTGCTCGCGATCGGGGGCGGCTGGGCGATTGGCCTGTTATAGATTGCGGATGGCAGTATCTCGGATCTTGCACCGGGATGAGCCAACAACCGTGAACCGAGCGTCAGACTAATGTGGAGAGGATGAACTGCTGCCAAGTGATGGGCCGGCCAATGAATCGCCGCGGGGATGAAGAGTCGCTTTGCGAAAACAATCGATGATTCCTGCCCTGCTTACCCTTGTCATTGTCGCCGGTTTGTTCGGGATATTTTTCGTCGTCGAGCGATTCGTTCCGCTGCGCGCAACCAAATCGGAATTGGTCGCCCGCCTGGTGATCAATCTCTGTTTCTCCGCGCTGGCCTTCGGGGTCGCGGCGATGCTGGTGCGGCCCGCTGCGCAGGCCACGTTGCACTGGGCGGTCATGAAACCATTCGGTCTGGTTCACCTCTTCCCGCTTCCCGTTGCGGCGCAATTCATGATCGCGTTTTTGCTCATGGACCTGAGCTTTTACTGGTGGCATTGGCTGAACCACCGCAGCCGTTTCCTCTGGCGCTTCCACAACGTCCACCACATCGATGCCGACCTCGACGTCTCGACCGGTTTTCGTTTTCATTTCGGCGAAGTGGCGATGTCGGCCGTCTTCCGCGTCGTGCAGGTCGCGTTGATTGGCATTTCCGCGCCGGCCTTTGCGACCTATGAACTGGTCTTTCAGGTCAATACGCTTTTTCAACACAGCAATGTGCGGCTGCCGATCCACCTTGAGCGCTTGCTCACCAAAGTGTTCGTCACGCCGCGCATGCATGGCATTCATCACTCCCAGGTCCAAGGGGAGACGAACTCGAATTACTCGGTGGTCTTCTCGTGGTGGGATCGGATTCATCGCACCCTCGGGCTGAACATCCCGCAATCGGAAATCGTCATCGGCGTGCCTGGTTACTCGACACGAGAGGATGGGACGTTGCTCAACAGCCTGCTCCTGCCTTTCAGAAAGCAACGCGACTATTGGCAAATGCCTGACGGGACGGTTGCCCTTCGGACCAACCGTGCCGCATTGTCCCCCGATCCGACGCGCCTGGCGGAGTGATGGCGCGCGAGGGGCTTGACTATATGCCTGTGAAGTATATAGATTCGGACTATGAAACTACGTGAACTGAAATCTCTCCTCCGTGAGCATCCCGCGGCTCAGCCACGCTTCACCTTGCCGAGCGGCGAACAGATTCCACCGCATTTCCATCTGACCGAGGTTGGCCATGTGGCGAAGAAGTTCGTCGATTGCGGCGGCACCTTCCGCGAACGCGAGGCCTGCGTCCTGCAAACCTATGTTGCGGAGGATTTCGATCATCGTCTCAAGGCCGGCCGTTTCGCGGACATTCTCGATCTGGGCCGGCCGATCCTGTCTGATGACGAGCTCGAGGTGGAGCTGGAATGGGATTGCTGCGTCGTCTCGCAGTATCCGATCGCTTCGGGGCAGGCCACGGAAGACCGGCTCGAATTCCAACTCGCCGCCAAACACACCGACTGCCTGGCGAAACAGAGGTGCGGTTGCGAACCGACGGCCGCGACAACTGCGGCGGCCTGTTGTGAGGCCGAATGAAGCTGGCGGAAATTTACCAATGCTTCTGTGAGCCGACCCGACTGCGCATCCTGCATCTGCTGACGCAGACACCGCTGTGCGTTTGTCATTTCCAGGATGCACTTGGCGAGCCGCAGGTGAAGATTTCCAAACACCTCGCGTATCTGCGCAGTCGCGGCCTGGTGCAAACCAAGCGGAGCGGGAATTGGATCATTTATTCCCTGCCGTCGAAACCATCGCCGGAACTGGAAATGAATCTGAAGTGTCTTCAGGATTGCGCTCAATCGGACGCGGTTTTCCGGAAGGACCTGCAGCGCTTGGCGCAACTGCAATCGAAATGTCCGGAACCGGCTGGCGTTTTCGCAAAGTAAGACGTCGATCTAAAATCCAATGAAAAAACGCGTCCTCTTTATCTGCATTCACAACAGCGCCCGCAGCCAGATGGCCGAAGCGTGGATGAACCAAATCTGCGGCGACCAGTTTGAGGCACAGAGTGCCGGGCTCGAGCCGGGCGCTCTCAATCCTCTCGTAGTCGAAGCGATGGCCGAGGTCGGGATCGACATCTCGCCCAAGGGAACACGGCGCGTCTCTGACGTTTTGGAATCGGGAACGGTTTTTGCCTATGTCATCACTGTCTGTGATGAATCCAGTGCCGAAAGATGTCCGATCTTCCCCGGTTCGGCGAAGCGCCTGCATTGGGGTTTTCCTGATCCGTCGGTCCTGATCGGGGCGCCCGAGGAAAAGCTGGCCGCGGTGCGGACGATTCGCGATCAGATTCGCGCGAAGATCGAGGCTTGGTGCAACGAAGTTTGCGTGGCTGCCAAGAACCCCTCAACCTGATGAGTCCGTTGCATCCCCGGCTGGCGACGATCGCCGATGCGGAAACGATCAATGCGATCTACAACCATTATGTCCGCACCTCGACCGCGACCTTCCAAGTCGAGGATGAAACGACGGAGGAACGAATCGAGGAACTGCGAACCCGATCGGCGAATCAACCGCTCATCGTGCTCGAAGTCGGCAGCGAGATAGTCGGCTGGGGAGCGCTCTCGCCGTTCCGTTCCCGCTGCGCCTATCGCGACACGATCGAACTAACAATTTATGTGCGCCATGACTGTCATCGACGCGGTTACGGACGAGTCATGGTGCAGGATCTGATCGACCGCGCCCGTTCGTTAGGTTATCATACTATCCTTGCCGCTTCCTGCGAAGAATCTGTCGGGAGCATTCGACTCCTCCAGTCGTTAGGCTTTGCCGGGGCCGGCCGCCTGCGCGAGGTCGGCTCAAAGTTTGGCCGCCGCCTGGATGTTGTCTATCTGCAACTCCTGCTCGCCCCGTGAAACCGTCGGGTCAGAAGCGGCAAACGCCTGTAAGGCGGTGACTCACTGGCTGGGGCGGACCCGACGAAGTCTCGTCAGGCGGCCAAACGACGCGGATAGTTGCGATGCGCTTCTATTCGGCTTTCGCTGGTCGGATTGGAAATGACGGTGGGACTCTCACCCCGGGCCTGGCGGCGAAAGCTGCTCGGGGTGGTTCCAACTCGCCGCTCGAAGGCGCGGCGAAACGCGTCCGAACTGTTGAAGCCCACACTCTCGGCGATGCTTTCAACCGTGGCGCGAAAACTGAGCAGACGCCGCCTCGCTTCACTCAGTCGCAGTTCTTCCACAAAATCCGCCGGCGTACAGTTAAAAATCTGCTTGAAGACCCTGCTCAAATGGCGCGGGCAGAGACAGGCCCGTGCCGCCAGCGTTTCCACCGTTAGCTTTTCGCTAAGGTGCGCGAGAATCCAGGCCGGAAGTTCCGTAACTCGCTCGGTTGGGTCCGACTGAAAATTTACGACCTCAAAATGATCGTCGGGCTCGCCTGGCGGGCGCAGCCGGATCCCCAGCTCCCGTGCCACGGCCCGCGCCGCCTGACTCCCACAATCTTCTTCGATCAGGGCGAGAGTCATCTCGACCCCGGAAGTTCCGCCGCCGGAAGTGTAGAAGGGGCCATCGTGCAAGAACGTGGCGGCGTAATTCACCCGCAGTTTCGGAAAGCGTCGCGCGATGTCGCGCGAAAAACGCCAATGAGTCGTTACGTGCCGGCCATTGAGCAATCCACTTTGCGCGAGCGCGTAAATGCCAGTAGAGACCGAGGCGATCCGCCGGGTCCGGTATGCGCGCTCAGCCAGCCAGGTCGCCACCAAGCGCATCGTCTCCGGCTGCCGCAGACCTTTTCCGCCCGGAATGATGATTGTATCGAGAGGACCGGCCGAGGCCAGCGTGCCCTCCGCCTTGAACGGCAGCCCCGATTCGGAAACAAATGTCCGGTTCGTCAGGCCAAGAAGAAGGGGCTTGTAACAAGCGGGTCCGTCGCCGTCCTCGCCGGCCTGGCGGGCACTGGCCAGAGCCTCGAGCGGGCCAGTAAGATCCAGTGCCGCCACGCCGTCGAAACCAACTATTCCGACCGCCCTCGGAATCAGCTCGTCTGGGTGCGTTGCGCGACGCATCATGACGCAATGCCTTCCAGGGTTTTCCGTGGCGCGGCAAGTAACTGTTCCACATCCAGTAATGCAACATCGGGTCGCAAAACGGCTCAGCGAGGTCTGAAAAAGATTGAAAATTATCGCCGGCGAAGGTGACGGCTACGGCGGTTCATGACAAGAGCGCCGCTACAGAAGAAGGCGACGCCGGTGGAATTTCGGGGTCACGCAACAAAATCTTAACAAGACGAACTGACGCGCCGGTTTTTCACTCCTGGCATCATGGGCGGCTTGACATTGCCGGGGGCGGCGAGCGACAAGAGCGCCCGATGACATCGCCCAAACGCCGTTTCTCCGCGGCTCCGGAGGGAACGGCGGTGCTGTTCTTCATCCAGATCTTCGCGACGCTCGGGTTCGCCGTCCTTTACTCGACGCTGGTCCTCTACGCGACGAAGCATCTGCAGCTCTCGGTGAAAATGGCCACGACGTTGATGGGCGTGTTTGGCGCGTTCAACTACGGCCTGCACCTTTTCGGCGGTTACCTCGGCGGGCGCTTTCTTTCGAACCGGAATCTCTTCGTCGGCGGCATGGCGTCGCAGGTCATCGGGTGCGGGTGCATCGCGACCGGCACGCTCGCGATGTTCTACGTCGGCCTCGCCTTCTTCCTCACCGGCAGCGGCCTCAACGTCACCTGCATCAACATGATGCTGACGCAGCGCTTTACGCCGGAGGATCCGCGCCGCGAAGGGGCCTTCCTCTGGAATTACGCCGGCATGAACGTCGGATTCTTCGTCGGGTTCACCGTCGCCGGTTACTTCCAGGGGACCGAGAGCTATTCGAGCCTTTTCATCTTCGCGACGCTCGGCAACTTCGTCGCCATCATCCTCGCCCTGCTGTCGTGGAAGACGCTGACCGACCGCAACACGCCATTGCTCGAGGCGACGTCGAAACAGTTTCGGCTGCGCCTGCTCGCCGGCATCGGCATTCTCATCGGTCTGGTCCCGGTCGTGTGGTTCATGCTCCAGCGGCCCGGCGTGACCGAGACGCTGATCAAGGGAATCTGCGCCGCGGTCGCGTTGACGCTGATCTACCTCACGGTCCGCCACCCGGATCGCCGCGAGAAACGGAACATGACGGCCTACCTGATTCTGACGCTCGGCTCGCTGATGTTCTGGTCGCTCTATCAGATGGCGCCGAGCGGCCTGATGTTGTTCGCGGTCAACAACGTCGACCTGATGATCGGCAAGATGGAGATTCAGCCGCAGTGGATTCAGAACATCAACACCGTCTGCATCGTGATCGGCGGACCGCTGCTCGCGTCGTTCTTTACCCGGCTGCGCGCGCGGGGATGGAGGATCGACATACCGCAGCAGTTTGCGACGTCGCTGCTCCTGATGGCGGTGGGCTTTCTCATTCTCCCGTTCGGCATCAAGCTGGCCGGCGATCGACGGCAAGAGTGCGTTCGGGTGGCTGTTCATGAGTTATGTGCTGCAGAGCATCGGTGAGTTGCTCATCTCTCCCATCGGCTACGCGATGATCGGCAAGCTCGCGCCGAAGCATTATCAGGGAATCATGATGGGCAGCTGGATGCTCGTGACCGGCCTGGCGTCGCTCTTTGCGGGCGACTTCTCCGGGATGATCCCCGAGCCGACCGGCACCACCGCGGTCGCGACCAATCCCGGTTATGTCGAAGCTCTTCGCCGAGCTCGGTCTCGGTAGTCTCGCGGTCGGCATCGCGCTCGTCGTGCTCATTCCGTTCCTGCGCAGTCTGATCACGGACAGGGCCGAGATAACGCCCGAGGAAATGACGGAGGCTACCGTCGTTCCCGGAGTCTGAAAACGCCGCGTGACGGGGGCAATTCACTCAGAATTCTTCGAAAATGAGCTCTGATCCCGATCGGTTCTCGCGGGAGAGCGTCGCGGAGTTCACGCTCAAGGCGGTCGTGGCCGGCGTCGTCCTTGGCGTCGTGTTCGGTGCGGCCAACGCCTACATCGGGCTGAAGGTAGGCATGACCATCACCGCGTCGATCCCGGCGGCGGTGATGACCGTGGTGGCGTTCCGGACGCTGCGCCAGCGCTCCACCATCCTCGAAGCAAATATCTCGCAGACCATCGGGTCCGCCTCGACGGCGCTCGCCACCGGCGCGATCTTCACGCTCCCCGCGCTCTTCCTTTGGGGAATCGTGCCGCCCTACATGCAGATCACCGCCCTCACGTTCCTGGGCGGCGTGCTGGGAATCTCGGCGATGATCCCACTCAGGCGCATCCTCATCGTGGACGCACACGAAGAACTTCCCTACCCGGAGGGCACAGCGTGCGCCGAGGTACTGCGCGCGACCAGGCGCGGGGCGCAGCACGGTGCGTGGATCTTCTGGGGGATGGCGCTGGGCGGAGCCGTGAAGCTCGGCCTCTCCGCGGGCTTCCTCATTCCCTCCACGGTCTCGGCGGCGGTGCCGCTGCTGCCCAAGGCCGAGATCGCTTTCGAGCTGGCGCCGGCCCTGCTGGCGGTCGGCTACATCCTTGGTTACCGCCAATCCGGCGTATTAGTTGCGGGTTCGATCGTGTCGGCGCTGGCACTCACGCCGCTCATCGCCATTGTGGGCGCGCACCTTGGTAGGCCCCTGGCGCCGGAACCCACGAGGCTCGTGTCCGCCATGACCTCCGTAGAGATATGGAGTCGTTACGTGCGTTACATCGGCGCGGGCGCGGTCGCCACTGCGGGGATCCTCACCGTCGTGGCAGGCATTCCGACCATGTGGGGGGCGCTGTCGGCGGTGTTCACGGGGATCGCGAGATCCCGCTCGGAAGGAGCGGACGCGGAAATTGCCGGGACCGACCGCGACCTGCCGCCCCTCGTGATCGTGTTGGGTGTCGCCTCCGTCATCGTCGTGGCGGCGCTTGTTCCCGGTGTGTTCGGCGGCGCGCTCGGACCGCTCCAACGCGCGATCTGCGCGGCGGGCGTCGGGTTCTTCGGCCTTCTCTTTGTCGCGGTGGCCGCGCGTATCGTGGGTATCGTGGGGGTGTCATCACAGCCTACGTCGGGGATCACGCTGGTGACGCTCCTGGGCGTGGCCACGGTGTTCGCCTACGAGGGCTGGACCGGACCCGGTGCCATGGCGGCGGTGCTCACGGTAGGTACCGTGGTAGCCATCGCTGCCTCCAAGGCCGGCGACATCAGCCAGGATCTCAAGACCGGCTGGTTGGTGGGCGCCACGCCAGCCAGGCAGCAGCTCGGCCAGTACATCGGCGCGGCAGTAGCGTGCTGGGCGGTGGCGGCCGTGATCATTCTGCTGGGCAAGACCTACACGTTTGGCTCGCCGGAGGTACCGGCGACACAGGCGACCCTCATGAAGACCATCATCGAGGGCGTGCTCGCTGGCTCGCTGCCCTGGTCACTGGTAGGTACCGGCGCGGGCGTGGCCATCTCGGCGATGCTATGTGGCGTGAGCGGGCTGGCCTTTGCCATCGGCGTTTACCTGCCACTGTCGTCCATGCTGGCGATCTATGCAGGCGGGTGCGTCCGACTGCTGGTGGAGCGGGGGTGCGTGGGTCGGCTGAGTGAGGCGAAGAGCGATCCCGGGATCCTGGCGGCGTCGGGCTTCGTGGCTGGCGAGGGACTCGCTGGTGTGTTCATCGCATTCCTGGCGTTCGAGAAACTGATCCCAAAGGAGAAGCCGCCGCTGGTGGGCGGTTCCCCGGGTGAGGTGCTCACCCTGCTGGTCGCCCTTGGGCTGTGCGCGTTCCTCTACCTGGCGGGACGGAAGGAGGAAGCAGAGGCGACCTGATGTCGACGCGAGCTGCCGCGCCGACCGGCGACCATGCCTTCGCCACTCGAATGTCTTCATCGCCGATCCCTTACCCCTTCGACAAGCGTGCTGTTTCGAGCGTACACCGTCGTACAGGTGGTCCGGGTTTCATCTCCGCGTTGCCGGCACAACCTTCTTGTCATTTCGGGCGAGAAGACCTTGTGCCGCGGCCCGGACCTCGGGATCTGACATTCGATAAATGCCACGGTCGAGAAGATAATGGATGAACCCGGTGGCGAAGCCGAGGGCGATCAGCGCCGGCACCCATGAGGAGGTGCGCAATCCTTCGGCGAGCGCGCCGAAGATCCGGTCCCCGTAAAACGTCCCATCCTGCCGGTTCGCTTCCACTTCGAAGAGAGGCATGAGCATGACCGACACCAGCCCGAGCAAAACCAAAATGGCCCACGGCCGCGTGTTCAACCCGTGCAGCATCCGACGAACAGGACCGCGCCTGGGCGCCGGCTCGGCCGTCGGCGTCTGGGAAGCGAGGCCGGTCGCGAGGATCCAGTGTTGCGAGGTCCAGATGACGAGGAAAAGAAACAGACTGCGCGGGCGGAGCGCGAGCGCGACCATGGCCGCCATGCCCAAGACATAGAGTACGCGCGGAAGCGACCAGCGTGGCGCGCGGAGTTCCACGAAGAGCATGGCTGCGGTCGCAACGAGCAGCACCATCGTCGCGCCAAAGCGGATCTCGTCCTGCGCCGAAACCAGGAAGTCGGGGAAGAACCAGCGATCGACCCAATGATCCTGATACGCGACCGCGCCAGCGAGGATGTCGGCTAGGAAGACGAGCACGCCGCCGATACCGAGCGCGAAGAGCCGATCCATCTTTCTCGTGTAAGGGCAGGCGCTGCGGCCAATCCGCGAGCGGTAGAGAGCGAGCGCACCGAAATGCTGCGCGGCAAAATGATAGGTGACAAAGACGTAGTCGATGATGGCGAGGGCGACCAAACGTTCTTCGCGGCTCCACGGCAGCGCCGCGTCGGGCGGCAGGAAGACGGCAAAGCATCCGGAGGTGACGAACAAGGGAATGACAACGAACCGGATTGGCTGCGAGCGCAGGAGCGGTCGATAGGCTTCGGTGCAGTAGGCGAGATAGGTGCTGGAGAGGCGATGACCGATCCAGAAGAGCGCGGTGAGGCCGAAGTAGAGGAGATCGAGCGGGCTATCCTGCGGGTTGGCATACCCGCGACAGAGCCAGAGAATGATCGGCGCCAGCCAGAGGGCGCTGAGCATCCAGAACCCATCCCAGGCTGGGCCGCGAATCCAGGGCGAGGGCAGCGGCGTTGCCCGGGCTGCCGCGGCGCCGAGCGCACTTGCCACAAAGGCGGGACTCGCCACGGTGCTGTCCGTTAGGCAACTCTCGCCCATCAGTGGCATGGATGCCGGCATGAGTTCATTCAATCATCTAATCCATGCTTTTGTCGATGGCGGGGGTGCGCCAAAGGGGAACTCGTGAATCGAGATCGAGAATCGTTGGCTCGCTCTATTCGCGAGCCTAAAAGGACGCGACGGCGCGCGTCCCTCCAGAAACGGCAATCAGCGCGCTTACCCTGCAATCGTCTGATTTCAGGCGCCGGTCGCGTCTGTCTTTTCATCCAGCTGCCTGAGCAGGGCCTGGAAGCGAGGGTGGACACGCAAGGACACGAGGTCGGTGTCGTTACGCATCCAGGTCGCGCTGATCGTGCCATGCTCCGCGGCCCGGGAAAGGAAACTGATCGACTCTTCCACCTCGCCGAGGGTCGCGAACACGCAGGCCACGTTGTAGAGCAGAACAGAATCCTGCGGATCCATTTCGAGGGCTCGCTTGAGCCAGCGCTTGGCGCGCTCCTCGTCTCCCAGCACGACCAAGTGCCCGCGCCCAGGTGCAGGGCCCGCGCGTCGTCCGGGTTCCACGCGAGATGTTTCTCCAGAACAGGAACGGCGTCCCGGGCCTCGCTGACCGCTTGTTCCATCCGTCCGGTCCCGCGCATGATCTGGATTCCGCAACCACCGCGTAGACGTGGCGACGCTTCAGTTCATGTGAGAATTGAGCCCAACTAAAAGGCACGTGCTTTTTCTCTTCAGACATAACGAACCCAGGCTCGCGACCAACATGAAATTGCGTTCGGCCGGCGGAGAACCACCAGCGACAATCGATCGGAAAAAAGTTCATCCGGGCGAGTCGACAAAACGGACATGCGACTCGTGGGTTAATAACTTCCTTAGGTTGGCTCGGCGATTCGTTGCATCATTGCAACCTTAAATCGGGAAGGACCTGCACCCCGGGACAGGAAGGAGCAATCTTACAATTGGCTCGACGGCCCGGCGCTGGCCTGCCTACAAGGAGCCATGAATCATAAACGAGGTGTGATCGCGTTGATTGTCGTGTTTGTTTTCATCTTCTTCTTCGGCTTCGTCTGGCACGATATCCTGATGAAGAGCGCCTACATGGAGACGGCCGCACTCTGGCGCGCCCCGGGCGATTTCGAGAGCTACTTCTGGGTGCTTATTCTCGGTCATGTGGTGATGGCTTTCGCCTTTACAGGATTGTACCTGAGCAAGGTCGGGACGCAGAGCGCCGGGATCGGTTTTGGCTATGGGATTGTGTTTGGGATTTTTTGTTCCGGCATCGATCTGATGCGGTTCGCGGTCGAGCCGCTCACGAGCAAGATTCTCTGGATGTGGATCGCGGGCAGTTTGATTTGCTTCGCGATCGCAGGCGCATTGGTCGGCGCGATCTATAAACCAAAGGCAATCTGATCGAGGGCCATATCCGGCCAGATATGGCCGTTTGCGCAGAACCTGCTCGGTGAAGCAGGGCCCGAATTCGTGACGATGTCCTTCGATTTTCGTTCAGGATGACAACGGGGAACGCGTCGTCACTTCATTCGATCGAAGGTGCGCTGGAGAATCTCCTGGTCGCTGGCGTGGCCAAGCTTCTCGCGCGTCGTGTCGATCCACTTTTTCTCGAGGGCGTTCTTGGTCGGGCGATCGTTTTGGTAGAAGACGCCGAAGACGCCGGGGAATGGAATCTGCGCCAGCTTGTAGGCGGCGAGCTCGTCGGTGACGTCGTGGCGCGCCTCGTCCTCGGGCGTGTCGTCGTATTTCTTCTCCTCGATCACTTCGAAGGCGCCGCCTTTGCGCGGGTTGGCAGTGTCGAAGGCGCCGGGGAAAAACTCGACGCACTCGGACAGGCATTCGATGACGGAGAAGCCGTGGTGATCCATCGCGCGCTCGATCATCTGCGATCATGTGGTTGACCTGGCGTGGCGTGGGTTCGCGCGACGAAGGTGGCGCCGCTCGCGACGAGTTTCTTCATCGGGTTGACCGGCTGGTCGATCGCGCCCTGCGGGTCGGTCTTGGATTTGAACCCGATCGGCGAAGTGGGCGAGGTCTGCTTTTTCGTCAGGCCATAGACGAAGTTGTCCATGATGACGTAGGTCATGTTGATGTTCTTGCGCGCGCCGTGGTCGAGGTGGTTGCCGCCGATGGAGAAGCCGTCGCCGTCGCCGCCGAAGACGAAGACGTGCAGATCGGGACGGGCGAGGCTGATGCCGCTGGCCAGCGGGACAGCGCGGCCATGGATGAAGTGGCCGCCGTGGCGTGTTGACGAAATAGGGGAAGCGCGACGAGCAGCCGATGCCGGCGAGGGTGACGATTTTCTCGTGCTGGATCTGGCGTTTCTCGAGGACCTTGTAAAAGGAGGCGAGCACGGCGAAGTCGCCGCAGCCGGGACACCAGGTCGGGTGATCGGCGGTGATCGCTTTCTTGGTGAGTTTCTCGCGTGGTGGTTCGGCGGTCAGTGTGTCGGTGCTCATTTTGGAATTCGTTAGTGAGAATTGTTTGCCGCGAGACTAGGCGGTGGAGTCCTTGGATTTGCTCGGGATCGCCGCTTCGTAGGTCTCGGGCCGGGTCGGCGTGGTATCGCCGGCGTGATCGACGGCGGTGGAAACCTCTGCTTCAGCGCGCGCCGTGGCGACGGCGACGGGCGGGACATCGGTGGTCTTGTCGGCTCCGTTGCGCGAGGCCGGTGGGAAGACTTTGCCTTCGAAGACGCGCCCGAGGATTTCCTTCACCCGGAAGGTAAGGCCGTCGGTCTTGGTGAGGCTCGATATTTTCGGCTCGCAATAGCGGGCGCGCAGAATGGTGGCGAGCTGACCGAAGCCGTAGACGCCCTCGTCGTTCATCTCGACGACCACGATGCGTTTGAATTTCGCGAAGATTTTGTCGAGGCCGTTCGGCAACGGATGGACATGGCGCAGGTGGATCGCGCCGAGGTTTTCGCCATGGCGCCGGCCGCGTTTCACGGCGTCGTGGATCGGACCGTAGGTGGAGCCCCAGCCGACGAGCAGGACGTCGCCCTCGGCGTCGCCGTAAATTTCCGGGACCGGAATTTCCTCGGCGAGCTGGCGTAATTTGTTGCGACGCTTGGCCGTCATGGCCATGTGCAGTTTAGGGCTGCCGGTGGGATGGCCCCACTCGTCGTGCTCGAGGCCGGTGATGAGCGGATATTTGCCATCGCGAATCGGCGTGCCGGGCGGCGCGTGGTGCGTGATCTTGTCGAGGGCGTAGGGCTTGTGGCTGTCAACCGGTGTCAGGTCCGGTTTCGATTCCAGCATCAAATCGGCGAGCTTCGGTTCTTCGAAGGCCTCGATGCGAGTGGCGAGCGAGGTATCGCTGAGAATGAACACCGGCGTGCTGTATTTGCGGGCGATGCGTGCGGCTTCGATCGCGATGTAGAAGCAATCCTCGACCGTTTCGGCAGCGAGGACGACGCGCGGGCTGTCGCCGTGGCCGCCGTAGATCGCCTGGAAAAGGTCGCTCTGTTCGACGTTAGTCGGGAGGCCGGTGCTCGGTCCGCCGCGCTGGACATTAATGATCAGGAGCGGGATCTCGGCCATCGAGGCCCAGCCGATGGCTTCGGTCTTGAGTGAGATGCCAGGTCCGGCGCTGCCGGTGACGGCAAGGTTGCCGGAATAGGAAAATCCGAGCGCGATCGAGACCGCGGCCAGCTCGTCCTCGGCCTGGACAAAGAGACCACCGTATTTCGGCAGTTCGCGCCGCAGCGTTTCCATGACGGAAGACCACGGGGTGATCGGGTAGCCTGCTCCGTAGCGTACGCCGGCGGCGATCAACCCGTAGGCGAGCGCCTGATTGCCATCCATCGTGATCTGCTCGGGCGCACCCGGTTTTTTCGCGATGTGCTCAAATTGGTACTGGTGCGAGAGAACCTTCCCGACCGGGTAGGCGTAGCCGGCCTGGAACGCCATCAGCGCGGTGTTGACGATGCTCTCGTCTTTGCCGGCGAATTTTTCGCTGATGATCTTTTTCATCTTATCGACGTCGAGATGGAAAATCTTCGTGATCAGGCCGAGGACGAAGATGTTTTTGCCCTTGTCCTTGGCGGTGCCGCCGAGCGCCTCGACCGTCAGGCCGGTGATCGGCACGCCGACGTAAACGAAGCGTTTGTCGTCGAGATTCGGTTCGACGTTATCGGAATCATAAAGCAGGACGCCGCCTTCCCTCAGGAAGTCGATGTGGTCCTGGTAGCTGTGCTGATAAAAGGCGACGAGGAAATCGGCTTCGTCGCCGGCGGAGAGGACTTCGCCCGACCCGATGCGGACCTGAAAAATCGACGGCCCGCCCGAAATGGTGGCAGGAATCGTCATGTAAGTCATGACGTCCTGGTCGCTCCGACCAGCGAGTCGCGCGAGAAAAGCACCAGCGGTCTGGATGCCGTCCTGCGAGTTGCCGGCGAGACGGATGACGGCGTCGTCGATACTCTCCGGGCGCAGGTCAGCGCGCTCCGACGTAGGGGCGGTTGGTTGGGTTTTTGGCAAGATAGGAGTTGGATTCACACAGCAATAGAGGTGACGATTAGGACGCGAGGTTAACCCATTACTCTCAGGCAATCCTGCCCTGATTTCCAGTGCGGATTCCTTACCACAACGGCGGCGCCAGGCCGACTTCCGCTTGCCGGAACAATCGCCCTGCCCGTCAGTGAGAGCCGATGGCCGGACTCGTCGTCAAACCTCGCGCGCGGATTTTGCACGGACACGACTGGGTGTTCAGCGGGGAGGTCCTGAAGGTTTTTGGCAAGCCTAACGACGGCGATGTCATCTCGCTCAAGGACGGCAGGGATCATTTGATCGGGAGCGCGATTTACAACTCGAAGTCGCAGATCGTGGCGCGCCGGTTCTCGCGCCGGAAACAGGACCTCGATCTCGATTTTTTCCAGCGCCGAATCGCGCAGGCGATCGAGTACCGGGCGCGGCGTGTGATCAATCCGCATCTCTGCCGGCTCGTCTGGAGCGAGAGCGACGGACTTCCCGGCGTGATCGTCGACCGCTACGGCGACCATCTGGTTTTACAAACGCTCACCCTCGCGATGGACCAGCGAAAGGAGTTGATCGTCAGGGCGCTGGAAGATTGTCGCAGAGCGGGCGCTCTACCTGCCAAGGGCGACGGGCCAGGTGGCGCGCCCGCCCTGCAAATCATCGAGCGCAACGACGCGCCGGTGCGTCGCGCAGAAGGAATGGAATTGCGCAGCGGGATGTTGCGCGGCACCGCGCCAATCGACGTCGAGATCGAAGTGGCCGGTTTGAGATTGCAGATCGACCTCCTGCATTCGCAGAAGACCGGTTTTTACCTCGATCAATTGCCGAACTACGAACTGGTCGCGCAGCACGCGAAGGGACGGCGAGTGCTCGATTGTTTCACCAGCCAGGGCGGATTCGCGCTCGCCTGCGCGCGCGCCGGGGCGCGCGAGGTCACAGGCGTGGAAGTCGGCGCGGAGAGTATTCGGGCGGCGGCCGCAAACGCGGCGCGCAACCAGCTCGAAGTGCGCTGGGTTGAACAGGACGTCTTCCAGTTTCTCCGCAGCGCGGAAAAGTTGGACGAACACTTCGACCTGATCATTCTCGATCCTCCCTCTTTCACAAAAACGAAGGGCGGCCTGCACGACGCCGTGCGCGGTTACAAGGAATTGCACGTCCGCGCTTTCAAGCTCCTTTCGCCTAACGGATTGCTTGCCACTTTTTCCTGTTCGCATCATGTCGGGACGGAAGCCTTCGAGAAAATGATCGCCGATGCGCTGGTCGACGCGCGGCGCTCCGCCCGCCGGTTGCGCCGTTTCGAGCAGGCACTCGATCATCCCGTCCTGCCGACCATTCCGGAAACCGAATATTTTCGCGGCCTACTTCTCGAGATGATGCCCGGTCGTTAGGCGTGCTTTTCTTGTGCTCTTTCCGGTGCTGCCAGCCGGAAGGACGCGCTTCCGCGCGGCCCGGAGTCGCCGCAGCGACTCCCTCCGATAAGAGGCGCGGTTGCGGCCGCGTGTAAATGGATCGGCGAAGTTCTGATTTTGCGGTGAAAATTCTGGCAATCTTAGCGGGCCCATTTATTATCCCCGGCGTAGCGTCCGCCGAACAAACGCCATGCCCGAACGCATCCGTCCGATCGAACAAATGCTGGAACTCAACGAAGACGACGGTGTCAGCACCGAGCACCTCGATTCCCAGGTGCAGAAAGCGCAAGAGCAACTGCTCCAGCTGAAACGCCAGCAGGAACAAATCGAAAAACAAAAGCGCGAGCTCGAGGAACTCAGCCGCCGCCAGGAAGAACTCGAGCACGGCCGGGCCGAGATGACCGATAAACTGACGCGCGCGCTCGTTGTCCTGGAGCGCGAGGCCTACGACGCGCAGAAAAAAATGGAGCAGCTCCGGGCCACGCGCGAAAGCTTCGGCCAGCATCTCGAGTTGCTCGAAGCGATCGATCCACGCACTTGGAACCCGCTCGACCTGAACAAGGAATTAAGTCGCGCCCTGAGCACGGTGGACGATGCTCGGGCAGAATATAGCCAGCAGCGCAGTCGCCTGCAGGCCGCGGCCGACGAAAGCGAAAACGTGGCTTTGCCCGAAACCAGTGCCGGCTTCGAGAACAGCGGTACCCTGGCGCATTCTTTCGGGCAATGGCTCCAGATTGGCTTTGCCTTCACCCTGCCGCTGATCGTCTTCGGGCTGATCGCGCTTTTCGTCTTCTTTTGGCTGACCGGCCCAGCTCGTTAGGCGCGCATGGCTCGACGACGCGCTTCATCCAACACGCCGCTGAATCAAAAGCAGCTGGAGCTCGCCCGACTCGAGGAGAATCTGCGCAAGCAGATGGACGATCTGCAGCGCATGATCGAAGAAGCGCCACGCGTCGCCGCAGAAAAATCGCGCCGTCAGCGGGAAGAACTTTTGCAGCGGGCCAATGAAGGACGCGAGCGCCTCGATGTCTCCATCGCGCTCCAGGACAAACGCTTCAGCGAAGGCAGTTGGCAAAGCCGTCGCCCGCGTTCGCTCCGCAAGCAGCGCAGTGAAGGCCGGCTTCTCTTTCTCGTACTCGTGATCGCGCTCGCGGTGGCGGTGATCTGGATCGCAACGCATTTTCATTTCTAGGAACGCCGCGCCTCCCTGATATGGCGTGAATAAATGGCGCGAAAAATTCTTCATTTTCCCGCTTTCTTCCAGCATGTCCGCATCTGACCTCGATGTCGCCTACATCGCCCGTCTCGCCCGTCTGGACCTGACGCCGGAGGAAACCGCGCTCTTCCAAACGCAGCTCGCTCAGGTGTTGGAGCACGCGGCGAAACTGGCGGAGGTCGACCTCGAGGGTGTCGAAGCAGCCGCCCACGCCTTCCCGATTTTCGATGTCCTGCGCGAGGACGAACCGCGGCCCGGTCTGACGCAGGAGGAAGCGTTGCGTAATGCGCCCCGCTCCGCCAGAGGCCTCTTCATCGTCCCCAAGGTGATCGAATGACCAAGGCTGAGCTGCCCCGGCTGACGATCGTCGAGCTGCAAAAAGTGCTGCGCAATCGGGAAGCGTCGCCCCGCGAAGTGCTGGAGGCATTACACGAGCGAATTGAGGCGCTCGACCCGAAAATCGACGCCTACCTCTCGCGCGATCTCGACGCCGCGATCGACGCCGCCGAGAAGAGTGACGTCAACCTGTCGTTAGGCGGAATCCCGCTCGCGATCAAGGATGTGATCAGTGTCGAAGGACAACCGTGCACCTGCGCTTCGAAAATTCTGCGGAACTATCGCGCGATGTTTGACGCGACGGTCATCCAGAAGTTGAAAGCCGCCGGCGCGATCCCATTCGGCCGCACCAACATGGACGAGTTCGCGATGGGTTCCTCAACCGAGAACTCAAGCGTGAAGCCAACCCGCAATCCGTGGGACGAGTCCCGCATCCCGGGTGGGTCGAGCGGAGGCTCGGCCGCGGCCGTGGCGGCCGACGAAGCCATCGCGTCGTTAGGCTCGGACACCGGCGGATCGATCCGGCAACCGGCCGCGCTCAGCGGTGTGGTCGGGCTCAAGCCAACCTATGGCCGCGTCTCGCGTTATGGACTGGTCGCCTTCGCATCTTCGCTCGATCAGATCGGGCCCCTGACGAAAAGTGTGCGCGATGCAGCTCTCCTCCTCCAGGTCATGGCGGGCGTCGATCCGGGCGACTCGACCTCACTCGACGCGCCGGTCCCCGATTACGGTGCGGCCCTCGAAACGGACCTGCGCGGCGTCCGACTCGGGCTGCCGAAGGAGTATTTGATCGACGGCATCGATCCCCAGATCCGGGTCGCGATCGAAGTTGCGGTGGCGCAATTCGGTTCGTTAGGCGCGGAGATTCTGGATGTTTCGTTGCCGCACACCGAGTACGCGATCGATGCCTATTACGTCATCGCCACGGCAGAGGCGTCGGCCAACCTCGCGCGCTTCGACGGCGTTCGTTATGGCTACCGGGCGGAGAATCCGCGGAGCCTGCTTGATCATTACGGCCGCACACGCGCGGAAGGTTTCGGCCCAGAAGTGAAACGGCGGATCATTCTCGGCACCTATGTTCTCAGCTCCGGCTATTACGACGCCTATTATCTCCGCGCCCAGAAAGTGCGAACGCTCATCCGGCAGGATTTTGCGCGCGCCTTTGAAAAGGTGGACGCGCTCATCTCGCCGACCACGCCCGAGCCGGCCTTCAAGATCGGCGAACGTTCGACGGATCCGTTGCGCATGTATCTGGCCGATATCTTTACAAATGCGGCCAATCTGGCGGGGATCTGCGCGATCAGCATCCCGTGCGGATTTGCCAGGACGACCGAGGGAGGCGAACTGCCGGTCGGGTTGCAAATTCTCGGCCGGGCATTCGACGAAGTGCGCATTCTCCAGATCGCTCATGCCTACGAGCAAAGCACTCCCTGGCATCTGCGCCGGCCGCTGCTCTAGCGTGCCTTGCAAAGATCGGCGGTGATAGACCGCCGCTACAAACCGGTGTTCGTTAGGCGGAACCAGCCGCCAGTTGAGCGTCGCGCCGCCGGACGATGATCAAGGTGACGAAGGCGGCGACCGCACAGACAATCGCACCCACCGCCATGGTCGCTGCCGTTCCAAAGTAATGCGCGACTGCACCCGCCTCGAGGCTCCCAAACGGAATCATCCCGCCAAAGATGAGAGCCCAGATTCCCATCACACGCCCTCGCATCTCGTCCGCCACAATCGTCTGCACGGTGGTGTTGGAGGTAGAGAAAAAGAGCATCATGCCAAAGCCCGCGCCGGCCAGGCAGAGCATCGCGATCGTCAGGCTGCGATTGAAGGAGAAGATGAGCAGCATCGCGGAGAAAAGCCAGACACCGCCGAAAGCGAGGGTGCGCGGAGAAAAGCTGGTGCCAAAGGTGGCGGTGGTGAGGGCGCCGATGAGCGCGCCCACCCCGCTCGCGCCGAGCAGGAGGCCGTAGCCTTGTTCGCCAACGTGCAAAATGTCGCGCGCGAAGGCCGGCATGAGGACGGAGTATGACCAGCCGAAAATTCCGACGATGGCAAAGAGCGCGAAGATGGTTCGAACCCGAACATGGTTCCAGACATAGCTGAAGCCCTCGAGCGCCTGGGCAAGCGCGCCGCCGGTTGCGGCCCTCGGGAAACGCGGCGGCAGGCGCATCATGATGAGGCCGGCAATGACCGCGAGGAAGCTCACACCGTCGACGAAAAAGCAGAGCGCTATACCGACCTTCGCCATCAGAAAACCCGCCACTGCCGGGCCGATGATGCGTGCGCCGTTGAACATCGCGCTGTTGAGCGAGATGGCGTTCATCAGGTCTTCGCGGCTCGCAATTTCAACCACGAACGATTGCCGCGCCGGCATGTCAAAAGCCATGGCCACGCCGCCGAAAAGCGCGAGTACAATGATCTGCCATGGCCGAATGATTTTCGCCCCGACGAGACCGGCCATGACGAAAGAGAGGATCATCATCGCGATTTGGGTGCAGATGAGGACGGAGCGCTTCGGGAAGTGATCGGCCGCCCATCCACCCCAGGTCGAGAAGACCAGCATTGGCGCAGTCCCGGCGGCGGCGACAATGCCTAACAATGCCTTGGACCCAGTCAGTTGGTAGACGAGCCAGCCCTGTGCGGTGTTCGTCATCCAGGTGCCGATGAGGGACACGAGCTGACCGGAAAAATAGAGCCGGTAATTCCGATATTTGAAGGCGGCGAAGGTCCGGCGCCACGAAACTTCGCCGGTCGCGACCCGGCGCGGGCGACCGGTCAGGTCTTCCGGCACGTCGGCGGTGCGTTGGATCTCGTCCCTGGACTTCATGGCGGCTGCGGAATGGAGCAAATTTCCTCGTCTGCTTTCGTTGCGAAACCAAGTGAAGAATTTTCCCCTAACGAAAGGGATCGAGCCTGGGCCGCTGGCCGCCCTGCTCCGAAATCGATCGGAACGACGCCCAAACCGGCGGACTCCGGGGGCCCGCGCTCTCGCGCCTTGGACGCTCGACCTTCGCGCAAATACGCGATCTGGTTTAAGCTTGGACAGCGGCTGTCTGTATGACGAGGCGAAACACAGAAATCTCGAGTGATGCTGAATCAGTTCGGGGCAAAATGTTTCTCACGTCGGCGGCAGCTCTTCCAGACGCGGCGGCACCCGCCGATGACTCAAAGACCCTGGAGGAAATGATGCCGTTCGTCTACGAAGAGCTGCGCCGGCTAGCCGCGGGTTACCTGCGAAATGAGCGGCCGGAACATACCCTGCAACGCACTGCTCTGGTGCACGAAGCCTATCTCCGGCTGGTCGCCCAGGGACGGATCTCCTGGGAAAATCCCGCTCATTTGCTCGCCATTTTTGCCCGCCTGATGCGCCAGACTCTGACGAACCATGCCGTGGCCCGAACGCGAGCGAAACGTGGCGGCGGCGATCCGACCGAGGCTATTCTTGAATTTTATGAGCGTCACGAGGTCGATGTCGCCGCGGTTGACGAAGCGCTGCGGGAGTTGGAAGCGCTCGACCCGCGGCAGGCGCAAATCGTGGAACTGCGCTTTTTTGGCGGCCTAACGATTGAAGAGATCTCCACCCTGCTCGATATCTCGCCCGCAACGGTCAAACGTGAATGGGCGGTGGCAAAGTTGTGGTTGCGCAAAACTTTGTCTCAACCCGGTTGAAATCCTTATTTTTTACCTTCATCTGAAAACCATCGTTGGGTGCGACAAATAGCTGAATCATGAATCAGGAACGCTGGCGACGCCTGAAAGAAATTGTGGCGAATGCTTTGGAGGAAGACTCCCCGGCAGCCCGCACCTCCCTTCTCGCCCGCGAATGCGCAGATGATCCCAGCCTGCTCAAGGAAGCGGAGTCATTTGTCGCCGATGCCGATTCCGTCGCCGCCGGGCACGAGACCGACCCGCTGGAGGAATGCGCCGCGGCCGCGAGCGCGGCTGTGCGCGGTGAGAGAGTCTTCATGGCCGGGCGACGGATCGGCGCCTACGTAATTGTGCGGGAGCTGGATCATGGTGGGATGGCGACGGTCTATCTCGCAGCGCGCGCCGACGGATACTTTGAGAAGGAGGTCGCGATAAAACTCCTGAAACCGGGCAGCGGCAGCACCACAGAGCTCATTGGTCGCTTCCGCGCGGAACGCGAGGTCCTAGCCTCACTCGATCATCCCAACATCGCCGCTCTCTTTGATGCCGGAGCGACCGAGGAAGGAACACCCTACTTTGTCATGGAGTACGTCCAGGGGACGCCCGTGACCAGTTATGTTCGGCAGAAAAACCTGCCGATCCCGGAGCGACTCGCGCTCTTTCTAAAAATCTGCACGGCGGTCGAAGCAGCTCATCGGCGACGGGTGGTTCATCGCGACCTGAAACGAAACAACATTCTTGTGACTGAAGAGGGGGAACCGAAGCTGCTCGACTTTGGCATCGCCAAGCTGCTGGAGGACAATCCCCTCGCCATCACCAGCAAGGGCCACCAAAGACTGACTCCAATCTCTGCTTCGCCGGAGCAGGCGCGGGGCGAAGCAGTCACCCCCGCGAGTGACATCTATGCCCTTGGAACGCTGCTTTATGAGATGCTGACCGGGCAAACGCCGCATCGGTTTACTAACACGCATCCTGGGTTAGACGAAGTCGAGCGGGTGGTTTGTGAGGAGCATCCTGTTCTGCCGAGCCTTGCGACCGACGATCCCGAAGCCCAGCGCGCCCTGCGTGGTGACCTGGACGCCATCATCCAAAGAGCGATGCGCAAGAATCCTTCCGAACGCTATGCGTCGGTGGCTGACCTGGAGCACGACGTCCGGCATTATCTGGCGGGAGAGCCCGTCCAAGCCCGGCCAAACACGCTCCCTTATCGGATGCTGCGGTTCGCTGGCCGCCACAAATACTCCTTCGCCCGCTTCTTACTAACCGTGGCGGTCATTGCAGCTATCACGGGCTTGGGCTTCCTTTTCATTCATCGTCCCTCGAAGCCCGTCGCGGGAGGGCCTCCGGTTCATCCATCCGCAGAGATTTCGCCCAGAAGCATCGCGGTCCTGCCTTTTGATGACTTTGGCGCGCCCGGTGGCAACAGTTACTTTGCCGACGGTGTGCAGGACGATATTCTGACCAACCTGGCTAAGGCGGAAGACCTGAAGGTTATCAGCCGATCAGGAGTCTCGGCATACCGGAAAGGGCCTCGGGATGTGCGGGCGATTCGTCAGGCCCTGGGAGTGGCCTACGTTTTGGAAGGGAGCGTGAGACGGCGAAACGATCGGGTACGTGTGAACGTACAATTGATCGATACCAGCTCCGACGTTCAAGTTTGGGCGGAACAATACGATCGCAAGCTGGATGATCTCTTTGCGCTCCAGAGCGATCTTTCGCAAGCCGTTGTTGCTCAGTTGAAGGGCAGGTTATCCGCTCGGGAGAAGGCGGCGATCGAGAGTCGGCCGACGGCAGACGTGCAGGCTTATGATCTGTATTTGCAGGCCCGGGCGTCTTTCTTTGAATATCAATATGAGAACACGATCAATTTACTGAATGAGGCGATTGGGCGTGATCCCACGTTTGCGCTCGCCTACTGTTTGCTGACTGACGCGGAACTGTATTTCTACCGCTTCGGGGGCGATCAGTCTCCGGACCACTTGGAAAAGGCGCGGGTTGCCGCCGAAACTGCCCTGCGCCTGGCGCCGGATCTTCCTGAGAGTCACCTGGCTCAGGCGCAATACTATTACAATGGGCTGCGCGACTACGAAAAGGCCCAAGCCGAGCTGGCGACTGCTCCGCCGTCCCCCGCGGGTCGCGCGAGGTTCTTTGACCTGACCGCACTGACGGAGCGGCGCCTCGGACATTGGAAGGAGGCTTTGCGCGATGGAGAAAAGGCGTGGGAACTGGATCCACACGACCCATTTATCGCCACGGAAGTGATTCAAACCTACATGTCGTTGCGCAGATACGCGGAGGCGGAGAAGCTCGCTCAGAAGGCAATTATGCTCATCCCAACTCGCACGGCTCCGTTTTGGTCTCTCAGAGCCGAATGTGTGCTGGCGCAGGGCGACGCCAAACGAGCCGGAGCGGTCTTCGAGGCTGCTCCGCCCGATATCAGTAACAAGCACGCCATGCTCGTTCGCATCGCATTTTTTCAGCGCGACTTTGCGAGGGCCAAGAGCGAGATTGAAGCGGCCCGCAAGGCCCCGATGTCGCCGATATGGGAGTATCTGGATTTATTGTCTGGCACGATTGCCCGCGTCGAAGGCGACGCCGACGGTGCGTATCATGACTTTGAGAAGGCTCGTGTGACTCTGGAGGCAGCGCTCGAAAAACAATCCACGAACCCAGCGGTCCTCGCCAACCTTGCCTGGGCCTACGCTGGGCTGGGTCGCAAGGAAGATGCCTTGCGCACAAGTCAGCAGTCGGTGCAACTCATCCCGAGCTGGCGCGACGCGATGGAAGGTCCGGCCTATGCGAGCATGCAGGCGCAAGTCCAGGCCTGGGTGGGAAACAAGGATGCGGCCCTCGACCAGCTGAGCGCTTTGGTGAGACAGGCTTCGGGCCCGAGTTATGGCGAGCTGAAGCTTGACCCAGGTTGGGACGATTTGCGCGGAGACCCACGCTTTGACCAGCTCATCGCGCGGGCAGCCAAACCGGTCAACCTCAACTAGAGGCAGTTACCGAAAATCATTTCCGGGGTAGCTCACTGGGAGGCGGCGACGGTTTCGGGATCATCGATAAAAGACTTTGAGCGCGCTGAGCAGGCGTTCGGTCATTGGTAATCAGCTTTGAGGCGTAACCAGAGTCGGTCAATGGAGTTAAAGTCAGGGCTATAAGTGGGCAGATACGCCCGCTCGAAATGATTGTCCGGGCCACATTCGAACCCATAATCGGTCCCCGTCCTCACCTGACATATCGTTGCTTTGACATTACCGCTCGTTTGCCTGTGGGGGTCGCGGCGGCCATTGCTCGTTAGGGCAGAACGCGGAGGTATCCGGAGCGTTGCTAAATCCAAAAGCCCGCGGGAATGACCGCGTCTTTCGGCACCACCACGATCCCGTCGCGGATGAAGTAATTCGCCGCGTCGAGGTGCGTTTCCTTGCCCTCCGGAGTGATCACCACGCCGTCGCCGATGCGCGCATTCTTGTCGATGATGGCGCGGTCGATCACGCAATTGCGCCCGATTCCGATCGGCGGCACGTCGGGGGCGCTGGGTGGAGCCGCCCCCTCAAAATGGTCTCCGCCCATGATGACGCTGTTGCGAATCGTGGCGCCACTACGGATGATGCTCCGGACGCCGATCACGCTACGCTCGATGTGGGCGTCGGAGATGATGCAGCCGTCGGAGATGATCGCCTGACGCAGCGTGGCGCCGTTTATTTTGCTCCCGGGAAGGAAGCGCGGGTGGGTATAGATCGGCGCCGTCGCCTCGAAAAAACTGTATTGCGGCACCAGATTGGTCAGGTCGAGATTGGCCTCGTAGAAGGCGCGAATGGTCCCGATGTCTTCCCAGTAACCTTTGAAAATGTAGGCGTGAACATGCCGCTCACCGATCGCCTTCGGGATGACATGTTTCCCGAAGTCATCCAGGTTGCTGTTGAGGCAATCGACCAGGACCTGCCGATTGAAAACGTAAATCCCCATCGAGGCCTGAAAAAGCTCTTCCGCCGGATCGCTTTCAATCGATTCCAGTAATTCACGCTCCAGCTTGAGTTCATCAAGCACCTTTTGGTCTTTCGGCTTCTCCTCGAAACGGGTGATTCGCCGATCGGGCCCACTCAACATGATTCCGAAATCGCCGGCCGCCGCGCGCTGCACCGGAGTGGTGGCGAGGGTGATCTCTGCCCCAGAGCGAATGTGCTCGTGGAGGAGAGTGCGGAAATCCATCCGGTAGAGCTGATCACCGCTCAGGATGAGGTAATAATCATACGGCTGCTCGAGAAAGTAGCGCAGGTTTTGGCGGACGGCATCGGCGGTGCCTTGATACCACTCGGCGCCCTCGGGCGTTTGTTGTGCGGCGAGAATTTCAACAAAGCTGCGCGAAAAATTGTCGAACTTGTAGCTCGCCTGGATGTGGCGATGGAGCGACATGCTGTTGAACTGCGTCAGCACGTAGATCGAACGCAACCCAGAGTTGAGGCAATTGCTGATTGGGATATCGACCAGTCGATATTTTCCGCCTAGTGGCACCGCTGGTTTCGAACGATCCTTCGTTAGGGGAAACAAACGCGTGCCGGCGCCGCCACCCATGATGATGGAGAGCGTGCGTTGCGTGGTGCCAGGTGGAAGAGCGGGAGATTGAGGCATGTGAGTGGCTAACTTACACCGATTCGACCCGCGCAAGGCAAGTCGATCTGTTTCGCTTTCTCCCCGATTCTCAATCCTGCTCTTGCTCCTAATCTTTTGGCCGGGCTCCAAGTGATGGAGGAAGAGCAGGAACAGGAATAAGAATTCGGTCGCGCAGCGCCTTCCTTGCGCCCCGCAGGCGTCGGTGTCACCCTTCTCTCCTGAGTCAACCCCGTGGCGCTTCAACGCCTTAAGCATTTAACGATTTAACAAACTATGTGCGGCATCGTCGGATACGTCGGAAAAGCGGAAGCCGCGCCCATCCTGCTCGATGGTCTGCGCCGACTCGAATACCGCGGCTACGATTCAGCTGGAATCGCGATCGTCGATGGCGATCATATTGAAACGCGCAAGTGCGCCGGTCGTATTGCTGGCTTGTCGAAACTAATCGCCGAGGCCCCCGCCGCCGGTACCTATGGCATCAGCCACACCCGCTGGGCCACGCATGGCAAACCGACCGATCAAAACGCGCACCCGCATTTCGACGAGAGCGGCAAGCTCGCCCTCGTCCACAATGGAGTGATCGAAAACTACCAGCAGATCAAGGACGCGCTCTTGAGGGAAGGCGAGCACCATTTCACCTCCGAAACCGACACGGAAGTGCTGGCCCACCTGGTGGGCAAACTCTACGAGGATTCAGCCGTCGGCGTGACCGATCCACGACGGCACAAAGCCCTCCTTGTCGAGGCGCTCCGGACGGCCTTGCAACAGGTCATCGGCACTTACGGTATCGCAATGGTACACGCGGACATACCCGATTTCATCGTCGGCGCGCGTCGGGGCAGTCCGCTCGTGCTCGGCGTTGGAAAGGATGAAAATTTTCTCGCGAGCGACGTGAGCGCGATCGTCGCCTACACCCGCGACGCAGTTTACCTGAACGACTTCGACCTCGTCGCGGTCGAGCGCGACAAATTCGAGATCAGTTCACTGGCTGGCGAACGGGGCAACCACGCCATCAGCAAGGTTGAGTTTACCGCCGAAGACATCAAGAAAGGGGATTACCCGCACTACATGCTCAAGGAAATCTTCGAGCAGCCCGGTTCGGTGCGCGACGCGATGCGCGGCCGGCTCAGCCTCGAGGAGTGCACCGCCAAGCTCGGCGGCCTGAACATGACTCCGGCGCAACTGCGCGATGTCGGCCGTGTGGTCCTGACCGGCTGCGGCACGGCGCTGCACGCCGCGATGGTCGGCGAATATTTGATCGAACAGCTCGCGCACATTCCGACCGAGGTGGAATACGCGAGCGAATTTCGTCATCGCAACACGCCCATGACGAGCGACACGCTCGTCTTCGCCATCAGCCAGAGCGGCGAGACCGCCGATACGTTAGGCGCGTTGCGCGAGAGCCAGCGGAAAGGGTATCGCACCCTCGGCATTTGCAACAACGTGGCGAGCACGATCGCGCGCGAAAGCGACGGCGGCGTTTACATGCACGCCGGGCCGGAAATCGGTGTGGCCGCGACCAAGTCCTTTACCTCACAGGTCGTGATTCTGACTCTCATCGGTTTATTGTTAGGCCGGATGCGGCAGCTCTCGACGGCGGAAGGCACGCGCATCATCGAAGCGCTCGAGGGCTTGCCGGAAAAGATCGAGCAAATCCTGAAAACGAGCGACCAGATCAAGGACGTGGCCAGGAAATACATGGGCTCCACCGGCATGCTCTTCTTCGGCCGGCAGTTCAACTTCCCGATCGCGCTCGAAGCAGCGCTCAAGATGAAGGAGATCACCTATCTTTACGCTGAAGGCCATCCCACCGCGGAGCTGAAGCACGGCGTCATCGCGCTCGTCAAACCGGAGCTTCCCTCCGTCTTTATCACCCCAGACGACGGCGTCTTTTCCAAGAACTTGAACAACATCGAGCAGGTACGGGCGCGCAAAGGCCCGATCATCGCCGTCACGACGGAGAGCGGCGCCGCGAGGCTAAAGGGAATCGTGGACGACACGATTATCGTGCCCGATGGAGACGAAATTGTGATGCCGGTTTTGACCGTAATTCCATTGCAACTGTTCGCCTACCATCTCGCCGTCGCTCTCGGCCGCGACGTGGACAAGCCGCGCAATCTGGCGAAGAGCGTCACGGTGGAATAGGCGCTTCGGTTTGCGTCAACTCTCCGCTTTGGCATCGCCGCAGGTCAGTGCTGGCCCGTGCCTGCTCTCTTCACGCCGACGCGCGCCAGGTGTTCTTCCACGCTCAGAAGGTTGGCCGCGCCACGGTGCACGATCTTGAGCAGCGTGTCCATCGAGGAAACTTCCTCGAGCTGCTCGGTCAGGAACCACTGGAGGAAGTTGTTCGTGATGTAGTCGTTCTCGGAGCGGGCCAATTCTACCAACGCGTTGATCTGTTTGGTGACTTCCACCTCCTGGTCGAGTGAGAGTTGGACGGCCTCCTCCGCGTTCCGAAAAGTCGGCTGCGGCGCGGCGATCGCGGGAATCACGACGTGACTTCCGGTGTCCGTCACGTATTTGATAAAACGCATCGCGTGATCGTTTTCCTCGGCCGCCTGCTGGAAGAAATGTTCGGACAGTTGCGGCAAAGCTTCGCCCGAAAAATAGGCCGCAATCGCGACATATTGCAGGGAAGCACCAAATTCGTTGCCGATCTGTTTGTTGATCGCGTTGACCACTTTTTTGCTCGTGAGCATGGAAATATCCTCCAGTTAAGGTTTCGAGATTAGCGAGGATGATTCTTCCCCGCCCGTCACCCTAACCGATCGTCGACCCCAATCCAAGCGGAACGAGTCGATGGCTCATCAAGCCGTTTGTTAGGCAATCAGCCTCGTTTGCCCGAGATCATCCGGTAAATCAGGAGGAGGATCATGGCGCCGATGACCGAGGCGATGAAGCCCGCTGTCTGTCCCGATTGATACCAGCCGACGAGACGGCCAAGATAGCCGGCGATAAAGGCACCGGCGATACCGAGCAGGATGGTAATGATGCAACCGCCGGGATCTCGCCCCGGCATGAAGAGCTTGGCAATGCCGCCGACAATCAGCCCAATGATCAGTGTCCAAATAATTGCGCCCATATCTCGTTATGCTAGGAATCAGGCGCGGGGTCGGCAATCCTTTTGTTCGCGCCCGTCTTACCTGGCCCGCGCCGGCCTAACGAACGTCAGAGCTGCACCACCTGCGCGCTGTGAATGTCATCACTGGCTGCGATCTCGGCGAGCAATTCGGGGGGCGGTGTCGTGTCAAGATTGAGCACGGTCAGGGCTCGGCCGCCCGCCTGGTTTCGGCTTAACGACATCGTCGCGATGTTGACTCCATGAGCGCCGAGAAGCGTTCCGATGCGTCCGACCATGCCCGGGCGATCGGTATTTTCGAGGACGAGCACGACGCCATGCGGGCGCGCTTCGACCGGCCGGTTGTTGATGCTGACGATGCGCGGCGTGGCGCCGAAAAACGCCCCGGCGACGGAAACTGTTTTCCCTTCCGCGACTGCGGAAAGTTCGAGCAAATCGGTGTAATCGCCCGGCGCGCTCAGCCGCGATTCCGTGACCTTCAGGCCTAGCGTTTCGGCAAAGGCCGGTGCGTTGACTTCATTGATGTCGTCGCCACCGGCGAGCTGGAGGAAGCCTTTCAGGATTGAGCGCGTGATCGCGGTCGTGTCGACTTCATTCACTTTCCCGCTGTAATTGATGTGCAGATTCTCGACCCGCCGGGGCGAGACTTGGGAGAGGAAGCGCCCGAGCTTTTCGCCGAAACGCAGATGCGGACCAACGATGGCGAGCGTTTTCGCGTCGAGGTTCGGCATGTTGATCGCGTTGCGAATCGTTCCCTCGAGGAGCGCGGCCCGAATCGCCTGCGCGATTTCGATTCCGACACTTTCCTGCGCCTCGACCGTCGAGGCGCCGAGATGCGGAGTGAGAATCAGGTTTGGAATTCCGCGCAATGGCGAATCGGCCGGGAGCGGTTCCGTTTCGAAAACATCGAGGGCCGCGCCCACTACCTGGCCATTGCCTAACGACTCAAGAAGCGCGGTCTCATCGATTAGGCCGCCGCGCGCGCAATTGATCAGCCGTACGCCGCGCTTGGCTTTCGCCAGGCGCGCGGCGTTGAGCAGATGACGCGTCTCAGGCGTAAGTGGGGTGTGCAGGGTGAGGAAATCCGCCAGCGGCAAGAGTTCATCGAGTTCCTCGATCAGCTCGACCTGAAGGGAGCGCGCCCGGCTCGAAGAGAGATACGGATCGTAGGCCAACACCCGCATGCCGAAAGCGATCGCTCGCCGGCTCAGCTCCGAGCCAATCCGCCCCATGCCGATGATGCCTAGCGTTTTGTTGTAAAGCTCGGTGCCCTCAAATTGTTTCCGGTCCCACTTGCCGGATTGCAGATTGGCGTGCGCCTGCGGAATCTTGCGCGCGACCGAAAGGAGCAAAGAAAAGGCGTGCTCCGCGGTCGAAATGGTGTTGCCGCCCGGCGTGTTCATTACGATCACGCCGCGTCGGGTCGCGGCTTCAACATCTACATTGTCGACTCCGACCCCGGCGCGGCCGACCACGCGAAGGAGCGATCCGGCTTGCAAAATTGGCGCCGTCACTTTCGTTTGGCTGCGCACGACGATGGCGCTGAACTCCGGAATGATTTTTACCAACTGCGCTTCGCTCAAGCCGGTGCGGAGGGTGACCTCGAGCACTCCGTCCATGGCTAGCTCGTCGATTCCCCGCTGGGCGATCGAGTCGGCGATGAGGACTTTTTGCATGGTCACTTCTGGAGGATCAGCACGATTCAACCATAAATCAGCAATCGAATCGTCTCGGGCAGTTGCGCGGCGACCTTCGTCACGACGCTCCCGCCTAACAAATGCGCGAGCGTGCTCCGTTGTGACGTGCCGATGATCAGATAATCGACTCCCATCGTAGCCGCGAGATCAAGGATGGTGCTCGCGGCGTCCTCACTCACGGCGTAAACCGGGAGCACACAGATATCGCGTTCCTTGCCCTGCTTCATCATGGATGACATGATCGCCCGGGCTGTCGGGTCGTCCTGCCACTTGGCGCTCCCGACGGTGGAAGGTCCGCCCGCGAAATAGACGGCAATCTCTCTCACATACAAAACGCATAGGACCGCCTTGCGCAGCTCCGCTTCCTCCAGCGCAAAGTTCAAAACTGGCGTCACCCCGCGCGCCGCGACCAGAATTTTGGCTCCTTCCTCGAGCCGCGGTCGAAGCGCCGCGATCGTCTCTGGCGAGACGATATCGGCGACCTCCCTCGTGACTGTTAGCGTGGTGAGTCCCTGTCGCTTAAGGGTGTAGGCGCGTAATGCCAGACCGCCGAGCAGGACGCAGGTGACGAAGAAAAGCGCGTCCGGTTTGCTGTGCGCCAGGGTCAGTTCGACGAGAAAGAGAATCAGAAAGGTGACGCCGAAGAGCACCCGGTCGTACCAGGTAAAGCCGGCGTGTTTGTTGTAACTGCACGAGCCGACATTCACCGCGATCGCGCCGACCACCCCGATCGCGTAGAGGCCGGCTAGGGCGGTAAAGCCGGTCGCCGTTAGCAGGACCAGTGAGGGAATGCCAACCGCAATGAGAAGCGGGTAAATCGGCACACCGTGCTTGTTCAGTCTCGTGAATTGCCGCGGCATTTCGCCATCTCGCGCCATCATGAAAAGGAGGCCGATCATGGCGACGATCGCGGTGTTCGCCGCGCTCGCGAGGAGGAAGAAGAAAACGATGCCCACAATCCAGCCGAAGAGCACTCCGAACCATGGCGAGACGGTCGCAGCGCCGAATTGCTCGCCCATGAAACGCAGCATGTCCTCGTTCCGCGCCCCCATTGCGTCTCCCATCTGGGCTCCGGTCGTGAGGTGGAGCGTTTGCGGAAGAATGCTGGGCAACGAAAGCATCGCCCAGCCGAGGAGCGCCGTGCCACCTACCACCTCGATCGCCACCGGCAGAATCGCTTTCAGCGACGTGCGCGACACCTTTGGATGATCCATCGTCGACCCGGGGTCCAGTTTCATCACTCCCGTCAGGTTCGCGATCGATTCCGCGCCCGACAGCGCGAGGATGACTCCTACAAACTGGACCCAGAGCGTCCCAAAATGCTGGTGCGGCGGCTGGAGAAACGCGGTCGTCAGATGCGGCACACTGACCCCGATCAGCGCCACAACCACGATCGCCGTCGGCACGGCCAGCAGCACTGCGAGGCTCCCACTGTGTTTCGGTCCGAAATAATTCAGCCACCCGATAAAGAGCAGCATCGCAACCGTGGTCAGGCCGATGTGATCGCGCAGCACCTTGATCCAGACGACCTGCTCCGCGCCGGAAGTGATGTAACTCAATCCCGACCAGCCGCTGAGCGCGGCCGTCACCGTCAGATCCGCCAGCAGGAGCAGCGCACCGACGACGGCGAGAAGACGCCCCTGCGAGCGGGCTGCGGAATAAACACCGCCGCCGTCGGGGAAATGGCGGCAAATGACGATGTAGTTAATCCCGACCAACCCGGTCACGGCGCAGACCGCAAGGATGATCGGCAGCGAGGAAAAGCCCGCGGCGAGGAACGCCAGACCAATGACGTAGGCCTTGCTTGTGCCCCAGTCGCCGTAGAGGAGGGCGGCGGCCCGCTTCCAGTCGACATTGCGCGGCCGATGCCCACCGGTTGCTTCGAGGAGAGGTACTGCCATGAATTGTGCGCTTTGGAGTAACCGTCGCATGGCGGCGGGGGGCAAGTAGTTTCTCCGACGAGGCCAATGCTGCGCCTCGCGGGAGAAAACGCTTGCACGCTGTTCAGTTTGATCACAACCTCCGCTTGCCATGAGCTGCCGCGCCCAACTCCGCGCCGTTGTCGCGAGCAGCTTGTTTTCCGCTTTTCTCTTGGCACTCGCACTTGCCGCTTCGCCGCAACTGCACGCCCGGTTTCATGCCGATGCCGGCGCGCCGGATCACGAGTGCGCGGTCACGCTCATCGCAACCGGTAAGTACGAGCAGGCGGACGCGCCGCCCGTCTTCGTTGCGCCGCGGCCTGCGGTTGTTTTTGAAAAAATTCCGGCGCTCGCTCCCGTCTGGGTGGCGGCGCCTTTTCTCGGCGCTCGCATCTTCGAGCACGCGCCGCCTGCGCTCTCCTAGCGCTTCATCCCGCCGCCTGTCGCCTCCGGCGCGGTCGTATTCCGTTCCCGGCTGAGCCAGCGGCGCGAATCGCGCACGCCTTGGTTCGTTAGGCCGCCACTTCTCGTGGCCCGCCTGTTCCATTCGTTAGGCCAATTGCCATCAGGAGAAAAATATTATGAAACAATTTACTGCTTTTACTTTCGCGCTCCTCAGTAGCGCCACCTTGGTGATCGCGCAGGACGCGGTCCCTTCGCCCAGTCCGAGCGCTGCGTCGCCGAGCCCTTCGCCCAGTCCCAGCACTGCGCCGGGAACGGCGACGGCGAACAGCATCGTCGTGACCAGCCAGGCACTCGACATTTCCCGCGAGCAAATCGTGCCCAGCCTCGGAGCCACTCGCTACACTGTCGGGCCGGATCGCCTCGGCGAGCAGGCGCAAGGCGAAGACGCTCCACTTAACCAAACCATCCTGCGTTTTCCCGGTGTCGCGCAGGATTCCTTCGGCCAGCTCCACGTGCGCGGAGAGCACGCCAATCTGCAATACCGGATCGATGATGTCCTGTTGCCGGAAGGCATCGCCGGATTCGGCCAGGAACTCCCGACGCGGATAATAGACAGCATCTCTCTCATCACGGGTGCGCTCCCCGCGCAGTTCGGTTTCCGCACCACTGGCGTGATCGACATTCACACCAAAAGCGGAGCTGCCTTTGCCGGAGGCGACGCTTCGCTCGAAGTCGGCAGCTTCGATACCATCATGCCGAGTTTCGAATACGGAGGCCTGGCGGGGAAACTCACCTATTACGTGACCGGGAGTTATCTTCACAATGGGATTGGGATCGAAAATCCAACCTCGAGCTACACTCCGATCCACGACAACACCGACCAATACAAGCAGTTCGCCTACCTTTCTTACATCATCGATGACTCGAGCCGGCTCGGGCTCCTGCTCGGCGGGGCCGAAGCCAATTTCCAGATTCCCAACACCCCGGGGCTGCCGACGGAATTCATCGTCAATGGAAGCACGGAGTTTAATTCCGCGAAGCTCAATGAGAACCAGGCGGAAAATTCATCCTACGGCATTCTGACCTACCAAAAGAAATCGGATGTTTTCAATCTGCAGGCCTCGATTTTTACAAGCTACAGCGGCGTTCTATTCCGACCGGATAACACCGGCGATCTGTTCTTCAACGGAGTTGCTTCGCGGGTCAATCGACAGATCATCACGAATGGCGCGGAACTCGACATGAGTTATGATCTCAACGAGCAAAATACCCTGCGTGGCGGATTGTTCTTTACCGGGTCCTACGCGCCGGTTGGTACTTCGACGCTGGTATTTCCGGTTGATGCAGCCGGCAATCAAACCAGCGATATCCCGTTTCGGATCGTCGATAATTCGAGCGAGAACGGTTATTTCTTCGGCTCCTATTTGCAGGATGAGTGGAGACCGTTCGACCAACTCACACTAAATTTTGGAGGCCGCTTCGACCTGGCCAATGAGATCCTGACAGAGGATCAGTTCAGTCCCCGCGTTAACCTCGTTTACAATCCGTGGAAGTCGACCAGCTTCCATGCCGGTTACGCGCGTTACTTCACCCCGCCTCCTCTGGAAAACGTTAACCAGAGTACCGATCGCGAAATTTGCCGGCACGACGAATGAGGCAGCCATCACCCTCGACTCGCCCGTGAAGTCGGAGCGGGCGAATTACTTCGACGCCGGGGTCTCGCAGAAGATCAGCGACGGTTTCCAGTTCGGGCTCGATGGTTATTACAAGCAGGCCCACAATATTCTCGATGAAGGCCAGTTCGGTCAGGCGTTGATTCTCTCTTCTTTCAACTATCGCACCGGACAAATCTACGGCGGAGAGCTGACCGCCAGCTACGAGCACGGCGGCTTCTACAGTTACTTAAACATTGGCGTCGAACACGCCACCGGCGAGCATGTCGATTCTGCGCAGTTTCTCTTCGATCCGGATGAATTCGATTACATCAAGAACCATGCGGTGTTTCTTGATCACGATCAGCGCGTGACTGGCTCGGCCGGCGTCGCCTACAACTGGAAGGAGTGGACTTTCTCGACCGACGCGCTCTACGGAAGCGGACTCCGCCGAGGGTTTGCCAACACGCAGAAAGTTCCTTCCTATGCAACCTGCAACCTTGGCGTGGAGAGAAGCATCTCGCTCGGTGGCAAACGGGCGATGAGGGTGCGTTTCGACGTCGTCAACCTGTTTGATCGGATTTATGAACTGCGCGACGGCAGTGGCATCGGAGTGGGTGCGCCGCAATACGGCCAACGCCGCGGCTTTTACGGGACATTCAGCTACAATTTCTAGTAAAGCTGGTTCCTATCGAAGGCACCGTTAACGACATCGCGACCGCGCTCCAGTCTTCAATTGTCCCGCGGATCCTGTCACGCCGGCAGCCGCCGAAGCGTCGCCGGATCGGGTTCGCCTTGGAAATACTTGTCGAGCAGCCGGTGGAACACCGAACCCGGAGGCGACAGCGAGGCGAACAAGGTGGCGCACGACCTCAACTTCTGGTCGTCCGGGAACCCGAAGATTTCGTTGGCCGAGCGATCCCCGAGCCTGAGCAGTTCTTCGACGCAGGCTCTGAGCCGGGGTCCCAGAACCGCGTGCCCGAGATAGGCCATCGCTTCCGCCCGGCTCCCGATCGCGTAGCGCTGCGACATCGCGCTGAATCCCAGTCCTTCGATCTGCGGGAAGATGTACCACATCCAATGGGATTGTTTCCGGCCGTTCCTGATCTCGGAGAGCGCCCGCTCGTAATCGCTTTCCTGCGCGCGAACAAAGCGCTCCAAGTTGAACGGATCATCCACCTCGCCGGAGTCTCTCACCTCTACCGAAAGTAACACGTCGTTTGCGTTCCCGCACTCCACACCTTGATCGCGAAGAAAAGCCAATCGTGCAGATGCGCTTTATAGGCGAGCCGAAATCTTTCCGGAGAATGAGCCAATTACCGGCCGGTCATTGCATTAATAGGTATGAAACAGTCTTATCTCGCCAAAAGGGAGCGCCCGCAGGCCGCGCGCGAATCGACAAAAATTCAGTTCATTGTCGTGCTCGGGTTTTTCGCGGTGCTCCCGAGTTTAGCTGGTCAAACGCAAAGCTCGCAATCACCCAAGCACCGCGATATGGAAATTTGGATTGAGGCGAAGGTGGGTACTCTTCTTGGTGCCGGCTATACCAGTAGTTACCTCACAAATATCCGCGCCAAGACGATGGGGAAGGAAGATCCGACGCTTCGCCAAGCCGTCGATTCACTCGATGGGCTGGGCATGCTGCCGGTGAAAGGTTTCGGATTGGTGCCTGCGGCCGTCTCCTGGTTGACCGAGACGCCCATTAATACCCTTGTCGAGCAACAAGTCGCAACGAACCTGAGCTACGGTGAACTCTTAATCGCACATACGCTCGCCGCCAAGAGCGGGGGCAGCTTCGCCCAAATTATCGCCATGAGAACAAGGACTCGGACCTGGGATGAATTGGCACGACAACTTGCAATCGATCCCGACTACCTCGTTAGTCGCGCTAACGCCGCGTCCACGAGGATCCGGCTCGTCGACTTGTGGAACCGTCGTCGACCCCCCACCAACGGCACAACCTTCACGGGCGAAAATCCGCACACGCAGCTAGCTCGCCTTCATTAGACAGATCGCGGCGCATCAGTCGGGGCGAATCGCGCCGTGCGACATGGGTCGAGCGTTTAGGACTCTCTTGAGGTCAACTTTAATCGACTCGCTAATGCGTCACGGACAATTTCGGCGAATGGTTTTGAAAGGAGCGAGACGGGCCGAACTCGGGCTATTCGAAATAGGTGTCCTCGTGCGAATACGGCGGTGCGCAGGCACAGAGGAAGCGCAACCGCGTCTGTGCCCGCATGATATGCCACGCGCCCGGTGGCAAGAGGATCGCATCGCCCGGAGCGACCTCCCGCGTCTCGCCATCGACCTCGATCTCCGCTCGCCCTTCCAGGATGAAATAGATCTCCTCCGTCCGTTTGTGATGATGTCGTTGGGTCGCCTGGCCGGCCGACAGGCTGGCCTCGGCCAGGCTCTGCTGTTGCACCGGCGCGTTGGCCCGGTCGAGGATGCTGCGAATAATCGAGCCATCCGCCGTGGTGAACGGCGCCTGCTCCTCCAGATTGCGAACTTCCATCAGGGAAAGACGTCGCAAATTTGGCATCGAGCAAGACTCGGCCGGTGCATTGATCTCGCCATTTACCAGTTGCAGCCGCGTTAGGGGCGTGCATTGCCAGGCCGAGCAGCGTCCCCCGAGAAAGCTCTTTCATTACCGGTCTGGTGTGATCACAGCGCCGCCTGAGAGATTTATGGCGCGACTGTTTGAGCCATGAGTGACGAGTCGCATTTTTGACCGGTTCAGGTAATCTGAAAACGATGCGAGCGCTGGTAGTTGACGACGAACCGAACATTCGACGCACTTTGAGTGTTGCGCTCGAATCGATGGGCTATGAGGTGACGAACGCCGCGACCGGGTCGGATGCGCTCGGCGAACTCAAGGCGCACCGCTTCGATGTGATGCTCCTTGATCTCAGGTTGGGGCAGGAGAGCGGGGTCGATGTTCTCAAGGAAACAATGAGAATCGCGCCAGCTCTGGCGGTGGTGATGATGACCGCGTTTGCCACGATCGAGACGGCCGTGGAAGCGATGCGTTGTGGGGCTCTCGACTATCTTCCAAAACCATGCACTCCTGAACAACTTCGGCAGGTCCTTGATCGCATCCAAAAAACACGCAAACTGGAACGGCGCGTTGCGGAATTGGAATCGCGACTGAATGCGGACTCGCCCGAGGTCGATCTTACGACTCGTTCACCCGCGATGGAGAAGGCATTCGAAGTCGCATTCAAAGCAGCCGGCACGGACGCTACGGTGCTGCTATTGGGTGAAAGCGGCACGGGCAAGAGCGTCCTGGCGCGGGCGATCCATCAGCGCAGTTCGCGCACCGGCGGAGCGTTTGTCACCGTCAGTTGTCCAAGTCTTACGCGCGAACTGTTGCAGAGTGAATTATTCGGTCACGTTAAGGGAGCATTCACGGGAGCGATAGCCGAGACATTGGGCAAAGTAGCGGCCGCGGAAGCCGGCACCCTGTTCCTCGATGAGATCGGTGATCTGCCGCTCGAGATTCAAGCAAAGCTGCTGCGGCTGCTACAGGAGCGCGAGTACGAAAGAGTCGGCGAGACCAAGCCGCGCTATGCGGACGTGCGAGTCATCGCCGCTAGCAATCGCGATCTGGCGAAGACGGTGAAAGCAGGAACCTTTCGCGAAGACCTTTATTACAGGCTGAACGTCATCTCGATCGTGCTGCCCCCATTACGAGATCGTTTGAATGACGTCGAGGGACTGGCGATGGCTCATCTGCGCTCTGTGGCCAATCAATGCGACAAACAAGTCGACCGCATTTCCCCTGAAGCCCTCGATGTGATAAAGCGATACAACTGGCCGGGCAACATTCGGGAGCTACGCAATATCATCGAGCGCGCAGTCATTTTGAGCAGCGGCCACCAAATCGAGGCGAACGATCTCGCCGACATGATTGAGCCGGATTCAGAGACTCGGGTTGGCGGGAAGGTAACCTTGGAAGAACTCGAAACCGAGCACATGAAAAAAGTGATAGCGAACTCCAGAACCCTGGAGGAAGCGGCCGGCGTGCTCGGTATCGATGCGGCGACACTTTACCGGAAGCGCAAAAGGTTTGCCTAGATTGCATATCGCCGGACGGGCAGTCGGCTTTTCGTGCAAAAAGCCAGAGTGCCAGGGCGCGGGATCATAGGTTAGATTTGCGCAAACCGCTTTCCCTGACGACGTAACAAGAGAACACGCGCCGATGGCACAGGCTGAGCTAAAGCGGGGATTGATGCTGAGGAACCGAATCGTTCTGGGCCTCGCTCCCATATTTATTCTACTCATCGCGATGGGCATTTACGCTGTATCTCTATTCGCCAAACTCGGCGGTGCGATCGAGGTGATTCTGCGCGAGAACTATCGCAGTGTTCTCGCGGCGCAGAACATGAAGGAATCCGCCGAGCGCATGGACTCCGCCCTCTTTTTCAGCCTCGTGGGCGAGGAGCAACGGGGACGTCAGCTCTACGAAAAAAATCTCCCGGTCTTTCGCGAGAACCTGGAGGTCGAGCTCCACAACATCACGTTGCCGGGCGAAAAGGAATTGGCCGAGAAGACCGCCGCGCTGCACGACCGCTATGTCAAAGAGGCCGAGACGTTCTGGAGCACTCAGGATCTGGCACGCCGCCGGCAGATGTACTTCGGTGAAATGTTACCGACCTTCACAAAGACAAAGGACACAGCCGATAAGATCCTGCGTATTAACCAGGATGCGATGGTGAAGGCCGATCGAGGAGCGCGTGCCCTGAGCGAGACCTCGATCCGTTACATGATCATCGCCATTGGCGGCGGGCTCGCGGTTGCAGTGTTCTTCGCGGTGCGGCTGCAACGATCCATTTTGCGCCCGATTCGTGCACTAACCGCATCATCCAGGGAACTGGGCGAGGGCAATCTCGACCAGGTTGTGCCGATCCTGTCGCACGATGAGCTGGGCGAGCTCGCCGACGCATTCAACAAGATGGCAGGCAAGCTTCGCGCCTATCGTCGGGTCACGGGCGACCAGATTCTCCAGGCGAAACAGATGACGGAGACTACTTTCTCCGCCTTTCCGGACGCGATTGTCGTCTTATCGCACGAAGGCAAGATCGATTTCAAGAACCCGGCGGCAGACCGTTTGTTTGCAAAATTGGGCAAGGATTATCTACCGAGTCCGGTCACGATCGAGGCAGAGCGCGTCTTGAAAGGCGCCGCCGATTTTTTGCCGACGGACCTGGCCAAGGCGCTCTGCCTGCGCACCGACGACAACGAAGCGTTTATTCTGCCGCGCGTGATCGGCATGCGCGATGAACACGGCGAAGTCTTTGGTGCTGCCGTTGTTCTTCAGGATGTGACCCGATTCCATTTGCTGGATGAGGTGAAGACAAATCTGGTTTCCACCGTCAGCCACGAGTTGAAGACCCCCCTTACCAGTGTGCGGATGGGGTTGCATCTGTTACTTGAAGAAAAGATCGGGGCCCTCAATCCCAAGCAGGTCGAACTGCTTCTCGCCGCGCGTGAGGATTCGGAACGGCTGCTTCGGATGATCAACGATTTGCTCGATCTCGCTCGAATCGAGTCTGGCTCGCGCCGGATGACTCTCGAGCGGCATTCTCCGAATGAGCTCGTGCAATCCGCAGCAAGTGGTCTTGCCATTCTTGCCCAAGCGCGCGACGTGCGGCTACGAGCTGACGTGGAAGAGGGCCTGCCCAACGTGGCGGTTGAGTCGCAGCAAATCCTGCACGTTTTTTCCAATCTTGTTTCCAACGGAGTAAAATATTCGCGGGCCGGCGAAGAGATTGTCATTGGCGCACACCGCGATGTCGACGGCGGTGTCCGGTTCTCGATTACGGACCATGGCCCAGGCATTCCGCTCCAGTATCAATCGCGAATGTTTGAGAAGTTCTTCCGTGTGCCCGGCACGGACTCGCGAGGCGCGGGCCTGGGGCTGGCCATCGCGCGCGAAATCGTCGTCGCGCATGGCGGCCGGATCGGCGTCACGAGCCAGCCCGGGAAGGGTAGCGAATTTTATTTCATTCTGGCGGCTGCCGAAGTGCTAACACACGTTGTCAAATCGGAGCCAAAGAAAAAATGAAGAAGCGAGTTCTAATTGTGGAAGATGAACGGAATGTTCGCATGACCTATCGCATGGCTCTCGAAACCGAAGGCTTCAATGTTACGGAAGCCGAGTCCGGCGCAGCTGCGGTGGAAAGGTTTGCCCAATCGAAGTTCGATGTCGCTGTCCTGGATCTGCGCATGCCGGAAATGGACGGTTTGGAGCTTTTGGAAGTGATGCGGGACAAAAACATTAAGACGCCCGCTGTGATCATCACTGCCTATGGCGACGTCCCGAATGCGGTCAAAGCAATGAAACTGGGCGCGATCGATTTCCTGGCCAAGCCTGTCACGCCGGACCAGTTGCGTACCATTCTGAACGAGGTGATCGAGCGTCATGTGCTTCCGCCGGTGAAAGAGCAAGAACCGGGGGCTCCGAAATATAAGACTGAGCCGAACGTGCATTTGCTCGCTGCCAAGCGCGCCATAAACAACCGGGAATTTGACGAGGCGCGTGGCCACCTCGCGGAAGTAATCAAGCAGAATGACCGCATGATCGAGGCCCATAATCTCCTCGGTGTTTTGTTTGAAATGAAGCTCGAGTATTCGATCGCGAAACGATGCTACAGCCGCGCAATTGCGATTGACTCCAATTATGAACCGGCGCAGCAAAATATGCGGCGCCTCTACGAATTGTTTCAATTCGGGTCAAGCAAGGAGCCGGTCAATCTCGGCGACTAAGTGCACCTTGCCTTGCAATTTGCAGGTCACGAGACCCTAAAGCCTGCACATTGCACGGAAGCTATCATAGCCTGCTAAATCCAAGATTGCGTTAACTCCTTCAAATCAAACGAAATGTTTACTTGCCTCGCTTTTGGGCATGCCGCCAGCTAAGCAACTTCGCCATGCGAAACATTCCCATGTTTGCAGCGCGGTTCATAACTCTTGCCATCGTGAGCATCGGTTCGCGTTGTGTGTTCGCCGGAGAAACAAGTGTGCCGACGGAAACGAAACCCCCGGAGCCGCGCTTCAAGATTTCCGGGTGGATCGATATTGGCATCACAGGCAATTTCGCCAGCCCGGCAGATAATCAAAACTTTGGTCGCTTCTTTGATGATCGCGTGAACGAACCCATGCTCAACCAAACGGTGATTAATCTCGAGCGCGCCCTGGCTCCGCAGCCGGGCGAATTCGATTGGGGTTTCAAGTTGCAGTTCATGTACGGAGGCGACGCACGCTTTATCCATTCGCTTGGTCTATTCAGCGACACGTTGGGGACCTCGACCCTCCAGCCGGACCTGCCCGAAGCGTATTTCAACCTTCACTTTCCCATCATCAGCCAGGGTGGCCTCGACGTGAAGCTTGGCAAATTCGTCACCTTGGAGGGCGTGGAAACGATCGATCCGCGCACTAATTTCTTCTACTCACACACCTATATCTTTAATTTTGGAATTCCGTTTAATCATACCGGTGCCCTGGTGACGCTTCACGAGACCAAATGGCTCGATCTTTATGCCGGGATAACGCGGGGTGTTAATACGAGCATCGAGGACAACAACCAAAGCGTGTCTTTTCACGGAGGCGTCGGGCTGAATCTTCTCGATGGCAAACTGACGGTTCTGGCGACCACTTCCATTGGTCCCGAAACGCCGGACAACAATCACGATCAACGTTATCTCAATGACATCGCAGTTACGGCAAAGATAACTGATAAACTCACCGCGCTGACCGATCTCAATTACGCTCTGGACCAGGTCGCTGGCGCTCAGGCTTTTGGCATTGCCCAATACTTTACTTATGCGATTAACAGCTGGTTAACCGCCGGAATCCGCGGTGAAGTCTTCTGGGATGACGACGGCTTTTATGTCGTCTCGTTTGCCAACACCCATGACCCCGTGCGCGTTCTGGAGGGCCTGCCACCCATCGATCCGCGGACTGTTGGCGGCGGGAAGACCACCTATGGAGCAATCACCGCCGGCGTGAATATCAAACCGCCGATGCCAAACCCCCTGGCGGGACTCGCCATCCGGCCCGAGGTCCGCTACGACCGTTCTCTTAACGGCACGCGACCGTTCAACCAATCCAGCGACCGCGACCAGTTTACCCTCGGGATTGACTTTCTCCTGACCTTCTGACCCAACCATTTTATGCAAGACCTGTTTTTTATAGCGCTCACCGTCGGCTTTTTCGTCCTCATGCTCATTTTCATTTGGGCTTGCGAGAAGGTCTGATTCAAACATCAAAGCCATGACCAATTCGATTGTTGCCATTATCGCGCTCGCGCTGATCGCTTATCTCATTTTCACGATCATCCGCCCGGAGAAATTCTGACATACTTATGAACGCTAACGGCTGGATTCAATTCGCACTTTACGTTGCCGCGCTTCTTCTCATCACGAAGCCGCTCGGCCTTTACCTCACTCGCGTTCTCGACGCGCGCGGCAAGACTTTTCTCGATCCTGTCTTTAAGCCGATCGAGCGTCTTACTTACAAAGTGCTGCGCGTCGATCCCGAGCAGGAGCACGATTGGAAGCAATACACGATTGCGATGCTGATCTTCAGCTTCGTCACGATGCTGTTCACTTATGGGATTCTCCGGCTGCAGGATGTGTTGCCGCTCAACCCGCAGAAATTGGCCGCGCTTTCCGAGCATCTCTCGTTCAACACCGCGGCCAGCTTTACCACCAACACGAATTGGCAGAACTACGGTGGCGAAACCACGATGTCGTACTTTTCGCAGATGGTTGGCCTCGCCAGTCACAACTTTCTCTCCGCCGCGGTCGGCATTGCCATTGCGGCCGCGCTTGTGCGCGGCATCGCGCGACACACCTCCAAGACGATCGGCAACTTCTGGGTCGATCTCACGCGCGTCACTTATTACCTGCTGCTGCCGATTTGCCTGATTTTCGCGGTCGTTCTCGTCTCGCAGGGAATGATCCAAAATTTCAAACCCTACGACACGGTCAAATTGACCGAGTCGTTCACGACCCAGGTCGCAAAGGTGGACGACAAAGGTAATCCGGTGCTCGATGCCACAGGGCAAACCGGTGATGGAAGACAAGAAGATCGACACGCAAACGATCGTGCAGGGTCCGATGGCCTCGCAGATCGCGATCAAAATGCTCGGAACAAATGGCGGCGGTTATGTGAACGCGAACGCGGCGCATCCGTTCGAAAATCCGACGCCGCTTTCGAACTTCCTCCAGATGTTCTCGATCTTCGCCATCCCGAGCGCGCTCACCTACTACCTCGGCCGAACGGTGAAGAACCAAGGGCCACGGCTGGGCGGTGTGGACGGCGATGTTCGTGGTCTTTGTAACCGGCGTCTTGATTTCCTGGCACTATGAAGCCGCGGGCAATCCGATCATGCATCAACTCGGCGTCGATCCCGCTCGGGCAACATGGAAGGCAAGGAAGTACGCTTCGGCATTTTCAACTCCGCGCTCTTCGCCACGATCACGACCGATGCCTCCTGCGGCGCGGTCAATTCGATGCACGATTCGTTCACCCCGCTCGGTGGACTGGTTCCGCTGCTTAACATCGAGCTCGGCGAAATCATCTTCGGCGGCGTCGGCGCCGGCCTTTACGGGATGCTGGTCTTCGTCGTCCTCGCCGTCTTTATCGCCGGCTTGATGGTCGGGCGAACGCCGGAGTTTCTCGGCAAGAAGATCGAGCCTTACGAGGTGAAGATGGCGTCGTTCGTCATTCTCGTGCTCGCTTTTTCCATTCTTGGTTTTTCCGCCTGGGCCATGCCTGAACAAATGGGGCGCGCCCGACGCGACGGGCGCGCTGACCGACGGCACGAATAACAACGGTCCGCATGGCTTCAGCGAAATTCTCTACGCTTACAGTTCGTGCACGGGTAACAATGGCAGCGCCTTCGCCGGCCTCGGCGGCAACACCCCGTGGTACAACACCACGCTCGGACTGGCGACGCTCTTCGGCCGCTTTGCCATGATCGTTCCGATCCTCGCGCTCGCCGGTTCGCTGGCTCGCAAGAAAGTCGTCGCCGACCAGTGCCGGCACGTTCCCTGTCTCCGGACCGCTTTTCACGACGCTGCTGGTCGGAACGATTCTGCTCGTCGGTGCGCTGACCTTTTTCCCGGCGCTGTCACTCGGGCCGATCGTCGAACATTTCCTGATGCATTCCGGAAAGCTTTTCTAATCTCAACCTTTCAATCACACATGGCTGCCAAAACTCATTCCATCTTCGATCCGGCGATCGTCGTGCCGGCGCATCGGCGAGCGCTTCAAGAAACTCAATCCGCGTCCACATGCTGGGAAATCCGGTCATGTTCGTCACCGAGGTCGGCGCGGCGATCACGACCGTGCTCATGTTCATGGGCACGGAAGGCGCGCCGTTCGGATTCCTGCTCCAGATCACGCTCTGGCTCTGGTTCACGGTGCTCTTCGCCAATTTCGCCGAAGCGATGGCCGAAGGCCGCGGCAAAGCGCAGGCCGATTCGCTGCGCAAGGCGCGCACCCAGACCTTTGGCGATGCGCCTCACTTCGACTGGCGCGACCGAACAGGTCCTGGCCGAGCAATTGCGCAAAGGCGATCTCGTCATCGTCAAAGCCGGCGAACTGATCCCCGGCGACGGCGAAATCATCGAAGGCGCGGCGACGGTCGATGAATCGGCCATCACCGGCGAATCTGCGCCGGTCGTTCGCGAAGGTGGCGGCGATCGCAGCGCGGTCACCGGCGGCACGCGGGTTCTCTCCGACGAAATCAAGATCCGCATCACCTCCAATCCCGGCGAAACATTTCTCGATCGCATGATCGGCTTGGTCGAAGGCGCCAAGCGCCAGAAGACGCCGAACGAAATCGCGCTGACGATTTTGCTCTCGGCGCTGACGATCATCTTTCTGATCGTGTTGATGTCGCTGAAGGCCTTCGGCATTTATTCGGAGCGTCGATTTTTCGATCACGGTTCTGGTCGCGCTGCTGGTCTGTCTGATTCCGACGACGATCGGCGGATTGCTCAGCGCCATCGGCATCGCCGGCATCGATCGCCTGGTGCAGAACAATGTGCTGGCGATGAGCGGCCGCGCCGTCGAAGCCGCCGGCGACGTGGATGTGCTGCTGCTCGATAAGACCGGCACGATCACGCTCGGCAATCGCCAGGCGACGGAGTTCTTTCCGGCGCCGGGCGTTACCGAGCAGGAACTGGCCGAAGCCGCGCAACTTTCTTCGCTCGCCGATGAAACGCCGGAAGGCCGCAGCATCGTCGTGCTCGCCAAAGAGAAATACGGCATCCGTGGCCGGGAACTGCACGAAATGCCGAACGCGAAGTTCGTTCCATTCACCGCGCAGACGCGCATGAGCGGCGTCGATCATCAATGGCAGCAGCTACCGCAAGGGCGCCGCCGGCGCGATCCGGGAGTGGGTCGGCGGACACTTGCCCACAGGAAATCGAGGAGGAAGTCGAGCCCATCTCCAGCCACGGCGGCACGCCGCTGGTCGTCGCGATGAAGACAAAGAGCGCTCGGCGTCATCTATCTCAAGGACATCGTCAAAGGCGGCCTGGCCGATCGCTTCGAACGCTTCCGCGCCATGGGCATTCGCACCGTCATGATCACCGGCGACAACCCGCTCACCGCCGCGGCGATCGCGAAGGAAGCCGGCGTGGATGATTTCCTCGCCGAGGCCACACCCGAAGACAAGCTCGCGCTCATTCGCAAGGAACAGGAAGCCGGCCATCTGGTGGCCATGACCGGCGACGGCACGAACGACGCGCCCGCGCTCGCGCAGGCCGATGTCGGCGTCGCCATGAACACCGGCACGCAGGCCGCCAAGGAGGCCGGCAACATGGTCGATCTCGATTCCAATCCGACCAAGCTGATCGAGGTCGTCGAGATCGGCAAACAACTCCTGATCACGCGCGGCGCGCTCACCACCTTCAGCATCGCCAACGACGTGGCGAAATATTTCGCCATCATCCCCGCGATGCTGCTTCTGACATTCCCGCAGATCGCGCCGCTCAACATCATGAACCTGCAATCGCCGACCAGCGCGATTCTCAGCGCGGTCATCTTTAACGCGATCATCATCATCGCGCTCATTCCGCTTGCGCTGAGGGGCGTGAAGTTTCGCCCGCTCGGCGCGGCCAAGATTCTGCAGCGCAATCTTCTCATCTACGGTCTTGGCGGCATTGTATGTTCCGTTTATTGGAATCAAATTGATCGATCTTCTCATCACCACGGTCCATCTCGTTTAATCTCGAATTATGAAAACGATTCTCACCGAACTTAAGAATTCGATCATCGCGACATTTGTTTTCGCAATTGTTCTTTGCGGCATTTATCCGCTGATTGTTTACGGAGCTGGTCAACTTTTCTTTCCTCACGCCGCCAATGGCAGTTTGATTGAGGGTCAGAATCGCGAGTTGGTCGGCTCGGAGTTGCTCGGACAAATGTTCAGCGCCGACAAATATTTTCATCCCCGCCCGTCGGCCGCCGGCGCCGGGTACGACGCTACCAATTCAAGCGGGAACGAATCTTGGGCCGACTTCACGGAAGTTGATGGACTCCGTCAGGAGCGCGGTCGAACAGTATCGCAAAGAAAATAACCTTGGCGTCGGGCTGCTCGTTCCAGGGGACGCGGTGACTTCGTCCGGGAGCGGACTTGATCCGCATATCAGTGTGAAGAACGCCGACCTCCAGGTGGCACGAGTCGCCAAAGCGCGCGGCCTGGATGAGGCCGCGGTTCGCGCGCTCGTTGAAAAATATACTGATGGCCGCCAATTTGGCGTCTTGGGCGAAGCCGGAGTCAACGTGTTGAAGTTGAACCTTGCCCTCGACGGAACCTTGCCTCAGTGACCTTATGGCAATCGAAGCTTCCAACGTCAAACCGACTGCGGAAGATTTTCTGTCGATCATCCGCGAACAGCAGCGCGGCAAGCTAAAGGTCTATCTCGGTTCCTCGCCCGGCGTAGGCAAGACCTACGAAATGCTAATCGAAGGCAACCGCCTCAAAAAACGCGGGGTCGATGTTGTCGTCGGATACGTCGAACCGCACGATCGTCCGGACACGACCGCCCAGATCGGCGACCTGGAGGTCGTGCCGCCGCGGGTCGCGAAATATCACGACATCACTCTCCGGGAAATGGACCTCGACGCGCTTCTCGCGCGCAAACCCATGGTCGCGCTGGTGGATGAGCTCGCACACACCAACGCGCCGGGAAGCAGAAACCGGAAACGCTACGAGGACATTCAAGATTTGCTCGCTGCCGGTATCAACGTCATCAGCACAGTCAACATTCAGCATCTCGAATCGCTCTACAATATCGTCGAGCAGGCGACTGGGGTGCGCGTGAAAGAGCGCGTGCCGGATGAAGTTGTCGCGCAGGCAGACCAGATCGTGACGGTCGATCTTCCGGCCGAAGATCTGTTGGACCGGCTGGAATCGGGAAAGATTTATCCGCCGGAACGGGTTAAAGCAGCGATGGCGAACTTCTTTTCGAAAAGAAATCTGAATCGCTTGCGTGAGATGACGCTGAGCGAAAGTGCGAACTTCCTCGATCGCCAGCAGCGCCAGACCGCGACGAGCGAACCGGGCGTCAGTGCCATCGGTCAGGTAATGGTCGCGATCAGCAGTCGCGGACCCGATTCGGGAAAGCTGTTGCGCAAAACCGCGCGGCTCGCCGCGCAGCTGAACGGGAATTGGTACGCAGTCTACGTTCGGACTCCAGGAGAATCGGCCGTCAAAATCTCCGCCGAAGATCAGCGCCGCGTGACCGACACTTTGGAGACAGCGCAAAAGATGGGCGGTTTGGTCATTTTGCTGAAAGGCGAGGACGTTGCCCAGGCCTTGGTCGCATTCGCGCGCGAGTACGGCATCACACACATCGTGATCGGCCGGCCGGGAAAGAGCAAGCCGTGGCAATTATTCAGAACGTCTCTGCATAACGTGCTGATCCGGGAATTGCCCAATGTCGATTTCATTATCACCTAGGTTTTGTGGTCTCCAGATCGGCGTTCGTGCAACCAAAGCGCCCGCGCGAATGGAACAAAAAAGGCCTAACGAAGTGATGCGGCCTCTGTTTTTTCCCCGGGCCTGACCGGGGCGGAGGCCGTTCTTCCGGACAAATGGGCGAGCACCTCGACCTCGGCCGTCTGCGGGAACATGTCGAACGGCGTGACGCTCTCGAGTCGGAATGCCGTCCCGAGATCGGCCAGGTCGCGGGCGAGGGTCGGTGGATTGCACGAGACGTAAAGTAACGTTGCAACCGGATGCCCGCGCAGGATCTTGCGCACTTCCGCGCTCAAACCGGTCGCTGGCGGATCGACAATTATAGTCGTTAGACCAGGATCGCACGATGCGAGCTGCGCCTGAAGATGGATCGCGATCTCACCCGCGATGTAGGTTTCGGCGGCAGTCGCCCCATTTTGCGCGGCAGCGATCGCATGCACATCCCAATCAAGGCCGACTACCTGCGAAAACTTGGTCAGGTGATGTTTTGCGAAGAATCCCGCGCCACAATAGGCGTCGATGAGGAGCGATTGGTGAGGCGGAATAAGAGCCGCCATCGAGTCGGCCAGATGGTTCGCGACGGCGTCGTTCGTCTGGGAAAAGACGCGTGGCCCGCGCTGCGCGCGCAAGGTGTAGTGACCGTCCCGCGGACGGCGATCGCGGAGCGCGGCCAACTCGTTGTTCACCGCGGGTTCGGCGATCGGGCAGCGTTCAACGTCGATCAACCGGTGCGCGTCATACCGGAAAAAACCAACGATGCCGTTCTCGACGTGGACCGTGATCCGGTTGCGATATTCGTACGGTTGCGGCGACGGAATGATTGGACGCAGGGGCGGCGCGCGAAACTTTCCGATGCGCCGCAACGCCTGGTCGACCTGACGCGCTTTCGAGTGCAGCTGATGCTCGTAGCCCATGTGCTGATAGCTGCATCCGCCGCAGCGCGCGAAATAGGGACAGCGCGGCGCTGTGCGCTCCGGCGAGACTTCGAGCACCTTGACGAGTTCTGCCTCCGCGAACGATTTCTTTTCCCTAACGACCCGGGCCGCGACCCGCTCGCCCTCGATCGTGAACGGAACAAAGACCGCCTTGCCCTCAGCCCGCCCAACGCCTTTTCCGCCAAAGGCGATGTCTTCGATCAGAAACTCGAGGGCGCGCTCCACCCGCCTAGACTCGCAGAGGCTGCCTCCGGCGTCGATGCGCAAGAGAAGGACGACGACTGCGCGAAGGGAGTCAGCTTACAAACTCCGCCAGCGGTTGTTTCGATTCAGAGGGGAATTTTTTGAGAGAAGTTTGCGACGCGCAGCAGGGCACCTGGGAAAAAGGCTTATCGGTCTCGCTCACGCGGAACTCACGGAGCCAGGACTCTGACTCTCGGACAAACTGCCGGTTGACGCGCGTGGTGATTGCGCCGTTGAGTTCTTTTTCCATGCTCGCCGCTTCCTTACGCGCCCTCCTTGCTCACGCCATCGACTACGCCGGGCTTTTCCCGCCCGCCGATCTCGCACTCGAACCGGCGCTGCAAAATCAGGCGGGCTATGTGCGCTCACCCGATCGCTGGATGCTTGGAGCCTTCATTCTGCCAATCGGGAAATTTGCCGAGGCTCGCACGCAGCTCGCGCAGTTCGACGCCGAACATCCACTGCAGATCTCAGCGCTCGGACCGAAAACGACGAAACCGGCGGAGTTTCGCGCTGCTTTGGAATTGGCGGCGGAAGGGATCAAGGAATTGCTCCTCGAGCGCAAGGGCGCGGTCGCGATCGAGCAGTTTGAAATGCCGCTGCCGCCAGGACCGGTCGAGGATTCGTTGGGCGCGGCCCGTGCCATCCTGGGCGACCTGGCCTTAAATATTTTCTGGGAAGCGCCGGCCGACGAGGCCGCCGCCACGATCAAGGAGCTTTCCGGGACTGGCGCGGGCTTCAAACTCCGGACCGGCGGGGTGACCGCGGAGGCTTTTCCGACCGGCGCGCAGATCGCGCGTGCCCTCGTCGCGACAGTCCGGCGGCGGGTGCCGATCAAGTTTACCGCTGGGCTCCATCATCCGGTGCGGCTGTTGCACGAGAGCGTCGGGACGAAAATGCACGGCTTTCTCAACGTCCTCGGGGCTGGCGTGCTTGCGGCCGAACATCGCTGGAGCGAAACACAGACGCAGGAGATGCTGGCGGAGGAAGAGGCGGCTTCGTTTGTCTTCGAGGAAGAGTCATTTCGCTGGCGGGATTGGAAAATCACGACCGCGCAAATCACGGCGCGACGCCGGCTCGTAACGTCGTTAGGTAGCTGCAGCTTTGACGAACCGCGCGATGACCTCCGGGCGCTCGGGCTCTTCGAGAGCAGCGCAACCGTCCAGCTTGCAGGCTCGAAGCGCGCAAGCTAGAAGCTTGCGCGACCTGGACGGCGCCGAGTTTCCTGAACTGCGTGACGAGAGCGCATTTCTCGATTCCCTTATCCCATGGCCAAACCACTTCAATCCTTCATCGAGGTCGCTCCGGAATCGCATTTCTCGCTCCAGAATCTGCCCTACGGAATTTTTCAGCCTATCGACGGCCCGGCCCGCGCCGGAGTGGCGATTGGCGATCTGGTGCTCGACCTCGCCGTTCTGGAAGAAAGCGGCTATTTCCGGGCCTTGAACTTTGGCGACCGCCCGGTCTTTGGCCGCGATTCGCTTAACGCTTTTCTCGCCCTTGGCCGGCCGGCCTGGCGCAAGACACGCGAAATTTTGCAACACCTCCTCGCCGTCGAGACCGCCACTTTGCGTGATGACGCCGCGTTGCAGGCCCGTACTCTTCACCGTCAGTCGGAAGTGACCATGCGTCTGCCGGCGCAGATTGGCGATTACACAGATTTTTATTCTTCGTATCATCACGCCTTCAATGTCGGCACGATGTTTCGCGGTCCGGAGAACGCCCTCATGCCAAACTGGAAATGGCTTCCGATCGCCTATCATGGCCGCGTCAGCTCGATTGTCCCGAGTGGATTCGAGGTGCGCCGGCCGCACGGCCAGATCAAGCCGCCCGATGCCGCGGCACCGGTCTTCAGTGCGACCCGGGCGCTTGATTTTGAACTCGAGACCGCCTTCTTCATCGGCCCGCCTAACGAACTGGGCGAACCCGTGCCAATCGCGCGGGCGGTCGATCACATCTTCGGCCTGGTCCTGATGAACGACTGGAGCGCGCGCGACATCCAGACCTGGGAGTACCAGCCGCTGGGGCCGTTCCTGGCGAAAAATTTCTGCACCAGCATTTCGCCCTGGATCGTGACCCTGGAAGCGCTCGAGCCCTTTCGCAGGCCGCTCCCGAAGCAGGATCCGGCGCCGCTCGACTACCTGCGTCTGCCTGACGATTTTACCTTTGACGTTCGACTCGAGGCACAGTTGCAGACCGCAAAAATGAGCGCCCCGCAAACGATCACCCGGACCAATTTTCAGAATCTCTACTGGAGCATGTCGCAGCAACTCGCTCATCACACCGTGGGCGGTTGCAACCTTCGGTCCGGGGATCTGCTGGCCAGCGGCACGATCAGCGGGGCGGCCGAGGACGGACGCGGGAGCATGCTGGAGCTGACCTGGCGCGGGGCGAATCCATTGCAGTTGCCCGGTGGTGAGACGCGTAAGTGGCTCGAGGACGGCGATCGCCTAACGATCAGCGGTTGGGCCGAAGGTGAGGGCTACCGGGTCGGCTTTGGTGAGTTGACTGGCAGGATCGTGGATTAGAAAAAGGGAGGGTGGCAGTTGGGCCATGAACTGCACGGTCCATTCTCATGCCTTACGGCGTTGGCGGAAATTTTTGCGAACGGATTGGGCCTGAAGGAATGAAAAAACTTTGGCCGGATTGGAAATTTATTGTTGCACGGCACCGGACTTGCCTTCATAAAAAGCCGGCGTGATTCGTTTTTCTATCCTTCTCAGCTGCGTTCTTGCCTTCTCGAACCTGCATGCTGCTGGTCTCTCCAAATCGGAGACTCGCTTTGTCTACGTCGATCGCCATGGCAAGGTGCAGAAGGCCGAGATCATCTCGCATTTCACGGGCAAGCTGAGGAATCTGCCGTACCTCGATCCGAAACTGGCGCGCGCCGCCACCATCGCCGAGGAGCGGGCCCACGCGCACTCCAGGATGCGGTGCTGGCGTTACGTGAAAGAGGCGCTGCTGGCTGCCGGCGCGGTCGATTCTTATCCCAAGACTGAGTTGGCGCGCCAGGCCGGTGACGAACTCGTGAGCCGCTATGGATTTACCCGGCTGGCCGTGCGCGATCCGTATCAGGCACCCATCGGGTCAGTCTTGGTTTACGGCGCGCGCCGCGGGGCTGGCCACGTGGAAATTCGCACCAATGACGGCTTCGTGAGTGATTTTCGTGCCGCGACGCCTTCGCGCCGGCCTTTGATCGGTGTTTACGCAAAGGTGGCTTCGCCCAAGGACCGCGGTTAAGATTCGAGTCCGCGACACCTTCGCCCGGTCGTTAGGCGCGGAGATTAAAAAGGCGCGAACGTGGCGCCCGGAAACCATCTCGCCATCGCGAAGGCGATGAACCGCTTCGCAGAAAGTGCCTCGCCTTGACAAGGCGGGAGGTGTCCGCGAGCCTGCCCGTCCACAAAACTTTTGCTTCATGGCTAATTCCAAATCCGCCGCCAAACGTGCTCGTCAAAATCCGCGCCGCACTCTGCGTAATCGCGGCGTCGTCAGTCATCTACGCTCGCTCCAGAAGCGACATGCGACCGGCGGAGGAAAGACCGAGGACCATCGCGCGCTCGTCTCTGCGCTTGATAAGGCGGCCAAGCGGGGGGTGATTCACCGCAACGTGGCCAGTCGTCGCAAGGCCCGTTTGGCCAGGGCGGCGGCGAAAAGCGCAGCTTCCTGAATCCAGCTCGTCGGACGGGGCCGACTGTCGAGGACGAGGACGATTACGAAGAACGGGAGCAGGAGATAAAAGCGCTTTGCATCTCGTTCAGAACAGTTGAGTTTTGCCCATGTTTGCTGCGCTTCTTCTGGTTTTGCTAACCGTCGTTTATCGTGTCGCCTCGGCCGTTATCGTGCATGGCTGGCGGCGGCGCCTGGCTCTCCAACTTCGCCCCGCTCGCTGCGATTGCTCTCTGCGGCGCGGTTTATTTTCCGCGGAAATACAAGTTTACCGTGCCATTCGCGGCGCTCCTCCTCTCGGATCTCATCCTTGATTCTTACTACGGCGCGTCGTTTTCCGATCCCTTGATTCTCTGTCGCTACCTCGCCTTTGGGCTGGTCGGATTGCTCGGGCTGGCCATCAGCCGGCGGCCTTCGCTCAAGACGGTCCTGCCTGCTGCGCTTGCCGGGTCGGTTCTCTTTTACGCGATCACCAACGCGTTTTCCTGGCTGACTGATCCGGGTTACGTCAAAAATTTCGGCGGCCTTGTCCAGGCGCTTACTGTCGGCCTGCCGCAATACAACGCGACCCCGACCTGGATGTTCTTCCGCAACTCGGTCGTGAGCGACCTGCTCTTCACGCTTCTTTTCGTCGCCTGCATGAGCTTGAGCCGGCGGGAAGCCGCGCTGCCGGCCGCTGCGGCGCGTCCGCTGCCGCACTGATCCCAATGTCTTCGCCCGGGCAACGCGACGAAGTCGGGATGCTCGCCACGATGTTGCTGATCCGCCGCTTCGAGGAGCGTGCGAGCCAGCAATACCAAGCGCAGAAAATCGGCGGCTTTTGTCATCTCTATATCGGACAGGAAGCCGTCGTGACCGGCGCGGTTGCGGCCACCCGGCCGAACGATTACATCATCACGGCGTATCGCGATCACGCCCACGCGCTCGCTCGCGGGACGAGTGCGAACGCCTGCATGGCAGAGCTTTTCGGCAAAGCGACCGGTTGTTCGCGCGGGCTTGGCGGGTCGATGCATTATTTCGACAAGGCCCATCACATGTATGGCGGTCACGCCATCGTCGGCGCGCACGTGCCGCTGGGGGCGGGCATCGCCTTCGCCGCGAAGTACCGCAAGGAAGACCGGGTCACGCTTTGCTTTTTCGGCGACGGCGCGATCAACCAGGGGAGCTTTCACGAGGCGCTCAATCTCGCGGGACTTTTCAGATTGCCGGTCATTTTCATCTGCGAAAACAACTTCTTCGCCATGGGCACCTCGGTGAAACGTTCAACCTCGCTCGAGCACCTGGTCGATCGCGCCGAGGGTTACGACATGCGGGGCGAGATTGTTGACGGAATGAACTTCCGCGAGGTGCGCGACAAGCTGAGCGAGATCGTCACTTCAATCCGCAAGGATCCGCATCCGGCTTTTGTTGAGGTGCGCACCTATCGTTATCGCGGCCATTCCATGTCCGATCCGGCCAGCTATCGGACCAAGGAAGAGCTGGAAAAATATCGTCTGGAGGATCCGATTACGCGCTTGCGCGCCCAGCTCACACGGGAAGGCAAGTTGACTAACGAACAGTTCGACGAGCTCGACAAGCGAGCCAAGGAAGAGGTGATGGCGAGCGTGAAATTTGCCGAGGAGAGCCCCGAGCCGCCGGTCGAGGAACTCCACGCCTACACTTACGTTGACGACGGCGACGAGCCGCGCGCTGCCGAGGCGGCCATGTCGCCCGCGAAAACGTCTCGCCAAGCCAGCCCGGTCAGAAAAAAGGGGCCGGCCGGCGGAGCGAAGAACAACGGCGATGCGGCCGACACGGCCGCCGCTCGGCCGAGAAAGAAAGCGTGAGAGAGATCACCTACCGTCAGGCGTTGAACGAAGCGCTGGCCGAAGAAATCGAGCGCGACCCGAACGTCTTTCTCATGGGCGAGGAAGTCGCGGAATACAACGGCGCCTACAAAGTGAGCCAGGGCCTGCTCGATCGTTTCGGGCCGGATCGGATTATCGACACGCCAATCAGTGAGAATGGCTTCGCCGGCCTCGGAATTGGGGCGGCGATGGTGGGCCTCAGGCCGATCGTCGAATTCATGACCTTCAGCTTCTCGTTTGTCGCGTTTGACCAACTGGTGAACAACGCCCCCAACATGCTGACCATGTCGGGCGGGCAGTTTAACATCCCGATCACTTTCCGTGGACCGAACGGCCCGGCGCACCAGCTCGGGGCGACTCATTCACATGCCACCGAATGTCTTTACGCCAACGTCCCCGGCCTCAAGATTTGCACGCCGGCCACGCCGCGCGACGCGAAAGGCTTGCTCAAGACCGCGGTGCGCGACAACAACCCGGTGCTCGTCCTCGAGTGCGAACTCTTTTACAGCCACAAGGGCTTGGTCGAGCCGGTGGAGGAAGAGTTGCTCATTCCGTTAGGCGAAGCGGAGATCAAACGCGAAGGCAGCGACGTCACCATCATCTGCTATGCGCAAACGGTGCCGATGGCACTGGCCGCGGCCGAGCGACTGGCGAGCGACAAGATTAATGCCGAAGTCCTCGACCTGCGTTCGATCAAGCCGCTCGATCTGCCCGCGGTTCTCGAGTCGGTCAGCAAGACCCATCGGGTTGTGATCGCGGAACAGGATCGGCCTTTCTGCGGCGTTGGCGCGGAGATCAGCTACCGGATTCAAAAGGAAATTTTCGACGAACTCGACGCGCCGATCCTGCGCGTTTCGCAGGAAGACGTGCCGATGCCGTACAACGAATCTTTGGAGAAAGCGGTCCTGCCCAGCGCCGAGAAAATCATCGCCGCTGTCAGGAAGATTTGTTAGGCCTAACGGCCGATTCACGATTCACGGACCCAATGCCTGAAATCCAGATGCCCAAATTGAGTGACACCATGACCGAAGGGACGCTCGTCAGTTGGAAAAAGGAAGTGGGCGATCGAGTCAAGGCCGGCGAAGTCCTGGCCGAGATTGAGACCGACAAGGCGACGCTGGAGTGGGAAGCGACGGACGACGGGACGCTGAAGGAGATTTACGTGAAGGAAGGCGGGAAAGTGAATGTGGGCGAGCGGATCGCCTTCATCGGAGAGGAAGGGGAAGAAGCGCCCAAGAACGGCGCAGCGAAACAGGAAGAACCGAAAGCCGAAACCGAAAAACCCGCCGCCGCCAACGCGAAAGAAGAGGAGATCGCGCCGAAACAAAAAGTTCCCGACAACAAAGCCGCGTCCGATGTCGAGGAGAGAACCGAGACCGGCCGAATCAAGGCCTCTCCGCTGGCGCGCAAAATTGCCGCCGAGAAAAGCATTGACCTAACGACCATCAAAGGCACCGGCCCCGGCGGCCGCATTGTAGAAAAAGATATAGAGGCGGCCGCGTCCCCCGCACCCGCCACCGCCAGGATTCCGACCAAACTCAAACCCGCCCCCGCGATTGCCGCTGGCGAAACCGTCCGCACCACCCTCACCGGCATGCGCAAGATCATCGCTGAGCGCCTCGGCCAGAGCCTGGGCCCGATTCCCCATTTTTATCTCAATATCGAAATCGATGCCGGCCCACTCATGCGCATCCGCGCCGAACTGAAATCCGCCGGCGAAGACGACGACGCGAGTAAGATCACCGTGAACGACTTCATCCTGCGCGCCGCCGTCCTCGCCGCCCAGCGCGAACCGAAAGTGAACGCCTCCTTCGACAACGACGCCATTGTGCAATACGGCGACATCAACCTCGGCGTCGCCGTCGCGCTCGACGAAGGCCTCGTCACGCCGGTCGTTAGGCAGGCGCAGAACAAATCGCTCCGCGAAATCAGCGCCGCGGTCAAAGACCTCGCCCACCGCGCGCGCAACAAGCGGATGAAGCCGGAAGAATTCCAGGGCGGCACCCTGACCGTCTCCAATCTCGGCAGCTACGGCATCGATTACTTCTCCGCCGTGATCAATCCGCCCCAGGCCGTCATTCTCTCAATCGGCGCCATCGTCAGGCAGCCGGTCGTGAGCGAAGCCGGCGCGATCGTTTCCGGTCATCGGATTAAGATCGGCATGAGCTGCGATCATCGGGTCGTAGATGGCGCAATCGGCGCCAACTACCTCAAAACTCTCCGGCAGCTTTTGGAAAACCCGTCGCTGCTGCTCTTCTAAACAGTCTCCTGATTGTAAGCGGAAAGCGGGGGTTGGCCCGTGAATCGTACACGCATAGGCTGCGTATGGTGGCCGTCGCTTTCGGACGAGCTGAATCACTTTCGGTAGCGCGCGCAAAATGATCTCCGCCAGTGTTTCCGCCCGCAGATCGCCTTTGGCGGCCTGGACAAAAGCGCGCACTTTCGAGTGCCGCAGCGCTTGTTTCTCGGCAATCCTGTAACGGATGCTTTCATCGCGCGCGATGACGATCCAGTGTTAGTGCCCGCGGTGGCCAGCCACTCAGGGTCGGGTGCGTTCCGCGCGAAATGATCGTCGTGGACCATGACTACGAGTCCGGCCGCACGAAGGATCGCCGCCATCTTGTGTCTGCCGAGCTGGCGGTCGAGAAAAAAGGTTAGGCCGTCATGCGGCTTCGGCGAGGGCGAGCTCGCAGCGGATAGCTTCTTCAATCTTTTCACGATCGCAGCCGTAGTCTTCAGCCAATTCGTCGACCGAGCCCAGTCTGGTGAATGGATACAATCGGATTGGGACCCCGTGGTCGTCGCGCTCGACGCGGCGCAAGTGAGCTTGGAGAAGTTCTCGAACCGCCCACTGGCCGCCTTGCGAGACGGCGATGAATTGCCCGTAGCGCGAGATGAAGGAGATCGATCCCGTCGGTCTCGAACTTGTGATCAGCGAGCGGATGAGGAGAGCCGAGCTTGTTTTTGAGAAAATCGGCGGCACGCCGCACGGCCGGCATGTCGACGTGATGTTTGCGGCGGATCGCGGCAAGAACGTGAGCCTCGACCAGGTTAATAAACGAAAGTGCGACCGGCGATTTCCCGGCGGAATCGATCACGGGCCGGAAGAATTTTCGGTGCGGATCACTGCCGTATGACATCCCCGCGACCCAGGAACGCAGAGCCGCGCGTGGCACGCGCAGGTAGTGCGCGGCCTCCGCGATCCCGTACGCTGGCAGTTGCCTCATTCTCGGTCGTCGTTTTCACCGTTTCGCGCATCTTCTTTGAAATGGCTCTTAAGAGCAAGCGCGGGGCAGAGGTGCCGGCGTTATGGCCCGAGCGGAAGCGGCGGCGACGGGGTCGGCTGTGAGGCGGCGTCTGTGATATTGCGCGCGTTGTGGCCGTCCATCACGAATTGTGGACGGTGAGGTGTTGCTGTTGGATGGCCATCGCGGGCACGCCGGCGAAAAGCCGGAGCGTTGTCGGTCAGGACTTGTGCGGCGGTCCGGTACATACGGAGTTTGTTTTCTTGTCGATCGTGCATCGAGTTTTTCTTTCTGGTTTGAGTTGGCGTGGCTCGCCGGGGAACGTGCTCGTGGTCTTGCTGGGGTCGCGGGAGGCTTCCTGGCGGGCGAATCGCGCAGGATTAAGTCGGATGCGCAGGCAGCTGTCAAAGAGAATCTCGGATGTTTTTTAAGCCGAACTTCCATCGCGCGGCGAATTGAGGACTTGGGAACGCGCTCGTCCGGTTTGCGTTCCCTTGGTCTGGGTGGATTTTGTTAGGCGCAGATGATTCCGCCTAACGACGAACGCCCGCCCAACCAACGCGGCCTGCGGATCGCCTCCTTTTCCGCCCATGCGGCACGCGGACTTTTGCGCGATCAGACGATACGGCGCAAGGCGATGTTCTGGACGGTGATCGCTGCGGTGGCGATGCTCTTTTGCGGATCGACTTTTCTCGCCCCGGTGCTCGAACCCCGAACGTACCCGGCCCGGTTCATCCTTTATTGGGTGGCCTGTGCCTGGCTGACCGTGACGGTGGTGTTGCTGGCGATTTTTGATCTCCTCATGGTGCGGGCGCAGGCGCGGGCGGAAAAACGTGCCCTCGCCGAGAAGATGGCGGAGTCCGCGGATTCGCATGAGGAGGCGTAACTTGGCGAGAATCCGGAGAGCGTGTCTTGCTGGCCCGCGGGCGAATGCGCTGCGCATCCGCGAATTATTCGGGATGATCGACAGGGATATGGCGTTTTGGTGGGAAGGGCAAAGTTCGTTGAGGCGAGTCGCCTCAACCAGCGTGCGAGTCGCACGCGCTCCCCGGAATGCCGAAGGCCACGTTTGAAGCAACATGCCTAACGAATTCAATTCTTCTGAAGGAGCTGCGCTTCCTGTCGCCGGCTGGAAACGCCGCGAGCAGATGGAGGCGGATGAGAAGCGGGTCCTTGCCCCATTTGCCCAGAAATCGGCCGACTCGCGCGGGCGGAAATTTCCCGAGCCGCGGCACGATTTCCGGACGGAATTCCAGCGGGACCGGGCCCGGATCATTCACTCCCGCGCTTTTCGCCGCCTGGAATACAAGACGCAGGTTTTCCTCAATGGAACGGCGGATCATCTGCGCACGCGGCTAACGCACACAATTGAAGTGGCCTCGATCAGCCGCACGATCGCGCGAGCGCTGGCGCTGAACGAAGATCTGGCGGAGGCGATCGCGCTGGCCCATGATCTCGGGCATTCGCCCTTTGGGCATTCGGGCGAGGAGATGCTGGCGGAATGCATGCGGGAGCACGGAGGCTTTGAGCACAACCGCCAGAGCCTGCGGGTGATCGAGTTGCTGGAACATCCGTATCCGGATTTCCCCGGGCTAAACCTGACTTTCGAGGTGCTGGAGGGTTTGCGGAAATATCCGGAGACCGCGCAAGCTTCCAGCTTGCCAGATAAAGACGGCGACCTGGCGGGTTGCGCTACCCTCGAGGCGCAGATCGCGGACCTGGCGGATGAGATTACCTACTACAGTCACGATCTGGATGACGCGCTCGATTTCGCCATCCTCGACAGCGATCAACTGGGCGAAAGCGCGATCTGGCGACGGAGCCACGAGCGGGTGGCGGCGCGGCATCCGGAATTGTTAGGCGCGGAACTGCACCAAAACATTATCCGCGACATCATCGATCTGCAGGTGCGGGATGTGGTGGCGACGAGCGCGTCGGCGATCGCGGCCGCCGGGCCGGCCAGCGCGGCAGACGCGCGGCGGCAACCGGCGCAGTTGATTCGCTACAGCGAGGAGCAGGGGACGGCGAATCGGGAGTTGCGGCAATTTCTCTATGCGAATGTCTATTATCATCCGCGGGTCGCAGAGGTAAACCGGCGCGCTTGCGAGATGTTGCGCTCGGTTTTCGCGGCCTATCTGCAGGAGCCGGAACGACTGGGCGATAGCGCCGCGCGCCGGATAGAGAGCGAAGGGCTTTACCGGACGGTGTGCGATTACATCGCCGGAATGACCGATCGGTATTTGCTCGAGGAATACGCGCGGTTGGCGGGTTCCTGACTCGTTAGGCGCTTTCGTCGCGAAGGTACTGGATGAGGAGGCGGAGGCGCTGGTTGAGGTCGAGCTCCTCGAGAAGTTTTTGGCGGCGGGCTGTCTCGCTGATGAAAGTGGAGGCGATCAGGTCGGCGAGAGTTTCCGGATCGGACATCTCGCTAAGGTAGCGATCGATTTTTTCCGGCAGCTCCCGCCCGGTGTTTCTGAGCTGGGCGTAGAATTCCAGCACCTTGGCGGCGAGCGCATCGGTTTCGACGCTGAGGTTGGTGCGCGTTTCAAGTGGCTTGATCTGCGCGATCGGGAAGGGCGTTTCCTGCTCAAACTCGCTGAACTTCACCCGGTGAATTCCCTGCAGAATGAGATTGGAAGTTCCATCGCTCCGGCCGACGCAGGCTCGGATGAGCCCGACGGTGCTGACCTCGTAAAAGTCGTCGCTCGTGCGCCACTGCGAGCGCTCCGGCCTCATGAGGGCGACACAGAGCATGCGGTCGTCATCGAGTGCATGGGCAAGCATTTCGCGGAAACGCGGTTCGAAAATGTGGAGCGGGAGAAGTGCATTCGGAAAAAGGAGCACGCCCGTGAGCGGCATGACGGGAACGGTGGTCGGAAGTGGGACGATGTCGGACATTAACGGCGCGAGATTCTCTCTATATAACATGCGTGCGCCGGGCGCGCCGGAGTTGGCTAAGAGACGGCTGGTCTTGAACGTTTGGCTCGCATGCGTTCACCGCGCGTGCCTTGAAAGATGTTAGCCCGTTAACAGGAACTAAACACGCAGTTCCCGCAGGTCATCGGTGCATTCCTCCTGGCGCTTGCGCTTTTTGCCGCGCACGCGCCGCGTTACTGCGGCACCGGCTGGCTCTCCCATAACCGCTCGATCTCGAGGGCTTTTTTGAGTCGCCCTTCAACCGAACGCTCGGGAAATCATCCGTCCGCATCATGCGGACGATGATTTACCTCGGTATCCCGGTGAGCGGGGGCGTCATTTTCCTGGCGGTAGACGACATCGCTGGCCGGGAATCGTTCAAAAATATTTTCAAAAAAATGAAAAAAACACTTGTCAGACGGAATTTATTCCTGAATTCTCCCCGCCAGACCTAACCAAACACCAATGGAGAAACTAATGATCAGAACTACAAAAAGACAGTTCGGATTGCTTCGCACGGCCTTCGCGGTCGGCGTCGCGATTCCGATTCTTGCGGGTTCCAGCGCGTTTGCCCAACAGGCTTCGCCTTCACCCGCAGACCAGGGCCCGATCCAGGAAGGCAACGCCGGGGCAATCGGCGCTGCTGGGGTCGGCAGCAACGAGAATGCGATCGGCCAAGGCCAAGCCGCCGAGACCGAGCGCATCATCGTGACCGGTTCGAACATTCCGACGGCGCAGGAAGTCGGCCCGAACCCGGTTCTCAACATCAACCGTGACCTGATCAACAAATCGGGTTCGCGTACCGCAGAAGATCTGATCAAGAGTCTTCCGGTAGCCAACGGTGGTGGCGTTCCGATTTCCAACAACGGCACCGGCTTCACCCCGGGCGCGACAGCCATTTCGCTGCGCGGCCTCGGACCTGAGGCCACCCTCGTGCTCGTTGACGGTCGGCGCATCGCTCCTTATCCGGTTGGTAATGGCGGCACGTCTTCCTTCTTCGATTTGCGCTCGATTCCGGAAGCGGCAATCGAGAGCATCGAAATTCTGAAGGATGGAGCCTCCACGACCTACGGCGCGGATGCTGTTGCGGGCGTGGTGAACATCAAGCTGCGCCATGATTACAAGGGCGCGGAAGCCGCGGTGGGATATGGCAATACCCTGGACAAAGATTCGGGCGAATTTCGCGCGTATGTGGTGTTCGGCATCGGCGATGGCAACACCCAGGTCACGGGTGAAATGAACTATTACGAGCGGAATTCGATCTTCAACAAAGATCGCGGTTTCTCGGCCGTGCCGCCGTTCCTGAGCAGCAATGCGACACCGTACAATCTCCAGTTGTCCAGCGCCGTGGTCGTCGCCGCGGGCGTCGATCCGGCAACCCTGCCGGTAGACTCATCGGGAAATCTGCTTCCGGTGATCTTCGGCACAGCGCCGACGGGTTCGAATGGCCAGTTGGCCCAAAACCCGGCGACCTCGTACATTTATGGCCGGGCCAGGGTTCGTGCGCCGTTCTCGATTTTGCCTGGTTTCGATTTCAACCAATTCTCGAGTTCTTATCCTCACCTTCAGGATTACGGCGGATTCGCCAACTTCAGCCACAAGATCTATGGGGATCAAATGGTGGCGTTCGGTGATTTCTTCTATGAACACGCGTTTTCCCACGACGAACTGGCGCCGACCGCCACCGGCAACTTCGAAACGCCCGGTTCGGTTCCGATTGCCATTCCGCCTGGCACGAACCTAAATGGCGTCGCGCCGCCGAACACACCGACCTACGCAGAAGTCGGTTTGCCGCCCGACGCCGTCAACCCCTTCAACCCCTTTAATCAGATCATCTCTGGCGGCAGCCGGGCCCGCTTCCTCGAGTTCGGGAATCGCTTGTTTGATAACACGACCGACAACTTCCTCGCCACCATCGGATTGAAAGGCGACAAGTTGTTTGACGGAACGTGGGGTTACGACAGCGGCTTCCGCTATAATCAGGTTAAGGAGACCTCGCAGTCGACAGTGGTATCAAGCTCCCGCCTGTCGGATATTCTGAATCAAAACAATGCGATCTTCCAGCCAGGCGGTCCTTTGGCGGGAGGGACTGCCTTCGATCCGTTCGCTGATGCATTGCACGGTCCACCGGTTCCGACCAATGCCGCGGACGTGGCCTTCGCCACCATTCATCCGAAGGATGTCGATACGTCCTCGATTGCCACGCTTGACCTGAACATCTACACGACCAGCCTCTTCAAACTTCCCGCGGGCGGCGTTGGGTTTGCCTTTGGCGGTCAGTTCCGCAAGGAAGAATTGAAACAGGATGTCGATCAATTGTCGATTGATGGAGACATTGCCGGCAATTCGAAGGGCGCAAGCACAAACGCGGGCCGGGAAGATTGGGCTCTCTATGCGGAGGCCCAGATTCCGATTACCAGCCCGACGTTCAACTTCCCGGGTCTCTACTCGGTGGAACTGGACGCGGCCGTGCGCTACGAGGTTTTCGAAAACAACAATAGCAATGTTGCGGTGCCGAAGTTCGGCATTCGTTGGCAGCCGATCGATGAGTCGTTCACGATCCGTTCAACCATCGGCAAGGGCTTCCTTGAGCCGTCGCTGATCGAACTCTACGGCAGCCCGACTTCGGGTCTCCAACCCGTTATCGACACCTTGCCGACCTCGCTGGGCGGACCTCCCGTTCCGATTGGCGATCCACTCCGGAATGAGCCTGAGCAGAACACGGTCAACACCAGCAGCCCGGCGCTGCAGCCGGAGGACTCGGTCTCCTTCACCGCCGGCTTCGTTTGGACGCCGAAGTTTGTTCAAGGGTTGACTATGTCGGTCGACATCTGGGACACCGAGCGGACCGGCACGGTCATCCAATCGAGCATCCCGCAGGAACTCGTGCGTGAGGCGCAGGGTGCCCTGCTGCCCGGTGAAATCGTTCAACGCGATGCGTCGGGCTTCATCAGCCGGATTTTCGTGCCGTTCATCAACAGCGGTTCGATTAACGCGAATGGCATCGATCTTGGCTTGCAGTATGTCTATCCGACATCGTTCGGAACATTCACCTCGCTGACCAACGTAAGCTACCTTAATAAGTTCGACCTCAAGACCACGCCTACTTCCGATACGCAGCACCTGGCAGGTGTTGCGGTCGCCAGCGTTGCCTCGACCGCCACTGACGGTTATCTGAGATGGCGCGGCAATAGTTCCGTTGATTGGAGCTGGAATGGTTGGGATGTGGTCTCGACTGTTCGGTATCTGGATGGATTCCACGAACTGAAGGGCAATGGCCTTAATCACTGGGTGAGCCAGACTTGGTTCATCGACGGCCAGGCGTCATATGACTTCACCTTCGTGCCGCCGGTGGAAAACCAGCCTGTGGCTGGCTACTCCAAGGACGCGAAGGATGTGGAAAAGGGCAAGGACGGAAAATCGACCGAGGCGTCGACGGTGCAAACGGCCAATGTCGGCTTGCCGTGGTGGAAGCGTTCGCTGAATGGAACGACCGTCACGATTGGATGTAACGACATCTTCGGGACGGATCCTCCGGCGGCCTACGGCTTCGGTGCTAGCCCCACGAAGTACCCGGGCTTCCTTTACGATGCAACCGGCAGGTTTCTTTACTTCCAGATAAAGAAGAAATTCTAGAGAGCTAGAGTTTCAGAAAATATTGCAAAGAGGCAGCGGGAGGTCCCGCTGCCTCTTTTGTTTTATTTGCCGGCGCGGGCGCACGCGAAAGGGGGTTGTTCGTGATGTCGTCGGAGAATGCTGCGATTGATGAAGACACAAGCAAAGCAGAGGCTCGGCGGAGTGGCGTGCTGCGCCTTTCGGAATCTGATGGGGGAGCTTGGCCTTACGCCGGAAGGCATGTATTAAACGCCAGCGGGTCTTTGGTCACCGACCCGAGTCTTCCGTTTGCATTAGCGTTCCTTCCAATCGGAGCAGTCCCAGCCCAGCAGTTGCTCAAGCCGTGCAATATGCGTGCGCCGGGCGCGCCGGAGTTGGCTAAGAGACGGCTGGCCTTGAACGTTTGGCTCGCCGAGCGAGACATAGGTGAGGGCGGAACCGAGGCGATCAAGCTGGCGGCGCGACCTGGCGCCCAGCTTGCCGACGCCCATCGCGGCGATGGGAAATTCGGGGCGGTTCGCAGCCCGAACAAACGCCATCAGCCGGTCTAGCTGCACCTGGGTATCGGTGCGGGTAGCGATTTTGAAAATCGCGGGTTGAATCGTGGCCGCGCAAGTCGACAGGCGATGAAGTTCCCCGACCGGCGGTGTGTCACGAAAATCGTGCACCGAAAGAAGAAGGCCAATCCGGCGACGGCGCATTTCATCGAGGAGCGTTTTCATTTGCCTGACGGATCGAAGTTCGAGATCGACCAAGGCGGCGACGTCGAGAAAGCGCTGGAGCAGGGCGCGACGCCCGACGCGCTCAACCCACCAACGCCGCCTTCCGCCGGATGGCGCGCGGTGAGAATGAGCGGAGCGCGCAGTTGCGGGATCATGCGCTCAACCTCGCCTAACGAATCGCGAAGCGCGTCGAGTCGCAGTTCGAAGAGATCGGGTGGGCGCCGCAGGCGGGTTGCCCTAACGAGAGCCACGGGCGACGCAATCACGCCGACGACGCGCGAGGCCACGTTCCTGCGGTTGACCAGAATGGTGGCTTTCATTTTTTTCCTTTGGGTGCGCAGCTTCGGATGGCGAAATGCGTTCATCGTGCGCGCCTTGAAGAGATGTTAGCCCGTCAACCGGAACTAGACACGCAGTTCCCGCAGGTCATCGGTGCATTCCTCCTGGCGCTTGCGCTTTTTGCCGCGCACGCGCTGCGTTACTGCGGCACCGGCTGGCTCGATCGCCCATACCCGATCGATCCCTTCCGGAACTGCCAAAGGCTCCTGGTCATGATCATTCCGTTCGGTCAACCGAACGCTCGGGAAATCGTTCGTCCGCATTATGCGGACGATGATTTACCTCGGTATCTCGGTGAGCGGGGCGTCATTTTCGCGCCGGCCGCTGATTAGCCGCGCGCGATCCCGCTGCTCTTTTCTAGAACGTTTTCCGCAGCATGTGCTCGACGTATTTGGCGAGAATGTCGAACTCGACATTCAGGATATCGTCAGGCTGGAGCCGGTGGAAGTTTGTCTCTCCTCGAGTATGCGGAATGATCCAGACGACGAAACTGGTCGGAAGCACTTCGGCGATCGTTAGGCTAACGCCGTTGAGCGCGATCGAACCTTTGCCCACGACGTATTGGGCGAAGGCACCCGGCAATTCGACCTCCAGCCGATAGTCCATGCCACGCGCGGCAAAGCTGAGGACGCGGGCCGTGCAATCGATGTGGCCCTGCACGAAATGGCCGCCGATGCGCCCGGCGGCGGCGAGAGCTCGCTCGAGATTAACCGGGCTATCGGCGCCGAGGCTGCGCAGATTGGTGCGCGCGATCGTCTCCTCGAGCAGATCAAAAGTGAGGTCGCCATCGCGAATGGTCGTTATCGTTAGGCAACAACCATTGACCGCGACGCTATCGCCCGGCCGCAGGTCGGGCGAGATGGAAGGCGCGGCGAGTCGCAGCTGAGTGCCTCGTGCGGTGGCGCGAATCCAGCGCACCCGGCCCACTTCTTCGATCAATCCGGTGAACATACGATGGCTCCCAGATTACACTGGCCGATTGATTGGCACGGCCTAGGTCCGTCAAACGTCCTCCGATCCATCAGCCGAAGAGACGTGATGGTGCAAGGAAGGTAAAGACCAATCCGTCTGCCTGAGCCGCTCCCCCGAAGCGTGTACCCTCTCGTTACGAGGGACGGGAGCCGAAAAATTGCCTCGCTGGCGCTGAAATTGCTAGTTAGGGAAGCACGAACGGGAAGATTTTCGAGCTGGCCGAGCAGGCCGTGTGGCAGGAGACGACATGCGGTGGCCGGGAATCGTTCAAAAATATTTTCAAAAAAATGAAAAAAACACTTGTCAGACGGAATTTATTTCTGAATTCTCCCCGCCAGACCTAACCAAACACCAATGGAGAAACTAATGATCAGAACTACAAAAAGACAGTTCGGATTGCTTCGCACGGCCTTCGCGGTCGGCGTCGCGATTCCGATTCTTGCGGGTTCCAGCGCGTTTGCCCAACAGGCTTCGCCTTCACCCGCAGACCAGGGCCCGATCCAGGAAGGCAACGCCGGGGCAATCGGCGCTGCTGGGGTCGGCAGCAACGAGAATGCGATCGGCCAAGGCCAAGCCGCCGAGACCGAGCGCATCATCGTGACCGGTTCGAACATTCCGACGGCGCAGGAAGTCGGCCCGAACCCGGTTCTCAACATCAACCGTGACCTGATCAACAAATCGGGTTCGCGTACCGCAGAAGATCTGATCAAGAGTCTTCCGGTAGCCAACGGTGGTGGCGTTCCGATTTCCAACAACGGCACCGGCTTCACCCCGGGCGCGACAGCCATTTCGCTGCGCGGCCTCGGACCTGAGGCCACCCTCGTGCTCGTTGACGGTCGGCGCATCGCTCCTTATCCGGTTGGTAATGGCGGCACGTCTTCCTTCTTCGATTTGCGCTCGATTCCGGAAGCGGCAATCGAGAGCATCGAAATTCTGAAGGATGGAGCCTCCACGACCTACGGCGCGGATGCTGTTGCGGGCGTGGTGAACATCAAGCTGCGCCATGATTACAAGGGCGCGGAAGCCGCGGTGGGATACGGCAATACCCTGGACAAAGATTCGGGCGAATTTCGCGCGTATGTGGTGTTCGGCATCGGCGATGGCAACACCCAGGTCACGGGTGAAATGAACTATTACGAGCGGAATTCGATCTTCAACAAAGATCGCGGTTTCTCGGCCGTGCCGCCGTTCCTGAGCAGCAATGCGACACCGTACAATCTCCAGTTGTCCAGCGCCGTGGTCGTCGCCGCGGGCGTCGATCCGGCAACCCTGCCGGTAGACTCATCGGGAAATCTGCTTCCGGTGATCTTCGGCACAGCGCCGACGGGTTCGAATGGCCAGTTGGCCCAAAACCCGGCGACCTCGTACATTTATGGCCGGGGCAGGGTTCGTGCGCCGTTCTCGATTTTGCCTGGTTTTGACTACAACCAATTCTCGAGTTCTTATCCTCACCTTCAGGATTACGGCGGATTCGCCAACTTCAGCCACAAGATCTATGGGGATCAAATGGTGGCGTTCGGTGATTTCTTCTATGAACACGCGTTTTCCCACGACGAACTGGCGCCCACCGCCACCGGCAACTTCGAAACGCCCGGTTCGGTTCCGATTGCCATTCCGCCTGGCACGAACCTAAATGGCGTCGCGCCGCCGAACACACCGACCTACGCAGAAGTCGGTTTGCCAAATGACGCTTTCAACCCCTTTAACCCCTTTAATCAGATCATCTCTGGCGGCAGCCGGGCCCGCTTCCTCGAGTTCGGAAATCGCTTGTTTGATAACACGACCGACAACTTCCTCGCCACCATCGGATTGAAAGGCGACAAGTTGTTTGACGGAACGTGGGGTTACGACAGCGGCTTCCGCTATAACCAGGTTAAGGAGACCTCGCAATCGACGGTGGTATCAAGCTCCCGCCTGTCGGATATTCTGAATCAAAACAATGCGGTCTTCCAGCCAGGCGGTCCTTTGGCGGGAGGGACTGCCTTCGATCCGTTTGCCGATGCATTGCACGGTCCACCGGTCCCGACCAATGCCGCGGACGTGGCCTTCGCCACCATTCATCCGAAGGATGTCGATACGTCCTCGATTGCCACGCTTGACCTGAACATCTACACGACCAGCCTCTTCAAACTTCCCGCGGGCGGCGTTGGGTTTGCCTTTGGCGGTCAGTTCCGCAAGGAAGAATTGAAACAGGATGTCGATCAATTGTCGATTGATGGAGACATTGCCGGCAATTCGAAGGGCGCAAGCACAAACGCGGGCCGGGAAGATTGGGCTCTCTATGCGGAGGCCCAGATTCCGATTACCAGCCCGACGTTCAACTTCCCGGGTCTCTACTCGGTGGAACTGGACGCGGCCGTGCGCTACGAGGTTTTCGAAAATAACAATAGCAATGTTGCGGTACCGAAGTTCGGCATTCGTTGGCAGCCGATCGATGAGTCGTTCACGATCCGTTCAACCATCGGCAAGGGCTTCCTTGAGCCGTCGCTGATCGAACTCTACGGCAGCCCGACTTCGGGTCTCCAACCCGTTATCGACACCTTGCCGACCTCGCTGGGCGGACCTCCCGTTCCGATTGGCGATCCACTCCGGAATGAGCCTGAGCAGAACACGGTCAACACCAGCAGCCCGGCGCTGCAGCCGGAGGACTCGGTCTCCTTCACCGCCGGCTTCGTTTGGACGCCGAAGTTTGTTCAAGGGTTGACTATGTCGGTCGACATCTGGGACACCGAGCGGACCGGCACGGTCATCCAATCGAGCATCCCGCAGGAACTCGTGCGTGAGGCGCAGGGTGCCCTGCTGCCCGGTGAAATCATTCAACGCGATGCGTCGGGCTTCATCAGCCGGATTTTCGTGCCGTTCATCAACAGCGGTTCGATTAACGCGAATGGTATTGATCTTGGCTTGCAGTATGTCTATCCGACATCGTTCGGAACATTCACCTCGCTGACCAACGTAAGCTACCTTAATAAGTTCGACCTCAAGACCACGCCTACTTCCGATACGCAGCACCTGGCAGGTGTTGCGGTCGCCAGCGTTGCCTCGACCGCCGATGACGGCTATCTGAGATGGCGCGGCAATAGTTCCGTTGATTGGAGCTGGAATGGTTGGGATGTGGTCTCGACTGTTCGGTATCTGGATGGATTCCACGAACTGAAGGGCAATGGCCTTAATCACTGGGTGAGCCAGACTTGGTTCATCGACGGCCAGGCGTCATATGACTTCACCTTCGTGCCGCCGGTGGAAAACCAGCCTGTGGCTGGCTACTCCAAGGACGCGAAGGATGTGGAAAAGGGCAAGGACGGAAAATCGACCGAGGCGTCGACGGTGCAAACGGCCAATGTCGGCTTGCCGTGGTGGAAGCGCTCGCTGAATGGAACAACTGTCACGATTGGATGTAACGACATCTTCGGGACGGATCCTCCGGCGTCCTACGGCTTCGGTGGTAACTCCACGAAGTACCCGGGCTTCCTCTACGATGCGACCGGCAGGTTTCTTTACTTCCAGATAAAGAAGAAATTCTAGAGAGCTAGAGTTTCAGAAAATATTGCGAAGAGGCAGCGGGAGTTCCCGCTGCCTCTTTTGTTTTATTTGCCAGCGCGGGGCGCACGCGGCAGGGGTGTTCGTCATGGTCGTCGGAGAATGCTGCGATTGATGAAGACACAAGCAAAGCAGAGGCTCGGCGGAGTGGCGTGCTGCGCCTTTCGGAATCTGATGGGGGAGCTTGGCCTTACGCCGGAAGGCATGTATTAAACGCCAGCGGATCTTTGGTCACCGACGGGAGAGCGCTGTTTGGATTAGCGTTCCTTCCAATCGGAGCAGTCCCAGCTCAAGAGTTGCTCAAGCTTTGCAATATCGGCCTTGTATGCTTCGTAGAGATAAACTCTCTCCTCGGCAGTGATCGGCCTCTCGTAAGGAATTCGATTCTGCTGACGGTTCTTTACTTTCGAAAGCGATCTCAATCCGAGAAAGGTGAAGACTTTGTTCACCACTTCCGGCGTGTGCTTTCGAAAATCATCGAATTTGATCACATGAACCTGTTCGCGGGGAAAGAACCTAAAGACCCGCTCCATTTGCTCAAAGTAAAATCCACGATCCAGATATGACGTTCGGCGCGGTTGAAAAGGCAGCGCCGCACGAATCCGCTTTGGTTCTTCAGCGATCGCCTCGAGAAAGCCGAGATCTTCCTGCTTTCGCTCGCGATACATGTTCCAATGCGAGAAGGCACGGTCGATCGGATTCCGAAGAAGGACAATAAGCTTGACCCCGGGATGGTAGTTCCTGATTCGCTCCATCGCCGGCTTCCAATATGTGTATATGGGTGTGCACGAACCAGTAGTGAGCGATTGTCGCTTCAGCCTGATTCCTTCATGAAGAATGTCGTAACTGACCTCGCCGTTGCGCGCAAACCGGTCTTCATCATCGAAGAAGTGACGACGGGGATGATCAATCATATGCGCTTCCTCGCTATGGGCCATCGTGATATTGGGATGTTGATCGAGATGATAGTGCAGCGCGCTCGTCCCGCCTTTTTGAGTTCCTGCGATAATGAAATCCAATCGCTCAATTTTGGTCGATCTTGATCGAAACATAGCTTTGATGGCACGCCAGCAGGAGATTGGCCCGCTCGATGAATACCTCCGTCGATGCTACCGGGAAATGTTGGCCCTGCCGACCTGTATAACTTAGGATCGCCTTCCCGGCAGGCGCAAGCGCACGAACGCGGCTCAACTTCTACGATTTGGATGAGAAGAGAACGTTGCTCCGTTCAATCATTCCGCCTCGCCGGAGAAAAACCTTGAGGATTTCAGGCGTGTAGTATTTTCCATCATAGGCAGCGTTGAGATCGAAGAAGATCCTTCCACCCGGCTTGAGGTGCCGTGCCAAATCCGCCAGAAAAAAATCCCATTCTTGCTCGCCCCAGCGCCAGAAATCTTCCCGGCCGCCCTGAAATGCGGTGGCAAAAGCCGTGATTAGATCGAACTTTCGTCCGAGGTCTGGCAGCATTTCCAGGCCCGTGATTCTGTATTCGATTCGATCGATTCCGAGAAGGTCCACTAGGTCGTCGAACAGGGGGATGACGCCAACGTCCAGACCGACGCTGCGGTGACCAAGGGCCCGGGCGACGAAGAGAAAAAATCCGCCGCCACAGCCGAGGTCCAGGATTTCCAGCGGAGGCAGGCGGTGCAGGTTTAGATCCTGGGCGCGTTGGATATTAAGGTGAAGATGCTTTTTGACGTCGAGATATTTCGAGTAGTGGCGCCATAAACCCGGCGCGTCCGAAGAGAGAGAACCGTACCTTGCCCGCAGAGCCGCGAGCCGATCTTGATTAATCTTCGCCAGCAGTGGTGCCATCCAAACGGGATGAAGGAGTCGGCGCGTGCGGCGCCACGCGCGCCGGTAGGTAAGCGGCTGGCCGAGCTTTGCGATCGATTCCGAGAATTTCAACGCCGAAACTCCACAGTTTTCAGAGGGAACGGGCTATTGGTTTTCTGCCTTTCCTGACTCGCTATCTCTCGTGTGCCGGTCACATCGGAGAATACGGGGCGTCCTTTGTTTATCCAACCGTTTTGGCCGGTATCCCGGTCGCGAAGCGGCCTCGATTCCGTCAAGGTCATCGCTACGAAGCGCCACACGATATGGAGCAGTGGCCTTGGGCCCTGAGGTCGATTGGCAGGAGAATTGCCTCCGCGTAATTTTAATCTCGAAGCTAGCGGCTCTTATGGCGCGATCCGAAAAGCCCTGCGGCTTCCGTTTTAACGAAGCCGGACGCTTTGCAACCAATCGACGGAAGAGCTCCAAGCCGGCCGATCGGCAAGTCAGCGAAACGGTGACGCGGCCTTCTTCGCTCCTCCCGCCGCTGAAGGGCGCGCTCACTTGCAACCGCTGATAGAGAGCCTATCTTAGTAGTATGAAAACTCTCAAACTAGCGCTTGGCATTGGCGCCGCGAGTCTCGTGGGGATCGGAATCGTGGCCGCTGACCCGTTAGCGGAAGCAGTGAGTGGGCAGAAAACTGCAGGGAAGCTGGTTTTCGTAACGGGTTCGAATATTCCACAGCGGGTGGCAGTGAAGGCCATCGGCACGGATACGGTCTCTCCGGTTCGCGTTTATCCTCGGGCTGAACTAGATCGCACCGGACGATTCACGACCCAGGGTATACTGGCGTTGGATCCTTCGGTCAACATTACGGGCCACTAAGGACAGGCAGGAAAATTTCAAACGCGATCAGCCGCCGACTCTGTCAGCGGCTGCGGTCGCCGTTTTTTTGGAGTGGGGATGAATCTGTGTCGTTTTCGCGAAGTGGAGCGGGTGGTTTAGCCGAGAGGCAGCCGAGATTCGTTAGGTGAGAGCAGTGGTCGCCCCCTTTGCCCGCCGGGGAAAGCTGCGTGTTCCTAGCGGATTGAGCGATTCATCAAGTCGCGCGGAAAAGGACCCACGGCACGGCGGGCGACGTCGCCAGAGTGGCACGGGCGCTGCTCGTAAAAAATCATAATCAAATATGATTTTCGTGAGCATCAACCCGTTTGCTCTTAAGCGCTTTTTCTTTTTTTCCTGGCAGCGATTGAATCCTGCTACATGCCGAGATTTTGATTGCCAAGGCGCAGGCGATTTTCTACCGTGGTTTCGCAGCTATGGAAATTATATGAAGACGCCTTTTCTCTCCTTTTGTTCGAGAGGGCTCATATTTTGCCTCGTCTCGGGTGCCGCTTCGCTCGGGATGGGAATTGATGTCGTGCTTCCCTGCGGAAGGACCTCCGCCGCCACTTCTGTCGACCAGTCCCTAACGACTAACGAACTTCGAGTGCGAGGGCCCGTCCGCTAGCGCGTAAGCGCTAGTTGGGCGGGTTTTGCTTTGCCCGTGCGTGGCGCAGTTTCAGGTCCACCAGGCTCTTCCGCCCAAACCGCGGCCCTGCGTGCCCTTATTTCGGCCGCAAAGGTCAGCCTTGGACCACAGGTGTGGCAGCCGATTCGTGACTCAGCGGCTCGCCGACTGAGTAGCGCGTGAACCGACGAATCACGATATTCTCACCGATTTCGGCAATCTTTGACGCGACTAATTCCTTGATTGTCTGGTCGGGATTCTTGATAAAGCCCTGCTCGAGCAGACAAACGGTGCTGTAAAATTTATCGAGTTTTCCCTCGACGATTTTTGCCGTCACGTTTTCCGGTTTGCCTTTGACTTGGGCTGCGTAGATCGCGCGCTCGGTTGCAATCGTCGCCGGCGGAACTTCGTCGCGGCTGACATACAGTGGCTGTGCGGCGGCGATGTGAAGCGTGATGTCTTTGACAAAGGCGCGGAAGCCTTCGTTCTTCGCCACGAAATCAGTCTCGCAGTTTACCTCTACCAACACGCCGACTTTGCCCTGCAAATGAATGTAAGAGGCGACAATCCCTTCTTTGGTAGCCCGCGATGATTTTTTGCCCGCGCTGGCAATTCCCTTGGTGCGCAACAGCGTCTCCGCCTTGTCGAGATCACCGCCCGCTTCGGCAAGGGCGCGCTTGCAGTCCATGAAGCCGGCGTTGGTTTTCTCCCGCAGTTGTTTAACGGTCTGAGGATTTATTTCCATGGTAAAAAATTGGGTCTGAGAGCCAAACACTCCCATCGGCCAGGGCCTGGCGACCACGGCCGTCAACATGGGGACCTTCGTTAGGCCGAGACCCCGGCCATCTCGACTTCCTCGCGCAGCCGTGCTTCGCCGCTGGCCGAGACGATGGCGTCGACGAGCTTTTGCAGCATTACGCGGATGGCGCGAATCGCGTCGTCATTGCCGGGAATCGGGTAGTCGATAATCTCGGGATCAGCGTTTGTGTCGACGATCGCAACGGTCGGAATACCGAGCCGACGCGCTTCGTTAACCGCGTTCTGTTCACGCGTCGTATCGATGATGATCAGGGCGTCCGGGAGCTGCGACATTTCAAGAATACCTTCGAGGTTGCGGCGCAACTTCGCGGCCTCACGATTCAAGGCGGCGAGCTCTTGTTTGCCCATTTTCTTGTAGTCGGGTGATGCCTCGATCTCCTCGATGTATTTCAAACGCCCGATGCTTTTCCGGATCGTGGCGAGGTTCGTCAGGGTGCCACCGAGCCAGCGCTGGTTGACGTAAAATTGACCGCAGGCCATGGCCGCTTCCTTAACCGCTTCCTGGGCCTGTTTCTTGCAACCGACGAAAAGAATCTTGCCGCCGCGCTGAGCCACCTCGCGTAGAAAATCGGTCGCGCGCTGCAGCTGCTTCACCGTCTCATCGAGGTTGATGATGTAGATGGCGTTGCGTTTTTCGAAAATGAACGGCTTCATCTTCGGATTCCAGCGCTTGGTCTGGTGGCCAAAATGCACGCCCGCTTCGAGGAGCTCGGGCACTAATTCGATCGTAGTGGACATAGGTAAATTTGCGACGGCCGGGACCGGCGCGGCGGACGGGGAAGATGCTACAGCCGCCCTGCTCTCGCAACTCCAATTTCGTCCGCGCGAAGCATCAATGCTCCCAGCCAGAATTACTGTCGGAAATCAACTGTTGCAGGATCGGGAAACGAATTTCCCCGTAGTCCAGTGCATAGCGAAGATCGCCGCCCTTAAAGATCAAGGTGGTCGGTATCCAGCTCAGAGGTAAGCCGACAAACTGTTTGATGTGATCAGACCCGCGCGGACCGGGATCGGCCAGGATGGTCACGTTCGGTTGCTGCGCGATCTGGTATTTGGCGAGCATGGCGCGTCCGTCTTCGCCGCCGTTCCAAACCGCAACGAAATAAAACTTCACTTCCGGATTGTCTTTGACCGTCTTGGTCCAGCCGCCGCTTTTCAGTTCCGCCTGACAATTGGAGCACCACGGTGCCCAGAGGTGGACTACCGAAATACTCTGTGCCCTTATCGCTTCTGCGACTTGCTCTTCGGCTGGGGATGCAGCCATTAGTTGCGACGAAAGAGACGCCCCGGCAAAAAAGAGGACGACGAGATATTTTGTCATGCGTTCGGGGAAACGACACGAAGAGAACAACGGCGTCAAAATCCAAGGAAGTCCCTGACTGAGAGCTGTGCCGATCACATTCAGCGGAATTCAGGATTCTGTTGCAACCACGACGCATCGGGCTTTAGACCCTTGGCCAGGGCGGCATTGTAAACGGAAACAAATCGGCAGATGACGTTTTGCAACACTTCGCCATCCTGGGTTTGATCCTCGCAGTCGGGCTGCTCCGGTTGATCTACGCCCGGGACCGAAATGAGATGGCTTTGCCGGATGACGATCGCGCTCGAGTGAATCGGATTGTAGAGGCGCAGCGTGATTTCTACCGGAATGTCGCGCATGAAGAACCTGAACTCCGAACGAAACGACATCGGCTCGCGAATCGCCGGGTCGGTCATTGCCTCACTGATGCTCCAACTCATAAGTCCGCAAGATTATAGTCGGCTCGAGCGAGGATCAAACCCATTCTGGAGTGCCAGTTGACCCCGCCCCGGAACGTGGCTAATTTCCTACCCCTTCCCGCGGGAACAGCTGGCGATGATCGCCGCTGCTTTTAACCACCGAGCCCCGCCTCAACAGGAGAGCCTACCGTTTATGTTGCAAATGCAGGATGTGATGTCGAAGTCGATGCGCGACTTCAAAGAAGGCAGCATCGTAAAAGGGCGCATTCTGGAGATCCGGCCACGAGAAGTGCTCGTGGACATCGGTTACAAGTCGGAGGGCGTCATTCCGACAGCGGAGTTTGACGACATCGAGTCGCTCGAAGTGGGCGACGAAGTGGAGGTGCTCCTCGAACGTCTCGAAAACGACGAAGGCATGGTCGTTCTCTCGAAGGAGAAGGCGGCCTATCGCCAGAATTGGAACAAAATCGCCCAGGTCTTTGCCGGCGACGGCTTGATCAAGGGCAAAGTGAAGTCCGTCGTGAAAGGCGGTCTGATGGTCAACATCGGCGTCGAAGCCTTCCTGCCCGCGTCGCAGATCGATATCATCCCGCCGCGGATCTCCAGCAGTTTGTCGGCAACACCTACGATTTCAAGATCGTTAAGATCAACGACGATCGGAAGAACGTCGTTCTGAGCCGCCGCGAATTGATCGAGCAGGAACGGAGCGAGAAGCGCCAGAAATTCCTCGAAGGGGTCAAGGTCGGCGACACCGTCAAGGGCACGGTCAAGAACATCACCGATTTCGGCGCGTTCATCGATCTCGACGGCATCGACGGTCTGCTGCACATCACGGACATGAGCTGGGGTCGCCTTGGTCATCCGAGCGAACTGCTCAAGGTCGGCCAGCAGATCGAAGTCGTCGTTCTCGACATCAACAGGGAGAAGGAACGCGTTTCCTTCGGCCTGAAGCAGACGCAGAAGAATCCGTGGGACAATATCGAAGAGCGTTTCCCGGCCGGGCAGAAGGTCAAAGGCAAGATCACCAACCTCGTTCCTTACGGCGCGTTTGTGGAACTGGAGGCAGGCGTCGAAGGCCTCGTCCATGTCTCCGAGCTTTCGTGGACGAAGCGCATCATGCGTCCATCCGACATCCTCACGGTGGACCAGGAAGTCGAAGCCGTCGTGCTTGGCGTCAACAAGGAGGAGCAGAAAATTTCGTTAGGCCTGCGCCAGCTCGAGCCCAATCCATGGGATGAAATCGAGAAACGGTTTACCATCGGCAGCCGGGTCAAGGGCCAGATTCGCAACATGACCGCTTACGGCGCGTTCGTGGAATTGGAAGACGGCATCGACGGCATGATTCACGTCTCCGATCTGAGCTGGACGCGCAAGATCAATCACCCGATGGAGGTCTTCAAAAAGAACGACGAAGTCGAGGCGGAAGTGATCGATATCGACAAGACCAACCAGCGAATCAGCCTCGGCATCAAACAGCTGAGCGACGATCCGTGGAAGAATATCGACGAGAAATACAAGATCGGCGATCTCGTCACTGGCAAGGTGACGAAACTGGCAAGCTTCGGCGCCTTCGTGCAATTGCAGGATGACATCGATGGTCTCGTCCACATCTCGCAGTTGAGCGAGGATCACGTCGCGAAAGTGAAGGACGTGCTCAAGGTCGGTCAGGAAGTCGAAGCGCGCGTCATCAAGGTCGACAAGATCGAGCGCCGCATCGGTCTTTCGATCAAGGCCGCGAATTACTCCGAGGAAGAACTCAAGCGCGAGTCCGAGGCGTTCGACAATTTGCGCCCGGGCGAAGACATGGTCGGTCTCGAGAAAGCTTTCGAGGCGGCCGAGGAAGATTATCGTCCCGGCGAAGGCAAGAAGAAGTAGAGTCGAGGCTTACCGTCTTTCGGGTGGCCTTGAAGAAACTCACGAGGTTGGATCTTTCAACTGTGCTTCACCTCAAATTCAGCAAGCTTATGAAGGTATGCGATCGCGGGCGGGGTCCTCAGCGACACGCTGTGAGAGCAATAGACATTCGCCATCGACCAAGCGCCGGGCGAGATCGATTCCCGCGCTAATCAGCCCTGCGCGGTCGCCGCTAGTGGAGAGGGAGCGGGGGCGGTGCCGTTGGTCGCGGTCGCGCCTTCGAGCGAGAGGTAGGTGTAGCCCTGCAAGCCGCGTTCGTAATCGGCAAGGATTTTCATCGCGTCGTTAGGCTTGAGCCGATCGCTCTTGATCGCGGCGTCCACCTGCAACTTTACCAGGCGCATCAGCTCGATCTTGTCCCATTGCGTCAGCGCCAGGACCTGCCCGATCGTGCTCCCTTCGATCACCTCTTCGATGTACCAACCGGATTCTTCATCCTCGTCGAGGAAGACGTGCACCTCGGTCACTCGGCCAAACAGATTGTGCAGATCGCCCATGATGTCCTGATAAGCGCCGACCAGGAACACCCCAAGGTAATAGAGTTCGCCGGGGATGATTTTGTGCAACGGCAGGGTGTCTTTCACGTCCTGCAGGTCGGTGAACTTGTTGACCTTGCCGTCCGAATCGCAGGTAATATCAACCAGCGTTCCATGGCGCTCGGGCGGGGTGCTAAGCCGATGGATCGGCATGATCGGGAAAAGCTGACCCAGCGCCCAGTGGTCGAGGAGCGATTGAAAAATCGAGAAGTTGCAGATGTACTGATCGGCTAACGAAGTCTCCAGTTCCTTCACTTCCTCCGGCACATACTTTAGGCCGCGGTGCAGGCTGACGATCTGGCGCGCGAGCTGCCAGTAGAGCGCTTCGATCTTGGCTTTCGACTCGAGATCGAGAAGCCCGAGATTGAACATCTGCTGGGTTTCTTCCTTGATCTGCTGCGCGTCGTGCAAGGTCTCGAGCCGATTGCCGCGCTTCAACTGGCGTTTCACCTCAATGATATCGCGCAGCGGTTTCGGATCGTTAGGCGCAGGTTCGATCTTCGTCGCGTGCACGTCTTTCTCGATCGATCCAAATGCCTCCACCACGAGGACGGAGTGATGGGCCACGATGGCGCGGCCGCCTTCGCTCACGATCGCGGGATGGGCGACGCCTTCGGAGTCGCAGACCTCCATGATGTTGTAGACGACGTCGTTGCAATATTCCTGGAGCGAGTAATTCGTCGAGCTGTCGAAGCTGGTACGCGAGCCATCGTAATCGACTCCGAGCCCGCCGCCGACGTCGAGGTAACCGAGTTCGTGACCCATCTTCGAAAGTTTGGCGTAATAGCGCGCCGCTTCGCGCACCGCCCGCTTGATCGTGGAGATGTCGGGCACCTGAGAGCCGACATGGAAGTGGACGAGCTTGAGACAATGCGCGAGCCCGTGCGCCTTCAGCAGTTCGCTCGCCGCGACGAGGTTCGTGGTGCTGAGGCCAAACTTCGCGTTCTCGCCGCCGCTCGTCGTCCATTTCCCGGCGCCCTTGCTGTGCAACCGCACCCGGATGCCGATGAAGGGCTCGACGCCCATTTCCTTGGCGATGCGCAGGGTTTGCTCCAGCTCCTCGAGCTTCTCGACCACGATGATGACCGATTTGCCGAGCCGGCGGCCGAGCATGCGCCGTGCGAATGAAGGCGCGATCCTTGTAGCCGTTGCAGATGATGAGGCTCTCCGAGATCCTGGTGCATCGCGAGCGCGGCGATCAGCTCTGGTTTGCTGCCCGCTTCGAGGCCGAAATGAAACGGGCGCGCCGGCATCGACGATCTCTTCGATCACCTCGCGCAGTTGGTTGACCTTGATCGGGAACACCCCGCGATATGCGTTGCGATAACCGAATTCCTGCATCGCCGCTTGGAAGGCGCGGTTGACCGTTTCCACTCGATGCCGCAGCAGATCCTGGAAACGGATGACAAGTGGAAATCCAAGCCCGCGCTCGCGCGCTTCATTGACGACTTCGAGCAGATCGATCGAGCCGCCGTTCTCCTGCAAAGGCTTGGCGCACGACATTACCGGCGCTGTTGACCGAGAAATAACCGCTGCCCCAACCGTCGACGTTATATGTCGCGATCGCGGCCTCGATATCCCAGTCGTTCTTCGTCATTGTCGCGCAGTGTAGGGCAGCAGATTGCAATTTCAATTGAGAGATTTTTCCCGTTGGAATAGGGAGCTTTCGCGGACAAGAAAAGGCCTTGAGAATGCGCTTCACGCCATGGCCGGGCCCGGCCCAGCTTGTTTTTCAAATCTGCTCTGATACGGTTTTTCGATGAACAAAACGGTGATCGAGGTGCAGGTGCGGGCGGTCCTCCCGACAAGTGGCGGCTGCGCGATCTTCCTCGGTAACATGGACAAGGTCTTTATCATCTATGTCGACCAGAGCGTCGGCAGTGCGATTACCATGTTCATGCGCGGCACGGTCAAGGAGCGTCCCCTGACGCACGACTTGATGGGTCACCTCATGACGGCGCTCGGTGCTCGGGTTGAACGTGTGATCATTAACGACCTGAAAAACGCGACCTATTACGCGCGGATGATCATCCGGGCGGAGAACGAGCTGCAGCAGAAAAAGATTGTCGAACTCGATGGCCGGCCGAGTGATTGCATCGCGATGGCGGTGCAGCAAAAAGCTCAGATCTACGTTAGCCAGGAAGTCTGGGACGAGGTTGACGACATGAGTGACGTCCTCCGCAAGATGGAGGAGGACGGGATCAAGCCGGAGATCGAGCCCGGCGCTGAACCGGGCGAAGAGGAGGAGTAACGCCGTCCTCTCCTGCTCTTCCTCTTCCCAGAAGAGCAGGATTAGGAAATCAGCTCGGGATAGCTTCGTTGCGCCACCGTCGTGCAACGGGCCAGAACGGCGGCTGGGGTATCCAACTCCAGGACCTGTTCGACCAGCTGTCGGCACTCCGTGATCGTCAGGCGTTGAACGGCGTTCTTGACCCGCGGAACGATGGTTGCGCCGACGCTCAATTCGTCGATTCCGAGTCCAAGTAGGAGCGGCGTGAATAAAACTTCGCCCGCCATCTCACCGCAGACGCCCACCCAAATATCGTTGGCGTGCGCGGCATCGGCCACCATCTTCAACAGTCTCACGACCGAGGGATGGCTCGGTTCATAAAGGTGGGCGACGCGTTCGTTGGTGCGGTCGATCGCAACCGCATACTGAATCAGGTCGTTTGTTCCGATGCTGAAGAAATCCACCTCACGCGCCAGCCGATCCGCCATGATCGCAGCCGTCGGCACCTCGATCATGATGCCCACTTCGAGGTCCTCGTGGAACGGTTTGTTTTCCCGCCGCAGCTCGTTTTTGCATTCGTCGACGATTTGTAAACTGCGGCGCACTTCGGTCAAACCCGAGATCATGGGGAACATGATCTTGACGTTCCCTGTCGCGCTGGCCCGAAGAATTGCGCGCAGCTGGGCTTTGAAGATATCGAGGTTTTCGAGGCAAAACCGGATCGCCCGCCAGCCGAGGAAAGGATTAAGTTCATCGCTGCTCTCGATTGTCTCCGTCAGCTTGTCGCCGCCGAGGTCGAGCGTGCGAATGATCAGCGGATTGGGTGCGAGCCATTGCGCGACCGTGCGGTAGATTGCGAATTGCTCCTCCTCTGTCGGGAGCGCGGCTTGATTGAGGTAAAGAAATTCCGTGCGGTAAAGACCGACTCCTTCCGCGCCGTTGGCCAGAACGGCGTCCACTTCCTCCGGCAACTCGATGTTGGCCGAGAGCACAATGTGGCGGCCGTCGAGAGTGGTCGATTTGGTTTCACGCAGCTGTCGTAAACGCTCCGCAATTGCGCCTTTCTCACGCTCGATCCCGGCGTATTCGCGCAGAGTTTTTTCGCTTGGATGTACGATGAGCAGGCCGTGGTAACCGTCGATTAGCGCGGGCGCGCCGCTCTCAAATATCCCCGTCGCGTCGTGCAATCCGACGACAGCGGGAATGCCTAACGAACGCGCCATGATCGCGGTGTGGGAAGTGCGGCTGCCGAGATCGAGCGCCAGCCCGCGCACCTGTTCGCGGTTCATCGTCGCGGTGTCGGAAGGGGTGAGATTGTGCGCCACCAGGATGTGTGGCGTATCCGCGGCGAGAAACGCCCGCGGCGATTTTCCCTGCAGGTTGCGAATCGACGCGTCGGGTCACGTCCTGAATGTCGAGCGCGCGTTCGCGCAAATAAGGATCGTCAATCTTGGTCAGCGATTCGACGTAGCGGTTCGCCACTTCATGGAAAGCGAACTCGACGTTACAATGATCGATCTCCAACCGGCGCAAGACTTCATCGATCAACGTCTGATCCTCGACCACGAGAAGGTGGGCATCGAAAATGCCCGCGTCCTTCGCGCCGATCGCTTCCGCGATCTGCTGCTGCATCTCGAGGATTTGCGCTCGCGTCTGAATGAGCGCGCTCTCGAAGCGCGCGATTTCGTCCGGGACGTGCACCGGGTCGATTTGATAGCGCACGACATCGTCCGTCTCGATCGTGAAGACATGCAAAGGTGCACGCGCGATTCCCGGGGAGGCGGACACTCCCTGGTAACGCTTTTCTTGGTCGCCGCGATCGCCGCTCATTCCGGTTTCAGATTACCCGGAGCGTCAACTATTCTTCGTTGAAGCGCGACTGAATTAATTGCTCAATTTCCTGGAGCGCGTGCGCGGCGTCCGGACCTTCCGCGCGTACGCGCAACTTCGAGCCCTGACCAGCCGCGAGCATCATCAGGCCCATGATGCTCTTGCCGTTAATCTCTTCATCTTCTTTTGCCACCCAGACCTCGCAGCGGTGACGGCTCGCAACGCGGACAAACATGGCCGCGGGGCGAGCGTGGAGACCGAGTCGATTGATGATGGTCATCTCTTTCTCGGCCTTCTCGTTCGCGTCTGGCGTCGAGCGTCGATTCAGTAATCCCATTTAGCCTTTTGTCCCCATTCGACCGAGCAACTTTTCGTTAAATTCCAGCGCGCCACTCACCCCCAGGTCCTTCAGCTTCTGATCCATCGCTGCTACCTCGATCAATCGCGCGATATCCCGTCCCGGGCGCACCGGAATCGTGATGTGCGGGATCTGGATCTTGAGAATCTCGTAAAGCTCGCGGTCGAGCCCGATTCTATCCACTTCTTCCAATTCATGCCAATCTTTTAACGTCACCACCAGGTCCAGCCGTTTCTCAGTGCGGATCGCGCCGATTCCGAAGACGGAGACCACATTAATAATGCCGATGCCACGCACCTCCATGTGGTAGCGCGTCAGATCCGGCGCAGTCGCCATCAGCTCGCGTCCTTCGAAAGATTTGATCCGGGTGACGTCGTCGGAAACCAGGCTGTAGCCACGCTCGATCAAGCCGAGAACGCATTCGCTCTTGCCCACGCCGCTGGCGCCTCGAATCAGCACGCCGATGCCGAGGATGTCGACCATGCTGCCGAACTCAGTCACGGTGGGCGAAAAATCGAACTCCAGCGCGATCGTGGCCGCATTAATGAATTTCATCGTAATCATCGGCGTGCGGAAAACCGCCACACCTGCCGCTTCCGCGATCGCCAGCAAGTCGGGCGCGAGATGGAACCCGCGCGAGAAGACGAGACAAGGGATCTTTTGCTCGCAGAGGGCCCGAAAACGCCGGTGTCGTTGCGGCTTGGTCAGACTTTCGAGATAGGATTGCTCAGCGGCTCCGAGCACCTGGACGCGTTTCTCCGCGAAATAAGTGTAGAACCCGGCCAGGGCCAGGCCCGGGCGATTGATGGTTGGTTCGCGGATGCGACGATCGAATCCGATGCGGGCCCCTTCTTGTTTCAGCTGCAGTCCCTTGTCATGCCGGTTGAAAAAGTCCTCCACCGTTACGACGGGAACCTTGATCCGCCTTCCACTGCTTGAACTGATGCTCTGAACGATCGGCTCCGAATCCATGCGCAGGGGAGTTGTATTCCGATTCACGAACGATTTCCAGAGCCTCATTTCTGCAAGACCCCGGCGAAAAGCGTTTGCGGCAGGTTAGGACGATGCCGCAGTTATCGCAGCGGCCGAATATTTTCTCCCGAGGATTGATGCGGCCGAAATCGGAACGGGCGTGGAAGAGATCGAACCGCTGACTATGGTGGAACGATGAATCTCGCCGATGAACTGCGCATTCTGTTCGGCGCTGAGCAGGTGTTTGACGACGAATTGACGCTTGGCGCGCACAGTGGCGACAAATGGTTTGCCAGCCGCGCGCCGGATGTCGTGGTCTTCGCCCAAGACACCGAGCAGGTAAGTCGGCTGTTGCATTTTGCCTCGGCCAACAAGATTGCGGTCACGGCGCGCGGAGCGGGCTACGGCTATGTTGGCGGCTGTGTGCCGGTGCGGGGCGGGATCGCGCTTTCCCTCGCACGTATGAACCGGATCAAGGAAATCCATTTCGACGATGCGGTTGCGATTGTGGAACCGGGCGTGATCACCGGCGAGTTGCAGGCAGCGGTTCGGGCCCGGAAGTTGTTTTATCCACCCGACCCGGCGAGCCTGCACGACTGCAGCATCGGCGGAAATGTCGCGACCAACGCCGGCGGCCCGCGTTGCCTCAAGTACGGTGTGACTCGCCATTACGTCATCGGCCTCGAGCTGGTGTTGGCAAGCGGAGAAGTACTGCGCACCGGAGGACGGGTACACAAAAACAAAACGGGCTTCGACCTGATCGGGCTGTTTGTCGGCTCGGAGGGATTGCTAGGCGTGGTGACCGAAATCACCCTGCGCCTCCTGCCGTTGCCACCGGCGCGCGCCACCTTTTCCGCGGCTTTCGCGACCATGTCGCAGGCCGCGGCCGCGGTCCAGGCAATTTTCGCCGCGGGTTTTCTGCCTTCCGCTCTCGAGATCGCGGATCAATTTACACTTGAAGCAGCACGGCGGGATTCCGGCGCCGGAATCGTTCCGGAAGGCAACGCGCACTTGCTCGTAGATCTCGACGGGCGGCCAGAGAGTGTTTCAAGCGACGCGTCCGCACTGAAGGCCCTGCTTGCCAGCAGGCAGCCGAATTACCTCTCGCTTGCGACGACCGAAGAAGACTCGGAGAAATTGTGGGCCCTGCGGCGGGAATTCAGCACCTCACTTCGCGCCACAGGTCTGACGAAACTCAACCAGGACATCGTCGTCCCGCGTAGCCGGCTGGTCGATCTGGTCGAGTTCGCCGGTCAACTCCAGGCGCGTCATGGTTTTCCAGTCGCCACCTTCGGGCATGCCGGCGACGGGAACATTCACGTCAATATCATGGTTGCGAACTATGACGAGGCTGTGGTGCGCGATCGCGTCGAGCGCGCTCTTGATGAATTGTTTGCGCAGGTGCTTGCCTGGGACGGGGTTATCACCGGTGAGCACGGCATTGGCCTCGCCAAAGCGCGTTGGTGGCCGGAGGCGACCAGCGAGGTCGCCCGCACTGTGCACGCGAGTCTAAAACGGGCGCTCGATCCGAACGATATTCTAAACCCTGGAAAATTTCTCGGCCCGCGGAGTTGATCGCGCCCGATGTCGTGCTAAGGTTCGCCACTTCATAACACGCGCATTTCCGGTCTGCCGACCGAATCTTAGTGGTGCGCCCCATCTCCAGGCAGTTGCCGGAGTTATGCTTACGATGAAACCAGGAACATTTACTCACACCATTGCCGTTTTGTTGTCGTCGGTCTCAGCCTGCGTTGCGCCCTCCGCGCCAGCACAGGTGCCGGACCAAAAAATTCAACTGAACAAGAAGCAGAATCGTCTCAACGGGGATGTGCTTCTCAAGGTCGACCCGATTGGATACACCCCGCCTAACAGTTCTTTTGGTCTGGACAAGAGTGGCGATCGCTTTCCGTGGAAGAAGGACATCGTGACGACGATTTTTTGGATCGGCGAAAATCCCGCGGGCAACAACCCAGTACCAAATCACGCCAGCAGCTGGGACAAGGCGTGGACGAAAAACTTCGGCGGTTACGACGATCCGAACCGCGCCCACCGGAGCAATTACATCCCGGTCAATTTTACACCGCGGCAGAATCCGTTTTACTGTGCGCTGCCCTACAACGACAAATCGCGCGAAGGCCATCGACCGGAAGCGCCGCGAGTCGTGCCGTGGTTCAAGGAAGCCTATCGAGGTCCCGGCGTCTCGGTTTGCAAGGATCACTGGGTCGAGATTCGCAAGGGCAACCGCGTCGTTTACGCGCAATGGGAAGATGCGGGACCATTCCGCACCGATCACTGGGAATACGTTTTCGGGAATGAGCGGCCGAAACCGAATCTCAACCGCGGCGCCGGGCTCGACGTTTCGCCAGCCGTGCGGGATTATCTCGGCCTGCAGGAGACCGACGTAACCGATTGGAAATTTGTCGACTTCAGCGAAGTGCCACGCGGCCCCTGGGCGCGCTACGGCGACAACAACACCTTTGTCACCAACGAGCGCAAGGGTGAGTCCCAGGTGGCGAGCTCGAAGAAAAAGAGTTCGACTATCTTTGCCAGGTAAGCCGGGCGTCCTCTCTCCCCGTTCTCTGGCTGTTGAATAGTCTCAGCCTGGTCCGGTCAACTCCTGGTTCGGCCAGTGACGAGGATACGCATGGCACAATCTGGCGGGTGAGCGGAGTCGTTAGGCGTCGCGTCCTTTCGCCTCGCGTGTTAGCTTCGGCTGCCAATGGAGCGGGCCATCCACACCTTTGATAATGGCGTCCGCGTCTACGAGGACCAGCTTCTCGACGAGCAACGGGAGCGCTATGGGAAGCGAAACGTTCACGAAGCGGACGAAGAGGAGATTTTCGTCGAACTGATCCGGCGCCTGCCGCCCGATGGCTGCTTCGTCGATGTCGGCGCAGCCATCGGGTACTACCTCATCCTCGCGCGGCAGCTTGCTCCGCGCCTGACGATTTACGGGGTCGAGCCGCTGGAGCGACATCGACGTTTTCTGCGCGAAAACCTTCGCCTTAACGGCCTGAAGGTTGACGACTTCGTCATTCACGCTGAAGGCCTCACCTCGTCTGTGGGAAGTGAGAGCTTCATGGATCGCGGTTACAGCAGCCGGCTGGCGTCGGGCGGTGAGAAGCCAAAACTGTCGCGGAGCGCGCGCTGGAAGCTTTTCCTTGAATCGATCGGCCTGCGCAAGCCGAAGAACCCGGTCCTCACCATCTCAACGATCACGCTGGATCGTTTCGTCAGGCGACTTGGCCGGTCGATCGAGCTCCTGCAGATGGATGTGCAAGGTCTCGAGGTCGAGGTGCTGAGGGGCGCCACGGAAACCATGAGAACGGGCGCGGTGAAGACATTCCTCATCGGCACCCACGGCTGGGCACGCGGTCTGACGCTGCACCAGGATTGTCGCGAGTTTCTCCGCGCGAGCGGCTACACCATCGAGGTCGATCAACCCGACACGAAGGAGCAACCGGACGGCATCCTCGTCGCGAGCAAGGGCCTGTAGACGCCCCTCTGGGGATGCTTGTTTCGCCAGAAACGCATCTTGCGTGAGTTGCGGAAGGCTAAGAATGCGCAGACCCGCGCTTCGCAGTTATCGATTTGGCATGGAGCGTTCTTCTCTTCCGTCCGTGCGCTCTCCCGCTTGTCATCCGGAGCCCGAGGAGACGGCGGGGGACCTCTCCCCAAGCCCTTGGGTAAACAAAAACACGATGAAGTCCCTCAGCCCGCTGCGCCAGCTTGGGAAAGACAGATGGAGGAAGCCCTGGGAGTGTTCGTCGCCCGCCGACGGAACGACTCGATTGAACGCGACCTGCATTCCCACTAGGCTGCGCCGTGACGAAGCCGCCCATCAAGTCGCGCGACCTGGACGACCTGGCCGCTTACTTCTCCGCGCAGAAAGCCCCCAGCTACCGGGCGAAGCAAATCACCGACTGGCTTTACAGGAAGCGCGTTGATTCGTTCGAGGCCATGACCGATCTGCCGGCCGCAACCCGATCGCGACTGGAAGAGGAATTCAGTTTCGTTAGGCCGGAAGTCATGCGCGTGCTCGGTTCCAGCGACACGACGCGTAAGTTTCTCTTCCGCCTTGGCGACGGCAGCCTGATCGAATCGGTTCTCATCCCGGCGTCGCCGGCGCTTTACGGCGAGACTTCGGATCGCCGCACCGCGTGCGTCTCGACGCAGGTCGGCTGCGCTTACGGTTGCAAATTTTGCGCGAGTGGGCTGGAGGGATTTTCGCGTAACCTGGAGACGAGCGAGATCGTCGACCAGCTCCTCGTGGTCGAGAAAGAGAGCGGAGAGAAGATCGACAACATCGTTTTCATGGGAATGGGTGAACCGCTCGCCAACCTCACAAACCTCTTGCGCGCCATCCGCATCATTAACGCACCGTGGGGTCTGGGGATCGGCGCGCGCCACATCACGATCTCCACCAGCGGACTCGCGCCACAAATCCGCAAACTCGCCGGCGAACTGACCCAGTTTCGTCTCGCCATCTCCCTCCACGGCGCGACCGACGAAGTGCGCAACCGCATCATGCCGGTGAACCGCAAGTACAATCTGGCGACACTGCTCGAGGCCTGCGATCACTACGTGGCGCAAAAAAAGCGCCTAATGTTTGAATACATCCTCATCGCCGGTGTGAACGACAGCGACGAGCAGGCCCACAAACTGGCCGGGCACGCGCTGCGCCTCTCGGCTAAGAATCAACCTCATCCCCTACAACACCGTCGAAGGTCTCGAGTGGTCGCGGCCCTCGCGGAACCGCCAGGAAACTTTCCTGCACATTTTGCGCGAGCGTGGCGCCGTCGCCACCTTGCGGCGAGAGAAAGGCCACGATATCGCGGCCGCTTGCGGTCAATTGCGCCTGCAAACCAGGCGCGCGCAACGTGAGCAGGCAATCGCCTGACCTCGTTAGGCAAATTCCGCCATTGCTTCGTGCACCCCGGCAATGGCCATGCCGCCTTCGCCCACCGCGGCGGCGCAGCGCTTGACGGAGCCGGAGCGCACGTCGCCCGCCGCGAAAATTCCGGGCACGCTGGTTTCGAGCGGACCCGGAGCACGCTTGCTCCTTTGCCAGGCCAAGGCGTTGGCAACCGCCGCGCCAGTCTTGATGAAACCCTTCGCGTCGCACTCGATCTCTGGCGGCAACCAGTTGGTGCAGGGTTTCGCACCGATCATGGAAAACACGGCCGGTGTCTCAACGGTTCGGCGTTCGCCCGTTTGAGTATTCTCGATCTCGACCGCCTCCAGCATTTTCCCGCCGCGCATCGCACGGATCTCAGTATGGTAAAGGATCTCGATGTTTTCTTTCGTCTCGACCCGGCGCGAGAGGTAACGCGACATGCTCTTCGCGAGATCGTCTCCCCTTACGACGAGGAGCACCTTTGTCGCGCCCTCAGAGAGATACATCGCTGCCTGCCCGGCGGAGTTGCCGGCTCCGGCCACGATCACCGTGGCGCCACGGCAGAGTTGTCCTTCGAGCGCGGTGGCAGCGTAGTAGACGCCCGAGCCTTCGAATTCTTCGCGACCCTCGGCTTCGATGCGGCGGTAATCCGCGCCAGTCGCGATGAGCACACACCTGGAGTGCAGGCTGGCGTTGCAACCCTCGATTTGCAGACAGGCGCGATATTCTTCATTCTCGTGCAGTGTGATGGAGAGTGCCTGCGCCGGGGTGGAGAATTTCGCGCCGAAGCGATAAGCCTGGAGCTGCGCGAGATAGGTGAGGTCCCCTCCGTTGATCCCGGTGGGGAATCCAAAGAAATTCTCGATCAAAGAGGACGAACCGGCCTGCCCGCCCGGCGCGTAGCTTTCGAGCACGACCGTCTTAAGACCTTCCGAACCCGCATAAACGGCGGCCGCCAGGCCGGCCGGTCCCGCACCAACGATCGTCAGGTCGCAGCGGATCTCTTCGTCGTCTTCAGTCGCCAGCGGACGCAGCAGCCCCGCGATTTGCGCAACCTCGCGCAAGGAAGGTCTGCGCAAGGGCGCGCCGGTCGCGGTGATGAGGGCCGGCAAATCGCGACTCGTTAGGTTAAAGCGGCCGGCCAGCCTCTGCCCCGCTTCGCCTTCGAATTCGATCAGGCGGTGCGGGACGTGATTCTTGGTCAGGAAATCGTGCAACCGAAGGCCCTCCCGGGAATCGTGCTGTGCGATCACGCGCAAGCCCGCGAATTCGCGATCACGCATCAGCCGTCGCCGCCGCATGATAAAGGCGTTTACGAGCGGCTGCGAGACGCCGGGCAGCTCCGCAAGGGCACGCCTGAACTCGGCAGCTGGAACATGCAAGATCTCTACCTGATCGGATTTCACCCGCGCGCTGGCTAACGCCGAAGTACCCTGGAGCATGGAGACATCGCCAACGAAATCGCGTTCCCCTGGTGTACCAATGATTTGCTCGGTCTCTTCGCGTTTTTCGAAAACCTCAATCTCGCCCTGTAGAACTACCGTCAGACCGAGGTCGCGCTGACCTGCTTTGAAAATCATCTCACCGTGCCGCAATATCCTGCGTTCTCCCAGGGGCTCGAGAAGCGCGAGCTGGCGATCGTCGATCTTTGGAAACGCGATCGCTTCCGTATCGCGATAGAACTGTTCATCCGGGTCGTTCTCGCTCGTAGGCATGGCTGAGCTTAACGGTGAAGTGACTGCGCGGTCAAAGCAGCGGGGCCGCGCCCCGGCGCTATCGAAGTCAGAGTGAGCAAATCTTTTTTGCGCGGCTTCTCAAGCTGGCCTAAATAAAACCATGGCCGAGCACGATTCAGAGCGCGCTTGGGATGAGTACGATTGGGAGCGCTTTCTCCAGCAGCAGGATCAGAAGACGGAGAAATACATGGAGCTCCTCGAGAAATACATCGACGATCCGCAACGCGACGAGATCGTGGCGCGTGAAATGGGTTGGTGCCATCTCAACGAAGAGAGCGGGGAAGATTGGAACGAGGAGGGAGATTCCTTCATCGATGAGGCTGGAGAAGGCGACGACAGCTCCAGCTTCCAGAAGGCGGACGCAGAAAGCTTTGAGCAACACGTGCTCTATCGCGCGGCTTTTACCCTGACGATCTGGATCGATCAGCTTTTTGAGTCCGCTCCAGCGCTGCAAAATGATCCCGCAGCCGTCAAGCTGGCAACGCACACCGCGCTCGCCGCCGCGAAACTTGCTGCTGCTTTGAGCGACGAAGAGGCGGAGGAACTCGGGATGACGATTGCTTATCTCAAACGCTCGCTCAAGGCCATCACCGTGGCGATGGACGCTTCGGCCCAGCTCATTGCCGAGAAATCGATCACCCGCGCGCAGCATTCGGCGCTCAATCAACGGATCTTCCACGTCCGTGATGGAATCATCCTGCTCATGGGCGAATTCCGCGGTGAATGGCTGCGCCGTTACGGCAGCCTTTAGCCATTGAATGAATCGGTGGCGCCGCCGTCCAAGATGAAGACGGAAGCGACTGCGGCTCAGGCCGATGTCCCGGAGCTTGACCTCGTGCGCAATGCGCAGGCGGGCGATACAAGGGCTTTCGATGAACTTGTTAGCCGCTTTCGTAACCGCGTCTTCGGCATGATTTACAACATGGTGCATAACGAGCAGGATGCCTGGGATCTTGCGCAGGACAGCTTCGTCAAGGCGTGGAAATCGATCGCGCGCTTTCGCGGGCAATCGTCCTTCTATACTTGGATCTATCGCATCGTGATGAACGTGACGATTGATTGGCTGCGGAAGAAGCAGGTGAAAGGTGCCGGCGCGGAATTCGACGACGCGATCCAATTGAAGGAAATCGATCCCGCATCCCTCACGGTGCCGCACGCCGACCCGCTCCGCACGAGCGAATGGAACACGAGGAAATTCACAACCGAATTGAAGCGGCGATCGCGCAGCTTTCGCCGGAGCATCGGGCCGTCATTTTGATGAAGGAAATTGAGAACATGCAGTACCATGAAATCGCGGAGTCGTTAGGCTGCTCCATCGGCACGGTCATGTCGCGCCTGTTCTACGCGCGTAAAAAACTGCAGGGTTTGCTGCGAGATGTTTATGAAAACGTTTGAGGAAAAATGGACCGCCTGGGTCGATGAAGAGATGAGCGAGGCCGAGCGCGCCGAGTTCGAAGCATCGCTCGACAATCGGGCCGCTGCCGAGACGGAAAAGCAGCAAGCGCACAAACTCGGGGCTCTTTTGCGCGAACAGCTCCAGCCGCGTGCAATGGGCAACGAGGAATTTTTCCAGCACCAATTGCTCGACCGGATCGCCTCCGAAGCAAAGACACCGGCGGCCGCGCGAGTGAACGCGGAGGCGCGCGAAAGCTGGTGGACGATTCGCCGCCTGCTTTGGACGGGCGCGACCTCGCTCGCGATTTTTCTCGTCTGCGCTTTCTTTGTCATGCGCCAGCCGCCGGCGCCGGATCAGTCGCGGTATCTGACTCAGATTTTGAACTCCCGGGTCGATCCAAACGTGAGTCCCTACGCGACGGTTTCAATTTTCCAGACGAAGCAGGACCAGGTCACCGTACTCTGGGTGGACGGTCTGAAATCCTTGCCTGCCGAGTATGCCGCGAAATAGCTGATGCGCGTTCGACTCTTCGTCTTGCTGCTCGCAATTTCGGGCGCGTTCCTCCCGGGCGCGCTTGCCGGCGAGAACGTTTGGAGCGGACTGGTCGTGGCGACGAATGCCAAACATCCCGCGTCGCCACCGCCGGAGATGCATCGCCTGACGAGAACGCTCGAACGCACTTTCGGCTACAATCAGTTTGAGCTGATCGGCCAGTCGCGCAAGACGTTGCGCAGCGGGGAAGAGAACTGGCTGGCCGCGAGTAAACATTTCTCGCTTCACGTCGATGCGCGCGGCGCGTCCCGCGACGGGTACCGGCTGAATCTTCAGCTCTTCCAGGACCGGCAGGTGTTGCTGGAAACGGATGCGAGCTTGAGCAAGAGCAGTCCACTCGTGATCAAGGGGCCGGAGATCGGCGCGGGACAATTGCTGCTCGTCCTCGTCGTGCAGTAGTTGCCTAACGATGGAGATAGGACGCCGTCCCGTCTCGTTTCTGAAACCGGGCGCCACGGAGGGCGTCCCTCCACGCGAATTACGGAGCGTTGCCCGCAGAATTGTAGGGCGACCGCTCCGGTTGCCCAGTCTATTAGATCGAGGCAGGCGAAGCGCTCGCCCTACACTTGCTTCGAGCCCGTCTCCAACCTTCGGGCAGTCGAGAAAGCGCCCCGCAAGTCGGGCAAGACGCGCGACTTCCAGCGAATTGCGGAGTGTCCCCGGCGGCGTTAAATGCTCCATGCGTTTCCTCGCTTTCGCTTTTCTTTTCCTTCTCGCCTTCTCTCGCGTGCACGCTGAAACCAAATTCGATTTCGCGACCACGCCCGGAAAGTTGCCGAAGGAAGTCCGGCCGCGCGGGTACGCGATCCGGATCGAGCCGAACCTCGACGAGCTCACTTTTGCCGGTTCGGAAACGGTTAGGCTGGAAGTCGACAAGCCGGTCACGAGGCTCGTCCTCAACGCCCTCGAACTGGAGATTGCCTCCGCTGCGGTTGATGGGAAACCACTTCCGAAAAAGGCAATCGTACTCAACGCCGGAGAGCAAACGCTGACCCTGAATTTGGCTAACGAATTACCGGCCGGCGAACATGAGTTGGCGCTCAAGTTCAGCGGGAAAATCAATCCGCAAGGCCAGGGCCTCTTCTATGTCCGTTATCACGAGCAGGGGACGAACGAAAAGAAAATCATGCTCGGGACGCAATTCGAAGCGACCGACGCGCGTCGCATGTTTCCCTGCTGGGATGAGCCGATTTTTCGCGCGCGGTTTCAACTCACCGCGGTCGTGCCGAAGAATTTCATGGCTGTCTCTAACATGCCGATCGATGGGGAAAAGGAAATCGAGGGTGGCAAGGAAGTGCGATTCGCCCTCACGCCCTCGATGTCGAGCTATCTGGTCGTGCTCTGCGCCGGCGAGTTCGAAGCGATCGAGGGCGAGCAGGATGGCGTAAAACTGCGCGTCGTCGCGACGAAAGGGAAGGCGGAGATGGGTCGTTATGCGCTCGAAAGCGAAGCGAAGATTCTCCACTACTACAACGAATATTTCGGCGTCCCATATCCGCTGCCCAAGCTCGACCTGATCGCGATTCCGGGCGGTTTCGGCGGTGCGATGGAAAACTGGGGCGGCATCACTTATTACGAATCGGTTCTTCTCTTCGATCCGCAGAATTCCTCGACGGCTACGAAGCAAAACATTTTCGCCGTCGTTGCGCACGAGATGGCGCATCAATGGTTTGGCGATCTCGTCACGATGGCGTGGTGGGACAATCTCTGGCTGAACGAAGGCTTCGCCTCGTGGATGGGATCGAAGTGCACCGATCATTTCAATCCGGAGTGGAACGAATGGCTGCGCCGTAATGTCTCGCGCGATCCGACCCGGCGGGTCGGTTTTCCGAAGGATACCGCGATGCAAGCTGACGCACGCTCGACCACCCATCCGGTGCAGCAGCCGATCACGACCGAAGCGCAAGCCGGCAGCGCCTTCGACGAAATCACCTACCGCAAGGGCCAGTCGATCATTCGCATGCTGGAGAGTTTTCTGGGCGAAAATGTTTTCCGCGACGGCATCCGCAAATATATCGCGGCCCACAAATATTCGAACACGACGACGGCGGATCTCTGGCAGGCGTTGACGGAAGTCTCGGGCAAACCGGTCGGAGAAATTGCGCCCGGTTGGACGGAGCAGCCTGGATTTCCGCTCGTGAAAGTGAAGCGCGAGGGGAGCACGATCAAGCTCACGCAAGAGCGCTTTACGGTGCATTTCCCGAACCCACCGACCCTGCAGTGGCAGGTCCCGCTCACCTACGTGACGCAAGGACCAGCCCGCGACGGACGGCTTTCTTCTGCGCGACTCCGGCGGCGGATTTGCCTAACGATTGGCGGGCGATCGCGCGATCAAGCTCAACGTCGAGGATACCGGCTACTATCGGGTCGAGTACGACGACGCCTCGTGGAAGTTATTGCTCGCCGCAGATGGAGACTTTCGGAAGCGGACCGGGTGAATTTGCTCATCGACGCCTGGGCTCTGGTGGAGGCAGACCGCAAGCCGCTCTCGCATTATCTCACGCTCGTTAGCCAGTTGCTGAAGGATGATCAACTGGCAGTTTACGACCAGGTCATCGATACCTTTACTTTCATCAACCGGCTGCTCGCCGGCGACCCGCTGCGGCCGCGTTTTCAGCAATTCGCGCGCGCGTTTTTGCGACCGGCTTTTGATCGCGTCGGTTGGGAACCGAAAGCGGGCGAACCCATCGCCGCGTTCGGTTCTGCGCGGGTCGTTGATTCGCGGCCTCGGGTTCCTTGATGACTCTGACGTGATCACGGGGTGCCGCTCGCGTTTCGATCGCTTCCTCTCTGATCCCGCAGCGATCCCACCGGATTTACGCCCAGCCATTCTGGGTGTCGTCGGCCGTTATGCCGACTCGCAGACGTGGGAAAAGCTGCACCAGCTGGGTCTGAAAACGACGAGTACGGAAGAGAAGCAGAATTATTACGAGGCGCTGGCCGGCGCGATCGATCCGCAGCTCGCTTCGCGGACGATGGCCATCGCTCTCACCGACGAATTGCCGACGAGTCGCGCAGCCTACCTCTTGCCATTTGTCGCCCGTTACGGCGAGCATCCCGACCTGGTCTGGGACTACGCCCGCGGACACATGAAAGAGCTGCTCGCGAAACAGGATGCCTTGAGCGTCAACAGTTTTGCTCCCGGGCTTTTTACCTTTTTCTCCAAGCCGAAAGACGCGGAGATGTTGGAGAAATACGCCAGGACCAACCTGCCCGAGTCGGCCGGGAAATCGGTCGCCAAAGCGGTCGATGAGATCGGTTTTCGTGCCGAGTTTAAGACGCGGTTGCTCCCGCAGCTGACGAGCTGGACGGAGACGAAGTATCGTTAGGGCGTTCGGCGGATGCTGCCCCTCGGGGCCACGGCAACGGGACGGCTCTATGCGTAAACTACGGGCGAATATTTTCCCTCGCGCTTCACCGCGCGAACCTTCTACAGACACGGTTTTTTGCGCCGGTAGATCCACCTCATCCCGCATCGCTCGTGCTTCCATTTTTAAATATTGCGCCTGCCGCCAGCCCACCAAGGCCTGGCTGAGAAGGAAGAAAGCCATGATCCCGATCCAGATCGATTGCTTCCAGATCGCACCGAGCGCGAGCGCGCCGCCGCCAACGAAACCGACCGCGGTCGCGATGAACAAGCTGCTGAATTTGGCCCAAAGGAAACCAAAGGAGGGCGCGCAAAATCTGGCCGCCGTCGAGGGGATAAATCGGCAGAAGATTGAAGAGAAGCAGACCGAGGTTGATCCGCCAAAGCCAAAGCAGCACGAGGTAGGCGTCGCGATTCGTGGTCTCCCAAGCCGGCGCGCGAGGCGGTATGCAGCACAAAGGTCAGAATCGGCACGAGCGCAACGTTCACGAGCGGACCGGCGGCGATGCTCCAGAGCATCGCGCCCGCCCGCGGCGGCGGATTCACGAAGGCAATCCCGCCCAGGGGCCAGAGAACAATTCGGTTCGCCTGGCCGCCGACCTGACGGCAGGCGAGAGCGTGGCCGAACTCGTGCATGGTGACCAACACGAACAAACCCAAATAAAGGATCGCTGCCCAAACCGGCGAAGAGAAGGTGGAGCGCCAAATCTGCACTTCGTAGACGGCGACGAGAAACCAGGACCAGTGCAGAAACACTTCGATTCCGGCGATCCGGAACAATCGAATCGAACCTCCTTGTGTCGGCATCGATCAAAGATAGCGCGGGCCGGCGCCCGCCGCATCAACCGAGTAGGCGATTGATCGTGGTGGCGGCGTCGCACGCGACCCTGCGCTGCATCCCCGAGCGTCAATCAACGGCGGACGCTCTCGTCCGATCGCGGGTACAAATCTCACGCGAAGGCGGTCTGCAGGTAGCGGCTCAGATGCAGCCGCTCGTCGCGCGTTCGTGACTGCGCGGGCAGCAATAAGCGCATCGGCAGCATTGGCGATTCGTAGAAGCCGTGTTTGCGGAAGAAATTCTGCGAACGCAGTTCCGGCCGATCGGTCAGCAGCGTGATCCGCCGGAAATTTTTCTGCTTCGCAAATTCGATCGCGTAATCGAGCAGCATGCGAGCCGTAGCCATGGCCGCGAAACTCCTGTGCACGACCAGGTCCTCGAGCAGGATGACGAAGCCGCCTTCCGCCGTGCTAATCGTGAAAAGCAGGTTGATCATTCCCACGATCGAGCGATCGCGGCGCAGCACGAAGACCCGGCCGCGATTGGGCTGCTCGAAGATGAGGCGCAGTCCGCGGAGTTGTTTTTCTTTGTCGGGGCGGAAATCGCTCTCTTCGCTAAATAGCTCACCGAGCAGGCTCGACAGCTCGTCGAGATCCTCCGAGATCGCCGGTTCGATGACGACGTCGCTCATCGCAGATGGTTATTCCACAATCGGCCCCCGGTGGCAATGCGCTTGTCGCTCGCCTGCTCCGCGTTGACAAAGCCATGCACGCCCCTAAGGTAGGCCCTCTTTCAACGCCCGGCAGCGGGATTTTTCTCTATGAAGCGCACCTTACAGCGATCCAAGCGAACCCGGAAACAGCAGCACGGTTTCCGCGCGCGCATGAGCACCAAGGGCGGGCGCGCCACCCTCGCCCGGCGTCGTCAGCGCGGCCGCAAACGCCTCCTGCCCAAGGGCGTGGAAGTGCATTTCGCTCGTCACACCCAGGCGTAGTCGGGACGGAAGTTAGCTGCAGGCGACGTCCTATTAGCGATTCAGTTCCTGGAGCGGCGACGCGTACCCGGTCAGCTCGAGATAGCCGCGGCCACTAACCGGTTTGTCTCGCGCGCTTCCCGGCCAGATCGAACGCGCCCTCCCAGTAGACCAAGGGGCTCAAGACCAGCTCCTGGTCCGCCAGGACCGGCTGGATCCGTGAACTCGAGTTGCTCTTGCGGCACGATGATCCGCCAGCCGATCGGATAATTGGCCTGCGTCGCTTTGCTCTTCCAAAACGTCTCCGGCGTCATCTGAAAATCGGCACTCGTAGAGCGGTAGCGAGCTGCCATCGGCGCGCACCAGCGTTCCGCTCGAGATCGGGTCGATCGCGCCATTCGTTAGGCGCATTTGGTAAAGCATCAGCTCGCTGCCGTCGTCAAATTGCGTCGAGACCCAGTTCCAGCCCGCCTGGCCGGGCGCGAGCTGATTCGTCGCCCACTCGTGATCGAACCAGCTTTCCCCTCTGACACGGAACTGCTCTTTCCGCACCCGCGAGATTGCCGGAAGTCTCCAAGGCGCGTGATCGAATAATAATGCGACGCGTGTCCTGCGCCGGCCGCCTTCCGGCTAATCTCCATCCGCGCCGTGAATCACCGGATGCTTTTGCGGAACCAAGTGAAGTTCGATCTCCGCGTCGGTCGCCTGCGCTGCGATATCGAAGGAGCCATCACTCCTCATCCGCAGAGCTCCACCGCTCGATCCAGGCAAGCCGGTCACCCGTCTTCAAACCCCGCGTCGCCGAAGCTCCCGCGACTCGCCTTGTCGTAAAAAAGAAACTTCTTCCTGCCGGCGTCCGTGACTGTGAAATTGCGCAAACTTCAAATCATCGACGACAAAGCGCGAAGTCGTTGTCGTGCGCGTTCGGCGGGCGGCCGAATTCCCTGGCGAAAAAAGGTCAGCTCGTAACCGAAACGGCGCCCGCTCTCGTTCGTCGAGGTTGCCGGTGAAATACCACCACTCGGTCTTGAAATCCGTGTGCGCATGATGATCACGCGGAAATTCGTATTGCCATCCCGGCTCAGCTATCTTCCAATTCGCCGCCACGCAGCAAAGCGCGAGGCGTGCGGACCAAATCAGGATTGGAAATCTGCAATTTGAGTTCGCCTCATTCGCTCCGGAGCACTTCCGCAATGTCCAGCCGGCTCGCCCGCCAGGCCGGAATCCAGCCCGCTACGATCGCCGCCGCGACGATCCAGAGCGGCGTCCACGCCAGCGACCACCAGGGGAAGGCGAGCTGGATCGTCCAGCCGAAGAAGGCGCGATTAATCACGCCGGTCAGCACCAGCGCAAGACAAAGTCCCGAAGCCAGCCCGAGCAGACTGCGCGAGCAGGCCGATCATGCCGCTTTCCCAAAGCAGCAGACGCCGGATCTGCGCCGCTGAGGCACCGATCGAACGCAGGACGCCGAGCTCGCGTGAGCGTTCCGTTACCAGGGTCGTTAGGCCGAGGATAGATTCCGATGACCGCGACGAGGACCGCGATCGTGCGCAGAACATAGGTGACCGCAAACGTTTGATCGAAAATTTCGAAGATTCGGGTGCGAAGCAGAGCGATTGGAGTAGATGGAGAATTCGCCGCTTCGACTGAAACGCTCCCGAAAATCTTGCGCGACCTCCTCGGGCTTCGCTTTTGGTTTCAGGTAAAGCGCGATGCTATTGACGCGATCGTCGCGCCAAAATTTTTCAAAATTCTTCGAGCTCAGGAAGACAATGCCCCGGTCGCTTGTGTAGTCGTAGAAAACCCCTGCGATCGGAAAATCCTTCGTCCCTTCCGGCGTCGGCAACCGGAGCGTCCCGCCCTCCGCGACATGGAAGCGGCGCGCGAAGCTTTCCGAGATGAGCACGCACTGCTTGCTGTAGAAACGGCGAATGATTTCGTCGTTGCTGCCGCGCAGGAAGCGAAGGTTGCGCCGATTGTGTCCGGTAATCACCGCCACGCCGATGGTCTGATCGCGGAACGGCAACTCCACGCCGCGGTAGGTGTCCACCTCTTCGACCTGCGGATTCCTCTTCAGATATTCGAGCGCCGCCCCCGGCACAAACGAAGTGGATCCAGCGACTTCGTTTGCGGCTGGTCCGATAAAAAGGTCTGCCACGAGCGTTTGCCCAATCCAGTCGCCGACCGTTTGTCGAAACGAAAACACCATGACCGCTACCCCAACGGTCATCGCGACCGCCGCGGCCAGGGACGCGATTGTGACCGAATTGCGCAACAAGGTGCGCCCAAGATTTTGCGCGGCGAGAGCTGGCGCGACCTTGCCTCGAATGGTCGGGCGCATGAGGCGACTGAAACGGGCTGTCAGTTCCGGTGCAATGGAAGAGAAGCCGGCGAGAACAAAGAAAGCCGCACCGAATCCAAGCCAGGGCGGGCCAGTCCGCAGTGCGAGAACCGAGAAGGCGAGGCAGAGGAGGAGGGAGATCAACCCGCCAAGAACCCAGCCGCGTGAGAGTTTGACCGCCTTCTCGATTCGCGTGCCGTGGTGCAGTGTCTCAACCGGATTCATCGCCGCCGCAGCGCGCGCCGGCAGCCAGGCGGCCGCCATGACGGAGATGACACCGAGGAGCAACGCACTCGCCCAGATCCACGGGGCAACCACCACCTTCTGCACACTGAGCAACACGTAGAGCGAGGAGATTGTATCCGCCACCGTCCCGACCAGGGCGCGGGCGAGGAAATACCCACCTGCCATTCCGACCGCTATTCCCAATGCGCCGAGCACCGCGGCTTCTCCCAGGAAAAGCGCGCGCACCTCACGCCGGCTTACCCCTAACGAGCGCAGGATTCCGATCTCCGTGCGCCGGCGGACGACCGACGCCTCGACCGTGTTGTAAATGAGAAACATGCCGACGAGGAGTGAAACCAGGCTCATGGCCTGAAGGTTGAGCTGAAAACCGGCCAGCATTTTCTCCACCTGTTCACTTCGTTGCGCCGGCGGCGAGACTGTGACATCCGGGGGAAGCACTCGTTGCAACTCCGCGGCCACTTCCTCCCGTTCAGCTCCTTTGCCCAGCCGAAGCGAGATCGAGTCGAGCGTCCCGCGCCGGTCGAGTAATTCCTGTGCCCAGCCGATATCCATGGCCGCGAAGTGGGGATCAGCGTTTGCGCTCGTCCCTTTGGTTCGAAGGAGAAAACCGATCGTCAGGCGGGTGGTTCGGCCGTCGATCTGGGCGTTGATTTCATCACCTGCGCGGAGATGATGCGCGCGCGCCAGCTCTTCGCTCACCGCAATCACCCGCGGGCCGCGCAGCCATTGCTGGAGATCAAATTGCCCGGTTTGAAAATCTGTCAGGTCGAAGGTTCGAAAGGGGGCGTTGGTCAGGATATCGATTCCGAGCAGGTCGAGGTACTCGCCTGGGAATTGCGGCAACGAGAGAATTCCCCGCACAATGGGTGTTGCCGCGCTGACGCCTTTCTGTCGCGCAACCTTTGGAAAAAGTTCGTCGCGCAAATCTCCGACAGGCGCGTTCACTTCGAGCTGCGCTTTGCCGGCCACGACATCGACGCTCGCCTCGAAGGCGCGGTTGGCGCTGTGGTTGGCGATCTGGATCGCGAGATAAAGGGCTACGCCGAGCGCGACGGTGAGGATATTGAGCGTCGCAAGCAGGGGATGCCGCACGAGATAGCGAAGCACGTGCCAGCGAAAGAGGCGGGAGTATTGCGGGATCAAGTCCGCAATGTCAGGCCGCCCGATCAGGCGCGCAAAACTCAGGGCCTTCGAAATCTAACGATCAATTTCCTTGCCGTTGTGAATTCACTTTGTCTGAGCGACAAAACCTCATGGAATCGATCACTCGTCCCGTTTTTCTTCCGGTCATTCTTGGCACCTCGCGCCAGGGTCGCGCCAGCGAACACGCCGCGAATTTTGTTTTTCAAGAAATCTCGCATCGCCCTGATGTGACAACGGAACTAATCGATATCCGGGAGATTCGACTTCCGATCGACGACGCAGGCGAGGCGATCAAGGACCCAAAGTTTTCCGCCACGGTCGAACGGGCCGACGGGCTGATCCTCGTCGTGCCCGAGTACAACCACAGCTTTCCCGGCCTCCTCAAACACGTGCTCGACACCAATTTGGCGGAATACATCCATAAGGCGGTCGGCGTCTGCGGCGTCTCGGCCGGGCCATTCGGCGGCGCCCGCATGATTGAGAATTTGCTGCCGGTGCTGCGCGAACTGGGGTTGGTAACGATTTTTTGGGATGTCTATTTCGGAAACGCGCGCACATTGTTCGATCCAGCGACGGGCAAGATCAGTGATCCGACCTATCGCGAACGAGTGAAGAAATTCGTCGACGAACTGCTCTGGATGGCACGAGCCCTGCGTTTTGCGCGCGAGAATATTCCCGGCGCCTAGCCATCGCTGGGCCGGGGGCCGGACTGATTCAGACGAAACTCTCTCACTGGCACCGCTTCTGCTTTTCCAAGGGGTCAATGCATTCGACCTTCATTCAGAAAGTCATGATTTGCATGATTGCCGCCTTTTTCACCGCCTGCCTCATCCAGTGGGCCAAGGTGTTTGTCGAAGGCGCCGACGACGCGCTTAACGCCGGCTACAAGACAGACGAGCCCGCGATTTTCCCTCATTGAGTTGATCCGGAAAGCCGTTGCCCGCGGCAGACCCACGATTACTCTGCAAGGAGCATGAGGATCGGCATCGCGCAGATCAATCCCATCGTCGGCGATCTGCGCGGCAATTTTGACAAGATCCTCGGCGCCTACCAGCGCCTCGCAGCGGCCGGCCCGGAGCTGGTGCTCGCTCCCGAACTCGCCACGACCGGTTACCCGCCGCAGGACCTCGTTTTCAAATCGCGTTTTGTGCCGCAAAATCTGGAGGTAATCGAGCGCCTGCACCGGTGCATCGGTCCCATTCCACTCCTCGTTGGTTACATCGATCGAAACGAAGGTCACGGGAAGCCCTTTTTCAATGCCGCAGCCTTGCTCGAGCGCGGCCAACCGATGCGCAAGAGCTTCAAGACGCTGCTGCCGACCTACGATGTGTTTGATGAAGATCGTTACTTCGAGGCCGGCCAAGGTGGCGAAGTCTTCACCATCGCCGGTCGCCGGGTCGGTGTGACAATTTGCGAAGATATCTGGACCCAGGACTATCTGCCGCGGCCGCTTTACGATCGGGAGCTTGTAGGCGGTCTCGCCGCAAAGGGCGCGAAGATTATCGTCAATCTCAGCGCGTCTCCGTTCGGTCTGGGCAAGCTGGGGATGCGCCGCGAGATGGTCGCGGCGATCGCCCGTGTGCATGCGCGGCCGATTGTTTATTGCAACGTCGTTGGTGGCAATGACCAGCTGGTCTTCGACGGCAGCTCGATCGCGTTCAACCGGAGCGGAGATCTGATCGCGCAACTCCCGTCCTTCCAGAGTGCGGAAGCGATCGTCGAGACCGAGTCGACCGCCGCGCTCGCCCTCGCGCCGTCGGATGCGATGAAGGAACTTTTCGGGGCCCTCTCGTTAGGCGTGCGCGATTACCTCGCGAAGTGCAACTTCAAATCCGCCGTCCTCGGCCTGAGCGGCGGGATCGATTCCGCGGTCGTGGCGGCGATTGCCGTCGATTCGTTAGGCACGGAAAACGTGGTCGGCGTCTCCATGCCGAGCCCTTACTCTTCGCCGGGGAGCGTGAACGACGCGCTCGCCCTTGCGCGCAACCTCGGGATCCGCTGTCTCCAGATCCCGATCGGCGACGCCTTCGCTGCCTTTAGGGCGCAGTTCAAGGAAATCTTCGCTGGTCTGCCCGAGGATACGACCGAGGAAAACATGCAGTCGCGTCTGCGCGGCATGATCCTGATGGCGCTCTCCAACAAGTTTGGTCATCTCCTCCTCACCACTGGAAACAAGAGCGAGCTTGCCGTCGGTTATTGCACAATCTACGGCGATATGGCAGGCGGCTTGGCGGTGATCAGCGACGTGCCGAAAACCCTCGTCTATCAGTTGGCTTGTTGGATCAATCGGGGGCGCGAAATCATCCCGGGCTCGACGATCGAGAAGCCGCCGAGCGCGGAATTGAAACCCGGCCAGGTCGATCAAGATTCGCTTCCACCCTATGACGTGCTCGATCAAATCCTGCAACTCTACGTCGAGGAAAATCAGAGCACCCACGATATCATCGCGCGCGGCTTCGATGAAAAGACCGTGCGCTGGATTCAACACCGCGTCGATCTCAACGAATACAAGCGCGCCCAGGCCGCGCCGGGGATCAAGGTGACGAGCCGCGCCTTTGGCGTGGGCCGGCGGATGCCGATTGCGCAGCAATACGTCGACCTCGATTCACTCCCGGACGAATGCCCGGAAGCGCCGTGAAGTGCACCGCTCAGGAATCGAACCTGAAACCCAGTGATTAAGAGTCACTTGCTCTGCCAATTGAGCTAGCGGTGCGTTTCGCCCCTTGCGATATGGCCGGCAAGGGAATCGAAAATTACTCATCGATCCCGACTGCACAACGCGGAAGTTTTCTCTCCATCATGCGCCGGTGGTCGTCGTGCTCGCCTTCGTGTTGATCTACGCCAGCGGATTCGCCGGTGGCGGAATCGGCGCCGGGATCCGGCTCAGGATCATGCTCGAATTGCTTGCGATTGGCGCACGAATGATGATCTATGCGGTGCAACCCTTCACCGGGAATCTGATCGTGCTCTGGAATGGAGGGGTTGGATCGAGATGACCATTACCCGGGCCATTCTCGGAGCGATTTACGGCTCTGGCAAAGCGCAGGTGTAGCTACACCCACAACGTCAGCTTGCGCCGACAACGCAGGAATGTTCGATGAAACCGCGCTCTGCTATCCTCATACGGGCTCGGTATCGTGCAGCCGCCCGTAATCGACGATGAGCCGGCCATCCCCGTGGTCGGTGTAAATCTCCACGAAGCGCTCGCCGAACCGAATGTCCTGCCAGGTGTAATCCTGTTGGGTTTGGACCGAGGCGGGAATGACTGGATCAATGCCGACAACCGATGCGACTATGATAACGCGGCCTGCTTCGAGCGATTCAGGTGTCGCACCGTAGAGCGGACTATTTTCGTCGATCACATGTCGCAAGGTTAGCGCGGCAGGGAACGTCGGCATCCGATCGAATTGGAGCTTCAGGCTATAAAAATAACGGAAATCGCCGCCTTCCACGAGCGGCTCGTCGCGATTGAAAAGGATTCGGAATTCGGCCTCGACCATGCTGCGCTGGTGCAAATTGCCGATCCGTAGCATCAGGGTGGGCCGGCCGTTCAAAGGCGCGATCACGATTGATTTGCTGAACACGATGTGCGCGGTCGGCCGCGAAAACCGGACAAAGATGAGGCCGGCCATGACGGCGACCAAAAAGATGCCGCTCATGATCTCGATGGTCGTTAGGATATTAGCGTAAAGATTAGCTGGAGACATGTTCCCGTAGCCGACGGTTGCTACGGTTTGCACGCTGAAGAAGAACGCATCGAGAAAGGATCCGGGGTGCATCCCGGCAACGCAGTTCCCTCCAATCGTGTAAAGCGCAGCGAAGAGAAGATTAAGCGAGAGGTAGACCGCGCCGACAAAGCCGGCGAACTGTGTCCAAGTCAGCCCGAGGAGCCATTGATAGGCGTCACGCCATTCCCATCTGTCGGTATTGAGTTTGAGAAATTCGATCTGACCTGAGCGGATTGAAACCGGGTTGCGCGTCCTTTTCATAAATCGAAGTGTAACCGGATCCGATTTCGCGCCAACGCTTGCGTACGGAAGCGCGACCGACGCCTCAGCGGTTCCTTTCGCGAAGGTCGTCCGCTTGGAAACGCGGTGTGTTCCTCTGGGGAGAGGATTGTTAGCGCGACTAAATAACCGCCGCGTTTTCCGGAAGCTCCCAAAAAGACCAGAAGAAATGCGGATGGTATTGCGGATCTGGCGGTCACAGTATACATGACAAACGTGTCATCTAATTATTCTCTGGGTTCGCGAGCGAGCATGACCCTCGGGCAACGGCCTCAGGCTTTCCCCTTTTCACTTTGAAACCGCATCGGAACACGGTGAACAATCACGGAAGCAACGCGGCTTGTGCAGACGCGTCGCCAAAGCCGTCCAAGCCCCGTTCACATCGCAGGCAGCGCCAAGTCGCGGTAAAGCCTCCCGTGCCAGTTAACGGAACGTCAGAAGAGTATCTGCCACGGATCGGAACTCTTGCTCGGACCCGCCGTCTTCTCCTGGCTGCACTGCGGGTGTGGGAACTCAAACGCGGCATTCGCGACTAGAGCGATTTTTTTGTCGATCCGGTGTTTCAGCGGATTTGTTCTGCCGTTTGCTGCGACCAATCGGAAAATCGTTCGCTTCCGTCGCGCGGCTCGCTTCTCATCAATTGCCCTGGGAACAGCTCGCGCCACAATTTCAAATGGACAAGAGCATGAGGTTGCGGAGGATGGTTGGCCGTTATGAATAAGGCCGCACCGAATGAACTTCGCCTCGCCAAACGCATGGCGCGTCTCGGCACCGAGACCGCTTTCGAAGTGCTGGTGAAGGCGCGAGCGCTGGAAGCGAAGGGCCGCGATATCGTCCACCTCGAGATCGGGGAGCCCGATTTCGATACGCCAGGCAACATCATCGAGGCGGCTTGCGACGCCCTGCACAAGGGGTTCACCCATTACGGGCCCTCGGCCGGCATGCCGCAGCTGCGCGAGACGATCGCACAGTATGTGAGTGAGACGCGCCGGGTGGACGTGACGCCTGAAGAAGTGGTCGTTGTCCCCGGCGGCAAGCCGATCATTTTCTTCACCATCCTGGCGTTGGTGGAAGAAGGCGACGAGGTCATCTATCCCAATCCCGGTTTCCCCATTTACGAATCGATGATCGACTTCCTCGGTGCGAAAGCGGTGCCGATCCAGTTGCGCGAGGAAATGGATTTCCGGCTCGACGTCGGCGAACTCAGCGAGCTGATCAACGATCGCACCAAGCTTATCATCCTGAATTCACCGCAGAACCCAACCGGCGGCGTGCTGGACGAAGCAGGACCTGGAGGACATCGCGCGCGCGATTGGCGATCGCAATATCATGGTGCTGACCGACGAGATCTACAGCCGCCTCATCTTCGAGGGCGAGCATCACTCCATCATGTCGTTGGATGGCATGAAGGAGCGCTGCATCCTCCTCGATGGCTTTTCCAAGACCTATGCCATGACCGGCTGGCGGATGGGCTACGGCGTTATGCGCGCCGACCTGGCGACGCACATCGCCCGCCTCATGACAAATTCCAACTCCTGCACCGCCAGCTTCACGCAGGTCGCCGGCATCGAAGCGCTCCGCGGGCCGCAGGACTCGGTCGAGGCGATGTGCGCCGAGTTCAAGAAACGGCGCGACGTGATGGTCGCGGGCCTCAATAAGATAAAGGGATTTTCCTGCCGACTGCCCAAGGGCGCGTTCTACGTTTTTCCCAACATCACGGGGACCGGCTGGCCATCGCAGAAACTGGCCAACACGCTGCTCGAGGACGCCGGCGTCGCCGCGCTTTCCGGGACCTCGTTCGGCGCCTTCGGCGAGGGCTATGTGCGCTTCAGCGTGGCTAACTCGATCGAGAACATCGAGAAAGCCCTCGATCGCGTTGGCACGTGGGCCACGAAGAATTTGTAGGGCGACCGCTCCGGTTGCCGGTAAGAGAAACTGTGGTCCGGTTCAGGCCGATCACCAAGTTAGCGACAATGCCTGTTGTAAGAAACTGAGCCGATCACGAACTAATGATAGCAATTAACCGATAACCATTTTCCAACCATGACCGATAAGAAATGTCTCCGCGTCTTTGCCACCTCTCACATCGGCGATCCGGCTGAGAACCGCCTGCGCGAGCGCGGCTACGAGCTCGAGATTTTCCCGGGCCCAGAGGCGCCGCCGAAGAAGCTGATCGTTGAGAAAGCGAAGAGCGGCATCGACGGCTTAATCACCACGCTCCGTGATCCCGTCGACGCCGAGATCTTCGAAGCAGGAAAAGGCTCGCTCAAGGTCGTGGCGCAGATCGCCGTCGGCTTCGACAACATCAACCGCGCCGACGCCAATAGATACAAGGTCCCGTTTACGCACACCGCCGACGTGCTCACCGAAGCGACCGCCGAGTTCGCCTTTCTCATGCTTGGCGTGCTGGCGCGCAAGATGTATGAGAGCGAACGACTGGTACGCGAGCAGAAGTGGCCGTCGTGGCACCCATTCCTGCCTTTCCTCGGCGACGAGGTCACGGGCAAGACCATCGCCATCATTGGCACCGGCCGCATCGGTCTGGCGATGATCAAGAAGTGCTCGGGCTTCGACATGAACATGCTGTGTTACGACGCGGCATATCACAATGACAGTTACCTTGCCTCGATCCAGGAGCTGATGGACCTGCGGCACGCCACGGGAATCCAGAAGGAGAAGACCTGGATCAAGTATGTGGAATTCGAGGAGGCGCTGCGCGGCGCCGACTACGTAAGCATCCACGTGCCACTCTTGCGCGAGGGCGAAACCGACAAGCCGACCTATCACCTCTTCAACGAGAAAACGCTCAAGCTGATGAAACCAACGGCCTACCTGGTGAACACCGCACGCGGTCCAGTCGTGGATGAGAAGGCCGTTGCCCAGGCGCTAAAGGACAATGTTATCGCCGGAGCGGCGCTCGACGTCTTTGAGAAAGAGCCGCTACCACCGGATTCGCCTCTCCTCGATCCCGAAATCGCTGACCGCACTCGGCTGTTCCATCACTTTGCAAGTGGCGGACGGATCACTCGGCTTTCGGTTGATCCCGACAAGGGAATGGCTGGGCGCACGGTTCAGGCACTGATCGACGTGTTGGAAGGCAACTACGACGGTGACCCGGCCAAGATGCCATACGTAGTGAATAAGGAAGCGTTCGAGAGATAGCCAGGAGCCGATAGGCCAGGATTAGAATACCTAAGCCGGTTGCATCGAACCGGGCTCGATGATCTCAGCGCCAGGAACCGTATGGCGATAAGTCGCCACGGACTGGGAAACGTGCTTGAATTGCATCGCCTCGGTCCGCTCAAAACCTTTGCGGATTTCAACGGAAAGCATTTCGTAGAACGGCTCGCTCACCAGGATCTGCCACTTCTCCGCGCGATCACAAAGGCGCGATGCGAGATTCACCGTGTGACCGATGGCGGTAAAGTCGCGGCGAGTGTCGGAACCAATCGAGCCGACTACGGCGCGACCGCGATGAATGCCGACGCCAAGAGCGAGCTGCCACCTTTCCGTTTCGATCTCCTGGCGGATGGCAGCAATCAAATCCCTCGCACAGGCAAAAACCTTGTCGGCGGAACCTTCACCGCCAAGGAAAACCGCCATCACGGCATCCCCGATAAATTTGTCCACGTCGCCCCCAGCCGAGACGACCGCGTCCGCCTGCACGGCGAGGAGGCGGTTCAACTCGCGCACAAGAAAGGAGGCTTCGCGGGTTTCGCACCAGCTGGTAAACCCGCGCAGATCGGCAAAAAGCACGATTACCTCCTGTTCCATGCCAGCCAGCCACTGCGGATCTTCGCGACTGCGGCGCACGGCTTCGGCGGTAAAACGCGAGACGTAAGGCAGGAGGGCGAGCTTTTCGCCTAACGAGATAATCATCTCATTGAAAACCCTGCCGAGATGTTGCAATTCGTCGCCCGTGCTCACCTGGACCTGGACGTCGTGCTCGCCGGATTGGAAACGCCGGATGCCCGCGGAAAGTTTGTTCAGGCCTCGAGTGATGTTGCGGGCGAGGAGCAGGCCGGGAATCATCGCAACGAGAAACGCGCCGCCACCGATCGCGAGCGCGAGGAACAGCTCCTGACGCTGGCGGTCGATAAAGCGGCTGATCCGGGCGTCGGCTTCGAGCATGGCCACCGGCTCGCCCGCGCGATTGAGGATCGGGGCGTAGCCACTGATCCAGCGCCCGTTTTCGTCCTCGTAGGCGTCGCTGCTCGTCGGCATTTTGGTTTTCCACGCTTTGAGAAATTGGGCGCGATTGGCGATGGGAATTTTGTAACGACTGCCAATAAAGGTCTTCTTCTGCAGCATGACAACGAACTCTGTCTCGAACGGTGCGCTTACATTGACTGGTCGCAGAATTGTACATTTCGTTTTCCGCGAGGCCGTTCAGCCGTCGGGATTGATCGAGAATGGCCCGGGCGTTTTGGAAGGCGGGCGAAGTAGCGTCGTTAGGCGAATGGATTGTGCTGATCTCGTCGCCGTCGAGCGCGAGAGAGGTGGTGCCCGCCGCGCCGCGGACGAAGGCCTGAAATTCCTGGAGCAGTTGCTCGCGCCGGAAATGGAAGTTGGTGCCAAGAATTGCCGCGACAACGAGCGCCGCCACGGTCGCCATGGCGAAGACAATCTTCGCGCGCAGCGAAATCCGATAGGCACGATCTGGAATGGACGACATATGAAAGGCTTTCGGTGCGGCGCCAGCCGCTGGCGCTTAATAGACCCCCGGCGGCGGCGGATCAATCCTCCTCTCCGCCACGGTCGCACCTGAATCCGCCCGCCGACGAGAAGCGTCTCGATTTTTCTGGTTCGGTCATGCCCGGAAGAAAGGCAGACGACCCAGGATCGGAAAAACTCCACTCCTCGTCAGGCAGAGAAATCGCCAACGAGATCGACGAGAATCTTGATTGAGGAAGTCGCCGGAAGATAGTTTCGAACCATGCCCACACCCGACGAGTTGCCGCCACAGCGTCTGAGCGATCCCGATGCTCTCGCCAAGGCGCTGGAGATGGAGCTGATCGGCAAGCGAGCTGCCTGGCGGAAGGCGAAAGCGCGCCGCGGCGTCTGGCTCGCCCTGAGCATAGTTTTCCTTCTCCTCGTCCTGCTCGGCGGGCTCTTCGCCTATTTTTATCTGGTGCCGGAACTGAGCCGACGCGGTGAAAACGCGCCCGCGGCCGGGGCAACGGAAACGAATCGCTAGGCGCGAGGCGAGAAGGAAAGCGACTGGCAACGTTTTCGCTGATGTGCGAGGGGTGGGAGCGGCCACGTCTGGCGGCAATCTTTCACGATGGGCTTATTGCAGATCGTTCACCTCGAGACTAACGACGCCGACGCCGCGCTGATCGCCGCGGAGTTGAAGAATGGCGGGATCGAGAGCGAATTGATTCGGGTGCGAAATGAAACGGAGCTGGCGCAGGAAATCGCGCGCCAGCCGGTCGATATTATTCTGGCCAACCCGAGTTGCCCGCGCTGCGATGGACTGCGCGCCCTCACGAGCGCGCGGGAGGCGCGACCGGGCGTGCCTTTCATCTTCGTCTCCGGACCGGAATGCCGGGAGCAGATCGGGGAGGCGCTGCGGGCCGGTGCGACCGATTTTATTCTAAAAGAGCACCTCCCAAGGCTTGCCCCGTCGATTCTCCGGATCATCCAGGAGACGCACACCCAGCGCGACCTGGAGAAAGCGCGCCAGGAACTTTTGCGGCACGCGGAGCTGCTCGACCTGGCAAACGACGCCATCGTTATCTCCGACGCCGCAGGCAAGATCTCCTATTGGAATCGCGGAGCAGAGCGGATGTACGGCTGGTCGCGCGAGGAAGCGACCGGGTGCGATGTTCATACGCTCTTGGAGACCGGCCCACCCGAAAAGTTGGCGGAGGTAATTCAGGAGCTGCAGGAAAAGCACCATTGGGAAGGGGAAATCGAGCAAAACCGCAAGGACGGCGCACGAATCGTTGCTTCGACTGGTTGGACGCTTCGGGGCAACGACCCCGAGGCGCCGCTGCTTCAGTTGAGCATCGATGTGACAGATCGAATTCGAGCCGAGGAGGCCCTCCGCCGGAGTGAGGAACGCTACCGGCGCTTTGTCGATGAAGATCTCACCGGTAATCTGATCATGAAGCCGGATGGTTCGATCATCACCTGTAATCCAGCGTTCGCCCGCATCTTCGGCTTCGACTCGATCGAGGAGGCCAAGGCGGCGAACTTTCTTTCCCTTCTCTACACCAAGAAGGAAGGCATCGAGCTGATCGCGAACCTTCCGCGTAACGAAAGCACGGAACCGCTCGAGTTCGAGATGCGGCAGCGCGATGGCGAAACGGTTTATGTTGTCGCCAAATTCGTCGGCAGCTTCGACGCGGCAGGACGACCAACCGAACTGAAGGGTTACCTTTTCAACGACACCAAGCGCAAGCGTCTCGAGCAGCAACTCGTCCAGGCCCAGAAAATGGAAAGCCTTGGCACGCTGGCTGGCGGCATCGCGCATGATTTTAACAACATCCTCGGCATCATTCTCGGCTACACGACCAGGCTCGAGGATTGGAAAAGACATCCCGAACAAATGCCGCAAGCGATCAAGGTCATTCGCGACGCGGTCGGTCGGGGAGCATCGCTCGTCCAGCAACTGCTGACCTCCGCGCGCCAAACCGAAGCATATTTCGCTTCGCTCGATTTGAACGCGCTCGCCCATGAAATGGAGAAAATGCTCGCGGCGACTTTTCCCAAGACGATCAACTTCGTCCTGCATCTGCAATCGAATTTGCCGTTCGCGAAGGCAGACCGTAGCCAGATCCACCAGGTCTTGCTTAATCTTTGCGTCAACGCCCGCGACGCAATTTCGCACGAGGGCACGATCACGCTCGCCACCGGGGTCACGGGGGCGATGAGTTGCGGGAATAATTCAGCGGCGTACACGCGGAGCGATACGTTTTCATCCGCGTGATCGACACCGGCAGCGGCATCAGCCAGCGGGTCAAGCCCCACATTTTCGAGCCCTTTTACACCACGAAGGAGCGCGGGAAGGGGACCGGTCTCGGTCTCTCGGTCGTTTACGGCGTGGTCAATAATCATCGCGGCTTCGTCCAGGTGGATAGCGAACCTGGTCACGGGACGACGTTCACGGTTTATCTGCCACTCCGCAGTGCGACCGAGGTGGATACCCAAGGCGACGGAGGCGTCGACCGTCCGAGCGATCCCGCGCGAACCATCATGCTGGTGGAGGACGAGGAAATGTTGCGCGAGCTCGGGGTCATGATGATGGAAGCCGATGGTTATCGCGTCCTCGCGGCGAAGGATGGGGTTGAAGCGGTCGAGATGTTTGAATTCCACGCCGATGAGATCGGATTAGTCGTCTGCGACCTCGGCCTGCCTCGGCTCGGCGGACGCGATGTTTTCCTGCGGATGAAGGAGATCAAGCCGAGCGTGCGCGCGATCGTGGCCAGCGGCTATCTTGAACCGAACGTGCGCTCGGAGATCTTGCGCGCCGGCGTGATCGATACGGTGCAAAAACCCTACGACTTTCGCGACATGATGGAGAGGATTCGCTCCATCATCGGCCAGCCACAGATGGAAGATGACCGGCAGCCGCAACTCTTTTGAGTTGCTTCGATGAGCGCGCTTCGTCCGCACCATCGCACCTCGCTCGCGCTCGGCTGGGAAGCCGCCCGCGCCAATCTTGCGCCGGCACTCTTGATCCAGGCGCTCATGCTGGCGCTGCTCGTCGGTTACTATTTGAGCCCGGCGGTCGCGCGCCTGCTCGATGAGGTCGCGGACTACAAGTTGCGCCACGGGTTCGGCCTTCGTCGTTCTCGCCGCCGTCGCCGCCGGCGCGCTCGTGCCGGAAGTTTTTCTCGTCTTCTTTTTCCAGCGCGGACGGCCAACCCGCCAAAATCTGCGCAACCTCTGTTTTACGGTTCCGATCTGGGCGCTCGACGGTTTGCTCGTCGATTTGCTTTACCGGAGCGAGGCGACCTGGTTCGGCAACGTTGCCACCATGCCGGTGGTGCTGGCGAAAATCTGCGTCGACCAGTTTGGTTACAATCCGTTCTTCGCCGCTCCTTTTGGTGTCCTGACCTACGAATGGAAGAACAGCGGCTTCAGCCTGGAGTCGTTAGGCCGCGGTTTTACCTGGGATCATTACCGGGACAAAGTCGTTCCGACTCTTCTCGCCACCTGGGCGGTTTGGATCCCGCTCATGGCCATCATCTACTCGCTCCCGCTCTCCCTGCAGTTCCCGCTCTTTGGCCTCGCGCTCACTTTCTGGGTGCTTCTCCTCACTTACATGACGAACACTTTTGCCGCGAAACACATCCTCGTGACCCGAACATCCGAGGCGATCTCGCCGGCCATCGCCGGTCCACGCTCCATGAAGTCCTACGAAATTATTCCAGCGCATGTCGCCGTGCCCTCGCGGTCGAAATCCTGACCTTATCTGCAAAAAGAGCAGACCCCGGTTTTCAAGAGCGTGGTCCAGACCCTGGCCAGCGAGCGCAAACTGCGGCCGGTCTTCATCGAGCGAAAGCCGCCTAACGAGCGTTACGCCTGGATTCAAGCAGCGCCGTCGCGCGCAAGTCAAATGACACGCTGGCCGCTCATCTGCTCCAAGCCTGGCTCCTCGGCGCGCAAAAGCCGATGCTTTGCGACTTCCTCGACTCGTTAGGCATCACTCACGACGCCGACTGGCACGGTCGAGCAGCTTGCCCGAGTCGCCGCCCAAGGAAAAGCTGCGCGAGAGTGTCGACCAGCTCCTTGCGAAGTTATCCGGCCGAGACGGTGGCAGTCTATCTGCACGCCTTTCACGACATGGACAGCACCGTGAGCTGGCCGCCGTTAGGCGAAGTCCTGGCGGAAGACGAACGCCTCAGGCTGTAGCCGGCGTCGCGGTAATCCTAGCGACGCACGTCCCGCGAGTGGTCGCCGTTCCGGCGATAGAGATAGGGCAAGCGCTTCGCTCTGCCTAGCGTCAGGCGGGGCAGGCGGCGCTCCCGCCATCTGCGGATCTTGACCGCCCTGACCGGCGCGGCGATCAGCGCCCTCGCGACAGAGAAAATGCCGCAGCGCTTCGTGCACGCCGGCGCCGTGTTCTTTCTCCGCCACCCAGCCTCCGGCGCGACGGACGGCTTCCTTCACTTCGGCAATGGCGTTGGCCGGGCAGGCCGGGAGCGCGGCATAGCGGCCGTCGAGCATCGAGATGTCGTTGTGATGATCGCCCGCGGCGAAAATTGCTTCGCGCGGGATTTCGGTCAGACGGGATAATTCCTCCAGGGCGGCGCCTTTGTGATAATCGGCGTGGCAAAAGCGCAGGTAAATGGTGTTGCGCTGGTAATGGAACTTTGGCTCCTTCGATTTCACCTGGTCGATGAATGTCGTCAGGCGATCCATTTCTTCTTCGCTGGTCGCGATCAGACCGGCGACCTCATCGGCTTCGTAAATGACCCGGGCCTTGGTTTGGCGGCTGACGAAATCGACGACCTCCGCCAGGACAGGGGAGGCGGATTGGTAAAGCTCGGCGTGGGCCTGGGCGCAGCGCGCGTTCCAGTCGCCGAAAGGTTCCCAGCCGCCTTCGATCGGACGAAAGACATCGCGCTCACTTGTGAGAATAAAGTCTGGCCGAAGGGGAAAGGCGAAATCCTCCAGACCTTCCTCGAGCAGTCCGACCGAGCGTCCGGTATTGATCGCCCAGATCGCGCCGTTGCTTTGCAGGTCGCGGATCAACTCCATGCATTCGCGATCGAAGACCGGATCGCTCGCGTGCGAGACGAGCGTGCCGTCGAAATCGGTGCTGATGAGTTGGATTTTGGCGGGCATGCGGAGTGAACTTAGGATTGGATTTGGCCTGCGCAATTCATCGATTACGATTACGATCAGGAGCACGAGCAAGAGAAGGAGAGGGAGATGAAATCAGCTTATGAACTTGCCATGGAGCGCCTCGAAAAGAGCGCGCCGACGGTCAAACTGACCGACGAGCAGAAGGCGCAAATCGCGGAGATCGATTCGACCTACAAGGCGCGGATCGCAGAGAAAGAGCTTTTCCTGAAGGGGAAGATCAGCGAAGCGGGGCTGAGCGGGAAGTTTGAGGAGTTCGAGCAATTGGAGAAGCAGCTGGCGACGGAGATCCGGCGCTTGCAGGAGGATTGCGAGGAGAAAAAGGAGAAGCTGCGCGCGTCATTCGCGAAATGACCCGGCCGCGCGGAAGCGCGTCTCTCTGGAGAGACATGCTTCCGCATGTCCAGGCTCTGTTGCAGTGTTCTCGCTTCTTCTGACACACTGCACCAGCTTCATCGAGAGCAAAAAGGGAGTTGTGCCGTGATTCCCATATCTCCCAGCAGATGGCGTTCATCGCCTCGAGCAGGGCCGGGGTCGGCGAGCCGCTGGTCGCCGAAGAGCTGGCGCGCCCGCGGCCAGTTCTTTTGTTCGACGTGCCCGTTGTCGTCCTTGTGATCGGAGCGCGAGCGGATGAAGCCGACTTTTCTTTCCGGCACCTGAAAGGAGCGTACAGGTGCCAGTTCAAAAGCTCGTTTCCGTTGTCGCAGTCGAAGCGGAGCAACTCGAAGGGCAGCGATGCCTCCACCTCCCGCGTCGCTGTGACGATCCAAGTGACAAAGACAGGACGAAATTGCGCCTATTCAGCCTGGTCTGCGAAAAGTCATATTCGCCAAGATGCCTTTGGCTGTTTCGTTTGCGCTCAGTGCACCTCTGACTCCGCAGACGATCAAGGAGGATCGTCGGCATCGGAGGGGCGAACTTCCGTTCGTCCGTGGACGTGCAGAAGCGCGTCTCTCCGTCTGGCATCGAGTGTTCGAGAGCGACTATGATCTCGATCGAATTGGCGACGCCCTGGCTTTAATTGCGCTCACCGCTGGCTCTGCTTAACATCGGCGCTGTTAATGCGTGTTTACTCCGCAAATTTTACCGTCTCGACCAGCGGCAAGGGTACCTACGAAATTACGCCCGAGGTTGTGTCGGCGGTCGCAGCCAGCGAGGTGCGATCTGGGATGGTTACGGTCTTCGTCAGGCATACCAGTTGCAGCCTTATCATCATGGAAAACGCCGACCCGACCGCGCGAAGCGACTTGGAAGAATTTTTCGACCGGCTCGTGCCGGAAGACACGTTCTATTTCGAACACACTGCGGAAGGCGGTGACGACAGCACGTCACACATTCGCTCCGTCCTTACCCGCGCGAGCGAAGTGATCCCGATCACAGGAGGCCGAATCCAGCTCGGCAGCTGGCAGGGCATCTTCCTTTTCGAGCATCGCCGCGCTCCGCATCGGCGACAGATCGCGCTCAGCGTCGTGGGCGACTCCGGAAGTTAGGCGTCCGGCCTGATTCGGCCGACGGGCTTCCAGCCCGTCGGTACCTCTGAACGGTTCCGACGCTTGTCATCCCGAGGTACGCGAAGCGCGCCGAGGGATCTGGCCAAAGGTTGCGACCATCCCGCCGCCTTTAAGTTTACTTCAAGACCATGGGCGAGGTCCCTCGCCGTCTGCGTTGGCTCGGAATGACAAGCAGAAAGGGCGCGCCAAGCACGCCGTCTACAGCTCCAGCGAGAAATGGTGCGAGGAGACGATCATCCGTTTCGTCAGGTAAAATCGGTGGGCGGAGTTTGCGACAAACTGGTGTCGCGGTCTCGATGTCGAGATTCAGCTGCGCGATTACCGCGAGGTCCGGGGCACATTTGACTGCGCCGTCAGCGTCGGAATGGTCGAGCATGTCGGCTTCAAGAATTACCGCGTCTATCTGCGGGCGGTCGCCGATTCGTTAGGCCGGGAAGGCCGCTTTCTCTGTCAGGGGATCTGCAACCCGGTCTCCAGTTTCCAGCTCGATCCCTGGGTTCGCCGTTATGTTTTCCCAAACTCCGTCCTTCCGTCGCTTTCCCGCCTGACGAAAGCGGCCGAAGGACTGTTTCTTGTGGAAGACGTGCTCAATTTCGGGCCGCACTACGATCCGACACTCATGGCATGGGAGGAGAATTTTCGGCGAGCCTGGCCGCGCTTTGCGAAGTGTTTTGATGAGGGCTTTCAGCGAATGTGGCGCTTTTATCTGCGGAGTTGTGCCGGCGCTTTTCGCGCGCGCAGTCTACAGGTCTACAGCATCCTTTTTAGCCGTGAAGGAAGTGCGCTTTCCGATCAGCTCCCCGGAGGCGGGTTATCGGAAGACGCCAAGCCCGCCGAACCGATCGCAGCGAGATAGCGCGCGATCGACCGGCGCACAATGTCGTGCGCATTCATCGGGATCACGCGCTCCCACCACGCGCCGTAAACGCGGTCGAAGCGCAGTGGCGAAACCTTTTGTAAGATTGTTTGCACAGCAGGTGCCGGCAGCGGTGTGAGGTTTGGATAGCTGAACATGAAGCTTACCATCCCGTCCGGCGTCACCTGGAGGATGTCGCCACTCAGGAGCGCGCCGCGCCCTTCGGCGCCATCGCGCCAATGAAGGATGGTGCCGCCGGCGAAATGTCCGCCGCATCGAATCAGCGTGATGCCGCGCGCGATTTCGTTTTCTTCCCCGTTCCAGAACTGTATCGCGCCATCCGGCCGCATGACCCACGCTCGGTCGGCCGCATGCAGGAAGATCGGCGCTCTCGTCGAAGGCACGGCTCCACTCGACGACGGTCGTGTAGTAGTGTGGGTGCGAGATCGCGATCGCGCGCAATCCGCCTAACGATCGAATCAGCGTGACCGTTGCCTCATCGAGCAAGGCGACGCAATCCCAGAGGAAGTTGCCTTCTGCGGTTTGCAGGAGCAGCGCGCGTTGTCCGATCGCGAACTCCGGCACGGTTCCGATCCCGAGCAATCCCGGTTCACACTTCTGCCAGGCGTTGCGATGCGAGGCGCGCAGTTGATCGAGGGTCGTCCAACGCTGACCGGAGGGCGGGACGAATTGCCGTGCATCCTGGCAGATCGCGCATTGTTTTGGCGGGATCTCCGTCGAGGCAAACTGCGTTCCGCAGGTCGCGCAAATGAAATTGGTCATCCGTTAGGCTGCGGAAGTAGGCGTATCGCTCGCAGCAACCTGCGCCGGACGTGTCGCTCCGCCGCGCCGCTTTTGCCCAAGCTCCTCGAGTAATTCAATCTGGATCTGCTGGATCTCGAAGAGCCGGTTGTATTGCTTGCGCAACAGGTGGTCGAGTTTCTCGTGCAGGTGCCGGATTTCCAGTTCAGCTTTCAGGTTCACTTTGTAATCGTTCTCGGCTCGAGCCCGGTCGCGCGCCTCGGTGCGGTTTTGGCTCATCATGATGACCGGCGCCTGCAATGCTGCGAGGCACGACAGGATCAGGTTCATCAAGATAAAGGGATAAGGATCAAAGGCGCGGAGCGCGAGCACGATGGTGTTGATGACGATCCAGACGACGAGCACCGACGCCAAAGATGATGATGAAGGTCCAACTGCCGCCGAACGCCGCGATCCGGTCGGAAAGGTGTTCCCCGAAGGTCAGCTCCTGTTCAAATTCCTTCCCGATATTTTCGGAGAGAATCTCGTGCTGTTGCAGGCTGTCGATGACTTCCTGGTCGAGCGCGGTCAGCTCGCCGATCTCGTCCTCCAGCACCTCCTTGACATAGTCGCGCCGGAACTTGCCGAGATCATTCAGGCAAATAAAGCCCTTCGGATCGAAGGTGGGGACGCGCCTCTGGATGAACTCGAAGAGCGAGGGACGGAGCAACTCGAGCGGCGTGCCGGCGTTGGGCGATGTTGCCTTGTGACAGATCTGGCACTGCGGCTTGGAATTTTCCGCCACTCGGAGAATGAACTCATATTCGGAACGCTTGTCGACTTCTGTCTTGAAGCGCGACTGGGTGATCCTAAGCTGAGTCATGCGCCCTCCGGGTGTTGGAATTCAGCCTGACGATGCGCGTTCTCGCGATTGATGCTTCTCTGCGCAACACCGGCGTGGCTGTGATCGACGCCAACGGCGTCGGCAAATTTCAGGCGCTCTATTTCGGGGTCATTCACAATCCCGCTGCGCGGCCGATGTCTTCCTGCCTGGTCGCGATTCGCGATCGACTGGCGGAATTGATCCACGCGCACGAACCGGATTGCTGCGCTCTTGAGTCGGTCATTTATGTGCAGAGCTACAAGACCGCGATCACTCTCGGCGCCGCGCGCGGATCGGCCATTATGGCGGCTGCGGAGCGCGGGTTGCCGGTCTTCGAGTACCCGCCAAAGCGGATCAAGCAGGCGACAGTGGGGAATGGCTCCGCCGACAAGACCCAGGTCGCCTTCATGGTGCGGGCATTGTTAGGCTTGGTCGAAACCCCGGGCGCGGATGCAGCCGATGCTCTGGCCATTGGTCTCACGCATCTGCGCGCTCAGGAAGCGGCTCGACTTGGTCTGCCTGCCGGCCGTCAAATATGAAGGGAGCGCTCGAATCGCGTTGGCTGGGCCGAATCGGGTTCGCCGAGGCGCTGGCCATGCAGGAGGAATTGATCCGGGTGAAGCGTGCGAATCCGGCCGCGCCCGACGAGCTTTGGCTGCTTGAACACGAGCCGGTCTACACGATCGGCCGCACGCCCGATCGATCGAGCCTGCGTGGCGCCAAGCACCTGCCGCATCCGCTCTTCGAAATCAACCGCGGCGGCCAGGCGACGTACCACGGCCCGGGACAACTGGTCGGTTATTTTCTCATCGACCTCCGCCGCTATGGGCAGGATCTGCATCGCTACCTGCGCTGGATTGAGGCGCTGCTCATCGAGTTGCTGGCGCATTACGAAATCAAGGCAACGACGCGCACTGGCCTGACCGGCGTGTGGATCGGGAACCGCAAGATCGCGTCGATCGGCATCGGCGTGCGGCACTGGATCACGATGCACGGCTTCGCGCTCAACGTCAGGGGCGACCTCGCGCCTTTCGACCAGATCACGCCCTGCGGCATCGCGAATGTGGCGATGACGTCGATCGACCGGGAGAGCGGCGCAATTCATTCGTTAGGCGAAGTGGCGGACCAGATGGCGCAGTTGGCGAAAAGGTGGATGGCGGATCTCCCGGGGAGCACGCGTTCCCGGATCGCTTCCCTCTCGACACAAACGCGCGTTGCCTTTTAGTGAGATCATGCCGATCCCACTGGAAGACAACTTCACCGACATCATTGGCAAGGCGCAGCGCGGGCTGGGAATTTCCGACCGCCAGCTCGCCGAGGAATCGGGCGCAAGCGTCGATGCCATCCGGCAGCTGCACGACGGAAAATTCGACCGCGCGACCAGCGACCGGATCGCACCCGTTCTGCAACTCAACTCCGCCGCGCTGGCCGGGCTAGCGGAAGGAAAATTTCACCCTGACGAAATTCAACTCGACGGGCTGGCGCAGTTCAACACCGTGTATCACGACATGCAGGTCAACGCCTATCTCGTCTGGGATCCGGCGAGCAAAGAGGCCATCGCCTTCGATAGCGGCGCGAATTGCTCCGACATGCTCGATTACGCGAAAAGCCATGGCCTAACGATCAAGTTCATACTGCTGACGCACGCCCATCCCGATCACGTCGCCGACCTCGAGCGGCTCGCGGCGTCGACCGGCGCGCCGATCTACCTTTCGAGCCGGGAAAAAGCATCCGGCGCACAACCGCTCGACGAGGGGAACAAATTCACCGTCGGCAAGCTCGAAATCGAGTCGCGCCTGACGTGGGGACACTCTCCGGGCGGCATGACCTTTGTCGTGGCCGGACTCGGGCGACCGATCGCGATTGTGGGCGACTCACTCTTTGCCGGCTCAATGGGCGGCGGCAATGTTTCCTACGAGGATGCATTGAAGAACAACCTGGAAAAAATTCTCACTCTGCCTGATGAAGCCGTGCTGTGCCCCGGACATGGTCCCATGACGACGGTGGGCGAGGAGAAGGCACATAATCCATTTTTCACCCGGTAGCGCCAGCTTCCAGCCTGCGAGTTTCATTGGCTGCAGGCTGGAGGCTTGCGCTACCTTCAACCATGAACATCGCTTTCGTCGGAGTTGGCCGGATGGGCGCAAACATGGCGCGGCGTCTGAAGGAAAAGGACTTTCAGGTGACGGCACTCTACGATGTCCATCGTTCTGCCGCGACCGAGCTGGCACAGGAGGTGGGCAGTTTCGCCAGTCAATCGTTAGGCGAAGTTACGGCCGCGGCGGACGTGATCGTCACGGTCGTGACTGACGCCGCCGCGATGCGCGAAATCTTCGCTGCGCCGGACGACAACCTGCTAATCAACGCGCAGGGTAAGTTGTTCATCAACTGCGCCACCATTTCGCCCGAGGTGCATCTGGAGGTCGAGGGGTTGGCACAAAAGGTTGGCGCGCAAACGCTCGAAGCCTGCATGGCATCCAGTATCACCCAAGCGCGCGAGGGTTCGCTTTACCTCATGTGTGGTGGCGAGAAATCAGCCTTCGAACGCGCGCAGCCGATTCTACAGGCGCTCGGCAAGACAATTCGCTACATCGGCCAATCGGGCCAGGCTGCAAAAGTGAAAGCGCTCGTTAACATGGTGATGAACATCAACACCGCCGGCCTCGCCGAAGGTCTTGGACTGGGCGATGCGCTCGGGCTTGATCTCACCATGCTGCGCGAAGTTTTCAGCGAAACCGGAGCCGGATCGCGTGTCCTGCAAACGGATGGTGAAGACATGCAGAACCGTGATCACGCCTGCTTCTTTTCCGCCGCGCACGCCGCGAAGGACAGCGGGATCGCGCTCCATCTGGCCGAGGTGGCCGGGCTCGAGCTTCCGTTGGCGCGCGCGACCAAGGCGCAATATGACCGGATGGTTGCGGAAGGCCTCGGCGAACTGGACAAATCGGGGATCGCGGAGCTGACCTTCAAGGGGCGAGGGGCGAAAAAATCGTAAGGCGCCACCAAAACGCGCTGTTATCCTGAGCCGCGCAAACGGCGAAGAATCTCGCAACTCATGCCATGCGGCGCGACGCAGCGAAAGCGAGGAATGGTCCGCTTCGCTCAGGATGACAATTTGTTAGGCGAGACGCTCCCCACCCCCGTACGCATTCATCGTCTCGCCGCGGAGGAAGCCGATGAGCGTCTGATTGTTCGCGCGCGCGAATTCGACTGCCAGGCTGGTCGGGGCGGAGATGGCGGCGATGATCGCGATTCCCGCCGCGAGCGCTTTTTGTGTCATTTCGAACGAGACGCGGCCGCTGAGCAGAAGAATGCAATTGCCTGACGGGAGTTGCTTCGCGAGCAACTGGTAACCGATTAGCTTGTCGAGCGCGTTGTGTCGCCCGACGTCTTCACGGAGAAGCAGCAGCTCGCCGACGGCATCGAAGAGCGCGCAGGCATGCAGGCCTCCCGTGCGTTGGAAAGCCTGCTGCGCCGCGGCCAGCTTCGCCGGGAGCGAGAGGAGAGTTTTCGCATCAACCGTGGGCGCGGATTCGATCGGCGGAAATTGCTGCATCGCCGCCTCGATCGTGACCTTGCCGCAAACCCCGCAGCTCGACGAGCTGAAGACGTGCCGGCTCAACTTCATCGCGTCGAAACGGGCAGGATCGGTGAGAGAGATGTTTACGACATTGTCCGAAGGGCGCTCAGTCGTTAGGCAGGAGGTGATTTCGAAGATCTCAGAGCCGTCGCGCACAATGCCTTCGGTCAGGGCGAAGCCGGCAGCGAGTTCGCGGTCGTGCCCCGGGGTGCGCATCACGACTGCTACGCTCTGGCCTTCGACGCGAATTTCGAGCGGTTCCTCGACCGCGACCTCGTCTCGGCTGGCGAGCGCCTCCTTCCCGTCTTGATACCTGACGAGTTCAATCCATCGCGCAGCATCGTGGCTTTTCACAAATCAGCGGGCGTATTGAGGTTGGCGAAGAGCGGAGTTTCCTCTTCGGAAATCTCTCGCTCCACGAGCAAGCCTTGTTCGATCGATTGGCGGATAAAATCTTGCATGGAAAAATCACCGCTCCACAGAGCGGCAGCGGCAAGGCCGGCACACCCCGCCGGGTAAACGGCTGCCAGTGGTTCGAAACCGTCCGCAGCGCGCGGAACTGCACCCCGGGCATCATGGCAGAGAGTGAGGAGCGAGCGCAGAAAATCCGTGGTTATCTGCGGCAGATCGATCGCCAGCACGACAAGCATCGGCGTCGCGCATTTCTGCAATGCGGCCGCTACTCCTGCGAGCGGCCCGGCATCGACGATCTCGTCGGTCACGATCTCGTATCCGTTCCATTCCGCCCGCGGTGATCCCGAGATCATGATTTGGGCGGGCTCCAACCGCTGGAGAGTGACGAGTTGCCGACGCCAGAGCGGCTCGCCTTGGAATTCGAGGAACGCCTTGTCGCGGCCCATGCGCGACGATCTTCCGCCGGCGAGAAGGACCGCGCTGCAGCGCATCTTCAGGCGATCTTTACCGTCACTGGTTGCGCGATCCTGAGTTGCGCGTCGCCGAGGCTGAGCCGCCCGTCGGTCAGGATTCGGGCGCGCAAGCCGCCGCGGCCAGCGAGAAATTTCTCTGCGCCGGGCGCGAAGGCGGTATCCATCCAATAGCAGGGTGCGCAGTGGGCGGTGCCGCGGAATTGCACGCTTTGCAGCTCAAAGTCCGCGCCGATCAACTCCAGCAAATTAACGCCGGAAACGATCACATTGCGCCGCAGGACACCGGGCGACTTGGTCGTTAGGTCAAAGCTCTGCGACATCAGATCGAAAATCTCGCGGGAGAAAAACGTGATCTGTCCTTTGTAATCGTCGGCATAATCAAAAAAGCGATCGCCGCGAATGCCATGACCCGCAACGCATTCGACGCTGCTGCTTTCGACGAGCGGGAAATCATTCGGCGGTTGGCCGTGATGGCCGTAGTAGTTGTGCCCGGGCGAAGTGAAGATTTGTTCGATGATCATCGCAGAAACGGAGCCTCCGTTTGTGCCTAGCATGCCGAGGTCCGCGTTGTCGCGCAACTTGACTCGCCCAACTCGCCGTTGACCGTGTTCTTGCAATGAAAACGGCCTGGCGTGTCTTTGCCTATCTCAAGCGTTATCCGCTGCTCGCCAGCGGCACGCTCGCTTGCGCCATCCTCGGCACGTTGATGGTGATTGTTTTCCCCTCGGTTACGAAATGGATCATCAACGATGTCGTGCGGGCGCATCATCCGGAGAAGTTGTTTCCCCTGATCTCGCTGGCGGCGGCGGCCTTCGTCGTCCAACACGTTTTCAACGGCCTGCGCATCCTGTTGAACAACACTTTCGAACAGCGCGTCATCTTTGATCTGCGGAGCGATCTCTATTCGCACATCCAACTCCTGCCCTTGCGCTGGTTCGACAATCGCGCCACCGGCGACCTGATGACGCGCGTGATCGAAGACGTGAACTCGGTCGAGCGCATGCTGATCGATGGGATCGAGCAGGGGGTGGTCGCGTTGTTGCAGGTCGTGATCGTGACCAGCGTGATGTTTTACCTGAACTGGAAGTTAACTCTGCTGGCGCTCATCCCGTTTCCGCTGCTCATCGCCGGCGCGCTGACCTACACCCTGACCGCGCATCGGCGTTATCGGCTCCAGCGCCGCGCCGCCTCGGCCATGAACGCACTCCTGCACGACAACCTCTCAGGGATCCGTCAGATCAAGAGCTTCGTGCGCGAACGGGAACAACATGCCCGCTTCAATCGCGTGAGCGACCAGCTCCGCCACGCCACACTTGTGGTGATGCGGGTATGGGCGAATCTATAGCCCGGCGATGTCGTTCTTTGAATCAATCGGTGCGATCGTTGTCCTGGCTTTCGGCAGCCTGTGCGGTCTTGCACGGAAGTCTCCAGATTGGTGACCTGGTCGCGATGCTGATGTTGATGGCCTTCCTTTACGATCCGATTGGGCGTTTGCATCAACTCAACCAACTGGTGCAGGCTGGTCGCGCCGCCGGGGAACGCGTTTTCGAAATTCTGGATGAGCCGGTCGAACCCGGATTGGCCGAGGGCGCACCGCTGGTCGAAGTGGCGGGCGATATTTGCTTTGAGGATGTGAGTTTCGCCTACGGCAATGATGCTCCCGGCGCTGACGGATGTTTCGTTTCACGCCCAGCCGGGCGAAACGATCGCGCTCGTTGGCGCGACCGGCGCGGGCAAGTCGACTCTGGTGAATTTGCTCGCGCGTTTTTACGAGTTCACTTCCGGATCGATTAGGATCGATGGGAAGCCGATTCGGCGGTTTCGGCGTGCATGCGCTGCGCGAAATGATCGGGATGGTGACGCAGGAGAGCTTTCTTTTTAACGGCACAATCCGGGAAAATCTGCTTCTCGGGAAACCGGAAGCGACGGACGAAGAGTTGTTCGGTGCAGCGGAGGCGGCCAACGCCCGCGCCTTCATCGATCGCCTGCCCAACGGACTCGGCAGCGTGGTCGGCGAACGCGGGGTGAAGTTGAGTGTAGGCGAAAAGCAGCGGCTCTCGATCGCGCGCGCGCTTTTGAAAGATCCGCCGATCCTGATTCTGGATGAAGCCACTGCGAGCGTGGACACGACGACGGAGCGGTTGATCCAGCAGGCGCTGGAGAATCTGATGTTCCGTCGCACCTGCATCGTGATCGCGCACCGGCTGTCGACCATTGTCCGGGCGGACCAGATTTTGGTGCTCGATCACGGGCGGATCATCGAGCGCGGGACGCACGCCGAGCTGCTGTCGTTAGGCGGGAAATACGCGCGGCTTTGCGAGCAGAGTTTTCTCGAGACGACGGAAGGGGAATTTGGAACTGACCGGGCTGTGGTCGCTCAGGAGAACGAGCATTCTCCCTTGGAATCGATTATTCGTTAGGGGTGGTGGCGCTCGGGGAGGGCGAGGCGGCGGCCGGGGCGGGGATGACGAGGGTCTGGCCGATCTGCAATTTTCGATCGTTTTCGATGTGATTGAATTTTTGCAGCTCTTCGACGCTGACCTTGTGCATTCGGCAATGGAGGTCAGCGTTTCGCCCTTGGCCACGACATGCGTGTTGCCGCTCCCAGTCGCGATCGGCGCCGCCTCGGCCGCTCGTGGCGCCGTCTCTCCGGTGCCCCCGTCTTCGGGTGCTCGATCTCCTGCTGCAGACGCAGGATCTGTTGCGAGAGCAGATCGATCTTGATGTTTTGCTGGTCGATCTTTCTCGTCAGGTTGAGGAGCTCGCTGCGTCTCGGAATTCCCCGCCGCGGGCGAGGCCTTTTGGGCCTGGCCGCCGGACGCGAGGAGGCTGCCGAAAAAGAGAATCGCGACGAATGTGCGAAAGCGAATCATCAGGCAAGCTTGGCACCGCCATTCGACACTGGCAAGCGTGCTCCGGTTTGCGTTTTCGGCGTGGAGACGGTAGCGTTTTTTCATGCCAGAGACGGACGGAAAAACCGGTGGCGCCCGTGCCGTGGGGACCGAAGCAGGGCGATGGCGGCGGACCAAAATCTCCTGACGTTTCCAAGCCGGACACGCGCGATCTGCTCAAGAAAATGCGCAAGGTGGATCCGAACCAATCAAAGCGCTACCGGCAGCGCACGGGCCAGTGACGAGCGATTCGTTAGGCGGGAACACGGCGGATTTCCCGGCGCTGTTGCGGAAGCAGGGATTACTAGGCGAGATCATCCCGGCGGCGAATCCAGTGGCCTCAAACGCCGCGCCTTCCAATTTCACGCCGACGCAGGCGACGACGATTCTTGCTTTTAAGTTCACCGGCGGTGTCCTGGTCGCGGGCGATCGGCGGGCGACGGCCGGGAACACGGTGGTCTACGATCGCGCGGACAAGGTGCTCGAGATCGATCGACACTCCATCATGGCGATCGCGGGCGTGCCGGCGACGGCCTGGGAGATGGCGCGCGTGCTCGAGCATTCGCTCCAGTATTTTCGCCGGACACAGCTCCAGGAAATGAGCGTGGATGGCAAGGTTCGCGCGCTCTCGAAATTGCTGCGGGATAATTTCGGATTCGTGATCCAGGGAATCGGCGTAGTGGTGCCGATTTTCGCGACTTACGATTTCGCGGGCGAGGGGCAGGCGCGGCTTTATTTCTACGACGCGATGGGCGCGCAATTCGAGGTGACGGATTACGCCGCGACCGGGTCGGGTTCGCCTGCGGTGCGCGGCGTTTTGTTTTACGAAAATCGCTGGGGCAAAAAGTCTTTAAATAAGCTGCGGGAGGAAGAGGCGGTGACGGTGGCTTTGCGCGCGCTCGACACGGCAGCGGAGGCGGACACCGCGACCGGCGGAGTAGACCGGAATGCGCGGATCTTTCCGCTGATCAAGATCATTTCGCGCGACGGGATCAAGACCCTCCCGGAACGACAGATTGCCGCCTGCTTCAAAAGCACCGTAGCATGATCGAGGAACCGTATCGTTGGGTCGAGGCGATCGCGAACCGGCGTGAATACATCGAGACGCAGCTCGCCCCGGGCAGTCCGATAGCGGCCCTGAGTTATCGCGATGGGATCTTGTTCGTCACCGTGGGGCGCGCACGGCAAAAGCTTTTCGAGATTTACGATCGCATCGCGATGGGGGCGATCGGGCATCCGGGCGACATCGAGCGGCTGCGAATGGCAGCGATCGAGCTGGCGAGCACGGAGGGGTTCACGCGTTCGGCAGCGGATGTTTCGCTGCGACGGCTGGCTTTTTATTCGCTCAGTCCGCTCTTGAAAACCGCCTTCGAACAGGTCTACGGCGCGCCGTTTCTGGCGCGGATGATTTTCGCCGAGGTCGGCGCGATCGCCGGCCGAGGATTTGTTTTTACGCGTAGAATACGACGGCGCGATCACCGTGAACGGATCGGCAGCCGATTCGCAGCCGCCGCGTTTAGCGCGATTGGCGGAACAGCGCGGGCGACTGAAGCGATGGAAGCGCTGCTCCGGCGCGATCACGATCCCGGTTGCACGTTGCAGCGGGCGATTAAGCTGGCGCTCGATGCCTGGAGCGCCGGCAGCCTGCCGGCCCGGGAAGACGGCGGGAATGAGATTCCCCGGCACGAGACTCTCCTGAAACATTAGACGGAAGAATTGAAGACCGCGACGGTCGAAGCGTGCGTGTTGGAACGGAGCGGATCGAGCGCGCTTCGCTATCGATCAATCACCGGCGACGAACTGAAAGGCTGGCACGGCTTAGCGGAAATTTAGCGGCTTGCCTGTCAGGCAATGGTTGGGTAAGGAGGGAGGCATGCGTCGCGTCACTCCATGGCTCGGATTGCTTATCCTGGCGATCTCTTTTGTCTGGTTCATCCGACCACCAGCGCCGACCCAAACGGCGACCGCGCCGCGCAAGCCGTTGGCGAGACCGGAAGCGACTTTGTCGTTGTGCTTGATCCCGGACATGGAGGGCAGGATTCCGGCGCGGTGTGCGGCACGATGTTGGAAAAGGATCTGACTCTCGACGTCGCGGTGCGGGCCGAGCGGCTGCTGCGCGTCGCCGGTTTTACGACCGTCCTGACGCGCGACGAGCGATCGCTACATTTCTCTGGCGGAACGGGCTTCGTTCGGCAATCGGGAAGACAATTCGCTCTTTGTCAGCATTCATTTCAACGATGGCGGGCGCGACGCCGCGTCCGGCGTGGAAACCTATTACTCGCTCGAACAATCCGCGCGGTCGGGCATTCTTGGTGGCTGCCGTTTTTCCAACGAGCGAGGCCGTGCCTTGACGGCACAGAGCCAGAACCTGGCGAGCTATCTCCAGACGGCGCTCGTCGCGCGCACCAGCGCGGTGGATCGCGGGATCAAGGCTGGGCAGTTTTTCGTTATTGCCAATGTCCGGCATCCGGCCGTCCTCGTAGAAGGCGGTTTCATGACGAACAAATCCGACGTGACGAGGCTGAGGACGGTGGAATATCGTCAGCAGCTCGCCGCGGCGATCAGTCGACGGAGTAGATCGCTACCGCACTGCGATTCGGGAGGGCGAACCGACGCTTACCCTGGTCGCTGCACGACCTGAATAAGCCGCAGAAACGAATCGTCAAAAAGGCTCATGAAAAAATGCTGTCTCGCCTTTCTCGCTCTGCTCCTGGCCACTGCAGGAGCGCTGCAGGCGGATCAAATCACCGCGGCGGTGCAACAGGCACTCAAGGATCAGGGCTTCTATTACGGGGATGTGACCGGAGAGAAAACGGCGCGACACGACGGCCGCGATTCGGCGCTACCAGATTCGGAACGGACTTCAGGTCACGGGGGAGATCGATGCGGAAACCTTGCGCTCGTTGGGCGTGGGCACGGGCAGTGCGCGCGTCGACCCCGCCTCCGCCACCGGCGACCCAGCGGCCGGTAGAAGAGATGGAGGCGAACAACGGCGAGAGCGCGACGCAATCCGCGGAAATATCGCCGCCGCCTGGCTATGGATCGGGTCCCACCTATGGGCCGGGACCGACAAGACACGAACCGCGGGCGGGGGTGAGCGGTGTCTTCGTCGGAACACCGTACGAGATGGCACCACCTGATTTGCAACGGCACGTGATTGTCGGCACGCAGACACTCCTCGCGCGCTACGGATTTTATCGCAGCGGAATCGACGGGGAGTTCGGACCCGGCACGGAGGCCGCTGTGCGGGCATTCCAAGCACGCGCGCGCCTGCTTCCGGACGGGCGGCTTAATATGGCGACACTGGCCGCGCTCGGCTTGTTGCCCGGCCAGCATCCGCCTGGCTGTGCCGCCCCACGGCGTTTGCTAGGGCAGCCGGTTTATCGGGGAGAGTGGATTCCCAATCGCTAGGCTGGTGCTCGTTCACCGCGCTCTCGTCTCTCCGTCAGGCAGTAGCGCGCTTTACGGTTTCTTGTCCGGGAAACGAATCGACTGCAACTCGGCATAAATCGTTCCAACGAAAATGCTCGCTTCGATCTCGGAGGAGCACCCGATTAGAATCGTCTGAGACCCAGATGCTCGCGCGGCGGAATTTCCGATGCGGCTCGAGATCGTTCTTTTCCCGATTTTCTTCAGCTCTACATCGAGCTTGATTGCCGGATACGTGCCGGCGGGAGTCGTGAGGTTGGAACGACCAACCACGGTCAGGGTAGCGAGATATGGGTTCGTCGCAGGATACACGACAACACGGTAGACATCGCCCTCGTGCAGTGGCTGACTGCGGATGGTAGAGCATCGCGGAATGCATGTCGAAGAGCCTTTCGGGAAGCTGAACACTTTTGGCGTCGGCGGCTTGTTGCCGATTTGCTATCGATGCGAAATCGCTCGACGTTGCCGGGCCTGAAGGCGAGGTCGGTGGTGACGGTTTTACGGCGCAGCTCGTCGACCTGATGCATCGTTATCGGTTGGAGGGTCCTGGCGTCAGCCAAGGCACGGTGGCGGGTATCGAATTTCCAAAGAGCGCGCACAATGCCCACGGTCTGACCGGGGCCTTGATCTGAAGCTGCTCGCCGATTTTCCCAAACCGAAATTCTCCTTTAGCCGCGACCAGTCCGCTCCAGCCAAAATTGTAGGTTGCGACGAGGGATCGGGGATTGGGAAAATCGCCGCGCGGCAAGTGGTGACGGTTTTTTCGCCAATCGGCGGGCGGCGGAGGCAGCGGCCGCCGAAAGACCAAGGAAAATCGCGCCAACCAGATTGCGATGTCCTCGTCGAGATGCGCACCGGCTGACCATCCGATGCCGGGTGTCGAGTTGCAACCGGGGACTTCGCATTCGACAAAAAAGAACGCACGCTGGTGAGCGTGCGTTCCGTCCTCTGAAAATTTTCGATTCGTTAGGGCTTCTTCGCCGGGTGGCGGAAGCTTTCGCTGCCGGGTTGGATTGGCGCCGGCTTATTGAGCTGCACCACGATCTCGTGGTGAAATCCATTTGCGGGTTGGCAAACATGACTGTCGGCACACCGTTCAAACTCACTCCGGAAGTGTCGAACACCAGGTCCATGTTCGAGGACTTTTACCTTCGCCATCACTACGTCGGTGATCTTCTTTCACGATCCCGTCGCGCATCCGCACGGCCTGTTCCTGGAGCTGCTTCTCGCGGGTCTGGCGAAATTCGTTGATTTCGCGTTCCATATTCTTGATGCTCGCGATTTTCTCGTCGCGATCTTTTGCCTTTTGCGTCTTTGCGTCCGGCACTTAGAGCCGGCGCTTCGAGTTGCTGGTTGAGCTTGTTGATTTCGTCGAGCGCCTTTCTTGTAGGAGTCGGCGCGATCGTCGTACTCCTTCTTGGCCGCAGTCCTTGGCGTCGTTGATCTTCTTCTCCGCGTCTTTAGTCTTGTTGTATTCCTTGAATGCACGATTCATGTCGACGGTGCCAATTTTCAAACCCTTGCGCAAAGGCTCCAGCAGGGAAGGCAAGGGCCGAAAAAATGGCCACGAGGATAAGCTTTTTCATAGATGTAGGGTCAGACTGGTAATTGGGATCGGTGTAGACTGCAAGTCCCACGTTTCGTTCAAAATTGATAGCCCGACGCTGAACTGAATTTTGCCGGTGCTCGAGTTGTCGCCAGCCTGGATTGGAATGCCGTAATCGATCTTGAGTGGACCGACCGGAAGATCCAGCCGCAGACCAAGACCGACATCGGAAACCGCGTCGTGCGTCCCGAAATCGTAGGCGCCGGAATTGACGAACCCGGCATCGAAGAACGCGGCAACTCGAACCCGCGGGATTATCGGCATGGTCGCTTCAACGGTGAACCGCGCGAGGGTATCGCCGCCGATCGGTTCGCCATTCGAGTCCTTTGGTGAAACATCGCGGAAGTTAAAGCCGCGCAGATCGTTGGCACCGCCGAGGAAGAGTCGGTCGAAGAGTGGCACCCGATCGCCACTTCCCCAGGTATCGATGACCGCGACCCGACCATCCAGAGTCAGGATGATATCGTAGGGAAAGAGCCAGTATTGCGATCCTTCGACGTCGAATCCGTGACGTCTGGGTCTGTCCGCCCAGGAAGCCGCCCGCGATATGAGGCGTGAGCACGATCCGATGTCCATGCCGGGTGAGGAACACGCTGTCCCGCGTGTCATGCAGATAAGTCGTGCTGATCTCACTCTTCAGTTGCGCCCCTTCCTCCGCCTTAATTTCCGGTGAAGCAAGGACCGAAACGTTAAAGATATCGATCTCCTCCAACCGATAATCGAGGCTGATCGACGAAAGGTGGGCTCAGCGGCTTGCGCAATTCTAGTGCTAATCCGTAATTTTTCTGATTGTATATCGAGCTAAGATAGCTGGCCTCTTGATAAAAGAGGTCGCCACCGAGCGACAAGGGACGATCAAGAAAATAGGGCTCGGTTAACGACACGACGTAATTCTGCGTCTCGGTTCCATATTGAACGCGGGCCCGGAATTTTTGACCGCCACCGGTAAACGTCGGCCAGTTGAAAAGGTCGAAATTACCCTGGGTCAGTTCGACGAAACCGAGCAAACTTTCGATGGTGCTGAAACCGGCGCCGAAGTTAAGCGCGCCGGTGCGTTTCTCCGTCACTTGTACGAGCAAATCCTTGCGGCCGGGAATCCCCGTGTCCTCCGGGAAAAGTATCGACCTTTTCGAAATAGCCGAGATTGTCCAAGCGGTTTTTGCTGGTATCGACGCGAACTGTGTTAAAGACATCGCCCGGCAGAATCAGAATTTCGCGACGCAGCACCTTGTCCTTGGTCCGGGTGTTACCCGCGATGTTGACTCGTTCGACAAAGGAACGCGGGACCTTCGGTGATGAGTGTAGGTGAGATCGACCACGCCGGGACCAGTTGGTGTTCCTTGCGGGATCAGATCGACGTCGACAAATCCACCGGCGCCATAGCCATCGACAATGGCTTTAACGTCGTCCTTCAATCCCTTGGGAGTATAGATCGCGCCTTGCCTTCATTTTGATCAGCGCCCGCAGACCCTGTTCCTTGGCCGCCTGCTCTCCCTGAAAGACCAGTTTGCCGACGTGATACTGTATTCCTTCGTTGATTACGACCACGAGGCGAACGCCTTTCGCGAGCCGCTCCTGCCGCACTTCCGGGATCGTGACGTCGATGTAGCCGTGGTTCTGATAAAACTCGCGGATGCTGTCGAGGTCCTGTTGTAACTGCGCCTGATCAAGCCGGCCTGATTTGTCGAAGAAGGCGATAATGGTCTGCGACTTCGTCTTCATCTGTTGACGCAGGATACGTTCTTTGAAGCTCTTATTGCCTTCGAAGTGAATCTCGCGCACTGCGCCTTTCTCGCCCTCATTGATGGTGTAGACGACGTGCGCGGTGCCGTGGGCTTCGTCATTCACGACTTCCATCCGCACCTCAGCGCCAGGGAATCCCTTGCGCTGATAGAAATCGATGATGTTCTGGCGACCCTCTTCAAGCTTCTCCGCATCGGGCGAGGAGGGAACCTTGAACTTAATTTTGTCGCGTACCGTCTTCGCCTTGAAGCTCTGCGCGCCGTCAATCTCGATCGCGGTGACGAGGGCGCGAGTCGCCAGAATCACCTGGACGCGAATGCCGTTCCCGGCAGGTTCGCCAAAAATGCGAACGTTCTGGATCTTGCCGGTCTCATAAAGCGCACGGATGTCGTCTTCGACCGTGGTCTCCGAATAGGGGTGCCGACTTTGGTTTTCATGTTCGCCAGAATCTGGTCCTTCGAAATCGTCTCCGGCCCGACATAACGAACATCCATCGAGGTAACCGTGCCTCCTTCCGCCCCCTGAGCGCGTCCTCCCGGGGCGGGAAAAATCAGCAGGCCCGAGAGAAGAAGGACCGCGCCGATGCGGCCTAGCGAGGTGAAATTTTTCATAGGAACGAGCAGCAGCCCGGAAGCGCGGTCAGCGGTGATTTGGCGTATTAGATGTGGAAAGTAGACGGCTCCGTCAAGGCAGGAATGAGGAATTTGTGGATTCCTGAGTGGTTGAGCGCGGCTGGCTGATTTGCAAAGAGCGCACGCCGCGTCAGAAAAAAATCAGCCGTCACTAATCAGCCTTCAAAGAAGTTCGTACCAGTTGTTGCGGCGTCGGGGTTCGTAGCCCGCATCTGGCCTCCTGGACGTCACCGCCGGATGACTTCGGCTGCTCCAGGCTATGGTTCAAGACTGCACGTCCGGAGCATATTTCAGCCGCGCCGCGTGCAAAATTCAAGACTTTCGGAGATTTTGCTTGCCCCTATGCTTTCAAGGGGTTAGAGTTTCCGTAAGATATGACCGAAACTCACCCGCAAAACCGACGCCTCGGCTATGCCCGCGTCAGCACCTACGGCCAGACGCTCGACGCGCAGCTTGAGCAGTTGCGCACCGAAGGATGCGCCAAGATTTTCCGCGAGAAGGTGACGGGCGCGCGAGCCGACCGGCGCGAACTGTTGAAGCTGCTGAGAGCCATCAACCCCGGCGACGTGGTGACGGTGACGCGGATCGACCGGCTGGCGCGCTCGACATTCGACCTGTTCGCCATCGTCAAGCAGATCGTGGACGCGGGGGCGCAATTCCGGTCACTGGCGGAACCGTGGGCCGACACCGCCACCAGCACCGGGCGCTTGATGATTGCTATTCTTGGCGGGCTGGCGGACGTGGAGCGCGACCTTATCCGCACGCGCACAGCAGAAGGCCGGAGCCGGGCCAAGGCGCGCGGCCAGCACATGGGCCGACCGCCGAAGCTCACGCCGCAGCAGCAGAAAGAAGCACGGCGGCGGCGGGCGGAAGGTGCCACGCTGAAAGAGCTTGCCAAGAGCTACAACGTCGGCCCGGCGACGATTTCGAGGCTCGCGCAGTCATGAAGCCACCGATATTCTCACAACCTGCCTCGTCGATCTCTTAAGCCTCAACGGCGAGGATTTCCGTCAGCGTCCGATCGAGGAACGGCGCGCTGCGCTTTCACCCCTCGTCGCCGGCGTCGACAACATCCTGTTCAGCGACGCCCTGGTGGCCGAGGGAGCGCTCGTGTTCGCCAAGGCTTGCGAGATGGGCTTAGAGGGGATCGTCTCGAAGCGCCGGCAGCCGATATTCAAGCGGAAACAGCCGGCAATGGCTGAAGTCGAAGAACCCGGAGTTTGAGAGGACGTGACCCATGCCTCGCGACGGCGCGTTCATCCTGTCCGACGTTCTTAGTCGACACTGTCGATCGTCTGCTACCTAGGAAGAACCTTTCTGGCGTCGATTGTCTGGCCTGTCGTGTCACCTTCGACGCTCTGCGCGTAGGCCCTGGCGACCTCCGCGGCGGGTAGACCGTTTGCCGGGTCCATCTTCAGGGCGACGAGCGTCTCCGTCACCCAGGGCGGGCTGACGACATTCACCCGAAATCTTCTCGCTCGCCAGCTCCAGCGCGGCGGCGCGACCGAAACCCTCCAACCCGGCGTTGACCAGACTGATCGCCGCGGCACCGGGCATCGGCTCTTGCGCCAGCGAGCCGCTGGTGATCGTGATCGAGCCGCCGGGCCGGACGTATCGCGAACCAACCCGCACGACATTTACTTGTCCCATGAGCTTGTCGTGGAGGCATTTCTCGAAGTCGGCGTCGGAGAGCGCAGCGAGTGGCTTGAACACAGCGCCCCCTGCCGCGCTGACGATGGCGTCGACCTTCCCGATCGTCGCGAACGCCTTTTCAAGCGAGGCCTTGTCGGTAATGTCCGCGGGATGACCGGCGGACCGCGAGACCACAACAATCTCATGCTTCCCGCGCAGAGCCGTGGCGACGGCCGCGCCGATCGTTCCCGTCGCGCCGATGATCACGATCTTCATGCCCATCTCCTCATTGCTTCCTGCGGGGATGATATCGAGCCGCAAGATTGTTGCCTACCACCGAGAAGGCGCGCCTAAAGGTGGGGCAGCAAATGCGTAGCGGATCACGCTCGCTTGGCGAATTTCCACTGGACGTAGTCCGCGTCGAATGCCTGCACTGGAGCGGTCGGCACCTGCCCGACGTTCTCATGGCGCTGGCGGCATGCGAGCGCGCGGGCTTTTCTTGGCCATGCGGCGCGAGGTTCGCAGACCTGGCAAAGGGCTCTTAAGGAGTGGCCCCATTGCCGTCGTCACGAAGAGACGGCAAACTAAGAACCGCTGCCGGACAATGCCCTCCGCCCTTTGCGGGATTTGCCGGTAAGCCCTCACAACCTCAAGAGACTGCCCCCGTCGTCATCGGCGGGGGTTTTTTGAACAATCGGCGTCCGGAGTTTGTACCCCTCGTAACCTGTTTGTTTCCTATGCCACAGCCGGCTAGTTGAATTCTGAGCGGATGGAACAATCCGGCGCTGGTCGTGTCGATCGTATGACGCGCCCAATTCCTTGCCCCCCAGCCCCGGCGCGCCAATATTGCCCCGCGCTGGTGTTCCTCCTAGCGCGGGGCTTTTGTTATGTCGCGTGAGTAGTTTCCGATGCGATGGACACCTTGCCGGCGTCGAGATGCTGCCACTCGGGCTCTCGGACGGCAGTCAGGGCGTCGACGCCGGTTCAGGGAATCCTCCGGCAATTAGGGAGCGGCCATGCCGATCTCCGTGAGCCAGACCGAGGCAGCCCCACGACGCACAATTGGCATGCGGCATCCAATCAGCGAATGAGAAACTGCAACCGTCGCGAAAGCGTCGGCGTCCTGACCCTCGCCTCGATAGATCGTTCCCAGTAGCCATCATCACCGCCTCGCGATTCCGCGAGCGTAGCGCGCGCGCACGTCCGTGCCCTTGCAAAAGGTCATAAGAAATTTGCCGGGGAATGATCTCCGGCGGGAACCGGTATCTGGCGTAGCTGATTTTCGTCATTCTCCCTGGCTATCCCGCCACCATAGATTCAATAATGCGGTGTCGGCGTGACAAGCCCGAGGCACCGATCCGCAATGCGCGATGTCCGCCGAACGGTGGCCTTAGCGTAAGACGACTACAGTCGCGCCGACTTTGGCGCGGTCGTAGAGATCGACAACGTCGTCATTGGTCATGCGAATGCAGCCAGAGGACACTGCCTGACCGATCGTGTCAGGCTCATTCGAGCCGTGGATGCGATAGAGCGTGCCAGAGAGATACATCGCCCTGGCGCCGAGCGGATTGTCGGGCCCGCCTGCCATAAAACGCGGTAGGTCGGGGCGGCGCTTAATCATCTGAATTGGCGGCGTCCAGTCAGGCCATTCGCGCTTGCTGGCTATATGTTTGACGCCGCCCCATTCAAAGCCAGGCCGCCCTATGCCAACCTCATATTTTATCGCCTGCTCGTCAGGCAGCACATAATAGAGACGTCGTTCAGTTGTGTTGATGATGATTGTTCCGGGCTTTTGCGACCCACCGTAATGGACTACCTCGCGCAGAACCGGATCGGCAACTGGCCGCTCGTCGTTCACTAACACCTGTTTGGCTTGAAAAGCGTTCACACCTCCGGCGGCCTCCGCGGCTGAACTTGCGACGAGGGCCGTGAATGCGAGGGTCGTGAACGAAAGAATCTGGCACATTTTCGTCCTCATTGCGCGCACGGCGGCGCTTTGCAGAAAATGCCTCCGGGAAGACCGCGAAAGCCCGGCACCGAGCCAACAATTGATAGCGTAACCATTTACTCGAATGCCGAAGCGCGGCGGCAGGCTCGGATAATACTCATGCCGGTCCGTAGGACCTTCGATTCAGCAGAGCGCGCTCGACCTGGAAACTTTCAGATCGCGCAGGCGCAAGTTCCATGCGCCGCCTAACTCCCGAACTCACGCGGAGGATTTTCAGCGTGATTGCCGGAACCAGGAAGGCCGGCGAGCCCAGCGGACGTCCGTTCGTTTCCGCCGCCCGCAGCGTGCCGAGATCGCTTCAGGCGCGGCGCCACTGCCCTTTGCCAACAGGCGTCCGCGTCCAAGCCTTGCTCACGCGCGTGCGTCGCCTGCCCGCAGCTGCCTGCCCAACGCCCTGAACGAAATCAGCCGCTGCGCGTCCTCGTCCCAGAGTGAGTAGTTCACGCAACGCAGGCTCTGCCAAAGCGTGAGGCGGCCGACGTTGGTGAGTTCGGGATAGTCGCGCAAGGCCTCCCGCAGACGGTAGAATGGAATGCGACTCGCCAGGTGATGGACGTGATGAACTCCGATATTGGCGCTGAACCAGCGCAGGATAATGGGCAAATCGTAGTGTGAGGACCCGTGCAGCGCCGCCTGCGGAAAGTTCCAGTTCGCCTCGTGCGCCCAGCGCGTGTCCTCGAACTGATGCTGAACATAGAACAGCCAAACTCCGATCGTCGCGGCAAGCATGAATATCGGCCCGTGGATCATGAGGAACGCGCCGGGGCCGATGAGCCACATCAGCAGGGCCACGACAATTGCGATTCCAGCATTGGTCGACATCGCCGAAACCCAGGGCTTCCACCCGGCGCCGCACATGAGGCCGAGTGGAGCGCGATGTTGCAGCAAGAAGAGATAGGTGGGGCCGATCCCGAACATCACAAGGGGATGGCGATACAGGCGGTAGGCGAAGCGTTTGCGCCAGCCCAAGTTCAAGTACTCGCTCACAGTCAGCGTCTCAATGTCGCCCAGGCCGCGACGGTCCAAATTGCCCGCGGCGGCGTGGTGCGCGGCATGCGTGCGCTTCCAGTAATCATAGGGAGTTAGCGTGAAGACGCCGAACAAGCGTCCGACCCAGTCGTTGATTGCGCGGGTGCGAAAAAAGGCGCCGTGCCCGCAATCATGTTGGATCATAAAGAGCCGCACCAGAAACCCAGCCGCCGGCAAGGCCAACGCGAGAGTGAGCCAATAGCTGACATGCATGAGCGCCCACATCGCCGCCCAAAGCGCGGCGAACGGCGCGAACGTGACAGCGATTTCCGTGAGGCTCCGAGCCAAGTTCGGATCGCGATAGCGTGAGAGAACGCCGGGAAGCCGTTGCGCGTCGGGCAAACCGCGCAGCGATGGCGTCCGAATGGGGCCGTGGTTCTTGGGGCTCGTGGTTGGTGTCACGTCTTCAACTTTTGGCGGGCTTGCGGGCTATGCCAAAGAGACATGGACCCGGAAGGCGGGCGCTTGGCACCCGCTTTCTGTGAGTTGATGCTGCGCTGAATTCTTGCACCACCGTTGGAAGTCAGCTCAGGGTCGAGTTCGGTCATCTCCCGCGAGTGGACCAAACGTCAAATTCTATCCAGGCTAGCGCCGCGTCGTCCCGGCGCTTTTTGTCGGCGCCACGTCCTACGCGGCGCAGATGGCATTGGCGGACAACTCGCTTGTGTCCTTGTCCGCGAGAATCTCGATATTGATCTTCTCCAGCGAGGCCTCCCGCAACATCCTCGATATCTCGCGTCTGGCCTCCGATACCCGGCTCATGATCGTGTCTATCTGGCAATCGCATATCTCGGCCGCCTCCTCGCATGACAGACCGCTGGCGACCGCCAGAATCAGCGCTTCACGCTGCTCGTCGCGGAGCCGACGGAAAATGCGGAGGAGCTCGTCGGACTCGACACCGTCGTCCTTGCTCGACGGCGGCTCCGGCTGCCGTGCCGCGTCGTCGAGCGATTGGCGCAGCGCACCGTAGTGCAGCCTGCGCAGGGCGGTGAACATTCGAACCTTCAGGCTAATCCCGACGCGAGGCCCCTTCACCGCGGTGAAGGTCTGCACGATCGTCTCACGCACAAGATCGTCGGCACGCTGACGATCGCCGGCGAGAACCCTGGCGAAGGCGCGCAGATGGGGAATGCAGGCGATGACGTCCGATCGCCTGAGAGCGCCGGTCTCACAGGTCGCCGCTGTCGTCATCGCTCTCTCCATAAATCTATCGGCAAGACCATCAATTCCTCCCGCCGGCTCCTGTGGAGCGGCGGTGGGGTTTGATCGACGCAGTTTTGCCGAGCAATGAGGACGGCGGAAGCCTCGGAAACTACTCATTCACGAAAGCGAAGGCGACCATCTAACCGCTCTGTGCTTTCACAAAGATTGCTTCATGTGCCTTGAAAGCCGGGTCAGCCCTTTCGCCAGGTCACAAATCTGCGACGTACCGGCTTAACCGCCCCCGGTAGCGGGGTTGCCGAGAAGAGAAGCCGCCCCATATCGAAGCTGCAACCGGCACATAGTTTTCCAGGACCGGTTGGGAGGAATAGCGCCATGGCAAAGTCCAAGCATCCGGCCAGTGAGCATCATCATCAGGCCGCCGCTCATCATCACGCCGCAGCCCATCATCATCATCAAGCCGCCCATCATCATGATCTTGGCGAGAACAAAGAGGCGAAGGATCACGCCGACGCGGCCCACGAACATAGCGAGCAAGGACATAAGCACACAGCGACCGCGCACGAACATTCTAAGAAGTAATGGGGAGAGGAGGAGGCGGTATCGTCTCCTCTTTCTCGTCTGTCGCCCGTGAACAACGCTCTCAGGCCGTCAACCTGCCCAGTCGCCAGGCGGTAGACGCCCCCGACAATCAAGAGGCGCTTTTCGCCAACCGCTGCGTTGATGATCGGCGTTGCGGTCTTTAGTGTTTCGACTCTTCGAACGTTTTCATCGGTCGCGCGAAGGCGCAAAGGCGGCAACAGGTTCTCCGGCGCCAAAAATATTCGCTTGATGGCGGCTTTGCGGACTGGACCTCGGCTTCCACGAGAGCAATGTCGTGCAAGACGTAGCGCCGCGGACGCGGCGGTCCGAACGCCTCACACACCCCGTTGGCTATCGAGCCGGAGCGGGGTCGCGGCGGTGACGGGGCGATGAAGCCCCGGCCAACCGCCAAGGGGCGAACATGACACAACGCACCTGTTGGGTTAGGACATTACTTAGGGCGATGATCCCGAATTAGCCCGTCGCGGCAGGCAGATGAAGTCGTTATGGTGATCTCGCGAACGAGCAACGTGCCAGCGTCGCGCTTGACTGACGAAAAAGAACTGAAGCTCCGATTGATCAGATCGGAATCTGGCGCCCAATCTCGACGACGCCCTCGCTTGGCAGGTTGAAGAAATCACTGACATGGCTGGCATTGCGCTGCATCGTGGAGAACAGTGCCTCCTGCCACGCTGGTAGGCCCTTGCCATCTTCGCGATGCAACACGGTTTCATGGCCTACGAAATACGTGACATCGCTAAGATCGACTGCGCATCCGTCGGCCTTACTCGAAGCCAGGAGAGTGGGTACGTCGGGCCGTTCCATGAAGCCATAGCGAGCTTCCGCGCGCCAGAAATTCGGCGCGACTTCAACGACGGTAAGGCGCTCGGCACTTCTGACCCAAGGAACCGGGAGGATGTTCACGGCCAAGACGAACAGCTGCTGGTGCAAGGCACGGATGTGCTTCACGTGCCAAACCATCAACGGCGGCGTATCCCGCGCAGTGCGGGTCAGGAAAACCGCAGTGCCGGGCACGCGTGGAACATTGCCGGACTCGACCGTCTCCATGAATTCAGGAACCGGCACCAAAGATTGATGAATGTGGGTCGTCACCGCTGTCGCGCCTCGGTGCCAAATCCACATGACTCCATATACAGCGGTCGCAAGAAGCAGCGGCACGTATCCGCCAGCTGCCACCTTTGCCAAGTTGGCCAGGAAGAAGGCGCCGTCGACCACTAAAAAGCAGGCTGCCACGGCGCCGGCAGCCACTAGGCTCCATCCCCATATCTCGCGCATGGCGATGAACAGCAGCGCCGTAGTCAGCAACATCGTCAGTGATACCGCTATGCCGTAGGCTGCAGCGAGGTTATCCGATTTGCCGAAGCCCAAGGTCAGTCCGAGCGTAACGATCATGAGAAGCCAGTTGACCGCCCCGACGTAGATTTGCCCGTAGCCTTCAGCCGAGGTCTGCTTGATCCACAGCCGTGGCAGCCAGCCAAGTAGAATCGCCTGCCTTGTCATCGAGAAGGCCCCAGTGATGATCGATTGGCTAGCGATGATCGTCGCCGCCGTCGCGAGAATGACCAACGGGATCAAGAGCGGCTGCGGACAGAGCCGATAGAATATATTGCCGTCCGTGGGCGCCCCTTCGAGGACAAGGGCCGCCTGACCAGCATAATTCAGGATGAGGCTCGGAAAGACGAAGGCAAACCAGGAGAGCCGGATCGGCTGCGGCCCGAAATGGCCCATATCCGCATAGAGGGCCTCGGCCCCCGTGACGCACAAGAAAACCCCGCCGAGCACGAGAAAGCCTGTAAGACCTCCTGTAAAAAGGTAGGAGAGGCCATAGCGAGGATCTAGCGCGGCGAAGACGCTCGGATGCTCAAAAATCCCCCAGATACCCAGGGCCGCCGACTGCCCGCGAAGGTTCGAGCTTGCGCGAACCGGCTTCAGCGGCTTCGGCTGAGAGGGTCGTTGACGGCAGCCCCATTTGCTGGGGCGAACTACTCGGCGACGCGCCCCGCGCTCATGCTGCCAGCGGCGGCTCCGTCGTGAGCTTGCGCTTGGCGGCTCACGGAAGGGGGGCGGCGTTGCTCCCTTTCAGGCGGGGCCGTCCGCTCGGTCTGTCAGTCGAGGTTCAGGCGCGACGATGGGGGCGATCCTTTGGCGGGCCAAAGCACAACGTCCCAACCGGTTCTCGTGGTTTTCTCTTTCGTGTTCTGGTTTTGGCTGTGGGGCGTCCCCGGCGCGATCCTTTCGGGCGCCGATTCTGGCGACAACCAAAATCGTCTGTGATCGCATTCGTCCGCTCGCCGCTCTCGGCCACATTCTCTCGGGCTGAAGGCGCGAGCCCGGCTCGCAGGCGTGATTGTCGCCCGCTCGTCCAAGACTCTCGTTGCAGTGTCAATCGACGCCGCCCGGAGGCGCGCAGAACTGATTTAGGCTGGCGGTTCTGCCGCCTTGCCCGCGAGCGTGCTCAAGATCGGTCGGAGGTCGCGCGCGTCGTCCGCTCCGAATACTATGCACGAAAGGGCATAGGAAGGCAACGGCTATATTGCCGCATGTACTTGACTGATCATTAGATATTGTTGGATTTGCTTTGTTTAGATTGGATTTGCTTTGTGGTTGTTGGATTTAGTTGCGCCACCAAGGGAAGAATGGCAGCAGACCGTCCACCGTGATAGGCTGTGATTGGTTATCAAGGTTGAATTGAATGGACTTAACCAGTTCGGATATGTGGAAACAGGAATGGACAGCTTTTTGGAGCGCGCCTTACATTATATTGCCATTTATCGTGGCAGGCTGGTTGGCTGCTGGGTGGTTCCGTGGGAGAACGTCTGAGGGCGAAAGAGCTGGTTTGAAGGAGCAGATAGCAGCCCTCGAACAACGATTGAAGCTTGCCGCCGACGTGACAGCGGCATCTGGCAGAGCCAAGGATGAAGCTGAAAAGGATTTACAGAACTTGAAGATGGCAATAGCGGCTAAAGCGGATAATGCTTCACTTATCGCATTAGCTTCAAAGCTAGATACTGCGATTGGTCAATGGGCGACTGCCAACGCAGCCGTTTCCAATGCTGTGAGCCGAGGCTCTGGATTAGAAGGCGCGCGAAGTGGCTTTGCAGCAGGAAACTTTGGCCAAACTAGATAGTCACGGACGTTAGTTGCGCCACCAGTGTTGTTTGACGGGTGATCATGTGCCGTGGTACGTTGGTGAGGTGATTCTTAGGGGCTGATAAAATGACGAGGAGTTAGAATCATGCCAATAGAACCAATAAAAGATGTTACTCTAATAGAGAGTGAAGCTGAGGCAGACGTTTATCTGGAACGCTTCTTAAGCAAGCCAGAAAATAGATCAATGGATGTAATAAATCGCTATGCAGAAGAGATTAAAAATTTAGGCCTCAGAACGTACTTCATCACGAAAGCGAGGGAGATGGTGAAATGACGTCGTCACCGATGGTTGCGCCACCAGTCATATAGTGGATAGAATCTGCACTTGGATCCCCTCTGCCGCTCGCAAGCTCTTGCAGAGATTTGATGCGCCCGAGGAGTCTTTCCGTTCTGATTTTATCCAATAGCTGCCGTCGACCAAGGTTGTGGATATTGGCCCAGATGCCATCAGCCTATCTGCTCTTAGCTCTCAGGGCGTTGATCCGCTCTTCAAGGCGCTGGATCGCTTTAGGTGGGTCAGTGAAATCGTCCATTTCTTGGAATATGGCCGCTACAAGCGAGAAAGTAAGGATGAGCAGTACAAGAAGCAAGATAAGATAGGAAATATATAGTATTTCTGTGGCAGTCAAAGTAGGTGCACCTGGTACACCTTGCGTAATCCCTAGAAATGATGAATCAGGTATCTTGAAGAATTCCATTATTTGAAGTGTATTGATTAAAATGTAATATTGAGCATTAAATATACTAGTGATGGCTATCAATGCGACTAAGAATAAGGCTTAATTTCCACGCAAAAATCGCACAATATTTTTCTATCATCATATTCCTTGAGGTTTTTGATCTTCAGTTCCAAAGCCTCTATTCGCTTGGCCCTAAAATGATTAGACCAGTGATGACAATTCGATCCAGAAGAAAGTTCCACAGGCGATAAAGCCAATGCCACCAGCGTTCGGCTAGCAGCGCCGCTGCGCCGAGCATCCCAACTCCCTCGGACCTTCGCCATGCCGAACTTCATCAACTTGCCATCATTGTTCAGCTCTTCATTTGAATGCTCGTAAGGGAGGTTCCCAATCAGCTTGCCACAAACAGGAGCGAGCTTCGGCTGGTTTCGAGCAATTGATCGGCAGTGCTGCCGAAGAGCAGGGCATCGCTCGGTCGTGCGGCGACTCCCAGAACGATCAAGGTGTCGCTGGCTCTGTGCGCCTCATCGAGGATTGCGACATAGGGCCTGTCAGAGATCTTGATCTTGGTGCGCAATCGCACGTCGTAGTGATCGGCGACTTCGACGACCTCCTTGAGAACCGCTTCCCCGTGACGTCTCGCTAGGAGTTGACGGCTTTGCTGCGATATCGCGTTGGGCAGGGTCGGCGGGGGAGACACATACAGGATGGTTAGTTCAGCATGAGCGGCGCGCGCGAGTTCGATGCTGACCTCCGCGGCGCGTCGGGAGATGGCCGTTCCGGTAATTGGCGCCAGAAATCTTAATGCGTCCGCCAATCGGGTCGTCATCGTGCACGCCGCGCGCCAAGACGACCGCTGAAGGACCCTCATAGGCGCGTGCCGCCTTGGCGATCTCCGGATCGAACCCGCCCCCTGGGATCGCCTGACCAAGGCCCACGATCAAGAGATCATAGCCTTTGGGCGCTTCATGCAAGACCGCTTGTTCAGGGTCCGAAATCTCTGCGCTGGTTTTGACCATGACCGCCGGCCCTTCCTTGGCGTCGGCCGGCTGGGCATGGCGCGCGTGGTTCGCGCTTTGTTTCACATCGTCTGCTCGTTCGCTCGGCTTTGGCTGTCGCGGCGCTTCGTTCATCGGCCGAGCGGGACTTCAGGGTTGACGTGGATCACAGTGGTCGGCAGGCCGCGTGGCCCCGCCAGCAGGCCCGCCAGGCGTGAAGCGAAGCGTCCATTCGAATTGTCGCTCACCATGAGAAGCAGACCGCTCCATGTTGGCAACGAAGCCCTTGGCCTCGAAGGCCTCGCGTTCGAGCCTCTCCTTCTCGCCCGGCCGCAGCGGCACGCGCGACAACGCCCAGCGCAAAGTCGGCGGCATTGCGGACGTGGTCAGCACGGCCATCGTGACGATCATCGTATAGAGATTCTGGCTCAGGGCGCCGATCGACAGGCCTATGCTGGCGACGATGACCTCCGTCGAACCCCGCGCGTTCATGCCGACGGCGAGGGCCAAAGATTCGCGACGCGACAGCCGGCCGATCGCGCCGCCGAGAAATGCGCCAGCGAATTTCCCGACGCTTGCGATCAAAATGAGCCCCAAAGTGAGCGCCGCGAGCGCCGGCGACTTCAGCACGGTCAAATCAGAAGTCAGCCCTGCGAGGGCAAAAAAGATCGGCGCGAAGAAAGAGGTAACCATCCCACGCAACTGCATATTGATATGTTTGGTCAGGATCGGTGACTCGCCAATCAACAGTCCGGCGACGAAAGCGCCGAGAACGCTCTGCACGCCAAGCGCGTCGGTGATTAACGCCATCGCTCCCATGATGATCAAGATCAGGGTGATGACAGGCAGTTCGCTCACGAAATTGTCGTTGACGAACCGGATCGCGAAGCTGACCGCCGGGCGACCGAGGGTCAAGCTTAAGACGAGGAACGCTGCAACGCCGACGACGCTTTGCACGACCTGGCCGACTTGGATCGAGCCTCCGCGCGCAATGCCGAAAACAACTGCGATTATGATCCAACCGATGGAATCGTCGATGATGGCGGAGGCGACGATGATCTGCCCAAGGTCACGACGCATGAAATTCATCTCATGCACGACCATCGCCACGATCTTGATCGATGAGATCGACAAGGCGACTCCAAGGAAGAGCGCTGTCGCCAACCTTTGCTCGACATGCGGAATCAAGGTGTCGGGCAAGAAGAAGGCGAGCGAGACGCCGCATGCAAAGGGGATCGCAATGCCGGTGAGCGAAATGGCGATTGCCGGACGGCCGATTTTACGGATCAGCCCGACATCCGTGTCCATGCCTGTCAGGAGCAACAGCAGCAACACGCCGAATTGAGCAATGCCATCAAGCATAGCCTTTTGCGCTGCACCCTGAGAGAAGAGCGTTCGCTGCATTTCGGGCCAGATCAGGCCGAAAAAAGATGGGCCGAGCAGGATGCCCGCGATCAGGTGGCCGATCACCGCGGGCTGGCCAAGGCGCTGCATCGCCTCGCCGAGTACGCGCGACGTTAAGAGAATGACGAGGATCGCCCCGATGAATTTCGCTTCCGACGGCGCCGATGAGGCGTCAGCGGCCGCCGAGACCGGCGAAATCGCAAGGCCTGTCATCACCGCGGTCATCACGATGATCACGAAGGTTACTGCCGGTCTGCATCTCAACTGCGCGCCCTTTGATTGAAACTCTTGTGCCGCGCGCTCGAGCTATTTGAAGGGATGCGCGCCGACTGGTGGCCGTTAGCGGTCTTCACGCGCATATCTGCGGCAATGGTCAAGATATGCCCGTTCATGCTCGGCGAGCAGTCGACAACGCTGCTCCAAAGTGGACTAGGGGCATCGAGCGGCGGCTCATCCCCGTCTCGACGCAGGGTACGCTAGACGCCACCCTGACCGTTCATCACATCGATGAAACCGCGGATTAAATGGAGTTGGAGAGCGCACCCTGCGCGAACCGCCCGGTGCAGTCACCCATTGGACCGGCCGCGCCACGGCCAAGGCGATGGGTCTTTCGCTGCGAACGATCCAGCGCATATGGGCCGCCGATAAGCTCCAACCGCACCGGATCAGGACCTTTAAGCGGTCCAACGGTCCCGACTTCGCCGCCAAGCTTGATGATGTCGTCGGTCTCTACATGAACCCGCCCCGCCACGCGGCAGTGGTCTCCATCGACGAGAAAAGCCAGATCCAGGCGCTCGACCGGACCCAGCCGGGTCTTCCGCTGAAGCGGGGGAAATGCGCAACCCTCACGCACGATTACAAACGCCACGGCACGACGACCCTGTTCGCCGCGCTCAGCGTGCTCGAAGGCAAGGTCATCGGCCGCTGCGTGCCGCGCCATAGGCATCAGGAGTTCATCCGCTTCATCGCAACCGTCGAGCGGTCCGTCCCGGCCGGCAAGGTGATCCACGCCGTCCTCGACAACTATGCCGCCCATAAACATCCTCAGGTGCCGCCGCCCGTCCACCGCCTCTCGTTGTTTCGCCGCGTTGCCCGGGCGGATTTCGCCCGCGCTCTGATTGCGGCGGCTGACGCGCCCGCCGTGTCGGCGCGCACGTTCGACGTCTTCAACGAGCCTGGCGCGCCCCCGACCGACACAGAGCTTGCCGAACGCCTGGAGCAATTGAGCAAGTCATTCTGAGGTCAGGCGCTTCAAAATGGGCACGCTGGAGTGGCGAATGCGCCAGAAAGCGTCGATAAACCACATTGGCGCCCAGCCGTCGCTTTTTGATCAAACTATGACCGAAGTAAGGGCGGAAGCTGGCGTCAACTGTCGCGGCGGCGTCAGGCGCGGCCACGACCCGGTCCCCGACTGAGGCCGAGGGCCGGCTTTCAGAGGTGGAACATGCGTATCTCGATTTCCAAGAAGATTGTCGCCGGACTGGCGGCGCTGGCAATGTCGGCGGCCCTCAGTTTGTCGGCGACTCCCGCGGACGCCCAGTTCCGTCATGGCGGGTTTGGCGGCGGCTTTGGCGGCTTTCATGGCGGCATGGGCGGTTTCGGCGGCTGGCACGGCGGAATGGGCGGCTGGGGGGGCGGATGGCGCGGCGGCGGCTGGGGCGGCGGTTGGCGAAACGCAGGCTGGGGCTGGGGCTCTCAAGGTCGGTCCTGGAACGGCTGCGGGTGGGGCGGCTGCGGGTTTGGCGGGTGGTGGCCGGGTCTCGCGGCTGGCGCGCTCGTCGGCGCGGCCGCCACTTATCCCTACTACGGCTATGGCGATGAATATTCGTACCCCGGTGCCAGCTACGGTTATGGTTCCGATAACAACTGCTGGGTGCGTCGCGCGGTCTACAGTCGCCACGGTCACTACATCGGGCGGGGTCTCGTGAACGTCTGCAGGTAGTTGGCGGCCGCGTTCCTTTAAACAGTTTTAGATTTGGCAGCGAGTTCGGCCACGCGCATGAAATTCAACATTAGGTGGGGTCTTGGGCGGCTCTTGGGCCGCCATGCCGGCGTTATGCGACTTAAGCCACGTTACGCTAGGATTTAAAGGACGAGTTGCGGAGCAGGAACGCGCGCCTCCGAGAGAAGATCAATTCGGTCCTAGAACAGCACCCGGAGCTTAGGGACGCTACAGACGAAATTACCCTGGAACAGGGCCTGCACGTGGAGGTTGGGACTTCATTCCTCGAACGGATAAATGGCAAGCTGGAGCAGAAGCTGTCCCTTTCGACGCGCGTGCCGCCCGGACTGCCCCCGGCGCGTGGAGACGAGCGACGGCTTGCGCAGGCGCTTCGGCGACGCCGGGGCCAGTATCGCGAACGGAAAACGTGAGGGTGTCCTTGCTCGGCCTCACTTCGATCGCGACCTCTCCGGAATTGGTGAACTTGATCGCGTTGCCAACCAGGTTGAGCAGCGGCTTTGCGATTGCAAGGCCCAAGCCCGAACCCATTTTGGTTTTGGTGATCGAGCCGTCCACCTGCCGGAATTCCTCGAAGATTCTCGCTTGATCCGCATCGTCGAGATGCATGGCGGCCGCATTTGGGTCGATTCCATCCCGGGCGCGGGCGCGACATTCTCTTTCACGGCGCCGGCGAGAGTCTGAATGACTAGCAGCGCGACAATGAGCAAGACGATTCTCGTCGTCGAGGACCAGGAGGACAACCGGCAGATCCTTCGCGACCTGCTCGCGAGCGCCGGCTTTCGGATGATCGAAGCGTGGGATGGCAAACAGGCGCTCACGGTGGCGCGGTCTCAGCAGCCGGACCTGATCCTGATGGACATCCAGTTGCCGATCCTCGACGGTTACGAAGCCACGCGCTCCATTAAGCGCGACCCCAAGCTCAAGCACATTCCCATCATCGCCGTCACGTCCTACGCGCTGAGCGGCGACGAGACGCGAGCGCGCGAAGCGGGCTGCGTCACCAAAAAAATGAAATGTACGTGTCCGGAACGTACACTGGGCCTTGGCGATCTTGAAAAGGCAAATATACGTATTGAGGGCGTACATTACGTCGATAGTGTATCCCTCGTTCTGCACCTATTTCTAACGGCGCGCTTGTCGGTCCTCCAGGGAGTCTGATTACGCGTGCGATATGTACGGCCCAGAGCTCAAGAGCGTGACGTTTCTCCCGGGTGTAGCCGTAGCGGTTGTAGACGCCGGCGACTCGGCCAACGAGCCGATGAGGTGGTTCAGCACCTTTTCGATGATGTGCGGCGAGATACCGAGCTGCGCCATGCGGCTCGCCGTGCTGCGCCGTAAATCATGCAGGCGCCAGGGCGGCATTCCTTCTTGTTTCGCGCTGACGAGCGCTGCCGCGATCTCTTTGTCGAGCCGCGTCTTCGCCCTACTGAAGCCTGAGACCGGGTTGCCCGAGCCGTTGAGCGCCGGAAAAAACGAAGCCGTCGCGACCACGACCGAACCGCAGCACCTGAATTTGCAGGAGATCCCGTTCTGATGGCAATGACCAAACCGACCCTGGACGAGATGATTGAGGCCGCCGCGAAGCTGCCGCCGGGAGGCGTGGGAGCCGATCTTCAAGGCGTACCCAGAGGTGACGCCGGAGAGCTCATCGAGAAGTTTCGCCAGAGCGCTGAGCTGCGCGCAACGGGAGGCCGATGAATTGGGACTTATGCCCGGCAGCGCTTCTCAAACTTCATCCAGCCTCGCCAGGCGAACTGATCGGCGCCGGCGGCCCGGCGGCGCCTCGCCCGGGCCGCACCTCACCCACGACACCCGCGGGCGAACGCTAACCGGAACCTCGCCGGCAAGCCAGCGGCGCACCTGGCGGTCGCTGCGACCAATCGCGCGCGCGAGCGCATTGCCAACGCGGCCCGAAAAGGCAAATGCCGCGGCTCTCGAGATTCGCCGGCGGCCGAGTCTCCACCGGACGGCCGCCGTCTCGACCTCCGCCGCCTTCGCTGATGCCCCCGCGTTCGATCGCCTCGGCCTGGTCGAGCGTGACCAGCTCGAGCTCGCTCAGATCGAGATCGGGCCACTGGATCGTGCTCGGGTCGAGGTCGGGCCAGTCGATCTTGCGCGGGGGGTCGAGTTCGGCCAGTCGCCTCGGCATCTTGAGGCCGCGGCAAGCGGACTATGGTTCCGCCAGTTGGGCGGTTTCTACCGCAATATCAATGGCCTGACCGCACGCCACGTCACCCCGCCGGACCTGGACGACCCAGCTCGAGTACGGGTTTTCGCTGTCTTCCCGATATGGCTCAAAACACGGTCCGTGTGAAATCTCGCCATCTGGGCACCGGTCTGGGCAGACCGAGATGACCTCGTCGGTTTCGCCAGCCATCAGGGCCGGTTCCAGGGATCGGAATGTCGCTGTTGTCGAACGGCGCCGGTCGAGCGCTGGCCAGCGGGTTGATACGCTCGGGTTCTGGGTTACGGCTGCTGCGGAATGACGGTCTGCGGGCCGAGCGGCCTCGAACGCCGCCGTCGGCTTCGGGAACGGCTGGAACTCCGACGAGCGGATCCGGCACCTGATGGGGCGGCGGTGGCGGCTGTTGACCGTCGTGAGCCGGCCCAGCTGTTCGGCAGCCGCCTCGGTTTGGCGGCGAGCACGAGCGACAGTGGCGATGGTCTGCCGCAGCCGGTGCCGCCGCCGGCGTCAGCACCGGGTCGGCGGGTGCGTCTCGGAGGACGCGTGGGAACAGGCGAACCTCGGCCGGGCATGGTCCGTTGGCGAAATCGCCAACATGCCAGCGGCAGCCGCAGGCCCCCGTCCGCTGCACATTATCGCGGGTCGGATTGGGCTCGATAATGAGGGTTATCGGAGCCTGCAATAGCGCTAAAGACAGCAGTTTTCCCATCGGATAAAAGCCGACCTTCAGGGCCAGCTCCTTGTCGAAAAGAAACTTTTCGACACTGATTTCGTTGAATCGCAGATTTTGGATTTGGTTGAATCGCAGTTCCCCTGCCCAAAAATCACTTGGTAAGGAAAGTAGCCGCCGGTTCTGTCATCCGTCAGGCTTCTTCCTGCGCGGTCCGTCATGGCGAAATGCGCGACGGGATCCGGCCAAACCCCCAACTTGTCGAGATCGAAGCCGATGCCAAAGTCGACCTGCTGCGCATAGGCTGTGGCCGTACCGTGGATGCCGGCCGTATTGGACGCGGTATCGCTGATGTAGTGTGCAATGAAATCGATCCCCTTCTCTGAGAGTTCCTTACGGACCGGCAACTCGCCGAACAATGGTATCTGGAGATTGTAGTCGAGCTGGGCTTGAGGCGGCGAGATTACATTGGGGTTGGTTTCAGGCTTGAAAGGCGTTGTCGCCGGGACGGGCGACAACTCCGCGCCGGGCGGCGGTGCACGTTGCGCGGGCGGGTTGGTCGTCAACGTTGTCGTTGACGGTGTCGGCGCAGCTGGGGGCGCCGCCGGCGCAGTTTGCGCGGTTTGGGCGAAACCGGGCCGGGCAGCACATACAGTGCAAGAAAGCAGAGACATAGGACGATCCGGCCGATGGATTGCACGCACTGGCGGGCTCGTGATTTCGCGTGTTTTTGCGCTTGATGAATGCCTCGCGGGTCCCTGCTGCAGCGTTCTTGCATTATCGGATCTCCGACAATAGCGTGGTTCGCTGGAGTTGCGCCGGCGTATGAACCGGATCGTATCATGACGGGAAGCGATCAGCAACCACAGCGCGTGTGGTCTCCGGCACTCGCGCACACCGTCACCAGGCCGCTGATCGTCGTCGTGATGGGTGTCTCTGGATCGGGCAAGAGCGCTGCAGCAGGATTTCGGTCTGACCGATAGTGAGCTCGGCTGGCTCTTCAGCGGGCTCTTCTGGCCCTATGCCGTGATGCAAATCCCGACGGGCATGATCCTCGACCGCTTCGGCGTCACGCCGGTCAATCGGCTAAGCACGTTTCTCTGGTCCGTCGCGTCGACCGCGACCGCCTTCGCCAGCGGGTTCGGCGGCATTCTGGCGGCACGCGTTCTGCTCGGCGCCGCGGAAGCGCCGAGTTTCCCGGCAAGCTCGAAGGCCACGGGTTATTGGTTCCCCCGCCAGGAACGGTCGCTCGCGACCTCGATCTTCGATGCCGCAGCAAAGTTCTCCAACGTGGTCGGCATCCCGCTGGTTGCGCTAGTGGTGGTGCGGTTCGGCTGGCGGTGGGGCTTCGGCATGACCGGACTGCTGAGCTTCTTCTATTTTCTCGCCTTCCTGATCGTCTACCGAGATCCCAGCAAACATCGGCGGCTGAGTCCGGCCGAGCGCGAATACGTCCGGGCCGGCGGGGCCACCCCGGAAGGCCCGTGAGGGTATCTGGTGGGGTCGGCTGGAGCCGATCGCGGATCCGCCAGCTGCGTGATCTGTCGACGCCTAAAAATCCCGAAAACCTAAATTTTCGAGTTGCGCAGAAACCGCTATGAGTACGGGCGCGACTTGCACGTCAGCGGCCGGACGGTCACGATCGCTCCAACCCGGACACTTGGACTATTTTCGTCTGAAGCCGATGGGCATGCAGCGCGCCAGTTTGTCAAACCTCCCGACGGCGCGTTGGAGCGCGAAAGGCCGCCCTCATGAATACGAAAGAGACGCGTTCTTCCGATCCTGCACTGGTGCGTCTTCCCGGCCTGCTCCCGGAATTGGAGGCGCTTTACACCGACGTGCACGCCCATCCCGAGCTGTCGATGCAGGAGACCCGGACAGCCGGATTGGCAGCGGAGCGGCTGCGCGCCGCCGGTTACGACGTGACGACGGCGATCGGGAAGACCGGCGTCGTCGGGCTCTTGCGCAACGGCGCAGGGCCGACGGTCATGCTGCGCGCCGACATGGACGCGTTGCCGGTCGAGGAGGCGACCGGCCTGCCCTATGCCAGCAAGGTCAGAGCCACGGACCGCGACGGGAAGACGGTGCCGGTCATGCATGCCTGCGGCCACGACATGCATGTCGCCTGGCTCGTCGGCGCGACGACGCTGCTCGCGCAAGCCCGCGACACCTGGCGAGGGGACGCTGATGGCGGTGTTCCAACCGGCGGAGGAGACCGCGGAAGGCGCCCAGGCGATGATCGATGACGGGCTCTTCGACCGCTTCCCCAAGCCCGATGTGGTGCTCGGCCAGCACGTGATGGTCGGACCGGCCGGGACCATCGGCGGGCGCGCCGGAGTCATCACCTCCGCGGCCGACAGCCTGCAGATCCGACTGTTCGGGCGCGGCGCGCATGGATCGATGCCGCAAGCCAGCATCGATCCGGTGGTGATGGCGGCGGCGACGGTCATGCGCCTGCAAACCATCGTTTCCCGCGAACTCGCCGCCGCGGAGGCCGCCGTGGTCACCATCGGCTCGTTGCAGGCCGGCACCAAGGAGAACGTCATTCCCGACGAGGCCGTCATCAAGCTCAACGTGCGCAGCTTCGACGAAGGGGTGCGCAAGCGCGTGCTCGCCGCGATCGAGCGGATCGTCAAGGCCGAGGCCGCGGCCTCGGGCGCTCCCCGGCCGCCGGAGATCACGCCGCTCGACCGCTATCCCCTCGTGGTCAACGATCCCGCGGCGAGCAAGCGCGTCGCCGACGCGTTCCGCCGGCACTTTTCCGCCGACCGCGTGCGCGAGACCGGACCGACGCCGGCGAGCGAGGATTTCGGATCGTTCGGCGCGGAGTGGCACGCGCCCTCCGTGTTCTGGTTCGTCGGCGGCACCGACCCCGACCGCTACGCGAAAGCCAAGGAGGCAGGCCGGCTCAACGAGATCCCGACCAACCACAATCCGCGCTTTGCGCCGGTTATCCATCCGACCTTGCAGACCGGCGTCGAGGCGTTGATCGTCGCGGCGCGCGCCTGGCTGGCGCCATAGGGCGGCCGATCGGCGCCGATCCGGGACTGGAGAGCGGCGGGTCACCCGGCTTGGGTGGGAGAGCCCACGATGGAAACGCTCCTGCTGGTGCTCGATCTCGTCGGGACCTTTGTCTTTGCGCTGAGCGGTGCGATGGCGGGGGTCAAGCACCGGCTCGATCTGTTCGGGGTTCTGGTCTTGTCGTATGCGGCGGGCAATGCCGGGGGCATTACCCGCGACCTGCTGATCGGCGCGGTGCCGCCGGCGGCGATCAGCGACTGGCGCTATCTGGCGGTTTCGCTGCTTGCCGGAATCGTCACCTTCTGGCGGCCCTCCATCATCGACCGGCTGCGCAGCCCGGTGCTCCTGTTCGACGCCGCGGGGCTGGGGCTCTTCGCGGTTGCCGGCACGCAAAAGGCGCTCGCCTTCGGGCTCAACCCGGTCATGGCGGCGCTCCTCGGCATGCTGACCGGGATCGGCGGCGGCATGACCCGCGATGTGCTCCTGGCCGAGATTCCCACCGTATTGCGCGCCGATCTTTACGCCGTCGCCGCCCTGGCCGGTGCGGCCGTGGTCGTGATCGGCGCCGCGTTGCGGCTCCCGTCGACCGCGGTGACGATTGCCGGCGCGGTCCTCTGCTTCGGGCTCCGGTTCATCGCTATTCGCCGCGGCTGGCACCTTCCTGTCGCCGACGAACCCGAGCCACCGACCACAAAAGCGCGTGCGCCGAAGGATCGGAAGGATGACGGCGCGAGGAGGCGTTGAGACTCATTTGCAGATAATGTAAGCATGACCGGATGATTGCGAGTACGAGCTTACGATTGCGAACACAGGATCACAGAATGTGAGCATTACGACTGCTCCAGTCGCATTTATTGTGAGCAGAACCCGGCCCTCGCGCTGAGGGCGAGGCGTTTCGGCCACAAGCCAACCCAGGGGAACGGCTTTATCGCGCACCCCGGTCAGTGCATTTCGTGTCGGGATCCCGCGAGCGCGCAAATCCTCGGTGACCTGTCCGGTGGCGGCGCTCGCAGCCGCCGAGGCAGCCACGCCGGCGACGTCCGCGGCCACTGAGCCCGCGAATGCGGGAGGCGCGCCGCGGAGCCCGCGCCGGGGGCTGAGGCGGCCCCAGAGCCCACCGCCGCGGCCAGCCGCCGCCGGCGAAGGCGACTGGTCCTCAGCCGACTCGATGGCCGCTCCTCGGAATGCGTCCGCGCGTTGCGGGCATAGGGGATCAAGGCCTCGACCGGCCGCATGACGATCTTGTCGGCCATCTGCATCGGTCGGCTCGCTTCTTCTTTGATAGACGGGAAATGCAACGCGCAAGGCTGTTTGCCTCCGCGCACCCGGGGTGCGCTACAGCGGAGCGGGCGGCGCTTCCTTCAGGCTGGACGAGACAGCATCCATCGGCGATGACCGAAGAGCAGCTGGTGACAACGATCGAAAACCGGATGCGCGCGCCCGGAAAACGAAATCCGCCGACAGCTGCCAGTCCAGCGAGCTCAGCGACTACGGAACGCCCGCCGAAAGGTCAATGCGATAGAAACGAGCGAGGGCGGCCGACCAACGGTAGCAGCATCAGGCCGAAGATGAATAGGGAGCCGATCAGCAGCAGCAGGTCGTTATAGGTCAGCACCAGCGCTTCGCGCCGCACCAGATCGGCGAGCATCTTGATTGCAGCGTGGCTTGGATCACCGGGGATCAGCGGATCAAAACGGTTGATCTGCAAATCGAGGAACTGCTGCACCGAAGCGCGGGCAGGATTGATGTCCTCGATCAACCGGTTCCAGTGAAAATGCAGCCGCTCGTTCATAATCGTCACGATCGTAGCCAGGCCGATTGCACCGCCGAGATCGCGGGTCAGGTTGTAGAGACCGGCAGCGTTCGTCATCTTGTCCTGCGGCAACGTGCCGAGCGCGATCATATTGGCCGGCAGATAGCAGCAGATCAGCCCGAGGCCGCGGACCACCTGAGGCACGAACAGCTCCCAGAAGCCGGTCTGATTGGTCAGCGTGGCGGTCAGATACATCGAGAAGGCAAACAGGCCGAAGCCGATCGCCAGCATTAAGCGCAGATCGAGCCGGCGCGCGATGAGAGTACTGAGCGGCGACATCACCATGGTGACTAGGCCGGTAACGATGATCGTCAAGCCGATCTGCAGCGCGTTGTAGCCGCGCACCTGCGCCAGAAACAGCGGCACCAGGTAAGTCGTGCCGTACATGCCGATGCCGACGACGAAGGTGAAAAACGAGCCAAAAGCAAAATTGCGGTTGAGGTAGGCGCGAAGATCGACGATCGGTTGGCGGTAGGTCAGCACCCGCCAGAAAAACAAGCCCCCACCCACGGTCGAGACAGCCACCGCGGCGCGGATCGTGTCGTCGTCGAGCCAGTCCGAGCGGGGGCCTTCTTGAAGCGCATATTGGAGGCAGCCGAGAAAGGTCGCCATTAGCAGCATGCCCGTCACGTCGAAATCGCGCAGCAGCGAAAGGTCGGGCTTGTTGATGTCGATCGTTACCCACACGACCGTGGCGACCAAGAGACCGGGCACGATGTTGACCAAAAACAGCCAATGCCAGGAAAACGTATCGGTCAAAAACCCGCCGAGGGTCGGGCCCAAGGTAGATGACAGGCTCAGAATCACTGAGATGATCGCAATGACGGTCGCCAGCTGCTGGCCGCGGAACTTGGTGTAGACGACCGGCCACACGGTCGGCGTCATGGCGCCGCCACAAAACCCTTGCATCGCCCGATAGACAATCATCTGGCCGAGACTGGTGGCGGTGGCGCACAACGCGCTGGTCCCGGTGAAACCAAGGGTGGCGACCACAAACAGCACGCGCGTCGACAACAGCCGCGACATGATCCCGCTCATCGGAACCATCACGACATCGGCGATTAGATACGCCGTTTGCACCCAGGCAATCTCGTCGGCGCTGGCCGATAGCCCACCCTGGATCTGGCTCAGCGAGCTGGTGACGATCTGCACGTCCATTATGGCCATGAATAGGCCGACGCCCATCGCCAGGATGCCGATCCAGTCGCGCAGACGCGGCTCCGGTCCTGCCGTGCTCGCTTCCGGTTGGGTGCGTGCGACCGGCTCGGCCGGCGCTTGCCCAGCTGGTTCGCGGACGGCCACCTGGGAACGGGCAAGTCGGCCGCGTCGAAGTGTTTCGGCGAGCGTCATTGCTGAGCCGCTACGGTGGGTCGCGCCCGCGCCGTACCGACCACGTGGTCAGCGGCCGAGGCTCCTAGAAGGGTCGCCAATCCGAGTTCCACCCGATACCCAACGCGGTGCGCCTCCTATGGCGGACCGCGCTAAACCAGCCTTTTGATCCGCGTCGACCTCAGTCTGCCCCGATCAGCCCCCGGCATCAACCATTCGGCCGCTAGGAAGCGGCGGCCGGTCCATCGTGAGCTTCTACGTCGGGCCCTGCGGGTGCGTCCCGTTTAGGCGGCGAACTAAAGCCCCCTGTCGGACCCTGCGTTTCTGTCGCGATTGGCTCGTCGAGCACGGCGATGGCCTGGGCGAAACGATT
>CAVZNJ010000015.1:0-161491 GCA_963776615.1 uncultured Verrucomicrobiae bacterium
GGGCAAAATTGAGGGCTACCATTGCTGGGCCGAAATCCTGCGGACGATCAGTGGGTACCGGTAGACATCGGTGAAGCGTGGAAAAACCCAAAACTCGCGGATTATTATTTTGGTCATAATCCGGCGAACCGGTTTGAGCTAACGAAGGGTCACGATCTGGTTGTCGACCCGGAGCCTGAAAGCGGGCCGATCAATTTTCTGGTTTATCCGCTGCCTTCGAGATGAACGGTGAGGTCGTAAAACCCGAGACCACTTTCGAATTCCGGCGCATTGGGGCTTCGGCGGAACGCCCTGGGTGAGCACGGCCGATCTGCCGAAGAATCATCGACCAGGCGAGACGGCCGGTTGCTCCACAGGCAAGTGCCTGTGCTCCAGCTCGGCATTGTCGCTATCAAGTCTGCCGATGCTAAAGTTACGGGCACTTCATCCGTTGTCCTGACATGCCTGAGATTCCCTTGATGGATTACATCGGCAACCCGCTGCTGGCGTGCCTGTTTCTCGCGCTGCTCTGGCTCCAGTGGCGATTCCCGTTGCGACGACAACATTTCAATGTGCTTCACCGGCTCGTCCGGAATTTTGTGCTCTCGATCCCAGGCTTCGCACATTGTTCGTCTCGCGATGTTGCCCATTCCGATCGCGATCGCGATCTGGGCGCGGGATCGACACGTCGGATTACTGAATTGGTTTCACCTTCCGACCTGGGCCGTCGTGATCTCGACGTTCCTTTTAATGGACTACGCCTATTGGTGGTGGCACTGGGCCATGCACATGGTGCCTTTCTTCTGGCGATTTCACAACGTGCATCACACCGACTTGGATCTCGATGTAAGCACTGCTGCGCGATTTCACTTCGGCGAAATGATTCTTTCCACCGGCTTTCTCTCGTTAGCCGTGCTGCTCTTCGGTATCGGTCCGATCATGCTTGTTGTATTCTTCGCCACTTTCGAGGGAGCGACACTTTTTCATCATTCCAATTGGCGCCTGCCAATTCACGTTGAGCGAGTTTTGAACCTGATTCTCGTCACGCCGCGCATGCACGGGATTCATCATTCCATCGTGCAGCGCGAGACCAATTCAAACTGGGGCACGATGTTTTGTTGGTGGGACAAGCTGCATCGCACATTGCGGCGAGACGTGCCGCAGGACGCCATCACGATCGGGGTCGCTGCATATCGGGAGGAAAACGAACTTACCCTGGGCAAACTTTTTGCGTTGCCGTTTCGTGCGCAACGCGAGTGGCGATTACCAAATGGCGAGATCCCAGAGCGCGCGCCGCGACCGGCGGAAGAGTTCGCTGAATAGACCGCCCATCGACTCATCGCGTCGCGAAGCTACAGGCGTGTTCGCGCGACAGACACAGGTGATCAATGCTGAGCCATCTAGGTCCTGAAAAGAAAATCCAAAAAAGGATCACGAGGTAGAGCACCTCGGCAGATACAGAAATCCCGCGAGCCATTCTGTTGGTGAGGTTGCTTGATATTTCGAATCGCTGTCGTCGCGATGGCGACAATCATTACGCCCGCGAGCAACGCAGTCGCCAGCGGAGTCACTAAGCCAAGAACAAGCAACAACCCGCAAACAAACTCCACCGTCGAAACGAAAACAGCGTTGAACTCGGGAAAAACAACGTGCGCCTTGATTAATGTTTGGCGCATCTCTTCCCGTCGCTCAGGCACGAAAAGTTTGGCTCGTCCGGACAAGAAAAACAGCAAACCCACAGCGACACGCGCCAGAAGGATGGCGACCCATTCCAACGAATGCAGTTCGCTGACGAAGATTCGCGCACACGACATTCATCAAAAGTGAAACCACTCGCGAGCCGTCAACAATGAAATTGGAGGAGCGAGATCTCCTTGCAAACGAGGTGTTCTGCCGCGATTTTCTTCAGGCCTGGCGCCGGGCTATGGCTTGCAGGTGAACGAGTATGGCGATCGCGACACGACTGCGCTTCGCCTGCCGATGGTGGCGGACCCGGGGCAGGCTTTCATCTATGGGCCGAGCGCGCTCCAGGTTTTCCATCAGGTCTTGAAGGAGAAACTGCATCGCGAAACGCCGACCGAATATCTGGAGAAGCGGGTCCTGCGGCGGATGCGGCTCGGCCCGCAGCGTTACCTCGACGATCGGGCGGGCAACCCGCTCCTCGCCGCCGGCTTTGTTCTCACCGCCCGGCAATGGGCGAAGATGGGCCAGCTTGCGCTCGACCAGGGCAAGCCCGTCGTCAGGCCGGAATCGCTCGCCCAGTGCTGGCGCGGTTCGCCGGCCAACCACGCCTTTTCGTTAGGCTGGTGGAACAATCGCGCCGCTCCTGGCGGTCGCGAGTTCGACTTCGAAGACATGCTGGAGCCGAAATGGTCACGCCAGGACTGGCGTGAACGCCTGTCTTTGCCGCGACGCGCCGCGCGACCTTGTCGCCTGCGTCGGCTCCGGCTACCAGCGGCTCTACGTCATTCCGTCGCTCGACCTTATTGTCGTTAGGCAAAGCCGCGGCGGCCGATTCTCCGACGCGCAATTCCTCCGCTTGCTCCTCGGCAAATAGAAGACGTTCTCCGTTAGGCTAGGCGGAGCAGTGGTGGTCAGGGAGCGAGAGCGTAAAATTCCACCAGGGCAACGCCGGTGGTTCCGTTCACGCCTCGCACAATCGCGGTGTAGCCGAGGCCGCTGGGGCTGGCTGGCAAGGTCGCGACAATGGCCGATTCCAGGTTGTTTGTGGGCGGCACACCGGTTGCGATGATCTCCGCTTCCTGGGTATCACGCCAATTATCATTTGAGGCGATGAGGGTGCCGTCACTGTCGTGCAATTCCAGGGTCGGATCCTGAAGCGCGCCCTTCACGCCGGCCGTGCCTAACGACGGACCGATCGCGCGGACGATCACTTTTTGCGCCTCGGTGCCAACCACGATAATGCCCCCGATCAGCACGTCGTTGCCCGTCTGCACCTGGCCGCGGGTCGAGATGTTGGCCAGTTTGGAATTCGCCGCAGGATCGAGATCATAAGCCTCGACCAGACCGATGCCGGTGGTGTTATTCACTCCGCCCATGACGGCGGTGTAACCAATCCCGGTGGGACTCGCTGGTAACGTCGCGACAATCGCCGATTCCAGATCGTTCGTCGGCGACACCGTACTGGCGATAATCTCTGCTTCCTGCGTGCTGCGCCAATTGTCATTCGACGCAATCAGCACGCCGCCCGGGCCATAAAGCGCAAGTGTTGGATTTGCCAGTGTGCCCGTAATTGGAAGCGACGGCCCGATCGCCCGCACGATGACCTTTTTCGGTTGCGTGCCGGTAACGATGAACCCGCCGATGGCCACGTCGCTGCCGGTTCCCACGACCAGCCGCGTCGAAATGTTGGCGAGGACCGCGGTGGGCATAGGTGTTGGGGTCGGAGTCTGAGTTGGTGTTGGCGTCGGCGTCGGGGGTTGGCGTCGGTGTCGGGGTTGGCGTTGGCGTCGGGGTTGGCGTTGGGGTCGGGGCTGGTGTTGGGGTCGCGGTTGGTGTTGGCGTTGGTGTCTCGGTTGGAGTTGGTGTCGGTGTCTCGGTTGGGGTCGGTGTTGGTGTCTCGGTAGGAGTCGGTGTTGGTGTCTCGGTTGGAGTTGGTGTCGGTGTTTCGGTTGGAGTTGGTGTTGGTGTCTCGGTTGGAGTTGGTGTCGGTGTCTCGGTTGGAGTCGGTGTCGGTGTCTCGGTTGGCGTCGGCGTCGGTGTCTCGGTTGGAGTTGGGGTGGTGTTGGTGTCTCGGTTGGAGTTGGTGTTGGTGTCTCGGTTGGAGTTGGTGTCGGTGTCTCGGTTGGAGTTGGTGTCGGTGTCTCGGTTGGAGTTGGTGTCGGTGTCTCGGTTGGAGTTGGTGTCGGTGTCTCGGTTGGAGTTGGTGTTGGTGTCTCGGTTGGAGTTGGTGTTGGTGTCTCGGTTGGAGTCGGTGTCGGTGTCTCGGTTGGAGTTGGTGTTGGTGTCTCGGTTGGAGTTGGTGTTGGCGTCGGGGTTGGAGTTGGCGTCGGCGTTGGGGTTGGAGTTGGTGTTGGTGTTGGCGTCGGGTGTTGGCGTGGGGTCGGAGTTGGTGTTGGGGTCGGAGTTGGCGTTGGGGTCGGAGTTGGTGTTGGGGTCGGGGTTGGTGTTGGGGTTGGTGTCGGGGTTGGTGTTGGCGGTCGGAGTTGGGGTTGGAGAAGCGAGCTGGAAGGTGCCGATGCGCGTCCGCCAATTGAACGTGCTCGTCGACGAATAGTATTCGTTGGTATACCAGAAGGTGGTGTCGTCCGCCGGATCAACCGCCAGGGCACTGTAGTCGCCCCAGCGATTGCTGGTACCGGTTTGGCTGCCCGTGCCATCGAAAAGATGGGCTTCGCCCTGGGCGAGGGTGTTGACTGGATCGGTTACGAGCCGCCCCGCATAGCGAAGCTGTGGGTTAATCGACGAGCTGGAAGCGCTAAAGCCGATCGCCAGGTTGCCCTGGCCATCCATTGCCGCGCTCCCCATCCAGCGCCAGGTCGTATCGGGCTGGTAAGTGCTTTCCTGGAAGACGGTCACCGGACCAGCAGTCACTCCGCGAAGTTCAAACCAGCGAATGCCGGCGACGCCGCTGGACTTGACGGTGAAATTGCCAACCAACGATTCGTGATCGCCAAAGTTGCGATAGGCCAGCCGAAACATCAGTCGGTCGCCGATACCGTCGAGTTTGTTCGGCGGAGTCACACCCGACTGCGGCACGCAGGAGCGCGTGTTGGGACAAAGCTGGGTAAAGCCCGCCGCCGCGGGCGTCGCGAAGGTGGTGAAGGTTGAGTTGGCCGGTATCGCGAAGTCCACATGGAAGTGATAGGCCGTGTATTGGTTGCTGCTCGGGAAGCCTAGAAAAGTGTTCGGCGCGCCGACGGGCGGCAAGGTGAAACCGTCGAGGTTGGCCGGCAGGAAGGGCGGCAGCGAGCTGCCGAGCGGACCGACCGGACTGATGAAGGTCGCAGGAGCGCCAGCCAGCATCGAGGTACGATCGAAGGCGAACGGTTGCGGACCGAGGTAAGCCGTGCCGGCCGAGTTGAACACGTTCATGCTCATGTAGTAGGCGTCCGGCCAGACGGAGAGCTTGGGGTAATCGAAGTAGTTCGACCCAAGGTGGAAACCATAACGATTGTAGGTGCCGGTCGCGTCACCCGAAGTGGAAACGGCAACACACTCATCGGTGATCGGCGTGCCCCCAGTCGCGCTGGCGAACTGGCTGATCACCCAGCGATCGGCCAGTTGATCATAAAGAACGACGGGATCACCAAAGCCGCCGGTTTCACAGGCGCCGCCGAATCCGCTCCAAAGCGAGACGATACTGTTCGGGCCGAGGACGGAGTTACCGGTGGCTTTGTCGAAAACCTGGTAACCTTCGTTGACCATCTGCACGTATTGCGTCAGGCCGACGGCACCGTTGGGATCGGGTGGGGCGCAGCTGCAACCGACGCCGGGGAAGGGGATGCCGTCAAAGTTAAGTATCGGCGCGGGAATGCTGGGCGCGAGGAGGTGAAGAACCGAACCCGTTTCGATAACCAGGTCGGGACTATCGACGTGAGAGTTAGGGATCTTCGGATTCTCAGCCGCCTCCCGTTCCTGTTGCCGGACCGGGTTATCCATGGCGGCCATCTCGCGCAAGGGACGCGAGACGTCGTTGTGATAGGAGGCGGTGACTTGCATCCGTTGTGGCCTGAGGCCCAAGGCGGACGTGACTGACAAGATGATACACCCGCAGAGCGTAAAGAGACGGACGCCCCAGACGACAGTTGAGCTAGATTTCATATGAATGTGACTAACCACGGCAAAAGCCCTTTAGGTTGTCCTCTGCGTAAACACCGCGCCGAATTTTCAGATTTGTTTACGTCGGTCACGAAACACGCAGGGACTCGTTTTCGATGATTCTTCTTTCCTCGTTTTTCGGATTGTTGGTCTGCTCGCTGAGTACGTTTGTCGCCGACTGATCCGACGACTGCCGGTCTGAATAGCAGGAGCCGTTCCGGATGACGGCTTTTTGTACGGGGATGAAGGAAGCTTCGGAATTGAACCTCGCAGCCTTCGATTACAGTCGATCGACCCACCCAGCTATCCTGGAGCCTGCAATCCCAAAAGCGCCGCTTCGAACGAATTTCCCAACTTCCGGATTTCTCCGGAATCAGAGAGCATCGCCAGGCGTTTTCTTCGGCGAGAGGTAGTAAAGAATGAGCCCGAGCGCGGCCGTCGCCATTCCCCAGAGCGATGGCCCGCGGGTGGAGGGATCTTCCAGCATGTGCCAGAGCATCCAGCCACTAACTGCGAGAAAGATCGCTGGCGTGATGGGATAGCCCCACGCGCGATACGGCCGCGACAATTCCGGACGCCGCCAGCGCAGGATGAAGACACCGAGCACCGTCAGGGCGGAGAAGACGGTGAGGCTGAATTGCACGTAGTTGACCACCTTTTGGAAAGTGGTGACGAGGATAAGCAAATTCACGATTGCGAATTGCACCAAAGTCGCGCGGACCGGAATGCCCCGCGCGTTGCGCCGCGCCAGCCAGGAGAGGGCGGGCAGGTCCTCCCCCATCGTCATGGTCACGCGCGGCCCGATCCACATCATCGCGCTCACCGCCGAAACCAGCCCAAGAGCGATAAAAACCGCCATCATCTTGCCTCCGGACTGGCCGAAGATATGGACGCCAGCGATCAACCCGATCTGTTGTTTCCCAACCATTTCGGCGGCCGGAGTGGTGCGCAGAAAAACGGCGTTGATACCAAGGTAGAGCGCCGTGACCACTAGAGTGCCGAGCCCGAGTGAGAGTGGAATGGTGCGTGCCGGATTGCGCACTTCGCCCATGATATAGGTCGAAGCGTTCCAGCCCGAGTAGGCATACATCACCCAGTAAAGACCGACCGCAAATGGCGTGCTCACAATCAATGCGCGGTCCGCCGGTAGCGGCAGAAAAGAGATCGGCTGCGTCCCCTTCACGCAGAACCCGGCGGCGATGATCACGAGAATCAAACCGACTTTCAAGAGCGTCGAAGTATTTTGGAATCCGCTCCCCAGCCGCAAATCCCAGAGCAGGACGAGGGTTGAGATCAACACCACCGCGAGCGATAAAAAAAGCGGATTCAAACCCGGCACAACGCCGGCGAGATACGTGCCGAAGGGAATCGCGGCGATCGCCACCGGCGCGGCAAACCCCACCGTCGCCGAGATCCAGCCCGCCATAAAGCCGACCGCCGGATGATAAATCTCGCGCAGAAAGTGATACTCGCCGCCCGAGCGGGGAAGCGCCGCGCCCAACTCTGCATAGGAGAGCGCGCCACAAAGCGCGCACACCCCGCCGATCGCCCAGAGCGCCATAATCGCAAAACCAGTTGGCAGATCACCGACCTGAAAACCGAGGCTGGTGAAAATGCCCGTGCCCACCATGTTGGCAACCACGATGCAGGTCGCAGTAAGCAGCGAGATGGTTCTCTGCCTCGGAGAAGAAAAGTTCGAACGCACTGGCCGTTCATCTAGCGGCAGCCCCGGCTGGATTCAAACGGAGAAGTCAGAACCCGACCTGGCACCCGGAACAACCGCAGTCCTTCTCCGCGATTGCACAATGGTCAAGAAATTGACCGTACCATAACTCGCGAAGCGATAGGATGGCGAGCTCGACTGGCGTGCGAATCGCCCGCGGCGCCGCCTGGATAAGGCAAGGGCTGCGTAAAAATCCGCAGCCCCGCCTGCCATATCCAAACAACCTAGGTCATTCCGGACCGGGTCCCGACGGCCGCGTCTCGCGGAGGGTTTCGAGCGCGTCGAATCGCTTTTGCTGGTCGGCGGTCAGGAGCGGACGAATTTTGGCGTCAAGTTGTTTGATGATCACATCCGCCGCCTGTCGTGCCTGTTCATGGATGGCATCGAGTTGCGGCTGCACCTCGGCAAGCAGCGCCTTAACCTGAGTCTGCTGGGCATCAGTCAGGTTGAGCATGTGAGTAAGCATCGCCGTCAGGTTGGGCGGACCGTGCCGGTACGGCGACATCGGATCGTCAGGCGCCTGCGCGCGCGCAAATTGTCCTGCCACGAGGAAGCCCGCGGCACAGCATGTAAGGAATGTGTGTTTGTATAGTTTCATTGCTTTATTCGTTAGGTTTCTCTGACAGCAACTTGCTGTTCGCTCCTACAGACGCCGACAAACGAGGAACGGTTACAGGTCTGTTTGAGAATTGTCCCCGAAAATCTTCCAGGCGGACCTACGCATACTCGGTTACCGGCATTCGGAGACAATGCTGCGCAATGGATTCGCATGAAAATGCTTGTAACTTCCGGGCCGTCCGCCGTGTCTTAAACGTAATGTGGAGCCGTCCTGCAGCCGCCCATGCCAGATGAGAGTTTCGACGAACAGGCGTGCCTGCGTCGGATCGCTTCAGGTGATGAGGGCGCGGCACGCGAACTCCTCCGCCATTTTCATCCTTTTGTGCTCAAACTCGTGCGCTCTCATCTCCCCCGGCGAATGAGTGAAGAAGACCTGACGCAGATGATTTTCATCAAGATCTTCCAGAATCTGGACAAGTATTCCGGCAAAGTGCCGCTCGAGCATTGGATTTCGCGCGTCGCGGTCAATACCTGTCTCAATGAGTTGCGCGCGGAAAAGCGCCGCCCGGAATGGCGTCTGGCTGATTTCGATGAACAAACTTCCGCCGCGATCGAACAACTCAGCCGGGCCGAAACGGATCTCGCATCGCCCGACGACGCGCGCCTGGCGAAGGAGCTTCTGCACAACCTCCTGGGCCGACTTTCACCCGATGACCGCCTGCTCGTGACCCTGCTTCACTTGGAAGAGCGATCGGTAGAAGAGATTCATCAGCTCACCGGCTGGAGCCGGGCCACGATCAAAGTTCGTGCTTTTCGCGCCCGCGAGAAGATGAAAAAAATGCTGAAGAAAAACGCAACCTTTAACCTCGATTTCGCCTCATGAATTCAACGCAACTTCTTGACCGCATCTTTTCGCTCTCACGACACGCGCCCGACGCGCCTCGGCCCCCGATGCCTTACGGCCTCGAGACGGTTGTGCTGGCGCATTGGCGCGAAGCGATCGCTCATCGCTCGATGAAACTGGGCCTGCTGCGCGGGCTGCGCTGGGCGGCATTGACGGCCTGCACAGTCGCGTTCCTGGTTGGCGTTTTGAAAAGCGACGAGCTTACCGCCTTCGCCAACCGCTACGACCCCGAGACACGCCTGGCTGATTCGGCGATTGTAGCCGGCTATGACTATGAGTAAGTGGCCTTCCCTCCGGGTCATTCTTTATGCGGTGCTCATCTTTCTCGCCGGAGTAGTGACCGGCGCCCTCGTCGCGCCCATGGTCGGCCGAACCTTCATGCGCGCGCCCGAGCCGCGGGAGTTATCACGCCGGATGCTGGAGCGACTGCAATCCGGCTTGCACCTGACCGCTGAGCAGGCGGCGCAAATCAAACCGTTGATCGAAAAAACCGGAGCCGACATGGAAATCATCCGCCGCGAGACGACCAAGCGCGTCCTGGAGAGAATCGCGCAAACCAACGCGCAAATTTCCGCCCTTCTCACCCCGGAGCAGAAGATCGAGTTCGCCAAAATAGAAGCGGAACATCGTGAACACCTCCGAAAGCACCATCACTTCCACGGCCCGCCCGGTCCTCGTCCGCCGCCGCCGGAACCATAATTCGGCAGCGAATAGCGATCGGTCACGAAGCGTCGTACTAACCAGTCGGCGACCGGCTGAAGGCTTCGCCCAGCGAAGCGTCTACGGCTTCGGGGAGGAGATGAAAGTGCGCCCCAGGCAGGCGCGCAGCCGCGTGGAATCGAAATCGTTGTCCCGATAACCGACGTATCCATCTGGCCTAACGAGCACGACTCCTCCCTCGGGTAACCCGTAAGCGGAATGGGCGAGCCCGCTGAGATCGTGCAATTCCGCCACCGCTACACCGCCTTCACCGCGCACGATGCGATAAGTCCTGATCGCGTCCTCCGGCCAGCCACCGAACGTATGGCCGATCTGTTCCGCTTTTGCGACGGAATCGAACGCGGCCCCGAGGAAGATCAGCAAAACATGTCGGGGCTGGCGGAAGAGTTCGAAGAGCCGGCGCGCCTGCCCGCTCTCCTCACGCAACTCTGCATCAGGCGCGCGATCGCCCGCTCGCACCTTACCGCCACCAAAACTATCCACGAACGGACTCTGGCGATAATTGACCGCCAGCTCCGACAACCGATCCGCGACCTTCTCTCCCACCAGATCGATCCCGCTCACCATCGGCAGGAGAAAATCCCGCACACTCTGCGCGACGGAATTCCGCACCGTCGCCATCCTCGTGATGCGATCGGTCAGATTCAAGACACCACGGGCGACCGGTTCGCGCTCGCTCTGATAACTCGCCAGTAACTGGGTCGAAGCGCGCCCCGTGACGACGAGCGCGAGTTTCCAGCCGAGGTTGAATGCGTCCTGAATCCCGGTGTTCATCCCCTGCCCGCCAGCCGGGCTGTGGATGTGGGCCGCGTCACCCAGTAGAAAGGCCCGCAGCTTGCGATATTGCTGCACTTTGCGATGCGAGACGTGGAAGCGTGAGAGCCAGGCGGGATCGCTCAGACGGGCGTCGACCGGTCCGCGCTGCCCAATCAATTTTTGCACTTCGTCGAGCGTTAGATCGGGCAAAGCCTGATCGCGCGATTGCGGTGGAATGTTCGCCACGATTCGCCAGCGATTGCCGCCAAAAGGAAAGAGACCAAGCACCCCGTCAGGGCCAAGGAAGAGATGCAAACGCTCGCGATCGAGCGACGTTTCAACGCGCACATCGGCAAGAATGAAACTCTCGTCGTACTGCGAGCCCTCAAACTCGATCCCAAGAGCGTGCCGCGTCGTGCTGTGCGCGCCATCGCAACCGAGCAGCCATGGCGTTTCCGCGATCTCATCGCGACCATCGGCATGACGCAGCGTCGCGCGGACCGACTCATTCGTCTGTTCCAGATGCGTCAGGCTGAGTTCGCGCTCGACTTCGATCCCGTCCGTCGCGAGGTGTTCGATGAGCAGCCGCTCCGTCTCCGATTGTGGCAGACTGAGGACAAACGGGAACGGACTCGCCACCGTCGTGAGATCGATCGCCGCGAGGCGGTCACCACCGTGATGGATCGAGAGCCCGCGGACGCGATGACCGGCGGCGAGAAAACGATCGGCGATACCCATTGTACTGAAGGCTTCGAGCGTGCGCGGAAAGATCGCGAGCGCCCTGGAGGTTTGGGAGCGTTCCCGGGTCTGGTCGATGATGCGGCAACGGACTCCATGGCGCGCGAGTTCGTTAGCCATCGTTAGGCCAACCGGTCCCGCCCCGACTACCAGCGGCATGGGCAAGTCAGAATTCATTCCCAATTATAACATTTCGGCCAGAGGCGCCGATGGCAGGCCGCGCTCCGTGGCTTAGGATGACGAGGGACACCTTAGAGCGGCCACTTCTTCGGGAACTTTTGTTTGAGAGTTTCGACTTCTTCGAAGAGGTCACCCATCTTTTCCACCCGCGCGAGTGTTTCATCGCACCGGAAAACCAATCGCTTGCCGTTTTTCTTTTTCACCGTCTCCTCGACCTCTTGCCAGGTCACCGGCGTAGATACGGTCGGCTTTTCCCTGGCGCGAAGCGAATAAACACAAATGGTGGTCTTGTGCTGATCGTTCTGGCTCCAATCGACGAAGACCTTTGCTTTGCGCAATGCCTTCGACATTTTGGAGACGACCAGTTCCGGATGCTCGTGCTCAAGATACTCCGCAAGCGCATGCGATAATCCTTTGGTCTGCTCGTAGGTAACTGCGGTGTTCAATGGAACGTAAATTTGCAGGCCTTTCGAGCCAGATGTCTTTGCCCAGCTTCGAAGGTTCATCCTCTGCAAAATTTCCCGGAGCCAGAGACCGACCTGGCAGCACTGCACGATGTCGGCAGGCGCGCCGGGATCGAGATCGAAGACCATCATCGTCGGGCGCCCGACATTTTTTTTGCGCGAGAGCGAGGTGTGCAACTCGATGTCGGCGAGGTTCGCGGCCCAGACCAATGTCGGCAGATCCTGCGCGAGGCAGTAGTCGATGTCGCGCTGATTGGGTTCGCTCCAGACCTTCGCTGTCTTGACCCACTTCGGCCGGTGACCCGGGCAATTCTTCTCGTAAAAAAACTCGCCTTCGACGCCATCGGGATAGCGTTTCATGGTCAGCGGCCGGTCCTTCAAATGTTGCAAAAGGACGGGCGCGATCTGGATGTAGTAATGAATCATCTCGCCCTTGGTGAAGCCGGCCTTCGGATAAAGGACCTTGTCGAGATTCGAGACCACGAGCGTGCGGCCTTCGACAACGAGTTCAGCGTTCTTGCTCATGGGAAAAAACGAATCAGGAAAGGAGGATAGCAGGAAAAGGAATTGGACGACGGCTCTCTTCTTTTTCCCCTTCCTGCTTTCCTGCGTTCCTGATTCATTCGTATTCCAAATCCTACCCTGGCCTTTCTGGTTTCCAGATTCATCTGTTCTCTGCTCACGAGAAGAATCGCTCGGGCGAGAGCATCGGCTGCGGCTGGCAGATTCGCGCAACGCAATGTTCCCACGTCTCGTGACCGCTCAGGATCAGGATCTCCACCCGGAGAAAATAAATCGGCACTTCCGGTTTTGTCAGGTGCGGGAAACGGACGGCGTCCTTTTCCGTCGTCACAATCATGTCGACGTCGCGCCGAATGCAGCGGCTGATGAAGCTCTGTAGCTCCGCCTCGCTGTAGCGGTGATGATCGGCAAAGCGCTTCGTGAGCTCGATCCGCGCCCCGAGGTTGCGCAGGCCGTTCTCGAAACTGTCCGGCGCCGCGATTCCGCAGAAGGAACCGATGTAGGTGTCCGTCAGCCGATCGAGTGGCAGTTGCTCGCCAGTGTAAACGTCCTGCAGGTAAAGCGGCTGGTGCGCGCACTCGATGATCTCGGCCGTGCGGTTGTAGCGTCGGATGCGAGCGATCAGCTCGTCGTTAGTCTCGCCCGTGCTCTTCGTAATGAAGATGTAGCTCGCGCGGCGCAGGTTGCGCGGCGGCTCGCGCAAGGTTCCACGCGGGAGGAGAAACTCGTTCCCGAAAGGCGCCTGGCGATCGATCAGGACGATGTCGAGCCGATGTTTCAGGTGCAGATATTGCAGGCCATCATCGAGCAGCAGCGTGTCGGCTTTCATCTCGCGGATGGCGTAAATGCCGCTTTTCACCCGATCCTTGTCCACGAGCACAATCACGTCCTTCAAATTGTTCGCCAGCATGTAGGGCTCGTCGCCGGCAGTGAGTGAATCGAGGAGGAGCGATTGTCCGTCGGAAACGACGCGCGGCGGATCGGGCGCGACACCGCGCAACCGATCGAGCCAGCTTCGTTTGGAAGGTTTGGCCACGCTTTTGTAGCCGCGGCTGAGAATCGCGACGCGGCGACCACCGGCCTGGAGGGCGCGCGCAAATTTTTCCACAATCGGTGTTTTGCCCGTGCCGCCAACGGTCAGGTTGCCAATACTGATGACGAGGCAACCGAGCGCGTGTTCCCGCCAGACGCGTTTGCGATAAAGGAAGAGCCGCAACTGGACGAGGCGCGCGTAGACGAACGAAAGGACAAAAAGCAGACTGCGCAGGAGCGCGGCGCGCGAACCATGCCGGCGCTCGAGAATGACGTCGATCGCAAACTGCTCGAGATTTTCAAGCCAGCGGCGCATCAGCGTGCAGGGGGGGAGACGACAAGACGAACGCCATGGTTATCCGCGGAGATGACGCGCATTTCGACCTCGTGCAAGCCGGAAGCCTCCCGCATGGCGGCGGCCACTGCCTCCGGCGTGCGCAACGTAAGGCAGGCAACTGTCGACCCGGAGCCGCTCAGAAAACCACCGAGCGCGCCCGCCTTCTCCCCCGCAGCGATCACCCGATCGAGAAACGGAACGAACTTTGCTCGAAAAGGCTGATGAAGATGATCGCTCAAAACGCTGCGGAGGTTTTGGTAGCGGCGACTGGCGAAGGCAGCCGTGATGGCGCAGGCATTGCCGCACGATTCGACTGCAAGTCGCCGATCGATCTCGGCAGGCAAGACGCTCCGCGCTTCCGCTGTCTTCACCTCGAAGCCCGGAATGAGGAGAACAAAGTGCAGCCGCGGATCGATCGGAAATTTCTGATGCCGATCGCGACAGGCGACCACGAATCCGCCGAATTCGGCCGGAGCGGCGTTGTCGGGATGGCCTTCGAGCTCGGCACAGAGCTGGAAAATTTGCGCGCGTGCCAGGGGGCGATCGAGCAACGCATTCAAGGCGTGAAGCACGCCGAGCCGAACCGTGACGCTGCTCCCCAAGCCACGGGAGGGCGGCACGTCGCCCTCGATTTTGCAGACAAATGCAAACGACTGGCACTTCGCCGCCAGAAAAAATGTCCGGGCCGCCTCTTGCGCCATCCGACCCGCAGCCATCGTCTCCGCCCGCGCGACGGTGACGAAGTTATACAGCCGCAAGGCCACGCCGAGACAATCAAAGCCCGGGCCGAGATTCGAGGTAGTGGCAGGGACGCGCACCGTGATCTGTTGCTTTTTCAAAGGAAATCGCCCGAAAATCTGACTAGCGGGCTATGGCGGTGTTGATTCTACCGCGGCTCGTTCCCGCAGCAAGACGATGGCAGAGAAGTCAATGAAAGACTGGATCGATTTCGGGCTGGTGTGCGATTTTGCGACTGGGAAAACCGAGACCTACCGGCTCTGCACCAAACCCGGCGGCTGGATCGAACGATACGGAACGGACGTAATCGTTTCCTACAAGACCGAAGCGGCTCGCGAAGAAATCCTGCACGAGCTGAACCAGTGGACCGTGCTGGCGCACGAAAAGTTCGAGCGCATCTTTGGCCGTTATCTCCCGAAGCAAAATTCGGAGCGCAATCCGCCGCGCCTCATCTCCGGCGATGCGGGAGCGCCGCTCCAGCGGACCGTGCTCGAGCGCGAGGTTTGTTACGCGATCGATTTCGGCGCCGGCTACTCCGCGGGACTCTTCATTGATCAACGCGAAAATCGGCAGTTCGTCAGACGCGCGGCCCCGCGCCGGATGCTCAACTGTTTTGCCTACACCTGCTCTTTCTCCGTCGTCGCCGGAATGGCCGGCGCCGAAACCGTGAGCGTTGATCTTTCCAAAAAATCGCTTAATCGCGGCCGGGACAATTTCATGCTCAACCGTCTCGCGACCGATCGGCATCGCTTCATCGCCGACGATGTCCTCGACGTATTGCCGCGACTCGCGCGCAAAGGCGAGCGTTTCGACATGATCATTCTCGATCCGCCGACTTTTTCGCGCTCGCGCGCCGGCAAAGCCTGGCAGGTGGAAGCCGACTTCGAGGATTTGCTCCTGACCACGCTCGAGCTGGCCGAGCGCGACGCCAAAATTCTGCTCTCGACCAATTGCACGCGGCTGAACGAACGCGCGCTCGAGGTGATGGGACGCTTCTGCCTCAAGGCAACGCGGCGTGCCGGAAGTTTCCAGCAATCGCCGCCGCTGCCCGATTTTCCGCCGGGAGTGGCGGCAAGCTCAGTTTGGATGATATTGCGCTAAAGCTTCCTGACGCGCAAAGATGCGTCACCATCCGAAGATCAATTATATGGACAGCGAACAAATGAGCGGCGCAAGCGGCGACATCGCCGAACGAGGAATCCAGTATACCCGGGAACAGTGGGAGGAAATCATCTCGCAAACGGAAGATTATGTTCGGGCCAACCCGACCAAATCGCTGCTTTATGGCGTGGCCGCCGGCTTCATCCTCGATCGCCTGCCCATCTTCCAAATCCTGAGAGCGCTCGTGCGGCTGCTCTTGATGGCCGTTAAGCCCGCCATCCTGATCTACGGCGCGACTAAGCTCTACGAAATACTCAAGACCGACGAGTAATTGTCGCAGCGGCGGGCTGCCTGCTCGCGAAAGCTTTCGGCCGACACGGCCGCCTCTACACTTCGCCTAACGATCGAGGGTAAAGCCGACTTTGATCGTGACCTGCCAGTGATTGATCTTGTTCTCTTCGATATGCCCGCGTGTATCGACCACTTCGAACCAGCGCATGTTCCGGACTGTTTTCGCGGCCAGCGAGACCGCGTTTTGCACTGCGTCCTCAATCGTCGTCTGGGAGGAACCAACCAACTCAATTTTCTTATAAACGTGATCGCTCATCCCGGAAAATCGACGCCCGCGCCCGGAACACAAACGCAAAACCGGACTCTCCAACTCTCCGTTTATGGCTGGCCATGGACGAACTTTGCGTTGAGCGCGTCAAGGCTGCTTGTTAGCGTTCCGCTGCACTCATGGAAAAAAATATCGAGTCCCACCTGAAGGAAACCCGCATTTTCAAACCCTCGCGCGACTTCGTCAAGAACGCCCGCGTCCGGAGCCTCGATCAGTATCGTCGGATGCATCGAGAATCGATCCGTCATCCGGAAAAATTCTGGGCGCGCGAAGCGCGCGAGCTGCATTGGCAGAAACCATGGAAAAAAGTGCTGGAATGGAAAGCGCCCTTCGCCAGGTGGTTCGTGGGCGGGAAACTGAACGTCGCGGAAAACTGCCTCGATCGACACCTGAACGGACCGCGGCGGAATAAGGCGGCGATCATTTGGGAAGGCGAGCCGGGCGACAAACGCATTCTCACGTACCAGCAGTTGCATCGCGAGGTCTGCCGCTTCGCCAACGTTCTGAAGCGAAACAAGGTTCGCAAAGGCGATCGCGTCATCATCTACCTGCCGGCCATTCCAGAAGCCGCGATCGCGATGCTCGCCTGCGCGCGGATCGGCGCCATTCATTCGGTCGTCTTTGGCGGCTTCAGCGCCGACAGCATTCGCGACCGGATCACTGACTGTGGCGCGACCGCCGTCATTACCGCCGATGGCGCTTACCGCCGCGGCGCGATCGTTCCGCTCAAGCACAACGTCGATGAAGCACTGCAAGGCAAGACAACAATCAGGCGTGTAATTGTTTTCCGGCGCGCCGGCAACCAGGTGCACATCGAGGAAGGTCGCGACGTCTGGTGGCATCGCGAACTCGAATATGTCGATGCGCGTTGCTCGGCGCCCGCGCTCGACAGCGAGCATCCACTTTACATCCTTTATACGAGCGGATCGACCGGGAAACCGAAAGGCATCCTGCACACCACCGGCGGCTATCTCGTCGGCATTCACAGCAGCGCGAAATACGTTTTCGATCTGCGCGAGGATGACATTTACTGGTGCACCGCCGATATCGGCTGGGTCACCGGTCACAGCTATGTCGTCTACGGGCCGCTCGCCGCGGGCGCGACAACCTTGATGTACGAAGGCGCGCCCAACTGGCCGGAGCCGGATCGCTTCTGGCGCCTGATTGAGGAATACGCGGTCAGCATTCTCTACACCGCGCCGACCGCGATCCGCGCCTTTATTCGTTGGGGCGACCAATGGGTGAAGAAACATGATCTCTCATCGCTCCGATTGTTAGGCACAGTTGGCGAACCGATCAATCCCGAGGCCTGGATCTGGTATCACGAGACGATCGGCAGCGGGCGTTGCCCGATCGTCGATACCTGGTGGCAAACCGAAACGGGCGCGATCATGATCACGCCCCTGCCGGGTGCGATCCCCACCAAGCCGGGGAGCGCGACGTTGCCTTTCTTCGGGGTTGAAGCGGCCGTGGTCGATGCGGCAGGGAAGGAATTACCGCCTAACGTTGGCGGGAAGCTGATCCTCAGGCGACCGTGGCCTTCGATGTTGCGCACGATTTACGGTGACAAGCCGCGCTACAAAAAGGAGTACTGGAGCGAATACAAAGACCGCTACTTCACCGGCGACGGCGCGCGCCGCGACAAGGATGGTTACTTTTGGATCGTCGGCCGGATCGACGATGTACTCAACGTCGCCGGTCATCGTCTCGGCACCTCCGAAATAGAGAGCGCACTCGTTAGTCACGCCAAGGTCGCGGAAGCCGCCGCTGTCGGACGCCCGGACGAACTCAAAGGCCAGGGCCTGGTGGTTTTCGTCACCCTCAAGAGCGGCGTTACGCCGACACTTAGTCTCAAGGAAGAGTTGCGTGCTCATGTCGGGCAACACATCGGCGCGATCGCCAAACCCGACGAGGTACGCTTCGCCGAGGCGTTGCCGAAGACGCGCAGCGGAAAAATCATGCGCCGCTTGCTGAAGGAAATCGCGAGCGGCAACGCGGTCACTGGCGATACGACGACGCTGGAAGATTTTAGCGTCCTGGCAAAGTTAGCCAGCACCGAAGAATGATTCGCCATAGGTTGCCCTCGTGAGTTTTATCTCGACCGGATTTCGTGAGCTGACGCTGAAGGTGCGCCGCCAGCGTACGCGCATGGCGCTCAGACACCAGAAGCGCCACCTGCAAAAATCTGAGATCGCCCTGGGGCGCGAAGGCACGGCGGAAGCCGCGAATTTTCCCGAGGTGCGCAATGAGATCGTCGCGCTGAAGAAACTCGAGCAGGAGCAAAGAGAGGTCACGGTCCGGATCGCAAAAATTGAGGAGGCGCTCAAACAGATCGAGGCGCAGCGCCAGGAAAACTCACGTGAGCAGGCAACCGCCCTGGACAAACTCGAGGAAGAAAAGCGCCCCCTGGTCGAGCGTCGCAACCAGGCGAAGTCCGCCGCTGAGCGGTGTGAGAGCGAGCTTGCGGCCATTGATCGTCGCCTCAAGGAAAATGAGGCCGCCGATCGCGAACTGTTGAAAAAAGTTTCTGCTCTCCAGGCGACCGAGCCCCCGCCGCCCGACTTGCAAGCGCAGATGGAACGGCTCAGCACGGAACGGGCCCGACTTCCGCAGGAGAAAGCCGGGATGGAGCGAGACCGCCTCGGGAGCGCGAACGCCAGCCGATCTGCGCGCGAAAAACTAAGCTCCGAAGAAGCGCTCGTCGTGCAGGCCGACAAGAAGATCGCGAAGGCCCGCACCGAATTCGAGGCCCGCGATCGCGCGCTGAAGGAAAGTGCCCGTGAGCAACAGGAGGAAGTTCGTCAGGCGCAGCAGCAGCATCAGACAGTCGAGGAGAAGAAGAACCCAGCCTACCTCAACATCGGCCGTCACCTTGCTTCGCAAGGCATCGCCCCGCCGAACGCGCCGCATCTCCTTACCGAGGTGCAAAAGCATCGCGCCGCGGTCGAGCACCATACGGGACACAGAGAGGAGTTGGCCAGGCTCTCCGCCCAGATCGACAAGCAGGAACTGCGAAAGTTTTATTTCGTGATTTTCTCCGTCCTCGCCCTGCTCGCGATCATTTTGCCGCTGGTTTCGCAATCGCCGACGAAACGCGAATGGCTCCCGGCAGAAACATCCGCCATCCTTTCCCTCGATGTGTATCAGTTCGGCAAGGGAGCGTTGCCAAATCGCTGGCGCAAAGAGCAGCCCGAGACCTGGCAAAAGGTCTCGGCCGGTCTCCTCGGTCAAGCCGCGCACACACCGGTCCTCCACCTCGCCGAGGATGCAGCCCGCGTGACCCGTGCGCTGACGCTTGATGACAACAATCGCGAGGAGGAATACGTCCTGGTGGAAACTCGCAACGATCTCGCGCCGATCGTGCGCACGATTACACAGGACAAAAGCTTCACGAAGAGCGCCATCACCGGCCTCGTCGTCTGGGAACGATCCGACGTGACCGTGGCCCGGGTCGGCCCGCGCACCCTCGCCATTGGTTCGTTAGGCGAAGTCGATAGGCTGGTGCAGGTGCGACTCGGCACCCGGGCTGATTTGAAAATCGACGACCCGCTCCTCGAGTGTTTCCAGACGCTCAATACCGGGAGCGCGCTGCGCCTCGTCTCGCGCGATCCGGACGATCTGGAGACGCTTTTCGGTCCGATTCTGCCGCTTGAATTCCTCAAGAATTGCGACCTGCTCGGATTGGAAATGACGTTCGACATTCCGGCCAAGGCGCACCTCGTCGTGAAGGTAACGGACGAAGCGAAAGCCAAAGGATTGACCGTGGGATTGCAAAACGAGCCGGCGCGCTGGCTGAAGATTCCAGGCTCCGATTTCGTTCTCTCGACTGATCCGCCAAAGGTCGAGCAGAAGAATGAAAAGCTTGATCTTCGCTTCGACATTCCAGAAGGCGCGGCGCGTTTACTCTTGGAGCGACTGGCAAAGATCCAGCCAATGCCGCGCTCCTGAGATCTCTTCAACCGAGGAGGAATCGCAACGAAGTCAGTGATCAATTCTAATCTGCATGACTCGGCAACTGCCATGTTGAATCGTGAATCGGATGCAAATGTCCTTCGGCTCATTGCTTGAACTATCGCTGCAACCAATCTCGATTTGACGATTCACGACCATTCCAATGCTCGCCTCGCTCAGCCAAGATCTCAGTCAGCCTGAATACATTCACGTTCTGATCAACCCGCTGCCGGTCTACGGCCTGACGATGGGCATCATTGGCCTGATCATTGCGCTCTTCCTCCGCAGCCGGCCCGCGCAAATCGCTACTCTCGCGCTCATCCTGTTCGGCAGCGCAATGGCGTGGCCGGTGATACATTACGGCGAAGCGGGTTACGATCGCGTCCTCTCGATGTCCGACGACCAGGGACAGGCGTGGTTGAAGGTGCATGAGCATCGTGCGGATGAGCTTGGGTGGTCCTTTTATGTCCTGGCAGGGCTGGCGGCGATCGCTATTTTCGCGCCACTGAAATGGCCGAAGGCCGCGACCGGATTGAGTATCGTCACTCTAATCGTCTCCTTCACGGTCCTTGGCGTGGGAGGGTACATTGCTCATGCCGGCGGCAAGATTCGTCATCGCGAATTTCGCAATGAGCCGGCGCCACCCGTTCCGGCCGAACAAGACGAGCATTAAAGCGTGCGCATAGAAATCATCACGCTTTTCCCAGAGCTTTGCCGAATCCCGTTAGGCGAAAGCATGATGGGCCTCGCGCAGGAGACCGGCGCGCTCGACCTGCGCATTCATAACCTGCGCGACTGGACGACCGACCGGCATCACGTCGTCGACGACGCGCCCTTCGGCGGCGGCCAGGGCATGGTGATGAAACCGGAACCAATTTTCGCCGCGGTCGAGTCGCTCCGCACCGATGCCAGCACGGTCGTGCTCATGACACCGCAAGGGCGGTGCTTCGATCAAAAAATGGCGCATGAATTTTCGACGAAAGAAAATCTCATCATCATCTGCGGGCATTACGAAGGAGTCGACCACCGCGTTATCGAGCATCTGGTCGACGCCGAAATCTCAATCGGCGACTACGTCCTGACCAACGGCGCGATCGCTGCGGTCGTTTTTGTCGATGCCATCGTCAGGCTGTTGCCCGGCGTGCTCGGCGACGAGCAATCAGCGGCGGACGACAGCTTCAGCAACGGGCTGCTCGAAGCGCCGCATTACACTCGCCCAGCCGAGTTCCGCGGCTGGAAAGTGCCCGATGTCCTCCTCTCGGGCCATCACGCCGAGATCGCTGCCTGGCGCAAGCGCGAAGCCGAGCGCCGCACCCGCGAAAACCGACCCGATCTCCTGCCGTAACCCAAGACTACGTGACGGGCCGGCAGCCGTCATCCTGACCCGCGGGAACAATCTGCCATCCCCGCGCAATGGCGAAGGCGCCGGTGAAATGATGGCGGGTCGACAAGGCGCTCGCCCAAGAGGTCGCGTGGATGGCCTAACGAGAAGCATTCGGGTTGCCTCGGCCACCGCTTGTAGCCAGAGGACGATTCGCAGCCTGACCTCAGTTGACTTTCCTGCAAGGCGACTATTACGATCTCTCTTCCTCGAACCCGATTTGGTCACTCCTCGATGAAGCTCTCCGTCGTAATTCCTGTCTATAATGAGGCGGCGACGGTGGCGGAGTTGATCGGCCGAGTTTACGCGGTCGACCTTGCCAAACAGATAATCGTCATCGACGACGGCTCGACGGACGGCACTCGTGAAGTGCTCGCGAGCTTGCAGGGACGCTATGAAAATCTGCGGGTCCTCCGGCAGCTTCGCAATTGCGGGAAGGGGGCGGCGCTGCGGCTCGGCTTCCAGCACGCGACGGGCGACTTCGTTTTGGTGCAGGACGCCGACCTCGAGTACGATCCGGCTGAGTATCCGTTGCTCCTCAAGCCGCTCGTAGAAGGCAGGGCCGATGTCGTCTACGGATCGCGCTTCCTGACGACACGAGAGCACCGGGTCTTGTTCTTCTGGCACTCGGCCGGCAACCAATTTCTTACCCTAATCTCAAACATTCTGACCAACCTGAACCTGACGGACATGGAGACTGGCTACAAGGTATTCAGGCGTGAAGTGATTCAATCAATCAAGCTGGAGGAGGACCGGTTCGGATTCGAGCCAGAAGTCACTGTGAAGATCGCGCGAATGAAGCTGCGCATCTACGAAGTGGGGATCTCGTATTATGGCCGCACCTACGAAGAAGGAAAGAAGGTCGGCTGGCGGGATGGCTGCAAAGCGCTCTGGTGCATCCTGAAGTACACGGTTACGACTCCTTATTCGGCCTTCACACCAGTCGCGCAGACGTCTTCTCAAGATTGAAACAACGGTTCAGCCTGACAAAGGGCGGAAGGCAGGTCGCAGGGCGTCAGACAATGTTCCCAGCGTTGTGGAGCAGATCGATCAACGCCAGCGTTAGCATTCCCGCCGCCACCGTGGTCGTGATTCGAACCGTCCACCCGCCGATCACGACAGTCTCATCCCGCGCCAATTTCTGGATGGCGATCGAAGCCACGAAAACAAAGGGCAGGAAAAGGGTGAGAACGAATCGGCTGTCGGTCACGACGGCGTTATACCATGAGTAGAGGATCAGGTAGACGGCAAAGTAAACCAGGCAAAAGGCAGCAGCGCAGGGTTGGCGGGCGAGCAACTCGCGAGCACGGGCGCGACGGCGGATGCCCAGGACGAGCGCAATCGCTCCCAAGACCGCCGCGTATTTGTAATACCCCACGGCCTTGAAACCGCGCGTCGCCAGGCTGAGCAAACCGTGGAGGAGCCGCGAGATCATCTCGCCCGTTGTATGTTGCCGCCAGTATTTGGCGAAGGAGGGCAATTCCGGTGCCGAGGGATTATCGACCGGCGGAGCTTGCAGGCGATCGGAATAGGAAAGGGCCTCGGGCCACGAATCGCACCACATGTAATGCGCGGAATTGACGTTGTAGAAAAACTGCCCGTAACGCTGTTTGCTCGTCCAGACATAGGGCCCGACGACGAGCAGGAAGGTCGCACTCAGGAGAATGAAGAGCGCGCATCGCTTTAGGAAATAGCGCGCCGGTTGTTCAATCGTGGTCCGGCGCGGCTCAAAGCTTTGCGCAATAAAGGCGGCGCCCCAGCAAGGCCATGCCGGAAGCGCGGAAGCTTTGGTCAGAAAAGCCAGCCCCAGGATCACCCCGGCGAGCAGCGCAAGCCACCAGCGCGGCGTGAGCAACATCTGCAAGAGAAGAACGAAGGCCCCGAAGTTGACGACGAAGAAGAGCGGTTCCACCTGCACGATGCCGGCGCGATAAACGAAAACACCAAAGGCGGTCGCAACCAGCAGCGCGGCGCTCTCCAGGCGCGAAAAGTATTGGCGGAAAATCGCGGCGAGAATCAGGAGGAGCGCGACGGTGAGAATGACGCAGCCGGTTTGGGCGCGCGCGAGGATATCCGCCTCGCTCTCCCCCGGACGATAAAGTCGAGAGAGGAGAAAGGGAAAGACCGGCATGCGATTGCGATCGCCCACGAAGGCGTAACCGCTCTCGCGCATTTTTTTTGCATAGTGGAGATATGCACTCTGATCGGCATGCTCGAACGCGGTGGGGGAGGCCCGCCGACGTCCGTTTGCCTCAAGCGCGTAAATGCTCAGGATCGCGAGCAAAGCGAAAACGAAAAGGCTGCGCCGCAAGCGAGGCGAGGTCTTCACAAAATCAGCCGTTGGTTGGCTTTTCGCACGCCAGCCAACCTTTGCAAATGCTTCTCCGGCATGCCGCGCCTCATCGGAAAGATCAGGACTTTGCCAACGGCGCCGGTGCCTGTCGGGCTACGAGCACCTCCGCGATGTCGAGTACTTGGACGGTCTCGCCGCCCTTCGTGCCCGCCACACCATCGCTCATCATATTCAGACAAAACGGGCAGGCGGTGGCGAGCGTCTTGGCGCCGGTCGCGATCGCTTCCTGCGCGCGTAGGTTCGAGACGCGCTCCGCCGGCGGTTCGTCGAACCACATACGTCCGCCGCCCGCGCCGCAGCAGAAAGTCTTCTTTCCGCAGCGCGGCATCTCGCGAAACTGCTCATCCTTGGCGGCGCCAATGACCGTGCGCGCCGCATCGACCTCGCCGTTGACGCGCGCCAGGTAACATGGGTCATGCAGGGTAATCGGCTCGTCCTTGGTTGCGGCTTTGTTCGTTAGGCGACCCGCCTCGATCAGCTCCGCGAGGAGCGCGGAGTGATGCTGCACTTTGTAATGACCGCCAAACTGCGGGTATTCGTTCTTGAGCGTATTGTGACAATGCGGGCACGGAGTCACAATCTTCCGGACTTCGCGACGGCTCAGAGTTTCGACATTGGTCCGAGCGCGCTCCTGGAAAAGAAACTCATCGCCGATCCGACGCGCCGGATCGCCGGTGCAGGCCTCCTCCTTCCCGAGCACGGCGAAATTCACTTTTGCCTCCTTCAATAATTGGGCGGTGGCTCGCGCGATTTTCTGCGCCCGCGGATCGAAGGAAGCGGCGCAACCAACCCAGAAAAGATATTCGAAGTTCGGATTCGATTCGACTGTCGGCACATCGAGACCCTCGGCCCAGGCAAGGCGATCGGCGTTCGGGCGGCCATAGGGATTGGCCTGGTTTCCGATCTGCTGGAGCGCCTTTGCCGGCGGTCCAGAAAGCTTCCCCTCACCGATCAAGTCCCGGCGCATGTCACTGATCAAATCGACATGCCCAATCAGGACGGGACATTCCTGCACACAGGCCTGGCACATTGTGCAGGCCCAGAGCGTTTCGTTGTGGATCGTTTCGTGGACTTCGTTCCCGCCTAACGACATTAAGTGGCGCAAATCGACCACTACCGCTTTGGGCGAAAGCGGTTTGCCGGCAGCGGTCGCGGGACAGGCGTCCTCGCACCGGCCGCATTCCATGCAGGCGTCGAGGCTGAGTAACTGCTGGCGAGTGAAATCCCCCAGCTCGTGCACGCCGGTCCGGCCGGTTTGTTCGACTTCTTCCATCGTCAGAGCAATCAACTGACCCATCGGTCGCGCGGGACGGGCAGCGATGTTCATCGGGCCGGTCAAGACATGGAGAAAACGATTGACCGGGATAGCGACAAAGAATCCCGCGACCCAAATGGTATGGAGCCACCAGATCACGAGATGCATCCTCTTGGCCGTGCCGACATCGATCCCGCGCAAGAGCGTGGTGTCGATGAGCCAGCCGACGGTGGACCAATGGGCCAGCCACGGTTGCACCTGCGTGTAGTGCAGACGCAGCGCTTCGACCGCGAAGCCGGTGACACCAAGACCGAGGAGGCTGCTGAGAAGCCACCAGTCACGCCAGTTGTGGCCGAGACTCTTCGGTCGTTGGAAGGCGCGGCGATACAGGGCGAGGAGACAACCGAGACACAAGGCGACGCCGAAGACGTCCATGATCAGCTCGTAGAAGAGATAGTACCAGCCGTGATGGAAATAATAGGGACCGTCGTAAGCAATCCCGAGAAGCGTCGTCCCGATCGTGAGAACGAGGAAACCGCTGAAAAGAAGCAGGTGCAGGAACGCCCCGAGCGATTTCTTGTAGACCCGCTTTTGGGCCAGCGCGTAGACGGTTAGCCGTTGCAACCAGACCCGGCAATCGCGTTCAAATCCTCCTGGCCGCCCCTTTCGCCATTGCCGGACATGGGCGAAAACCTGCCAGGCGAGCGCGCCGAGGCTCGCTGCGATCATGAGGAAAAACACCACCCGCATCCCAGGCGTGATGTTACCGAAAACTTCGCGCGTGGTCGTATTCACGTCGAGCGCGATCATCGGTGCTGACAGTTAGCCCTGGCGGATGGACTCAATCAGTTGCGGCACGATCTGGTGCAGGTCGCCGACCAGGCCATAGGTCGCCATCTGGAAAATGGGTGCATCAGGATCCTTGTTGATCGCAACGATAATCCGCGAGTCTTTGATCCCGGCAAGATGCTGGATGGCGCCGGAAATTCCAAGCGCGATGTAAAGGTCGGGGGCGATGACTTTGCCGGTCTGACCGATCTGGTAATCGTTAGGTGCAAGTCCGGTATCAACAGCGGCACGAGTCGCGCCGATCGTGCCGCCGAGAACATCGGCGAGGCCGCCCACAAGACGATCAAAGGTTTCCTTGTCCTTGAGCGGGCGGCCGCCGCCGACCACGACCCGGGCTTCGGTCAGATCGGGACGATCGGAGATGCGTTCTTCACGGGAGACGAATTGCATGCCGTCGGGTAAGGATGCCGCGTCAAATTCGAGTCGCTCGATCGGGCAGGGTGGCGCGTCGCGAGCGGGCGCGGCAAAAGCGGAGGCGCGGATGCTAAGGACGCGTCGTGCACCGGCCAACTGAACCGTCGCGAGGAGGCTGCCGGCGCTGATCGGCCGTCGATAGGAGATGGCGCCGTTGTTATTCTCGATTGCGAGCACATCGGTCAGCATCGGCGCGTCGAGCAAGGCAGCGGCGCGCGGGAGAATGTCTTTGCTGAAAGTAGATGCAGTTCCGAGGAGCGTGGTCGCGCCGGTTTTTTGGAAAGGGTCGGCAATTACCGCCGCATAGCGATCGGCGAGCGGTTCTTCCAAGGCAGGATCATCCGCGACCAGGACGGCCGACGCGCCGTACGTAGCAAGCGAGTTGGCCATCTCCTCGACGCCGTGGCCAAGAAGAAGGAGCGCGAAATCGTTATCCAACTGGCGGGCAGCGGTGATCGCATGCAACGACGGACGCTTCACCTGCCGACGATCGTGTTCGACCAGGATGAGGGTCTTGGCAGTCATTAAAGCACCTTCGCTTCCTCCTTGAGCTTGATGACCAACTCTTCGACCGACTCGACACGCATTCCGGCGGGCCGCCGGGGCGGACGTGTGGTCGAAATGACGGTCGTAAGCGGCTGCACATTCACGCCCAGTTGGTCGCAGGTCTGGACCTCGATCGTTTTCTTGCGCGCTTTCATCAAACCGGGAAGTGAAACGTAGCGTGGCTCATTCAGACGCAGGTCGGTCGTGATAACGGCGGGCAATCTTACCTCGATCAATTCGAGGCCGGCGTCCGTTTCGCGAGTGCAGCGGACGCGGGTCCGATCGTCGAGAAACTCGATCTTCGAAACAAACGTCGCCTGCGGCCAGCCTAACAATCCGGCCAGCATCTGCCCGGTCTGGTTGGAATCGTCGTCCACCGCCTGCTTACCCATGATCACGACCTCCGGCGCCTCCTTTTCCACCACCGCGCGGAGAATGTGCGCCACGGCATATGGGTCGAGCGCCCGCGCATCGTCGACCCGAATCGCGCGATCGACGCCCATCGCCAGAGCGGCGCGAACCTGTTCGTCCACGGCCGGCGGCCCAATCGTCAGGCCGACAATCTCGGTCGCGTCGCCGCGTTCCCGAATGCGCAGCGCTTCTTCGATCGCGATCTCATCAAAGGGGTTGATGACCGACTTGGCGTTCGCACCACTCCCTCCCGGCGCTGCCGCCTCGTAAGGATCCGGAACGCTTTTGAACGGAACGAGAATCTTCTCCACCGGCTGTGTCACAGGCCGATGAGTGAAGCGATGATGTTGCGCTGAATCTCGCTCGTTCCGGAGTAGAGCTTGGCACCAATCGCATCGCGCAATTCGCGCTCGATTTCGTACTCAGTCATGTAGCCGTAACCGCCGTGGATCTGGATCGCGTCCTCGGCGCATTTCACCCAGGCCTCGGCAAGATGGAGTTTGGTCATCGCCGCCTGAAGGTAAACCGCCTTCCGATGTCCGGCGAGCCAGCCGTATTGATAAAGCATGTGCCGCGAGCTTTCGATGCGCATCTTCATGTCTACAATCTTGCTCGCAACGAGCTGATATTTGCCGATCGATTGCCCACCTTGCTTGCGTTCGTTCGCGTAACGGATGCAGGTTTCGAGCAGGCGTTGCATCGCGCCCACCGCGCTGGCCAAAATGCAACCGCGCTCCCAGGTCATGGAGCGGGTGAAAAGAAATGCGCCGCCCCCTTCCTTGCCGAGTAGGTTTTCGGCCGGCACCTCGCAGTTTTCGAAAAAGACCTCCGCCATCGGCGAGGTGCGCACACCCATCTTCTCGATCTTGTGCGAGGCATCGAGACCGGGTGAACCCTTCTCGACCAAAAACGCCGTGATTCCGTCCTGCCCACGCGATTTGTCCACGTTGGCGAAGACGACGAGCACGTCCGCAATCGGGCCGTTGGTGACGAAAATCTTGCTCCCGTTCAGAATGTATTTGTCGCCTTGGCGGGTCGCGGTCGTAGCGAGACTAAAGGCATCCGAACCGCTGTTCGGTTCGCTCATGGCGTTCCCGCCGATCAACGTGCCGTTGCAAAGAGCGGGCAGGAATTTCTGCTTCTGCGCCTCGGTGCCGTTGTAGACGATCGGGATCACCGCCGTCCACATGTGGGCGTTGATCGAGAAGAGGAGGCCGTTGTCCTTGCAGGCATAACCGAGCCGCTCGAGGGCGGCGACCGTCGTTAGAGGATCCTGGCCAAGGCCGCCATACTCCGTCGGGACGAGAAGGCCTTGAACGCCGAAATCACCACATTTCTTCCACGCTTCGTGATTGAAAACAGCATTCCGATCGTTCTCGATCACATCGTAGTTGAGCTGTTCGCGGGCGAAGCGGCCGACGGCGTCCAGCAGCTCGCGTTGTGGTTCCGACCATGAAAAATCCATCGTCTTGGGTTCTCCTTTGCTTTGTAAAGTTGCTGCCTGAGCTCCGAAAGCTTGCGCAGGCCATTACCGCCCGGACCTCCCGCTGGCGCGGTAGGCGGGCATTGTAAGATTGTCCGCAGAAGCGGTCAAGCGCCGCACCGCCGTGAAGCGCGTCTCATACCGGCATTACGCTTGCCCAAGAATGCGACCTTCACTGCCCTGCGGCGGCAATTCTTCCTCAGAATCGGCGATTTCTGCCAAGCCTAGTCGAGAGGGCGCCCGAGAAAACCGAGAAACTCCTTCAGAAACCCCATTTTCGAGAGTCGTTCCAGCCGTTTTAGGTTGAAACTCTTGCTGATCTTCCGCTCAAGAAGCGAAAACGCGTCGGTGACAAAGAGATCCTGTCTTTCGACCCCGAATCGAACGACAAACGTGGACATCAGTGCGCTCCCACAACGGTCCGGCGCGAGGTTGCTGTAAGCCATCACTGCATCGAAGAGATACATTTCCGTCCATTGCTCACTCACTTCATAAGTCTCATTGTCCTTCGCGTCTTTGAAGAACGTAACCGCATCATCCATTTTGATCCTGCGCCGGTCCTCGACCGGCTCCGGAATGTAGGCCGCGGTCGAGGGCCAGGCCGATGCTCCCCAAACGTTCGCAAGGTCAGCCAAGGTTCGGTGCGCAGCCGCAGCGAGAGTGTGGACTGACACCATATCGCCGTCGACAAACCAGAGCCAGATAGCTGACTCTATCTGACCGCGCGCGGCCTCGATTTTACTGAGTTTAACGAGCTGGGGTTTAATGCATCGATCCATGACCTGCTTACGTCGCACCGGCAAGCCAAAAAACGCCGGTGAGAACTCGGTTGAGGATTAGCCTCACTGCTCGATTGTAGTAAGTTTGGCAACTCGCTGTCAACAGACAACGAGGCGCGTCCAGCTGATTTTTGATCAGCGGGTTGTTTCCGTCAGGGAAGCAAGTCGTTGCACCTGCTCGCTATTATGGAGTTTATTGCAACGCTAACTCTCGGATGACAGTCATGCTCTACCACCCAAAGGTCACCCGCGGCTCACGAATAAGCGTGCGTCAGGGATTCGCCCTGCTCACCATGCCGTCATGAACTTTACCAAAAACATTGGAATGCTCCTGCTCGCGATATACCTGATCGTGGTTGGCATCATTGGTCTCACCGGAATGGGCGCGGGCTTCCTGCTCCCAATCCTCGCGCTTGTCGCGGGTATCTTTATCCTGATCGGGAAGTAGATCCCGTTCCGTCTTTCGGCGATCAAGAGAGCCGGGATAAAAATCAAGCTGATCGTGCGCGAGATCAGGAGGAGATGTCGGTGAAGGCAATCACAGGAGAGTCACCGACTGCAACTGAACTGCGCCGATGGCCAGCCGTTTTTTTCGCTTTATCTTTCGCCAGCAAAAGGCTCAGCTTTCGACCATGAAAATTGTCACGATCATTGCGCGCGTCCTTCTCGGCCTGATTTTTGTCGTCTTCGGTTTGAACGGCTTTCTCCATTTCATTCCGATGCCGCCTCCGCCGCCTGATAGCGCGGCCATGCACTTTTTCACCGCCGTTTCGACGACCGGTTACATGAAGGTTGTTTTTGCCCTGCAAATTCTCGGCGGTCTACTCGTTCTGTTGAACTTTCTGCCGGTGCTCGGCCTCGCTATTCTCTACCCGATCGTCTTCAACATCGTGCTCTTCCACCTCACGATGGCGCCATCCGGGTTGCCGCTCGCGAGTTTCGTCGCGTTGCTCTCGCTCATTTTGCTTGCGAGTTATTGGGAGCACTTTCGTCATCTCGTCAGGCAACCGGGCAGGTGATCGTCCTGCACGATCCGCGGTGCGCCGAATATTCGGCGGTCGGTCATCCCGAGCGACCCGCCCGGGTCACAGCCAGCGCGACGCACCTGCGGGCGACGCGTCTCGCATGGGAATGGCGTTTGCCTAACGAGGCAGATGAACGTCAAATCGGCCGTGCCCACACCGCGCATCACATCGCGCGGGTGCGCGCCGCGGCGGCGGAATTTGATGCTGATACGCCAGCCTATCCGGGGATTTTTCAGCATGCCGCGCGCGCAACTGGCGCCGCCTGCGAAGTTGCACGACTGGCATTGGAGGGGAAGCGCGCTTTTAGCCTGATGCGACCGCCGGGACACCACGCCACCTCCGACCAGGCGATGGGCTTTTGTTTCTTCAATCACGTTGCGGTCGCGGCGCTCGATGCCTTGGAGCAGGGCGCAGCGCGCGTCGCGATCTGGGACTTCGATGCCCACCACGGCAACGGCACGGAAGCGATCGTCGTCGGAAATTCGCGGATTGCTTTTGCGTCCGTTCATCAGTTCCCGGGTTATCCCGGGACCGGGGCGCGCTCGTTGGGCAACATCCACAACACTCCAGTTCCTCCCTTCTGCCCGCGGGCGGAGCATCGGGACACGGTTGTTCGCGCCCTAGATGTCCTGCAAGAGTTTACGCCTGACCTCCTGCTCGTCTCTGCCGGTTTCGACGGCTATGCGGGCGATCCAATTACTCAGATGAGTCTCGAACTCGAGGATTTTGCCCTCTTCGGTCAACGGCTGCGCGAGTCTTCGCTTCCTGCCGGAGCGATCCTCGAAGGCGGCTACAGCGACGAGTTGCCAGAATTGATCGACGCTTTCCTGAATGCCTGGGCACATTAAGAGCGAACTCGTTCCCTGTCGTTAGGCGGACCGCTTCACCAGCATCAGCACTCCGGCGATGCCCGAAATGACGCTGGCCGCAAGAATGCCGACCTTCGCAATCTCCAGCGTCGAATTCACACCGAAGGCAAGGTTGGCGATGAAGAGCGACATCGTGAAACCGATTCCGGCCAGCATCCCGACTCCGATGAGCTGACGCCACGCCGCCCCCTCGGGGAGGGTCGCGAGTCGGCTGCGGATGGCCAGCCACGAAAATCCCACCACGCCGATCGGCTTTCCAAGCACGAGCCCGCAGATCACTCCGACGCTGATTGGATGAACGAGTTCGTCCAGCGCGTTGCCGCCGCCCAGCACAACCCCCGCGTTGGCCAGCGCGAAGATCGGCATGATGGCGTGCTTGACCCAGGGCCCGAGGGCGTGCTCGAAGCGCAACATCGGTGATTCGGCGTCCCGGCAATCTTCCTCGAGCATGCTGAGCGCCGCACTTCGCGTGGCGTTGGCCTCGATCCTGTCCCCTTCTTGATCGGCAGCGCGAAATTCATCGAGAATTTTCCCTGTGCGCTCGAGGAAGGCCTGGCCATCGATTCGCTGCCGCGCGGGAATCGTCAGGGCAAGAAGCACGCCCGCGACGGTGGCGTGAATGCCCGATTGCAAAAAAGCCAGCCACAAGCCGACGCCGAGAACAGCATAAATCAATGGATGACGCGCACCAATCCGGTTCATCACGACCAGGGCGAGAAGGAACATTCCGGCAATCGTTAGGGCGACCCAGGAGATTTCCGCGGTATAGAAGAATGCAATCACGAGGACTGCTCCGATGTCGTCGGCAATGGCCAGCGCGGCGAGAAAGATCCTGAGGGAAGTCGGCGCGCGATCACCGAGAAGGGCGAGGACGCCGAGCGCAAAAGCGATATCGGTCGCCATCGGCACGCCCCACCCCGCCGTTCCCGGGCCGGTCCGGTTGAACAGAAAATAAAAAAACGCCGGCACGATCATACCGCCGAGGGCAGCGACAATTGGGAGCGTGGCCTTGCGAAGCGAGGCCAGCTGGCCGACGAGCGCCTCGCGTTTAATCTCGAGCCCGACGAGAAGAAAGAAGACCGCCATCAACCCGTCGTTGATCCAGAAATGCAGCTCCTCGGAAAGCTGGCGACCCGAAAACCCGATCGCCAGCTTGGTGTGTGAGAGATGGAAATAACTCGCCGCCCACGGTGAATTTGCCCAGACGAGCGCAGCCACGGTACAGCCAATGAGCAGGATTCCGCCGGAAGCTTCGAGTTTGGCAAATTCCTGGAATGGCTTGACAAGCCGCTCGAGCGGAGTGGCGCCGGGAAGTGGTGGTCGTTCGCGCATCAGTTAACATGACACGCGGGGAAAAAGATTTGGCAAGCGCAAGCGGTGCGGCGAATAGTTCGCCATTCGGGCCGTAGCACAGCTTGGTAGTGCGCTTGAATGGGGTTCAAGAGGTCGCGAGTTCGAATCTCGCCGGCCCGATATGTTTTAGGATGAAGGATGAGGACAAAGGGATGAAATCCCGCTGTCGCAGTTTTGTTTTTCATCCGTCCACCTTCATCCTTCATCTTTCTCTTTATGCTCAGCGCCGGAATCGTCGGTTTGCCTAACGTTGGCAAGTCGACTCTTTTCAACGCCGTCACCCGCACGCGCAAGGCGCAGGCGGCGAATTATCCGTTCTGCACGATCGATCCGAACCTCGGCGTCGTGACCGTGCCCGACGCGCGACTCGACGTGCTGGCGAAGCTTTCGCATTCGCAAAAGATCATCCCGGCCGCGATCGAGTTCGTCGACATCGCCGGGCTCGTGAAAGGCGCGAGCGCAGGAGAGGGACTCGGCAACCAGTTCCTCAGCCACATCCGTGAGGTGAACGCGATCGTGCAGGTCGTGCGGTGCTTTGAGAGCGGCGACATTCACCACGTCAGCGGCACGATCGATCCGGTGCGCGACATCGAGGTGATCAACACCGAGTTGATCCTGGCCGACCTCGCTTCCCTCCAGAAACGTCGCGATCGATTACAGAAAGAAGTCCGCGCCGGCTCGAAGACAGCGAAGGCCGAAATGGCGGTGATCGAAAAGCTCCTGCCGCATCTCGACTCTGGAAAGCCGGCGATCACGCTCGCGCTCAGCGACGAAGAGAAAGTCACGGGGCGCGACTTTTTCCTGCTTACTTCCAAGCCGACGCTCTTCGCCTGCAACGTAGCGGAAAGCGACCTGGCTGCGATCGCCCGGAAGGATGAGACGAATGCTGCGCTACGCCACGTGCGCGCGGTCGAGGAGTACGCGCGGAGCCATTTCGCGACCGAAGCGGTTGTGATCAGCGCGCAGATCGAGAGCGAACTGGTCGATCTCTCGGAAGCGGAAGCCGCCGAGTACCTGCGCGATCTCGGAGTGGAAGGGAGCGGCGTCGGCGCGCTCATTCGCGCTGTCTATCACCTTCTCGGGCTGCGCACCTACCTCACGACCGGCGAAAAGGAAACGCGCGCCTGGACGATCCACGAAGGCGACAAGGCACCGGCTGCGGCGGGCGTGATCCATTCCGATTTCGAACGGGGATTCATCGCGGCCGAGACGGTGCACTTCGATGATCTGGTGTCGTTAGGTTCATTCGCCAAGGCGCGCGAGGCCGGAAAGCTGAGAATCGAAGGCAAGGAATACGTCGTGAAAGACGGCGACGTGGTCGAGTTCCGCTTCAACGTCTGAGCAGGAAGCAGGAAATGAAGAGTCCGCTTCTTCCCCTTCCTGCTTTCCTAATTCATTAGCTTCTATTCTTCGAAGTAGAGAATTCGGCCGCACTGCTCACAGCTGACGATTTCCTTGCCGCCTTTTACGCGCACGACCGTTGCGGTCGTCACTTTCATGTGGCAACCGGTGCAGACATCGTGCTCCAGCGCCACAACCGCGGCGTCGCCTTTGCTTGTGAAAAGCCGGTTGAACCGATCGAGCAAATCTTCATCCACCTTCGCCGCCAGCTCTTCCCGCTCCATTTTCAATTCTTCCAGCCGGCCCTCCAAGGTTGCCTGCTTGGCCTCCAGATTCACCGCTTGTTTGGCGATTGATTGCTTCGCCGCCGCGGTTTGTTTTTCTTCCGCCGCGATCTGCGCTTTGAGCTGATCGGCCTGTTCCATCAACTCAAGTTCCTGGTCTTCGAGCCCGCTGATTTCATGCTGATAACGCTCGATCTCGCGCCCCATCGCGGAAAATTCGTCGTTCTTGCGCGTCTCATATTGCTGCGTGCGCAGACGCGCGATGCTTTCGTTCCGCGTCCCGACATCGAGCTCCAGTTTTTTCTTTTCCATCTCGACGTGGCGGGCGCGGTCCTTGATCGCCTCGAGGCTGGCAGACGCGGCCGCCACCTGCGCGTCGAGCGACTTCCGCTCCAGCGGTACGCTTCTTAGTTCGGTTTCGACCTGTCGAATCTGTTGGGCGCGATCCTGCAGAATGAGCAGCTGCTCCAACTCGACTTGCACGCGCGCATGTTAGGAGTGCGCGGCGGCGGCGTCAACGATTCGGGTGAGGCAACGTCAGGAATTTGTTGGACGAACGTCGGCGCGCGACTATTCCTGGACACGTCCGAGAGCAACGCAGGCGTTGATCCCGCCAAAGCCAAAAGAGTTGCTCAGAACGTAATTGACGGGCATCTCGCGACCATGTTGCGGCACGACATCGAGGTCGCAGGCCGGGTCGGGATTTTCCCAGTTCAAGGTCGGCGGCACCCAGCCGCGATCAATCGTCAGGGCACAAAGCGCCGCCTCGATCGCGCCGGTCGCGCCTAACGGATGACCGGTATAGGCCTTTGTGCCGCTGACTGGGACGCGCGCAGCGTGGGCGCCGAAGACCTCCTTGATCGACATCGTCTCGGTGCTGTCGTTCAGCTGCGTCGAGCTGGCATGGGCGTTGATGTAATCGATCTGCTCTGGGACAAGCCGCGCGTCGGTCAAAGCCTCGCGCATCGCACGGATGCACGATTCGCCGCTCGGGAGGGGCGTCGTCATGTGAAAAGCGTCATTGTTCAAACTGTAGCCGAGCACCTCGGCATAGATGTGCGCCCCGCGAGCGCGGGCGTGCTCCAGCTCCTCGATGATGAGCGAGGCGGCGCCTTCTCCCATTACGAAACCGTCGCGCAACTTGTCGAAGGGCCGGCAGGCGCGCGCCGGATCGTCATTGCATTGGCTCATCGTCTTGATGAATGCGAAGGCGCCAAAGGTGAGCTGGCTGAGCGGCGATTCCGCGCCACCCGCCACGATCACGTCTGCAAAATCGTCGCGGATGTAGCGCAGCGCTTCGCCCACCGCGATCGTGCCGCTGGCGCAGCTGTTCGAGTTCGTCGTCCCAGCGCCCCGAAAGCCGAACTCGATCGCGATATTGGTGTGGGCGGAGCCACCAAAGACTTGCAGAGCGAGCGTCTGGTTCACCCCGCGACTTCCTTTCTTCAAAAAATGCGCGTGCTCGGATTCCGCGTTCGAAATCCCGCCGAGTGCGGTGCCGAAGCTAACGCCGATCCGATGTTGTGGACGCTCACGCGACCATTCGACACCTGCATCCTCGAGCGCGAGCTTGGCCGAGCCGACGGCAAACTGCGCGTAGCGGTCGAGTCGTTTCAACCGATGCGGCGGGAAAAATTCTTCCGGCATCCAATTAGGAATCTCAGCCGCGCAATGCGCGTTGAACATCGAACTGTCGAAGCTTTCCACTTGGCGAATGCCGCTTTTCTCCGCGCGCAGCCCGCTCCAAAAACCTTCCCGGCCAATGCCGACGGAAGTGATCGGACCGAGACCGGTGATGACAGCGCGCCGTCTCATAAAGAACATGACGAAATCAGAATTCCAAATTGAAAAGGAATGACGAAACCAAAATGGTGAAACGAAGGATTTCGAAGTTCGTTGTTCGCTCTTGATTCGGGCGTTGTCATTCGGATTTCGTGTTTGTTGCCGTGCATTTCTCGGCGTCGTTAGTTCCGTTGGCTGGCGCCTGGTTCTCCACGTGCGCTTTCATCGCGCGCAACGTCTGGTTGGCCACATGCTGAATGAAAAAGCCGCCGATGATCGGCTCCGCGATTGGGGCCAGGGCGGCGATCCGAAAACGGAGCCCGTGCATGATCTCGACCACAACTCCGGCGGGCGTTTCCTTGAACGTCCAGACGACACGCATCCCTCTCGTGAACGCTTTCAAGTGCAGAAAGCGCAACTCCATCCGTTCACGATCCACCATGAACTCGGAGGTCCAGGAAATCGGAATGCCGGAACGCAACGCCGCCATCTCCACGATGCTGTGGTCTGGAGCGCGCTCGAGGAAATGGATGTAACGATAGTGCGGCAGAATGCGCGGCCATTGTTCGAGGTCGGCCGCGGTCTCGAAAATCGCTTCGCGTGACGCCTGCATGATGATCGAGTTACCGGTGTGCATGATTCTTCCTACCAGGAAGCGAGCGACAGAATAGGCGGCGAATGTCGCGGCGCAACGGAGGGACCAAAAGATCGTACTGGAAATTCGTCACCAACACGAAAGCCGCCGGCGGCGGAATGATCTCGAGGTGTTCCGCTGCCTAGCGACCCGGAGCCGGAAGATGCCCGCTCGATTCCCCATATGTCGCACCCACCGTGATCTGCGTGTTTTCGTAGCCCACCGTACCGAGGATGTAACCCTGCTTGACATCATGGCTGTATTTGCCGGTCGATCTCCCGTAAAAGAAACCAACTTCTCCGGTGGCGTATCCAATCTTGGGCAGCAGACTTCCCGGCGCGATGCTTTCTCGCGGTTGCGCTGCGTAGGGCATGATCATCGAGGGTCCCGTAGCGACGAACGTGGGAAGAAAATCGACCGGCGTCGCTTCCATCCAGCCGAAGGCCCGCGAGAAAGAGAAGAGTCGCCCGTCGGCGAGCGTAAGCGGCGTCGGGCCGTAATAGACGCTATTCAAAGCCGCGAATGAAGTTGGCTGAACGAGCGTGGCCCGAGCGTCCGGGGCGTTGTCTGCACTGGTTTGGGCGAGCGTGAGGAGAGAGGGCGGAACCAGTTCCGAAGCCTGCATCTCCTGCGCCGAGACCGAAACGCCAAGACCGAGAAGACCCGCCACAACCAAGAGCGCGCGTGTAGTCATGAGAGAATCCACAGCTAAAAACGCGCGAGCGCCAGCGAAATCTTCGGACGATGCTGGTGTGATTTTTGACGCCAGTAGATTCGATCTGGACACACTGGCAGGCTTATCGGACGTAGGAATCCCGGATTTCATGCCGCCGCTTTCAATTTTGCTCCTCGCGCGTCTGCGCCAACTATTGGGGACGGCAGAGGGCGAGCCCACGGGACGCGAGCTGCGGCCGTGGTTTGCTCTTGCCATGCTCTACGCGGTGGGCTGCTCCCTACTCGCCTTCCACCGGGTATTCGCCGCGCAATACATCGTGGCCGACGACGCGCGCGAACATGTCTTTTGGATGTTCCGCTACCTTGATCCCGGGCTCTTTCCTCACGATCCAATCGCGAATTATTTTCAATCTCTCGCGCCCAGCGGCTATGCCACGCTTTACTGGTTTCTAGCCTGCCTGGGGATCAATCCGTTGCTCGCGAGTAAGTTCGTTCCTTCCGTGCTGAGCCTGATCGCGACCGGATACTTGTTTGGGCTCGCATGGCGCTTCTTTCGCTCCCCGGCGGCGGCGACCCTGACCGCCTGCCTCTTTTCTCAGTGTCTTTGGTTAAATAGCGACCTCTCTTCGGCGACGCCGCGCGCATTTTTTTATCCGCTTTTTGTTGCCTTCCTTTATTATCAGGTCCGCGGGTCGGCTATGGGAGTGCTGATCACCATCGGCCTCGAGGCACTTTTCTTTCCGCCGGCCGCTTTGCTTAGCCTCGCGGTGCTCGCCTGGGATTGTGTGTCCTGGGATCATGGTCCTAGGCTTGCGCCACCCAGCGGCTCGCGCGCCTATTTGGTTATCGGTGCAGCTTTGGGCCTGACGCTGCTTTGTGTCATCCCCTATCTCCACCGAATGAGCGCCTTCGGTCCGCTCGTTACTTACTCAGAGGCACAGCGGATGCCGGAGTTCGCTCCCAAGGGACGGGTCCCATTCTTCTTCCCAACCTGGTGGGATTATTGGGTAGGCGGAAACGGAGGGATACATACCCTGCCGACGCGCCCGCCATGGTTCCTGGCCGCATTTCTCTGGCCGGTGCTCCGTCATTTCCCGAGCCGATTTCCCCTTCTCAAAGCCATCCCGCGAGGAGCGCGGCCGGTGCCGCAGATCATAGCGGCCGCGTTCTCGCTCTTTGCCCTCGCGCACCTGCTCCTCTTTCATCTCTATTTGCCGAATCGCTACACCGAATCCACCACTCGCGTTCTGCTAATTCTGTTGGCCGCAGGAGTCTTGCTTGCCCTGCTCGATGCGCTGCTGCGTTGGGCGGAAATGCGTTCCGATGAGCATCTCTCCAGATCCGGAGTGGCTGCGCTCGGCCTCTCCGGCTTGCTTCTCGTAATGATAGCCGCGTATCCGTTGCTTCTTCCTGCCTTCCCGACCGCCAGCTACGTCAAAGGCCCTGACCCAGATCTCTACCGTTTCTTTGCCCGCCAACCGGTAACAATCCGCATCGCGTCACTCTCCGACGAAGCGAACAACCTGCCGGTCTTTTGCCGCCGCTCCATCATCATTGGGGCAGAATGCGCGGTACCATTTCATCCCGCCTATTACCTGCCTCTCCGCGCCTGTGGCTTGCAAATCGCGCGCGCGCAGTACAGCGCGAACCTTTCGGTGCTGCAGAAATGCCTGCGCGATCAGCACGTAGACTTCTGGCTTCTCGACCGCGACGCGTTTGCTCGCGACTACTGGCAGAAAAGTCGACTGCTTCGACAGCTCAACATGACCACGCCTGACAAACCGATAGGTCCTGTATCAGGAGTGGTCCCTGTTCTTCAGCAACCGGCTCCGGGATCTGTTGTTTTTAAGGACGCACACTTCCTCGTTCTGGATGGGCACCGCCTGCTCGCCCTGCGCGCCCCTCCGCTAGTATCGGAGCCGGTAAACGGCAAAACATTCGTCGTCGATAACCCGCATCTCGACTAACGAACAGCGCACACTCGCCGGCAGAAATGCCGTTCCGCGGCCCGTCAGAGTCGGCGCAGATTTCCCGCCAAAGATGTAGGGCGCGATCGTGAGGTTAAGTTGATCGACCAGTTGCAACTCGAGCAGGCTGCGGAATAACTCCGCACCGCCTTCGCACGCAACCCGGCGCACCCCGTATTCGCTTCGCAAGAGTTGTAGCATCCGGCGGAGATCTACTGACTGAGTTTCGCTTAGCCGCAAGGTTGCCTTCTCCCGCAGCGCGACCTGGTACTTTCTCGGCATGCGCGTAGTCGAAAAGATCACGATTCGCGAGAAGTCACTTTGAAAGATTTTTAGCGTCGGATCGATCCGGCCCTCGTTGGAGACAATGACGCGCAACGGATAGGCGGCCTGGTCACGTGCTTCGCGTTCGGACCGCATGAGCGGGTCGGGCAGTCCGAGGCGGACGTTGTCGTGCGATAGAGTGCTGCGCCCGATGAGAACGGCGTCGCCTAACGAGCGCTGGCGCAGGAGGTGGCGTTTATCTTCGCGCGAAGTGAAATCAACCGGGGAAAAAGCGCGGGTGGTGATCTTGCCGTCGGCGGTCATGGCGAAGGTGGCCGCGACGAAGGGGTGCCTCGGTTTGTGCCTGACAATGTGGGAGGGACCTTTGCGCCCCGATGGCTTGGTTTTGGCGGGGGTAGACTCGTTCCAGCCTGAAGGAAGATATCGCTTCACAAGACCACCCACCCTTTTCGCCTCGACAGAGTCTCGCCCCACCAGTTGGCAGACCGGGGCACAAAGGACCCTCCCACTTTACTCGATTTCCGTGATCTCATGCTCAAGCGTCTCCACTTCCCTGCGCATTTCGCTCAGCTTCACGTGACCGGCCTGACCACTCGGTTTGTAGAAGAAATAAACGATCCCGCCCGGCGCGCAGCAGGCAAGCATGACAAGAAAACTCATCGAGCCGATGAGGACCGCGACAGCCTCCGGCACGCCGCAAAGCCCATGGAGCATGATCTGGAAAATCTTTTCGCGCAGACCGACGCCGGCGAAGCTGATGGGCAGCGACGAGATGGTGCGCTCGATCGGCATGATGGCAAAAAAATCGATCACGGCGACCGATGCGCGAAAGGCGTAGGCGACACAGAGGAAGGTGGTGAAAGTCGAGAGATGCGCGATGATCGAAACGCCGAAGGCGACGAGTGTGGCGCGCCAATGATGCGCGTAAAGATGATAGGCGGCGGAGAGTTCGACGAGCTTTTCGCGCCCGGGAAATCTTTGCGGCAGCTTGTGCGCGAGATTGAGTCCGCTCACGACAAAGGAAGTGAGTAGCATGAAGATGGCGCTGCCGAGGACCGCGAGGAGAAGCCAGACGAGGTGCCGCGTCTCAGTCAACTGCGTCAACCATTCGTAGCGGAGGCAAATCAAGGTGCCGGTGATGGTGATGAGGGCAACCAGCCCGACCAGGCGATCGAAGACGACGGCGAGCAAAGCGCCGGTCGCTTTGCCGGGCGTTTCCTTGAGCAGCAGGTAGCTTTTCATGATGTCGCCGCCGGTGCCACCTGGCAGGAACTGGTTATAAAACATCCCGATCAAAAAGAGCCCGGACACGCGCGCGATGCTAAGATGGATGCGTTGCACCTTGAGGAGAATGTGCCAGCGCACGCCAGCGGCAAGTTCCACCACAAAATAGGCGAAGAGCGCGGCGACGATCCAACGGTAATCCGCGGTGCGCAGCGCCACAGCCATTTGCGCGCGCTTGTGCGGATCGTGGAAAACCCAAAAAAGCACCGCAACCGTGACCGCGACTTGAAAGGCGCCCGCGAGAATTTTTTTCATTCGCCGAAGCGCTCTTTCCAGATGGTAATGGATCGCCGAATTTCCTCGACCGTTTTGCGCGGGCTCATCTCCCAGACAAACAAGCAGTTCGGCGGCAAAAGCGGAACCAGTTTCTCGAGATCGACATTGCCGGCGAAGGGCGGCTGGTGATCCTGGGCGGGCCAGATGCAATCCTGAACGTGGCAGCCCAGCGTTCGCGGCCCGATCAGGCGCAGCCATTCCTCATGGTTGAGAAAGCCAAGGTTTTCCTTGATCTGGAGATGACCGAAGTCGTGCCAATAGCCAACCTGCGGCGAGTTGAGCTCGTCGAGAAGCGCCGGGATTTCGCGCTCGCTCGGGATTTCCTCATAGCCGCGCCGTCCTTCGATGCCGAGCCGGATCTTCTTCGCGGCGGCGTGTTCAATGATGGGCTTGAGGCATTCCTTCACGTTCGCGAGACAGGCGGGCGCGGCCGCTTCGCGTTGCGCGACCGCGTCTACTTTCCGACGAACATATTCGCGGGAAAACATTTCGCCTGCTTTGGCCAGCGCAATCAACCGTTCGGTCACAGGTTTGATCGGCACCTGGCCAAGGTGGAGGACGACAAACGGCGCCCCGAGCCGTTCCGCAAAGTCGATCGTCTGCAAAGTTTGCTTGATCGCCCGCTGGCGTTCGTGGGCGGAGTCGCTGGAAAAAGTATAACAATCGGGCGAGGCGCTCATCACCTCGACCGGCAATGGACAGAAGTTATGCAGACTGCTGAAGCGGACTTCACCGCCTTCAAACGCCTTCTGCACACCGGGCATGAGAGAAATGCGGATGCCGTCTCCGAGTTCGATGCGATCGAGGCCGAATTCGTTTTTTATCTCGCGCAACATCTCATCGCCTGCGGTGTGACGGTTCGAATTCCAGGAGGTCGAAAATGAGATCATCCGCTTGCCTAACGACTAGGAAACCGTGGCCGCTTCCGGGACCGCCGCGCTCGTCATCGCCGCCGGCATTTCGTTCAGCCGGCCGCCGATCCGGCTCAGAATGAGAATTGCCGCCACTCCGTAACCGACCGCTGAGAAGCCGAGCGCGGTGCGCATCCCAATGGCGTCCGCCAGGCTGGTGACGCCGAGGCCCGCGATCGGCATGAGGCCAAAAAAACTCAGGCCCATCACCGCCGAGACCCGACCGCGCAAATGCGAGGGTGCACGTTCCTGCACGATCGTGTTCGAGAGACCGAAGATAAGGGACAAGCCAAACGAAATCACGATGAGCGAGGCAGCCGCAAGAACGAAGGCGTTCACCCGGCTGAGGCCGAGCACCGACACGGCCACGGCCAGCGCGGCCCCCATCATCCAACCGAGCCGGCGGGGAGGCGCGATGGAAACCAGCGTGATCGCACCGAAAACCGAGCCGACACCAGAGGCCGCCATCAAATAGCCGAGAAGATTGGGCCCGAAATGCAACACGTCGCGCACATATAGCGGCATCATGACCGAGACGGTCGGAAAAACAAAAATCGTCATGGTGGCGATCATGCCGACCATGGCAAGACTCGGCTTGTCTGCCCGGATGTAGCGAAAGCCGTCCTTGATCCCGCTGGCGCGTCGCGCTTCCTCCTCCTGGCTCCCGACCGGACGAGGCGGCAGCGAAATGAGCGCAATGATGAAAGCGATAAAGGAAAAAGCATTGACGAAAAACGCCGTCGCGGCGCCCCAGAGCGCGACAATCACGCCTCCGACTGATGGACCGACCAGCCGCGCGCAGTGAAAAACCGCCCGATCCAACGCCACCGCGCCCGCAATTTCCTCCCGCGCAACGAGCTCCGGCACGAGGGCAGAAAGGGCCGGATTCTCAAAGGCGAAGGCGATGCCTAACAATCCCGCAACCGCGATGATATGCCAGATCTGGATGCGCCCGGTGAAAATGAGGTAGCCGACGACCAGCGCGAGAGCGATTTGGACCACCTGCGTCCAGATCAGGATCCGGCGCTTGTCGAATTGATCGGCGACCGAGCCGCCAAACATAGTGAGGAAAATCATCGGCAAACCGGAAGCGAAGTTGACCATGCCGAGCATGATCGCCTTGTCCGTGAGGGTGCTCATGATCCAGCCTTGGGCCATGACCTGCATCCAGGTGCCGGTATCGGAAATGGAGGTGCCGATGAGGTAACGGCGGAACGGTCCAGCGTGCAACAAGGCCAGGGCTTCGCGTCTCAAGGATCTTGCTCCGGGCTCCATCGGAAGCAACAGATACGCGGTGAAGGGTGGGGCCGCAATGCAACCACCCGTTGCGGCGGCGCTCTACGAGCGCCGAAGCGTCACGGAGAGGAAAATGCGACGACGGTTGGGGATCGCCGCCACAATCAGGGGCGTTCGTCGATCGGAATGACTTTCTTCCCGACTGGCTCGCCGATGTATTCGCTCAATGGGCGATAGAGGCGGTTGTCCTCAAGCTGTTCGAGCACGTGAGCACACCAGCCAGCGCAGCGGGCGATGGCGAAAACAGGGGTAAACAAATCGGTCGGGATACCTAACGAATAGTAAACCGTCGCGGAATAGAAATCGACGTTCGCGTTCAGGTTCTTCTTCTCCTTCATCAACTTCGCGATCCGTTCCGACATGTTGATCCACTTCGGATCACCGAGTTTCGCGCTCAGCTTGGTCGCCATCCGTTGCAGATGCGGGGCGCGCGGGTCGAGCGTCTTATAAACGCGATGACCAATGCCCATGATCTTCTCCTTGTGCGCCAGCTTGTTCTCGATGTAGGCGTCCACTTTCTCTTCGCTGCCGATTTCCTCCAGCATGTGGATGACGCCTTCATTGGCGCCACCGTGCAGCGGGCCTTTCAAGGTGCCGATGGCCGAGGTGATGGCAGAGTAAAAATCGCTCAGGGTGGCGATCGTGACCCGGGCACTAAAAGTGGAGGCGTTCATCCCGTGATCGGCGTGCAGGACAAAAGCGACGTCGAGCGTGTCGCACGCTTCCTGCGGCTGCGGCTCGCCATTGATCAGGTAAAGAAAATGTTCCGCCTCGGTCAGATCGTCTCTTACTGGCGGGAGCGATTTTCCATTCCGCGCCCGATGAAAATAAGCGGCGATGATCCCGATCTTTGCCGTGATGCTGCGAGCGCGGCGCTCGTTGATTTCCCGCGTCGCCTCTTTGTCCATCTCCGGGTCATACAGCCCGAGCATGGAAACGGCGGTGCGCATCACATCCATCGGGCCGGCGGTCTTTGGCGCGTTCCTGATGAAATCGATCACGGGACCGGGCAGTTCTCGCTCGGCGCGCAGTTGCATCGTGAACTGATCGACTTCCGTGCGATTCGGCAGCTTCCCTTTCCAGAGAAGGTAGACGACTTCCTTGAAGCTGACCTTGCCGGCCAGCTCGTTGATATCGTAACCGGAGTAGATCAACTGACCTTTGTCGCCAATCACATCGCTGAGGCGAGTGCTATTGGCGACGATTCCTTCCAGTCCTTTGGCGGTAACGGGCATCGGGTTATCTCCTCTCTTTCATACATGCAATCAAGGTGTCCGCCATGGCGGCCGGAGTATCGGCCACGGCGATGCCGGCGGCTTTGAGCGCTTCGATTTTTCCGGCGGCGGTGCCTTTTCCTCCAGAAACGATCGCGCCGGCGTGACCCATCCGACGACCGGGCGGGGCGGTTGCGCCGGCGATGAACGCGGCGACCGGTTTTTTACAGTTCTGGTTGATCCAGGCAGCGGCTTCCTCTTCCGCTGAGCCGCCGATTTCGCCGATCAGGATCATCGCTTCGGTTTTTGGGTCGTCGTTGAAAAGTTTGACCGCATCGAGATGCGACATGCCGTTGATCGGATCGCCGCCGATGCCGATGCAGGTCGATTGACCGTAGCCGCGCGAAGTGAGTTGCCAGACCGCTTCGTAAGTGAGGGTGCCGCTGCGCGAAATGACGCCGACGTTGCCCGGCTTGTGAATGTAGCCGGGCATGATGCCGATCTTGCATTCGCCCGGCGTGATAATGCCGGGACAATTCGGTCCGATGAGGCGCGATTTTTTTGCCGGCCATCTCCGCCTTCACTCGCATCATGTCGATGACCGGAATTCCTTCGGTAATGCAGATCACCAATTCGACGCCGGCATCGACCGCTTCCAAGATTCCATCGGCCGCGCCGGCCGCGGGCACGAAAATTACCGAGACATTGCAACCGGTTGCCTGGCGCGCCTCCCAGACAGTGTCGAAGACGGGAACCCTGCCTTCAAACTTCTGCCCACCTTTCCCGGGAGTGACACCGGCGACCACGTTCGTCCCGTATTCCATGCATTGCTTCGCGTGGAATCCGCCCGCGCTGCCGGTGATGCCCTGCACGCAGAGTCGCGTATTTTTATCGACGAGGACAGACATAGGAAGAAAAATTCGAAATCCGAATATCGAAGCTCGGAATTCCAAACAAGGCGGCCACAGCGTCTCGTTTTGGATTTTGGATTTTGATCATTCGGATTTGTTTTGGATCTCGTACTTCGAATTTCGGATTTTTTCCGTTAGGCGGATTTTCGTTTGTGCACGAGCAGCTTGTTCCCGTCCGGATCGCGGAACTGCGCCATCCAGCAGACCGGTGTTTCCGTTTTTTCCATGTCGAACACCACACCGCGCTCCTTCAAGGTTGCGATGGTTGAATCGATATCGTTCACCTCGAACGCGATCGATGTCCCGTCGCGCGATGGTTCCCAGCCGGGCCAGCAGCCGACGCCGATTGTGGTCGCGCCAAGATCGTACTCGACCCAGGCTCCTTCCATCGCGGTCACGCCCGGCTTCAGCTCCAGTGTTTCCTGGTAAAATTTTCGCGCGCGCTCCTTGTCGGTCACCGCGATAGCAACAAATGCGACTTCCGTAATCATAGCTGGTCTCCTTCCTTGTTCTCTAATTTCAATTTATGAATGATGATTTTGTTCCCGTCCGGATCTTGAATCACTGCCATTCGACAAACCGGTGAGTCGACTTTCTCGAAGGCCACGTTGCGTTCTTCGAGGCGCGCCATTGCATCCTCCAGGTTCTCTACCTCGAGGGCCGCACTCGTGCCATCTTCTGAGGGCTTCCACTGTTCGCCGACGCAACCAATGGCCAGCGTCCCAGGGCCAATCGAATACTCGGTCCACTTCTCGCCTGTCATTTCCGGATCGGGCGTTAACCCGAGCACTCCTTCGTAAAATTGGCGCGCGCGCTTCATGTCCGTCACCGGAATGCCGACAAAGGCGAAGGCGTTGATCTTCATTCCGCCTTTGCCGCTTTCACCGCTTTCTGCGCAGCATCCGCCAGATCGTCCGCCGTCGTCACTGGCAGACCGGATTCCGCGAGGATCTTCTTGCCGGCCTCGACATTGGTTCCTTCCAGCCTGACGACCAATGGAACCGGTAGCTTAACCGCTTTGACGGCGTTCACGATCCCCTGCGCGATCACATCGCACTTCGCGATCCCGCCAAAAATATTGACCAGGATGGCCTCGACTCGCTTGTCAGCGACAAGGATTTTGAAGGCTTCGGTCACCTGTTCCTCGGTCGCGCTCCCGCCGACATCGAGGAAATTAGCCGGGCTTCCGCCATAGAACTTGATGATGTCCATCGTCGCCATGGCGAGGCCGGCGCCGTTGACGAGACAGGCAATGTTGCCGTCGAGTCCGATGTAGTTCAAGCCGTGCTTCGAGGCCTCGACTTCGCGCGGATCTTCCTCCGCAGTGTCGCGCATGGCGGCGATCTCCGGGATGCCGGTAGAGGGCGTTATCGTCAAAGTTGAATTTCGCATCGAGCGCGAGCACTTCGCCCTTCTTCGTTACGACGAGCGGATTCACTTCCACCATCGAGCAATCGGATTCGATGAAGGTGCGGTAGAGCGCGCCGAAGAGTTTCGAAGCCGGTTTCATCTGGTCAGAGTGGAAGCCGAGTTGCTTCGCTAGCTTGCGGGTTTGAAAAGGTTGCAGACCGGCAAGCGCGTCGATCGGCTCGCGCATGATTTTCTCCGGCGATTCCTCCGCGACGGTTTCGATTTCCACCCCGCCTTCCGTGCTCGCCACGACCAACGGCGCTGCGCTCGCCCGATCGAGCAGGATGGCAAAATAAATCTCGCGCGCGATATCAGCAGATTCCGCGATGAGCACCCTGTTCACCACCCGCCCCGCTGCACCGGTCTGATGCGTAACGAGTGTCTGGCCCAGCATCTTGCTCGCGACCTCGCGCGCTTCGACGGGCGATTTGACCAGATGCACGCCGCCCTTGAATCCGTTCGCAAACGTCCCCTTCCCTCGTCCGCCGGCATGAACCTGCGCCTTCACAACCAAGTCGCCGGTACCGAGTTCGCGAGCGATTTTCTCCGCTTCCGCCGGCGTGTCGGCCACTTTCCCGCGCGTCGTGGCCGCGCCGAATTTTTCGAGCAATTCCTTCGCCTGGTATTCGTGAATGTTCATGCGTCCGGCGCGTTGGGCAGTCGTGCAATTAGCGTGCGAAACGCGGGCCAGCAACGGATTTTTCCCCCGCCCGACCGAGGCGACCGCCGTTTGCTCGGAGCGAACGGAATGAAATAATTTCCTCGTCACTGGGGCCGGACTGGCCTTAGCAACTTGGGCCACAGGAAAATTCAAAATGAAAACAAGACTTCTTCTCGCTCCACTGCTCTTGAGTTTCTTTTTCGACGCGATTTCGCTCCCTGCCGGCATCCCAACCCGGGAGAAGGCGTTTACCGACAAATACAAAGCTGCCTTCGAAGCAAAGGACATAGCGACGCTTTACACCTCTCTACACCCAGAATGCCAACCCGATGGCGCTCCAATTTTACCAGATGATGGTGACCAACGGCGCCGGCGCCAAGATCTCGATGATCGAGCTCGTCGATCTCACGCCCGAGGACATAAAGAAGGCAGAAGAGCCGATGGACGATCCTGGTGGGATTAAAATGAAGTTGCCGCGCAAGCCGATCAAGAAGCTCAAGGTTTCAGTCGAGCACAAGGATGAGAACGGCAGTTCGACGAGCATGCGCGAGAGCTACCTGGCGGAAAAGGATGGCAAGCTCGTGATTCCGGTGCCGGTGAATGTGAATTAATCGGAGCGCCCCGTCTTGCGAGGCGGAGCGCGGAACTCGAACTCTCTGGCGATCGCCCTGCGGGCGGCGCGGGGCCGCCTCGCCCGCGGTGTCCAGCGGGTTTCGCACGGAGAAATGCCTACGCGAATTGCTCTCATTCCGGAGTGGATCGATCGAAGCACATCGCGCGTACGCAAAAAAACGCGCTCGCTCCGGTGTAAGCCGGGGAGCGCGTTCTCGCAAACTCAACGAAACTATTTCCTAACGATCTCGGCGTTCTCCAGCATCGAGACGCCGCCGTTGCTCACCAGTTTGCCTTTCAAGGTAACGGTCTTGGCCGCGAGCGGGGCCAGCTCATCGTTGATCGGCTTGTGATCGCCGATGACGAGGTAGGCTTTGCCGTCGCTCAGGATGCCGACCGGGCCCCCACCCTTGATGCACTTCTCGGCACAACCGGCGTGTTTTTCGCCTTTGGCGTTGTGATCGACGTAGCACATCATGTCGACGACTTCGCCGGTAATTTCTGTGCTGCCCGATGCGTCCTTGGCGGGCTCCTGCGCCAGCGCAAGGGGTGAGGCGGCCAGGCCGGCCGCCAGCGCGAGCACGACCGTCCCAGTAACAAACTTCGGAACTCTGTCAGTCATTGAATACATAACCTCAATTTCGCCCGAACCGTTCGCGGGTCAATCGTTAGTCTGGCCCCGCTCGCGCTCGATCAGCCGGGCAAATTCGGCGAAGAAATAGCCGGCATCATGTGGTCCCGGGGCGGCTTCGGGATGATACTGCACACTGAAGATCGGCAGCTCGCGATGACGCATCCCCTCCACTGTGCCGTCATTCAGGTTGATGTGGGTCACTTCGATTTCGCCCGGCAACGAGTCGGGGTCGACTGCGAAGCCGTGATTCTGGGAAGTGATGGCGACTTTCCCGGTCGTCAGGTCTTTGACTGGTTGATTTCCGCCGCGATGGCCAAACTTGAGCTTGAAGGTGCGGCCACCGAAGGCAAACCCGAGCACCTGGTGACCAAGACAGATGCCGAAGATCGGGACGCGACCCACCAAATCGCGCACCGCCTCATGCGCGTAATCGAGCGCTGCGGGATCGCCCGGCCCGTTCGAAAGAAAAACGCCCTCTGGGTTCAGCTCAAGCACTTCCCTGGCCGTCGTCGTTGCCGGCAGGACAGTGACGCCAAGACCATTCTGCCGCAAGCGGCGCAGGATATTTTCCTTGATCCCGTAATCGTAGGCGACGATGCGATGGCGGATCGGCGGCAGGCTGGTCTTCTTGCGCCCCTCGGTCGCCCAGACAGCGCTTTCTCCATCATTTGGATCCCATTGGTAGGCGGCCGGCGTGGTCACTTCGCGCACATAATCCATCCCGATCACGCCCGCGCCTTCGCGCGCCCGGCGGATGGCTTCCTCCGCCGAAATTTTCTCCGTCGTCAGGCAGGCCTTCATTGCGCCCAGCGTGCGCAAGTGACGGGTGAGCGCGCGGGTGTCGATTCCCTGCACGCCGGGGATGTCCCAGCGGCGCAAATATTCATCGAGCGAATTTTCCGCCCGCCAGTTACTCGCCACCTCGCTCAGTTCCTCGATGACGAACCCGCGCACATGCGGCGACTGGCTCTCGGCGTCGGCGGCATTCGTGCCGTAGTTGCCGATCAGCGGATACGTCATGGCCACGATCTGTCCCCGGTAGGACGGGTCGGTCAAAACCTCCTGGTATCCGGTCATGGAAGTGTTAAAGCAAATTTCTCCTACGCAGGAGCCGGCGGCGCCAAACGATGCGCCCTCGAAAATCCGTCCATCTTCCAACGCGAGCAACGCCTTGAGTGGAGACGAAGCGGGCGTCGGCATCGTGTCGATGTAGCCGCCGAAGCTCGGCGCGTCAAAAAAAGCGCCCGGATCATGTTCGATCCGGACGCCTTCAAACTAATTACCCCGCTGTGCCGTTTAGGTGGATATCCCGTTCCCTTCTGGTAACGGGCGGGTAACCGTCGTCGGAGCGTCTGACTTCCAATTAAGGCATGCCATCTTCTCCCAACGACCAAGCCCCCTTAGCTAACAAATATCAGTCCGGGAATCCACCTGTAATCTCGAACACCGCAGGGTAAATTATCGAAAGTTGTCGGTAGAGAGCTGAAAGTAGACACGAGAAGGTCTTTGAACCTTCAACTCTCAAGCAACAACTCTCGAAATCTCAAAGAACTATTCGCGCAGTTCCACGCCCAACTCGCTTTTTAATCGCGCACGAATTCGGTCGTGAGCTGCACTAACTTCGTCTGAAGTCAGTGTCCGGTTTTTGTCGAGGTATGTCAATGAATACGCAAGAGATTTTCGACCCGCGCCGATATGCTCGGCCTGCTTGCCGCTGAAGAGATCAAACAACTCGATCTTCACCAGAAGGGGTTCCCGCGCGCTCTGAATGGCCGTGAGAATTTCCGCCTGAATCAGCCGCTCCGGCGCGATCAGCGCGATGTCCCGGCTCACTGACGGAAAACGCTGCAACTCGCGAAACTTCCGCACCCTGTTCGTCGCTTCGTATTCGTTAGGCAAATCGATTTCGGCGACGAAAACCGGCGCGGTTGCGTTTGCCCGGCCAGAAGCCAGTTGGCCAGCCAGACCGCTTTCTACCTGATCAAAAAACACTTTCGCAACCAGCGCGAACTCCGGGCCTTCATCACGATGAAGAACTACCGTGCCCAGGCCGGTCGCTTCGAGCGCTCCCTTCAGATCGTAAAGATCCAGGAGTCGCGCCCCTCCGGCCCGCCAATGCGGCTCGCTGTGCGCATCGCCGCAAAGGAGCAATGCGAGTCGCCGAATTTCCTCACCGTTCGGTCCCACAAACACGCGCCCAATCTCGAACAATCGGATGCTTTTCGCACCGGCACGGACATTGCGCTCCATCGCCGCGAGCAAGCCCGGGAGCAGGCTGGGTCGCAGCGCGACATGATCTTCGCTCAAGGGATTCCGGAGCTCGAGAGCCGCCTTCACAAAGCTCGAGCCTAACGATTGCCGGCCGACCAGCGCCGAGGCCCGCGCTTCCGAAAAGCCGCGCGCTACGAGGCGCTGTCGCAATTGCATCTCGAAATCGTAGCGCCGGTCCGCGGCCGAAACCGGGGTAAACCGGCTGCGATCGGCGGCCGCAACCCGATTGATTCCAAAGACGCGCACGATCTCTTCGATCAAATCCTCCTCGCGCCGCAGATCGGAGCGATAACTTGGGATGCTCCAGGTCGATTGCTCGGTCGTCGCACCAAGTTTTTGCAAACCGAAACCTTCCAGAATGCGGTCCGCGTCGGCCGGTTCGACCATCGCGCCGATCAATTCATTGCAGCGCGCATAACGAAGAGAGAACCCGGCCGGCGGCGCGGGCAAGGTTCCGGCGGCAATCGTTTCACTGGCCGGTTCTCCACCCGCAATCTCGCGGATCAATTGTGTCGCGCGCTCCGAAGCGCGCAGCACCATTGCCGGATCAACCCCCCGCTCGAAGCGATAGCTGGCATCGCTCGGCAGATTCAATTCGCGCGCCGTGCGACGAATGCTGGCGGGGAGAAAATACGCGCTTTCGAGTAGCACGCTGCGCGTCGCCTCCGCCACCCCGGTATCCTCGCCGCCCATCACGCCGCCGATTGCAACGCCGCGGACGGCGTCCGCGATGAGCATGTGCTTCGGGCTGAGATTGTAGGTCCGGCCGTCGAGGGCCAGAAACTCTTCGTTAGGCTGAGCAAGCCGGACGTTGATTCCGCCCTGCAACTTGTCGGCATCAAAGGCGTGCAGGGGCTGGCCGATTTCCAGCATCACAAAGTTGGTGATGTCGACAATGTTGTTGATTGCGCGCAGCCCGACCGCTTCGAGGCGGGCCCGCAACCAATCCGGGCTTGGGCCGACAGTAATTTTCTCGATCCGGCGCGCGGAATAAAATGGACACTCGTTAGGCGCGCTGATCTGCACGACAGGGCCGTTCTTGATCAACGGCTCGGCAATTTCCAGCCGCCGGAGCGGATGGTGCGTCAGCGCGGCGATCTCCCGCGCCAGCCCGAAATGACTGAGCAGATCGGCGCGGTTCGGCGTGATTTCGACATCAAGTATGGTGTCGTTAGGGAAAAACTCCCCGATTGGGGCGCCGATTCGCGCCTCGGGCGAGAGGATGAGCAGGCCGGCGGCATCCTCGGCAATCCCAAGCTCTTTTGCGCTGCAAAGCATGCCCTGCGATTCGACCCCCCGCAGCTTGCTCGCCCTGATCGTGAATTCGTTAGGCAAAATTGCACCCGGGAGCGCGAGCGGCACCTTGTCGCCGACTTTGTAGTTCTTCGCTCCGCAAACGATCTGCCTCGCCTCGCCGCTGCCATCGTCCACCTGGCAGACGCTCAAGCGATCGGCGCTGGGGTGCTGTGCCGATGCGGTGATCCGAGCGACGACGACATGGTCGAAATTCGCACCGCGAGCTTCGATGCCTTCGATCTCAACGCCCGCCAGAGTGAGCAACTCGGTCAGCTCCCCGACGTTGTCAGGCAGTTCGACAAATTCACTGAGCCAGTTCCACGAAAACTTCATGACGCGCCCTCTCCCGGCCGATTTTGCGGATAGGAATGTGGAAGGGGCTTTTGTGCCCCGAGGAGTTGCGGCGCGCCAGCTGATCGGGGCGCAGAGACTCCTCCCACATTCGCAGAAGTCGAGATTTTCACGCGAACTGTTCCAGGAAGCGCAGATCGTTTTGCGCGAAAAGCCGGATGTCGGGTATGTCGAACAGGATCATGGCGAGCCGATCCATCCCGAGACCGAACGCGAACCCGGTCCACTTTTCGGGGTCATAGACCGAATCGCCACGAGCGCGATTGACTTCCTCGTAGACCGCCGGATGCACCATCCCGCAGCCGCAGACCTCGATCCATTTCTCGCCGCTCTTGAGTGCCTTCGATTTCACATCGATCTCGAAGCTGGGCTCGGTGAACGGAAAATAATGCGGCCGAAAACGCACCTCCGTCTCCGGTCCGAAAAGTTCGTGCAGGAAAAATTCGAGCGTGCCCTTGAGATCGGCCACGCTGACCCGCTCGTCGACGTAGAGTCCTTCGATCTGGTGAAACTGCGCGCTGTGGGTCGCGTCCACCTCGTCGCGGCGAAAGGCGGCGCCCGCTGCGATCACGCGGATGGGCGGCGGCGCCGATTCCATCGTGCGAATTTGCACCGTCGAAGTGTGCGTGCGCAGCAGGCGCCCATCGGGCAGGAAGAAAGTGTCCTGCTCATTGCGCGCTGGATGATCGGGCGCGGTGTTGAGGGCATCGAAGCAATGCCATTCGTCCTCGACGTCCGGACCTTCGGCGAGCGCGAAACCCATCCGGCGAAAAATGCCGATCGCCCGATCGAGCATCTGGGTGAGCGGGTGGAGCGCGCCGATTTCGCCAGGTGTGCCGGGCAGCGAAACATCGAGGTCGGCGAGCGCGCCCGCTTCCTTCGCCGTACGGAGTTTCCCGCCGGTTTCCTCGAGTGCGGCGGTAACGGCGGCGCGCACCTGGTTGAGCAGCTTGCCGACGACCGGCCGCTCTTCTTTCGAGAGCGATTTCATCTGTTCGCCCCAGGCGGAAATGCTGCCGCTGCGCCCGAAGTAGCGGACGCGCGCCGCCTCGAGCGCCTGTTCGTCCGAGGCGGCCGCGATCTCGGCGAGCGCGGCGGCGCGCAGTTCTTCCAGCGGGTGGTTCATTGGATCCGTGAATCGTTACATCGTGAACCGACAAAATCGATTCACGATTCTCGATTCACGCCGCGTTCGTTTCTCTTCCGGCGCTCGCCTTCTTCTCCAGCGCGCTCTTTACCTGCTCGACGATCCCCTTGAACGCAACCTCGTCGGTAATGGCAAGGTCGGAGAGAATTTTGCGGTCGAGTCCGATGCCGGCGGCTTTCAAGCCTTCGGCGAAACGACTGTAGGTGAGGCCCTGGGCACGCACCGCGGCGTTAAGCCGCTGCACCCAGAGCATGCGGAAATTGCGCTTGCGCGTCTTGCGATCGCGATAGGCCCAGTATTTGCCCTTCATCGTTGCGTCTTTCGCGTAACGGAAGAGTTTCGATCTGCGTCCCCGGTAACCCTTGGCGGATTTCAGGACGCGTTTGCGGCGCGCGCGGCTGGCGGGCGCATTGCTGGCTCGTGGCATTTTGTTCTTCCCCGAATCGCTTCAGGGCTCCTCTTTCGGCGAACTGTTGTTTCGTTAGGCTCTGCCCGACCTCATTCGCCGATGCGGCCCGGTCGAGGGCCAGGTGGGCAGAGAATTCCGCGCGACCAGCGCAGCGGAGGGCAATAGTAAACGGGAAGCGCTGTCGCTCAAATCGTTTTTCTGCCAATGTGCCGCGCGACTCTGCCCTCGCCGCCATGAAGAACCTTCTGCGGAAATTGCATCTTATTCCAGATCCGCGCGCCGGGCAGGAGAACCGCCGCGTCGAAAAGGCGCAGCGCAACGCGACGGTTCCGAACGCACGACGCTCCTACGCCGATCACCTGGCGAAGAACGACCCGGAGACTGCGATGTCACTCGCGGTCGGCGGCGATTACGAAGTGATGGGCGAGGCGTTGCGCGAGCGCCTCACCCGGTTTGGCCTCAGGTCTGACCATTACCTGATCGACGTTGGCTGCGGTTCGGGCCGGGTCGCGTTTGCCTTCGCGCGTTCTGACTTTCGCCACACCCTGCGCTCTCTCGGGCCGGCGGCGGCCCCTGGCGTTTCGAATTGGTGACCGAACCGAAAATTCCCGAGAGCGATGAGGTAGCGGACATGGTTTGCTTCTTTTCCGTCTTCACCCACCTGATGGAGGAAGAGTCGTTTCTGTATCTGCGCGAGGCAAAACGCGTCCTCAAGCCCGCTGGTCGCATCGTCGCCTCCTACCTCGACATCGCGCGGCCGATGACCTGGGAGATTTTCGAGACCAACGTGCGATCTGCCCGATGGCGACAGGAAAAGCCGATGGACATTTTTCTCTCCGCCGCCTTCTTCGAAACGTGGGCGGCAAAATTGGAGCTGGAGATAATCGAGGACAGGGCGCCCGATTGCGGACAGCGTACCTGCGTTTTGCAGAAACGTTAGGCGCGAATTTGAAATTGGCTGAAGAACGGAAGTTTCCCTAAGATTGCGGCATGCACTGGCTCGCCAGGTATCGGTTGCTCGTCATCGCCGGAATCTGCCTTTTCTGGACGGGGCTTGTTCTGCTTCTGCATTTCACGCCAAATGTGCCGTTTTTCTCCGCCGTCTGGTCGGGCGAGCAGCGCTTTGAAGATTTCCTGCAAAGCCAGGGCCGCAAGACGCCGACGCGGGACGACTTTGTCTTCCTCGGAATCGACCAGAGTACGCTCGAGCTCCCGCCGTTTTCCCCGAAGAACTGGCGAACAACCGCGCCTTCCAGCTCATGACCGCGCGGCCCTTTCCGTGGTCCCGGGAAGTCTACGCCCTGCTCCTCGACCGGCTTTTCGGAGCGGGCGCCCGGCTCGTGGTCTTCGACCTGGTCTTTAATCCGCCTAACGACGGCGATCCGCAGTTCCACGCCGCGCTCGACCGCTACCGTGACAAAGTGGTGGTGGCGGCGAACTTCGATGTCGCCAACGAGCTGCAGTTGATTGTGCCTGACAAAACCTTGATTACTCCGCCGCAGTTGGAGGATCCCCGGGTCGGTTACGTTAATTTTTTCCCCGACCTGCCCGATCGAAAAACGCGCTCGATTTATTACACTTTGACCGATCTCCAGCTGGCCGGGCTGCCGCCGCAGGCAAGCGAACCGATCTACTATTCGCTTTCGGCCCGCGCTCTGCAGCAGATCGGCCGTGGCGCCGACGTGCCGCGCGGTCCCTCCGCCCGCATGCTGCGCTTCAGCGACGACGACGCTTACCCGCCACACCCGTTCTACGAGGTGTTCGATCCCAAATTCTGGCACGCTAATTATCACGACGGCACTTTCTTCAAGGGCAAGATCGTGATGGTGGGCGGCTCGGCCCAGATCTGGCACGACGTTGTGACGACGCCGCTCGGGCCCGGTCTGCCGGGACCGGTTTTGCACCTGAACGCGATGGCGGCGGCCATGACGCATCAGTTTCTCTGGATGACCCCGGTGGGCGTTGATTTCGCGCTCGTGATTGGAGCCGGGGCACTGGCCTGGGCGCTGATCGCTTTCGTCAGGCGCCCGGGTCTTGTCCTCACTCTCCTGACCGGCACCACCCTCGCCTATCTCGCCATCGTCCGGATCAGTTACGACTGGAGGGGGCTGCTCCTTGTCACGGTGCCGGTGCTGACGGTTTTCCTCCTCAGCGGCCTGGTGTCGTTAGGCTACGAATACGCCATGGAGCGTCTGGAAAAACTTCGCACCCGCCGCACCCTGGAACGTTATGTCTCGAAAAATCTCGTGAAAGAGATCCTCGATAATCCGCGCGGCTTTTACAGCAGCCTCAAAGGGGTGCGCATGCCGGCGACGGTTTTGTTTTCCGACATCGTCGGCTTCACCAGCCTGACCGAACACGCGGATCCCGAGGCCCTCGTCAGTCAACTGAACGAATACCTGAGCCGGATGACCGCCGCCGTCTTCGAGAATGGCGGCACGCTCGACAAATTCATCGGCGACGCGGTCATGGCGGTGTGGGGAAATGTGCGCAGCCGTGGACCAGCGGAGGACGCGCGAATGGCGGCGCGGGCGGCGCTGGCGATGCGGCGCGATCTTCGGGCGTTGAATGCCGACTGGGCGGAGCGCGGGATCGCGCCGTTTGCGATCGGCATCGGGATCAACCAGGGCGATGTCCTCGGGGGGAATATCGGTTCGCAGGCCAAGGCCGATCCAACGGTGATCGGCGACGCGGTCAATCTCGCCTCACGCCTCGAGGGCCTGACGAGAACATACAATACGGATATTCTCCTCGGACACACCGCGACCGAACTGGTGCGCGATGACTTCCACGTGCGCTCGGTGGCGCGGGTGCAGGTGAAGGGAAAATCGGAACCGGTCGAGGTCTCGACACTGATCGCAGCGCGCAGCGCCGGGATCGACCCCGAGTTCCTGCGTCATCTCGAGACTTATGAGGAGGCGTTTCAGAAATTTCGATTGCGCGAATTTCGCGAGGCGAAGATTCTTCTCTCCCGCTTCCTCGAATTCTATCCGCAGGATTTTCTCGCCAAGCTGTATCTGGAGCGAACGCTCGAATATGAGCAGACACCGCCGGATGAAGCGTGGAACGCGGTCGAGGTGTTTAAGAAGAAGTGAATCGTCGGTCCGTGATTCCAAATGCGCCGGGGCGATTTAGCGAATCACGATTCTCGATTCACACGCCCCGGGTAAAGCGCTGTCGGATTTCCTCAGGCGTAAAACCCTGCGCGCGCAGGGAGCGCAAGCTGAGGGCGTCGTCCCGTTTCGCGAGACGTCTGCCTGATGAGTCAGTCACGAGAGGAAGATGACAGAACTCCGGCGCGGTTATTTCGAGAGCGCGATAGAGGAGCAACTGCCGGAAGGTCGAGCGCAAAAGGTCGGCGCCGCGCACCACTTCGGTGATGCGCATGGCGGCATCATCCACCACGACTGCGAGCTGATAGGCAGGGATGTCGTCTTTGCGCCATACGATGAAATCGCCGAAGTCGACCCCCGCGACCGCGCGCTGCGGCCCGTCAGATCGATCAACAAACTCCAAGGCTTGGCCCTCGGGAACGCGAAAGCGCCAGGTGACGTCCGCGGGATCCGGGACTCCAACAATCGTCAGGTCAGCGGGCCGGCAGGTGCCCGGGTAGAGCGGCTCCTCATCCTCGGCATGGGGCGCGCCGGCTGCGTTCAGCACATCGCGCCGCGAGCAGTCGCAGGGATAGATGAGGCCTCGGTCGCGTAATTTCTTCCACGCCGCGAGATAGAGCGCGCGGCGTTCACTTTGCAAAAACGGCCCGTCGTCCCACTGCAAACCGAACCAGCGCAAATCTTCGCCAATCGCCTCCCGAAACTCTGGCTTGCAACGCGCGCGATCGAGATCCTCCACGCGCAGAATGAGTATGCCGTGGCGCGACCGGCAGCGCTCCTGCGCACGCCAGAAAGTGATTGCGTGGCCGGCGTGCAGGTAACCGGTCGGCGATGGCGCAAGGCGACCGCGATAGGGAAGTTCAGATTGCAATTTGCAGATTTCAGATTGCCTGAAGCGCTTTTCAATCTGAAATCTTCAATTCTGAAATCTCCAATTCCCAAACGGCTGCTCCTTTTCGACATCGACGGAACTCTGATCAATTCCGGCGGCGCAGGCCTCGAGGCCTTGCGGGATGTCCTGCAGGAACAGTTCGGGATCACGGACGACCTTGAGGGCATTGAAGTCGCGGGGCGGACTGACAGCGGGATCGTGCACCAGATTTTGCGCAGGCAAAAGATCGAGCCTAACGAAAAGAACACGGCCCGCTTTCTCGACCAATACCTTGAGCTGCTGGCGGAGGAATTGCCGCAGCGGCCGGGATTCGTTTTGCCCGGGGTGAAGGAATTGCTTCTGCGACTGAGGGAGGGCTCGCACATCGTGCTCGCGCTGCTCACCGGCAACGTGCAACGCGGCGCGAAACTGAAGCTCGAGCATTACGGCCTCTGGCAATTCTTCGAGTTCGGTGCGTTTGCGGACGATCACCACGATCGCAACGAACTGGGCGCGTTCGCCCGGCGGCGGGCCCGCGAAAGACACGGAGTCGAGTTCGAATCGGCCGCGATTGATGTGATCGGCGACACCCCGCACGATATCGCCTGTGGCAAGGCGATCGGAGCTCGCACCATCGCGGTCACCACCGGAAGCTTTACGCCGCGAGCAACTGGCGGGGCACCAACCGGATTTGATCCTGGATGATTTTTCCGACGTTGAGGTGGTGCTGGCCGAGCTCGGTTGGTGATTGTCAACTCCTGCGCGGGCGCGGGCGAGAAAATAAAACTGGGCGATTGACGACGCCGGCAGTGACATGCTTTTTGCGTCATGCCGAAAAGCAAAGCCGGGTATCCTGCCGCTCGAAGGTGAAGTGGATCTTCACGTCGCGCCACAACTGAGCGCCTCGCTCGCGGCGATGATCGCGAACAAGCCGCCACAACTGGTGGTCGATCTTTCCCAAGTCACTTACATCGATAGCTCGGGTCTTGCCGCCTTGATCCAGGCAATGCAAAACGTCGACAGCTACGGCGGCAAGTTTGCCCTCTGCGGCCTGCAGGAACGCGTGCGGCCAATTTTCGAAATCGCGCGCCTCGATCAGGTTTTTCGGATTTTTCCCGATACGGCATCGGCCCTCGGGACATGATTGAAGACCGCGAGCGTGCGGGCAACATTTACCGAGATGTCGAATAGACTGGCGCGCTCGAGAATCTCTGAGCGGGCCGCGCGCCGTCGATCGGGGTCCGACCAATATTGCAGCGCCTCGCAAATCTGCGTGTTCGTCCGAACGGGCCTCGATAATGGAACCGTGGACGCCGTTCTCGATGATTTCGCTGAAGCCGTTGTCGCGCGTGGTGATGACAGGGAGGCCGGCGGCGAGCGCCTCGAGGCAGGCGTTGGAGAAAGGATCGTAGAGGGTGGGCAAGAGGAAAATATCGGCCGCGGCGTAAAGCGCGGAGAGATCGCGCACCGTGCCGAGACGCTGCACACAACGTCCGCGGGCCATACGGCTCCGGCCGCGCCCGGCCACGAGGAGACGAAAGTTTTGGCCTAACGAGTTGACGGCCCGGGCAGCAAAGCGCACGCCTTTCCGTTCCCAGCCCGAGCCAACAAAGAGCACCGCGACCTCGTCATCGCGCAATCGGAGGAGCGTTGCGGCGCAGGCGCCGCGTCTCGGGATCCGGCCGGAAGTCGGCCAACGGGACTCCATTCGGCACGACGTCAATTTGGCTGGCCGGATACCCGTAGTATTCCTCGGCCTCACCTTTCACCATCTGCGAGTTGGCAATCACCCGTCGGGCGCCGCCGGTAAAAAGTGCCTTCTCCAGTTCGAGCGTTTCGCGATGTTTGGCGTTGAAATGGTCGAAGAGTCGGCGGGGAAGCCCTGAAACCGCCGCGCGGCGGCGCATCCACGCCTGGTGGATGCCGTCGCCCGCGCGATAGACATCGCATTGCCAAACCCGCTCCAGACTGAGCAGCAAATCGCATTGCGTCCGGGGCGCGGCCTTTTCCAATTCATCGGCAAAACGCCGTGCGGTGTCGCCGCGCAGGCGCGTGATCGGTCCCCACGGCCACTCGCGCGTCGGCCAGGCGGCGTCGGTAAAAAGCCGGGTGGAATGGCCGGCCTCGCTCAGGCCGCGGGCGAGGCGTTTCAGGTAAGCCTCCGCGCCGCCGACCTCGGAATGGCCGCGCCGGGCCAGACCGATCGTTAACAGAGGAGCACTCGTTGCTGGAAGCACGCCGGAGTTCTACCTTTACTTGCGACCATTCCCAACAATAATGATTAGGGGATGGTGGGCGGAACTCTAAAGAAACCGCCGCCCGCGCGCGTAGACGCGACGGCAGCACGCCAATTACCGAAGCACCTGCTCTACTCGATTTTTGCGCGCATCGGCGGCTCTGGATTGGACACGGACGCGTTTGAAACGCTGCGTGCTTCCTGGCGGGGTGGCTTTCTCGGGAAAGCCGTCGCCTACGCCAATCGCCAAAGTGAAATTCCCGCCTCGCGCATCCATTCGCTGCGCTGGCACCCGGTGCGTCTTCTTTCTTCGCTCGACAGTCCATATTACTACGGGGCCAAGAAGAAATATCTCGACTGGATCGCGGCGCGGCATCTCGCGAGCGGGCGCTTCGATTTGCTTCACAGTTGGTCGGGTGATTGCCTGCTCGCGCTGCGCGAAGCGCGAAAACTCGGGATTCCTTCCGTCCTGGAGATTCCGACCTGGCATCGCGACCGCGGCAAAGTGAAGCGGTCTCAAAACCATGTCGCGCCATCCGAGTCAAAATTGCCGTGGCGAAAACGCTGGAAAGAAAGTCTGCTGCTTGATCGCGATCGTTATCTCGAGGAATACGATCTGGCGGACCTGATTCTCGTCCTTTCGGAACGGGCCGCCGAGACTTTCCGCGTTCAGGGTTTCTCCGAGGACAAACTTTTCTACCTGCCGCGTGGGGTGGATGTCGATCGCTTCACGCCCGGTGAGCGACCGCGGCATTTTCGGGCCGTTTTTTCCGGGGCGCTGATCGAACGCAAGGGCGTGCATCATTTGCTGGAAGCGTGGCATCGTCTCGCCTTGAAAGGTGCGGAGCTCTGGCTGGTAGGCTCGGTCCACGACGAGATGAAACCTTATCTGAAAAAATTCGCGAGCGAGAGCGTGAAAGTGATCGGCTTTGCGGCCGAACCGGAGAAATATCTGCGCCAATCGACGGTGCACGTTTTCCCTTCGCAATGTGAAGGAAGCGCGAAAGTCACCTACGAAGCGGCGGCGTGCGGACTGCCGCAGATCACGACGCGCGAAGCGGGCGACGTGGTGGAGGACGGCGTGCAGGGAATCATCATTCCGCCCGCCGACGTCGATGCACTCGCGGGCGCGATTCAGCAACTTTACGATCATCCGGAAATCGTGGAACGGATGAGCCACGCCGCGCGGGAGCGCGTGGTGGAGAATTTCACGTGGGACCATTTCCGCGTGCGCCTGCTCGACGCTTACGAAGTGGCGATGCGGCTGGCGCGCTAGGGGGCGGTTGAACGTTCTCCTCATCCAACTCAAACGGATCGGCGACCTGGTCCTGACCGTGCCGGCGATCGCGGCTCTGCGGAAGGATTTTCCCGAGGCAAGAATCTCCCTTGCTGTCGCGCACGGCTCGCGCGAATTGCTGCCCGCGATTCCTGGATTGGATCGCACTTTTGTCGCGCGGGGACGGGTCTCGGACGCGGCCCAATGGGTCGCGGTCGCGACGGCAAAGTTCGATTACTGTCTGGATTTTTCGCGCACGGATCGCTCGGCTTTTCTCACCCTGCTCTCCGGCGCGCAGAAGCGGATTAGCTACGACACGATCCGGCGCGAGCCGTTGCGCCAGTTGAGTTATAACGAATTCGTTCCCTCGCGGGTCCTCTTCATGCACACGGTCGATCATCACCTTGCGCTGGTCGCGCCGCTCGGCGTGCATCATGCCGCCGGCCGCATCCATCTTGCCTTGCCACCGAGTTTCAAGACCCGGGCCGCCTCGGTAATCGCGGAACAAAATCTGGGGGACAACTTTGTCATCATCCATCCCGGGTCGGCGCGGGCCGAGAAATTCTGGGTCGCGCGGCGCTGGGCGGAAGTTGCCAACGAGATCTCGGACCAGACAACGCGCATCGTGTTGACCGGCGGTAAGTCGCGCATGGAAAAAGAGCATATCGCGCGGATCAAATCGCATCTGCGCCGGCCGGTGATCGATCTCGCCGGGCAACTGGATTTGCTTACTCTCTCAGCGCTGATCGAGCGGACGCGGCTGCTCTTGACGATTGACTCAGCGCCGATGCATCTGGCAGGCGCGCTGGGCACTCCCCAGGTGGCGCTCTTCGGGCCAACAAATCCGTTTCACTGGCGTCCGCGCGGCGCGCCCGCAGTCGTTCTGCGGGCTGGCCATGCCGAACCGCTGGCCACTTTCGTCCCGAAGCAGCCGCCCCGGCCGATGAAGGAAATCTCGACGCAACAGGTGATCGATGCTATGCAGACGCTGCTGTCGGCGCCGGCAGCGTCAGTGACATGAGTCAAGCGACGAAGCCTAAACCATCCGTGTGGACGACCTTTCGTCAGGCGTGGGGTCCGTACAAGCGCCTCTATGCCTACGCGATGCCTTATAAGTTTCGCCTCATCGCAGGACTAACGTTTGGTTTTCTCACGGGTATCATCAGTTCCTGCCTGCCCCTGGTAATCGCGAAGGTGACCGGGTTCATCTTTCACGGGGCCGCGCCCGCGCCGGCCGCCATCCTTTCCAACCCGGCTGTGATGCAGGCCGGCCCGAGAATCAATTCGCTGATTTGGTACTGCCTCCTGATTCCAGCCGTCATGACCGCACGCTGTCTCTGCGACTACGCCGATGGCTACTACATGAATTGGGTCAGTGCCAAAGTGTTGACCGACATTCGAAACGAGCTCTTCGGAAAGATGCTGAGCCACTCGATGGATTTCTTTAACAAGATGCGTTCGGGCGTCCTCATGTCACGCATCACCAACGACACGCGAATGATGCAGACCGCTCTCTCCAGCGTGAGCAGCGACGTCTTTAAGCAACCTGTCACTATCATCAGCGGCATGGCCGTGCTGCTTTACATGGATTGGAAGTTTACCGTTGTGACCATGATCCTTTTCCCGAGCTGCCTGATTCCGCTGCGCATGTACGGCAAGCGCGCGCGCAAGGCGGTCCGGGGCGAGCAGGAAGAACTCGGCCAGATGGTTGTGACCATGCAGGAAACCTTCGGCGGCATCCGGGTGGTGAAATCCTTTGGGCGCGAGGAACATCAGAAAAAATCCTTCGAACGAAGCAATCGGATCCAGTTCGACAATGCCATGCGGATCGTGCGCTCGATGCAGGCCATCGGGCCGATGGTCGAGATCATTGCCGCGATCGGCGTCGGCCTGGCCCTGTTTTACGTCTATCTCGAAAACCTGCCCGCAGCCAAATTCATCGCTCTGATCAGCGGCATCTTCATTCTTTACGATCCGATCAAAACGTTGAGCCGCATTCACGTGAATTTGCAGCGCTCGGTGCAGGCAACGATTGAAATATTCAGAGTCCTCGATTCCACACCGACCGTTCTCGATCGTCCCGACGCGATCGTTTTGCCGCGCTCGCATGGCTCGATCGAATTCGATCGCGTCACGTTTCGTTATGCGGGCGGCGTGACTGACGCGGTCAGCGGGATAAACCTGCGCGTTGAGCCCGGTAAGAGCTTCGCCCTGGTCGGGGCGAGCGGCGCGGGCAAGAGCACCATCCTTTCGCTTATTCTACGTCTTTACGATCCCACCGCAGGTGTGGTGCGGATCGACGGCCAGGAATTGCCGACGCTGACTCAGCTTTCACTTCGCGCACAGATCGGACTGGTTTCGCAGGATACTTTCCTGTTTCACGATACGATTTTCAAAAACATTCAGTTCGGCCGCCTCGATGCCACGCCCGAAGAAGTCTACGCGGCAGCCAAAGCCGCTTACGCGCACGAATTCGTCGTCGCTCAACCGGAGGGTTACGAAACCATCGTGGGCGACAAGGGTTGTCTCCTTTCTGGCGGTCAACAGCAGCGGATCGCCATCGCTCGCGCCTTGCTCAAAAACGCGCCCATCCTCCTTCTCGATGAAGCGACTTCCGCGCTCGACTCAGAATCGGAACAGCAAATCCAAATCGCGCTCGAACGCCTCGCACGCGGACGCACGGTCATCGCGATCGCGCACCGGCTTTCCACCATTTTGTCGGCCGACCATATCGTGGTTATGGACAAGGGTGAGATTAAAGACATCGGGACTCATGCGGAATTGCTGGAGAAATCCGGCTATTACCGCCGCCTCTACGACCTGCAGTTCAACCGCAACCCGGAGGAGCCGGGTGCGGAGGTGGAACTTTTCGCCGAAGCCACCGCCTGAGCCGTCTTCACGGAGCCTTCTCTTCCGGGTTCCCGCTCTGTCGATAAATTCGACGCGCCGGATCAAGCAAGACCCAGGGTAGACGGTCCTCCGTCCAAATCACCAACTCGGGGAAATAGCGTTCCGGCTGATCGAGCGATGCGATCGCCACGTCGATCGATTCAGAAGACTCGTCGTGCTGAAAGAAAAGGGGCGTTCCGCAACAGCCCGCAAACGACCGCAGCCGACCAGCATGATGGACCTTGCGCAGCTCACCTGAGAGCAGCTCAAGATCGTTCTTCCGCACCGTTCCCCAAGTCACAAAGGGCGCCGCGCTCGCCCGCCGGCAATCGATGCAATGGCAATCGCATAATCGCGTTGGTTCCGCGTGCAACCGGTAGCGCATACCCCCGCATAAGCAGCCGCCTTCGATCAACGCGCTCATTTGGCGTGCACCAGTTGAAGTTGCAAACCAGCCGGCGGCGCGGGCAGGTCGACCCAGCTGCGACAACCGCCGTAGGCTTTCGAATCAGCAAAACGCCAGACCGGGTCAAGCTGGAAAACCTCGACGAAGGCGACGTGAACTCCCGGCGCCTCATCATACCCAAACCGCTCCCGCACCACGCTCTCCTTGAGGATGTGCAATGGCTCGAGCGCGCGCACTTCTTCCCATTCTGTCATGACACGCGTCTCCTTCACGCGCGCAAGATACTGAATCTCGATCTCGTTCGGCTGCGGCTCCGGCAGAACGGCGCCGGGCGACAGGCAAATGCGGTCAAGTTGCTCGTGAAAAAAAGTCGGGAAAAGGAAGAACTCCCGATAGCGAAACGCGAAGCCGTCGCGCCCCTCCGCGATCCCGCCTTTGCGGATGATGACCGTCTGGCGGCCCTCGCCCATGGCCCGGCAGACGAGCGCCCACTCCTTGAAACCGATACTTTGCATTTCGCGGGCTGCAAAACTACGCTCCCGCCGATGCCCTTCAAGATCGACCTGCACACGCATTCGTTCTTTTCCGGCGACGGCGTCTCCAGTCCGGAGGAGAACATTGCCTCGGCCAGGGCGAAAGGACTGCACGGTTTTGCGCTCACCGATCACAACACGAACGACGGCGCTACCTATCTCCTCGACAAAGGCCTGATGCGCGAGGACGGCATGCCGGTGGATGATTTTCTCATCATTCCGGGCGTCGAAGTCACGACCGCCGAAGGCCATCTCCTCAGCATCGGCGCATCGCTTCCTTACCTGAAAGGTCGACCGGCACGCGAGGTGTGCGACCTCATCCATGAGCGCGGCGGCCTCGCCATTCCACCGCACCCGTATGATTTGTTCCGGGCCGGAATCCGCTTCTTAACGCTCGAAAAATTACCGATCGACGCGATCGAGGTTTTTAACGCCGCCACCACCCTCCGCCGCTACAATCGCTATGCCTTCAAATATGCGCAGGTTCGCGGCCTGCCGATGACGGCGGCGAGCGATGCACATCATCACGCCGCGATCGGGACGGCTTACACCATCCTCGACACGGAAGATTTCTCGGTCCGCGGCATCCTCGCCCAGATCGTGAAAAGCAACGAACTGAATCAGGAATACCTCACGCCGAAAGACAGCGTGCGCAAAACCTGGAACAACTGGATGCGGCTGCGCCGGCGCAAGACACTTCCGCGGCGATCAACCGAGGTCAACGGCGCCTAATGTGGGAGGGCCTTTATGCCCCGATGAGCAAACGGGCCGCAGCGGATCGGGACGCAAAGGCCCCCTCCCACATTGAGCTTGCCTAACGAGTCAATAGCTTGCGCAGTTCCTCAACCGTAGTCACCGGCGCTTTGCAGGTGAAGTTCTCGCAAACGTAGGCCGCGGCTTTCCCGTCAATCGGCCGCATCCCCTTTACCTCTTCCAATTTCTCCGCGAGAAATTTCTGGCCCTCGCCACCATCGGCCAGGAGCACAACCGTGTTTGGCAGATAATGCCGGTGCACTTCGTCGAGCAGATCGCGCGTGTCCATCGCGTCCGGTTTGCCCGCGATGATGATCTGCTGCGGTTTCGCCAGGCTGAAATCGAGCGCCACCAGCATTTGCGGCATCGCACTCGGGAAATGGCTCAAGGCCCCGCCGAACGCGGCGATCGTCTTTTGAGCCCGCTCGCGCAGCGCCTTCGAATCCCGGATCTGCGCCAATCGAATCAGATTGAGCGCGGCGATCGAGCTCGGGGCCGGCTCGGCGTTGTCGTTGTCTTCCTTCATCCGAATGAGGACGCTGGCGTCATTCCCCGCGCTCGTGAAATAGCCGCCGTTGCGCTCGTCCCAGAAAAGGCGGTCCTGCGTCGCCTGCAATTGCTCGGCCAGTCGCAGCCACTTTACGTCGAAGGAAGTCTCATAAAGATCGAGCAAGCCCTGGATATAAAAAGCGTAATCCTCCGCAAAGCCGCCCACCTCGGACGGCCCGCCGCGATAACTGCGTCGCAACGTGTGGGTTTTCTCATCGTAAAGCTTTTGCCTGACGAACTCGGCCGCCCGGGTCGCGGCCTCGAGATAGTTCGGATCGCCCAGGACCTGCGCGCCCCGGGCGAAGGCGGAGATCATCAGCCCATTCCAAGCGGTGATGATCTTGTCGTCGAGGTGCGGCCGCGGACGTTTCTTGCGCAGCTCCAACAGAGTGGCGCGTCGGTAGCGCATTGATTCGTCGACATCGAGCTCGCTTTTCGCGAAATGCTTCGCCGTCTCGGCGAAGCTCTGCCGTTCGTAGAGGATGTTCTTGCCCTGAAATTCTCCCTGCGGATCGCTCCCCTCGGGCGCGTTGCCCCCCGGTTCGACACCGTATTGATAATCGAACAACTCGGCGTATTGCCCGAGCGCCTCGTCGATCTCCTGCTTCGTCCAGACGTAATACGCGCCCTCCGCCTTTTCCGTGCTGCCGGCGGTCGTCAGGCTGTCCGCGTCCTCGGCCGAGTAGAATCCGCCGTCGGCATCGGTCATGTCCCGCCGAACATAATTCAGCGTGTCCCGCGCAATTCCTTGGTAAAGCAGGTCGCCTGTGACTTGGTATGCGTCGAGGTAGGCGTTAGCCAACTGGGCCTGATCGTAGAGCATTTTTTCGAAATGCGGCACGCGCCATGAGGCATCGACCGAGTAGCGATGGAACCCACCGCCCAGCTGATCATGAATCCCGCCAGCCGCCATTTTGCGCAGGGTGAACAGCGCCATCCCCAGCGCGGCCTCGCCTGCGTCCGAGCCCGAAGGCGAACGCTGATAGACATCAAAGAGAAAATTCAGCGTCACCGGGCGTGGAAATTTCGGCGCGCCGCCGAACCCGCCATCTCGCGCGTCGTAGCTGCGCGCGATTTGTATATAAGCAGCGTCGATCAGTTTCGCGTCTATCTTTCCGGTCGGAGCGGGCGCCGCGGCGGAATGGGCCAGCGCGGTCATGATCTGGTCGCCGCTTTGACTGATCTTGGCGCGATTGCTTGCCCACGCGTCGGCCACTCGATGCAGTACCTTGAGGAAACTCGGCTGCCCATAGCGATCCACGGGCGGGAAATAGGTGCCGCCGACAAACGGCTTCAGCCACGGCGTCAGGAAAACATTGAGCGGCCAGCCGCCGCCGCCGGTCGTCGCCTGCACGAAAGTCATGTAAACGCGATCGACATCTGGACGCTCTTCGCGGTCGACCTTGATGCTGACAAAACGCGAGTTCAGGAACGCCGCGACTTCTTCGTTCTCGAACGACTCGCGCTCCATCACGTGGCACCAGTGGCAGGTCGAATAGCCGATCGAGAGGAAGATCGGCTTTTTCTCGCGGCGCGCCTTGTCGAAGGCCTCTTCGCCCCACGGGTACCAGTCGACGGGATTATGTGCGTGCTGGAGCAGGTAGGGCGATTTTTCGTGGATGAGCCGATTGGTGTGCTGCTCCACATGGGCGGGCGGAACAGCAGCGGCAGGCGGTGTCGGAGTCACCCGGCACCTTACAGGCAAATTGGTGCCACGGAAAAGCGGAAGCTGGCGCTTGTGTTAGGCAGTGGCGCCGAACAAGCTAGTCGATGCGCACAATAATGACCGCCCTCTTGATGATGCCAATCTTGCACACCTCGGCCGCGGATCTGCATGTTTTCGCCGCCGCCAGCCTAACGGATGCGATGAAGGAAATCGGAGAAAACTTCCAAAAACAGTCGGGCGTTCGCGTTTCGTTCAACTTTGGCGCCTCGAGTCTGCTCGCGCGACAAATCGAGGAAGGCGCGCCGGCGGACATCTTCGTCTCGGCAGACGAAGCAAAAATGGATCAACTCCAAAAAGATGGCTTGATCGATTCCGGCAGCCGGCGGGATCTGCTCGGCAATTCTCTCGTCATCGTGGCCCCGGCGGATTCCAGCCTGGCGATCGGAACGGCAGCCGATCTGCTCAAACCGGAGATTCGAAAGATCGCGCTGGCCGATCCGGACGCGGTCCCGGCTGGCATCTACGCCCGCGAATTTCTCACCCATGAAGCGCTGTGGGAAAAGCTGAAGGCGAAGGTCGTTCCGACCGAAAACGTGCGCGCCGCGCTCGCGGCGGTCGAGTCGGGTAATGTGGACGCGGCTTTTGTTTACAAAACCGACGCGGCCATTTCAAAGCGAGTCCGAGTCATCCACGCCGTGCAGGAAAAAGATGCGCCGGCAATCAGCTATCCGATCGCGGTCCTGAAGGAGTCGAAGAATCGCGACGCGGCCGAGCAGTTCGAGCATTATCTTCAATCTCCTCCGGCCATCGAAGTCTTCGAACGCTCCGGTTTCGTCATGAAACACTGATGGGGCTCGCGACGGATGAATGGCAGGTCGTTTGCTTCACGCTTGGGGCGTGCGTTGCCAGCACGGCGATCATCCTGCCCTTCGGGCTCGCCATCGCGTGGCTTCTCGCGCGCCGGAGTTGGTTCGGCAAATCGATCGTTGAGACGATTGTCACCCTGCCGCTCGTCATGCCGCCGGTCGCGACCGGCCTGATTCTCCTCAAACTTCTCGGCCGCCGCGGCTCGTTAGGCGGATTTTTCCACCGGCATTTCGATTTCGACATCGTCTTTACCTGGCGCGCGGTGGTGATTGCTGCCGCGGTCATGTCCTTCCCGCTTCTCGTTCGCTCGGCGCGGGTCGGTTTCCAGGAAGTGAATCGGCGCTACGAACAAATGGCGCGAACGTTAGGCGCGGGCGAGTGGCGCGTCTTCGCCACGATTTCGCTGCCCCTCGCCGCCCGCGCCATCCTTGGCGGCGTCCTTCTCGCCTTCGCCCGCGCAGTGGGCGAATTCGGCGCGACGATTCTGGTCGCCGGAAACATTCCGGGCGAGACGACCACGCTCTCGCTCCGCATTTATGAGGCCGTTCAGCTTGGACACGACGCCACCGCTTATCGGTTGCTGATCGTTTGCGTCGTGATTGCGTTTCTTTCAGTTTTCACCGGCGAATGGCTGCTCCGGAAACAGGAGGCGCGGTGAAGCTCGCACTGCATAACGTTCGGCTTCAATTGTCCGAGTTTGTCCTTCAAGTGGATGCCGTGCTGGATTCGGCGCGCACCGCGATTTTTGGGCCATCCGGGGCAGGGAAAACATCGCTCCTCGAGATTATCGCCGGGTTGCGCGAGTGCCACTGCGACCTGATTCGCTTCGACGAAACGACCTTCGCGGATCAGTCCGTTTCGCTGCCCGTCCCCCGGCGCAAGATCGGCTACGTGCCGCAGGATGATTCACTCTTTCCGCATTTCGATGTGCGACGCAATCTGCTTTACGGACGCCCTCCGGCCAGCCGCGATCCGGCGTTTGCACTCGAGCACGTGACCCGTTTCCTGCAGATCGAACGACTGCTCGATCGCGATGTTCGGCAATTGTCGCGTGGTGAACGCCAGCGGGTCGCGATTGGACGTGCGCTCTTGTCCGAGCCACGCTTGCTCTTGCTCGACGAACCGTTGACCGGCCTCGATCGCAACCTGCGCGAGACCATTCTGGAACAACTGAAGGTTTTGCCTAACGAATTCAATCTCCCGATGCTTTACGTAACGCACGATCGCGCGGAGGCAATTGAGCTCTGTGATGAAGTGCTGCTGATCGAACGCGGCCAGATCATGGCGCGGGGGACGCCGGTGGAGTTGCTTGGCGCCTGACGAATTACTGCATCGCGCACCGGAGCGGAGCGCCCGCCACTGCTTGTCTTCCTGGGCTGCCACGAAAGCACATTAGACTTCGCCGTCGCTTCACAATGTCCAATGTTTAGACGCGACCCCAAAATGACTCCCCCCGGGCTTTGGGTCGTGAGCCTATCGAATCGGCATCGTTTGGTTAGGCTTTTCGTGATCCATGCTTTCAACCGCCGCGATCGCCGCTTGGATGGCGACTGGATCAAGTGTGAGTGAGATGTGGTCGATCCCCCGGAGAACTGTAACAGGAACATCTTTGCCAGCTGTCTTGAAAACGGCTGCAAACCGATCGGCGTACGACACGTCATCGTTTCGACCGACGAGCACCCGAAGAGTTTGCCTAAGCGCTCGGATGTTTGCTTGGTAATCGCGCTCAGGCCTGAAGTTCTGTGCGAGGGCAAAGGAATATTGGGGGGTCAGCACGCCTTTGTCCCTCTCGTCGACCGCGAATCTGACCACCGGCAGGTCGTCAAACGCGTGTATTCCAAACCCGTTTAGCACGGAGATCGCGATGATGCGCGGAACCCCCACGCTAGCCCAGCCGCCGTTGCCCGGACGCAACGTTGCTGCGTCCTGACTGATCCAAGGAGAAAGAAGAAGATAGTTGGAGAATAGTTCCTGACGTGGACTGCCCGCGAAGCGAAGCACAAATCCGCCGCCGGAAGAGAATCCGGCGAGCGTGGAAGGCTGAGCCAATTTGGTCGAATGGACAAAGTCTTCGAGGTCGTCCTCCAACTGTCCGATATAGGCGATGTGACCTTTGGTGCCTGATTTGCCGTGTCCGCGGATGTCCAGCGTGTAAGCTGCATAGCCAGCGGCGGCAAATCCCTTGGCCATCAGGTGCATGCTGCTGCTACTGGCAGACGAGCCGTGCACGAGCACCACGCTGCCTTTGACCGCGCCACCTGCAGCCGGGTAGGCCCGAAAGGCGAGCTTAGTGCTATCGCGAGCCGTAACATACCTCGCTTCCGGTAGATCGGAGAAATCCACGTTCTTGAAAGGGTCGCTAATGCTCGACATTGGCGGCGGCGCCTTGCCTGGTCCGCCAAGTGCGATGGCGAGTCCAAGGGCCGCCACAAGAACTGCAACAACAATAAGGACGGTGACGAGAAGACGCTTCATGCGATGGGCCTAACGAAAATAAGATCAGCCACGCCGCCGAGAGCGAGGCGGGCTATACGTGGCGGGTTGAACTGCAAACAAGCTCATAATCAAGTCGGGCGGCGTTGACTCCATCGCGTGGTTAGCATTCGGGTGATTCCAGTGGATGCCTCATTCCTTCTTCCGGCCAAGGATGGTCTCGTCGGAGAGTGCCTCAAGATCGACTTTGCAGGCCAAACGCTTGTCCGGCGGTGTAGAGTCTTCGATGAATTTGCGGACTGAGGTCCCGACGTGAATTCGCAGGTCGGGCCAGAGGCACGCGAAGGCGGGATTGCTCAAGATCGGCCCCCAATTATATCCGAGTCGAGTCGTGGCGTCGGGTGGCAGGAGTCCCTGCTCCACCTGCAGCAGGATCGTCTCCAACATCCGAAGGTCCGCGGTCTCTATGCGCTCTACGGTTTCCCAGTCCTCAAGGCTCCACCTCTCAACCGCCTCCGGATAACTGGATTCCGTCATTAAACGATTCATACGGGGACTGAAGCTCCGGTGGAATTCCGACGTCGCGATTCCTATCGCCTGATAGGCCGCGGCCCGTGCCTGGATGTTACTTTCTCTGATCTGCATGCCGACAAATGCGAGCGAAGCGATCACTCCGGCGGCCGCAACGCTCCGCTGAATCGCCCTGCTCGCAATGGGAAACCTTCGAGACGACTTCATACGCCTAACGAGATCAAGATGAGCGACCGCGAGCGGGCGCGCGTGGCAACGGATTGACGGATTGCAAACATCATGAAGCTGGATAGTACGGCGGCTCGACGGTCGGCTGCATCGCCTGGTTAGATGTTGCCTGTGCAGGTTTGCTGCTACGCATAGGACATCGCACAGTCGAGCTCAGGGCAGCTTATCGAAAAAGAGGTAAACGGCCGCAATCCGGCCGTCACGCGCGATGATGAAATCAGTTCCGGCGTACGCTGGCGTTTCACCAGGCCGGCCCGCTACCCATTTGACCCGGCCGCCATCGCCCAATTCCTCGGGCTCGGCAATTGGCTGATATTGAAGGTCAGGATGAGTAGCCCTGATCGCTCCTGCGACACGATCAATCTCGTCGCGGCCACGGTGGACACCCGTTTTTGGGTCGTAGAACACCCCATCTTCGGTCCAGAGCTCGTCGATAGCCGCGCGCCGACGCGCGGGATCGTTTTCACCGAAGACGTCCTGAAGATTGCGGGTCAGCAAGGTCGATATGCTATAGGACATAACGGGGTCAGTTTTTACTATAGCAAACTTTTCCGCACTTCTCTTGCCAAAGCAACAGCGCTATTCATCTAACGAGACCAAGCTCAGCCACCGCTGGCGGGAGCGAGCTTTGCTGCGGAGTTTAATGTTAAAGTCATGTAAAAGCTAGACATCGGAGCGGCCAGCGGTTGGCTGCAGGGCTTGGTTAGGCATCTTGTGCAAGTAGCTGAAACAACAAGAGAGTGATCGAATGATCGCCGACATTTGAGATCGGGTGGTTTAGATCGGTGCCGACACATACAAAGCCGGCGCCCGTGATGGAGGACGAGTCTTGCATCCCGCAAGCGCCGTTTATGCGACCACGGCCGAGCGCCACGAGAACGCCCGGACGCGCCGCAATCGACTTGCCCGGCGCGACGACATAGCGAACCACACGCACCTTCCCATTCTTCAGCTCGACCTCGCCTGGCGGGTAGCCATCAGTAGCGGCGGTCGAGATCCTTTGATTTGGGGGTGCTAACAGTTCCACCACCACCATATGAATAGCTGTCCCGCCCAGGTTGCTCACACGATGCACAAACCGCCGCGGGTGAGGCGCGAACCATACCTCGCCAGGCTTGTCGGGCGGTTCATCTACCGGTTTGGATCCCATCTGCTCGTCCCGTGACGCTCCGGGTGAAATCGTCACCCCAGCCAGATCGTGGTAATGGATATGAAACAGTGTGCTCCGATGTGGTGGAATCACGATGTCATAGACTCTCAGCTTCTTATCCGCGTAGACGACGTGGTGCATCGGCTCCCTTTCCACCGGCACAGGCGATGCAGCCGTGCCGCCCAGTGCGAGAATCGCTAAGAGGATAGTTAATCTTGCCATAAAAGTGTGAAGGGCGGCTAGCGCCCAACGAGACAGAGATAAGCCACGGCAGGGTGTCGTGGCAAGCAGCTGGAGTTGCTTCGCAATGGGGCCGTTGGCTTCATCGATTGGTTAGGCATGCCGCGTTGCATAGCCGACAGAATGGCAGCGGGTCGGGGTGGAGCGGCTGGGTTAGGCGGCCCCATTTCCCACCTCATTCTTTAAAATTCCGAGACCAAGCCCAGCATGGATCGGCCGAGGCAGGGTCGAGGCGAGGTTTTCATCGACCCATGCTGAGAAAAGGTTGCTGAATGCGCCTTTCGATGCGTCCCACCATTGACGCACGCCTTTAGAATGAAGCACCGACAACGCCGACCGTTCGAAGCCCTCGGTCAACTCGCGCTCGATGAAACCCAGATGGCGCTGGACGACGACCGTTTCGACACGGCGAAATGCCATCATCATCAAGAATCCAAATCGGGCTCTTTCACCAGGAGAGAGTTCGTCGAGCCCCGCCTGGGCTTTTATGAGCAACGGCGCCAGATCGGAGTGGGTAGCCCAGACCTCCATGGTGGAACCCATCAAAGTGCTGATGGCCAGGAACGTGGACGATTTCACCGCAGATGTGTTCTGTCGGAGCTGAACTGCAAGGTAGATCAGCGTGATGCCGACCAACACTGCTCCGACGATCTGACTGATCGCTCCAACCGCTTCCCAGTTCATTTACGCACCCCCATTGCTCGCCTGACGAGAAGTAGGCCGAATTATTCGGCAATTAAATATTCGGTGTATTAAGCTTGTCTTCAGGGGCAGCCGGGGGGAATGCCGAACATGTCAGCGATCCTACCCGGAACCTCCCCGGCGCGCAATCCCAAACTGCTGGACCAGGTGCGCGATGTTCTGCGGCGCAAACACTTTAGCCTCCGCACGGAGCAGGCTTATGTGGGCGCGGGTCGCTTCACTTGTTCGACCCCATCGAGCCAGCCGATCTCCACTTTCAACACCTCCTTATAGAGGAAAAGCAATGCGCTCAGGGCCTGGTTTTGGGTCGACGCATGCACAAGATTTTCGCCCACCTCCACGGGACGCCCCGGCTGATGGCTGGGCTGCTCGGACACAACGATGTTTCGACGACGATGATTTACACTCACGTGCTCAACCGGCCGGGCGTCGGGGTGAAGAGTCCGCTCGATTGAAGGATGAGGATGAGGCCTAAAGAGGAGTTCGACCGCGGCGGCCGGGCTATTTCTGACCCGACAAGAGGCTGAGCTGCGGTGCGCGCTCCGGCGACCACGGGTTGGCGCGGTGCTCGGACGCGATAATGGCCTGCCGCTGTGCCCGGAGCATTTCGAGAAAGCCGGCGACATCGAATCCATGCCGCAGCGGAGCGAACGGCGTCAGGTTTTTTTCCGCCAGCCGAAACAGGCGCACCGCCGGGTACATCCGTCGCCCGTCTTTCGGGTGAGTCGGCCGCGCATACTGCTTCTGCAAATGAACGAAACCGCCGGCGGCCTGGATGAGGCCCTTGAAGATAATTCGCGTCCTCCGATTTCGTCCGAAGCCAGAGATGCTCCAGAACATCATGCGCCTCGTAATAACGCTGCTCATTCCAACAGCGGAAAAAACCGAGATAACAGGGATGCTGCGCGATCTCGTCGCTCTCCTGCCCGCCCGATGCGTCACTCATCCCTTCCACTAATCGGGAAATTCTTTGGCCTTTGCTCACGGAGCGCTTAGCTTCGGCTCGGCAGAGATGACCGGCAACCGAGCACCCATTGTTTTTCCACGGAGGGCCGATGTGCGCACGGCCGCGGGCGACGGATGACGGCAGCCGGGCTCACGCTTCTTCTTTGTGCGATCGTCTTCCTGATTTCCTGCTCGGCGCTCTTTTCGGGCTTGGAGACGGCGCTTTTCACCCTGAAAAGGCACCAGATTCAACGCCTCCAGAAACAGTACCCGTCCTTAACTGATTTCCTCCGCATCTTCCGCGAGAATCCGCGGCGCGTCCTCAACGTCCTCCTCCTCGGCGACACGATGGTCAACGTGCCGCTCATCGTGCTGTGTCGTCATTCTGATTTGGGAAGGACCGCTCGTCACCCATCTCCCGGCCTGGCTGGCGGCGCTCGCGATTTTCGCCGTCATCGTGCTGCTCTGCGATTTGATCCCGAAACTCCTCGCCCTTTCCACCGCCTATCGGATTTCCGCGCTCGGCGTTTTCACCCTCAAGGTCATGCTGCCGTTGCTCGATCGGGTCGGTCAGGTCCTGGAAAACGCCAGCAATGTCGTGATCGATCGGCTTGCCCCGACGCAGCTGCGCGTTCGGCAGCGGATCAGTGACGAGGAACTCGAGACGCTCGTCGAAATGGGTGAGGCCGAAGGCACGTTGCAGGAAGCCGAAGGCGAGATGATCCAGGAAATCATCAAGCTCGGAGACAAGACGGCGAAGGATTGCATGACGCCGCGGGTCGATACGTTCGCCGTGCCAGACGATTTGCCTAACGACGAAGCGATCGCCCTTTTCCAGCAACGCCGCCATCGGCGGGTGCCGGTCTACGCTGACACGCCCGACCAAATCGTCGGCATTGTCGACGTAAAGCAATTCCTGCTCGATCCCTCGGCGCATTACACCGAAACGCTCATCGCCCCGTCGTATATTCCCGAGACGATGCCGGCGGTGAAGTTGCTCCGCCGTTTTCTCACCCAGCCGCAGGGGCTCGCGATCGTGGTGGACGAGTTTGGCGGGACGGAGGGAATTATCACCCTGGACGACATCATCGAGGAAATCATCAGCGACGCGGCGCCGCTCGGCGACGCCGAGCTTTACATCGAGCCGCTTGAGAACGGCCGTTTTCTCGTCAGCGGGAACGCGCGGCTCGACGATCTGACGGAACATCTCGGCTTCGAACTGACGGCCGACGGCATCGACACGATCGGTGGTTACGTTTTTAATCGGCTCGGCTATCTGCCCAACCCGGGCGCGACCCTGGAGATTCCACATCTCGCGATCACCGTGCGACGGGTCAGCCGCAAACGGATCGAGGAAGTCTTGCTCGAAAGAAACGGAGCTGGCGCGGCGGACGACGACGCAACGGCCGGCAGGGAAACATGATCGCCTGGGTGATCATCCTTTGCTGCTGGGTGGTGTCGTTCGTTTTCGCCGGAATCGAGGCAGGGCTGCTCTCCCTCGATCAGGTGCGCCTGCGCCATCAGGTAAAACTGCACAATCATTCCGCCATCCTCCTCGGCCGTTTGATGAAAGCGCCGGAGCGGTTGCTCGCCACCATCCTGCTGGTGACAAATTTCGCCGATATCGCCGGCCTCCTTTTGCTCACGCGACGGCTGGTGGCATTGTTAGGCATCGTTGGCTATCCGGTCGCGCTTCTCGTGGCCGGGCCGATCTACCTTTTTCTCCTCGGCGTTCTGCCCAAATCGCTTTTCCGTCGCTTCCCCTATCGCGCGCTGGCGGCGTTCGCCGGTCTGCTTGTTTTCACCTCGCGGCTTCTTTGGCCTGTCCTGGCCCTGGGATCACTGGTTGGACGGCTCCTCTTTCGGCGGACCAAGGCGCCACCTCGTCTCTTCGCGGCCCGCGAGGATCTGAAGCAGCTCACGGTCGAGAGTGAACGCCAGGGCGCGCTCAGCTCGGCCGAACGCGCGATGATTCACAACGTGGTCGATTTTCGGACCGTCAAGGTGGCTGACGTCATGGTTCCGCTGCGAAAAATTGTCTCGGTCAAACCGGACGTCACGATTCCCCAGCTTCTCGAGCTGAGCGCCGCGACCGGTATTGATCGCCTGCCGGTGATCTCGAAGAAAACGGCGCTCGGACTGGTCAATGTCTTCGATGTTTTGCTCGACCAAAATCCCGCAGCCGACCTTCGCCACTACACGCGGCGGATCGTTTCCGCGGCAGAAAGCGAATCTGCCTACCGGATCATTCGCCGGCTGCGCGCGGCACGCCTCACTCTCGCCGCGGTCAAAGGCGAACGCGGCAAGCTCACCGGGATCGTGACGATCGAGGATCTCGTCAGGCGGTTGGTGCAAAGCGCCTAGGAGACTGTTGAAATACTGGAGTGGGTCGCGCGTAGAGGGAGACGGGCAGAGGGCAAGGAGCGAGCGAGGCGCATCCCCGCAGCGGGCTGTAACGAGAGAGCGACGACGCCCTCTGCTTGTCTGCCTCGCGCCCGCCGGGTTGCGTCGCAACGCGGCCCGCTCCAATATTTCAACAGTCTCCCAGAGGCAATTCGCCGTCAGTAGGCCGAAGGAGTCAGGAGTTGGAAGGCGACGACGCGACCGTTCTGAAACGAAACCGTCTTGACCGGATACTGAACCGTCGGCCCGAAGGGATAATAGTACGGATCCCAATAAGGATTGACGAAGGCCCCGTAAACGCGATAGCCGCCGTGACGCCCGTAGAAGCCGACGGGCCCGGCAAAGCCCCAGCCGCCGTAGCCCCACCAACCGGGCCCGTAATAGGGACCGTAGGCGGCGGTTGATAACGTGTAGACCCAGGTTTCGGTCGGCACCCCGCGGACATCGCCAACCGCCTTTTGCTGCGGCTGGCCCCATGCCATGTAGACCGCCATCTGCGACATGCCGCCGCTGATCTTGCCCTGGCTGACCAGAGTCTGCTGCTGGGGTGGGAGTTGTTCATACGTCGCCCGGTTTGCGTCGATTCGCGACGAAACCGTACTACAGCTTGAAAGAACTAACGCGCCAGTTGCGATGCACGCCAACAGCGCCCTCGATGACAATTGACGCTTCATATTTCCGGAAGCATAAGTCGCGGCGAAACAGCGTCAAACCACCCTCAGGCAGCCCAGTCGTCCTCGCTCCATCTTGCTTCGCCAAACTCCCCGCAGTAGCCTCGGTCCCATGGAGGATCGTTTCGGCCACCGCATCTCGTACCTGCGCGTCTCCATCACCGACCGCTGCAACGAGCGCTGCACCTATTGCATGCCGCAGGAGCTGCAGGAATGGCTCCCCCGGCATGACATCCTCACTTTTGAAGAAACGCTTCGCCTTATCCGCATCGCGAGCGATCTCGGCGTGACGAAGATTCGTCTGACGGGCGGGGAACCGCTGACCCGGCGCGATGTCATCCAACTCTTCCGGCAACTTCCGCGCCTAACGACGCTGCGCGAGATCGGCCTTTCAACCAACGGCACGCTTCTGACGCGCGAAGTGGAACCTGGCCTAACGATGGCGCAAGCCGTGCGCGATTGCGGTTTCAACTCGGTCAACATCTCCCTCGATACGCTCGATCGCGCCGAGTACGCTCGCATCACCGGACGCGATCTTTTGCCGGAGGCGATCGCCGGGATTGACGCGGCGATCGCGGCGGGATTTCCGCAAATAAAGCTTAACTGCGTCTTAGTGCGCGGTCGCAATGACCATGACCTTGCCGTCCTGGCCGATTTCGCCGGGAAGCGCAATCTCCTCCTGCGATTTATCGAACTGATGCCGGTGAGCACGACCGAGGTCCTGAGCGAAGACAACTTTTTCCCGATCGCCGAAGCGAGGCGCGCGCTCGAAGCGAAGTTTGGCCCGTTGATTCCAGAGCCGGAATTCCGGACGAATGGTCCCGCCAGCTATTTCCAAATTGCGGGCCGCGGCCAGCGCATCGGATTCATCGGGGCGATGACCAACCTGCATTTCTGCGAGAGCTGCAACAAGCTGCGCCTGACCTGCGACGGAAAACTGCGCCCGTGTCTCGGGAGCTACCTCGAGTTCGACATCATGCGGCCGTTGCGGGCCGGAGCGAGTGACGAGGAACTGCGCCAGTTCTTTCGCGATGTGGTCGAGCGAAAACCGGAGCAGCACGATTTTCGCACGACATATCAGCCAGGGCGCAAGATGGTCGCAATCGGCGGTTAGAAGATGAAGCGCCTGACCCACGTCGCCAGGGACGGCCGCGCCAAGATGGTCGACGTCTCGGCCAAGCCGCTCAGCCATCGCGAAGCGGTCGCCAGTGGCCGCATCGAATTGCAGGCGGCGACCCTCAAACTGGTCGCGTCCGATCGGATTGCGAAAGGAAATGTTTTCGCCACCGCGCGCCTCGCCGGCATCCAGGCCGCGAAGCAAACGGCGCAACTTATTCCGCTTTGTCACACTCTGGGTTTGAGCCACGTCGAGATCCGCCTGAGGAGTGGCGACGCTTTCATTGAAGCGACCTGCAAAGCGCGGACCACGGCCCAGACTGGCGTGGAAATGGAGGCGCTCACCGGCGTGACCGTTGCGCTTCTCACCATCTACGATATGTGCAAGGCGGTCGACAAACAGATGCGGATTTTTGATGTGTACCTCGTTTCCAAAAGGAAGCGCGCGGCCGTGGAGTGATGGAGTAATGAAAGAAGCGCCTCAGCCCACGACTACAATCCACCACCCCACTGCTCCTCACCCCGTTACCGTCGGCATCATCACCGTCTCCGATCGCGCCAGCCGCGGCGAATACGACGACCTCGGTGGCCCGGCGCTGAAGGAGGCCGCGCTCAAATATGGCTGGAACGTTCTCGCGGAAGCGATCGTGGCTGACGAAATGGACCCGTTGCAATGCGCGATCCGCTCCTTCGCCGACCAGGGCTGCGGGTTGATCCTGACGACCGGGGGCACCGGCATCGCCGCCCGCGATATCACCCCGGAAGCGATTCGCGACATGATGCGGGTCGAACTTCCGGGTTTTGGCGAAGTGATGCGGGCCGAGTCGATGAAAATCACACCGAACGCGATCCTCTCGCGCAACCTGGCCGCCGTTGTCGGGTCATCGCTGGTCATCGCGTTGCCCGGGAAACCGAGCGGCGCAGTCGAATGTCTTGGCTTTGTCGCGGGCGCCATCCCACACGGCGTGGCGCTCGCCCAGCGGATACCGACATCTTGCTAAGCACAAGGGGGCTCTCCTTTTCTTGAATCCAAAACCAGCCGTCGCCGCATCTCACTGGAGATCCCAATCATGAAAAACAAGAATCTTTTCGCGGTTTTATCGCTTCTCGTCCTCCTCTCCGCCGGTTGCGATTGGCGAGGCATTCGCGGCAATGGCGATATTAAGACGGAGCAGCGGCCAGTGACCGCTTTCACCCGGGTGGACGCCGGCGGCTTCTACGAAATCGAATGGCATCCCGGCCCTCCCTCTTTTAGCCTGACGACTGACGAAAATCTGCTTTCCCACGTCAAAACCACCGTAAAGGGCGACCTGCTCAAGATCGACACGGAAGGCTCGATCGCTCCTTCGCGCGGTGTCAATGTGGCCATTACGAGCCCGTCCCTCGACGGCGCAACCCTGAGCGGGGCGGTGAAATTGAACGCAGACCGGTTGAGCGGCACGACCTTCGGCCTGGAAACCAGCGGCGCAGCGAAGGTGACCCTCGCCGGCAAGGTGAACCGGATGCTCGCCAGCCTGACGGGCGCGAGCAAGCTGGAGGCGACAAACCTGGCCGCGGACGATGTCGAACTGTCCGTCACCGGTGCGGGCAAGGCCGACGTCTCAGCTTCCAACTTGCTCCGGGCCGCGATCACCGGCGCGGGCAAAGTCAGTTATACCGGACACCCGAAGTCAGTGGAAAAGAAAATCACCGGCGCAGGCAAGATTGAACCGCGCGACTAGCGTTGCTTGACGAGTTGATCGGGAAGGCGGAACAATCCCGCCGCAATCCGCGGCATGAATTCCGAGCCTGCCTTTCACCTTTTCGGTCAGGCGCATCTTGTCGCCATCTTTCTCACGATCACCATCCCGCTCGCGCTTGGGCTCGCCGTTCGCGTTACGGGTTCCCGACGGATTGATCGCGCGGTTGCGGTCGGTCTGACGCTGCTTCTCCTCACCAACTACTTCGGCTTCGCCTTGTACCTGCGGATTCACGATCTCTTCATTTGGAAACAGGCACTCCCCTTCCAACTCTGCGACTGGGCAATGGTCACAATCATCGTCGCCCTGCTGACCGCCCGACGCGGCTGGACCGAGGTCTCTTATTTCTGGGGAATCGGCGGCACCTTCCAAGCCATCCTCACTCCAAACCTGCAGGTCGGCTTTCCCGATATCCGGTTTGTGAGCTTCTTCATCACTCACTGCGGGATCGTGGTCGGAGTCATCTATCTGCTGATGGGGCGCCGCTTCCGCCCAACGTTAGGCTCGGTCTGGCGCACCCTCGGCTGGTCGGAACTCTATCTTTTCGCGACGCTGCTCGTCGATCGCGTGACCGGTGTGAACTATGGGTTCCTTCTCCACAAACCCATCGCCCCTTCCATCCTTGATTATCTTGCCCACTCTCGCTGGCTCTACATCGCGGAGTTGAACCTGCTCGCCCTGATCTTTTTTGCCATCCTCTACGCGCCATGGGCGCTGAGCGCGCGTTCATCTTGTAAGTGACCTCCGCGCCTAACGAATCGGAGGTTCAAAACTCGACAGGCGAGAAATTTTTCTTGGCAAAAACAAGCGCGCCGGCACTCTGGGAGACGAAACAGGTTAAACCCATACCGGAGGAAAGTTATGTTGTGGACAATATTCGTTATTCTGTTGGTGCTCTGGCTCCTCGGCTTCATCGGCGGCTATGCATTCGGAGGATTAATTCACATCCTGCTCGTGCTCGCCGTCATTGTGCTGATCATTAATCTCGTCTCTGGCAGACGCGGGATATAGGGCTCCGGCCACTTATGAAACCGGCTGGCATTATCGGCATTATTCTGATTTTCGTGGGGATCATTGCGCTCGCCTACGGTGGATTCAGTTTTAAAGAGCACAAGAAGGATGTGGACATCGGGCCGGTGCAAATCGGGCATACCGAGGAACACACCGTCCCACTGCCCCCGATCCTCGGCGGTCTTTGTATCGCCGGCGGGGTCGTGCTCGTGATCGTAGGCAGCCGGAAGTAGCGACTGGTCCGGCGAAGAAGCCGCACCTGATTAAATGTGGATAGCGTGGCCGAATGCCTGGCCGGCCGCTTCGTGCACGGACTCGCTCAGGGTCGGGTGCGCATGAATCGTCGCTTCGATCTCCTCGTAGGTTGCTTCCAGCGTCATGGCGAGGCCCAGCTCGGCGATCATCTCGGTCGCTTCCGGGCCGATGATGTGCGCGCCGAGAATTTCGCCGTGCGGTTCGCCGATGATCAGCTTCACAAAGCCGTCGGTTTCTCCGATGGCGCGGGCCTTCCCGCTGGCGCTGAAGGGAAATTTGCCGATCCGGAATTTCTTGCCGGATTTCTTCGCGGCCCGTTCCGTTAGGCCGATGCTCGCGACCTGCGGCTGGCAATAGGTGCAGCCAGGAAATTCGCGGACCTTGCGCGGCTCGATTTTGTCGAACATTCCTTCCACCGCCTGGATCGCTTCCCAGCTCGCGACGTGTGCCAGCCAGGGCGGCCCGATGATGTCGCCGGCCGCGTAAACACCTTTGGCACTGGTTTGGTAACGGTCGTCCGTCTTGAGGTAATCGCGATCGGTCAACTCGAGCTTCAGCTTTCCGTTAGGCAAGAGCGGCGCGACTCCAATGGCAACGAGGCAAACATCGGCCTCGATGGTCTCCGATGATTTGCCTTCCACCGCTATCTTTACGCCTCGTTTCGTTGCCTCGGTCCTGGTTGTCTTCGTGCCGGTCAGAACCGTGATCCCCTGTTTCGTCAGGGCTTTTTCCAGCGCCTGTGAAACTTCGGTATCCTCGACCGGCAGGACGTTCGGCAGCATTTCGATCAGCGTTACCTTGGTGCCAAAGGCATTGTAGAAATAGGCGAACTCCACCCCGATCGCCCCGGCACCAATAATGATCATGCTCTTCGGCTGCGGCTCGAGAATCATCGCTTCCCGGCTGCCGATCACTCTCTTTCCGTCGAACGGCAATCCCGGCAAAGGCCGCGAAACCACTCCAGTCGCGACCAGGATCTTCGGTGCGGAGTGCGTCTCGGTTTTACCATCGACAAGTTTCACCACAACTTCACCCGGCTTATCGAGCAGTGCTTCGCCGCGCACATAATCGACCTTGTTTTTCTTGAAGAGGAACTCGATCCCGGCGGCGTTCTTATCCGAGACTTCGCGCGAACGCTTGATCACCTTGCTCCAATCGTAGGAGAGCCCTTCAATCCTAAAGCCGAAGTCGTCCGCACGATGTTTCATCAGGTGATACAGCTCGGCGTTGCGCAGGAGCGACTTGGTTGGGATGCAGCCCCAGTTGAGACAGGTGCCGCCGGCCCGTTCCTTCTCGACGCAGGCGACACGCTTCCCAAGCTGCGCGGCCCGAATCGCGCCGACATAGCCGGCCGGCCCGCCGCCGATCACGATGAGGTCATATTTCATCAGCGCCGAAATCTACCCGGCCTGTGGGAGCTAGCGAATCGTTAGGCGAATGAACGTGCCTCCGTCCTGGACAGACTGCGCCGTGGCGAATCCCCGCATCTCCCTTGGTGGGGCGAGACTCCGTCGAGCCGGTGCTGGCGAGTCGCTGCACGGAAGACGTCCCCCGGCTCGACAGAGTCTCGCCCGCACCAAGGAGATGCCACGACGGCCCGCGTAGCCTCTCCGCTCAAGTCCCCTGTTCGTGTTTCGCAAGCAGCTTCTGGAATTCTGGATCGTCGCGCAATCGATCCATCGCAGGATCGATCTTCAGACCAGCCACCGTGACGTTGCTTGGTTGGCTGAGCAGTTCGTCGAGCAGTTCGATCGCTTTCGCGTTCTCGCCCGTCAGCACGTAAACCTCGGCGAGCGTCTGCTTCATCATGGGTCCGGAGAAGGCGTCGACCGATTCAGGGAGCAGCTCAGTCGCCCGTTTCGCTTCGGCGATGGCCGCTTCTTTTTCCCCAAGATGGGCGAGCACCTGGCCGAGCGACGCATGGCGCGCGGCGTCGTTAGGCGCCTCGCGCAACACCGCCTCCGCCGCCTCTTTCGCTTTCAGAAAAGCGGCGTGCGCCGCCTCTGTCTGGCCCATTTTTTCGTAGACCATGCCTTCGAGCAGATCGGCTTCTTTCAACTCATGGGGTTCACCAGATCGCGCTTCCTGGGGGATCTGGCGCAGCGCTGCGAGCGCTTCCGGGTATTTTCCGCGCAACGCCAAAACATTGGCTTTCGCCAGTTCAAGCTCAGCGAGGACCCCGGGATCCATATCCTTCAGCTCGCCGCTGGCTTTCGCTTTTTCAAATTCAGCCAAACCCTTCTCCGCCACGCTGAGGTTGCCATTCTCGGCCACCGCCAGGGTAGCCTTGAGTTCCCAAAGACTGAATGATTTTGGACTGATTGCCAGAGCGCGATCGATGACCCGATTCGCCGCCCCGAAATCACGCTGCATCTGGTAGTTGAAGAACAGATTCTGTAGCGGCCAGGTGTCATTGGGATTGAGCCTAACGGCTTTCTCCAGGTTGGCGGTCGATTCCGCCCACTTCCCCTGGCGGCGTTGAATCGCGCCGATCACAAGATAGACTCCGGCGTCGTTAGGCAGACCGCGCTGGGCGACGGCGAATTCATGCAAAGCACCCTTGTAATCCCGCTCGCCATAGTAGAGCGAGTAGCCGCGCGCGAGATGCGCCTCGGGTGAATCGGGCGCCAGTTCCAACGCCCGATCGGCATATTTTTTGGCCAGGTCGCCCTCAGCATCCGTCGGCTCGTAGTAGTGATAAATCCAGCTGTGCAGAATCGAGAGATTGGCGATAGCGAGGACAAACTTTGGGTCGAGCTGAATGGCGCGCTCGTAGAGTTGCACCGCTTGATTCAACTTCTCGCGGTTCTCCATCGACATCTGCAAATTGTGGGCTTCGACGAAAGCGAGATAAGCCTCCCCGTTCTCGGTCGGCTTGCGCGTCATCTCCTCCTGTTCGCTCGGGGAAAGCTGAGCCTGCAACTCGTGCGCAATCTTCTGCGCCAGGTCCGTCTGAATCGCGAAGACATCGGTCAGTTCGCGGTCGTAGTCCTCCGCCCAAATGTGTTGATCGTTCTCGGCATTGATCAGCTGCACATTCACCCGTACCCGATTGCCCTCGCGTCGCACGCTCCCTTCCAGGACGGCCGAGACACCCAGTTCTTTTCCAATTTTGCGGACGTTTTTCTCCTTCCCGCGATATCCCATCACCGAGGTCCGCGAGATCACCTTTAAATCGCCGATCTTTGACAGGTTGGTGAGGATGTCGTCCTGGATGCCATCCGCGAAAAAAGCGTTGTCCTTATCCTCGCTGAAATTTTCGAACGGCAGCACCGCGATCGATTTGTCCACCTTCTTTGCGGCGACGCGCGGCAGGAGAAAGAATCCGGCCACGATCGCCACGGTTAGGCCGACCGCGCCCAGCAGAAGGACGTTCCGCCTGCGATGCGGGCTGGTCGCCCCGCCGGCGATGGGGAGCGCGGGCGTCGCCTGGATGCCAGAAGGGGTAACATCGAAAGCCCAGGCGAGGATGAGGGCGATGGGAAAGCCGACCAGCAACAGGACAATAACCAAGCGAAGCGACCAGTCGGGCAATTCCCACGCCGGAAAAACCGCCGACGCGAGCTGAATAATGCCGCCAGCCGCGATCACGTAGGCAACCGCAACGCGATACACCTTGCGTCGCTTTAACTCCTCGAAAAAGGTCACGCCAGATCAATCCGGTCTCTACCGAAGGAATTCAAGCACAGACGACCGGAGGGATGCGCTTAAAAGCCCGGCTGTTGCTTCGCATCCGTTACGGCCGCGCGTCCTAGCTCCCGCCTTCGTATTTCTGCAGCAGCTCCTGGAATTTGGGATCGTCGCGCAAGCGATCCATTGCGGGATCGACCCGCAGCGAGGCCACAGTCACGCCGCTCGGCCGGTTGAGCAGGCCATCGAGCAGCTCAATCGCCTTCGCGTTCTCGCCAGTGAGGGCGTAAACTTCGGCCAGAGCCGCCGTCATCGTCGGTCCCTCGAAAGCGTCGACCGATTCCGGGAGCAGCTCGGTGGCACGCTTTGCCTCGGCAATGGCGGCTTGCTTTTCTCCGAGGTGCGCCAGCGAGCGCGCTAGCTTCGCGTGCCGCGAAGCGTCATTGGGCGCGGCGCGGACATCGTCGCTGGCAAGTTCCTTCGCCGCCGTGAAGGCAGCCTGCGCTTCGGCAGCGTGACCAAGCTTTTGCTGAACCACGCCCGCCAGCAACCGCTTTCCTAAAAGGCCCCCCGGATGGCCCGAGAGCGTCTCATCTTTGGCGTCGCCCAGAGCGGCCAGAGCTTTGTCGTACTGTCCCTCCATCAGGGCGATATTCGCGCGCGACAGCGCGAGGTCCGCCCTGTTCTCTGCGCTCAATTCTTGCGCGCCCTTCCGGCCGGTATTCGCGGCGGGCTGAGCGAGCACGTCGAATGATTTTTCCGCGACACTGAAATCACCCTTTTCATCGATCGCGATCCCCGACTTCAATGCCCATAGGCTGATCGAGCTTGGCTCGATCGCCAACCCGCGATCGAGCACTCGATTCGCCGCCTCGTAGTCGCGCAACATCCAGTAGTTGTAAGCCAGATTCAGCATCACCCAGGTATCGTTGGGACTCAGGCCGGCCGCTTTTTCCAGATTGGCGGTCGATTCCGTCCAGCGTCCCTGCCGGCGTTGAATCGCACCAATCACCAGGCTGATTTGTGACTCGTTCGGCATCGCGCGCTCGGCGATAGCAAGCTCGTTGAGCGCCGCGTTGTAATCGCGATCTCCGTAATACAGCGAGAAACCGAGAGCGAGATGCGCTTCGGGCGAGTCTGGATGCAAATCGAGGGCGCGTTGCGCGTAGCTCCGGGCCAGCTCACGCCGCACGCCAGTGGGTTCAAAGGTGTGGTAAATCCAGCTTTCCAGGATGGAGAGGTTGGCCAGCGCGAGCGAAAACTTCGGATCAAGCTGAATGGCGCGCTGATAGAGCAGTTCGGCCTCTTTCAGCTTGCTCACTTCCTCGAGGGAGGAATGCCAGGAATTCGCCTGCACAAAGGCGAGATAAGCTTCGCCGTTCTCGGTCGGCCGGCGCAAGATTTGTTCTTTCTCGCTCGGAGAAAGTTGTGCCTGGAGTTCCTGGGCGATCTTCTGCGCAAGGTCGGTTTGAATCGCGAATACGTCGGTCAGATCCCGATCATAATCTTCCGCCCACAGATGTTGATCCGTCTCGGTATCGATCAACTGCACGTTCAGGCGCACTCGATTGCCTTCCCGGCGCACACTTCCTTCCAGGACCGCGCCCACCCCGAGCGCCTTGCCGATCTCCCGCGCGTTGGGCGGATTGCCGCGATATCCCATGACCGAAGTGCGCGAGATCACCTTCAGGTCGCGGATCTTTGCCAGGTTTGTCAGGATGTCGTCCTGAATACCGTCCGCGAAATAGGCGTTCTCTTTATCGGAGCTCAGATTTTCAAAGGGGAGGACCGCGATGGATTTCTCGATGTGGATCGCAGCGAGCCGCGGGAGGAGAAAGAATCCAGCGACCGCAGCCAGGATCAGGCCGGAGAAACCGAGCAGGAAAATATTTCGCCGGCGATGGGCGTGCCCTTCAGCGAAGGGAAGTCGCGGCGTCATCCGAATGCCGCTCGGTGTCACCTCGTAGGCCCAGGCGAGAATGAGCGCAATCGGGAACCCGACCAACAAGAGAAGCACCGTCAGGCGCAGCGTCCAGTTGGGTAAATCCCAGGCCGGAAACACCGCCGACGCCAATTGAATCACACCGGCCGCCGCGATGACATAACCCACCGCTACGCGGTAGACCTTCCGACGTTTCAACTCGTCGAAGAAACCCGTCACAGAAATAGCTTTGGTCGACATCGGTTAAAGGCAAGCTCGCGACCTCTAAACTTAGACAGCGCGACCCCACACTTCGTTGCCCGATTCTGCTACTTTACGCCCGTCGCGAAGACTGTCTGGAAGTGCGGCTTCTCTTTTTCGCGGGAAACAACTGTCACTTCGATCCCAGTGAAGCCCGCTTTTTCGAGCCACTGGTGTAATTGCACTTCGCTGAAACCGAGCCAGTGGTCCGCGTAAAGTTCGCGCGCCTTTTCGAAGCGATGGCTGAGCAAATCGAGCACCACGACGCGACCCCCTTTTTTCAGAATGCAATGGGCAGCGGCGATCGCGCGCTCGGGATGGATCGCGTGGTGCAGGGCCTGGCTCAAGATCGCGAGATCAATCGAGTTCTTTTCGATCGGCGGCTCCTCGATGTCGCCCAGGCGGTATTCGAGATTTTTGAATCCGTGCTTCTTCGCGAGCTGCGATCCGAACTCCACCATCTTGGGGGCGTTGTCGATCGCGATCACTTTGCGCGCTTTCTTCGCGAGCAACTGCGAGAGCGTTCCCTCGCCCGCGCCGAGATCGGCGACAGTGAGCGGCGGGAGGAGCGAGATCATGGTGTGGGCAAGCGCCTGCCACGAGCGCCCTGGACAATGACTGCGCCCGAAACGGCCGGCAAGCTGGTCGAAATATTCGCGCGCCTTGTCCTGGCGTTTGCGCAGAACAACTTTGAGCGCGGTCCGGTCGCGCTGCGTCTCGGGCATTTCGCGCGCGAGAACGCGAGTCAGTTCGCTCACTTTGGCACGCTGCGGATCGAGCTTCTGTCGATTGGTCAGACCGTAGTAGACGTTCTTGCCCGCGCGTCGATCCTCCACCACTCCGGCCCGCTTCAATTGCGCGAGGTGACTCGAGATGCGCGATTGGCCCATCCCGAGAATATCCTGCAGTTCGGCGACGGAAAGCTCTTCCTGCTCGAGGAGCAGAAGCAGGCGCAGCCGGGTCGGGTCGGCGAGCAGGCGGAGGAAATTAATGGTTGACGCCATGGAATCCGAAAACGATATATCGACGTATCATGATCGGTCAATATGTTGGTTTGGACGTTGAAGTGTTAAAGCGATGAAGCGTTGAACCGGACTGACCACCAAACCGCTGCAATCCTTCAACCTCTTAACGCACCAACGCACCATGCTTCGTCGTTTCATTTTTGCTTCCGAATCCGTCGGGGAAGGTCATCCGGACAAAGTCTGCGATACCATCTCCGATGCCGTTCTCGACGCCTGCCTGCGGCAGGATCCAAACAGTCGCGTCGCCTGCGAGACGTTTGCCAAGAGCCACACTGTCATCGTCGGTGGCGAGATCACGATTCCCAATTTGGCCGCGGGAAAACCGCTCGAGTCGGTCGTGCCGATCGACGAGATCGTGCGCAACGCCGTGCGTGAAATCGGTTATGTGAACGACGACGATGTTTTTCACGCCGACAAGATCGACATTCAAAACATCATCACCCGGCAGAGTCCGGACATTGCCCAGGGCGTCAATGCGAGCGAAGCCGAGGGCAAAGGCCACGCCGAGCAGGGTGCGGGCGACCAGGGTTTGATGTTTGGCTTCGCCTGCGACGAGACGCCGGAATTGATGCCGGCGCCAATCATGTTCGCGCACCGGCTCGGCCGGGAATTGACCCGCATTCGCAAAGCCGGCAAGGCGCGCTGGCTCCGACCCGACGCGAAATCACAGGTCTCGGTGATCTACGAGGGCGGCAAGCCGGTCGGCATTTCCAATGTGGTCGTCTCGACCCAGCACTCGAAAGATGTGAAGCACTCCGAGATTCGCAGTTTCATCATCGAAGAAGTGATCCGGAAAGTGTTGCCTAACGAGATGCTGACCGACGCGACGGAATATTTGATCAACCCGACGGGCAGCTTTGTCATCGGCGGTCCGGAAGGCGACACCGGTCTGACCGGACGCAAGATCATCGTCGACAGCTACGGCGGCTGGGGCCGGCATGGCGGCGGCGCGTTCTCCGGCAAGGACCCGAGCAAGGTCGATCGAAGCGCGGCCTACATGGCGCGCTGGGTGGCGAAGAACGTGGTTGCTTCCGGTTTGGCGAAGCGCTGCGAAATCCAGTTCGCCTACGCCATCGGTTATCCGAATCCGGTGAGCATGAACATCAACACTTTCGATACCAATGCAGTTTCCGAGGAAGCGATCGAGCGCGCGGTCAATCGCCTCTTCTCCTTCAAGCCGGCCGACATCATTCAGCAGCTCGACCTCCTTCGCCCGATTTACTCGAAGACCACCAACTACGGACACTTTGGGAAGGATGATCCGGAGATCACCTGGGAACGAACCGATAAAGCCGCTGAATTGAAAAAGGCCACCCACTAGGTTTCAGGGTTCAGGATTCAGGTTTCAGATATGGCATTTCAATCGTTTGAAGATCTTGAGGTCTGGCAACGGGGCTGCCGACTGGCCGTGGACGTTTTCCAAACGTTCGGATCCTGTCGGAATTTCACGATGCAAGATCAAGTGCAACGGGCCGCGCTCTCCGTGCCGTCCAATGTCGCCGAAGGATACGAGCGAAACAGCAACAAGGAGTTCATCCGCTTTCTCAACATCGCGAAAGGGTCGTGTGGCGAACTGCGAACTCAATTGTATATCTTGCGGAAACTCGAATTCCTGAACAAGGCTGACTTCGACCGACTGGTTGGCGAATCGAAGGAAATTTCCGCAATGTTGCACGGCTTATCCTGCGCCGTCTCCAAACGCCCGCTCGCGGCAAAACGCATCCGCCGCAAATCTGAATCCTGAACCCGGAAACCTGAACCCTTTTTCCTATCTATGAACACAAAAACCATCACTAAAACTCAGACGAACGACTACAAAGTCGCCGACATCACCCTGGCCGACTGGGGTCGCAGGGAAATTTCCATCGCCGAGAAAGAGATGCCGGGCCTGATGGCGATCCGCGAAAAATACGCACCGGGCAAACCGCTCCAAGGCGTGCGCGTAACCGGCTCGCTCCACATGACAATCCAGACCGCAGTCCTGATCGAGACGCTGGTCGATCTCGGCGCGAGCGTGCGCTGGGCAAGCTGCAATATTTTCTCGACCCAGGATCATGCCGCCGCTGCGATCGCGAAAGCCGGCGTTCCGGTCTTCGCCTGGAAGGGCGAGAGCCTCGAGGAATACTGGTGGTGCACGAACCAGGCGCTCTCGTTCCCTGAGGGCAAAGGTCCGCAACTCGTGGTCGATGATGGCGGGGATGTCACGCTCCTGATTCACAAAGGCTACCAACTCGAGGAAGGCGCCGATTGGGCGAAATCGCCTTCGCACAACAAGGAAGAACAGGTGATCAAAGATCTGCTTCTCGAAGTGCAGCGCGAGAATCCCTTCCGCTGGCATGAGCTGGTCAAGGAATGGCGCGGCGTCTCGGAAGAGACGACGACCGGCGTGCATCGCCTTTACAAAATGCAGCAGCAAAACCAACTGCTTGTGCCCGCGATCAACGTCAATGATTCGGTCACGAAATCGAAGTTCGACAATCTCTACGGCTGCCGTCATTCGCTGGTCGACGGCTTGAACCGCGCGCTCGACGTCATGATCGCGGGCAAGGTCGCAGTCATTTGCGGTTACGGCGACGTCGGCAAGGGCTGCGCCCAATCGCTCCGCGGCCAGGGCGCTCGCGTCGTCATCACCGAGATCGACCCGATCAACGCGCTCCAGGCCGCGATGGAAGGCTACGAGGTCACGACGATCGAAGACACGTTAGGCCGGGGCGACATCTACGTCACCACCACCGGCAACGTCGATGTCATCACCCTCGCTCACATGGAGCGAATGAAAGACCAGGCCGTCGTCGCAAACATCGGCCATTTCGACAATGAGATTCAGGTCGACCCGCTCAACGCGCGCCCCGACATCAAGCGCACCAATATCAAGCCGCAGGTCGACAAATATACCTTCCCGGATGGCCACGAGATTTTCATGCTGGCGGAAGGCCGGCTCGTGAATCTGGGCTGCGCCACCGGTCACCCGAGCTTCGTGATGTCGAACTCGTTCTCCAACCAGGTGCTCGCGCAGCTCGATCTCTGGCGGAACAAAGACACCTACAAAGTTGGCGTTTACGTTCTCAGCAAGCAGCTCGACGAAGAAGTTGCGCGCCTGCACCTGCAAAAGATCGGAGTGAAGCTGACACAGTTGACGCCAAAGCAGGCCGAGTATCTCGGCGTGCCGGTGGAAGGTCCCTACAAGTCCGAGCATTACCGCTACTAAGGCGGCCGGATAGGAGCCCTGCTTTTCGTTCGGCGTCCGGGGCGGTAACAGGCAGGTGTATCACTGCGTCGGAAGCGCCGGCAGAAAGTAAAAGAGCACCGCGATGATGGCGTAGACCGAAAGCAGTTGCACGCCCTCGAGCCAATTGCTTTCACCGTCGCCGCTGATCTGGCCGACGATCCAGATCGAGAGCACGATTGACGCGATCTGAGGAAGGGGAAACTCGAGCGTCATCGGATCGCCCAAGGCGTAGGAAGCGAAGACCAGCAGCGGGGTAACGAAAAGCGCCATTTGCAAGCTGGAGCCTGTGGCGATGCTCAGGCTCAAATCCATCTTGTTTTTCCACGCCATGATCACAGCGGTGGAATGCTCGGCCGCGTTGCCGACCAATGCGACCACCACCACGCCGACGAATGCCTCGGTCAGACCGAGCGAGTGACGGGCGGGTTCGATCGAGCCGACGAGAAATTCACTTAGCCATGCGATGATGGCCGTCGCGAGGGTCAGAGCGGTGATGGATTGCCAAAGCGGCCAACGGGCTTCGCTTTCCTGCTGGTCGGACGGACCGGCGAAAAGCTCGCGATGGGTAAAGAGGTGAAAGAAGAGCGAGAAGAAATAAGTGAGGAAAAGCACGAGCACGATGGCCAGCGAAAGTCGTTGTTCGGCTTCCAGGGACCATCCGCCCGGGCGCGAGGCAGCCGCGCGATGAAAAATAGTCGGGGTGATCAGGGCGATGGCGCCCAAGCCTAACGAGGTCGCCGAAATCCGCGCCGCCGTTTGGTTGAAGCTTTGCTTCTGATAGCGCACGCCACCGACGAGAATCGACGCGCCGAGCACGAGGAGAAGGTTGCCAATAATCGACCCGGTTATCGAGGCCTTGACCACGCCCGTCAGACCCTTGCTCAGTGCCACCAGGGCGATGATCAGCTCCGCCGCATTCCCAAAGGTCGCATTCAGAAACCCACCAACGCCAGCGCCCGAGCGCACGGCCAACTGTTCGGTCGCGCGTCCCATCCAACCAGCCAGCGGCACGATGGCGATCGCCGAGATGATGAAGAGCATCGTGTCGCTCCGCCACGCCGGAATGTAGCGCAATGCAATCGCGAACGGCACGGCGAGGAGAAGAAAATCCAGCGGCGTGAACGACCAGCCGTTTTGTTTCGCCTGTCTCACACTTCATAGGAGCGTGGTCGCCGGCCGGGCTCAAGCAACTTCATTGCCCCTTCCGCCGATTTTGCGCGATCCCCAAAGGCTAAGGCGTAAACAGGTAAATCGCGCCTTCGCCACTCGTGCCCCCGTGGACGGTGGCGCCGTAGAACATGCCTGCGCCATCGCCGACCATTCCGGCATAGGGGAAAGCTCCATCGGGAGGGCCGGCAAAGAGATGCGGCAAGCTTTCCGTCCACGTTCCATTCCCGTTAGGCGCGAGCTCAAATATGGTGCCACTGCCCAGACCTCCTTCGCTCGTGGTGCCGTAGAGATTACCAGCCGTGTCGAAAACGAGGTTACTGATCGAGCTATTGCCGTCCTCCCCTGCCTGAAACCCGTAGAGGATTTGCTCGCTCCAGTTGCCGCCTGTCGCACGCGTCAATTCGTAGATCGAGCCGAGGCCATCGGCCCCGCCGTAGTACGTCGTCCCGTAGATATGACCCGACTGGTCGAAGAGTAACGCGCCATAGGGAAAGCTGCCGTCTGGCGCGCCCTGGAATTCGTAGAGGGTCCTGAAATTCCATCCGCCCGTGTCCGTCGGCCTCAGTTCGAAAACGGTGCCGTAGCCGGCTCCGCCTGTGGTCGCGGCACCGTAGAGAGATCCACCACGAAAAACCATCTTGCCGGCCGACCCCGAGGATCCATCAGAGCCGCCGGTAAAGTCATGGATCACGCGGAAGGCCCAACGGCCATTCGATCTCGGATGCAATTGGTAGATGGTGCCAAGGCCGTCGGCTCCCCCGGTCGGAGTCATCCCATAAACATTGCCTCGGCCATCAAGAGTTACCCTTGAGCCCGGACCAGACCCATCGGCACCGGTAAAGGAGTGGATGACGGTTTGAGTCCACGTGCCGCCTGAGTTAGTCAGCTCGTAAACGACCCCGCAGCCGCCTTCACAACTCCCGGAGCCACCGGTCACAGCCGTTCCATAAAGGTTGCCTGCCGAATCGAGGGTTACCCCCTTGTAGGGTTCGCCGCCATCTGCGCCCCCCGTGAAACTGTAAAGCACGGTATGCACCCAGCCACCCGCGCCGGGCGACAATTGCCAAACGGTGCCGCCCCCAAAATCTCCACCCAGGACGGAGGTGCCGTAGAGATTGCCCGCCAGATCGATTTCAACGTCGGTGTCGAGATACTCGCCATCTTCGTCACCGGCGAAGCTGTAGATGATCTCGGTCGTGCTTGCTTTTACGCTTCTGCTTCCGAAAAGCGCAATCGCCGCAAAGATAGTCGCGCCTCCAATCAGGCGAACTGCCCGCCGCGTTTGCCTAACCATCGAACTTGCCAGCCGAAAACCTTCATCGCTCGTCGTCGTCATGGCCTTCGCTTAACAAAAAGGGGCCACCAAGGACAGAAAAAAATTTCTCAGTAAAGATAAGGTTCGGCCAATTGAAAAGCGTTCCGGACAAGTTCGATCCTGGGCTCGGTTCCCTCCGCCATCATCACCTCGACCACGTCGAATCGAAAGAGCACGTCCGGATTACCCAACAAACGCAGCCAAGCCAGGCCGCCCTGCGAAATGCGCTGCTGCTGCTTCCGACCAACCGCTTCGAGCGGCCGGCCGAAATCCTCCCGCGTCCGCGTTTTCACTTCGACGAAGACGAGGGTGTCACGATCGCGACAGACGAGATCGATCTCGCCGCCGTGACGCCCGCGAAAGTTGCGATAAAGAACCTTGAAACCGTGGCGGCGCAGATATCGCGCGGCCAGTTTCTCGCCCCGTGCACCGAGGCGCAGATGGGCCGGCTTAGAAAAGCGAAAACTGGCTGCGCCACCGGTTCAAACGACCGACGATGGATTGGACAGGGGCCATGTTCGTGGAGTTTCTGGAGGTGCAGTTCGGTGCCGTAACCTTTGTGCCGGCTGAAACAATACTGCGGAAAACGCGCGCAAAATTCTCGCATCAAAGCATCGCGCGTCACCTTCGCGATCACGCTCGCCGCCGCGATGCTCAGGCTCAGGCAATCGCCGTCGATGATCGCGGTCTGCGCGAGTGGGAACGGGAAGACCGGCAGCCCATCGATCAAGACGTGCTCAGGCGAAATCGCGAGGCCGGCGACCGCGATCCGCATCGCCTGATGCGAGGCGCGCAGGATGTTGATCCGGTCAATCTCGACCGAATCGACAATGCCGACCGCCCAGACGATCTCGGAGTGATTCGTCAGGTATTCGTAGATCTCTTCGCGCAGCTCGGGCGAGAGTTGCTTCGAATCGTTCAGCTTGCGGTGCCGGAAACGCTCCGGTAAAATCGCCGCCGCCGCCACCACCGGGCCGGCGAGCGCGCCGCGCCCGGCTTCATCGATCCCGGCGATGCGCGCGATGCCTAACGATCGCAGTTTCTTCTCGTGCCGGAATCCGCAGCGGCGATACATCGCTGCGCACTTTAGGCGATTCAGCACGGAGGGTGAAATTTAAAATGTCAATCGTGATCAGTGAATGGCGAATAGAGACACTTCCACCGTTCACTATTTACCTATCACAATTCACTTCCTATTCCCGCACCGCGGTCGCTTCCTTGCCCTTGCGATTGCGCAGGTAATTGAGCTTGGCACGGCGCGCCTTGCCCTGCTTTTCCACTTCCACCTTCGCGATGCGCGGAGAATGAACCGGGAAAACGCGCTCGACGCCTTCGCCGTAAGAGATGCGGCGGACGGTAAACATCTGGTTCAGGCCCGTCCCTTTGCGCCCGATCACGATCCCGGAGAAAATCTGGATCCGTTCCTTGTCGCCTTCGCGCACTCGGGTATGCACGCGCACCCCGTCGCCCACTTTGAATTTCGTCACGTCGGTCTTCTGCTGCTCTTTGGCAATGGTATCGATGATGTTCATAAAGTCGCTTTCTGGCCCGGAAACGGGGGGCGAATACCTAGCCCGGGCGCGGCGAATTGTAAAGGGGCGCACGTCGGCGCGTGGTTCACGATTGTAGCGCGCCGCCTGCCCCGTTCCACCACGGCAAGCGAAGCGCTTGCCCTACAAACTTCTGCTCGTGCAATGCGCGGTCCGTCTGACCCTCGCCCTCGGTTGTGCTTTCGGATGCCGCCGTTATAATCACGCTCGCTGCGCCCGTAGCTCAACTGGATAGAGTGACGGCCTCCGAAGCCGTAGGTTGCGCGTTCGAGCCGCGCCGGGCGCATAGTTCAGCGGAACCGCAGTCAGAGATCGGAAGTGGGAGCGGAAGCCGACTCAATTGCCCACTGCCCCAGAATGCAACCTGGCAATGAGAAACCGGCTGAGCAGGAGAAAGATCAGGAGCGCCGGGATGGACACGAGCAAGGCGGCGGAACACAGCGCCGGCGGCAGTTGAAATCCATTCGCCGCGAGCGGGAGACCGGAAATCGCGGGATTCCGCAGAAGAATTGCGCCGATGACATACTCATTCCAAGCCACGAAAAACGAGAAGAGGCCGGTCGCTGCCAGCCCAGGCAGGCCCAGCGGGAACACGATGCGCGATAAAGATTGCCAGGTCGAGGCGCCATCAATTTCCGCCGCCTCTTCAAACGAGAGAGAAATGGTGTCGTAGTTGCGCTTCATCTCCCAGATGCAGAAGGGAAGGGTCGTTACGAGATAGATGAGAAAGAGTCCGAAATAGGAAAGGACAAGGCCGAGCCAGACCAAGCCGAGACAAGGCACCGTGAGCAGGATTGCGGCAGGCAAAAGCTGTGCGAGCAAAGCCCCGCCTAACGTGGCGCTGCGACGGAGAAACCTGGCACGCGAAAGTGTGTAGCCGGCAGCGGAGGCGAGCGCGAGGCCGGTGATCGCAACAGTCAGCGCAACAAGGCTCGATTCGCCCAGCCAGCGCAGGCATGAAGTGTCGAACCGCGTGGTCGCCGAACGCATCGGCGCCTCAAAAGCGCCGAGGAGAGAGATTGCGCAGAGAGTGATGAGCAAGAGCGTGAGGTAGGTGAATACCGTCCGCGTGAACTCCGAAGCCGACGAGCGGATCACGCGGAGATTTCCTTGACAACGACGCGCATCCCATCGGTCGCGACCACCGCGATCGGGGTTTCCGGCGCGATGAATTCACCTTCGGTCACTACATCCACCACATGGCTCTCAAACTTCGCCTTCCCGCTCGGACGCAGGATCGTCAGGGAGCGTCCGCGCATCCCGGGCGTGAGAGGAAGTTCACGAGCGAAGGAACGCGGCGCGCCGGCGAGCGACGGGCCGGGCGGGTTGGTCGCGGAGAGAATGAAGCGGCGATAGATGCTCGTCTGCGGCAGATAGCGGGCAAGGATCGTGATCAGGATGGCCGCCCCAACAAAGGTCAGCACGAGATTGAGCAAGGGAATTTTCAGCATTTGTCCGGTAGGCAAAAACTTCTGGCCGGGATACCGATCGATCATCGCCCAAAGGAGCGAAGCAAACATCAGGAGCACTCCCACGACCCCGAAGACAATCGTCGAATGCCCAAAAAACAAAACCTCGACCAGAACGAAGAGGACACCGAGGACGAAGAGCGCGACGGTTTCCCAGCCGGCCAGCCCAGCGAAATAATGCCCGAGAAAAAAGAGCGCAAAACAAATAATCGAGATGATTCCGGCAATGCCGAACCCCGGGATCTTGAACTCGAGATAAGCGCCGAGAATTCCGCCTAGCAATAAGAGCGGCGAAAGCTGGGTGAGCCAAAAAGCAAGTTGCTCGAAGCCGCTCGGCTCAAATCGCACGACCTCACCTTTCAAGCCAGCCTTGCGCGTCAAATCCGTAATCGACTCGGCGATGCCGTCGGCCAGGACCGCCTTGCCGTTGACCTTTTCCGTCGCCTCCTGCGCGCTGAGGGTGAGAAGAGATCCTTTCGGATGAATCACTCGATTGCTGATCTTCACTTCCTTGTCCTTGTTCATGAAAGCCTCGCCGATGTCGGGGTCATGCCCGTTGCGCAATGCAGTGCTGCGGACAAGCGCGGACCAGTACGAGATCGTTTTCTCCTTTTCAGTCGGCGGTAGATCCTGGCCGGTCGAGAGGATGGGCGCGGCGGCTCCGATCGCGCTCACCGGCGCCATGTAGATGTGTTTGGTGGAAAGGGCGATGAGCGAACCGGCGGAGCCGGCGTTGGAGTTGACGTAGGTATAAGTCGGGATCGTGGCGTGATTCAAAATGCTGGTGATTTCTTCCGCCGCATCGAGCTGCCCGCCGAAGGTATTCATGTCCAATATGATCGCGGAAGCACCGCCGCTCTCGGCGGTTTTTTCCGCGCGCCGGATAAAGAGCGCGAGCGGGGGCGAAACTTCCTCCTGCAAGGGGATGACCACGACGTCACCCCGGCGGATCTCCTCGCCCGCCGCGGCCGCTGTGCCTAACGACAGCCACCCTGCGAGCACACAGATCAAAATGCGAGGCGTGTAGCGCAACATGACAACTTCATTTGGAGCCCCGAGGGCGCTGCGTTAATCTGGCAGCGTTCCGCATTCGTCACGAGCAAAAACATGGGGACCATCCCGAACCACGTCATCGAACAAGTCGCCGCTGCGAATGACATCGTGGAAGTGATCGGCTCATATTTCCCGCTCAAGCGGGCCGGCGCGAATTTCCGCGCGCTCTGCCCATTTCACCAGGAGAAGACGCCCTCGTTTCACGTCAACCCGGCGCGCCAATCGTTTCACTGCTTCGGCTGCGGAGTCGGCGGGAGCGTTTTCCGGTTCGTGATGGATTACGAACACGTCGATTTCCCCACCTCCGTGCGTCGACTCGCGGCACGGGCTGGGATTCCGGTAATCGAGGAGCGCGGGACGAGCTCGGAGGACGACCGCCAGCACGAAGCGCGGCGCGCGCTCTTGAAGTTGCACGCCGAGGCGGCGGAATGGTTTGAGGAAAATTTGCTCAAGCGCGACATCGCCGCGCCGGCGCGCGAATACTTGAAGAAGCGCGGTCTAACGATCGAGGTGGCAAAGTCATGGCAGCTCGGCTTCGCGCCCGAGAGCTGGGACGCCTGCCTGAAATGGGCGCTCGACCGGGGCTACAAGCGCGGCGCGATTCTGCAAAGCGGCCTCGTCAAATTGCGCGACGAAGAACGGCCGGAAAGCGACGTTTACGATCGTTTTCGCGGCCGGCTCATGTTTCCGATCTGCAACGATGTCGGCGAAGTGATCGCCTTCAGCGGGCGCATCCTGAAGAGCGACGAAGGGAGCGCGAAGTATCTCAACTCGCCGGAGACACCGCTCTTTCGTAAGGGCAGCATTCTCTTCGGGCTGCACAAGACCAAGCGCGGCTTGATCGAGGCTGATTGCGCCATTGTCTGTGAGGGACAGCTCGATTTAATCACGCTATTCGAAGCTGGCCTAACGAACGTCGTGGCGCCGCAAGGCACGGCTTTTACGGAAGGCCAGGCACGCATTTTGAAACGCTACGTCAACGAGGTCGTGCTCTGCTTCGATGCCGACGCCGCCGGTCAAAAAGCTTCCGAGCGTTCGCTCGAGCCGTTATTGGAAAACAACCTCATCGTCCGTGTGGCCGAGATGCCGTCGGGCGAAGACCCCGATTCGCTAGTTCGGAAGGAAGGCGCGGAGAAATTCAGCGCCCGCGTCGCTGCGGCGCGCGACTTTTTCGATTTCTGGATCGAGCGCCAGGTCGCCACGACCGACCTGACAAACTTGAACGCCAAAATGCAGATCGCCCGGCAATTGGCCGAGACCGTTGCGCGCGTGCACGAACCGCTAATGCGAAACGAAGTGATCAGCAAAGTCGCCGCGCGTCTCGGCGTGAGCCCGGACGATTTCACCACTCTCCTGCCGAAAGCGCCGCGGCTGCGAAGCCCGGAGTCCGCGTCGCGAACGGTCGTGCCCGCACCTCGTCACGAGATCGCCATGCTTTGCCTCCTCGCGCTGCGCGATGCGGGTGCTCGCGCCTACTTGCAGGGACAGGACTGGCCCGATGTGATGAAGGAGACGCCGGGCAGCGAGATGCTGGAACGGATCCTCGCGAGCGATCTGCGCCCGGACGACCCGGCCTCGCTTAACCTTTTCATGTCAACCCTGTCGGCTGAAGACGAGTCGTTAGTCTCGGGTTGGCTTTTGCAAAGAATTCCGCCCAACGCGGAAGCAGTTGCGCGCGATTGGTGGCTGGGCCTGCGCCAGCCGGCCTTGCGCCGGCGGCTGCAAACCGCGCAAAGCCGGATGAAGCTCCCCGGACTGAGTGCCGGCGAAGTGGTCGCGCTTCAGAAACAAGTGGTTGACCTGCGAGAACAGCTCGACGACTTTTCACGGTTTTCGCCGTCTCGCACGCTGGAGCCTTGATGGATGGTGCCGAGCGGCTAGCGCAAATCCTGCTATTTCCTCTCCGATTAATCGCGCATCGTTTTGACAAAGAAATCGAAATCTTCCAGCCGCCAGAAAAATCTCCGCAAGACCGCCACACACAACCCTCGCCGGAAGGGGCGACCGACGAAAATCAAAGCGAAAAAAGCCGGCAACGCAAAAAAGCCCGCCAAGGCAAAAGCCGTGAGCAAGGGGAAACGACCGCGTGGTCGGCCGCGCAAAGTTGTTCCCAATACTCCGCCTCCGGTCCGACGCGGCCGTGGTCGCCCACTCGGTAGTAAAAACGCCTTCCGGCACGTCGCGAGAAACGGAGCCTACGAGAATCACGATGAAATTGCCGGGAGCAATGGCGATTCATTGCCTGCGCTCGTAAACACGACACAGTCGCGGATTCGCGAGCTGATTAAGCTGGCGAAAGAGCAGGGCTACCTCACTTTTGACGACCTGAACGAAGCGTTGCCACCGGATCTGACGGACGCGGAAGAGCTCGATCTCATCCTCATACGCCTGCGCAAACTCGAGATCGACATTATCGAGGCGTCTGAGGTCGATCGCTACAAGGACGTCAAGAAGGATTCCGAGGAGGACGAGGAGAAACACGAACCGAAGCTCGACATCCTCGACGATCCGGTCCGGATGTATCTCAAGCAGATGGGGCAGGTGCCGCTGCTGACCCGCGAGCAGGAAGTGGAAATTTCCAAGCGCATCGAGGAGGCGGAAGAGCGAGTCGCGAGCAACATTCACCGGTTCGGGTTTGTGGCCCGCGCCCACCTTGAGCTGGCAGCGAAACTGGTCGAGGGCGGCGAGCGTTTCGACCGCGTGATCCTCGACAAGAAGATCGAGAGCCGCGAGCGCTACATGAAGATGCTTCCGCGCCTCTGCAAGAAGGTGCAGACGATGAGCGCCGACCTCGCGCGCCAATACGAACAGATCACACGCCCTGCGCAACCCGACCCGGCGAAGCTCCAAAAATTCGAAAGGTCAGTCACAAAGCTGCAGAGCCTCTATCCGAGCTTCTACTTCAAGCAGCGGGTCACGGAAGAATTCGTGCACCTGGCGGACGAGCATTATGCGCGCCTCCACAGCATCCAGGAGGAAATAAAGAAACGCCCAAAACAACGTGGCCAACACGGCCAGCATCCTGGCGCGAGACGGTTGCGCGAGATCGAAACGGCGCTTTGGCTTTCGCCGATTGAGTTTCACCAGCGCTACCAGGAATTACGCAGCTGGCTGCGCAAAGCGCTCCGTGCCAAAACGGAAATGATCGAGGCCAATCTGCGCCTCGTCATTTCCATTGCCAAGAAGTATACCAACCGCGGTCTTTCCTTCCTCGATCTGATTCAGGAGGGCAACATGGGGTTGATGAAGGCGGTGGAAAAATTCGAGTATCGCCGCGGCTACAAGTTCTCAACCTACGCGACGTGGTGGATTCGGCAGGCCATCACCCGCTCGATTGCCGATCAGGCGCGCACCATCCGCATCCCGGTGCACATGATTGAAACGATCAACAAGCTGATGCGCGTGCAGAAACAGCTGCTCCAGGAATATGGCCGCGAGCCGACTCCGGAAGAAGTGGCCGAGGAAATTCTGCTGCCCGTCGATCGGGTGCGCGCCGTCTTGAAAATGGCGCAGCAGCCAATCTCACTCCAGGCGCCAGTGGGCGAAAGCGAAGAGACGAATTTTGGCGATTTCATCGAGGACAAAGGCGCGGAAAATCCGAGCGACATGACCGCGATCGCGCTCTTAAAAGAGAAAATTAAAGATGTTCTCGAGACCCTCACCGACCGCGAGCGGCAGGTGCTCGAACAGCGCTTCGGGTTAGTCGATGGCTACAGCCGCACCCTCGAGGAAGTAGGGCGGCAATTCCGGGTCACACGCGAACGTATTCGCCAGATTGAAGCGAAAGCGCTGCGCAAGATGCGACACCCGACAAGAATTCGGCAGCTCGAGGGTTTCCTCGAGGCTGCCGACCTCCAACCATCTGCACCAAAGCCAACCGCCTAACGAGGGCGGTGCCAGTAGACCCGACGGCCGTTGCGGTAGACCACGACTGGTCGCGAGTAGACATACGGCCGGCCGTAGACCACGGGGTAGTAGCCGTAGGACGCGTAGTAGGGAGCGTATCCATATGGATAACCGTAGGCGTACGGATAGTACGGGTACCCGTAGGCGGGGTAGGCGACCGGCAACCCGATCCCCACTCCAACTTGCACCCCGGCTTCAGATTTCGGAACTGGGGCAAAAGCGAACGCCCCGCTCACAGCTGCGACTAGGAGAAGCTTCTTCCATTTCATAATCTTATTTCCTCTCGATGAACACAAATTCAGACGCTGAGCCTGGCAAATTATTCAGCGGTTTCTTCCGTCCATTGCGGATAACCGGTGACGAGCAGGTCATGGCCGATCTTTTCAAAATGAATCCCCGCGAGGCGCGCCCCAGCCGCGCTCGATGCCGCGCCTTTGCCTGCGACCGCTGGCACCGGACCGCCCGTAAGAAGCGGCGCGAGATAAAATTGCACCTTGTCCACGAGTTGCGCATCGAAGGCCTGGCCCAGCACGTTGCCCCCACCCTCGATCAGGACGCTCGTGATTTCCCGCCGACCGAGATCGGCCAGCACCCGCGCGAGGGTTTTTCTATGGTAAACCAAAGTGCGTTCGGCGAAACGATCTCTCAGGAGATGGGCCGCTCGCGGCAACTTCCCGGAGCGCGTTACAACCACCCGCCACGGCTGCCTTGCGCCTCGCCGTCCTCGGACCGTCAGACGCGAATTATCCTGGCGCAGCGTCTCGGCACCGATCAGGATGGCGTCCACCTGCGCCCGGAGTTGCATCGCGTGACGGCGCGCCGCAGGCCCCGTCATCCAGCGACCCTCGACAGGCGATCTCGTTAGGCGACCGTCCAGGCTCATTCCGCATTTTGCGATTACGAATGGTCGGCGGGTCACAATCCACTTGTTGAACGCTTCGTTCAGCCGGCTGCACTCGGGAGCCAAAACTCCGCTGGTCACTTCCACGCCTGCGGCAATCAGCTCCCGAATCCCGCGTCCGCTGTGCTGCGGGTTAGGGTCGATCGCGCCAATCACGACCCGACCGACCCCTGCCCTAACAATCGCCTCCGTGCAGGGCGGCGTACGTCCAGTCGTGGAGCAGGGCTCGAGCGTGACGTAGAGCGTGGCTGTCCGCAATGATCGCGTGGCCGCCGCCGAAAGGCACTCAATCTCCGCGTGTGGCAACCCGCTCGCACGGTGATAACCGGTCGCGACAATGCGATTGCCCTGCTCCAGCACTGCGCCGACAGCGGGATTTGGACTGGCTCTTCCAACGCCCTTGCGTGCTTCAGCCAGCGCCGCCTGCATGAAAGTTTCCTCGCCGGAATCTGCCATCGTCACACCGTAAGCAAGCGCGACCTCGCTCGCAATTATCGTTTCGCTTTGCCGCGATGGCTCCCGGATCGGTTACATTTTGGCACAACTTCCACCTGTGAGCCGGCGAAGCAGCCGCGCCACAGTGTCACGAGTGTTGTCTGGCAGAATCGCGAGTGAATTTCACACAAGATTTTCATAAATAGCGACTTGTGGTGTCGTTTATTAACCGCTCACCTCCTGGCATGTCGCCAGCTTAACGGACAAAGAGCTGAACAACCATTTACCAGAAAGGACAAACACTATGAGTTTAATTCGCTATCAAGCTCCCGAGATGTCGACTTCGCCGTCGTTCGATCGCTGGGCCAGCCTCCGCGACGAAATGAACAGCCTTTTCGAGCTACCGATGATGGGCAACTTCGCCCGCCAGGCGCAGCTCTTCAGCGGCTGGACGCCCGCTCTAGACCTCTACCAGACGAATGACAATGTCGTCGCCGTGGTCGAAGTGCCGGGCATGCGCAAGGAGGACATCGATATCTCTCTCCACGACGGAATGCTGACCATCGCCGGCGAACGCCAGAGCACCTCGGGCGACGGAGAAAATGCCGAACGCACCGAGCGTTTCAGCGGCAAATTCCGCCGCAGCATTACCCTGCCGACGCGAGTCGAGGCGGGCAAAGTCAGCGCCACCTACAAGGACGGCGTCCTGACAATCACCCTCCCGAAAGCTGAGGAAGCCAAGCCGAAGAAAGTCGAAGTCACCGTAGCCTAAATGAATTTCGGCGAACTCGTTTCGCCGATCACAAAATCAAGAAAGGAAAATCCAATGGACACTTTAGTACGTGAAAACAGCGGAAGAGCGACCCGCGAGACGGAGCGCTTCGTCACCCCGCCAGCCAGCGTCAACGAAACCGCCGACAGCTACATGCTCGAGCTCGAGATGCCGGGCGTGAGCAAGGACGGCCTCGACATCTCGATCGAGAATAACGAACTCTCGATCATTGGTCGCCGTTCGAACTCCGCGGTTGAGGGAACCCTCATCCATCGCGAATCGCGGCCGCATGACTACCGTCGCAGCTTCGAGATCGATCCGTCGATCGATACCGGGAAAATCACCGCCCGCATTACCCAGGGCGTGGTCACCCTCACCCTGCCCAAGGCGGAAGAAGTAAAGCCGCGCCGGATCAAGGTCTCGTAGGAGAGCAATTCACCTGGTCAAACAGAACAGAAGCCGCGGGCGCCGCGAGGTCCGCGGCTTTTTTGTCTTCGCGAACAATCTTTTTCAGCTCCGGTGCGCTTTTCTACTTGGCGCGACCGTCGCCGCGTCGTAGCTAAAGAACCCCGCATATGGCCACCAAAACCGAAGAAAAATCCTCCGAAGACAAAGTCATCGCCGCCCGCAACAAGAACCTCGATCTCGCCATCCAGCAGATCGCCAAAGACTACGGCGAAGGCGCCATCATGCGCCTCGGCGATGAGAAAATTGTCGACATCGAGGTCATCCCCACCGGGAACATTTTGATCGACCGCGCTCTCGGCGTTGGCGGCGTGCCGCGAGGACGAGTTGTAGAGGTTTTCGGCCCGGAATCGTCCGGCAAAACGACTCTCACCCTCACGATCATCGCTCAGGCGCAAAAGCGCGGTGGTCTGGCTGCCTTCGTGGACGTCGAGCACGCGCTCGATCCGCAATATGCGCGCAAGCTCGGCGTCGATCTCGACGACCTGCTGGTCTCGCAACCGAGCTCCGGCGAAGAAGCGCTCCGCATCGTCGAAACGCTTGTTCGCTCCAACGCCCTCGACGTCATCGTCCTCGACTCCGTTGCGGCGCTCGTCACGAAACAGGAACTCGAAGGAGAGATCGGTGACTCCACGGTCGGCGCGCAGGCACGGTTGATGAGCGCGGCATTGCGCAAACTCACTTCGCTCATTTCCAAGGCGCGGACCTGCTGTATTTTCACCAACCAGATCCGCGAAAAGATTGGCGTCATGTTCGGCAACCCCGAAACGACACCCGGCGGGAAAGCGCTCAAGTTCTACTCCAGCGTCCGGCTCGACATCCGGCGCATCGGCGCGATCAAGCAGACTGACGGCGTCGTCACCGGCAACCGCACCCGGGTGAAAGTGGTGAAAAACAAAGTCGCGCCGCCTTTTACCGAGGCCGAGTTCGACATCATGTATAACGAAGGCATTTCCTCGACCGGCGCCCTCCTCGATCTCGCGCTTGAAAAACAGATCGTGGAGAAACGCGGCTCCTGGATGAGCTACAAAGGCTCGCAACTCGCGCAGGGCCGCGACGCCGCCAAGGAAGTGCTGAAAAACGACCCCGCGCTCTACGAAGAGATCGAGGCCGCGGTCAAAGCCAAGCTCGACGAGGACAAGAAGTAGTCGGCAAGCGCTTGCGGCTCATCCGGGGAGCGCGCGCGACTCGCGTGCTGCGAAGGCGACCGCCTCGCGAACTTTTCCCCATGCGCGACCGTTCCGCAAAGATCGTTTCGGCGAGTCCCCAAACGGCACGCGAGTCGCGTGCGCTCCCGGCATGAAAACTCTGCGATTCACGCTAAACTCCACTCGATGACCTCCGCCGAGATTCGCCAATCGTTTCTCGATTTCTTCCGCGAGAAACAGCACACCATCGTGCCCTCGTCATCGCTCATGCCGGACTCGCCGAACCTGCTGTTCACCAACGCCGGCATGAACCAGTTCGTGCCCATTTTCCTCGGCCAGCAGAAGCCGGCCTTCGATCCGCCGCGCGCCGCCGACACCCAGAAATGCATCCGCGCCGGCGGCAAGCACAACGACCTCGACGACGTCGGCCTCGACACCTATCACCACACGTTTTTCGAGATGCTCGGCAACTGGAGCTTCGGCGATTACTTCAAGAAGGAAGCGATCGACTGGGCGTGGGAACTGGTCGTCGAGGCGCTGGAAATTTCCGCCGGAGCGCCTTTACGCCACGGTCTATCAGCCCGGACACAGAGCGATCCCGCGCGAGTTCGACCAGGAAGCGCACGATCATTGGGCCGCGGATTTTCACCGCGCCGGCCTCGATCCCGCAGATCCACATCGTCAACGGCAACAAGAAGGACAATTTCTGGATGATGGGCGACACCGGCCCGTGCGGCCCGTGCTCAGCGAATTGCACGTCGACCTCACGCCGCAGGGCGACACCAGCGGCTCGCTCGTCAACAAAGGCGACGCGCGCTGCATCGAAATCTGGAACCTCGTCTTCATCCAGTTCAACGCGAACCCCGACGGCACGTTCTCGCCGCTGCCCGCGCAGCACGTCGACACCGGCATGGGCTTCGAGCGCGTCACCGCATCATCCAGGGCACGAAGAACTTGACGGATTTCACCGGCACGATCTCCAACTACGAGACCGACATTTTCCGCCCGATCTTCGACGAGATCGAAAAGTTGAGCGGCAAAAAATACGGCTCCACGCTGCCGCAAGCCCGGTAGCACCGGCAACACCGAGCAGGAGAAAATCGACATCGCCTTCCGCGTCATCGCCGACCACATCCGCACGCTCAGCTTTGCGATTGCCGACGGCATCCAGCCCGGCAACAACGACCGCAACTACGTTTTGCGCCGCATCCTGCGCCGCGCGGTCCGCTACGGCCGCACGCTCGGCTTCCACGAACCGTTCTTCTACAAACTCGTCGACGTGCTCGCCGAAACGATGGGCGACGTCTTCCCCGAAATTCGCCGCGCAAGCAGGCGCAGGATCGAAGAAGACGCTGCAAGCGCGAGGAGGAGTCCTTCAACAAGACACTCGATAAAGGTATCGCCCTCTTCGAAACCGAGATCGCGCGACCTTCAGCCTCCGGGGAGCGCACGCCGAGCTCGCGTGCCGTTTCCGGCGACTCGCCGGAAACCTCCCCCGCTTCGCAAACACGTTAGCAAAGCGCCGCCTCCCCCACTTCGAGCGCCCCTGGGGCAAATACGCAATCGCCTTCAGCACCGAAGCTCGACGCATCCCCTCACCGAAGCCGAGCGCGACATCGTCCTCGAATGATCATTCACGATTCCGGCAAAGCGAAATCATTTGCGCTCTTCGTCGCCTGCGTGATGCCCGATCACGTCCATCTGCTTTTCGAACCACAGATCAAAGTATCCGACGCCAAGGGCAACGTCTTCTCGAATTCGCTGACAATTTTGCAGAACATCAAATCCGTCTCCGCACATCAAATCAACAAGGCGCGCGGGACGAGCGGACCCGTATGGGAAAAGGAATCGTTCGATCGTTTGATCCGGTCCGAAGCCGATCTCCAGGAAAAATATCTCTACATTTGCAGGAATCCCTGGGAGTCGGGGATCGCGCGGGCGAATGAGGATTATCGGTGGCTTTGGACTCTGGAGAGCGTGGTGGCGTCCGGCGAGTCGCCGGACGCGGCACGCGGTCGCGTCGCTCCCCGGATCAGAGGAGCCGCGCCTCAAAATATCTCCGGATCTTCGCGTTTCGTCTTTACGACGAGCAGGGATTCCCGCTCGATCTCACCGAACTGATGGCGCGTGAGCGCGGGCTCACGGTCGATACGGAAGGCTTCGAGAAGTTGATGGAGGAACAGCGGGCGCGCAGCGCGTAACGCGCAGAAGAAAGAGCGTGATCGCGTGGCCGGAATTGAGCCGCCCACCGAATTCGTTGGTTATGACTCGTCTCGAATTCGGCACGCCCTTGTGATTGAAGCGAGATTTCGTCGACAACGGCAATGCAGAAATACTTCGCTGTGGTGATCAAATCCTCGTGCTTACGCCGAGATGGGCGGACAGGTTGGCGATCACGGAGAGATCATCCGTTCAGATGGGTCGTATTTCGGAAGTAACTGCCACTTTGAAACGAGGGACACGTTCCTACTAAAACTCGGCGACCTGCATCCCATCGTGGCGAACGACCCTGAACAGGGCGCCACCTCGTCGCGTTGGCGAGGAGCCAGTTCGGCTGGAGGTCGATCGCAGCCGTCGTCAAGCCATTGAGCGGCACCACACCGTGACCCATCTACTGCATTGGGCGCTGCACGAAGTCGTTAGTCGCGACGCCGCCCAGAAAGGAAGCTACGTCGGACCGGAGAAGCTGACCTTCGACTTCTCGAGCGCGCGCCCTGACGAAACCGCAGGTGCGCGAAGTCGAAAAACTCGTGAACGACAAGATCCGGGAGAACGCGCCCGTTTCCTGGAAAGAAATTCCCTACGCGGAAGCGAAGCAGCGCGCCGAGATCATGCAGTTCTTCGGCGACAAGTACGGCGACGTCGTCCGGGTGGTGCAGATCGGCGGCGTGCCTAACGAATTGAATGGTTACTCAATGGAGTTGTGCGGCGGCACGCATGTCCGCACCACCGGCGACATCGGTTCGTTCCGCATCCTGAGCGAAGGCGCGATCGCGGCCGGGATCCGCCGAATCGAAGCGATTGCAGGTAGCGCGGTCAACGAATGGGCGCAGGCCGAAGCGGCGCGGCAGGAAGAGAAATTTACAGCCCTGGCCAAAAAGAAAGCCGGCCTAACGAATTTGCCCGCGTTTGAAACGGTAACAGCGGAGGCCATGCTCGCCAGCATCGACGCGCGAGCCGCGCATCTTGAAAAACTGGAAGCGGAAGTGCGCGATTGGGAAAAGGCGAACGCGAAGGCTGTCGAATCAGAAATGCAGAGCCGCGCCGCGGCGATCGCGAACGAGTTGGCCGCGAGCGACGGCGCGGCGTTCCGCGTGGCACGCGTCCCGGACGCCGACGGCAGGATGCTTCAGGCCGTAACCGACGCGCTCAAGACGCAATTTGACGGTCCGATCTTTCTCGCCGGAGAAAAAGAAGGCCGCGTCGCTTTGCTCGCCGCCATTCCCAAAGCCCTAACGACACGTTTCCAAGCCGGGAAATTGATCCAAGAAACCGCTCCACTGGTTGGTGGAAAAGGCGGCGGACGCCCAGAGTTGGCACAGGGCGGCGGGACCGACGCCAGGAAGATCGAAGCGGCCCTGGCGCGGGCGAAAGAGCTGCTTGCCTAACGACGGTCAAGGCAGCAGAAGGGTCGCGGCTGCGGTCACCGCGAGCGCCAGAAGAAGGACGAACAGATAGATCGCGCCGCCGAAGAGAAGCTTGAACGTCGTCATGAACCAACTCTGGCGATAAACCTGCCGGATCGAGACGAAGACCTGCGTCACGACCGCAATCACAAGGATCCAGATGAGCGAGGTCTCCAGTGCCGGCGCCCAGCGTTTCGTTGCCATGGCACTGAAAGCAGTCAACAACAGGGCGAAATAAAAGAAGGCGTGAATGTGCAGGGCGTAGACGAGGTGCTCGATGTAAAAACGGCGCTGGCGGAGGTAGAGAATTTTCAGCACCAGCGCGAAGAGCGGAATGCAGAACAGCATCATCGTCGAGATGTTGTCCCGGAGTGTCTTGCTCAGGAGTTCGACGTTGTTCCCGTGCGGTCCGACCTTTTCCAGGACGCGCTTTTTTAGCCAGCTCGGGGGAGCCGCCTCGTCCACTTGTCTCTTCAACTCATCCTTCTTCTTACCGGGCGCGGGCGATGGCGTCGAGATGACCGGCGCGGGTTTGCCAGAGGAGGTGTCCGACTTCGCGCCCTTGGCGAGACCGTTTAAGACCTGCTCCCGCACAAAAGGCGGGATGTCAGGATTCTTCATCGCTTCCTCCACTTTGGCGCGATCTTCCGGCGTCATTTTCGAATCGATCTTCGGATGGAGGTTGACCGGGGCGAGACGAAGGCAGAGGAAAAACAGGATACTGATCAGAAGATAAAGGCGGAGCGGGTGGAGATAGCGCGTGCGCCGGCCGGCGACGAATTGGTTCGTGAGCCAGCCTGGGCAGACCAGGAGCAGCCCGATGGTCTTGGTGAATTTGGAGTCCCAATTCAGGAACGATTCCGCCACGTCCGCGATGACATGGCGAAAAGAACGCCGGTAATCGACCGCCACCTGGCCGCAATTCGAGCAGTAGTGTCCGTGCAATTCCGTACCGCAATCTTCGCAATGGGTGTAGGGCGGTTTTTCCTCCGCCGGCTTCTTCCAGCCGAATAGCCCGCGGCGGCGGCGCTCCGGCTTTTCGAGCGAGGCGGCGACCGCATCGCCAAAAATTGCCTGGCTCGTCTCGTCTGACATTTTTTCGCCTAACGAACCGCCGCCCAGACCCGGTGAACATCGTCGTGGTCCTCGAGCGCCTGGAGAAATTCGCCGACCTGCTGCGCGATCTTCCGTCGTTTAGCTCCGGGAAATTTTTCGCGAGGTAGCCGAGTTCGCTGGTCACGATCGTCCAGCCGTTCTGGCCCAGCCATTGCGAGACGGCGTGGAGATCGGTCGGCGCCGTGATGAACCGGGCGCCGGTCGCTCCCTCGGGAATCTCGGAGTCGTCCGCATTCGTCAGGGGAACAAAATCCTGCGCGCCTGCTTCAATGGCGGCCGCTTCGGCATCGGCATTCGCATCCGAATGGTGCGCCTCGACCAGGCCGACGTGATCGAAGAGAAACTTGTTGCTTCCCGGCGCGCCGAGCTGGCCGCGCTTGAAAAGCACCCGGATCTCCGGCGCGGTGCGGTTCTTGTTGTCGGTCTGCACCTCGACGATCACCGGCACCTTGTGCGGTGCGTAGCCTTCGAAGACGATCTGTTCCAGCTCCAGTTTTTCGCCGCCGACGCCCGCACCCTTCTTGATCGCACGCTCGATCACGTCGCGGGAAACGCTTTGCTTGCGGGCCTTGTCTCACGACGGCCGCGAGGTGCGCATTCCCCGCAGGATCGGGGCCGCCGAGCTTCGCGGCGACCATGATTTCTTTCACCAGCTTCCCGACGACCTGCCCCTTTTTCAGACCCGCGACTTCGCGCTTTGCATGCAACCATTGACGACCCATGACGCTGAATTAATCGTTCGAGCGATCAAAGGGCAAGCGGCTCCCTCAACTGGATTTCTACGGCAGGAGCAAGGTGGCGAACGCGGTCACCCCGAACGCGATGCAAAGGATGCACAAAATAAATCATGCTTCCGAGGAGCAAATTTGAAGAGCGTCGCGAACCAATTCTGCCGATAGACCTTGCGAATCCCGATCTGCAACTGGATCAAAACCGTGAAGCGCGAGCAGCGTGCAAGTGAGCGGAGTGAAACGCCGGCGGCGCTTTCCAAGCGAGCAGAAAGCCGATGCCGATAATCACCACGGTACTAAGAAAAACGAAGGCGTGAGTGTGCAGCGCGAAAATCAAATGTTCGATGTAATAACGGCGTTTGAATATGTAGAGGATCTTCAAAACGAGCGCGAAAAGCGGAATACAGCACAAAACCATCGGCGCGAGGTTTTGAATCAAAGCTCTCGGAGGAAAAGATCGCCACGGTCTCCTCTCGGGCCGAGTTTTTCCTTCGCCCGTCCCTCCATCCATTTAGCCCAGCCCGTGGGATGCGATTCCTTGTCGATTTCATCGAAGATTTCGACCGGCTTTGGCGACGTTTTCGGAAGTGCGGCCGCTGGAGAGGGCAAGCTGCGGCCCGATGATCGGGCTCGGCACAGCAGTTGGCGTCGGACTGGCCGCGTTGTCGTCGATGATGAATGCCGCCTTGTCCCCCTTCCCTTTCGCCTGAAAATGAGCGTCGCGGGAGAGGAAATTGATCACGAGGAAAAAGGTCACGCTCGCGATCAGGTAAACCCGCAGCGGATGCACATAGCGGGCCCGTTTTCCCTGGACGAACTCGATCGTTAGGCGCCAGGGTTTCCAGAGCAGGAGGCAAAAAGTCTTGAAAAAGCGATCGTCGAGATTGAAAAACGCGTCCGCCGCATCCGCAAGCAGCGACCCGAAGGAACGATGGTAATCCACCCCTGCCTGGCCGCACTGCGCACAGTACCGCCCGGTCAGGGCCGCCCCGCAATTCTCGCAATGAGTTAACGGTGGCCGCGCCTTTTTTTTCCGCTGGAGCCATTTCCGGCCAGGAAAACGGCTCATCTCCGCGGCAGCGGCATCGCCAAAAATTAACGGCGTCTCGTCGGACACGACGACAGACTATTCATCAGGCCGGGCCAAGTCCATTCCGGACGCAATCGACCCGCCTCAATCGCGGAACCAGACCAAGGCGGCCGCGCCAGCAATCCCGCTCGCCCAGAGAAAGGTCGTATCCTCGAGGAAATATGGGCAGGTCATCAGGGCGATCCCGATGAACATCGGTTTCCAGGCATGCATCTTTTTTCCATAAGCAAAGCCGACAAACCCGATGCTGCCGAAGAGCAGCTGGGCGCAAAGGTTTGCTCCGGAGAATGGCATCCTGTCTCACGAGCTAATTTCAGGCCAGCCATCGCGATTGCCCGTGCCGCGAGGGATGGGAGTCGTTAGGCACCCGCCCGGCCGGCAAAAAACAAAACGTTGACCATCGGAATTGTCCGGTGAGACGATGCGCGCACTCATCGGCGAAATAGGAGAAACACGCGTGGCCTCAAAACTCTTCCAAACCAAAAGCCCGGAACGCCTGATCAAGGAATCGGAAGCACCGGATCGCAAAATGAAGCGTTCGCTCGGGGCGTTCGATCTCACTTGTCTCGGGATTGGCGCGATCATTGGCGCGGGCATCTTCTCGCTCGTGGGTTCAGCGGCAGCCGGGCAGGTCTTCTCCGGCAGGATGCAAACCCCAGTGAGCAATTTTCTCATCGCCTGGTTTAACGGCACTGAGGTGGTGCTCGGTCGACCGGGAGCCGGGCCCGCGCTTGTCATTTCCTTCGTCTTCGCGGCGATGGCCTGCGGATTCGCGGCCCTTTGTTACGCGGAGCTGGCTTCAATGATTCCGGTTTCCGGCTCAGCCTACACCTATTCCTACGCAACGTTAGGCGAACTCATCGCCTGGATTATCGGCTGGGATTTGATCCTCGAATACGCGGTCGGGAACATGGCCGTGGCCGTCAGCTGGTCGAGTTATTTCCTGAAGTTTCTCGCCAGCATTTCCAACGGCGCGATTAAATGTCCACTCTGGCTTGTGGCCGATCCCCTGACGGCGCAAAAGGTCATCGCCGCGGGGCCAGATGCCGCTTCTGCCTATTCGAGCACCGCTCTACCCGTCATTGCCGGTCATGCGATCTCGTTCAATTTGCCGGCCTTGGTTATTATTGCCCTGCTCACAATTCTGCTCGTCTACGGGATCAAGGAGAGCGCACGCGCCAATACCACCGCAGTCATCATCAAAATCTGTGTCCTGATCTTTTTCGTGTCCTTCGGTGCGTTTTACATCAACCCCGGACACTGGCATCCATTCATGCCTACCGGATTTAGCGGAGTCATGACCGGCGCGGCGATTGTTTTCTTTGCCTTCATCGGTTTTGACGCGGTCTCGACCTGCGCCGAAGAAACACGCAACCCGCAACGCGATTTACCGATCGGCCTGATCGTCAGTCTCGCGGTATGCACGCTGGTTTACATCCTCGTTGGCGGGGTGATGACGGGGCTCAAGCTTTGGAGCTCCTACTCCGGAGATGCGGCACCGATCGCCTCCGCCATCGCTGTGCTCGGGAAACCGTGGATGGAAGCGCTCATCAGCGCCGGCGCGCTCGCCGGGACGACCTCGGTTCTCCTCGTTTTTCAGCTTGGACAGCCGCGCATTTTCATGGCGATGGCGCGGGACGGTCTGCTCCCGAAAATCTTTGCCAAGGTCCATCCGAAATTCCGCACCCCGCACATCACCACCATCCTCGTTGGCATAGTTGTCGGTGGAGTCGCGATGCTCAAGGACATCGACACCTTCGCTGACCTAACGAACATAGGAACGTTGTTCGCTTTCATTCTTGTTTGCCTGGGCGTGATCGCGCTGCGCCGGAGCGCGCCGCAGCGGCCTCGGCCGTTTCGGGTGCCGTTCGTGCCGCTCTTTCCCATCCTGGGGACGATCTTTTGTTTCGTCCTCATGCTCAGCCTGCCGGTTGAAACCTGGATTCGTTTCGTCCTCTGGCTCGTCATTGGCCTGGCGATTTACTTCCTCTACGGCGTGCGCCACAGCGAGCTGCGCAAGGGACACGACACGGGCGATACCGAGGCCGATTTCCCCGCAATCGAACCCTGAGAGAATGTTTCCAACCGCCAAGCGCGTCGACTGGGAAACCCGGCTTTTTCTACGACCGCGCTGGTTCGCGACAAGGGGAACGGCGGTTTGCAGCCGCCACGACCTGACGTTACGCGGCCGGCTTCAGGTTTTGCACTTTTCTCGTCGCCAAGAAGTCGAAGCTCCATTGATGAAAGCCGTGGCCTTCGTTGTCCGTCACCAGGTATTCCACAGCCACTCCGCGCGTCCTCAACGCCACCACCATCTGATCGGATTCCGCCTTGTTCACCCGCAGGTCGTGCGTGCCCTGGGCATGAAGAGCGGCGTCTTGATTTTCTCCGCATGCATAACAGGCGAGACGGCTTCCATCATCGCCTTGTCCTTCTCCGGATCGCCCACCATTTCGTGGAACATGTCGAGGAATGGTTTCCAATAAGGCGGGATCGTTTTCATGAAGGTAAACATGTTGGCCACGTCCACGTAATCGACCGCCGCCGCTTTTGGCGTGCAAGTTTAACCTGGCTGTTCCGCGCCGGCTCCGAGCCGGGTCGACCGCTGAGCGTGACTTTCTTTGCAAACAGCCTTTTCCCTTATTATCTGTCCACAGATGCGATTCCGCTCCTCCTCGTGCCGGGAAATTGCGCTCGCCTCGTCCTTTTCTCGTCCTTTGCCCGGCCGGTCCGCCGTCGCGGGGCGCCCTGCCGTTCATCAAAGGCGTGACCGTTTCCTGTCAGACCTCCGGCTGGGAATGGGCCACCCCGCAAATGGCCGCGACCCTTGATGAGTTGAAGTCGTTAGGCGCAAACAGCATCGCGATTCACCCTTACGCCCAGATCCAGAACGACGGCCACGTCCGCTTCCGCGCCGACGACGGATTTCGCCACATAATTGTCCCGCTCAACTGGGCGCGAGAACGCGGACTCTCGACCATGCTCATTCCGCACATCGCCTACTGGGGAACGAAGTTTCTCTGGCGGGGCGAGATCAATTTCCAGACGAGCGCGGAATGGGACCGATTTTTCGATGATTATCAGGTCTGGATCGTGCAAATGGCACGGCTCGCCGAGGCTCATGGCGCAAAGACCTTCTGCATCGGCCTCGAGTTCACTTACGCGCAGAAGTTCGATGACCGCTGGCGCAAGATCATCGCCGCGATTCGGGAGGTCTATCACGGCCAGCTCACCTACGGGGGGAATTGGGACAACTTCCAGGAAGTCACCTTCTGGGATGCGCTCGATTACATCGGGGTGCTGGCTTATTTTCCCCTAACGAAAAGTGAAAGCCCGACCCGGGCGGAGATTGCTGAAGGCTGGCGCCGGAAATGTTTGGAGCTCACCGCTTTTTCGCGGGCACACGAAAACAAGAAGTTTCTCTTCGTCGAGATCGGTTACAACGAAAGTGCGCGAGCCGCCGCCGAACCGTGGGCATTCAAGATGGGCGGCAAAGACGCAGCCAGGGTTCAACAAACCTGTATCGATGTCGCACTCGATCTCCCGCGCACCTGTCCGACAATTGCGGGCATGTACTGGTGGAAATGGTTCCCGGATTTACCGAGCCACGAAATTGAGAATTACCGGATTCAAAGCCCGGAGATCAAAGCGCTGATCGCAAAGCATTGGCAAGAGCCGGCGGCCGCCTCAGACACAAAGTAGCTCCGCCGGTGGCGGACTATGTTCTCAGACTCGATCTACTTCCAATTTTTCGCTCGCAGCATTATCTTTTCGCTCCATGACCCCCAAGGAAATACGAAAGCTTTACGACTCCGCTCCATTTCAGCCGTTTCGTGTTCATATGGCGAACGGCAAATCGGTGGACGTCCCGCATCCTGATTTCATGCATCTGTCGCCTACCGGGCGCCGACTGATTGTCGACCAAATGGATGACTCTTTCGAAATCATCGACGTTCTCCTGATCACCAGCCTCGAGATTCTGCCCAGGAACGGCAGCCGGACCCGCCGCAAACGTCGTTAGACTTTGCGCCCGAATTTTTTCTCCAGTTCGCCTAACGAAATCTGGATCATGGTCGGGCGGCCGTGCGGGCAACAGTAGGGCAATTCACAATCGAGCAGGTCGCGGATCAGTTTCTCCACTTCCGGGTTGCGCAGAAGGTCATTGGCTTTCACCGCGTGACGGCAAACGGTTTTCGCGATCATTTCTTCGCCCAGTCGTAACGGTGAAGTGCTGTGGCTGGCGGCTTTCAAGCCATCGATCACATTCTGCAAAAGCTGCACCGGGTCTGTGCCGCTGAGAAAAGAAGGCATACTTTCGAGCTTGAAAGTGTGCCGGCCAAATTCCTCCACCCCCAGCCCCATCCGTTGCAGGTTTGTTAAGTTGCACTCCACCCATTCCGCGTCGCGCGGCGCCAGCTCGACAACGTGAGGCAGAAGCAGGCGTTGCGAGGGAACGCCCTTCGCTTCCATTCGGCGTCGCAGTTCCTCGAACAGGATCCGCTCATGCGCCGCGTGCTGATCGACGAGCACGAGCCCATCGACGTTCTCCATCAAAACATAAAGTTTGTTCAAAACTCCAAGGATCCGGAACTGGTTCCGGCCCTCCGGCTGCGGCTGCTCGTTAGGCAAAGACCGGCCATCGACCACCGACGGCAGCGGAGTTTCCACCGGCAAACGCGTCTGCCCTTCGTCGTTAGGCGCGACCGTCACCTGGAGGGACGACTGCTGCGTCGTCCCCACCTCCGGGTTGGTTGAAGGAGAAACTGTCCCTTCCACCGTCGGCGGCCGCCGAAATTGCGCTTGCCAGCTTTCTCGATCGCTTTCCAGGGTCCGCCGCACCGCGGCCACGACCGCGTCGCGTACCGTCGCCGGATCGCGAAAGCGCACTTCTCGCTTTGCCGGATGCACATTGACGTCGACCTCCGAGGGATCGAGTTCGAGGAAGAGAAAGGTGACCGGATATTGTCCTTTCATGAGCGCGGTGTGATAGCCCTCCTTCAGCGCGCTGCCGATGATTGCGCTCTCGATTGCCCGGCCATTCACAAAGACGAATTGCTGCGCGCGGCTCGCCCGGCTCACTCCCGCCTGCCCGATGAAACCAGTCACCCGCACTTTCCCGCGTCGGGTTGGTTCGACCTCGAGCAGCCGGGCAAGTAACTCGTTCCCGAGCAGGTCGCGAATCCGATCGCGCAGATGAATCGTCGCCGGGAGCTGAAACACCACCCGCTCATCGCGAACGAGCGAAAACGCGATCTCTGGATGGGCGATCGCCTGGAGATACAGCTGATGCTCGATGTTGCGGGTCTCGGTGTTTTCCGAGCGCAGGAATTTCCGGCGCGCCGGCAGGTTGTAGAAGAGCGAGCGCACTTCGATCTGAGTACCAGGCGCTTCGCCGCTTTCGCGCACCGTTTCCACACGCCCGCCCGAGACGATCACTTCGGTTCCGGCGACGGCCTCCTTTTCCCTAGTCGTTAGGCGAAAACGCGAGATGCTGGCAATACTGGGCAACGCCTCCCCGCGGAAGCCAAGGGTCGCGACGGTGACGAGATCATTCGCCGTTCGGATCTTGCTTGTTGCGTGGCGCTCGAGACAAAGGAGCGCATCATCGCGATCCATACCCATCCCGTTGTCAGTCACCCGGATAAGGGAGATGCCGCCGCGGCGGATCATCACTTCGATGGAGCGGGCTTCGGCGTCGATGCTGTTCTCGACCAGCTCTTTCACCACCGAGGCCGGGCGCTCAATCACTTCTCCCGCCGCCACCTGGCTGGCAAGTGTATCGGAAAGAAGACGCACCCGGCTCATGTTCCAGCCAAGCTTAGAATTCTACCTCTCGATTGCGAACGAAAAGCTCGCACAACAACTTGTTTCCAGACCGATGATTGCGGTTGAGTTGTAACTGCTCTCGACTACAAAAGACCTGCACCATGATCGCTTCACTCCTCACTGGATTCGGCGGCGACCTGACCATTAACGTCATCGCCTCCGTGATCGCGTCGGCGATCTTTCTCGGAGTTGGCTATGCCTGGGGGAAATACCAGGAGCAGCGGCGCTTTGGACGACGGCTGGAAGAATACGACTTCTACCCTTACACGATTAACCGGGATAACTTTCCTGAGTTTAACCTCAACAATTTCCGGCTCGGGATGCATTATTTCCTCCGGAACAACGACCCGACTGCGGCCCGCCAGCTCATCTTTATCGGCGAACAAAACAGCGTCCGCACCCGGCTCGAGCCGGCCGAACAAAAGGTTTATGCCCGGCTTTTTGAGAAATACGACGGACGCAAGATCGCCGATGATACCGCGGAGTATCTCGAAAATTTCACCCGGATTGTCCGCCTCCTTGGTAAGTCTTTTCCCGGCCTGGGCATCGAGATCCTCCTTCACGACCTTTCAAACCCATCGCACTCTCTAATTGCGCTGGAGAATAACGTCACCGGTCGTCATCTCCGCGACGGCACGACCAATCTCGTCATCGACCTCAAGAAACGGCAGTTACTCCAGGAAGAAAAGTTGAACTACGAACTTAACCTGGGCGGGCGAAAGTTTAAGTGCACCACCGTCCCGATCATTCGCAAGGAGTATGGCGTCGTCGGCGCGATCTGCGTGAATGTGGACGTGAATTATCTCATCGACGAAGTCCTGGCAAGTCATGACCGTGTAGTCAACTTCTTCCGTGTCTTTTGCCGCACGGACATGCAACTGGACGAAAACATTCTTAGTCGCGACGAATACGCCAAGGCTCTGAAAGGCAAGCGGCACTTCAAGGACGAACACGTCTCCCTGGACCCGCCATAAAAGTTCTAGAAGCCATCTCACAAATGCCAGGAAAACCGGAGATCTCCCATTAACTGCGAACGACTAATTTCAAGCTGGGAAATGGCGTATTCATTAAACATTCCTGATGGCAACAGAACGCGATTACGTCCTTGGGACGCATGAAGAGGAACTGGCCCGATTGGGCTTGCAGCACCGCATTTGGCGCCCAGTCGCGCTAACCTGTTGGCAGGAGGCCGGCATCACCATTGGCAACCACGTGATCGATCTCGGCGCCGGGCCTGGTTACGCGGCGGCGGACCTGGCCGAGATCGTTGGGCCTGCCGGCAAAGTCGTCGCCGTCGAGCGCTCGACTAACTTTGTTCGTGCGCTCGAGGAACGATGCCAGGTTCGCGGGTTAACCAATCTCGAAGTTCATGAGTTAGATCTAATGACCGATGAGTTACCGGCCGGAAATTACGATTTCTCATGGTGCCGCTGGGTCGCTTCATTTGTTAGTAACCCAAAGCTCTTGGTTGAAAAGCTAAGTCGTGCCTTGCGGAAAGGCGGCATTGCTTTGTTTCATGAGTACGCTCATTACCTCAGCTGGCGCTTTATTCCGCGGTTACCGAACCAGGAACGCTTCGCCGCCGAGGTGCAGGCGAGCTGGGAGGCCGCTGGTGGCAAGGCGGACATCGCGATGGATTTGCCTTCCTATCTCATCGCGAACGGCTTTGTCATTCGCGCCGCGATTCCGCGAATCTATTGTGTCGGTCCCGACGATTTCATGTGGCAATGGCCCGCGTCCTTCATCGGCATCGGCCTTGCCCGGCTGAAAGAGTTAGGCCGGATTGACGATGCGTTCGTCCAGCTGGTTGAGAAGGAGTTCGCTCACGCGAGTAAGAACCCGAACTCTCTCCTCATTACTCCGCTCGTTCTCGAGATTGTCGCGGAGAAGGTGGACTAACTCCACCTGACCCTTATGCCCTGGACGCTTTCTCATCCGGCCGCCGTTTTGCCTTTCCGCCGTTTTGCGAAACGACCGCTTACCTTTGCGGCGCTGGTCATTGGCAGCATGACACCGGATTTTGGGTTTTACATCAATCGCTTTGATCTCTCGGACTTTGCGCATACCTTTGCCGGCACTTTTCTCGTCTGCGTTCCCAGCGGGCTGGTTCTCCTTTTGTGGCCTCTGTCTTTTTTGCCGTCCGATTTGCTATGCCCTGCCTTCGCCCCATCGCCAGGCTCTTCTGCCACTTTGCCCCGGCTTACCTCGCGGACTAAAACATTGGAGCCTTATCTTGCTGGCTCTCCTATTCGGTTCATGGACACACATCTTCTGGGATGCCTTCACTCATGAACCAGGCTGGTTTGTCGATCGCTGGCATTGGCTGCAACAGCCGGTCGTTTATCTTCTGGTGGACGACCGTGCGCGTCTATCTGCTCCTCCAGGAAATCAGCACGGTGGTCGGCTTGGTGATCGTCCTCGTCGCTTATCGGCGGTGGTTAGGGCGGCGACCGGCCAGCTTCCTCACCTTCCACCGATGAAGCGATCGGCTGGCGTTATCTGTTCTGGGCGGGTGTAATTTTTCTTTCATTCGCCATCGCGATTCCAGGAGGGGTGCATCATGCCATGGGCACTCATCTGCGCGGATTTCTCTTCTTTCGCTCCACCTGTTTCTGGACCGCCGTTTATTCAACCTCCCTCTTTCTGCCCCTGGTAGCTTATCGGCAGCAGCGTCGCTTACGCTCGACGAGCCCGTAGACTTTCATGAATTTCCATTCTAGAAATACGAATGAAGGAACGATACGATGTGGTCATCCTCGGTGCCGGTCACAATGGTTTGGTCGCGGCTCCTACCTCACTCGCGCCGGTCTAACTGTTCTCCTGCTGGAGAAGAACGATTACATCGGTGGGGCGACTACCTCGCAAAAAGTCTTTCCCGATTTCGACGCCTGGCTCTCCCGTTATTCCTATCTCGTCAGCCTTTTCCCGGAGAAGATCATTCGCGACCTCGGACTCGATCTCGAGCTACGCCGTCGTGCCATTGCCTCCTACACTCCCTATTTCCGCGAATGGCCACCACAGCGGCTTGCTTCTGAGTAATGTCTCGGAAGACATTGGCCGTCGCTCCGTTGCCGAGCTAACTGGCAGCGAAACTGAGTTTGAGGCGATGAAACGGTTCCGTGACCTGACCCGGGAATTCGCGAACCATGTCTGGGATACCATGCTAACTCCTCTGTCCGCCAGGGACGATTTTCGCCGTCGTTTTGAAGGCAGCGAACTCGGACGCGAATCCTGGCGTCGCCTGGTCGAGGAACCCTTGGGCTGCGCGATTGAACGTTATCTCAAGGACGACCTTGTTCGCGGACTGGTTTTGACTGATGCCAAGGTCGGCGTCTTCACTCATGCTCACGATCCATCGCTGCATCAGAATCGTTGTTTTCTTTACCACCTCATAGGAAACAAGACTGGCGAATGGAAAGTGCCGGTTGGCGGAATGGGCAATGTCGCCCGGCAACTCGAGGAGACCGCACGCAAACAAGGCGCCGAGATGCTGACCAGGGTCACGCTTCAAGAGATTGACTTTAGCACCCCGCAACGTTCGATTCGGTTCGAAGTGGATGGTAACGCGCAGACAGTTGAAACGCGATTCCTATTGGTCAACTTCGGCCTCAACATTCTCGCGAAGTATCTCGGTAAACCTTACAAACCGAAAGCGACCGACGAAGGCTCGGTTTTCAAGATCAACATGCTTTTGCATCGGTTACCTCGTCTCAAAGACAACCGTCATTCCACCCCGGATGCCTTTCGCGGCACCTTTCACATCGACGAGGGTTACAAGGAAATGCAGGACAGCTATGAGCAGGCGGCGAATGGCCAACTGCCTGACAAACTGCCGAGTGAGATTTATTGCCACAGTCTGACTGACGACAGCATTCTTTCACCTGAATTGCGGGCCAAAGGTTTTCAGACTCTAACTCTTTTCGGCCTCGACACTCCTTTCTCGCTTTTCCAACCTGACAATGAATCGATGCGCGCGCAGGCTCAGGCTCGCTTTGTCGATGGAATAAACCGCTGGCTGGATGAACCCCTCGAGATTTGCCTTGCGAAAGCAAAGGATGGCTCGCCCTGCATTGAAGGGAAGAGCCCGGTCGACATCGAGGACTCACTCGGCATGTATCATGGCAACATCTTTCAAAACACACTTACCTTTCCCTTTGCCGAAACCCCGGAGCAGGTCGGCACATGGGGGGTGGAAACGGAATATGACCGAGTCTATCTCTGTGGCTCGAGCGCCCGGCGCGGCGGCGCTGTCAGCGGGATCCCTGGGCATAACGCCGCGATGAAAGTCCTCGAGCAGGTAAAAACTTCCTAGAAGTTGCCTCATAAATAGCGCCATGGGCGTTGCCTCCTCACTTGGCGCTGCGCGTCCTTTTTTCCGTCCGAGAGGATTGAGCTGAGGGGCCGCTCCAAAACAAGCTCACCGGCAGCGATAGGTGAGAAGAGCAACGAGCAAGGCAGGATCCTAATCAGCGACCGCAGCGATTTCAAAGAAGTAAGCAGTGAGCGGCAAAAGGTCGAAGGGCGAGCCCGTCGGCAGCGCTAAGAGACGATATGCTGGCGACGAATTCGTTTTCTCTTCAAGACGTTCCCTGCCGTGAATTCTACTCTCGTTAGGCGCCAACTCGAGAAACCTGACCGCTTCTGGCGAAAACATGATCCGGTTACCCTTTAGCTCTTCTTTTGGATGCAGATTGACCGCGACGAGGAAGCGTTGCCGTGAGACCGAATCCACGCGGAGAAAGGCATAGAGCCAATGACCTCCTGCCGGCTCGCTCCCGGTCTGGCCAAAATTCGGGTTTCGGTTGTTTCCCGGATTGAGAGCAAAGAAATTGCCGTCGCGGAAAGCGGGTTCATTGATGAGGGCAAGCAGACCGCCCATAACCCTCCCGCAATGCTCTTCTGCTCCGGCGAGAGCCTGGCGCCGTCGTACTTGTGATTCGTTGATCCATTTCACCAGCTCCGGCATCGACCAATAGTCGAAGATGGAAGAGCGACCGTCATCGCCGCCAAATCCCTCTCGCGCCGCGCGCTGGTTCACCGACTTCCTGTCCGCTATAGAGCATGACCGAGCCGCGACCGACGCCAAAAAGAATCGCACGTCACCGCAGCGACCAACGTTCATGCCGATGTTCGCCCCAGTTTCCGCGTCCGGCCAGCCGGACTTCGTCGTGGTTCTCGGCATAACGAACCGAGTTTTCGAAGATGAAATCGTCAGTCCGGGCATGATCGAGATCGTTCGCCCAAGCCCGGCCCATCATAGATGTTCTTCAGATGCCTTGTAACTTGGGTCGTCGTAGACCGCGTCGAAGCCGGCATCGAGCAGGTCAAACATGACATTGGATTTCCCACCATGAAGCTGGGAGATGACTGGGTCGCTGCCTGGGACTTTCGCCGGATCGCCATCGATAGGCTTCGCCGATAGAAGAAAACATCGGAAACGCGCCGCCGTGCGCGGCCGATCGAGCCATTTCCAGAATTCCGGCGGCACCATGTGCGACATGTCGCAGCGAAAACCGTCTACTCCCATCGCCTGCCAGTAGGCGATTACGTGATCCATCTTTGCCCAGGTATCCGGAATCGCGCCTCGGGATTGCCGGCGCATGGATAGGCGCGCCGTCTTCTTAGCACGGTCGGCAAAATTAAAGCCGTAGTTAAGCTTGACCGTCTCGTACCAGTCATTGAGCCCGGGCGTCCAGCTGACGACGTTATTTCCGGTGACTCTTCCCGTGATCCAGTTCGCCGTCGAAATGGCCGTCGCACCTCATTCCCTTCCAGTTTGCAGGTCGGACTAAGAGCGACACCGTTCTCCCAGGTGGGAGCCTCAAGTGGAGGACCTATGCTGATCGGGCTGGAGATAGAAGAAGTTGTTGCGCGGATCGAAAAAGCGCGAGCGATCGTCTCCGTGCCGAAGTTGAGCTCGGGTTTGATGTCGGAGTGATAACAGCGCGCGACATGATTAGGGACGAAATCGATCAGCGCCTTCAGCCGATGGCCATGGATCCGATCGAGCAAGCGCCTTGAATTCCGTCAGGCGCTTCTTCGGATCGTACCGCATAATCGGGGCAGACATCGAAGTAATCCTTGATCGCGTAGGGACTGCCGGCGATGCCTTTGAGGAGATCAGGATCATCGACCGGTTGCCCAATGGCAGAGTAATCGGTACCGGTCGCCTGTTGCAGGACACCAGTCAGCCAGAGATGGGAAAAACCTAACGATCGCGCAGGGAACTCAACGCCGGGTCATTGATATCGTCGAATTTGCCCACGCCATTGACCGCGAGCGTACCATTGGGCTCGCCGGGTCTCGTTGCAATTGCCAAATAGCCGGACAAACAGCTGATAGATGTTGGTCGCGCGCCCTGTCCTGACCAAGCCGCCCGTGAAGATTGGGCACGATCGTCTTTTGCATTCAGATCGACCTCACAATAATGGGGGAAATACCTGTCGCCCTCGCCCGGGTGACTGCCGGATCGTGCGCGGCTCAATCGCCCCCACGTCCTGACCTTCCCGGAAATCTTTTAAATAGATTGCGGACTAAGTTTGCCGGTAAGCCCGAGGCAGGAGACTCAGGGCAGAGGTTCTTTGGGGCGTCCCACCTAATGTCGGTAGGCGCAGGCCTGCGGTCGCTCCACTTCCAGTTCTCCCATCGTCGTTCGAACGACTGGCGCACTCCTGGCTTAGTCTGCACGCAGTAGAGGCGATCAGCCTGAAAGGGAAGAAAGACGGTCGAACCTTCGAACTCCTCGGCGAAAGGAATGACCGCGGAACCGCAGTTCGCTGCCAGGCGCAGCGCGACGAAAAAGGTGTCGTCCGGGCCCCAGGTCGGCGCCGGAAAGGCAATCGAGAGCCGTTGGTTGGCAATCGAAAGCGACGCGGCGGTTGTCGGAACACAGGGCGACGTTAAGCCGAAGTTCAAGGACGTGGTCAGGCAGGACGGAAATTGGTCGGCCTTTCCGGGAAGTCAGATCGCCTCACGTCCAAGATGTACGATTCTCGAACCTCTTTTCAGACTCGTTAGGCCAACCGAGCGCCTCGAGCCGGTTAAGCAGGTCTTTCTTGCTCGTCATGCCCGTGTCACCTGGTCGCGCACTTGTCCGTCCTTGAAGAAGAGCAGGGTTGGGATCGCGCGAATGTTGTAGCGCGCCGACAGGCTGTGGTTGTCGTCCACGTTGACCTTCGCCGACTTTGACCGCGCCTGCTTTTTCCTTCGCAATCTCGTCCAGGATGCGGCGCGATCATTTTGCAGGGGCCACACCATTCGGCCCAGAAATCGACCAGCACTGGGTTGGGACTCTTCATCACTTCCTGATCAAAATTTGCTTCGTCGATCGTTACGGTTGCGGAATTTTCCATGATGATTTTTTAAGAGAAATAGCGTCCAGAGTTGAATCAGCAGGAGCAGCGCGGAAACGCCGAGCAGAGCCCAGCAAAACTGCGTCGGAACCGCCTCTATTAACCCCGGCTCCGGCAGATTGGCAACTGAGGTCGGAGGTGCGGGGCGAATGACGCCGGCCGGCGGCGCGCTCGGGGTCCGGATAGGAGCCAGCTTCACTGTCGCCTTCATTGGAGAATCCACCAGCGTGCCAGCGCGGACCGTCTCCTTCTCCTTCTGTAGCCCAACCTGCGGGCTGCGGCTGACCGGCACGGTGCCTGGCAACGCCGAAGCCGCTTTCAGCGGAGGTGCCGCCGACTTCGGAACTGGTGCCGGAGGCGGCACCGGCGGCTTCGATCCGGCCGGAGGCGTAAGCGGGATGCCGGGTGGAATTGCAGGCGGCCTAACGGGCACAGGTGGACGCTTTGCAGCCGCGTCTTCAGTCCGCGGGGAAGGCGTAATCTGGAGACTTTCTTCTCTTGGCTCGTTCAGATCGGCCATATCAACAAACTCGTCATGTTCTGCGAGGACTTAAGGCAGCAACGTGTCTCTCAAGACAACTCCTCGATGTCAATCATCAATCCAGTCAGGCCAGCAAATCGTAGCCACGCGTGCCACGGATTTTTCGCCTGACGAATTCGCCAACCGGAGCAGGTTCTGCCAGGAGAACACGGGTATCGACTTCCGGAGCATCCGCTTCGGTCCGCGCAATAAGCGGTTGATCGACCAGCAACTTCAACTCGCGGCCGACCCTCTCCGCGGCGATTTCGCGCGCGATCTTTTGTTGCAACGTCATCGCCCGGCGATAGCGCGCGTTCTTTTGCGGAGCGGAAATCTGATCGGGCATCTTCGCGGCGCGCGAACCTTCCTCCTGCGAGTATTTGAAAATGCCGAGCCGCTCAAAGCGCGTCCGCTCGATGAACTCGAGCAACGATTCGAACTCCGCTTCCGTTTCGCCGGGAAACCCGACGATGAAGGTCGTGCGCAGGGCGATTCCCGGAATGCCGGCGCGCAGCCTGACAATCAGGTCCTCGATGTGGGCGCGGCTCGTTTCGCGCCGCATCCGGCCGAGCATGGCCTCGTCGATGTGCTGCAGCGGCATGTCGATGTAGCGCGCGACCTTGCCGCATTCGCGCGATCGTCTCGATCAGCTCATCGCTCCAGTGCGCCGGATGGGTGTAAAGCAGGCGGACCCAGAAATCGCCCTCGATCTTTTCGATCTCGCGCAGCAGCGCCGTCAGCGTCGGACCGCGCGACGAATCGACCGGCTGGCGCGGCCCGGCTTTCGCCGCCCACAAATCCATTCCGTAATAGGTCGTGTCCTGGCTGATGAGATTGATTTCCTTCACGCCTTCGGCGACGAGCTGCCGCATCTCGGCGAGGACGGAGGCGGGCGGGCGGCTGCGATGCCGCCCGCGCATTTGCGGGATGACGCAGAAGCTGCAGGGATGATTGCAGCCCTCGGCGATTTTCAGGTAAACGCTGTGCGCCGGGGTGAGGCGAAAGCGCGGCGTATCGCAATCGGGAATGTAGGTCGGCTCGCGGTGTGACGAAGCTTTTCCCGCGTCGGCCGCGGATCGACCGCTCCCGGCCACGACCCGCTCGATGATCGCGCCCAGCTCGGCGCACCTGGTCGAGGCCGATGAAGGCGTCCACCTCGGGCATCGACTGCGCGCAGCTCCTCCGCGAAACGCTGCGACATGCAGCCGCTCACGATCAGCTTCTGGTCGGGCCGATTCGTTAGGCCACGCTCCTGATGCGCTTCGAGGATGGCCTCGATCGATTCTTCCTTGGCCGAATCGATGAAGGCGCAGGTGTTCACCACCAGCACGTCGGCCTCCTCGGCGTGCGGGCGTGATCTCCATCCCCCGCTCGAGCACGCTTCCGAGCATGATCTCGGCATCGACCAGATTCTTGGCGCAACCGAGGCTGATCATTCCGACCTTCGTTAGGCCGACAGCCGCCTCGCGGCGCGTTATTCAACTGTGATGTCGGCATCGCCGGCGCGAGCGCCGTCTCCGTTCTTGGTGATCTGCACCGCGCCGCGATCCAGCACCCGCATCGTCACGTGCCGACCGTGAAAGGCGAGCGGCGCATGCGACGGATCGAGCCAGCCGTCGAAAAACGGCTGCAGCGCACCATCGACCTCCACCCGCACATAGGTCAGACGCACCGGCACGACTTCGACTTGGTTGTCATCGCCTGGTTGCCGCTTCGTTAGGCGGAGGCACCAGATCTTCGCGGATGGACCGGTTGGGCGCGCCGCACCTCCGGTTCGGTGGGAGAAGGCGAAGACGGTGCGATCGCACCCGGGGCGGGCGTGCCCTCGACCGGCAGGGCACGCGGCGCGACAATTTCTTCCGGAGGCGAAGCGATCGGAACGGCAGTTGGCGCGACGGCGGGTACGGGCGAGGGCGTGGCGGTCGCCGAGGCGAGAGCAAGCGGAGCGGTCGCATGCGACGACGTGATGCGCTGAACGTTGAGGATCAAGTTTGACCAGATAGAGACCGAGCACGAGCACGCCGATGGCGACGATGAGCGGGAAGAGCGCGGGGCGTTTCATCGGCTGCCGTCGCACCAGCGGGAGCGGCGAACTGCGCCGGCGCCTCCTGCAAGTAGGAATAACCGTCGACGCTCACATCGCGCGAGGTTTCGAAGGCATCGAGATACGGCGTCACATCGACGTCGAGGAATTTCCCGTAGATGAGGAGGAAGCCTTTCGCGTAGGCGAGGCTGGAGAAGCTCGAGAAATCCTCCGTTCTCGATTTCCTGAAGGCGTGCGGCGCGAATCTTGGTCACGCGCGCGGCTTCCTCGAGCGAGATCTTCTTCGCGAGACGGGCCTTTTGTAATTTCTTGCCGAGCGGTTCCATCGGGACGGCGGGATCAGACGGTGGCGTCGAGATCGACGAGAATCTCGCGCGGCTTCGCGCCTTCGCCGGGGCCCAATATGCCGCGCTGCTCCAGAATATCAACGATCCGGGCCGCGCGGGTGTAGCCGAGGCGGAGACGGCGTTGCAGGAGCGAGGTCGAGGCGCGTTTTTCCTGGCGGATGATTTCGAGGCATTTCTCGACCAGTTCTTCGTCCTCGTCGGTCACGTCTTCGTTAGGCGCGGCGGCCGATTCCAGCTGCTCGTGCATCGCGAGGATCGAAAGCAGGCGAACTTTGCGCGGAAACGAAATCCAACCAGACGCCCGATCTCGTCGTCGGTCACGAGCACGCCCTGGGCGCGGATGAGGCGCGAAGTGCTCGGCGGCAGATAAAGCATGTCGCCCTGGCCTAACAATCGATCGGCGCCGTTCTCATCGAGGATGACGCGGCTGTCGATCTTGCTCGCGACCTGGAAACGCGATCCGGCTCGGGATGTTGGCCTTGATCACGCCGGTGATGACGTCGGCCCGCGGCGTTTGGGTGGCGACGATGAGGTGAATGCCGGCGGCGCGCGCCATTTGGGTGATGCGCGCGATCGCGCTCTCGACATCGGCTGGCGCGGTCTGCATCAGGTCGGCCAGCTCGTCGATGATGACGACGATGTAGGGCATGCTGATCGGGAATGATGATTTCGTCTTCGCGCGGGACTTTCGGATTGCGTCGCCGGAGGGCAGCGCGCTCTCGCTTCCTTCTTCGTCAGGCCCCGCGTGTCGCCCTCCAGGTCGAGCTCCTTCTGGCGTTTTCTTTTTCGGCGCGCGTTGAAGCCCGTGATGTTGCGCACGCCGGCCTTGGCGAAAATCTTGTAGCGCTTCTCCATTTCATCGATCACCCAGCGCAGGGCGAGGAGCACTTTCTTCGGATCGGTCACGACCGGAATGACGAGATGCGGGAGGCGTGTTATAAACCTGCATCTCGACCACCTTGGGATCGATCATGATGAAGCGCAGTTCGTCGGGCGTGAAGCGGAAGAGCATGCTCGCGATGAGCGCGTTGATGCAGACGCTCTTCCCGCTGCCGGTCGTGCCGGCGACGAGGAGGTGCGGCATCTGCGCGAGATCGGCGATGATGGTCTTGCCGTAGACATCTTTGCCGAGGGCGATCGGAAGTTTGGCGGTGCTCGCGTGCCAGTCCTCCGATTGCAGCAGCTCGCGCAGGGTGACTTTGACCTTGCGGCTGTTCGCCATCTCGATGCCGACGGTGTCCTTGCCGGGAATCGGGCGCGAGAATGTTGATCCGCTCGGCGCGCGTGGCGCGGGCGAGGTCGCGCTCCAGACTAACGATCTTGTCCACCCGCACGCCTTTGGCGGGATAAACTTCGTAGCGGGTGATCGTCGGGCCCTTGGTGATGTCGCCGGCCGCGACCGCGATGCCAAATTGCGCCGAGCGTTTCGATCAGCGTTTGCTGAATGTCCTCCAACTCCGCCGGGTCCGTCGCGACGCGGCCTTCGCTATCGTGCGTCCTCGAGCAATCGATTCCGGGCAGCTGATAATTCTCGCCGTCCCAATTCTTTCGCCGTCGTTAGGGCAGCCGCCGTCGGCGCGGCTTTGCCGCCGCCGCGTTTGAGTTCCGCGAGCGAAGGTTTCTTGCGCGGCGGGTGTTTCCGCCGGCAGCGCGGTGGTGTCGACCACTTTCGGTTCCGGGCGATTGGCAAATTCCTCGGGGGTCACTGAAAGGCAGCGCCGGCTCGAGCACGGGCGCGCCTTTCTTGCGCAGCTTCTTCTCGATCGCGCGTTGTTGTTTCGCGATCTGCTGCTGGCTGATCTCGAGCTGCTCCTTCAGGTCCGCCTTCCGCATTTTGCGGCGGAAGAGCCAGAGACGGAGCGCGACAAATCCCCGCCGGAGCGCGAGGACGGTTTGCCTAACGAGATGAATCGGGCGCAGCCCGGTCATCAAAATAAGGCTCGTCAGGTAAATGCCGCCAAGGACAATGACCGAACCCCTGCCCATCGCGGAACGAAAGATATGCCGGCCAAAGAAATCGCCGACCAACCCGCCTGGCCCCTCGATGTTGAAAGCCCGCGCCAATCGTGCAGAAACCATGGCTGCAAACTGAAACAGGCAGGCGCCCGAGGCGATGAAAAGAATCATCCAGCCGATACGGCGACTCACTCTCAGCTCGCCGCGAAAAAGCTTCGCCCCGCCGAAGCCGAGCAGCGTCGCGGCGAGAAGATAGGAAGCCGCGCCGATCAGGAAATAACAGATGCCCGCGAGCAATCGCGCCTACCGGACCGAGAAAGTTTTGCGCCGGATGATTCGGCGACGAAGTGGAGTTAAGGAGCGGGAACCAGGTCGGAATGTCCTTCGGGACGTAGGAGATCAGGGCAAGAAAGAGCAACGTCCCAGTCCCGAGGAGGATCAGGGCGTAGACTTCATTCCATGCATTGTGCTGAGAGCGTTTGGCCACCGCGCCTCATAGTAATCGCGCGCCTGACGCTTTCAATTGCTCTCTTTTGCGTCGCGCCGCGAGCGGTGCCTGACAGATCGGGGAAAACGCTCGACAAAAACAATTTCCATCGTCATCCTGATTGCCGACCTTTCCAAAAAAACATGCAGCTGGCCTTTTCAAAACGCGTTTTCGTTATTTCCGCAACCATCCCTGTGCTGCTGGCCGCGACCGCTGCCCCCTCGTCGGTCCAGGCCCAGGCGCTGCCGCCACTGGATGCCGTGAGGGTGGCCGGCGGATTCAATGCCCCCCTTTTCGTGACCGCGCCCCCTCGCGATACCAGCCGTCTCTTCGTCGTCGAGCAAGGCGGCTTGATTCGGATCATCGACCTGACCACTGGGACAGTGAAACCGACGCCATTTCTCGATCTCTCCGATGTCGTCGCGTTCTCCGGCGAGGAAGGGCTGCTCGGCCTCGCGTTCGATCCGAAATATGCCACGAACGGTCGCTTCTACGTCGATTACGTCGCTCCCGGGGGTTCGTTTAATCAGGGGGTGAGTCACGTCGCGCTCTTTCGTGTTTCGTCCGATCCGGACATTGCCGACCGGGCAAGCGAACGTACCCTGCTCACCTTCGATCAGCCGCAAACCAATCATAATGGCGGCTGGATCGGTTTCAGTCCGCGCGTCGGCGACGAGGGTAATCTTTATATCGCGACCGGGGATGGCGGGAATGCAAACGATCAGGGAACGGGCCACATCGAGCCGGGCGGCAACGCGCAAAACACCACAACGTTGCTCGGCAAAATGCTGCGAATTCACCCGAACAACCGTCCGGCCGGGAGCTACTCGATTCCGGCCGACAATCCATTTGTGGGTTCGCCGACTGATCGGCAGGAGATCTGGGAATTCGGTCTGCGCAATCCGTTCCGGAACAGCTTCGATCGTCTCCTCGGCACGTTTTTCATCGGTGATGTGGGGCAGGATTCGCGCGAAGAAATCGACGCGCAGCCCGCCTCCAACCCGGGCGGCGGCGAGAACTACGGCTGGCGAGTGCGCGAAGGCTCGATCCAAAACCCCGCTTTCCCGCAAGATCCTCCTCCGCCCGGCGCGGTCGACCCGGCCTACGATTACCCGCACTCGGTCGGCCAGACGGTGATCGGCGGCTACGTCTATCGGGGCAGAAATATCAAGCCACTGCGCGGCACCTACGTCTTTGCGGATTACCTCGGGCCGGAAAGCGGCAACTTCACCGGGCGAATTTTCACCCTCGATTTCGACGGCACGGTTGCCTCCAATTTCCAGGACATCACGGCGGATCTCTTTCCGACCCGGATCGGAAACTTCCCGCTGCTCAACCCGGCGTCGTTAGGCGAAGACGCCAGCGGCGAGCTTTACATCGTCGACATCAGCGGCGGGAACATTTTCCAGATTACCCGCGGTCCTCGTTAGGCAGCGCGCACGGGTTCGCGTCCCATTTCCGGCTGCTCGACGGTAAAGGCCAGAGCCATCGCGACCAAAAGCATGACCGCCGCCAGATACCAGGGCGCGCCTGGCATGACCCAGCCGTGTTGCGCATTGATGAACCAGGCGAAGGTAAAGGAGAACAGGCCCGGCCCGATGAGCATCGCAATCGCTCGCATGCTGCTAATCGCCCCCTGCAATTCGCCCTGTTCCGACGCGCTCACCCGATGGGTCATCATACCCTGTGCCGCCGGCCCGGAGAGCGACCACATGCTCATAACGACAACCCCGATCATGAAGAGAAAACCGGTCGTGGCCCAGCCCATCAGCACCATTCCGATGGCGCCGAGCATTTGGCCGACATAAAGCGTGCGCCGTTCTCCCAGTCGGGCCACGAAAGGCCGCACCATTCCACCGGAAATGAGGACCGTGCAGACGCCGACGAAGGCAAGCGAAAGGCCGACCATTTTCTCCTGCCACGCATAGCGATAAATCGCGTAGAGGACGTAGATTTGCACCACTTCGTGCGCGCTGTAACCGATGAATTGGATGGCGGAGAGGCGGAACAACTCCGGATGCGAGCGCAGGAGCACGAGCGATCCGACAGGATTCGCGCGGCGAAAAGAAAAAGCCCTCCGCTTCTCGACCGCGAGTGATTCCGGCAGGACAAGAAAACCGTAAGCGGCGTTGAGCAGGCTGAGGCCGCCCGCGACCCAAAAAGGCAGCCGCGGATCAGTCGCGCCCAGCCAACCGCCCAGCGCCGGTCCGACAATGAATCCCAGACCAAACGCCGCCCCGATCAAGCCAAAGGCGGCGGCGCGTTTTTCCGGAACGACCACGTCCGAGATGTAGGCCATTGCCGAGCTAATGCTCGCTGCTGTGATCCCGGAGATGATCCGACCGAGAAAAAGCCAACCGATTGTCGGCGCCAACGCCATGACAAAGTAATCAAGACCTAGTCCGAGATTGGAAAGCAGGATTACCGGCCGGCGCCCGACGCGGTCGGAAACGACGCCCAGCACGGGCATAAAAAGGAACTGCATGAGCGCGAAGACGGTGCCGAAAATGCCGAGCCAGGCCGCCGCCCGCGAGGCGCTGCCGCCGAGAAAATTCAGGATCAAAGTCGGGAGCACCGGGATGATGATCCCGAGCGCGATCATATCGAGGGAAACGGTGATGAGGATGAAAACCAGCGCCGCCTTCCGCGTCTTCATGAGCGCGGTGAACTTCGGTAGAGTCCCGGCCTATGCCAAATACGAAATAATGAAGTTCAAACCGGGATTGGTTCTGCCTAACGAAAGGCATTCCTGCTTCTTTGCACCTTGCGCGCCTGCTTGGGATTGCGATTCTTGGCAGCGTGCAAATCGTCCGAGCTCAACCCGCCGACGCGCCAATCCTGAGCTCGATCGCCTGGGCGGCCAAGGCCCACTGGGATTATCCATCAGATTGGATGGAACAATGGCGCGACCAGCTCACGATCACGCCGGAGTTTGTGGCGGGGAATGAAACGTTTGCAGCGGTCATCGGCGGCCAAGTGATCGCGTTTTACGCCCTGCTCGAAACGGCGGAGACGCTGCGCCTGGAACACCTCTGGGTTCTGCCGGAACGGATCGGTCAGGGAATCGGCCGGAGACTGCTCACCCACGCAGCCGAGCGGGCGGCGGCGCGCGGAGCCCGCGGCCTGACGATCGAAGCGGACCCTCACGCTGAATCATTCTATCGTCACCTGGGCGCAGTTCAGATCGGCGTGATCGCAAGCGAGATTGACGGCCGTCGCCGCGAATTGCCGCTTCTTGTTTTCGATCTCGCCCGGGCAGCAGATTCATCTGCCTAACGAAAAACGGCGGCTCCCGGAAGGTCGCCGCCGCTCGTTTGTTCCTGAGCAATGTCTATTGGTCACCCGGGTCGCCTTGCTCGCCCTGGGCACCTTGTCCGCGCCGACCTCCGCGCCCCTGGCCTCCGCCGCGACGATCATTCGACGAGGCTTCGAGCTGCTTCTGTTGCTCAGGCGTGAGGAGCGGGCGAATCTGCGCGAGCGCGTTATCCATCACGGCCCTCGTTTTCTCCATCGCCTCCCGGCGAATGCTTTCAATTTGCGGCCTAGCCTGGTCGATAATCGGCTGGACCTTGGCTTTTTGATCCGGCGTGAGATTCAAGTTTCCGGTCATTTGCTCGAGTGGGTTGTGCCGATGGCCGCGACCGCCGCCACGATAACTCTGCGGGCTGGCCTCCGGCGTCTGGGCAAAGGCTGTGCCGAGCGAAAGAGCACCAATGGCTGTAAGTGTGATGAGTCTGAGTTTCATATGTTGCAGATGATGACCAATGGCCCAAAGGGTTGGTTACAAAACAAGTTGAAGAGATCGGAAAAAAGACAGGCAGGAAAGTTGTAACCGAAACGGGCGCAGGACGGTCATCCCCGTTAGTGTGGAGACGGTTTGGACGAAATGGCGGAAAATCTTGACCCTGGCGCCCTCGTGGCGGCGGCTCGGCAGCAAGATGAGGCAGCGGCCCGCGAACTGGTCCGCCAGCTCTATCCACTCGTCCTCAAACTGGTGCGCTCCCATCGGCCGCGGCGCAGCGCTGAGGAGGATCTTTGCCAGATGATTTTCATCAAGGTATTTCAAAAGCTCGGGCAATTCTCCGGCAAGGTACCGCTCGAACACTGGGTCTCGCGTATCGCGGTCAATACCTGCCTCAACCAAATTCAAGCCGAGAAAGTGCGGCCGGAATTTCGCCATGCCGATCTGAGCGAAGAAGAAGTCGCGGTCGTGAATAACCTCGCTGCCACCGCCGACGAGCTGGGGCCGGACCAAACCTTTGCCGCGCGCGACCTCGTGGAACGGCTCCTCGCGGCTTTGAAACCGGCCGAACGACTCGTGATCGATCTCCTCTACCTCCAACAACGTTCTGTCGCTGAGATCCAGGCTCTTACCGGCTGGGGCGCGTCGCTCGTCAAAGTTCGCGCCTTTCGCGCCCGCCAGAAATTGAAAGCGCAGCTCGCGCAATTCAGCGCGGAAGGGGAAGGATGAAAGATTCCGACCTGCAACTCGATCGTTTGCTGCGCGCCGCCGCTGTCGGGGGAGGTGCCTCGCCTGACGAGATGCCGTTTGGGTTCGACACCCGCGTCTTGACCGGCTGGCGGTCGGACCCGAGAAGCGATCTGGTCGATCTTGGCCGCCTCTTCCATCGTGTGATTCTCATTTCGTTAGGCGTGATCGCGCTCGCCAGTGTCGGCTTCTATCATGAGCTTTCGCTGTCCGATACGTTTGGCGAATCGTTAGGCGACGATTACGCCATCGCCGATTCCGCGATCAGCAGCGTCGTCGAGCCATGAACGCCTCCTTAAAAGGAAAGCTGGTCGCAGGCTTCATTCTTGCCTTCCTCGCCGGAGGCGCTACCGGAGCCTTCTTCACCTTTCACCAGGCCGGGAATTGGCGCGTTGATTGGACGCGCCACTCTCATTCCGTAGCCGAGCGGATGCGCGACCGGATCAAGTCGCAACTCGATCTCACACCTGAACAGGTAACAAAAATCGAACCGATCCTCGACCACACTCTCAACGAGCTGCAGCAGATTCGCACCGAAACCGGCGCTCGCGTGCGGCAGGTCATGGGCGAAACCAATCAGGCGATGAAACCGATCCTGACCGAGGCGCAATGGACGAAGTTGGAGAAAATCGAAGCAGGTGCTCGGGCCAAAAGAGGACCGCGCAATCCCGCGCGGCAACGCTCTCCGCGGAGCGCGGTGCCGGATGAGAACAATTCGCACGATTAGCTGTGTCGAGTGTCAGAAATTGCGGAATTGCGACCGGCCAAATAACGGTATTGACGACGCGCGTTCGCATCACCAGACTGCTGCTATGAAATATCTTCCGCACTTCCTTCTAGGGACTGCTGCTCTGTCCCTTTTTTGTTTTGCCGTCCCCGGCCGCGTGGGCGCATCCGACACCGTCCAACTCGGGCCACACAGCGTACAAAAGTTTGCCGTCGTTCGCCGCGCCGGCATTCGCACGATTGATCCGAAAGCGATCACGACCATGGCGTTGGTCCTGACGGTTGAGCAAACGATGAACGGCAAGGAGCAGCAAGTCGTGGCCAAGGCGTCCGCCCATCAGGACGGACCACACGGCGCGATGGCATCCGCTCAAGGAGTCCAGGTGCGCATTATTGAGCCAGGCCCGGCACTCGCCAGTCCGCCGCGCACGACCGGCGAAGCTGGTGAAGTGAACGTCCACAAGACATTCCCCGCGCCCGGTGGAAAATACAAAACTGTAACTGCGGAAGCGACGATGCAGAACCCTGAATTCATCGACGCGCACGTGACCGTGACGATTCCCGGCGACAAGTAGTTCGCTTCGGATTTCGGGAGTCGACGATTTGCGTGGTTCGGCTCCGATTAAGGCGGGGGTCTCACAGTTGGCTGCCAGCAGCTGCGCAGAGCCAACCGGCGCGAACGCATCGCAGATGGAGCTGGCTTCGGTGGCGGCCTTCGCCACGATGGTCGTGGCGCTTTTCGCCCTCTGGCATGCGGATTCGCTCTTGGCGCGCTCGCTCGGTACGATTGCGCTCCAGGTCGGCGCGGTCGCGCTTTTGATCTGGGCGCGCGCCACCTTCGGTTTGCGCAGCTTTCACGTCGCGACAAACCCAACCAGGGAGATCTCGTGGCGAGCGGCCCCTGCCGCTTTCTGCGCCATCCGATCTATGCGTCGATTTGCCTCTTCGTTTCGGCTGGAGTTCTGGTCCAGGTGTCAGTTCTTTCCATCTCGTTGGCGCGCTCGCCACCGCCGGAGCGATCGTGCGCCTGATTTGCGAAGAGCATCTCCTCCTCTGGCGCTTTCCGGACTACCGCGAATACATGCTTAGGACGAAGCGGCTTTTGCCCGGCTTGTGGTAAAGTCTCCCGAGTGAACGCTCGCTTTCTCGTTTTTCTCGCCGCCATGTCTATCTCAACTCTCGCCACTGCCGCTAAACAAGATGCACCCGCCGCCAGCCTCCTGCGTCCCGCCGCTGTTTTCGATGGAAAGGACCTGCACACCGGCTGGGACGTGCTGGTGCGCGGAGACAAAATCGAAGCCGCCGGTCCAGCAGCCCAGATCGATGCGCCTCGCGACGCGCACACAATTGATCTGCCTAACGACACCCTTATTCCCGGCTTGATCGAAGGACATTCCCATCTCTTTCTGCACCCTTACAACGAGACGCCGTGGAACGATCAGGTGACGAATGAATCGCTTTCCTTCCGCACCGTCGAAGCCACCGCGCATGCCCGCGCCACACTCCTCGCCGGCTTTACCACCGTGCGCGACCTCGGCACGGAAGGTGCCGGCTATGGCGATGTCGGACTAAAGAAGGCGATCGAACTGGGCATCGTGCCCGGCCCACGGATGATCATTGTTACCCGGGCGATCGTCGCGACCGGCAGCTACGGGCCGAAGTTGTCGACCGACCTCGATCTCCCGCAAGGCGGGCAGGAAGCCAGCGGGGTCGAAGAGATCGTTAGGGCAGCCCGCGAACAAATCGGCAAGGGGGCCGATTGGGTGAAGCTTTATGCGGATTATCGCTGGGGCGCAGGCGAACCCGCACGGCCAACTTTTTCGGAGGAGGAAATGGCCGCTGCGGTGAAAACCGCGCATGATGCCGGTCGACCCGTCGCCGCGCATGCGACAACGGCGGAAGGAATGCGGCGCGCCATTCTCGCCGGCGTCGATACCGTCGAGCACGGCGACGACGGCACGCCCGAGGTTTTCAAACTGATGAAGGAACACCACGTCGCCTTTTGTCCGACCGTCGCGGCGGGTGACGCCATCCTGCAATATCGCGGCTGGAAAAAGGGAGTCGATCCGGAGCCCGAACGCATTCGCGAGAAACACGCGAGCATGAAAGCTGCGCGCGACGCCGGCGTCACCTTTGCCATGGGCGGCGACGTCGGAGTCTTCGCCCACGGTGACAACGCCCGGGAGATGGAACTACTCGTCCACGAATACGGCTTCACCCCGCTCGACGTATTGCGTCAGGCCACGAGCGGCAACGCGGCAATTTTTCGACTGAGTGATCGCGGCAACGTCCGACCCGGCCAACTGGCCGACCTCGTCGCCCTCGCCGGCGACCCGACCAAGAATGTTGATGTCGTTAGGCAAGTGCGCTTCGTCATGAAAGGCGGTGTCATCTATCTCCAGCCGTAGCGGCCTTCGGCTCTTTTTGAGCCTCTGAGCAAACAAGGTCCGACTCGTACGAAAACTTTACTCAGCGTGCGGGGCCGATGCTGAACGCACCCATTGGCTTCGCATCGGGATGGGGCGGCCGTTTCATAAGATCGCTCTCGACATACTGGCGAAATTCCTCGCCAAACAAATAGCTTCGTTCTTTCCAGAACGCCCTTCCGCCCGGGGCGCAGATCAGGTTCATAATAAGTAGCTGCCAGCCCATCCAAAGCGGACTGGCAAGCAGGCCTTCGCGCCATTTGAGAAACGCATTCTGGCAATAGGAGAGAAACCGAGACGGGACGAATACGACCGAACGTCGACGGTGCATGCATTCATGGGACACGCAATACGAGGGCACTCATATTTTGTCCAGAGCCTCCTTCAGATGTCGGAATACGATCAGCGGCTGAGACCTACACCTTGAAGATCCTTGTAGCTTTTGGCCTGAGGCCAAAGATGAGCGGTCAAGGCGGCGAGGTCGCCTCGTTTTCGTTGCCATCTGGAGCGAGGAGATGGCCAAAGAGACGGCCGGCGACGAGGAAGATGATGCCGGCGGCGCCGCATAACCCGGCGTGCAAAAGCCAGAAGTGGGGCGCGGACATCTTCTCGAGAAGACCGCCGATCCAGCCGACCAAGTTGTTTGCGGCAAAGAGGTGTAAATAATAAATGCCGATGATCGTGGCGGAGAGAGCGGCTGGCGCGACGCGCGCATAGAGCGCAAGCGAAACCGGAAAGACATTGGCGAAACCAATGCTGTTCAGGACATGAAAGGCGATAAGCCAGCCAATGACCACTTTTGTCCCGGACTGGGCGGCGATCGCCGCGCCAATCGCGAGCGAGAGGAACCCGGTCACCGCCACCAGGCTTCCGATTCCCATCTTGGTGATTTCGGCCGGCTCAGGAAACTTTTTCGCCCAGATTCGCCAGAAAACGACCGCGCCCGCAAGGAAAGTTATCGAGACGATCGAATCGAGCGTGATGAGCCAGGTAGTCGGCATTTTGTGCCCATGGAAAACAAGGTTCGCGTGGTCCTGAGCCCAGACCAGATAGGCGTTGAAGATTTGCTGATTGCCGATGACCCCGATCGTTAGCACCGGCAGGAGCGCGATGAGCGCGACGATTTCCATTTTTTCCTGGTGAGTAAGGGTAATTTTCGCGGCGCGCTCACTCCTTCTCACAATCGGCGCATCGGGGGGAAGCCATTTCCGACCGGAAAGATAGATCGTCAGGCCGATGAGCATGCCGACGCCGGCCGCGCCAAAACCGTAGTGCCAGCCATACACTTCGCCGAGCGTCCCGGCAACGAGTGGCGCAGCGATCACGCCGCCATTGATAAACAGATAGTAAATCTGAAAAGCGTCGGCGCGCCGGTTATCGCCCGTGGCATAGAGGGCACCGATCTGGCTGGCCAGATTTCCCTTAAAGCATCCAACGCCGACGAGGAGACAAAGCAGCGCGAGGAGGAAAGTCACGTCGAAAGCCATCAGGAAATGGCCAGCCGCCATGAGCAAAGCGCCGAGTGTGACCGTAAGAGTGCGCCCAAGCACACGATCGGCGATTATTCCGCCGCCGATCGGTGTGAGATAGACGAGACCCGTGTAGAGGCCAAAGATGGCCGAAGCAAGTGCCTCCACTGAGAGATGTCCGCGGTAGACGCTCTCCAGCAGATGGCGAAATGGGCCAAACCCGGCGATGCGTTCGATATGTCCCGGGTGCAACAGACGATTGACCATGTAGAGGACAAGAAGCGTCTGCATTCCGTAATAGGAAAAACGCTCCCAAGCCTCCGTGAAGGCGAGGTAGCCAAGGCCACGCGGGTGTCCAAAAAACTTCCGGTCCTCAGGATTCTCCATCGGCGCAGAGTGTGGTGGCCGGCCTCTCTTGGCAAGCGTCAGCATCCCAGATCGGCAACTTTTTGACACCGAGAGTTCTGACCCGAATCCTGACGCTTTGTTTTCTCCCGGCCAGTTTTTCTCCTCCGGCTGGCCTTTGTTCCTCTCTCAACTGACATTTGACTAACACGAACCTTATCTTGGGTAAGATCCGTTTACTGCCTTTCTGATCGGACCTAGCTCGCATCAGTAGCAAAGGAACACTCGATACCCTCCGGCAATGGAGCGAAGCGATTCATGCCAGCTCCGGCCAACCCCGCAAGCAATCACTGCTCATCAGCGACATGCTGAAACTCATCGCCTTGGATACGCTTCCCCACCGACCTGGACGGAGTGAACCCCAGAGCGAAGAAAGGGCGACCGAAAAACCTTCATCTCCTCACTGGCCCGCGCCACAAAATAGGCAACCTATCGCATCGAAAACCGCCCAACCAAAGCGATCCATGAAGTCGTTTAACTTAATGCCCTCCCATTCTGACCCTGGTTCGTCGTGCCTGGGTCGAACGGCTGCGACTTACGGTAATCGTCCGCCGTGATGCCCCTGAACGGCCAGCCTCAATCATCGTCCTCGAGACGCCGCGGCGTTAAGAGTTTTGAGCAGGTTTTAGCCTCGAAAATCTGACGCGACGCCTTCGGTTTCGCTCGGGTCTCGACCGATACCGGCACAATCGAGCCTGGGGAGGTGGGCTCGCTCAAAGCCGTCGCGGCAATAGCCAAAACCCAAAAAAGATGTGGCGTTCGCCACGCTTAGCCTGATACGCTCTACGACCTCATCCAACATAACCTATGCTACATATCATTTGGTCGATCATTGTGGGTTTCGTCGTCGGCTTAATTGCACGCGCGATTATGCCGGGCGTGCAGCACCTCGGATTAATTATGACCACGGTCCTCGGTATCGGCGGTTCAGTCGTCGGCGGATTGATCGCGCGGCTCTTCTCCAAACCGGCGCCGGGCTCATCCTTTCATGCGACCGGCTTTGTCATGTCGATCATCGGCGCGCTCATTCTGCTCTTCATTTGGGGCAGATTGAGTCCGGGCTAACGCGCCTGGCTTTCGCCTTCGGTCGAATCACAATCCGCCACGTCAACGCGCGGGATGCCGTTGGCTTTGCTGAATTAAAGAGAGCCCTCACCCAAGCGTGAAGGGTAAGGCGGGGCTTTTAAAGTGGAACCCGGAGACTTACTTTGTCGCCCACACAAGATGAAATCCGAACCGTTTCTCAATATCGCAGACTACGCGAGGGCAGCGCAGACCAGGCTAAAGCGGGACGCTTTTGATTATTACGAAGGCGGAGCGCTGGACGAGGTGACCCTGCGGGAGAACACGGAGGGTTGGATGCGGTTGAAACTTTACTACCGCGTCCTGGCCGGCGTCGGCCCGCGCGACTTGAGCACGACTGTGCTCGGCCAGCCGGTCTCGATGCCGATCCTTATCGCGCCGACCGCGTTTCACAAGCTGGCCTGCGAAGCAGGAGAGATCGCGACTGCAAGAGCAGCCAAAGAGGCTGGGACTGCGTTCATCCTTAGTTCGCTCTCGAATACCGCGATGGAATCGGTCTTTGCGCAGGCGGGTAGTCCGCGCTGGTTCCAGCTCTATGTCTACAAGGATCGGGAGATCACGCGCGAGCTGGTGCAACGGGCCGAGGCGGCGGGGGCGGAGGCAATCGTCCTGACGGTGGACGCGCCCGGCCTGGGCACGCGCGAACGCGATGCGCGCAACAGCTTTCGCCTGCCGGACGGGCTCGGGGTGGAAAATCTGGCGCCGTTAGGCAAAGGCGATTTTCCGGAGGTGCAAGGCTCCGCTCTGGCCGCCTACGTGAAGGAAACTTCAAATCCGATCTCGGCTTCGACGATCTGGATTGGTTGTGCCAGTCGACGCGACTTCCGGTGGTGGTGAAAGGCGTGTGCCGCGGCGATGACGCGCGCCGGGCAGCGGAGAATGGCGCGAAGGCGGTGGTGGTTTCCAATCACGGCGGACGCCAGCTCGATACCGCGCCCGCGACCTGCGAAGTGCTACCGTATGTGGTCGAGGCCGCGGGCGATCTTTGTGAGATCTATGTCGATGGCGGGATTCGACGTGGCGCCGACGTGCTCAAGGCGATTGCGCTCGGGGCGCGCGCGGTGCTGCTGGGCCGGCCGGTCTTATGGGGATTATGCGTCGGCGGAGAAGAGGGCGCGTTGCAGGTCCTGGAAATCCTGAGGCACGAACTCGATGAAGCCATGCTACTCTGCGGCTGCGCCAAGCTCGGCGATATCGGAGGTTGGCTGCTAAAGTCTTGCGAGTAGAAGCGCGCGAGCACGTCCCTCGGAGCCGATGGGCGAACCTTACCTGGTTTCCTTGGGGCGGAGCGCGTCCTGCACCGGAGCGGATAGCTTATCCGCGTTGTGCAGGAGCAGAGTAACCTGCCATATCTCGTCGTCGGTCAGTTTCCCGCCAAAGGAAGGCATCGCGCTGAAACGGATGCCGCTTTTTATCACCCAGTGCGTTTCTCCCACCGGATCATCGGTCACGCCCTCGGCTGGCGGAAGGAGCGGCGGAATATGGGGGTAAACTCTCTTCGACAACCCGGAGGCGCCTTGCCCGAGACGGCCGTGACAACCGCCGCAGTTTTGCTGATAAACCTGCGCACCCAAGAGCAGATTCGCTTCGTCGGACGGGAGCGGCGATTGCTCCTGGGCACTCTTGCCGATCGACGCGGAGATCGCCTTGTTCGCCAGATAGCGCTCCATCGGCAACGGCCCGCCCTCGGTCGACATCTGAATGCCGCCGCGTGTGACAAAGAGATAACCCGCCAGAAGGGCAAGGCAGATTCCAATAATGATGCCAACCAGGAATTTGATCATAGGTAAATACGACGACGCAGCGAAACGCCGAGTCCGCTCGCGCGCACATCATGGCACATAAATCGTCGTCTGGCGAAACTGACGAGGCACCCCACCCAAACGGGCGCTTGAACACGTGAAGAGAGCGGCCTCAGTTGGCGATCGAAATCCTCCGGATTGGTCTACTCGCTCACCGCTTCGAGCTGCTGATCGATCACCGCGCCAGTAAACCGATCAATCGCAATATGGAGCCAGTAGCGTTTTTCACCTTCGACGACAATGTCTCGCAACGCGGCCGCGTTAGGGGGATACCGGCCCGACTGGGCAATGACGTCGATAAAAAGTCCCCAGGTTCTCGTCTGCGTAACCTCCGACAAAGCGCGGGCCACAGATTCCTTTGCTTCGTTGCTCGAGGAATCGATGGTCCTGCCCGCCGCCGCCGTCAATCTAGCAATATCGGCACGGCTCAACGCTGGAGTTGTCAAAGTGCCCAGGCTAGGATTGCCAATAATCCCGACGGTCATGGGGCCAGGAGTCGGACTCGCTGCCGCATTGTTCGCCGGTGCCAGAGTGATCGAGGTCGTTCCCGCCGTCTCACTTGTGATCGCCCCTTTTAAGATCGCGGCGATCACCGCGGGGTTTCTTGTGTTGAGACTAACAACTCCCGCGCGAATCGTTGCCGTATTATAGCCAAAAAGGTCCAGGATAGGAGCGTCCGCGCTGCCCGCGGTTTGAAAATCGACGGTTATGGGCGCCGGGTTCGCTTCCGGACGCAGCGCGTATCCGATCTCTCCCGCGTTACGAAACGGGCGATTCAGCATTACGTATCCCGGAACAAATGGACGCGGGGTTGGAGACATGCCCGCCGGTGCCGGAAAAGGAGATGGCCGGGGAGACGGTGAGGGGCGCGCCGGGTCGACGTTTTCCATACCGACAACCCATCCTCCGCCGTACTCGATTATTGTTGATGTGGTCCCTGTGGTCGTGTCCGCAGACGAATCATCATCGTACTGGTCAATTATTGTTGCCCCAAGCGACAGCGTTGTCGCCAGGTGAGTCGAATCATCACCGTTTATCGAATAAACAGCGTAATTGAGAAGTTGGAAGAACTCCGGATCGGTCGTGAAAGCTGGTATGCTGCTCCGTGGCATTGTCCCCGAGCTACCGACATACTGCCAGTGGCCAGGCACTGCCGGAACGGGTGGCGTGACTGTTCCGGCAACGCCGTCCACCCAGACGAGACCGAAATACTTTTGGATGTCCGCCCTGTTGCCGGCCGGCGGATTATCTTTCAGGAGAGCCAGATGGCCAAGAGCGAATCTTTGCACAAGCGAAGCCGTGCTGCCCATTGGTTTCCAGGTTGGCGCATCGATTTCACGGGAAAAAGTCCCTAGAAACTGTAACATATTGAAACTCGCGGACACGTCCGCGACCAACTGGATGAGTTCTCTTCGGCTAACCAGAGCTTGGTCAGTCCTGTTCAAAAAGATATCCGGAGCGACAGTCCTGAAGTCGCGACCCGTATCCAAGAAATAGTTCAAAAATTTTGTCGGATCGCTTGGGGGCAAGAGGTTGGGGAAGGTGCCGGAGGTTTGGAGCGTGGCGTAATTCCTCCAAGCTACCAGCTTGCTAATGGTCGTGGCGCTCGGCGTTGAGCCGGAGGGCGTAATTTTCATGCCGGTCAAATCGGCAAGCGCAATAACGCCCTTGCGACCGATGTCGGTTACGCTTGGAGTGGGCGATGGAAGTCCTACTACATTCATGTCCAAAAGACCACCTTCGTCGTAAACAGCATATGCAAAGCGGCCAATTGCGTAGCTCGTATTTGACGGGCTCGGATCAGCTAGCGACGCATCCCACTCCGTAAACGATTGAGGACCATTACGTGTGACGAGGACCCAATCCGGCGCCCAGTAATTTGGCGCGCTAAATCCCCCGGTTATTGGATCTGGGCCGTTATTTCCGGTATTCGCCTTCGGCACCATATAGTGAGCGTTCCAGCGGGCAAGACTGACCAAACGTCCGTTCGCCGAGGCATCGGCCGTTGAATTCACAGCGGATGCATGACTGCTTACCGCAGGCGCTGGAATACTATCTGAGCGAACACTGCGCCGGATCAAGTTTGGGATGTCAGGGAGAACACCGACTGTGGGCATCGGACTTCTCTGTGGCAAAATGTTGGAATTATCGATGGGCGTGCCAGCCGCAATCTCTTGTTTTAAATCAGCAACAACAAGATCGAGTGCACTCCTCGCCAGCTCGTCGGCTTTGACGTCGTTAAAGCCTCCATGAGATAGCTGCCGATTTGTGATTGTTCGAGAAAGATATCCGACCACGATTCCGCCAAGGATAATGACGAAGGCCAGGACGATGATTAGGGCTGCGCCTTGTCTATTCGGCGAGAAGAGGCGGTTCACTTCGAAGACGTCAAACAGAAGTAGCGTTGATAAATCCGAACACCGTTGATCGCGACGCGAGGCATGTCGGCGATTCCGTTGAGGGTGGATTGCCAGCTCATAGTCACATCATAACCGGGTTTCATCGCATCAAAGTCCTTCAGCCGTGAAATTAATGCAGCCATTTGCGAATCCGAAAGCAGGACGCGACTTTTCGGGTCAATCGCTGCCACCGTGACAGAGATAGCCGCAACATCCTGCATTCCGGCAACTCCGGGTGAATCGGAAATTGCGCCAGTTTTCAAAAGATAAAAGTACCTCAAAACGGAAGATTTGTGGCGCGATTAGCTCGTAATCCGCATCGCTTAAACTCTTATCGGTCGCTGCCGGCCAATTATTGAGAATCGTCTGCAGTCCGAAAAGAACAGGTGTGTCTGTGGTCGAAACACCGTTCCAGACGAGCCCTTTGCCCAGGCGTTCCATTCGGTTTAGCGAGGCCGAGGAGCTGTCGGAACTGATCCGATAGGCAACAAGTGAGAGAGGACTTTGGGAGCCTGTTGATGGATAGTAGCCTGGCGTATTGCAAAAAAAGGCAATTCTGTCATTGCCGACCTCAGGGTCCAGGTCCGATTTCACGTAGTAATCGACGTCCGATCTTTTGATCATCTGAGAAAAATCGATGGCCATCCGATTGAAGACGGGCTGTACTTGACTGTCCGCGTCCATTTTTTTGTAATCCCGCGTAGTGACGTTCGTGGCGCTCGTAACCAGCCCGCTGACGATTAGCACGAGAAGAGTGAGCACGGCGATGGAGACGAGCAGCTCCGTCAGGGTAAAAGCGCTGCACGATCGTCGCATTGCGTTAGTTTCGGTCCAAGGCGACAAATATTTCCGCCGCACCTGTGCTCGTTTCTGTCGGGTCGGCCGCTGCGGGCCAGGTCAAGCGTAAGCTGACGAGGGTCGCAGTGCGTCCGCCTCCGTTCGGCAAGAAGGTCGAGACGAGGCGATAACGAGAACCGCTGTCTGGCGACGTTGAAGACTGTCCCGTCGAATCAAGGTACAATGTTGTGCTAATTGGTGTTACGACCGGATTAGGAGGAATGGCAATGGCAAATTGCACCGAGGTGGCGGTGGTCGTCGGCGTGGCTCGAAGATCGTTGGCCACCGCAGTGAGAATCTCACTTGAGGCTGCTTGCTCGGTCGCGGTGCGATTGATCTGCGAGCCGGTAGCGAGCAACCCTAGTATGGCGAGAAGCGCGACAGCGGCGACGCCGAGCGCGAGTGTCACTTCAACAAGCGAAAAGGCAGTAGGTTTAGGAGGGCCAGGTATCATCGCTTATAGATCTTTACATTCCCGCCAAAGCCGGTGATCTGAAGCGCAACGACGTTCCCGGCGTAGGTTGCGGTGGAGGTGCCCCCTCCACTCGTCGGAGCAGGCACCGCGTTTCCGTGCGTTTGAACGAGGCCAACTTCAACAAATCGACGCATGCTATAGGTATTTCCGCTTACTCGTGCTTCGCCGAGCGGGCTGAACTGAAGCAGTTTTTTGAAAGTGTATTGCGCTGTCGGCGTCGGATTACCGACTGGATACTGAAAATTGAACGGTGTTGTATAGGGCGCCGTGTTTGGTGTCGGGGAATTTAGCTCGCCAAATCGTGAGTAGTTGTAGCCCGCAGTGGGGTCGAATTGCAGGGCAGGCCTGCTTTCGAACGTCTCACCGGTCCCCGTTCCAACAGCAAAGAGCGGAAGATGAATGTTATCGACTTTTACCAGCTTGCCAATCTGACGCAGTTTCGTCGGATCGATTGGCCCGCTTGTGTTAGAACCGTAGACATTCGTGCCATCGACCGAGGCTACAATGGACAAAACGAGCCTGCCGTTTCCCGGTGTCGCGGGGGTTGTAGAAGGCACTGAGGCGTCTTCCTCGTAAAATCCGATCCACACGTAGGTGTGAGTGGCCATGGCAGTCGTACGCCCCAGTTCCAAGACACCTTTGACCGAATAGGCTGCGCTGGTCACGTCGCCGGCCTGTTTCAAGCTCGTAAACGCGGGCACGAGAAGAAGCGCAAGGACGACCATAATAGCGAGCACCGCCAGCAGCTCGACCAGTGTGAAGGCGCAGCGCGAGCGCGGATTGGACGTCGGGGTAGGCACGGTGGGTGGAAACGGCAATTGCGCGGCATTTATAAGGAAAAATCTGAATATTGAAAAGCTAAAAATCGCAGCAGCACCGAAAAGCCCATTCATGAAAATTCTCAGAACAGGAGCCAACTAGAAAAGCGCTCAAACGCTGGCTTGACCCCAAAGGAGTGTGACGACCTCGTCCGCGACGAAGAATTCTACGGGATTGAGGATCTGGCTACGCTCAATGCGCCGGGGCTGACGAAGGCATTGATGTCCACCGGCATCACCCTATTCATGCCCGGCTGAATTCGCTGGGAAATAGATATTCTATGTTTCAAGCTCGATGTAGCCTGCCGCAGCGCGCAGGTGCAGTTGATCAGGGCCTTCGAGGGGCATGAAATCGCACGGCATGAAAAATTCAATCGTGACCGCCAGATTTTCGGATGTTTGGCCTGCGCCTGAAAAATGGAAATGGCACGGGGGAACTTCGGGGAACCCGCCCCGCCACTTCGTTGGGTACCGTGGGCTTCTTTACGCCGTGAGCAGCGTTTCAGAAATTGCAGAAAGGTCAAAATCAATCATTCGCCACCACACGAGGAGCAGGAGCTTGTGTTCTGAGCTGGTCGCTCACTTTCTGGATTTGCGCTGCCTGCTCTTTAAGTTGCGCCGTTAGCGCATCAATCCGTTTTTCTTGTTCCTGCACTTTGCGGTGTTCTTTGGTGTTCGAGATACGCCTACGGCACGACCGTCAGGGTCAGGTCGTTGCCGTCGCCGCCTTCGTAGCTCGCTTGGAAGGTGTGGCCGTTGGCGGTTATCAGGGACCCGTCGGGAAGATTGGTGAAGGCGCCTGCGATTGGCGTTGCGGCAGTGTTCTTGAGCACGGTAAAAACCGTTCCCGGCGCGAGGACGTGCTGCCCGTGAACGGCGAAGTGAAATTGCGCTCCGTTAATCGTGACACCGTTAGCCATAACTTGGTCCACGGTTTGATCCGTGGCCTTCAACCCTACGTTGTAGGTTCCGTCGGAATTTAGGATCAGCGCACCCAAAATGCTCAAGAAGTGGCCCGGGTTGCTGCCGGGCCTCCCAGGATCCAGCCCCGCGCCGCGACCGCTTCCTGTCCCCACGGTAACGGCCCCGGTGATGGTGCCTCTGCCTCCCAGCACGCCGGCGTTGACTTGGACGGCGCCCGTCCCAGTGCCCGAGCCGCTAAGGTTATTGACCACTAATTTACCGTTTTCAATGGTGGTGCCTCCGGCATAGGTGTTCGCGTTGGTGAGAATAAGTGTTCCCTGTCCAACCTTGGTGAGTGAGCCGCCATCCTGAATCACTCCGGAAAAGGTCGTATTGAGTGAGTTGCTGCCCACCGTCAGATTGTTAACTCCGAGAAACACAACGCCGCTTCCTTCAATTGAGCCGACCGTCACGCCTGGAGCGTTGTGACCGCTGATGTCCAGGTTGCCATCGTCCGAAAACCTCCACCCGCGCCGTGTCGCCTATAGAATCACCGGCCAACAGAATTGCGCCTGCCGGTCCCGCCGTTTGAGCCACCGTTAGCGATCAGCGTGGCGTTGGCCGCGGTCGAGGTGTCGAAGAATTGCGTGACGCCGCCGGCTGCACCATTGGATGTGCCGCCGTTATGGTGAAGGTGCCATCGGCTGCGGTCGAGGTGTCGAAGAATTGCGTGACGCCGCCGGCGACTGCACCAATGAATATGCCGCCGTTATTGGTGAAGGTGCCATCGGCTGCGGTCGAGGTGTCGTTGAAGTCCGTGCTGCCGCCGGTTGCATCCCCCAAATCTACGTCCGACGCTTCGTTGATGAAGGTGCCATTGCCCGCAGTCGAGGTGTCGAAGAAGGAGGTGGAGCCGCCGCTATGAGCTTCCGACGTTGATGAAGGTGCCATGGGCTGCGGTCGAGGTGTTGAAGAATTCCGTGAAGCCTTGCACCTCCAAAATCGTCGTCGGAGTTGTTAGTGAAGAAAGTCAGGTTCCCCGCCGTAGCGCCGTTACTGAATAACAATTACCACCGATCAAGTCTACAGAAAAGTTCTGTGCAATCCCTGAATTGTTCGTGATGCCCACTCCACTGATGGTCAACGCGGAAGATCAGGACATTAATCGTGAACGCACTCGCGCTCGGGTTGAACACGATGCCGTTTACCTCAATGTGGACCAAAATGGGAAGACATCCCGGTTGTATTGGAAATGTCGAATGTCGCCGTGTCGGCCGGTCCGTTGGGGACGGTCGCTGGCGTCCAATTGGCTGCCGTATTCCAATCGCCGCTGGTCGGGTTGAGGTTCCACGTTGCGCTGCCGGCAAAGGCGGTGCTCGCCGCCGAAAGCAGGAACGGCACGAAGACTACGGCCAATAGGAACACCCGCGCTCCTCGGCGCAGGGGTGAAGGAATAATCTCTTTGATTTCGCTGCGCAGAAGCGAACTCGACAAATGTTGCATGATTCTCATAGCCATTACCTCAAGTTGTGCGAGCGAACCCTGTCGTTCGCGGATTTCCCTGCGGGAAGAGGGTGAGGTGGCTTTGCTGGAGTCGCCTAACGGACTTGGCGCGATGTCAAATTGTCAAGCGGATTGCCCTGAGGTCGAGCACAATCTCCTTATATTTTTGTCATCTCTCATAGCGGGTCGGTTCACCCAAGTCCCGAGCTTTGACAAGAGGTCAGTTGTTGGCCACCACACGCGGAGCAGGAGCAAGCTGGTCGCTCACCTTCTGGATTTGCGCCGCCTGCGCTTTGAGGGCTGCAGTGAGCGCTTGAATCTCTTTCTGCTGTTCAGCGTTGGCTGATTGTTGCTGCGCCACCGCAAACTTTAGTTGCGCAATGGTCGCATCTTGTTCTTGGCCCTCGTGCGCCTGTTCCTCGACCTTACGGTGTTCTTTGAAAAACTCGTTGAGCAACATCACGCTTACCGCTTCTTCCTACCATCAATGCACGGTCAAGATCGCGTTGTTACTGGTCACGCTGCCGGCGAGATTACTCACAGTCACGGCGAAGAGCGCCCCGTTGTCAGCTGCTGTTGTCGGTGGAGTCGTATATGAGGCTTTAGTCGCTCCACTAATGTTCAGGCCGTTCTTCGTCCACTGATAGTGCAATGGCGGTGTGCCTGTTCCCGTCACGCTGAAGCGGGCTTTCTGCCCTGCCCTGACCGTCGTGTCGGCTGGCTGTGTCGTGATTGTCGGCGGAGTCCTTACCGTTAAGGTGGCACTATTGCTGGTCACGCTTCCACCGATGTTGCTCACGACGACCGAGAAGAGACTGCCGTTATCGCCCGCTGTCGCCGCTGGAGTGGTATAGGAAGCCTGTCGCTCCCTGGATGTTCGCGCCGTTCTTCCGCCACTGGTAGCTCAACGGGGCTGTGCCCCTAGCCGTCACCCTGAATGTGGCGGTTTCGCCGGGGTTGACCGCCTTACTGCCAGGCTGCGTGGTAATCGACGGTGGTATCGGCGTTGGAGTTGGAGGTTGGTGTTGGTGTTGGTGTTGGCGTCGGAGTCGAGGTAGGTGTAGGTATAGGTGTTGGTGTTGGAGTTGGTGTTGGCGTATCACTGACGATAAACTTGGCGTTGTCGGTAACTGCCAGAGTGAGTGAATCAATTATCCCCGAGTAACAAACGGCGAGAGATTCACCGTCGATGTAAGGACGCAGGACCGGATGGCAGTCCCGGAGGGTTGAGGCGCTATGGTCGCCGAATAACTCGTTCCCGCGCCGTGAGCGAGGACAAGATGCGAGGTGATAAAGAAATCCGTGGACCAGCGGAGATAAATTCGCTCCTCTGCCGATTTGGGCTGACTCGCTGTGATGCTGACGACCACCGGATCGTCAGCCGTCGGCGTCTGTGGCGTTTGCCCACTCACGCTCACCGAGACCGGTGGAGCAGAGGTTTTGAATACTCCGAGGTTCATGCTGGAGCCGATTTGTTGCCCCCACTCGAGAAGACGGAACGAGTAGTAGAAGCCGTCTTCGAAAGTAATGCTGTTTGTGGGTCCCAACCCTGTTCCGGGAAAAAAACGGAACTGAAGTCGTGCCATCGATGTTTATTGTTACGTCTCCCCATTGGGTGGAATATGTTCTGCCCGCCACAAGGGCGAAAGAATGAAGGCCGGGGGTGGTGTCCCCGCCAGTGGCGGCGACATGGATTGTGTTTGTGAACCAATTGGAGGCATCTGGGGTGCCGGTTCCCGGTGTCGCAGGCGCCGTAATTCTCGTCAGGAGCCATGGTAAGTGTGAGTCCGATATATTGAACCTATTCCAATCCCCGGCCAATACGAGTGGTTGTAGCCCGGGGGAGTATTCGCGTCGCCAAATCGCAGAAATCGTCTGCGTATTCCATTGCGCGTAGAGTTGCTGGAGGGCGTCCACGTCTGTGGGCCGAGTGAGGGCCAAATCCTGCGACTCGCTGACATCGTTGGAGAGATCGTAAAGAGCTGGCGGTTGTCCCGTCGTATCCCTTTCGGTAACAAGCTTCAAGGTCCCGCTGCGCACAGCCCATATCGTGTCCCCACTTCCGGGCGGGCCGATCCTGTCCTAAATCGGCCCAGCGCCAGAACAATGTCCTGTCGGGACCGACTTGTTCCCCTGCAAAATAGGGGATCATGTTCAAGCCATCATAGATACGATCCGTGGGCAGTGAGTGGCCGCAGCCGCTGCGGTGGCGACGATATCGAGAGACGAGACCGGCTTCTGGTAAACAAGAGAGGCGAGGCAGGCACGCCGACGCACTGGACAGCGAAAGGTATGTGAATGCCCCCTTCCAAAACGTTCCCCTTATAACCGCGGAACGGCTCATTGCGGGTGAACTCTTCGTCTGGCGCTCCATTGTCACTTAAAAAGAAGATCAGAGTATTGTTTAGAATGTTATTAGCCTGCAAAGCCTGCAGCACTTGCCCCACTCCATCGTCGAGAGCAATGACCATCGCGGCGTAAATCTGTCGGTTTGGGTCGGTGATATTTCTGACCCGATTCATATAGATCGCGGGGGGCTGGTCGTAAAGGGGCGTGGGGAGCGTTATAAGCCAGGAAAAGGAAAAATGGCTCTGTCGCATGACGGTTTATAAATGAGACTCCTTCCACGGTGAAAGCATCGGTCAAATACGCCGTCTCGATGATTGGAGTTTCGCCGTCCAGCAAGTGGGCGTTGTATAATCAGACGATCCTCCCAGGAAGCCGAAAAACTCATCAAATCCGCGTTGCAATGGCTGCAAATTTAATGTGGCGCCAAGATGCCACGCTCGCCTCACCGTGACCCGCAGACGTAGCCGGCCGGCCTTAGGATCTGCGACAACGGGATTTCCGTTTCGGGCAACCCCAGCCGAGGGTTAACATTGTCGCCATCCGGGTTCTCTTCGTGTCCGAAGCGTTGCTGATAGCGGCCGGTGAGACAAACCGGCTCGCGATGGGCTGCAAAACGGATGAGTCACATATCCGTTGGTGCACAGAATCCCGTTGCTCGCGATCGAGTCGATGTTCGGCGTCTGGTGATCGGAGCAGCCGTTGTAACTCACGTCACCATAGCCCATGTCGTCGGCCAGAATGATGACGATATTCGGCTGCCCGGACTGCGCCAGAGCCGAGCTGCCCGAAACGCGTACCCTGCCAATGACACGGCGGAAAAGAGCAGCAAGAGTAAACCGCGCCGCAAAGATCCGTGCGCGAGTTGAGGTTCTCTGATTGGATTGATGGCGTTTGCGAGTTGGAACTGCGGTTTTCACAGACCTTTTCCTTTCGCCTGGGAGTGTTTGCCTGCGACTGCAGGTCTGAAAGAGGGGAGGAAGCCCCCAGGATAAGCGTCCGCGCCAGATCCAGATCTATTCGATGCGGAGATTACGCTCCTCCGCCTCCATGCGTGTCAAGCGTAATTTTTTGTCGGTGTGACTGCGTTCGTAGCGAGAATCCAGCGCAATCAAAACGCAGCGCGCAGGTGCAGTTGGTCAGGTCCTTTGAGGAGCATGGACTTGAACGATAAAAAGCCCCGTTCAGGAGAGCCAGATCTTCGGACTTTTGGCCTACCCCTGAAAAAATGAAAATGGCAGGGGGAACGAAAATGGCAGGGGGGAACTTTGGGGAACCCGCCCCACCATTTCGTTGGGTACCGGTGGCTTCGTAGCCACTGAGAAGCGCTTCAGAAATTGCAGGAAGCTCAATCCTTGATTTCCATACTCAATCAGGCCCGACACTGTGGCTCGCCCTGCTGGCTCCCGAAAATCTTAACGAACTGTTACTTAAGAAGTGTGAATGAAACCGGGCACAGATCCATCCAACGGAGTATGAAAAGGTTTGAAACGATAGCGATAGCCTGCTTGCTGGCGCTGGCCGCCAGCGCTCAAACCCAGCCGGGAGACAAGGAGCAGGCGAGTAAGGAACAGCGCCAAAAGGAGCGCGAAGCGGCCCAGGAAGCGAAACTGGGAACAAACCCACAGGCCCGGCGACCGGTCGCGAGCGCGCGTACCGAGTCGAGGGCTTACGCGCCCGGAGCCGTCAATCCTCGCGTCGGGCGGCCCATTTCTCCTGTGTTCGTCCCGCAGCAGGGGCGTGATCAGATCCCGCAAAATCCACCCGCTGCCCCGGCTGCCGTAGCTGCGAACGAGCCGGCGCAGACGCAGGCCGCGCCCAATGCAAACCTTCGCGACCGAAGGGCTGCGGCCGCTCCGGGAGAGAAACCGGACGTGCAGGAGATTAGAGCCCGGCACGCCAACTTCCACGCCCAACCAAAACCGCAACAGGTCCCCCCAGTCGCTTTCGATGAGAACCGCAGGATAAGGGACAGCGAGCATTGGGAGGGTCAGAAATATGCCGTCTTCCGTTCCTATCATCCGCGCAGGCACGACAAGGACTGGTACCACTCCCACCACCTTCGCATCGTGCTTATCTGCGGCGGCTACTACTACTGGGATAACTTCTATTGGTATCCGGCCTGGGGTTACAATCCTTCGGTCTCCTACTACGTCTACGATGGCCCGATCTACTCTGGAACCCTGGCTGAGCCGCCCGACCAGCTCATCGCCGACGTTCAGGCCGCGCTGCAGGACCTCGGGTATTATGATGGCGAAGTGGACGGGATACTTGGACCGGCGACCCAAAACGCACTTACCGTCTACCAGGACGATAACGGACTGTACGAGACTTCAGCGATCGACCAGCCAACGCTCGACTCGCTTGGCCTTGGCTAACTTCGAGGCACCGCAAACGAACGCCCCCGAGTTGAAAAACTTGGCGGATTTTTTGAGGGAATCGCGCCACTGGAACACCTTAGCCGGGACTTCCGATGGGACATCCGCCCAGAATGCCAGAATCTAGTTTTGATACCCAATCAGGCCCGACACGGTATGTCGCATTCGCAAGTCGCGTTGTGGTTTTCGGATTCTGTGTCGTGTAGCCAACTGCAGCGCGCAGGTGCAGTTGATCGGGACCTTCGAGGGACATGAAATCGCACGGTATCAAAAATTCAATCGCGCCCGCGAGATTTTTCCGGTGCTGAGCCGCTTTTCTGATCGAGCAATTTGAGATTGTAGGCGTGGGCCGGTCTGGGTAGGATGATATACGTGTTCGGTAATTTTTTCGGGAGGCGATGGAGGTGAGTGAACGCGAGGCGGATAATCGCCACGACCCTATGTTGGCACCGCGTTATATGGGCATTCCCACCTTCATGCGGACTCGGCTGATCGATGATCCGGCGAAGTTCGACATCGCCTCTGGTCGGGATTCCCTACGACGGAGCGGTCACGAATCGCCCGGGCGCACGACATGGGCCGCGGGAGGTCCGCAATGCGTCGAGCATGATGCGCGCGATCCACCCTACGTCCCGTGTGAATCCCTATGAGTTGTGTCGAGTGGGCGACGGCGGTGACGTGCCGTTCACGCGCCTTTACGAGCCTGAGTCCGCCCATGAGGATATCAAGAGGTTCATCTCCAGGTTCGCGACGGCTGGCGCCCGCATCGTGGCCGTGGGAGGTGATCACTCGGTCACTCTACCGGTGCTCCGAGGGTTGGTTTCGGACGGGCCGGTGGGCTTGATTCACATCGATGCCCATACGGACACGTGGGACGAGTTCATGGGATCGCGCTATAGCCACGGCGCACCGTTTCGCAGAGCGGTTGAAGAGGGGCTCATCGACCCTCACCGAACGATACAGATCGGGATCCGTGGTGCCCAGAACTCGACTGAGGGATGGGACTTCTCCGACGCGAGTGGGATGCGCGTTGTGTTCATGGATGAGGTGACACGGGTGGGCGTAGAGGCGATGGCACAGGAGGCCGATTCGGATCGCGGGCGGGCAACCTGCATATCTGTCGTTCGACATCGATAGCATCGACCCGGCCTTCGCGCCTGGGACAGGAACGCCCGAGATAGGCGGTCTGACGTCGGTCGAGAGCCTGACTCTCCTCCGCGCTCTTCGAGGTGTCCCTTTGATGGGAGCGGATGTGGTCGAAGTGGCGCCCCCGTTCGATCCAACGGGAGGGACCTCCCTCGTTGCAGCGACTGTCATGTACGAGTTGCTCTGCCTGCTGGCAGAGGCGATCACCTAGGTAGCGGAAGGCACGTGCGGACACTCGGCTACATAACAAGCAGCTGCGATTGTCGCGGCGGTCGTAGCGGTCCGCACCGTTCGCCGTAAATCGCGGCACGGGTTGGAATGTGGTGCCCAGCAGAACCGCAAGACGGACTGGAGCGTGCACGGCGTCTGGTCACGAGCGAGTTGGGGCTCGGTGTGGCTGGACGGCGCAGCAACTGGCCAGTGAACGCACGCGGCACCCCATCAAAGTGGCCATCGCTCAACGGTTGCGAGAGGGAACGACGATGCCACTGAAGTGGATCGCGGCCGAACTGCACCTGGGAATCTGGACGCACTTGAATCGACTACTGCACAATACAAAATGATAATTTACTTAGGACTTACCCCGCAGGAGACCCCAACTGACAATTGATCAAGGCTACCCCGAGACACCCTTCGCGCCTTTTGAGATTGACTGACGCAGGTTCCACAGATAGCGTATTTTTGCGGAGGGCGTCATGCTTCCAAAATTACCAGCAGCTGTCGAAATTCTTGACGTTGCCCTGGGGACGACTAGTGGCTCAAGCGCGGGAGTGTACGTGACGGCTGACGCCAATGTGACCTTTCAGATAGAAGGCGACGCGAGCGGAGTATTCCAAATCGCAAAGGTCGAGACCGATGATGTCGTGGCGGATCCGGATACGCCACCCGGACACCCGCCAATCCTCACGTTGCAGCCATCGCTTGTAGTCGATGGACCCGGCCCGATTGCCGTCTTCGCTGGCCAGGCAATTCGGGTATACGTCGTATTTTCTTGCCCAGCTGATCCGGAGCAAGGTGTGTTTACTGCCACGGCTGTCATGGCGGGCAGCGGTTTGCCCTCATCGGTGAATTTTGCAATAACTGCAACGGCCAGAGTGGGCACCTTGCAGGCTGTCATTCTGGCAACTCCCAATATTGCTCCCGGAGGAAAAGAAAATTTTGGCTTTAGGATTGATTCTTCTCTGGGCCACAAGGTGGATGTGGTGTTCTCGTACGATTCGGGGTTTGAGCCGCACTTCTCCGCGGATGCACAGTTCCTGAGCGTCCCGGCAGGCGCAAACCTCCCTCTGCCCCCCGTTCCAGTGACATGTCTTTTGGGAACGCCGGATGGGAACTACAGCGTTATCTTTCGACTCCGCGCCCAAGACGGCACTCGCGACTTCGGTTACGTGCAGCCCAACATAGCGGTCGTGACACCGCCGACGGTCGCAACGACCGTCGATACAACATCTCTGGCTATGACGGCGGGGGGTATCGCGCCCGTCAACCTAACACTTCAATCCACTCAAGGGGGTGCAACTCAAGTCTCGTTTTCTCTTGAGGGATCTCCGCCTGGACTCGCCCTTTCCGGGCCACCGATAGCGGTTGGCGCCGGTGCCAGAGTCCAAGGGACGATTTGGATCACTGCGGCAGACGATGCCCCCGAGGACAGTACGGTACGGCTTGTCCAAAGCTTATCCGACGGATCACCGAGCATTAGCCTACCGACCAATATCTTTGTGTCCGTATTTCGCCCGCCTCCGCTTCGGGACTTTCTCGTGATACGTGTTTATTGGGGGGGTAAATGGATGGGAAGCGGACCGTTTACTTGGGTGGCGATGGACGAGACGATCATACAACTGGCAAACAGCGCATTCGTGCGTGGACTACGCGAATACGGCGTCCGCAACGTGCTCACTTCGGGCGCGCAAGGGATTGCAATCGAGCAGACCTTTCCTCAGTCTAATCAATTTGATGACTCGGATGTCACTGGACTTCTCACCGGGCTGCTTGACGCGAACCGAATTGTGCTTCCCGCCGATCTTAGTGTGAAACCACTCTACGTAGTTTTCCCCCAACAGGGCTCTATTTACAGCCCTCAGCCAACACAGCTGATTGGAGAACATGGCACCTTCAATTATGCAGGAGTCGATTGCCTCTACGCCTGGGTTTACCAAGGAGGCGATATTCCGGGCACAACCAAGGGCTTTGGGCACGAACTGGTGGAGGCGATTTGCGCGGAGGTAGCTGGGGAAGAAATTGGCGATCCATGCCAGCTACTCTTGGGCGTAAGCGGTGGCATCACGCTTCAACCCTATCTGTCAAAACAAAGAAATCTGTGCGTGCTCCCAGACATGACGAGCAATTCTGCTGTCGCGGCCACGCAGCCGGGACCAGGCACGTAGTGAACCGTGGTAGGCGCCCGTCCTGCCTATAGCGCCAGGAAGGCACTATTATCTTATGATACTTTTTCAACGTGAAGAGTCGGGTTATCAACTAAGTTCGGGAGAAACAAATGAAAACAGTCGTCACAGCAAATATTTCTGACAGTACAGATCAAGCGCTTTCAGATCTAGCTAAAGCAATAAAGATACAGCAAGTTTGCGCCCCCATATTTGTAACGTCAGTGCTTTCAATTTCTGAGGATCATTCCAGTGCTAAGGTCAAGCTCTGCACAGGAAGTATCATTGATGTACCAAAATCCGTTCTAAAGAATGTGACGTATCTCGGCACAGTAACATGCGGAGATGAAACCCGTGGTATCGCATCCGGCGAGATAGATATTTCAACAGACGTTGGCAAGTTGATTCAGCAAATGGCGAATGAAATAATTCGATTGTCAGGCACGGTTAAGTCTTCGCAGGAAGCCTTGCGGCGCTTACAAAACACAACCACAGGTCAAGTTTCGAGTTTGTCCGAAGAAGAGTCCCAAGCCGTTCGATTAAAACCAAAACAAACTCCCTTTGATACTGTGTTGCCCGGAACAGTGATTAAGATACCTTTCCAAGGAGTTGCGGGTAATCTAAATAACCCATTTTTTTTCGTTTTCTACGCAGCGCCAGCCCATCAATATATTCAAGAATGGGAAGTACTTGCCCACCCAAACTGCTTTTTTGTGAGCCCTCCTATTGTTGGTGGAATTGATACTGATGGAAAAGTACTTGGGTTACAATTTTTCCCCGATGCCCCCCATGGTACGCCATTAGGTACCCCTTATAGTGCAACGATTAACCTGTATGTGGTATTAGTGCAACGGACAACCTGACTTGCTGTTATTTTTCGTAGTTACCACGTGGCTGCCCTTGTTGATTAGCACCCTCAGGTAACCGGATCGAGAATGTCCCGCGTTTATGTGGAAACGGGTTGGGCTTCTTCTGACGCCGCACCGATCTTCCCCTCCCCTTGAAGACCTAGAGCCCGTCCTCCACACCGGCGAAGGCCCCGCACTTCAAACTGGAGCCAGGTAACAAGTAAGATTCGACCCAAGCCCGAAAATACCGGACCGCTCGTGTCTTCTTGGCCAATCGGTCGTGACAGGGGCGAGTTTATGTCCATCGAAGAGTAAAGAAGGATTAATGACGACAGCCTGCGTTGTTTCTTAGCAGTAAACGCTTCAGTCACAGAAACGGTAAGTTCGTAGACTGTTTGGGTGAAGATCGCTTCCTCATTCATCGAATTGACGACTGTCTTAGGACAAACTGAATCTCTTGACGAGAATTCCCTTCGTCGTCGCCATACCCGTGTACATTCGCTTACCCTTCCGTCGAGGCGGCCGCGCGCACAGTCGATTCGATTCACGACGCCCGGTTCCATAGGTAAGTTCAACGAAGAAGCCCAGCTCCTGCGAGTTCCACCCCGTCAGTCTTTTTGCGACCACTGCGAGCAGATCTCACTTCTTCCAAGCCCT